>NZ_MSXU01000001.1:586712-905857 GCF_001945375.1 Pseudomonas sp. PA1(2017)
GCTTGCCCAGGCAGGCGCTGTACCCATCGGCCAGGGTCTGCAGCATGCGTTCGTATCCCGACGCATCAAGGGGCGCTGCGGCCCCCATGGCATCGAGCTCGGCCAGGGTCGCCGGCAGGCCGGCGGTCAGGGTTTCGGCCAGGCGCGGGCGCAGCGGCGGCTCGCTGAACACGCAGCTCGGCCCGACTTCCTGCAAGCGCTCACGCATGGCCGCCACATGGCGGGCGCCGGGCTGTACTTCGCTGGCGACGCTGAACACGCCGACATGCCTGAGGCCGTGGGCAGCCTCGAAGTAATCGAAGGCTTCGTGGAACACGAAAAACGGCTTGGCAGCCAAGGGCTCCAGCTGAGCCTTCAGCCGTGGTTCCAGAACATCCAGGCGCTTGCCGAACGATTCCAGGTTGGCCTGATAGCGCGCGGCGTTGGCCGGGTCGGCCTTGGCGAGGTCAGCTGCCATGCGCGCGGCGATCACCCGGGCATTGGCCGACGACAACCACAGGTGGGCGTCCAGGCTGCCAGGGCGATGGTCATGGTCGTGCTCGTCGGCGGCCGCCTGCGCTTGCTCGGCCTCGTGATCGTGATCGTGATCGTGATCGTGATCATGCTCCTCGCCGAAGTGACGCAATGTCATGTCCGGCAGGCTCTGCACCGCCACGCTGGGCTTCTCGCGGGTCGCCAGCACGCGGGGCATGAAGCTCTCCATGTCCGGACCGATCCAGTACAGCAGGTCTACTTCCTGCACCCGACGCATGTCGGATGGGCGCAGCGCGTAGTGGTGCGGCGATGCGCCCGGCGGCAACAGCACGTCAGGCTTGCCCACGCCGTCCTGCACCGCGGCGGCGATCAGTTGCAGGGGCTTGATGCTGGTCAGCACGCGCACCTCGGCCTGGGCAGAACCCACGACAAACAGCAGGGCGAAGGAGATCATCAACGAACGTGGAGAAAGCAGGCGCGGCAACATAGGCAGGAGATTCGGTCAGCAGGCGAAAGGAGTAATACAATAACATCTCTTTATGCCCATCGTCGAAATGCATCGACGGGCTGGCTGGTCGATGCGTGGCGCCGGGCGGCCAATGCGTAATAGAATAACGTCCTACGTTTCGAGGCCCACGCCATGTACAAACCCGCCAGCGTCGTGCCGCCACTGGCATCGCGCCCCCACGATCACTCCCACTGCGTCAGCCATGCGCTGGCCGAAGCCGAGGCCATCTGCGCGCGCCAGGGCCTGCGCCTGACCGCCCTGCGCAAGCGCGTGCTGGAGCTGGTCTGGGCCAGCCACAAGCCGCTGGGCGCCTACGACATTCTAGGCGTGCTCAGCGAGGAAGACGGCCGCCGCGCCGCGCCGCCAACGGTCTACCGAGCCCTGGATTTCCTGCTGGAAAACGGCTTGGTGCACCGCATCGCCTCGCTCAACGCCTTCGTCGGCTGCAGCCACCCGGCCCACGCACACCAGAGCCAGTTCCTGATATGCCGCAGTTGCAGCGCCGCCGTCGAGCTCGAGCAGACCGCCATCAGCGACGCCATCGTGCGCGGCGCCAAGGGCGTTGGCTTCGCGGTGGAAAACCAGACCGTGGAAGTCGTCGGCCTGTGCGCAGGCTGCCAAGGCAAGAAATGAGCGACGCGCTGATTCGCCTCGAAGGCGTGACTGTCGGTTTCACCGGGCAGACCGTGCTCGACAAGGTCGAGCTGACCATCCAGCCCGGCCAGATCGTTACCCTGATCGGCCCCAACGGCGCCGGCAAGACCACTCTGGTACGCGCCGTGCTCGGCCTGCTCACTCCGGACAGCGGCACGGTGTGGCGCAAGCCGAAGCTGCGCATCGGCTATATGCCGCAGAAGCTGCACGTCGACCCGACCCTGCCGCTCAGCGTGCTGCGTTTCCTGCGTCTGGTGCCGGGCGTCGATCGCGCTCGTGCCCAGGCCGCTCTGGCCGAAGTGGGCGCCAGCCAGGTGCTCGACAGCCCGCTGCAAGGCATTTCCGGTGGGGAGATGCAGCGTGTGCTGCTGGCCCGTGCGCTGCTGCGTGAGCCGCAATTGCTGGTGCTCGACGAGCCAGTGCAGGGCGTCGACGTGGCCGGCCAGGCCGAGCTGTACCGGCTGATCACCCGCCTGCGCGACCGCCATGGCTGCGGCGTGCTGATGGTTTCCCACGACCTGCACCTGGTGATGAGCACCACCGACCAGGTGGTCTGCCTGAACCGCCACGTATGCTGCTCGGGCCATCCGGAGCAGGTCAGCTTCGATCCGGCCTTCGTCGAACTGTTCGGCCGCGACGCCCAGAGCCTGGCCGTGTATCACCACCACCATGACCACGAACACGACCTGCACGGCAGCGTGGTCAGCGACGAACCGGGCCTGACCATCCACGGCCCGGTCCGCCCTCACGTACATGGAGACGGCTGCAAGCATGGCTGATTTTCTGCTCAACGCCCTGCTCGCCGGTCTCGCCCTGGCCCTGGTCGCCGGCCCTCTCGGTTCCTTCGTGGTGTGGCGGCGCATGGCCTACTTCGGCGATACCCTGTCCCATGCCGCCCTGCTTGGCGTGGCACTGGGGCTGATGCTGGACGTCAACCCGACCTTCGCGGTGACCGTCGGCTGCGTGCTGCTGGCGATCCTGCTGGTGACCCTGCAAACCCGCCAGCCGCTGGCCAGCGACACCCTGCTCGGCATCCTCGCCCACAGCACCCTGTCCCTGGGCCTGGTGGTGCTGAGCTTCATGCGCGACGTGCGTATCGACCTGATGGGCTACCTGTTCGGCGACCTGCTGGCGGTGAGCCCTACGGATCTGGCCTGGATCCTCGCCGGCAGCGCCCTGGTGCTGGTGCTGCTGGTGCTGATGTGGCGTCCGCTGCTGGCGATCACCGTGCACGAGGAACTGGCACGCGTGGAAGGCCTGCCGGTAGCCGCCATCCGCCTTGGCCTGATGCTGCTGATCGCCATCGTCATCGCCGTGGCCATGAAGATCGTCGGCGTGCTGCTGATCACCTCGCTGCTGATCATCCCCGCCGCCGCCGCCCAGCGGCACGCCCGCACGCCTGAGCAGATGGCCTTCGGTGCCAGCCTGCTGGGCATCATTGCGGTGTGTTGTGGTCTGAGCCTGTCGTGGTTCAAGGACACGCCGGCCGGGCCATCGATCGTGGTGTCGGCCGCCAGCCTGTTCCTGCTGAGCTTTCTGCTGCCACGCCGCAAGGCCTGACACCCCGCCGTGATGGCACATTTGGTGGCCCGCCGGCCGCCGTGTAGAATTGCGTATTTTTTGCACAAACCGAGACCCGCAGCCATGACATCGTTCCCTTTACGCTGCGCCGCCCTGGCCGTACTGGCCCTGCTGACTATTGGCTGCCAAAGCCAGCAGGCAGCCGAGCCGGCGCCAGCCCCGGCCGAAGCTGCCGCAGCCACGGGCGCCCAGGAGCAGTTCGAGGCACATCTGGCCGCCGGCCAGCTGGCCGAGGCCGAAGCCCAGTTACCAGCGCTGCAGGCAGAAGGCGATTCCGCTGCACAGTTGCAGGCCCAGCGCCAGCTATCCGAGGCGTACCTGCAGGAAGGCCAGAAGGCCCTGGAAGCCGGCGACCTGGACAAGGCCGCCAAATCCCTGGCCCACGCGCGCACCCTGATGCCCAAGGCGCCAGCCCTGACCACCGGGCTGGATGGCGCCATCGGCAAGGCCCGCCAAGCCGAACTGAGCGCCGTAGAACAGGCGCGCCAAGCCGGTGAACAGGCCCAGGCAGCACGCCAGGAGCAACTACGCCTGCTGCGCCAGGCCGCCGAAGCGCAAGCTGCCGCCAGCCGTGCGGCCGATGGCGCACCCGCGCAGGTGCCGGCGCAATTGATCGACCCGGCAGACAAGCGCAGCGACGTCAGCCTGGCGATGCTCGACAGCCGTGACGAGGCGGCGCTGTTCCAGCGCCTGGATGCCGTGGCCGCCGATGTGGTGGCCTTCGACCGCAGCGTGCATGTCCAGGTACGCAGCGCCGAAGATCTGCGCCGTGTGACGGCCCTGCTCGAAGCTCGGGTGATGAAGCTCGACCCGACGTTCAAACTTGTACTCAGCCACGCCGTCAAACCGGTTCAGGTACCGCGCCTGATCTTGCGCGTTCGAGGCCAGTAAGGTTTCGATCCGGGCTCGAATCCAGCTTTTTAGATATAAACATAGGCCTACAAAGATTTTTGAGGTCTAAGCAGCGCCGGGTAAACTGGCAATCATTTTTATGCTTATGCCTACCCGGCAGAACGAAGAACCCAAAAGGTTTAACGCGTGATCGACTTTCATCAGGTTCACAAGGCGTATCGCGTCAGTGGCCGCGATATTCCCGCCCTGCAACCCTGCGACCTGCATATCGAACGTGGCGAAGTGTTCGGCATCATCGGCCATTCCGGTGCTGGCAAGAGCACCCTGCTGCGCCTGATCAACCGCCTCGAGGAGCCCTCCGGCGGGCGCATCGACATCGACGGCGTGGATGTCACCGCCCTGGGCGCCGACGGCCTGCGCAAGTTCCGTCAGCAAGTAGGCATGATCTTCCAGCACTTCAACCTGCTGTCTTCCAAGACCGTTGCCGCCAACGTCGGCATGCCGCTGAAACTGGCGGGCGTGCCGGCCAGGGAAATCGACCAGCGCGTCGCCGCCCTGCTCGAGCGTGTCGGTCTCAAGGACCACGCCAGCAAGTACCCGGCGCAACTCTCCGGCGGCCAGAAGCAGCGTGTCGGCATCGCCCGCGCCCTGGCCACGCGGCCGAAAATCCTGCTGTGCGACGAGGCCACCAGCGCCCTCGACCCGCAAACCACCGCCTCGGTGTTGCAGCTGCTGGCCGAGATCAACCGCGAGCTGGGCCTGACCATCGTGCTGATCACCCACGAGATGGATGTGATTCGTCGTGTCTGCGACCGCGTGGCGGTCATGGATGCCGGCGTGATCGTCGAACAGGGCCCGGTAGCCGAGGTGTTTCTGCACCCGCAGCACGCCACCACCAAACGCTTCGTGCAGGAAGCCGAGCATGTCGACGAGGACGACCAACGCGATGACTTCGCCCATGTGCAGGGCCGCATCCTGCGCCTGACCTTCATCGGCGAGTCCACCTATTCGCCGGTTCTCGGCCAGGTGGCGCGGGAAACCGGCATCGACTACAGCATCCTCGCCGGGCGCATCGACCGCATCAAGGACATGCCTTACGGCCAGCTGACCCTGGCGCTGACCGGCGGCGACATCGACGCTGCCCTCGCTCGCTTCGAAGCGGCTGACGTGCACCTGGAGGTACTGCGCTGATGGAAACCTTACTGCCCAATGTCGACTGGCCGGAAATCTGGCAGGCCAGTCTCGATACGCTTTACATGATTGCCGGCACCATGCCATTCACTGTGCTGCTCGGCCTGCCCTTGGGCGTGCTGCTATTTCTGATAGGCCCAAAGCAGATGTTCGAGAATAAACCGCTCTACGCTGCAGTGGCGGCGATAGTGAACATTCTCCGTTCGATCCCTTTTGTAATCCTGCTGATCCTGCTGATTCCAACAACGGTGCTGATCACCGGCACCTCGCTGGGCGTCGCTGGCGCCATTCCACCGCTGGTGGTCGGTGCCACGCCTTTCTTCGCGCGCCTGGTGGAAACCGCCCTGCGCGAGGTTGATCGCGGCATCATCGAGGCGACTCAGGCGATGGGCGCCAGCCCTCGGCAGATCATCTTCAACGCCCTGCTGCCCGAGGCCCTGCCGGGCATCCTGGCGGCCATCACCGTTACGGTAATCACCCTGGTGTCCTATACCGCGATGACCGGCTTGATCGGCGGCGGCGGCCTGGGCGACCTGGCGGTGCGCTACGGCTACCAGCGTTACCAAACGGACGTAATGTTTGTGACCGTGGCGCTCTTGGTGGTGCTCGTACAGATTCTGCAAACCATCGGCGACCGCCTGGTGGTGCACTTTTCCCGTAAATAAAAACAGCTGGAAGGGCCAGCGGCAGCGTGCCGCCACGCCATCTCACTTCAAGGAGTCAACGATGAAAAAACTGCTCACTGCCCTGGCTGTCGTCGCAGCCTTCTCCAGCGCCGCCCAGGCTGAAACCCTGCGCGTCGCCGCCTCGGCCGTCCCGCACGCCGAGATCCTCGATTTCGTCAAACCGGCCCTGGCCAAGGAAGGCGTGGAACTGGACGTGAAAGTCTTCACCGACTACGTGCAGCCCAACGTGCAGGTCGCCGAGAAACGCCTGGACGCCAACTTCTTCCAGCACCAGCCGTACCTGGACGAGTTCAACAAGAGCCGTGGCACCAGCCTGGTCAGCGTCGGTGGCGTGCATGTCGAGCCGTTCGGCGCTTACTCCAGCAAGATCAAGGACCTCAAAGACCTGCCGCAAGGCGCCAACGTGGTGATCCCCAACGACGCCACCAACGGCGGCCGCGCTCTGCTGCTGCTGCAGAAGGCTGGCGTGATCACCCTGAAGGATCCGACCAACATCCTGTCCACGCCGAAGGACATCGCCGAGAATCCGAAAGGCATCAAGGTGCGTGAACTGGAAGCCGCGACCCTGCCGCGCGTACTGACCCAGGTCGACCTGGCGCTGATCAACACCAACTACGCCCTGGAAGCCAAGCTGAACCCGACCGAGGACGCCCTGGCCATCGAAGGCAGCGACTCGCCGTACGTGAACATTCTGGTGACCCGCGAAGACAACAAGGACAGCCCGGCCGTGCAGAAGCTGGTCAAGGCCCTGCACAGCGATGAAGTGAAAGCCTTCATCCTGGAAAAATACAAAGGCGCGGTGGTTCCGGCGTTCTGATCGCCGCTACGCAACCGTTGCATCCAATGCCGCGTCGCCTCCGGGCCACGCGGCATTTTCATATCTTTGGCCCGGGTTCTCAGTCGGCGGGAATGAAGCGCAGCACCCCGGCCTGTCGCGGGCCAGCTCCGCTGGGATCGTCCTTGGGATGGGCGATGCCATCGCTGACCGGCACTTCCTCGAAATCGAACGGGCTGATGCCCTCCAGGCAGGCGACGTTGACGCCGTACTGATGGGGATTGGAGCGACGCTGGTGGTGGGTGTAGATACCGCAACGCGAGCAGAAGAAATGCTCGGCGCTCCCGGTATTGAAACGATAGGTGGTCAGCAGCTGCGCACCCTGAAGAATCCGAAAGCCGGCCAGCTCGGCCAAAACCGCTACCGCGCCGCGCATCCGGCAATAGGAACAGGTACAGCGCCGTGCCGTGTGCAGGCCGTCGCTGAGCGCCACGTGAAAGCGCACGCCACCGCAATGGCAGGCGCCGTTGATCTCGCCGATATCCTTGTTCATCGCCAGGCCCTCGTTCGCACAAGCGCACAGCATAGGCTAAATACCGAACAGGTAGCCTGGCGTTGCACTTAGCGATACTCAGGAACAGTTGTCCCAACTACTTCCGATCTACCCTGGGTATCGCTGCGCTCAACCACGGGCTACGAGACGTGATGGTCTTTGCGGGGGCGCTCTGGCCGTGACCAGATCCACAGTGCGCCGCAACTCATGCCCAGCCCGGCGAAGATCACTGACGGTGTATGCGCTACCGTGAGAACCATGATGGCGAACGCCACCAACATGCTCAGGCTGGCCGCCAGCTTGGTACGCCGAGTGATCACACCACCGTCTCGCCAGTTGCGCAGCAGCGGGCCGAACAGCCGGTGGTTTTCCAGCCAGGCGCTGAGCCGCGGCGAACTGCGCGACGCGGCCCAGGCGGCCAGCAGCACGAACTCGGTGGTCGGCAGACCAGGCACCAGTACACCGACTGCCGCCATGCCAATGCTCAGGTAGGCGAGCGCCAGCCACAGCCAGCGCGTCCAGCCGCTGGCCAGCGCCCCAGGCGTATCAGGCAAAGCAGCGCTCCAAGTGCTCGGTGAAACGCTCGAAGGCGGCGATGGCGGCAGCTTCGGCCTCGCGTTCCTGGCGCTCGTCCAGCTCGACGCCGTCGAGGGTTGCCACGAAGCTTTTCCAGCCTTGCGCCCGGCCGCCCTCGGGCTCGCCCAGATGCCGCGCCCCGAACGTTTCGCTCAGGCCCAGAGCGGGCATGCGCTTGAGCAGGAAGGCCGCGCCCAGCTTGGAACCCTCGGACACGAACAACCAGGCCAGCGCGGCACCGAGCCCGAGCGAACGGCTGCGGATGGCCTCGTCACCCTCGGGAATCGGCAAACCGAGATCAGCCAGATCCAGAAGCGCCTGCTGGAGTCGGCAACGGGCGGGCAGGTCCGGTATCAACGCGACCAAAGCCGGATCGTTGTAAAGCGTCTCCAGGTCGTACTGGAACAGGTACTGCGCGGCGACGAAGCGCGCGAAACGCTCCGGGCTGCCGAACGGATCATGGCTCTTCACCAGAGTATCGAGCTTGCCATGAGGCTCGTGGGTCAACTGGTTCAGGCGTTGCGAACGCAGAGGGTGGGCAAGCTGTGCCGGTTGGGCGGTCATCGTTCTCTCCTTGGACGGGGCCTGCCGAGCGGTGCTCGGAATAGTCTAGATAAATGACGAATCAGCGGCGCAAAGTCGGTAACGCGCCCCTCACCCCTGGCCTGGAAAGTAGCGGTTCAAGTGGCGCAGATCCGCCTCCCCCAACACCCCGGCCAGGTAACGCAGTTGCAACCAGGCCCGCAGGTAGCCGTGGCGCGCCTCGGCCAGATCGCGACGTGCGCCGTAGAGTTGCTGCTCGGCATCGAGCACGTCGCGGTTGACCCGTTCGCCACCGGCCACGCTCTTGCGGGTCGCGTCGGTCAGCGCACTTGCCGACTCGACCGCCAGCTCATAGGCGCGCACCTTGGCCGTGCTGCTGGCGCACAGGTTGAACTGCCGACGCAGGTCGACGAGCACTTCGTCGCGCCGGGCATCGAGTTCATAGCGAGCCTGCTCAAAGGACGCCGAAGCCTGACGCCTGGCCGCCGAAACGCCGCCGCCAGCGAACAGCGGCATGCTGAGCTGGATACCGATGCTGTCGGTGTCGTATTTCTGGTTGTAGGTGCTTTCCGAGTCGGAGCGGGTTTGCCGCGAGGTGGCGTACAACCCCAGCGTTGGCAGGTGTCCGGCACGCTGACGCTCGACCTCTTGCTCAGCCACGGTCAGTCCGTGACGCTGGCCGGCGAGGTCGGCATTGTGCACCAGGGCCATATCGCGCCACCCTTCGAAGCGCGCCGGTGCCAAGGGCTCGGCGCTGAACGGGCCGCTCAATGGCGCCAATTGCTGCAGCTCCACCGGCTCGCCGATGATCGCCTGCAGCTCGCGCAGCGCGGCGTCCAGCGCATCCTGCGCCTCGATCTCCTGCGCGCGGGACAGATCATGGCGGGCGCGGGTTTCCAGCAGATCGGTATGGGTACCCTCGCCGGCTTCGAAGGTGCGCTGGTTGAGCTCGAGCTGCTCGGCATAGGCACGCCGCTGGGCCGCCGCCAGCTCGATCTGCTCGCCGGCCAGCAAGGCCTGGCTGTAGGCCGCGAAGACGCGCACCACCAGCTCCTGACCACGGCCGCGCAAGCGCTCGTCGGCCAATGCCGCCTTGGCGACGCCCTGGCGGTATTCGGCCCAGGCGGCGTAGTCGAACAAGGGCTGCTGCAAGGTCAGCGTCGAGGAATAACTGTCGTAGTCGCGGTCGAGAGTCACATCGCCAGAGGTCACCTCGGATTCGTTGCGAGCCTTGCGATAGTTGTAGGAAAGGCTCGGCAACAACCCGGCACGACCGATGGCCAGGTTTTGCGCACCGGCATCCCGCTCATGGGTGGCAGCGCGGAAGGTCGGGTCGTTGCGCAGGGCTAGGGCGTAGGCGTCCATCACACCGAATGCGAAGCTCGGCGCAGTCAGCAACGCACCAATCAGCAAAACCAGGAGCCTGACGACGACGTTCGAAGGCTTCATTCTTCCACCAGCGCCATGTGGGTACGATCGGTCAGCGGCTTGAACAGGTAGTTGAGCAGTGAGCGCTCACCCGTGCGCACGAAGGCCTGCACCGGCATGCCGGGACGAATCGTCTGGCCCTGCAACTGGCGCAAGCCATCGTCATCCACCTGCACACGCAGCCTGTAGTAGGGCTGATCGGTCTTCTCGTCGAGCAGGCGATCGGCGGAAACCAGCGTCACCTTGCCGTTGACCCGCGGCGTGCGGCTCTGGTTGAAGGCAACGAACAGCAGCTCCACGTCCAAGCCCGGCTGCAGCTTGTCGACCAGTTCGACCGGCGCTCGGGCGTCGACCAGCAACGGCGCGTCCTGCGGGACGATTTCCATGAGCATCTGCCCTGGCGAAATCACCCCACCCTCGGTGAACACGTCGAGCCCGACCACGGTGCCCGCGGCCGGGGCACGGACTTCACTGTGGGCCAGTTCGAAGTCGGCGGCGCTCAGTCGGCTACCCAGTTCCTCGACCCTGAGGCGGGCGTCGGCGAGTTGCTGACGCACGTCCTGCTGATATTCCTCGCTGCGCTGGGCGGCACGCAGGCGCAACTCGAGGATCTGCCGCTGGGTACGACCGATGGTGCCGAGATCCTGGGAGATGTCACCATTGAGCTGGGCATACAGTCGCTCGTTCTCGAGCAGACGATTGCGCGCCACGTAGCCATCACGCGCCAGCTCGCGCAGCCCCTGCAACTGCGTCTGCATGCTGAGGCGTTGCTCGTCCTTGTGCGCCCTGGCGGCCTGCAACCCTTGGAGCACGGCCTGACTGCCGGCAATGCTCTCCTGCAGGCCTTCGAGCTCCAGACGCAACGCGGCCCGACGGCTGGCGAGCAACTGGCGCTGCAGGGCGACGGTCGCCTCGACGCGCGGATCCGCCATGGCACTGACGCCAGCAGGCAGGGCGATTTCCGGCAGGCCATCGCGCTCGGCTTCCAGCCGGGCGGTGCTGATCAGCGCGCCGAGGTGCTGGACGAATAACGCCTCGCGCTGAGCGCCGATCTGCGTGGCGTCCATGCGCACCAGTACCTGGCCGGCCTTGACCTGATCACCATCACGGACCAGCAGGCGCTGCACCACGCCGCCGGAAGGGTGCTGCACCGCCTGACGATTGCCGGCGACCACCACGTTGCCGCTGACCGCCACGCCCTTGTCGAGCGGAGCCAGGCCGGCCCAGAGCAGAAAGCCGCCAAACCCGAGGGCCAGCAACCAACTGCCCATGCGCGAATAACGCCGCTCGTCGAGGTGCAGCACGTCGGCCAACTGGCCTTCCTTGCGAAGCGATTCGCCCATCACGAGGCCACTCCCTGGCTGCCGTAGCTCATGCTGAACGTTGACGTGCTGCGCACCGCAGCCGCGACCGGCGGCGCCTTGGGCTGCAGCTCCTGGAGCACTCGCTCGGCAGGCCCGAATGCCTGCATCTGCCCGGCACGCAGCACCAGCAGCTTGTCGGTGCTGGCCAGTAACGACGGCTTGTGGGCGATCAGCACCACGGTGCGGCCTTGTCGCTTGGCCTCGGCAATGGCGGCCAGCAAGGCCTGTTCCCCCGGTTCGTCGAGATTCGAATTCGGCTCGTCGAGCACGATCAACGCCGGCAACCCATACAGCGCCCGGGCCAGGCCGATACGCTGTCGCTGCCCGCCGGACAGCCCGGTTCCACCCTCGCCGAGAAGCGTGTCATAGCCGTCGGCCAGTTGCAGGATCAGGTCATGCACCCCGGCCATGCGTGCCGCGGCGACTACCTTGTCCGGGTCCACCTCGGTAAAACGCGCGATATTCTCGGCCACGCTGCCGGCGAACAGTTGCACGTCCTGCGGCAGGTAGCCGATATGGGCACCGAGGGCGATGCGGTCCCACTGTTGCAGATCTGCGCCGTCCAGCCGAACCTTGCCGGTCTGTGCAGTGCTCACGCCTACCAGCAGGCGCGCCAGGGACGACTTGCCAGAGCCCGAAGGGCCGATCACACCGAGGACTTCCCCTGCCTCCAGCGCGAAACCGAGATTCACCAGGCATGGCGTGCGGGTTCCCTGCGCAAAGGCACTGAGTTGCTCGACACGCAACGTGCCACGTGGTGTGGGCAGCGGCATCCCCGCCTGACGTCGCGGGTTGGCCGCAAGCAACGCAGACAGCCGCTCGTAGGCCAGCCGTGCATTGCTCCATTGCCGCCAGACACCGAGCACCTGGTCGATGGGTGCCAGCACCCGCCCCATGAGGATGGAGCCGGCGATCATCATGCCGGGCGTGATCAGCCCATCCAGCGCCAGCCAGGCACCCAAGCCCAGCACCAGTGACTGAAGTGCCAGGCGCACGTACTTGGACCAGGCACTGAAGGCGGCGGTCTTCTCGCTGGCCAGGTTCTGCTGGCCCAGAAAACCGGCATGCAGCGCGAACCAGCGCTGGCGCAGGGCGGTGAGCATGCCCATCGACTCGATGGCTTCGGCCTGGCGCAGGTGGCCGGCAGCCTGCTGATTCGACGCGATGGACAGGCGCGCCGCCTCGCCGAGCGGCACCCGGGTCACGCGCTGGTTGAGCCAGGCCAACGTCACCAACACCAGCGCACCAACCAGGGCCAGCAGGCCGAGCCACGGGCTGAACAGAAAGATCACGCCCAGATACACCGGAAACCAGGGGGCATCGAAGAACGCGAACAGCGCATTGCCGGTCGCGAACTGGCGCAGGCTGGTGAGATCGCTCAACGCTTGGGTCGAGGTCTGCCGGGTGTTCCCCAGGTTGGCGTCGAAGGTGGCGTCGAACACCCGCCCGTTGAGGTGCATGTCCAACTGTGTACCGAGGCGGATCACCAACAGGCTGCGAACCCACTCCAACGCGCCGGCGAACGCGAACAGGCCGACCACGATGAGGGTCAGCATCAGCAGGGTCATGGCATTGCCCGAGGCGAGCACGCGGTCGTAGACCTGCAGCATGTACAGCGCAGGCGCCAGCATCAACAGATTGATCGCCGCCGAGAACAGGCCAACGTGCAGCAGCCCCGAGCGGCAGGCACGCAGGGCCTGAAGTATCTCGTTGCCAGCCGTGGGGACGGGCGCGCGCATGCAGGAACTCCTTGGCGCAGTGCCAGGCGCAGCACGCCTGGCGGTATCCCCCGGAGCCATTGACGGGCGCCCGGGCGACACCCAGAATTGATGACCGTCACAGCCTGGGCCTTGGAAAACACGGGCCGTGACGGCGTTACCAGAGCGAACGGGATGACACATCCGTTCGCTTTTTCATTGCCGGATGATCAAGCCGCCAGCAGCAGCTCGGACTCGCTGAGCGAAGAACCCGCTGCGGTGATGATGTCGTCGGTCAGCCCGGCTGCTTCCAGCACGGCCAGCAGGCCGCCGTCGTTCGGGGTGCCGGCGCTGTCGGAAGCGCCTTCGACCGAACCGTTCATCAGCCCCCAGATCACATCGTGCACGGCATTGTCACGACCTTCCGCGGCGGTTGCGGTGAGCGGCGTGTTGCCGAAGTCGAAGGTGATCAGCGGGCTGGAAACGGTACCGTTGGCGTTCAGGCCGCCACCCAGGGTCACCTGCTGCAGGGTGCCGTACAGCGAGTGGCTGCTGAAGTTGTAGGACAGGTTGCCGACTGCCGAAAACGAGAACGAGCCGTTGTTGAGCGACATCGCGTAGGTATCACCGGACAAGCCAGACGCGACGCCATTGGTGTAGAAGCCGCCGGTGTTGGCCGGGTGCTGACCGGCAACGCCATTGGTTTCGTAAGCGCCCAACAATTCTGCAAGCGTGCCACCCGAAGTGAAGCTGGTCGGGAAGTGGTCGGCATCGTAGCTATAGGAAATTGCCATCTTTGTTTCTCCTTGCTTGGCGATCGTTCGCCGGTTGATTGGCACCTCGCGGTACCGATTCGCACACCGTCACCGGTGTGCATCGAACAGGGCGGGCCATCACGGGCGACGACCCTACTCAGAACTGCAGTTCGAAGCCGCCCATCACGGTACGGCCGGGCCCATAGGATTTGACGAAGATGTCCGAGTAGCCCATGACGTAGCTGCGGTCGCGGATGTTCTCCACGGTGGCACGCAGCAGCAGGTTGCGGTTGATGCGATAGCTGGCGAACAGGTCCCAGGTGGTGTAGCTCGGCCACAGGTCGGTGCTCCAGCCCTTGGGTCGGCCGGCGGCGCTGTAGTTGAGGCGAGTACCGAGTTCCAGGCTTTCGTTCAGCCAGCGGGTGCCGAACACCCAGCTGCCGCGATCCATCGGCGAGTTGCGGGCGCTGTTCATGCCGAACACGTCTCCCCCGCAGTAGGTTTGGGCGTCCAGATAGGCCTGATAGGAGGGATATCCGGCGGCCAGGGCCTGGTTGCGAAGATCCGAATAGCTGCCGTCTTCCCGGGGCATGTCTTCGCGAATGTTGTCGCTGCCAAGCGGGTAGGTCTTCTGGCAGATATCGTTGTGGCCACCGATGACATGGGTGTAATTGACGCCGCTGTACCAACGCCGGGCGTCGTAGTCCAGTTCCAGCTCGACCCCGCGAAACTGCATGCGGGCCTGGTTATTGACGAACATGGTGTTGCCCAAGCCGCCGGTCCTGCCTGGCAGGGTATTGTTCATCGAGGTGATCAGGTAATTGTCGACGCGCGTGTCGTAGTAGGTGACCTTGGCGTTGAACTGGTCGCCCAGCGTGACCAGGTCCAGCTTGCTGATATTGAAACCCACATCCCAACTGCGTGAGGTCTCAGGCTCCGCATAGGGGTTGGGGTACATGGTGGCGAAGGGATCGCCGGGATGGGAGCCCTCCATCAGCGACTCGGTCAGCGCCGGCGGCCGCCAGGACTTGCCCCAGCTGGCGAAGACTTCCAGCCAGTCGGTAGGGCGGTAGGCGGCGGCGAGGGTAGGCAGGAACTTGTCCAGGCTCTCATCGACCTTGTACTCGCGCATGCCGCTGTTGGACGACCAGGTACCATCATAGGCACTCGTGTAGTAGCGCGGATCCGAGGTCGGGTCGGCCAGTCTGGCCTGCAGCCCCGGGATGGTGGCGCAGGCACTCGCTCTGGTACGTGCCTGACGGGCCAGGCGTGCCTCTTCGCTCTGGCCGCGGATTACAGGCGCCACGTAGCTGGTGCAGCGTAGCTCGCTGCTAGCGATGGATTGCGTGAGCAAACGGTTGTAAACCTGGGCACGGTCTTCATAGCTCCAGTCCGTGACAGGCACGCGGGTCTTGCCCTTGAGGCTGTAGTGGTCATAGCGCAGCCCACCCGACAGCGTGACCTGCTCGGTTTCGAAGGTGAGGCTGCCAAAGGCGCTGGTGATGCTGCGCTTGCCGTTGGGGTTGAGGGTATTGGTGTCGCTACCCACTTCACGGCCCTGGCGGTTGTAGACGGTGTCCGAGGCGCCTCGGTCCTGGAAGTACTCCAGGCCATGGTTGAAGCGGAAACCCTCGACGCCAGCCAAGGCGAAGCGCGCGGTGTTGTCCAGGGTGAAGCCGATGGTGTCGATCTTGGTACGCGCATCGTTACCCAGCCCCGCCTCGCAGGCACTGGTCCAGGAACCGGGCACCGGGCTCTGGTCGCAGTAACCCAGTCGCCAGGCGGTCTCGGTCATGTCCACGCCGTCAGTGACGATCGGTCGGCCAGCAGCGGTGTCGCGCTGGTTTCGGGTGGTGACGTAGTAGAGCTTGGTCTTGAGATCAATCAACGGCGAGTCGGGATTGAAGCTGTAGTCCAGCCCGAACGATTGCGAGCGGGCACTGGCATCGCCGTATTTCTGCCAAGCCTCCTCACCGTCCCGTGCGGCGCCGTCGACCGGGTTGATCACCCGGCGATCGGACACGTTGGCATAGCTGAGGTCGGTATTGAGGTAGGTGAACTGCAGCGCCTGCTCAGGGTTGAGGGCAAAGCGCGCCTTGAACAGCTCCGAATCCTGCTCCTGACCGGAGAACTTGATGCGATCGACGACCTGCGTGATCGGGCGGTCGGAATCCTGAACGCCACCGAGCAGGAAATCGAAGTTCTCGCGGCGCGAACCCGGTGCGTAATCGCCAAAGCTGCGTCTGCTACGGGCAGCGAGCAGTTCCCAGCGATCACCGAAACGCCCGGCCACCGCTGCACTGCCGATGAAATTGACGCCATTGCCGTGGCCGCCCAGGCCGGTCATGCCGCGCAGGCGCGCGCCCTGGTCCTGGCCCGGCAGAATGATGTCGTCGACATTCAGGGTGCCGAAATTGGCGCTGCCGGCAATCGACGCGGCACCGGTGACGTCGGAGCGCGGGCCCTTCTCGATCACCACGCTGCTGATCAGCTCGGAATCCACGTAGAGCTGGCCATTGCGCTGCTGGTGGCCGTTCTCGTTGAAGTTCTGGCGCATGCCATCGATCATCGTGTTGACCCGGCCGAAGTCCTGCATGCCGCGGATGTTCACCGACAGGCCGGGGTCCTGAGCGCTCACCGCGCTGTACACGCCTGGCGTTTCGACCAGCATGTCGGCGGCATGCCGTGGCGGATTGCGGTCGAGCTGCTCGCGTGTGATCACGCTCACCGAGCGGGGCGTCTGGTAGATCCACTCGTTGCTGACGTCGCGGGTCGACTCGATCAGGGTCGTGTCGATCTGCAGGGTGCCGGCGACTTCGGCCAGGCGCTCCAGACTGACTCGCCGTTCACCGGTGAAGCTGTAGCTTACCGGCGACCCGCCAAGCAGTACGCGCAAGCCCTGCTCTGGCGCGTAAGGCCCTTTCAGCTCGTGGCTTTGCAGGCCAGCCAACTTACCGCTGTCGAAGAACACCTGGATCCCCGCCTGCTCGGCGAAGGCGATCACGGCACTGCGCAGTGGCTGCGCCGGAATGTCGAAGTCGACCTCCTTGGCTGCTGAACCGCTGCCCACATCGACTTCGGCAGCCGCAGGCTGTTGAGCCCAGACGCTGCCGCCAGACGCCAGCACCATGCTGACCAGCAGGCTACCAGCCAACCCTCGCCAGCGCTGTATGCCGGACGCTGTGCGGCTTGAATGACACGTTCCCTTGATGCCCATCGACCCTGCTCTTTTCTTGTGTTGACGTGTAATGAAAATCACTATCAACAAGCAAGACGATGCAGCCGGGCAAACTCAGTAAGCGTTTTTGAAAATTATTCGATCAGGGCCAAGTGCCAAGGCGCCTGTTCAGTAGATCAGGCTCAGGCCGGGCAGATCGGCATGGCGGGCCTTCAGCTCGCCAGTGAGAGTAGCGACTGCGCCGCCCAGCGAATCGAGGCGAAACACGCCACTGACCCGGCGCTGCGCCAGCCCGTCGCCAGCGACGAAGATGTGCCCGTCCCGGTACCGGTTGAGCTGAGTCACCACCTGCTGCAACGGCACCTGATCGAAAATCAGCAGGCCGCGCTGCCAACTGCTGGCCCGCGATAGCTCCAGACTCAGGCGTTCGAGGCGCCCGTCAGCCTCGACCCGCGCACTCTGCCCCTGCTCGAGAACCAGGCTCTGGCCGTGTTTGCTGACTGCGACCCGGTGCTGCATGACGCCGACGAGCATCTGCCCGCCCTCCTCGCGACTGACCAGAAAGCGTGTGCCCAGCGCCTGGGCCTTGCCCCCGTTACTGTCGACGATGAAGGGTCGCGTTTCCTGTGGCCCAACGGGCGCCGTCTGGAATACCGCCGAGCCGGCGAGCAACTCGATACGCCGGGCCTGGGGCGTATAGTCCAGGCGTATGGCGCTGCGTGCATCGAGTGTCGCCAGGCTGCCGTCAGGCAATTCGACGGTGCGCACCTCACCGGTAGCGGTGCGGTGATCGGCGACCAACGGCAGGTACACCGCAGGCGCCTGGTTCCAGCCGATCAGGGTGACGACCCCAGCCAGCGAGGCGCTGCTCAACCAGCGCAGCACACGGCGGGTGCGGCGCCTGGGCGTAGCGATCGGTCGGGCCGGCGAGCGACGCGGCGCCTCGGCAACCGGCTCTTGCAGGCTGGCCAGATCGCCCCAGGTACGCCTGGCGAACTGCAGGGCAGCACCGTGGCGCGGATCGAGGGCGAGCCACGCCTGTAGCGCCTGCTGCTCGTGCTCGTCGAGCGGCGAGTCGCTCATGCGCACCGCCCACTCGGCAGCAGCCTGGCGAATCCCGCGATCCTGCAGGTCTGGGCTATTCACGTGTGCTCTCGGCTTTCTCTTGTAAGACTGAAGACGCTCAGGCGGCTGTTTTACCGTAAAAGTTTCCGACCATGACGGTATTTTTGCCATCACGAGCCTGCGCCGAGGCGCTCCATGACGTGAGACAACGCTCTGGACAGATGCTTTTGCACCGAGCTGTCGCTGATTTCCAGGCGCCTGGCGACCTCGGCGTGGGTCAGCCCCTCTATGCGGTTGAGGTGAAAGATTTCGCGGGTTCGCGGTGGCAGCTCGGCCACCGCACGCTGCAACAGCTCCATACGTTGCTGCCTCTCGGTGGTGTCTTCCAGGCTATCGACTTCATCCTTGACAGCATTGAGCACATCGTCGCCGACCAGGTCGGTCTTGCGCCGTTCCTGCTGGCGGAGGTGGTCGATCAGCAAATTGCGCGCGGTGCGGTAGAGATAGGCTGGCGTATTGTAGATATGGTCGTGACGCGCCTGTTCGCTCAGACGCAGGAAACTCTCCTGGACCAGATCGGCAGCCAGGTGCGGGTCACGACTCTTGCGCAGCAGAAAGCTTTGCAGAGCGCGGGCGTGCTGCTGAAAGAGGCCTTTGAGATCCAGATCCGACACTCGTCATACCTGACCTGAGCGGAAAGAGGCGGCATATTACCGGCAGATGAGAATAGTTTTCAATTATCATTTTTAGCCGGGCATTGCCGTCGCCCGAGTTGCTCGTGAAAGAGCGCCAGGCATCGATCGCAAGAAAGAGGGCCAGAATTTCAGCCCGGCTGATGCCGAGCAGTGCACATGAAAATGGGACCCGCTGGGTCCCATTTTTCATTCGCTGCCGACCAGTCCCGGCAGTTGCGCCGCCAACTTGTCGATGTTGATCGGCGCGCGGATGAAGCCGCGCTGGGTACCGTCCGGGCCGATGACGGCCAGGTTGCCGCTGTGGTCGACAAGGTAGTTTTCCTTGCTGGTATCGGCCGGAATGTAGGGAATGCTCACTGCGTTGGAGAGCTTCTGGATGGTGTCCGGCTCGCCGTTCAGGCCCATGAAGCCGGCATTGAAGTAACCCAGGTACTTCTTCAATTGCTCCGGCGTATCACGGGCCGGGTCGACGCTCACCAGCACGATGCGCAGGTTGTTCCAGGTCTCTTCCGGGATCTGCGTGCGCAGTTGGCGCAGTTGCGCCAGGGTCGCCGGGCAGATGTCCGGGCAGAAGGTGTAGCCGAAGAACAACAGGCTCCACTGATCCTTGAGCTGGCCGGTGGAGAAGCTCTTGCCGTCCTGGTCGAGGAAATCCAGGGTAGGCACCTGGCGCGGCTGGGGCAGCATGACGATACCGGCGTCGAGCAGTGCAGCGGCGTCGTTGGACTTGCCGCGCAGCGCCTGGCTGGCGATCAGGCCGAGCACCAGGGCCACGGCAGCGATGAGGACGAATACGATGATGTGCTTGCGAGTCATGATGGCCACGATGGTCAGGGTGAAGGGTATCGCCCTGCATGATCCGATTCCCCGGCTCGGTGGCGGGGTGTACCTGGGCGGCACAGAATCGGCCATCTGGCGATGCGCAACGGGAAAAGGTACCAGATACGCAGCGCCAAGTGGCCTTCGACGCCTGCGGCCAGCTGTCACGCTGACCGCAGGCCGGGCACCTGAGCTCAGGCCACCGCGCGGCGCATGCTCAGCGCACGGCCCTCGAGGCGACGGGTCAGGCCATGGCGTTCGATCAGCAGCGCACCACCCTGCTGCTCGGCGGCGCGGCCCCAGTCGTCGAGCAGCTCCATGCAGGCATGGTCGACGTAGCTGAGCTTGTCGAGCGGCACGCGCAGGCGGGTGGTCGGCGCGATGCCTTCCAGCACGCTGGCCAGGTGCGGCACCTTGAGGAAGGTCGCCGAGCCGGTCAGGCGCAGCTCCGCCTCATCGGGGCCGATCTCGCTGAGGCTGACCTTCAGGCGCGAAGCCTTGCCGGCCAGCTTGACCAGGGTCAGGGCGAAGCCGATCAGCACGCCGGTCAGCAGGTCGACGGCGACGATGCCCAGGGCCGTGGCGGCATAGATGAATACCGGTGCGCGGCCATAGCGGCCCAGGCCGCGAATCGCCTTGATGTCGACCAGCTTGAAGCCGGTGTACACCAGCACGCCGCCCAGGCAGGCGATCGGGATGCTCTGCAGCACCGACGGCAGCAGCATGACGAAGGCCAGCAGCCAGGCGCCATGGAAAATGGTCGACATGCGGGTGCGGGCGCCGGCCTGTACGTTCGCCGAACTGCGCACGATCACGCCGGTCATCGGCAGCGCACCGAGCGCACCGCAGAGCATGTTGCCGATGCCCTGGGCGGACAGCTCACGGTCCAGGTTGGAGCGCGGCCCGTTGTGCATGCGATCCACCGCTGCCGCCGACAGCAGGGTTTCCGCACTGGCGATGAAGGCCACGACCACCGCCGCGAGAATGATGTGCGGGTTGGCTAGGTTGAGCAGGTCGGCCGGCTGCACCCAGTCGATGGCATCGCTCAGGGTCGCCGGCACCTCGACGCGTGCCACGCCGAGCCCCAACCACAGGCTGATCAGGGTCATCAGCGTCACACCGATCAGCGCACCCGGCAGAAAGCGCAAACCCTGAGGGCGCAGCTTGTCCCACAGGAACATGCAGGTGATGGTGCCGAAGCCCAGCAACGCCGCCGCCATGGCACTGCCGCCACCGAGGCCGGGAATCGCCTGGCGCAGGGTGTCGGGGAAGGCCAGCAGATTGTCCAGCCCAGAGGCCTGGGGTTTCACGTCGAACATCACGTGCAGCTGCGAAAGCACGATGAGAATGCCGATCCCGGCGAGCATGCCGTACACCACGGCCGGCGCGGTGACGCGAAACCAGCAACCCAGACGCAGGCGCCCGGCGATCAGCTGTAGCAGGCCGGCGAGCAGCAGAATCGGCCCGAGCATGGCGATACCGTGAGTGCGCACCAGCTCGAAGACCAGCACGGCCAGACCGGCCGCCGGGCCGCTGACCTGCAACGGTGAGCCGGCCAGCCAGCCGACCACCAGGCCACCGATGATGCCCGTGATCAGGCCCTTGGCCGGCGGCATGCCGGAAGCGATAGCAATGCCCATGCACAGCGGCAGGGCGACGAGGAAAACCACGATGGATGCCAGGGCATCGCGTGGCAGAGCGGATTTGAATGAGGCGAGGGTCATGGTGCGGTCTCCTGCAGATCCAGCGCACGAAAGGTCATGACGATGAGCCACGGCTCACCATCAGCAGGTGTAAGGCAGTCAAAACCCAAGAGGCTTGTTGCCAGGGGCAAGGCAACAAGCCCGAAAACGGCTGTCGATTGTGGGCGGTTAATCCGCGGGTCGATTCATGGCCACCGGGTGACGTCCTGTCATTAGCGTTACGAGGCCAGGTAACGGGCTCGCGGGCTGGCATTGGGGGTGGTTTCGCCATCGAGGGGCAGGAACTCGCCACGCTCGGCGTCATACGCCTTGATGGTGCAGTTCTCGATGTCGTAGACCCAGCCATGGATGAACAGCTGACCGGCGGCCAGACGTGCGGCGACAGAAGGATGGGTGCGCAGGTGATCGAGCTGGGCGACCACGTTTTCTTCGGTCAATACACCGAGTTCCTGGTGCTCGGCGCAGTTGCAGCTCTGCTGGGTGACGGTCTTGGCGACCTCGGCATGGCGCAGCCAGGCCTTGACGGTCGGCATGCGTTCGATGCTCTGCGGGTTGAGCACCGCCTTCATGGCGCCGCAATCGGAGTGGCCGCAGATGATGATGTGCTGCACGCCCAAGCCCATTACCGCGTATTCGATGGCAGTGGAAACGCCACCGTTCATCTGGCCGTAGGGCGGCACCACGTTGCCGACGTTACGGGTCACGAACAGCGAGCCGGGGTCGCTCTGGGTGATCAGCTCGGGGACGATGCGCGAGTCTGCGCAGGTGATGAACATGGCCCGGGGGCTCTGCTGGCGGGCCAGCTTGCTGAACAGCTCGCGCTGCTCGGGGAAGACATCGCTACGAAAACGCTGGAAGCCATCAAGCAGGGTTTGCAGGGCCTCATCTGCGCTCTGCTTGCCGGCTGCGGTGGGTGTGGCGGATCGGATGGAACGAATGCGCTCGCTCATGGTGCCTCCTGGTTTTCAGTCGTGATATTGACTTGCCATCTGATGGCAGTTTGCTTAGTGACTATTCAGTCACATCGCAGACGAACTTACCCATGAAGGCTTAAACCAACCTTAATCGCAAGGAACGCGATCAATATCGGCAGAGCATTTGTAACGACATGCCACCGGGGCCAGATCAGCGCCATGGCGCAGCCAACCGCTCTAGCATGGGCCTGATAATGTCCCATCTAAAAACCGACAGATGTCTTTCGTATTACAGCGCGGCACCTCTCATCAGAAATCGGCCGCGAGTGAGGTGAGGAAGGAATCGTCGGAAAACATGCCACATCCCGCACCAGCCAGCTGTGCGGGATGTGGGCAACGTTGCGGGATCAACCGCGGTGGCGGCCGCGGAAGAAGTCGATCAGGCCCTGGGTGGAGCCATCCTCGGCGGCAACTTCATCGCTGCCGACCATGCGCGAGTAAACGCCCTTGCCCAGCTCCTTGCCCAGCTCCACGCCCCATTGGTCGAAGGCGTTGTTGCCCCAGATGACGCTCTGTACGAACACCTTGTGTTCGTACATGGCGATCAACGCGCCGAGGCGACGGGGGCTGACGCGCTCCATCACCAGGGTGTTGCTCGGCCGGTTGCCGGGGATCACCTTGTGCGGCGCCAGGCGCTGCACATCGTCCTCGCCCATGCCCTTGGCGCGCAGTTCGGCTTCCGCTTCCTCGCGGGACTTGCCGAGCATGAGCGCCTGGCTCTGCGACAGGCAGTTGGCGTACAGCCACTGATGGTGATCGGCCACCGGGTTGTAGCTGCTCACCGGCACGATGAAATCCGCCGGGATCAACTGGGTGCCCTGATGCAGAAGCTGGTGGTAGGCGTGCTGGCCGTTGCAACCCACGCCACCCCAGATCACCGGGCCGGTCGCCACGCTGACCGGCTGGCCGTCGCCGCGCACGCTCTTGCCGTTGGACTCCATGTCCAGCTGCTGCAGGTGCTTGGTAATGTTACGCAGGTAGTGGTCGTACGGCAGGATGGCGTGGCTCTGGGCGTTCCAGAAGTTGCCGTACCACACGCCCAGCAGGGCCAGCAGCACCGGCATGTTCTCCTCGAACGGCGCGGTCTTGAAGTGCTCGTCCATGCGATAAGCGCCGGACAGCAGCTCCTTGAAGTTGGACATGCCGATCGACAGGGCGATCGGCAAACCGATGGCCGACCACAGCGAGTAACGGCCGCCGACCCAATCCCACATCGGGAAGATGTTTTCCTCGCGGATGCCGAAGCCCACCGCCGCCTCGCGGTTGCTCGACACGGCGATGAAGTGGCGGTACAGCTCGGACTCCGAACCGCCCTGGGCCAGGTACCAGCCGCGGGCAGCCTGGGCGTTCTTCAGAGTTTCCAGGGTGCCGAAGGACTTCGACGAGACGATGAACAGGGTGGTCTCGGCGCGCAGCTTGGCGACCAGTTCGTGGAACTCGCTGCCGTCGATGTTGGCCAGGTAATGGCAGCGCACGCCGCGCTGGGCGAATGGCAGCAGCGCCTCGGAGACCAGCTGCGGGCCGAGGAAGGAGCCGCCGATGCCGATATTTACCACGTCGGTGATCGGTTTCTCGGTGTAGCCGCGCCACAGGCCGTTGTGGATACGCCCGACCAGCTCGGTCATCTGCTGCAGCACGCGCTGCACTTCGGGAACGATATCGACGCCGTCGACCTCGACCTTGTCGCCCAGTGGACGGCGCAGCGCGGTGTGCAGGGCCGGGCGTTTCTCGGTGTTGTTCAGCAGCTCGCCGTCGAACAGCGCGCGGATGCCCTTCTCCAGCCCCACTTCACGGGCCAGGTTGACCAGCAGCTCGCGGGTCTCGGTATTGATCAGGTTCTTCGAGTAATCCAGGAACAGCCCGCAGCCGCTCAGGCTGAAGGTCTCGAAACGCTTCGGGTCGGCGGCGAAGGCCTGGCGCATGCTGAAGCTGGCAAGGCGCTCACGGTGGGCGACCAGGGCTTGCCAGCTCGGTAGTTGGGTGACATCCAGCGATGAAGAAAGATACGGCATGAAGACTCCTTGGTTCGGGCCAGCCTCCTGGCCCTGCGAATTCGATTGCATGCCGTGGAACGCGTGCGTTGGCAAGTACGGCGTTGAAAATTGCCTACTACGCCTCGCGCCACTCAACGGCCTTTACTGCGCCAGCTCATGCCGATACGGCAGTTGCGGGCCAACCCGTGAACAGGTCAGCGCCGCCGCCTGTACGGCGAAGTCGAGCATCGCCGCGAGCGCCTCGCGCGACACCGCGGCCAGGCCAGCCGGGCTATCCAGCCCATGCTGCACCAGGTAAGCGATGATCGCCGCCTGAAAGGTGTCCCCGGCGCCCACGGTGTCACGGGTGACCACCTGCCGTGCCGGTACCGACCACTGCCCATGCTGCCGGCTGAACACGCTTGCACCCTCGCTGCCGCGGGTCAGGAACACCAACTGGCAGCGCTGGGCCAACCAGCGCTCGATGCTCGTCGACGGTGAGACACCGGGATACAGCAGCTCCAGGTCCTCCTCGCTGACCTTGATCAGATGCGCGTGGGCGGCAAAAGATTCAATTCGCTGCCGCCAGCGCTCGATATCGGGTGCCGGATTGAGACGCACGTTGGGATCCAGGCTGATCAGCCGCCGCCCGCTCTCGCGCTCCACCAGCGCCAGCAGGGTGTCGCCAACCGGCGCCACCACCAGCGAATAGGAGCCCACGTGCAGGCCACTGACCGTTTCGTCGAGTAGCGGCAGGTGCCCGGCCAGCACCTGGCGATCGGCGCAGCCTTCACCACGGAACATGTACTGCGGCGAACCCTTGGCATCCAGCGCGACCATGGCCATCGTGGTCGGCGCGTCGCTGGCGATCAGGTAACGATCACTGACGCCCTCTTCGCTCAGCACCTGGCGCAGGCGCTGTCCGAGGTAGTCGCTGGAGATGCCGCCGAATAGCGCCGACTCGACGCCGAGGCGGCGCAGGCCGACCGCCACGTTGAACGGCGAGCCGCCGGCCAGGGCCTTGAAATTCAGCTCGCTGCTGCGCTCGCCGGGGTTGCAGAAGAAATCGAACAGGGCTTCGCCGCATACCAGATACATGGGATCTCCGCGTCACGGAACAGGCGCATTCGCGCAGGAAAGGGGCCGGTGGCGACAGGCCACCGGATTGGATT
Source organism: Pseudomonas sp. PA1(2017) (assembly GCF_001945375.1). Taxonomy (NCBI): domain Bacteria; kingdom Pseudomonadati; phylum Pseudomonadota; class Gammaproteobacteria; order Pseudomonadales; family Pseudomonadaceae; genus Pseudomonas; species Pseudomonas sp. PA1(2017). Next base: position 611,929 of record NZ_MSXU01000001.1, read on the forward strand.
ATTGCAGCGCGCGAACCTGTTCGCGGTAACGCTGGTAGACGCCTTCGTAGGCGCGGCTGCGCAGCTCGTCGGGCTCGGCGCTGCGAGCGTCATCGAGGCTCACGCAGCGCTCGCAAAGGCTTTGCAGGCTCGCCGCATCGCCGTGCTGATGGCTCACGCACCAGGCCGCCTGGATCGCCGCACCCAGCGCCGCCGCCTCGGTGTGCTGCGGGCAGGTCACCGGCGCGCCCATGATGTCGGCGACGATCTGCCGCCAGGTCGCGCTTTTCGCGCCGCCACCGATCAGGCGGATGCTGTCGCTGCGAATGCCGCTGGCCTTGAGCAGATCGAGGCCGTAACGCAGGCCGAAGGTGGTGCCTTCCACCACCGCGCGGCAGAGGTTGGCGCGGGTCAGGTTGTCGCTCGTGAGGCCGTGCAGGCTGGCGGTGGCCAGGGGCAGCGCCGGTACCCGCTCGCCATTGAGGAACGGCAGCATCAGCACGCCCCCGGCGCCGATGGGCGCCTCGCCGACCAAGGCGCCGAAGGTCTCCACATCCAGCCCCAGCAGGTCGCGGATCGCGCCGCTGGCGTTGGTCAGGTTCATGGTGCAGATCAGCGGCAGCCAGCCGCCGGACGACGAGCAGAAAGTCGCCACCTGCGGGTGTGGGCTGACGCGCGGCTGCTCGGCGTAGGCGTACACCGTGCCCGAGGTGCCGAGGCTCATGGTGATGACGCCAGGGGCGATGTTGCCGGTGCCGATGGCGCCCATCATGTTGTCGCCACCGCCGCTGGCGACCAGTGCCCAGGGGTTGAGGCCCAGGCGTTCGGCGATTTCCGGGCGAATCGAACCGACGCACCGGTCGGACTCGATCAGCTCCGGCAGCGCCCGCACCAGGGCGCCCTCGGGGTCGATCAGCTCCAACAGCTCGGTGTCCCAGGTGCGCGTACGCACGTTGAAATAACCGCTGCCGGAGGCATCGCCGTACTCGGCGCAGGCGCGCCCGGTCAGCCAGTAGTTGAGGTAGTCGTGGGGCAACAGGATGTGGGCGATACGGCCGAATACCTCGGGGTGATGGTCACGGGTCCACAGCAGTTTCGACACCGTGTAGCCCGGTGCGATGGCCACGCCCAGGCGTTCCAGCGAGCCGCTGTCACCACCGAGAAAATCCAGCAGGTGGGCGTTTTCGGCAGTCGATTCGGTGTCGCACCACAGCTTGGCCGGGCGCAGCACCTCACCCTTGGCATCGAGCAGCACCAGGCCGTGCTGCTGGCCGGACACGCCGATACCGAGAATCTCGCTGCCCGCCACCCCGGCCTGCTGCAGGGCCTGGGCGGTGGCCTGCTCGAAGGCCAGCAGCCAGTCGGCCGGGTCCTGCTCGCGGCGGCCATTGGCGCCGCTGATCAGCCGGTGCGCCGCACTGCCTTCGCCGAGCACCTTGCCGCTGTGGATATCCAGGATCAGCGCTTTGGTGCCCTGGGTGCCGCAATCGATGCCGAGGTACATGGCTCAGTCACCCAGCAAGGTCTGCAGGGTGCGCGTCACGCCCAGCTTGCGCAGGCTGTCGTAGCACAGCTCGAAGGCGGTGACGAAGGCCGCCGATTGTGGGATGGCGGTGCCGAAGATCACCTCGACGCCCAGCACACGCTCGCGCACCCTGTCGTCGTCGGCCACCAGCGCCTGGCAGAACTCGGCGCGCGGATCTGGGATGCGGTAGGTGGTACCGGTCTCGTCGACGCCCTTGAGATACAGCGCCCAGGCCGCGACCACCAGGGCCGCGCGCTCCAGCGGCCGGCCATCTTCGATCAGGCGGTTGATAGTCGGCACGATGAACTTGGGAAACTTCGACGAGCCGTCCGAGCAGACGCGCTCGAGCTGGTCGGCGATGGCCTGGTTGGAAAAGCGCTCGATCAGGGTGTCCTTGTAGTCGTCCAGGTCGATGCCCGGTACTGGCGCCAGCTGCGGGGTCACGTCCAGGTCCATGAAGGTGCGCACGTAACGGCGGAACAACGGGTCGTTCATGGTTTCGTGAACGTAGCGGTAGCCCTTGAGAAAGCCCAGGTAGGTCAGCGCCAGGTGGCTGCCGTTGAGCAGCTTGATCTTCATTTCCTCGTAGGGCGTGACGTCGTCGGTGAACTGCACGCCGACCTTCTCCCAGGCCGGCCGGCCATTGACGAACTTGTCTTCCAGCACCCATTGCAGGAACGGCTCGCAGACCACCGGCCAGGCGTCAGCGATGCCATGGCGCTCGGCCAGTTGGGCACGGTGAGCATCGCTGGTCATCGGCGTGATGCGGTCGACCATGGCATTGGGAAAGCTCACATGGCTGTCGATCCAGCCCGCCAGTTCATGATCGGCCAGGTGGGCGAAGGCCAGCAGCGCCTTGCGGGTCACCGCGCCGTTGTGCGGCAGGTTATCGCAGGACATCAGGGTGAACGCCGGGGTGCCGGCGGCACGGCGTTTGGCCAGGGCCGCGCAGAGGAAACCGAACACGCTGCGCGGCGCCTCCGGGTGCGCCAGGTCGTGCTGGATGTCCGGCAGGTGGGCCATGAATTCGCCGCTGCTGTCGTCGATGCAGTAGCCGCCTTCGGTGATGGTCAGCGAGACGATGCGAATCGCCGGGTCGGCCAGCTTGTCGATCAGCGCGGCGGGCGAATCCTCGGCCAGCAACATGCCGTTGATGGCACCGACCACGCGCACTTCCAGGCCCGGCTCGTCGCCCAGCACGAACATCGTGTAGAGGTGATCCTGCTCGGCCAGCGCCTGCTGCATGGTGCGGTCTTCGCGGCGCAGGCCGACGCCGCAGATGCCCCACTCGCGGGCTTCGCCGCGGTTGAGCAAGGCTTCGGTGTAGATCGCCTGGTGGGCGCGGTGGAAGCCGCCGACGCCGATATGGGCGATGCCCTGGCGCACGTCGGTCGGGTCGTAGGCTGGCACGTCGATTTCGGGGGCCAGTGCGCAGAGGTTCTTGCGATTGAGTTTCATGGGGCGATTCCTGCGCGTCAGGCGGCCTGGCCGGCCTGGATGCGTTTGTCGATGGCCAGGCCATCGGCGTTGAAGACGTGGCAGTGGGCCGGGTCGAAATCCAGCGCCAGGGCTTCGCCATAAGCCGGTGAGAAGTCGCCGCGCACCCGTACGGTGAGGTCTTCCTCGCCGACGCGCACGTGGCAGAAGGTGTCGCTGCCCAGACGTTCGCTGACGTCGGCGGTGGCCTGCAGGCGGCCCTGCCCGGCCGGCACCACGTTGAGGTGCTCGGGCCGGATGCCGAGGGTGATCTGGTCACCGGTGCGCAGGCCGGTAGCGGCCAGCGGCAGGTCCAGCGCTGCGCCGCAAGTCAGGCGCAACTGGCAGCGACTGCCGTCGACGCCTTCCACCTGGCCACGCAGGAAACCCATCTTCGGCGTGCCGAGAAAGCCGGCGACGAACAGGTTCACCGGGTGGTTGTAGAGTTCCAGCGGCGAGCCGACCTGCTCGACGCGGCCACCATTGAGCACCACCACCTTGTCGGCCAGGGTCATGGCCTCGACCTGGTCGTGGGTCACGTAGATCATCGTCGCCTTGAGCTCCTTGTGCAGGCGCGCCAGTTCCAGGCGGGTCTGCACGCGCAGGGCGGCATCGAGGTTGGACAGCGGCTCGTCGAACAGGAAGATCTTCGGGTTGCGCACGATGGCGCGGCCAATGGCCACGCGCTGGCGCTGGCCGCCGGAGAGTTGCTTGGGCTTGCGCTCGAGCAGCGCACCCAGCTCCAGAATGCGCGCGGCATTGGCGACCTTCTCCTCGACCTCCCCCTTGCCGACCCGGGCCAGATCGAGGGCGAAGGACAGGTTCTTGCGCACCGTCATGTGCGGGTACAGGGCGTAGGTCTGGAACACCATCGCCAGGTCGCGCTTGGCCGGCGCGGTGTCGGTGATATCGGTGCCATCGAGGGTGATGGTGCCGCTGGAGACTTCCTCCAGCCCGGCGATCAGCCGCAGCAGCGTGGACTTGCCACAGCCGGACGGGCCGACGAACACCACGAACTCACGGTTTTCGATATCCAGGTCGATGCCCTTGATGATCGCCGTGCCGTCGAAGCCCTTTTTCAGGTTGCGGATTTTCAAATCAGCCATGACGTAAACCTCTTATTTGACGGCGCCGAACGACAGACCACGCACCAGCTGCTTCTGGCTGATCCAGCCGAAGATCAGGATGGGCGCGCAGGCGAGGGTCGAAACGGCGGAAAGCTTGGCCCAGAACAGGCCTTCGGGGCTGGAGTAGGAGGCCACCAACGCGGTCAGCGGCGCGGCGGCGGAGCTGGTCAGGTTGAGCGACCAGAACGCCTCGTTCCAGCACAGGATCAGCGACAGCAGCATGGTCGAGGCCAGGCCGCCGCGGGCGATGGGCAGCAGCACGCGAACGATCTCCTGCCAGGTGGTGGCACCATCGAGCCGTGCCGCTTCGAGGATCTCGCCGGGAATGTCCTTGAAATAGGTGTACACCATCCACACCACGATCGGCAGGTTGATCAGGGTGTAGATGACGATCAGCGCGATACGGGAATCGAGCAGGCCGAACTGCTTGGCCAGCAGGTAGATCGGCACCAGCACGCCCACCGGCGGCAGCATCTTGGTCGACAGCATCCACAGCAGCGTGCCCTTGGTGCGTTTGGTCTCGAAGAACGCCATCGAGTAGGCCGCCGGCACCGCGATGAGCATGCATAGCAGGGTCGCGGCGAAGGAGATCAGCACCGAGTTCCAGGCATAGGCGAAGTAGTCGCTGCGCTCGTTGATGTGCAGGTAGTTCTCCAGGGTCGGGGGGAAGATGAACTGCGGCGGCGTGGCGAACGCGTCCAGCTCGGTCTTCAGGCTGGTCAGCACCATCCAGAAGATCGGGAAGAAGATCAGCGCGGCCACGGCCCAGGCTAGCGTGCCGACCAGCACGCTTTGCAGGCGACGGGATTGCTTGAGAGTCAGCATGCTCTGCTCCTACTGCCGGTCGGTCAGGTTCTTGCCGATCATGCGGATCAGCACGATGGCGGCGATGTTGGCGATGACCACGGCGATCAGCCCGCCGGCGGAGGCCATGCCCACGTCGAACTGCAGCAGCGCCTGGGTGTAGATCAGGTAGGCCAGGTTGGTCGACTCGTAACCCGGGCCGCCGCTGGTGGTGGTGTAGATCTCGGCGAACACCGAGAGCAGGAAGATGGTTTCGATCATCACCACCACGGCGATCGGCCGTGCCAGGTGCGGCAGGGTCAGGTGCCAGAAGATGGCCAACGGGCCGGCACCGTCGAGGCGCGCGGCCTCCTTCTGCTCCTGATCCAGCGACTGCATGGCGGTCATCAGGATGAGGATGGCGAACGGCAACCACTGCCACGACACGATGAGAATGATCGAGAACAGCGGGTGGTGCGCCAGCCAGTCCACCGGCTGGGCGCCGAAGAACTGCCATACGGCGGCGAGAATCCCCGATACCGGATGGAAGATCAGGTTCTTCCACAGCAGCGCGCTGACCGTCGGCATGATGAAGAACGGCGAGATCAGCAGCACCCGCACGATGCCGCGACCAAAGAACTCGCTGGCTTCCAACAGCGCGGAGATCAACACGCCGAACACCACGCTGATCAACAGCACGCTGCCGACCAGCAGCAGGGTGTTGCCGGCGCCGGACAGGAAGGCGGCATCGGTGACGAAGTATTCGAAGTTTTCCAGGCCGACGAAATCGTTCTCGCCGGGGTACAGCAGGTTGTAGCGGATCAGCGAGAAGTAGATGGTCATGCCCAGGGGCACGATCATCCAGATCAGCAGCAGAACCACCGAAGGGCTGACCAGGAACCAGCCGGGCGCCAGGCGCTTGCGCCGCGTAGCGACGGCTTCGCCTGCCGCTGGCGAGCGGGAGTCGAGGGTTGTGTTATCCATGGGGGCTCCGCAATGAGCGGTTGGGTATGACGGATCGGGCCGAGTGACCCAGGCGTTGTCTGATCACCCGCGGTGGGCCGCTGCACGGCGGCCCACCACCGGGCGTGCTTACTTCGGATACCCGGCGCGCTTCATTTCCCGTTCGGTGCTCTGCTGCGCGGCCTGCAGCGCCTGCTCGGGCTGCATCTGCCCGGTCAGGGCGGCGGCGAACAGCTTGCCGACGGCGGTGCCGATGGCCTGGAACTCGGGAATGGTCACCAGCTGGATGCCCACGTACGGCACCGGCTTGGCGCTCGGGTCGGCCGGGTTGGCCTTCTTCAGCGAATCGAGGGTCACCTTGGCGAACGGCGCAGCCTTCATGTAGGCATCGCTGTAGGTCGAGGCGCGGGTGCCTGGCGGCACGTTGGCGACGCCATCCTTCTCGGCGACCAGCTCGGCGTAGGCCTTGGACGTGGCCCAGGCGCTGAAGGTCTTGGCGGCATCCTTGGACTTGGAGCTGGTGGGGATCGCCAGCGCCCAGGAGTACAGCCAGGAGGCGCCCTTGTCGGTGACCTGGGTCGGCGCGAAGGTGAAGCCCACCGAGTCGGCGACCTTGCTCTGCGACTCGTCGGTAACGAACGAGCCGGCCACGCTGGCATCGACCCACATGGCGCACTTGCCGCTGTTGAACAGCGCCAGATTCTCGTTGAAGCCGTTGCTCGAGGCGCCCGGCGGGCCGTATTTCTTCATGGTGTCGACGTAGAAGTTCAGCGCGTTCTTCCACTCGCTACCGGTGAATTCCGGCTTCCACTGTTCATCGAACCAACGCGCGCCGTAGGCGTTGGCCACGGTGGTGATCAGCGCCATGTTCTCGCCCCAGCCGGCCTTGCCGCGCAGGCAGATGCCGTACTGGCCCTTGTCCGGCTGGTGAAGCTTGCCGGCGAACTCCGCCATCTGCTCCCAGGTCGGCTGCTCGGGCATCTTCAACCCGGCCTGCTCGAACAGGTCGGTGCGGTAATAGGTGATCGAGGCTTCGGCGTAGAACGGCAGTGCGTAGAGCTGGCCGTTGGCCGACAGGCCTTCGCGCACGGAGGGGAATACATCGTCGAGGGCGTAATCGGCAGGCAGGTCCTTCATCGGCTCCAGCCAGCCCTTCTCGCCCCACAGCGCCGCTTCGTACATGCCGATGGTCAGCACGTCGAACTGGCCACCCTGGGTGGCGATGTCGGTGGTCAGGCGCTGGCGCAGCACGTTCTCTTCGAGCACCACCCACTTGAGCTTGATGTCCGGGTGCTGTTCTTCGAAGGTCTTGGCCAGGCGCTGCATGCGAATCATGTCGCTGTTGTTGACCGTGGCGATGGTCACGGTCTCGGCAGCCTGGGCGCCGACGGTCAGGGAAAGGCATGAAGCGGCTACGAATACTTTGAGCGTATGGTTCATGGTCTTGAACTCCTCTCCCTGGCCCGGTGAGCCTCGGGAGACGTTATTGTTTTTGTGGGCCGACCCGGATTACACCCCTAGCGCCGAACCCGAACAACGCCTCGACTGCACTGCAACCGATACTTTTTTGCACTGAACGGCAAAACCAAGGCAGCCAGGAAATAGCCATCCAACACGTCAAGCACGACGCTTTCGGCTATTTCCCGTCAGATTGGGGCGACGGAATCAGTACAGGTTTTGCGCCGTGATTCGCTGGGTAACCAGCCGTCGGTAGCCGCTGGGCGTCATGCCCTTGAGCTGCTGGAAGCGCCGGTTGAAGTTGGAAATGTTGTTGAAGCCGGACTCGAAACACACCTCGGTCACCGGCTTGTCGCTCTGGGTCAGCAGCTCGCAGGATTTGCTCACCCGCATGCGATTGACGAACTCGACGAAGCCGCGCCCGGTGGCCTGCTTGAAGAAGCGCGAAAAGTAGGTGGGCGTCATCCCGAGGTACTCGGCCACTTCCTCCTGGCTCAGTTCCTGGGCATAGCGCTGGAAGATGTAGTCGACGGCGCGGTTGATGCGGTCGACGTGGTGCTCGTCGGCCAGCTGCGCAGCGGTGCGGTCCGAGAGCAGTTGGTACGCCTCGCAGCCGGCCAGCAATTCCATGAGGATGAAGAAGTGCCCCAGGCGCGTCATGCCCTGGGAATTGGCGATGCGCTGCAGCAACTGGCGTGCCTCGCCGATGGTGTGCGGGCAACGGAACTCGATGCCGTACTGGGCGCGGGCCAACAGCGGCTGCAGGTCCTTGAGCTCGGCGAACACCGCGGTGCCGCTTTCCAGCACCTCGTCGGTGAAGTTGACCAGCATGTCGCGCTCGGCCACCGCTTCGCCCGGCGCCATCTGGCTGATCCAGTTGTGCGGCAGGTTGGGGCCGGTGAGAAACAGGGTATCGGGAGAGAAATTGCCGATGTAGTCGCCGATGAACACCTTGCCGGCGCTGGCGACGATCAGGTGCAGCTCGTATTCCTTGTGGAAATGCCAGCGCACCAGCGGGCTGGGAAAGCCGTGCTGGCGATAGATCAGCGAATGACCTTCGTGGTCATCCATCAGCTCATAAGAGGGGTCGAGCGTTCTCTGCGATCGGGACATGGCGGGCCGGCATCGTCTTGTTCTTGTCGGTGATTGCCGGTTGGACGCGCCTCATGCGCGGGCCAACCGACCGACTAAAGACCCTAGCACAGTCCAGCGGGTTCGCTGGTTCGACTCAGAACGGGAAATGGGTCACAGCTTGAGGCGATGACGCATGCAAGCCCGTTAAAAGTCCAAGCGGCGGATCACCTGCTTTTGTGGGAGCGTGCGGGGACGCCTAGTCCATGCCCGCTCCCACAATTCGTAGGGTGGGACGCCGTAGGGTCGATCAACCCTGTGGATAACGCGGGCGCGGCGTCGCCATCGGCAGTGGGCCGTCGCCGATTTGGCGGAACTCACCGGTTTCGGCATCGTAGGCCTTGATCTCGCTGCTTTCGATGTCGTACACCCAACCATGGATGAACAGCTGGCCGGCTGCCAGGCGCGAGGCCACCGACGGATGGGTGCGCAGGTGGTCGAGCTGGGCCACCACGTTTTCCTCGGTGAGCACGCCCAGCGTGGTGTGATCGGCGCAGCCGCAGTTGTCGGCGACCACCGTCTTGGCCACTTCGGCATGGCGCAGCCAGGCCTTGACCGTCGGCATGCGCTCCAGGGTTTCCGGGTCGAGCACGGCCTTCATCGCGCCGCAGTCGGAGTGGCCGCAGACGATGATGTGCTGCACGCCCAGGGCGGCGACCGCGTACTCGATAGCGGTGGACACGCCGCCGTTCATCTGGCCGTACGGCGGCACCACGTTGCCGACGTTGCGGGTCACGAACAGGTCGCCCGGCTCGCTCTGGGTGATCAGCTCGGGCACGATGCGCGAGTCGGCGCAGGTGATGAACATGGCACGTGGCGACTGGGCATGGGCCAGCTTCTTGAACAGCGCCTGCTGCTGCGGGAACACATCCTGACGAAAGCGCAGAAAACCTTCGACCAGATGATCAAGCGCCTCGGCGGCCGAAGCGGCGTTCTTGGGGGTGCTCTCGGCAGGACGACGATTACCAGGCATTAGCGTTACCTCGCGTACGGATGGGAGACGAAGCGTGCGACAGCGCACAGCTTTCCAGCCGGCAGGACTGCCGACGAGATCGAAGGATTTGACTGTGGCAGAACCACTCAAGACACGTCGGCGTGAAAAATCTCCACCCGCCCGTCAATGTCGACCATATTTTCGCCGTGTCGTGCACCGCGCTAACGATCCATGACACGACCAGTATCCAACCTGGGTATCGCTACGCTCAACGCCAGGCTCCAGAGCTGCGGACATCGCCAGTGCGTGGCAGGGTCGAGCGCAGGCTAGCGCCTCAAGCAGCCCTCAGAACAACCCCATCTGCTGCCCCGGCGGCGCGAACTGCGAGCAGTCCAGCACGGCGCGCTTGCTGCCGTCGTAACCGTAGCGGCGGCGCGCCAGGCGAAAGCGCTGCGCCAACAATTCGGCGAAGTGCCCCTCACCCTTCATTCGCGCGCCGAAACGGCTGTCGTAGTTCTGCCCGCCGCGAGACTGGCGGATCAGGCTCATCACGTGTTCGGCGCGGTCGGGGAAATGGGTCTTTAGCCACTCCTCGAACAGATCGGCGATCTCCAGCGGCAGGCGCAGCAGCACGTACCCGGCAGAACTGGCACCCGCTTCGCGGCCCGCTTCGAGCAGGCGCTCGAGCTCCATGTCGTTGATCATCGGGATCATCGGCGCGGCCATCAGGCCGACCGGCACACCGTGCTCGTGCAGGGTCTTCATCGCCCGCAAACGCGCCTTGGGTGCTGCGGTGCGCGGCTCCATGATGCGCTTGAGCTCGTCGTCCAGGGTGGTGACGCTGAACGCCACGCTGACCAGATTGCGGCTGGCCAGCTCTTCGAGCAGATCCAGGTCGCGCAGAATCAGCGCGCTCTTGGTGATGATGCTCACCGGGTGGCGATAGCGCAGCAGGATCTCCAGAGCCTGGCGGGTCAGCTGGTGTTCGCGCTCGATGGGCTGGTAGCCGTCGGTGTTGATGCCCAGGGCGATGGGCGCCGGCACGTAGCCCGGCTTGCTCAACTGCTCTTCGAGGCGATCGGCCAGGTTGGTCTTGGCGATCAGCTTGGTCTCGAAATCGATGCCCGGCGACAGGTCCCAATAGGCATGGCTGGGCCGGGCGAAACAGTAGATGCAGCCGTGCTCGCAGCCGCGGTAGGGATTCACAGAGCGGTCGAAGCCCACGTCCGGCGAGCTGTTGCGGCTGATCACCGTTTTCGCCCGTTCGTGGCGCACCTCGGTGACGAAGGTCAGCGGCGTCTGTTCCTGATACCAGCCGTCGTCCTCGGCCTCACTGGTGGTGGGCGCGAAACGATTGTGCGGCTTGCTGGCGGTGCCGCGCCCGCGCGGCGCTGAAGTCGGGTTCATGGCTCGAGCTCGATAACTGTATATAAATACAGTATTTGGATTGCGTCCCCAGCACAAGCCACGCTCGTCGCACGAGTAGCCTGAACCGTTCGTCGCCTGGTGCGGTCGCATCTGCACACACCCTCGCGTCCTGCCGTGCCGGAGTCTCCATGCCGCCCGTATCGACCTCTGCGTTGCCTCGCCTCGTCGCGGCCTTGCTGGCTTTCGCGCTGCTGGCCGGCTGCGCCGAGGAGACGCCGCCCGCGCCCAAGCATCCGCGCGTGAAAGTGGCCACCGTCAGCCAGGTCGACTACGCCGCGGACGCCACCATTACCGGTGATATCCAGGCGCGCATTCAAACCGATCTGTCGTTCCGCGTAGGCGGCAAGATCACCGAGCGCCTGGTGGACGTCGGCGATGCCGTGAAGGCGGGCCAGGTCCTGGCCCGCCTCGACCCGCAGGACCAACGCAACGCCGTGCGCTCCGCCGAAGCGGCCGCCGAAGCCGCCCGTGCCCAGGTCAAGCTCAGCGCCGCCAACCTCTGGCGCCAGCAGCAACTGCTGCCCAAGGGCTACACCAGCCGCAGCGAATACGACAGCGCCGTGGCCAGCGACCGCAGCGCGCGCAACAGCCTGGCCGCCGCCGAAGCACAACTTGCCGACGCCCGCGAACAGGCCGGGTACACCGAGCTGCGCGCCGAGAGCGACGGGGTGATCACCGCCCGGCAGGCCGAGGTCGGCCAGGTGGTGCAGGCGGCCACGCCGATCTTCGGCCTGGCCCGCGAGGGCGAGCGCGATGCGGTGTTCAACGTCTTCGAAGCGCTGCTGGTCGAACCCGGCCAGCCGTTGCACGTGAGCCTGCTCGACAACCCCGAGGTGGGCGCCAGCGGCACGGTGCGCGAGGTCAACCCGCAGGTGTCGGCGCAGAGCGGGACGGTGCAGGTCAAGGTCGGCCTGGAGCAGGTGCCGGCAGCGATGACCCTGGGCTCCACCGTCAGCGCCCATGTCAGCAATCCGGCGGTACGCAGCGTCGAGCTGCCCTGGTCGGCACTCACCAAGGCCGAGCGCGAACCGGCGGTGTGGCGCCTGGGCGACGGCGATGTGGTGCAGCTGCATCCGGTGCAGGTCGGTCGTTACCTGACCGACAAGGTGATCATCCGCGCCGGCCTGCAGGACGGTGACCGCGTGGTGGTGGCCGGCGGGCAACTGTTGCACCCCGGCCAGAAGGTGGAAGTCGCCGAGGCCCACGAGCAGAATCCACAGCAGGAGCAGCAGCCATGAAGCGCGCGATGGCTTTCACGCTGGTTGCCGCGCTGCTGGCAGGCTGCGCCGAAGACGAGAAACCCGAGCCGATCCGCCCGGTGCTGTACAGCGAAGTGCAGCAGCAGGATCAGCAGGTGCTCGGCCGCTTTGCCGGTACCATCGAGGCGCGGGTGCAGAGCACCTTGGGCTTTCGCGTCGGCGGTCGGGTTTCTCACCGCCTGGTGGACGCCGGCGCCGAGGTGCAGGCCGGCACGCCCCTGGCCACCCTCGATCCCACCGATCAGCAGAACGCCCTGCGCGCCAGCGAGGGTGATCAGGCGCGCAGCGAAGCGCAGTGGATCAATGCCCAGGCCAACGCGCGCCGCCAGCAGGAACTGTTCGACCGTGGCGTCGGTGCCAAGGCCACCCTGGAGCAGGCGCAAACCGAACTGAGCAACGCCCGCAGCAACCGCGACCAGGCGGCGGCTGCCACCCGCCAGGCCCGCGACCGCCTGAACTACGGCACCCTGAAGAGCGACTTCGCTGCGGTGGTTACCGCCTGGCACGTGGAGGCCGGCCAGGTGGTCGGCGCCGGTCAGGAAGTGGTCACCCTGGCCCGCCCGGACGTGCGTGAGGCGGTGTTCGACCTACCCGTGGAACTGGCCGACGGCTTGGACGATCAGGTGCAATTCAATGTCGCCTCCCAGCTCGACCCGAGCATCGCCACCCGCGGCCAGTTGCGTGAGCTGGAGCCCCGCGCCGATGCCGCCACCCGCACCCGTCGCGCTCGGCTGACCCTGGAAGAAACCCCGCCCGGCCTGCGCCTGGGCACCGCCGTGGCCATCAGCCTGACCCGTGCGCAGACCCCGCGCAGCCTGCTGCCGGCCGCCGCCGTGCAGGAGGTCGACGGCCAGAGCCGCGTCTGGGTGATCGACACCCAGGCCAAGACCGTGCACCCGCGCAACGTGCGGGTGGTCGGCCGCGAAGGCGAACAGATCAGCGTCGAGGGCCTTGCGGCCGGCGACAAGGTAGTCAGCGCCGGCCTGAGCGAGCTCAGGGACGGCCAGCAGATCCGCATCGATGAGGGCGTCGCACCATGACCCAGCAGGCGCCGCGCAAGGACGGCTTCAACCTCTCGGACTGGGCGCTGCGCCACCAGTCGTTCGTCTGGTACCTAATGTTCGTGTCGCTGCTGATGGGCGTGATCTCCTACATGAACCTGGGCCGCGAGGAAGACCCGGCGTTCACCATCAAGACCATGGTCATCCAGACCCGCTGGCCGGGCGCCACGGTCGACGAAACCCTCAACCAGGTCACCGACCGCATCGAGAAGAAGCTCGAGGAGCTGGACTCGCTGGATTACGTGAAGAGCTATACGCGGCCGGGCGAATCGACCGTCATGGTGTTCCTGCGCGACACCACCAAGGCCGGCGACATCGACGGCATCTGGTACCAGGTGCGCAAGAAGATCGACGACATCCGCGGCGAGTTTCCCCAGGGCCTGCAGGGCCCGTCGTTCAACGACGAATTCGGCGACGTGTTCGGCTCCATCTACGCCTTCACCGGCGATGGCCTGAGCATGCGCCAGCTGCGCGACTACGTGGAAAAGGTCCGCGCCGAGATCCGCAGCGTGCCGGACCTGGGCAAGGTGCAGATGGTCGGTCAGCAGAACGAGGTGTTCTACCTCAACTTCTCGACCCGCAAGCTGGCCGCCCTGGGCATCGACCAGAGCCAGGTGATCCAGAGCCTGCAGGCGCAGAACGCGGTGACGCCCTCGGGAGTGATCGAGGCCGGGCCGGAGCGGATTTCCGTGCGCACCAGCGGCCAGTTCGCCTCCGAAGCCGACCTGCGCAACGTCAACCTGCGTATGGATGACCGCTTCTATCGGTTGACCGATATCGCCGAGATCACCCGCGACTACGTCGACCCGCCCCAGGCGCTGTTCCGCTACAACGGCAAGCCGGCCATCGGCCTGGCCATCGCCATGCGCGACGGCGGCAATATCCAGACCTTCGGCAAGGCCCTGCACACGAAAATGGATGAGCTGACCGCCGACCTGCCGGTGGGCGTTGGCGTGCATGTGGTGTCCGACCAGGCCGAAGTGGTGGAGGAAGCCGTAAGCGGTTTTACCCGCGCCCTGTTCGAAGCGGTACTGATCGTCATGCTGGTGAGCTTCGTCAGCCTCGGCATCCGCGCCGGCCTGGTGGTCGCCTGCTCGATTCCGCTGGTGCTGGCCATGGTGTTCATGTTCATGGAATACAGCGGCATCACCATGCAGCGCATCTCCCTGGGCGCGCTGATCATCGCCCTTGGGCTGATGGTCGACGATGCGATGATCACCGTGGAAGTGATGGTCACCCGCCTGGAAAAGGGCGACTCACTGCACGACGCCGGCACCTTCGCCTACACCTCGACGGCCTTCCCGATGCTCACCGGCACCCTGGTGACGGTGGCCGGCTTCGTGCCCATCGGCCTCAACGCCAGCTCGGCGGGCGAGTACACCTTCACCCTGTTCGCGGTGATCGCCGTGGCGCTGTCGCTGTCCTGGCTGGTGGCCGTGGTGTTCGCCCCGGTGATCGCCGTGCACATCCTGCCCAAGCGCATGAAGGCCAAGGAAAGCGGCCCCGGTCGTATCGCCCGCGCGTTCGACAAGGGCCTGCTGCTGGCCATGCGGCACCGCTGGTGGACCATCGGCCTGACCATCGCCCTGTTCGCCGCCTCCCTGGCCGGCATGACGATGGTGCAGAGCCAGTTCTTTCCTGCCTCGGATCGCCCGGAGATTCTCGTCGACCTCAACCTGCCGCAGAACGCCTCGATCAACGAGACCCGCGCCCAGGTCGACCGCCTCGAAGCCACCCTGCAGGGCGACGAGGACATCGCCCGCTGGAGCACCTACATCGGCCAGGGTGCACTGCGTTTCTACCTGCCGCTGGACCAGCAACTGCAGAACCCGTTCTACGCCCAGCTGGTGATCGTCGCCCAGGACATCGATGCCCGTGATCGCCTGGTAGCCAAGCTCAACAAACGCCTGCGCGAGGACTTCGTCGGCATCGGCACCTTCGTGCAGCCTCTGGAAATGGGCCCGCCGGTGGGCCGGCCGATCCAGTACCGGATCAGCGGCGCGGACGTCGATCAGGTGCGCAAGCACGCCCTGGAGCTGGCCACTCTGCTGGACGAGAACCCGGACATCGGCGAGATGGTTTACGACTGGAACGAGCCCGGCAAGGTGCTGCGCATCGACGTAGCCCAGGACAAGGCGCGACAGTTCGGGCTGTCCTCCGAAGACGTCGCCAATCTGCTCAACGGCATCGTCAGCGGCACCACGGTCACCCAGGTGAAAGACGACATCTACCTGATCGACGTGATCGGCCGCGCCGAAGACAGCGAACGCAGCTCGCCGCAAACCCTGGAAAACCTGCAGATCGTCAACCCCAACGGCGTGGCCATTCCGCTGCGTGCCTTCGCCACCGTCGGCTACGAGCTGGAGCAACCGCTGGTCTGGCGCCGCGACCGCAAGCCGACCATCACCCTCAAGGCCGCGGTGGTCAGCGATATCCAGCCCACCGACCTGGTGGCGAACCTGGCGCCGGACATCCAGAAATTCTCAGATGGGCTGCCCAACGGCTACAGCGTCGCCACCGGCGGCACCGTGGAAGAAAGCGGCAAGGCCCAAGGCCCGATCGCCAGCGTACTGCCGCTGATGCTGTTTTTGATGGCCACCTTCCTGATGATCCAGCTGCACAGCGTGGCCAAGACCTTCCTGGTATTCAGCGTGGCGCCGCTGGGCCTGATCGGCGTGGTACTGGCTCTGGTGCCGACCGGCACGCCGCTGGGCTTCGTGGCGATTCTCGGGGTGCTGGCGCTGATCGGCATCATCATCCGCAACTCGGTGATCCTGGTCACCCAGATCGACGAATTCGAGCGGGCCGGCGACTCGCCCTGGCAGGCGGTGATCGACGCTACCCACCACCGCCGCCGGCCGATCCTGCTGACCGCCGCCGCCGCCAGCCTGGGCATGATCCCCATCGCCCGCGAGGTGTTCTGGGGGCCGATGGCCTACGCCATGATCGGCGGCATCTTCAGCGCCACTCTGCTGACCCTGCTATTCCTGCCGGCGCTGTATGTGGCCTGGTATCGGATCGAGGAGCCAAGCGACGAGCAGCGCGAGGATGCACAGGTGTAAGTTTTAACCGGCGCGCCGCTAGCAAGCCCGTGTTCATTCAGCAGGGTCAGCGGTGCTCGGTAGCCCCTTCGCGGGCATGGACTGGGCG
Source organism: Pseudomonas sp. PA1(2017) (assembly GCF_001945375.1). Taxonomy (NCBI): domain Bacteria; kingdom Pseudomonadati; phylum Pseudomonadota; class Gammaproteobacteria; order Pseudomonadales; family Pseudomonadaceae; genus Pseudomonas; species Pseudomonas sp. PA1(2017). Next base: position 628,203 of record NZ_MSXU01000001.1, read on the forward strand.
TCCCCGCCCGCTCCCACGTGGGATTTGCGGGCACTGAAAAATTTGGTGCCGAGGACAGCTTTTGTGGGAGCGGGCCATGCCCGCGAAAAACTCAGCAGTCGACTCACACCTAGAGCCAGACCGCATTCCAGAACGGATAATCCCCCACCCGCCTGACCAACCCAGCTCGTAGCGGATTGGCCACGATATAACGCGACACACCGAGCAAATCCTCCTCGACGCGCAGACCATGATCATGGAAGCCCGACGCCCAGATACCCCTCTCGGTGCCCACACATTTTCCCGCCATCCGACTGCTCGACGACTTCAGCAGATTCACCAAAGCAGCCAGGCTGTCCGCCTCGCCCAATTGAATCAGCCAATGGGCGTGATCCGGCATCAGCACCCAGACGAGCATATGGCTGTCACGAAGGAGCGTTGGAAGCGGGCAGCTGCACAGGCAGCGGGGAAATGGCTGAACACCGGTGTGCGATCGCGGGTGATGGTGGTAACCAGATAGGCCGCGCCCGGACAGGAGGCACGGCCTCTACGCAAGGCACGATAGCTCGGTTTCGATGGCATAGGCATGAATCGCCCCACGTGTTGATTCAGTGGCGCCAGCCTAGTGCTCGCTAACCATTCGCGCGCATGGCGCGCTCCCACAAAATGTGTGGGAGCCATCCGAGGCGTGGGAGCGGGCGGGAACGCCTAGTTCATGCCCGCCAATAATCTCAACCGACCCGCGCCCGCTTCAGCCGATACGCAAACTGCGCCCGGCTCAGCCCCAGCATGCGGGCAGCCGCAGCCAGGTTACCGGCACTGCGTTGCAAGGCTTGCTCGAGCAACTGGTTCTCCACGGCCTGCAGCGACAGGTTGGCATCGGGCAGGTCAGGGCAACCGAGACGAGTCAGCAGGTCGGTTTCGCCAGGCCGATCCTGATGCTGCACCAGCCGCCCCTGCTGCAGCAGCGAATAGAACTCGGCCGGCAGTTCTTCATCGCGGAACAGGTGGTTGAGGTCGATGGGCGCGCCTTCGTTACTGGCGATCACCCCGCGTTCGATCAGGTTCTGCAACTCGCGGATATTGCCGGGGAAGCTGTAGTTGAGCAGCGCCTTGAGGCCGCGCATGGTCAGCCCGACCGGGGTTCGCCCGTAGCGCTCGCAGTAGCGGCGCATGAAGAAATCCACCAGCAGCGGAATGTCGTCGCGCCGCTCGCGCAGCGGCGGAATATGGATCGGGTAGACGTTGAGGCGGTAGTACAGGTCTTCGCGAAACTCGCCACGGCGCACCGCCGCACGAAGGTCGACGTTGGTGGCGGCGATCACCCGCACGTCGATGCTGATCACCGAAGTACCACCAACCCTCTCGATCTCGCGTTCCTGCAGGGCGCGCAGCAGCTTGCCCTGGCCCGGCAGGCTCAGGCAGGCCACCTCGTCGAGAAACAACGTGCCGCCCTGGGCGCGCTCGAAGCGGCCGGGCCTCGAGTGGCTGGCGCCAGTGAAGGCACCGCGCTCGACGCCGAACAGCTCGGCCTCGATCAGACTCTCGGCGATGGCCGCGCAGTTGAGCGCCACGAACGGCCCGTCGCGGCGCTCGCTCATGCGGTGCAGGTTGCTGGCGAACAGCTCCTTGCCAACCCCCGACTCGCCGCCGAACAGCACCGTGGCCGGCGTGCGCGCCACCCGCTGCAACGACTGGAAGGCGGCGTTGAAGGCGGCCGAAGCGCCGATCATGCGGCCTTCGTCGATTTCCCCGGCGCTGGCCGGTAGCGGCTGATAGGCCGCTCGCTCCAGGCCGCTGCGCTCGCCCTCCTCGGTCGAGGCGTTGAGATAGCGCAGGTCTTCGCTGACATCACCCCACAGCTCGGCGGTCTTGCCCAGTACGCGACATACCTGGTGGCCCATGGCCCGGCATTCCACCTCGCGAAACACCACCAGGCGGCCGAACAGACCGCTCACGTAGCCGGTGGCGTAGCCCAGTTCCATCCAGCAGGCCGGGTCATTGCCGATTCCATAGGCGGCGATGTGCTCGTCGTCTTCGTGGGCGTGGTGCCAGAGAAATTCGCCGTCGTAGTGGCCGCGATCGACATCGAATTCGAAGTGCAGCGGCTCGACCTTGACCATACCCTCCAGCCCATGCAGGCGGATGCCCGCGGCGAAGATCGACGCTGGCTCGGCGTCCGCCCAGCGCTGCTGCACCAGCCGTGCATCCCGGGCGCCGGACAGGTACCCCGCGCGAGTCAGCAAACCGCGGGCACGCTCCAGGCCGAGGCTGTCGATCAGCTCGCGGCGTAGCGCGCCGAGCGCTTCGCAATGCAACAACACCATGCGCTGGTCGTTGAGCCAGATTCGCCCGTCACCCGGCGAGAAGAACAGGCACTCGGTGAGGTCGCGCAGGGTCGGGGAATTCTCCCAGTCCAGCGCGTCGCTGGCACCACGGTAGTGCGGCGCTTCAGTGATCTGCAGCGCATCCAGGGAAATGCGACGGCTATCGGCCATGCACGGCTCCTCGCTTGCGCAATTCATCAGATGGGCATGGCAAAACGGCTCCTCGACTTACTCATTTGCTCAAACGTGAGCAGCTGAAATCGATGCCTGACCAACCTGAAAACCCCGACGAACGCGCCCAGCTTATTGAAATTGTTATGGATTATCCAAATCGCTCAGTGCCCCCACATGGCTGGGCACGCTCCTTGCGATCAGTGCTGATGCCACCGGCACATCACTCAAAACAACAATACTCCAAGGAGACACCATGTCTCGACTGCCACGATCAGAATCGACTGCTGCACTGCTGGATGAAGGCATATGGGCCGCCAAACTGTTTTCCGGCACCTGGCGGCCGCCCCTGGCGGGAGGATGCAACGCCGTCATCGAGCCGGCCACGGGTGAACGCCTGGCCATCACCGGCCAGGCTCGCGCCGAGGATGTCGCCATCGCTACTGCGGCGGCAGCCGCCCAACAGCCGGCCTGGGAGGCCGTGCCGCCGCGCCAGCGTGCCGATATCTTTCTGCGCGCCGCCGGGCTGCTGCAGGCCCAGGCCGACGAGTGCGCGCTGTTCATCGCCCGTGAAACCGGCGGCATCCTGCCCAAGGCCCAGCATGAGGTGCGTGAGGCGGTGCTATTCCTGCAGCTCGCCGCCGGCCAGGTGATGCAGCCCCACGGTCTGGTGCTGCCGAGCAACACCGCTACGCTGTCCTACGCGCGGCGCCTGCCCCACGGCGTGGTCGGGGTGATCTCGCCGTTCAATTTCCCGCTCATCCTGTCGATCCGCGCCGTGGCCCCGGCACTGGCGGCAGGCAACGCGGTGGTGCTCAAGCCCGACCCACAGACGCCGATCGCCGGCGGCTTCTTGATCGCCCGGCTGTTCGAGCTGGCCGGCCTGCCCGAGGGTGTGTTGCACGTGCTGCCCGGCGGTGCCGATGCCGGCGCGGCGCTGTGCAGCGACCCGCACGTGCGGATGATCGCCTTCACCGGCTCCACCGCAGCCGGGCGCAAGGTCGCGGAAACCGCCGGGCGCCACCTCAAGAAAGTGGCGCTGGAGTTGGGCGGCAAGAACCCGCTGATCATTCTCGACGACGCCGACCTGGAGCGCGCCCTGAGTTGCGCCAGTTGGGGCGCCTTCCTGCATCAGGGACAGATCTGCATGGCCAGCGGGCTGATCCTGGTGCACGAGTCGCTGCACGAGCGCTTCGTCGAGGGTTTGGTCGAGCGCACCCGGCGCCTGCGCCTGGGCGACCCGGCCGGCGGTGACGTGGAGCTGGGCCCGATGATCAACGAGAACCAGCTGGTACGAACCCATCAACTGGTGCTCGACAGCGTGGTGGCCGGTGCGCGCCTGCAGGTGGGCGGCCAGTACGAGGGGCTGTTCTATCAGCCCACCGTGCTCAGCCATCTGGCGCCGGGCATGCCGGCCTTCGACACCGAGCTGTTCGGCCCGGTGGCCTGCGTGGCCAGCTTCGCCAGCGACGAAGAGGCCGTCGAACTGGCCAACCGCAGCGAATACGGCCTCGCCGCGGCGGTGATCTCACGCTCCATAGGCCGCGCCATGGCGATCGGCGCCCAACTACGCGCCGGCATGCTGCACATCAACGACCAGACCGTGAACGACGATGGCGTCAACCCATTCGGCGGCCGTGGCAATTCCGGCAACGGCGGCAGCATGAGCGGCCCCGCCAACTGGGACGAATTCACCCAGTGGCAATGGGTGACGGTCAAGGACACGCCGCCGCAATACCCCTTCTGACGCTTCAACCGATTTGCCCACAACAAGAACAAGAGGACGCACCATGAACCTGCATGACAAGACCCTGATCGTGACTGGCGCCGCTTCCGGTATCGGCGCCGAAGTGGCTCGACTGGCACGCTGCGCCGGCGCCCGTGTGATCGCCCTGGATCGCCACGAGCCGCAGATCAGCGTGCACGCCTATCACCAAGTGGATCTGGGCGACCCGACGAGCATCGACCAGGTCATCGCCCGCCTGCCCGAGCGCATCGACGGCCTGTGCAACATCGCCGGCGTACCCGGCACCGCGCCGGCCGAGCTGGTCGGCCGGGTCAATTACCTGGGCCTGCGCCACCTCAGCGAGGGCCTGCTGTCGCGTCTGGCTGGCGGCTGCATCGTCAATGCCGCGTCGATTCTCGGCGCCGAGTGGCCACAGCGCCTCGCCGCGCACAAGGCCCTGGCCGCCACATCGGGTTTCGCGGCCGGCGGCACCTGGCTGGACGCCAATCCGGTCGAGCAGGCCACCTGTTACCAGTACTTCAAGGAAGCGTTGATCGTCTGGACGTACCAGAACGCCTCGCCCTGGTTTCGCGAACACGACGTGCGCATGAACTGCGTGGCGCCCGGCCCGGTATTCACGCCGATCCTCGGTGACTTCGTGCAGATGCTCAGCGACGAGCGCCTGGAGCGCGACGGACGCCACATGAAGCGCCCGGCCCTGGCTGACGAAGTAGCTGCCGTGGTGCTGTTCCTCTGCTCGGATGCGGCGCGCTGGGTGTGCGGCGCCAACATCCCGGTCGATGGCGGGCTGGCAGCCAGCTACGTGTGAGCCTCGCCGAGGCTGCACCACGATCTACGACAAGAACAACAAGACAAGGATCATCACCATGCACGCATCACGTCTCCCGCTTCTGACCCTCGGCCTGGCTGCGCTGGCAGGCACAGCCCAGGCCTACGACCAACCCTCGGTCAACCTCGGCTCCACCAGCTTCTACGACGGCTCGCCGTTGCCCGGCGGGCCCGGCAACTACCTGGTCGAGTACCTGATCTACGGCAAGGCTTCGCGCTTCAACGACGAGCACGGCGACAAGCTGCCGCTGCCCAAGCAGGAGATCGAGACCTTCGCGCCGGTCACCCAGTACATTCACCTGGGCCAGCCGATGGCGGGCGGCTGGATGCCCGGTTTCACGGTGATCGTGCCCTGGCTGGCCCATGCCGAGGTAGACGATGGCCTCGACAACGCCGCGCTCAGCTCACGCGAAGGCGTGGGCGACACCGTGCTGGGGGCGTTCCTGCAATCCTCGCTGACCACTCGCGCCGACGGCTCGCCACTGTTCGCCCAGCGCATCGAGGCCGAGGTGATCCTGCCCACCGGGGCCTATGATCGCGACAAGTCGGTCAACCCCGGCGGCAATTTCTGGTCGTTCAACCCCTACTACGCGGCGACCTACTGGTTCACGCCCAGGTGGTCGGTCAGCGGGCGCTTCTGGTACCTGTGGAATGCCAAGAACCGCGACCCGTCAACGGCCTTCGGCGATGTATCGAGCACCCAGGCCGGCCAAGCGCTGCATGCCAACTTCGCCACCCAGTACGCGCTCGACGACAAACTGAGCATCGGCCTGGCCGGCTACTGGCTCAAGCAGATCAGCGATACCGAGGTCGACGGCCGCGACGTCAGCGGCCGGCGCGAACAGGTCTGGGCCATCGGCCCGGGGCTGACCTACAGCTTCTCGAAGGAGAACATCCTGACCGCCAACAGCTACTTCGAACAGGGCGCCGAGAACCGCACGGAGGGCAACAAGTTCGTGCTCAGCTTCGTGCACAAACTGTTCTAGCAGCCCCCGGCGCGATACGCGTCACGGCGCCTTGGCGACGGGCGCCGGCTGCACGGCCGGCGCTTCGACGGCGGTTTCCGGACGGCGTGCATAGCGCTGGGCGAGTACCGCGCAGACCATCAGCTGGATCTGGTGGAACAGCATCATCGGCAGGATCATCAGGCCGATGCTGCTGCCGGCGAACAACACCTGGGCCATCGGCACACCGGTGGCCAGGCTCTTCTTCGAGCCACAGAACAGGATGGTGATGCGGTCTTCCTGGTTGAAGCCGCACACCTTGCCGAGCAGCGCGGTGATACCCAGCGCCAGGGCCAGCAACAGGCAGCAGGAGAGGATCAGCAGGCCCAGGGTCGGCCAGGACACCTGATTCCACAAGCCTTCGACCACCGCCGCACTGAAGGCGGTGTAGACCACCAGCAGGATCGAACTCTGGTCGACGTACTTGAGCCAGTTCTTGTTGCGGCCAACCCAGGCACCGATCCAGCGCCGGGCGATCTGGCCGAGGATGAACGGCACCAGCAACTGCAGGGTGATCTTGCCGATGGCACCGAGCAGCGAGCCGCCGCTGCCGTGCACGTCCATCAGCAGTGCCACCAGTAGCGGCGTGAGAAAGATGCCGAACAGGCTGGAAGCCGCCGCACTGCAGATCGCCGCCGGGATGTTGCCGCGTGCCAGCGAGGTGAAGGCGATGGCCGACTGCACGGTGGCCGGCAGGGCGCACAGGTAAAGCATGCCCAGGTACAGCTCGGTGCCGATCATTGGCGACAGCAGTGGCTTGAGCGCCAGACCGAGCAGCGGGAACAGAATGAAGGTGCAGCTGAACACCAACAGATGCAGGCGCCAGTGGCCGGCACCGGCAAGGATCGCCTCACGCGACAGCTTGGCGCCATGCAGGAAGAACAGCAGGGCGATGGCCAGGTTGGTGATCCAGCCGAATGCGACTGCCGCCTGGCCACTGACGGGCAGGAAGGTGGCGGTGAGCACGACGGCGATCAACGTCAGGGTGAAGTTATCGGGCAGTAAGCGAGAGCGGGCCATGGGTAAAGATTCCGGGCAGTCGAGGCAGGCAGTTGCCACACGAAGGTGCTCACTTTACCCTGCACGAAAATTGCCGACTAACGCCATAAAGCCAAATCATGTCGACTAACGGACAGAACAGCATCGCCGAACGCAGTATTCCGCAACTGGAACGCCTGCCGCGCCCGCTCTATGCACGCAACGAATCCCTGCCGCGCCAGACCGGCACGCCGCGCCACAGCCATGCCTGGGTGCAGTTGACCTATGCCATTCAGGGCGTGCTGCACGTACACACCGCAGCCGGCCGCTTCGTCGCACCGCCGCAGCGGGCCATCTGGATTCCCGCCGGCCTGGAACACGAAGTGCTCAGCTCGCCGAACACTGAAATGCGCAGCCTCTACCTGCAGAACGACAATTCCGAGCGCACAGCGCAAACCTGCCGGGTGCTGGGCGTGGATGCGCTGACCCGCGAGCTGATCCGCAGCTTCTGCGAGCTGCCGGTGGAGTACGACGAAAGCGGGCCGGACGGCCGCCTGGCTCAGGTGCTGCTCGACCGCCTGCGCGCGGCGCCCGAGGTGCACCTGTCGCTGCCGTGGCCAGGCGATACGCGCCTTCGCACCTTGTGCAGCCAGTTGCAGAAAAAACCAGACGATGACCGCACCCTGGCCGCCTGGGGCGAAGGGCTCGGCGTGTCGGAAAAGACCCTGAGCCGCCTGTTCCTGCGCGACACCGGTCTGACCTTCCGCGCCTGGCGCCAGCGCCTGCGCCTGCTCGGAGCGCTGACCCCGCTGGAGCGCGGCGAGCGGGTCACCGATGTCGCCCTGCTCTGCGGCTACGACTCCACCTCGGCCTTTATCGCCGCCTTTCGCCAGCAGTTCGGCGCCACGCCGGGCGAGTTCTTCAGGGCAGCTCTAAAAACGTCGGCGAGGCAGTCAGCGCAAGGCAAAAACAGGCTAAAAAGCGGAGTTTACGTGCTGTAAATGAGCATTTTTAGCCTGTTTTTAACGCCGCGCTGACAACGTAGGTAGTTTTTAGAGGTGCCCTTCAGCGGCTGAATCAGCTGCTGCGGCGCACCTGCAGCCCCGAGTAACCGTGCTCGCCCGGCTCACCGCCGAGCACCAGCTGGCCGCTGTCGGCCAGCTCGCGGGCACGCCAGAACAGGAAGAAGTCGGTGGCGAAGAAGCCGTCGCAGCGCGCCATCACTTCGGCCATCACCCGTGCCAAGGGTTGTGGCTCGGCGCGGGCGTGGCGCAGCAGTGCCGCGTCGATGGCCTGGTAATCCTCGGCGCTGAACGCGCCAGCCTGCCAGCGATGAATCAACCCGCCATCGGCAACCACGGCACGCCACTGCGCCGCCAGCGCGGCGAGGCGCTCAGGCCCGACCGGCTGCGGGTTGGCCAACTCCAGCAGCGCCTGCGGAGCGTGCATGGCCACTGCCTTGCGGCTCTGCACCCAGCTGTTGCCGGTGCCGCAGGCCACTTCGAGCAGGGCGACGCCGCTGCCTTCGAGGCCGTGAGCCACACGCGCCAGCAGCAATTGCTCGCTGGCGCTGTCGCCGTGCCAGACGGTCACCGGCCGCTGCTGGCGGGTCAGATCGGCGAGCCACCGCGCATCGGCGGGCAGGTCCGCGGCAAAATCCGGTACCGGCGTCACGCCCGCCGGCCATACCCCACGCCAGAACGCCACGCGGGCCGCACAGGGGGGCGCGTCGACATCGCCCAGCGGGCCGACGGCCAGGTCGTCGCGCAGCACACGCAGGCCGGCCTCGGCGGCCTCCTGGCCGATCACATGGGTGACGCCGGCGACGGCATTGTCACCACAGACCAGATGCCACATAAGTCCTCCTCGTCGAACGCTACGGGGTGAGTCTCACGGCCAGCGGCGGTTTCTCGCCCTGCTGCCAGGTGCCGGTCAAGCTGCCATCGGCCTGGAATTCGAGTTCGAAGCGGGCCGGTGGTTCGCCGCTTTCGTGAAAGGTGAGGAAGTCCTGCTGGAACTCGCCGCCCAGTTCGATCTGCCTGGCGTGCTTGTCGTAGAAGTAGCTGGCGGACAGGCTGTGGTCGCTATACAGCTGCTCGATCACCAGGGTGATCGGATAAGGCCCGATGCTGCCGTGGTAAACGCCTTGCGCCGTACTGTTCGCCGGCAGGGTGCAATCGTTGCGTTTTTCCAGCAGCAGGCAGCGGCCGTAGGGGCTGAGGTCGGCGCTCAGGGGCTGGTAGCTGACACTGTTGGGGAAATCGCCAAGCTCGTCCAGCGCGCGGCTGGCGTGGTTGGCGCAGGTCTCGCCGATCACGGTCAGGCTGTCAGCACCCAGTTGCAGGCGGTCGTAGTCGAGGCTGGCGTCGCGACGCGTGTCGAGGCATTCGGTGTACATGGCGCGCTGGTCTTCCAGCCACTGCTCATCGTCAGTCAACGTGCCTGGTTTTTCCGGCTTGCTCGGCGGCATGGCCTTGAGAAAATCCTCCAGGCGCTTGACCCGCTGCGCCTGCAGTTCGCCCTGAAGACGCAGCAGCCCCTCGGGGCTGAGCAATTGTGGCAAGCCGATGGGGCGGCCGCTGACCAGATCGAAATTGTAGCCCCGCGAACCCTGGCTGCTATAGGCAGCGGTGTATTCACCGTCGACGTTCAGCGACAGATAACCCGGGCCCTGGCCGATGACCTGGTAATCGAGGCTGTTCACGCCCCAGTGCTCGCCCTCCTTGGGCTGCACCTTCTCGAAGGGTGATTTGGCGAAGCGCCCCGGCAGCGCCTGCAACTCGCGCGCCTGCAGGAAGGTGTTGATCCGGGCGGTGGCCGGGCTATCGCCGACCAGCAGCGGGAAGCGGTAGGTTTCCCAATCGCTGCGTTTGTCGGTGAGATCGTCGATACGCACATCGGCCAGCGCAGGCAGGGCGATGGCAAGCAGGGGCAAAAGCAGCAGGCGCACGAGAAACGTCCTTATTCCGGTCACGGGAGGCCGGCAGTATCCGTCACGCCCCGCGTGAACTCCAGGCGCAGGATCAGAGCAGCTTGCCGGGGTTCATCAAACCGGAAGGATCCAGCGTCTGCTTGAGGCTGCGCATCAGCTCCAGTTCCAGCGGGTCCTTGTAGCGCTGCGCCGCCTCGCGCTTGGCCTGGCCGAGGCCATGCTCGGCGCTGATGCTGCCGGAGAACGCCGCGGTCACGTCGTAGATGATGTGCATGATCGCCTCCGCCTGGGCCTTGAACGGAGCATCCTCGCTGCCTACCGGCTTGCTGATGTTGTAGTGCAGGTTGCCGTCACCAACGTGGCCGTAGCAGACGATGCGCACACCCGGGAACGCCTGCTGCAGGCGCTCGTCCGCCTGGGCGATGAAGACGGCGATGGAGCTGACCGGCACGCTGATGTCGTGCTTGAGGCTCGGCCCCTCGTGGTTCTGCGCTTCGGAAATGCCCTCACGCAGCTTCCACAACGCCACGACCTGCGCCTCGTTGCTGGCCACCACGGCGTCCAGCGCCTCGCCCTGCTCGAAGGCGGCACCGAGGCCGGTTTCCAACATGGCGTTGAGCGGTGCGTCGGGCAGCGTGTCACTGAGTTCGATCAACACGTACCAAGGATGCTCCTCGGCGAAGGGATTGCTGCAACCCGGTACGTGGCGCAGCACGAACGCTACGCTCTGCCGCGACATCAGCTCGAACCCGGTCAGCCGATCGCCACACAATGCGCGCATACGGCCGATCAGCTCCACCGCCGCCTGCGGGCTGGGCAGCGCAACCCAGGCGGTGGTGCGGCTGCGCACCGCCGGGTAGAGCTTGAGCACCGCCGCGGTGATGACGCCCAGGGTGCCTTCGCTGCCGATGAACAGGTGCTTGAGGTCATAGCCGGTGTTGTCCTTGCGCAGGCCGCGCAAGCCATTCCAGAGGCGCCCATCGGGCAGCACCACTTCGACGCCCAGGGTCAGGTCGCGCATGTTGCCGTAGCGCAGCACAGCGGTGCCGCCGGCATTGGTCGCCAGGTTGCCGCCGATGGTGCAACTGCCCTCGGCGCCGAGCGACAAGGGAAACTGACGGCCTACCGCGGCGGCGGCTTCCTGCACCTGCTGAAGCAACACGCCAGCCTCGACGGTGATGGTTTCGTTGCCCGCATCGACGTCACGAATCCGGGTCAGGCGGGTCATCGATATCACCACCTGGCGCCCCGAGTCGTCGGGGATCGACCCGCCACACAGCCCGGTGTTGCCGCCCTGGGGCACCAGCGCCACACCGGCCTGGTGGCAGGCACGAACCACTGCGGCCACTTCCTCGGTGGAGGCCGGGCGCACCACCAACGCGGCGCGGCCGCGGTAGGCGTTACGCCAGTCGCTGAGGTAGGCCTGCATGGCGGCCTGGTCATCGATCAGGCCGGCCGGGCCGACGATCTCGCCCAGGGTCCGTAGCAGTTCGGCTGGCAGGTGGCTCATGCAATGGCACTCCGCTGGGAATGGTCAGGATCGCCGCTGACGCGACAGTGCGAACTCGGCAGTCAGAGAAAGAAACCGCTGTACCCAGAGCTCGGCTGGAGAAGTGAGCACTGGCGGCAATACATGGCAAGGCTTACTGAGCCGCGACGAGAAGTTAGGCGAGCAAGTCACTGTCACCGACCAAATCATAAGTCATCGTATAACAAAAATTAAATAGGCAAGAATCCGCTCATTCATGAACTATTAATCGGCAATAATTCGCTTACTCAATAAACAATATCGAAAGCAGCATAATAAGAAAGATAATGAAACATTTAATAAAACACTTATTAATCAATTATTTATAAAAATTAAACATTATGAATCGGTTTATCGAAAGATGCTTCATTGACAGGCCGAACAACGCAGACAATCATCTTCTCGTCGTCATATGACAACGTACGACACCAACTAATAATAATCATAGGATCCGCTCTCGCCATGAGTCCCCGCAGCAGTCCAGACCGGCACTAACGCCGCCTCGCCATCCCCAATCGCCATATGACTTACCTGCTGATTAATTATCAGGCGGATTGGGCTTCCTATTAAGTGCGCGCTGGAAACAAGCCATCGAGTTGTTCAGGCGTGGCGTTATCGGAGAACTTCCAATGAATAAAATTCTGTCCGCGACCTTGCTGTCCGCAGCCCTGCTGACCACTTCCGCCACCAGCTTCGCCCAGGAACCGAACTGGCCGACCCGCGCGGTACAGGTCGTGGTGCCGGCCAACGCCGGCGGCGACACTGACTTCAACGCCCGCATGATGGCCAAGTACTTCACCCAGATCACCGGCAAACCGATGGTGATCACCAATATGGGCGGTGGCGGCGGCACGGTGGCCGCCTCCCACGTAAAAGAATCATCGGCTGACGGCCACACCATTCTGTTTACCCACACCGGCCAGTTGATCGTCAACGAAGTCGCCGGCCTCAGCGAAGACAGCTATGACGCCTTCGACATTTCCTGCATCGCCGGCGTCGACAAGGCGTCGATCTTCGTAGCCTCCAAGCAGTCGGGTATCGACAGCGTCGAGAAGCTGATCGCCCAGGCCAAGGAAAAGCCCAAGAGCATCTCCTACGGCACCGAGATGGGTAACTTCTCCCACCTGCAGGGCCTGATGTTCGAGAAACGCACCGGTACCGAGCTGCGCTACATCGACACCGGCACCGTGGCCGAGCGCATCGTCGCGCTGCTGGGCGGGCGCATCGACATGGGCGCGATCAGCTACGGCGCGCTGCAGGACTACATCCAGAGCGGCGCGATGAACGCCCTGGCGCAGCCCAACGAGGAGCGCAACCCGCTGGTCGGCGACATCCCCACCTTCCGCGAGAAGGACGTCGACCTGATCGTCGAGAAGCCCTACGTGGTGGCCTTTCCCAAAGGCACCGACGCCGCCATCGTCGCCAAGATGGCCGAGGTCATGAAACAGATCACCGAGATCCCCAGCTACGGCGAGGAACTGGCCAAGACCTACAAGCAGCCGGTGGCCTACTACGGCACGGACGACGCCATCGCCATGCTCAAGGAACACCGCGAGGAGTTCATGCAGTTCAAGGACGCCCTGCGGCAATCGAACTGATCCCCGGCAGCCGCAAGCCCACGCTTGCGGCTTTTTCATTCCCCGATCCATAGGAGTTCGCTGTGGATGCTTTCAAGCGAAAAGAGCTGATCACCGGCAGCTTCATGCTGGCCGCCGGCATCGCTTACCTGCTGGCCACCATGAGCCTGCCGCGCAAGTCGTTCATCGACGCCGCGTTCGTGCCCTACGTGCTGGCGATCTTCATGTGCGGGCTGGGCGTGCTGCAGCTGGTATTCGGCTTTCGCAACCCGCCGGCCGCAGATAGCCCGGCCGACGACAACAAGGGCGAGGTCTCGGAGTACGGCACGGTGATCAAGACCCTGGCGCTGATCGCCGCCTACATCGCCACCCTGGAGCCCATCGGCTTTCCCATCGTCACGGCGATCTACCTGTACCTGCAGTTCATCGTGCTGACGCCCCACGGGCAGAAGATCGGCCACCTGACCTACGCGATCACGGCGAGCATCTCGGCCATCGTCATCTACCTCATCTTCCGCCAGGGCTTCGATCTGATGCTGCCCTCCGGCGTGCTGAACATCTAGGAGGCGCGCCATGCTCGACCTGATGACACACGGCTTCGCCGCCGTTTTCTCGCTGCAGATCTTCATCCTCATCACCATCGGCGTGGTGGTCGGCATCATCTTCGGCGCCGTGCCGGGCCTGTCGGCCACCATGGCCGTGGCGCTGTGCCTGCCGCTGACCTTCACCATGGGCCCGGCCGCCGGCCTGTCGCTGCTGGTAGCGCTCTACGTGGGGGCGATTTCCGGCAGCCTGATCCCGTCGATCCTGCTGAAGATTCCCGGCACGCCCTCCTCGATCGCCACGGTGTTCGATGGCGGGCCGATGATGGAAAAGGGCGAAGGCTTCAAGGCCCTCGGCATCGGTATCGTGTTCTCGTTCCTGGGCACCTTCTTCGGGATCGGCGCACTGATGTTCATCGCCCCGATGCTGGCCAAGGTGGCGCTCAGTTTCGGCCCCCACGAATACTTCGCCATCGCCATCTTCTCCCTGACCCTGATCGCCACGCTGTCCACCGGCTCGCTGACCAAGGGCGTGTTCTCCGGCGCCCTGGGCTTCGCCTTCTCCACCGTCGGCATTGCCCCGGTGGATGCGATCCGTCGCTTCACCTTCGACCAGTCCAACCTCAACGGCGGCTTCGCCATGCTGGCGGTGATGATCGGCATGTTCGCCGTGGCCGAGGTGATTCGCCTGGCCGAGACCGGGCGCCACGCCGGCATGACCAAGGTCAAGCCACTGGACATGTCCAAGGTGCGCGGCTTCGGCTTCTCGCTGAAAGAGTTCGTCGGCCAGCTGCGCAACGCCTTCCGCTCGGCGATGATCGGCCTGGGCATCGGCGTGCTGCCGGGCGTGGGCTCGGGCACTTCGAACATCATTTCCTACATCGTGGCGAAGAAGCGCGCCAAGGACCCGGACTCCTACGGCAAGGGCAACCCCGGCGGCGTGGTGGCCAGCGAAACCTGCAACAGCGCGGCCATCGGTGGCGCCATGGTGCCGCTGCTGACCCTCGGCATTCCGGGTGACACGGTGACCGCCATGCTGCTCGGCGGCTTCCTGATCCACGGCATCCAGCCCGGCCCGTTGCTGTTCATCACCCAGGGGCCGCTGGTGTACACCATCTTCGCCGCGCTGATCCTGGCCACGGTGATCATGCTGGTGCTGGAGTTCTACGGCCTGCGCATCTTCATCAAGCTGCTGTCGGTGCCCAAGCACATCCTGCTGCCGATCATTCTGGTGCTCTGCGTGGTCGGGGCCTTCGGCCTCAACAGCCGCCTGTTCGATGCGTGGAGCATCCTGCTGTTCGGCATTCTCGGCTACGGCTTCATCAAGGCCGGCATGCCGGCGCCGCCGTTCATCATCGGTTTCATCCTCGGGCCGATGGCCGAGACCAACCTGCGCCGCGGGCTGATGCTTTCCGACGGTAGTTTCACCGCCTTCCTGACCAGCCCGATCTCGGCGCTGTTCCTCGGCTTGGCGGCGCTGTCGGTGCTCTGGCACGCGTACAGCCTGCTGCGCGCCAGGAAGAGCAAGAAACCCGCCGAAGCATTATCGACGAGTTGATTGCCCGCTCCTGAAACGAAACAAGCGCCCTGGGGCGCTTGTTTCGTTTCCGCGAGGTGAAACCTATTCGGGCTTCTTCAGCTTTGGATTGGGAAAGAACTGCACCGCCTTGACCTTGGGATCAGCCGGTTTCTTCGGCGTCAGGCCGCTGACGTTGACGCGGGTAGGCAGCTCCCTGGCGACCGAGTTGCCACGCTCGTCCAGGGTGTCGGCGTAACCGCACTGCACGCATTCGCGGTGAGGCACGCCGTCGACGTTCCACATCTTGATGCTGTCCATCTCGCTGCACGCCGGGCACACGGCCCCGGCGATGAAACGCTTGGGCGTGACGTCTACAGGGGCGTCGCTCATGCCGCCTCCGCACTCAGGCCCAGATGGCGCAGCAGCGCGTCGATGCTCGGCTCGCGGCCGCGGAAATCGACGAACAGCACCATCGGCGCCTGGGAACCACCGCGCGCCAGAATCGCCTCGCGGAACGCACGACCGGTCTGCGGGTTGAGCACGCCCTCTTCCTCGAACTTCGAGAAGGCATCGGCGCTCAGCACCTCGGCCCACTTGTAGCTGTAGTAACCGGCCGCGTAACCGCCGGCGAAGATATGCGCGAAGCTGTTGGGGAAGCGATTGTAAGCCGGCGGACGCAGCACCGAGACCTCGTCGCGGATGCCTTCGAGCACCTCCAGCACGCTGCGACCATCGCCGTGGGTGACGTGCAGCTCGAAGTCGAACAGCGAGAACTCCAGCTGGCGCACCATCATCAGGCCGGACTGGAAGTTCTTGGCGGCCAGCATCTTATCGAGCAGGTCCTGAGGCAGCGGCTCGCCGGTCTGGTAATGGCCGGAGATCAGCGCCAGGCCCTCGGGCTCCCAGCACCAGTTTTCCATGAACTGGCTCGGCAGCTCCACGGCGTCCCAGGCCACGCCGTTGATGCCGGACACCCCGACATGCTCGACGCGGGTCAGCAGGTGATGCAGGCCATGGCCGAATTCGTGGAACAGCGTGGTGACTTCGTCGTGAGTCAGCAGCGCCGGCTTGCCCGCCGACGCTGGGGTGAAGTTGCACACCAGGTTGGCCACCGGGCTGACCAGCTCGCCACCGACCGCGCGGCGCTTGTCGCGGGCCCCGTCCATCCAGGCACCGCCGCGCTTGTTGGCGCGGGCGTAGAGGTCGAAGAAGAAGCGCCCGACGTGCTGGCCGTTCTCGGAAATCTCGAACAGGCGCACGTCCGGGTGCCAGGTGTCGAAGTCATGCAGCTCCTTGATCTGGATGCCGTAGAGCTTCTCGACGATGGCGAACAGGCCGCCGAGCACCTTGTCGATCGGGAAGTACGCGCGCAGGATTTCCTGGGAAATGCTGTAGCGCTGCTCACGCAGCTTCTCGCTGTAGTAGCCCACGTCCCAGCTTTGAAGGTCGTTGCAGCCCTGCTCGGCGGCGAAGGCGCGCAGCTCGGTCAGGTCCTGCTCGGCGAACGGCTTGCTGCGCACCGCCAGGTCGCGCAGGAAGCTCAGCACCTGTTCGCTGGACTCGGCCATCTTGCTGGCCAGGCTCAACTCGGCGTAGTTGCCGAAGCCCAGCAGGCGCGCCAGCTCCTGGCGCAGCTCGAGAATCTCGGCCATCACCGGGCCGTTGTCGTTCTGCCCGGCGTTCGGGCCCTGGTCCGAGGCGCGGGTGCAATAAGCCGCGTAAAGCTCTTCGCGCAGGGCGCGGTTGTCGGCGTAGGTCATCACCGCGTAGTAGCTGGGGAATTCCAGGGTGATCAGCCAGCCCGAGAGGTTCTTGGCTTCGGCGGCCTGCTGCATCTGCGCCTTGGCCGACTCGGTGATGCCGGCCAGCAGGCTTTCTTCCTCGATGTGCTTGGTCCAGGCCTGGGTGGCGTCCAGCAGCTGGTTGGAGAAGCGGCTGCCCAGCTCGGACAGGCGCATCTGGATCTCGCCATAGCGCTTCTGCTGCTCGGGCGGCAGGTCGATACCGGACAGGCGAAAATCACGCAGGGCGTGTTCGAGAATGGTCTTCTGCGCGACATCGAAATTCGCCGCTTCGGGGCTGGCGGCCAGCGCCTCGTAGGCCTGGAACAGGGCGCGGTTCTGGCCCATTTCCGTCCAGTATTCCGACAGCTTCGGCAGGCAGGCCTCGTAGGCGGCGCGCAGCTCGGGGTTGTTGCGCACGGCATTGAGGTGGCTGACCGGGCTCCAGGCGCGGCCCAGCTTGGCGCCCTGCTCGTCGAGCGCGTCGATCAAACTCTCCCAGCGCGGCGCATCGCCCTGGCTGGCCAGCACCTTGGCGACCACGCTGCGGCTCTCGGCGAGAATGGTATCCACCGCCGGCTCTACATGCTCGGGCAGGATGGACGAATACGGCGGCAGGTCGAAATCTTGCAGCAGGGGATTGTTCGCACTCACGTCGGGTACCTGTGGTGGAATGAATTAAAAACACTGATCAGTGATATGGCGGTCATCTTAATTACAATCAACCCCCGACGTAACTTCAGAGGTTTCTATCGTGGCGATTCGTACGTATCAGGGCACCAAGCCGACGCTCGGTGATCGGGTGTTCGTCGACAGTTCGGCGGTGGTCATCGGCGACGTGGAAATCGGCGAGGACAGTTCCGTTTGGCCGCTGACCGTGATCCGCGGCGACATGCACCGCATCCGCATCGGCAAGCGCACCAGCGTGCAGGACGGCAGCGTGCTGCACATCACCCACGCCGGCCCGTTCAACCCGGACGGCTTCCCGCTGATCATCGGCGACGAAGTGACCATCGGCCACAAGGTGATGCTGCACGGCTGCACCCTGGGCAGTCGCATCCTGGTCGGCATGGGCAGTACGGTGATGGACGGCGCGGTGGTCGAGGATGACGTGATCATCGGCGCCGGCAGCCTGGTGCCGCCGGGCAAGGTGCTGGAGAGCGGTTTCCTGTACGTCGGCAGCCCGGTGAAACAGGCACGGCCGTTGACCGACAAGGAACGCAATTTCTTCAGCTATACCGCCGGCAACTACGTGAAGCTCAAGGATCAGCATATTGCCGAGGGCTACGATCAATAGCCGACAGCCGAGCGTGCAAGCACGGATCCAAAGGTGTAACCTTCATTTGACGCTTAATTTAATTCAAATGAAGGAGGCAGCATGACCGTTACCGCAATGCGTCAGGCCAAACAGGGCAAGGATGACCACTCGCCCGTGGTCGCCGCCTTCTGGGATTTCAGTGCTGGCCGGGAAAAGCTCAGTGAAGCCGAGCGCCTGCAGCAGATTCGCGACGGCTTCGCCGCCGACCTGGTGCAAGCGGTCAAGGCGACCTTCACCCTGCCTGAGCGCAGCCTGGAAATTCTTCTTAACGCCTCGATCTCGACCCTCGAACGTCGCCGTCGCGAGCGCAAGGTGCTCGATCCGGTGGCCTCCGAGCGCCTGGATCGCATCGCCATGGTCTGCCAATTGGCCGAGGACGTGTTCGAAAGCCGCCAGGCAGCTGCCGAGTGGATGTCACGCGCCAATCGCTCCCTCGGCGATCAGGCACCGATCATGCTCTGCGAGACGGAAATCGGCGCCAAGCAGGTACGCCGGGTGCTCAATGCTCTCGATTGGGGTGGCGCCGCCTGATGCGTGCCTGGCGCGTGGCCAAGGCCAAGCGAGCCACCGACCTGTCCGGGCGTGGCGCCGCCATCGAAGGCGGGCGCTGGAACGAGCAGGACATCGCCGCGGTGTACATGGGCCTGAGCCCCGGCATCTGCTGCCTGGAAACCTTCGTGCACGCCGAAGGCCCGCCGGCGATGCCGATGAAAATCACCTGCTTCGAGCTGCCGGACGATTCGGACCTCTACTGGGAGCCCGCAGCGGGCGAACTGCCACAAGGCTGGAACGCGCTGCCGGTGGATCGCCCGAGCATGGATTTCGGCAGCGTCTGGCTGCGCGCCGTCAGCCACCTCGGCCTGATCGTGCCGTCCGCGGTGCTGCCGCTGGAGCGCAACCTGGTGGTCAACCCGCAGCACCCGGCCATCAGCCGCATCCGCATCGTCGACACCTACGATTTCACCTACGACCCACGCATGTTCAAGGCGTGATGAACCCTCAGGAAACCCCGTGAATATCCGCCCCATTAACGAAACCGATTTCGATCAGGTCTGGCCCATCATCCGCGATGTCGTCCAGGGCCAGGAAACCTACGCCTATGACCCGGCCATGGATCGTGAGACGGCCTGGAAAACCTGGGTCGAGCTGCCCCGCGCCACCTTCGTGGCCGAAGAACACGGGCAGATCCTCGGCACCTACTACATCAAGGCCAACGCCGCAGGGCCGGGCGACCACGTGTGCAACTGCGGCTACATGACCTCGCCCGCCGCCCGCGGTAAGGGCGTGGCGAGCGCGCTGTGCCAGCACTCGCTGCAGGTCGCCCGCGAGCTGGGCTTCCAGGCCATGCAGTTCAACTCGGTGGTGGCCAGCAACACCGTCGCCGTGGCGCTCTGGCAGAAACACGGTTTCGACATCGTCGGCACCCTGCCCAAGGCCTACCGCCACCGCACGCTGGGCCTGGTGGATTGCCATGTGATGTATCGCTGGCTGGATGATTGACGCCGATTCCGTAGCCCGGTGTAGAGCGCAGCGAAACCCAGGATGATCTCCTGGGTATCGCTACGCTCAACCACAGGCTACGAGCTGCAAAGGGGCGAAGCGGTCTTATCCGATCCACTGTGGGAGCCGTGACCTCGCGGCGATTCGCTCAGGCACCGCCGATAGGCAGTCAGGCTGCAATCGCTTCGCCCCGAGGTCGGGGCTCCCACAGGTTGGTCTGGGTGGCTGCTCCTGCCCTGCTGCAGTCGATAAGCCACTAGCGCCCGAGCAGGCTACGACGTGAATCGCGCCAGCGAAAACGCCGACAGGTCAGCCGCGCCGATCTCATTGCAGTGATGCATGGCCAGGGCCTCGCCGATACCGGCGGAATGCTTGAAGCCGTGCCCCGAGCAGGCCGACACCAGGGTCACGTTGGCCATCTGCGGATGGGTATCGATGATGAAGTTGAAGTCCGGCGTAATGGTGTAGGTGCACACCTTGGACTTCAGCACCCGCCGGGAAACCCCGAGCAGCCGGCCAGCCACGTGGGCGTCGTACAGGGCGTCGATATCCGCCTGGCTGACGCTGCGATCCAGCGCATCGGGGTCGCAGCCTTCGCGGTATTGCTCGGTGGCGACCTTGATGGCGTTCTCGCCCGGCAGCGGCGGGAAACCGTAGCAACTGTCGGTATCCGCCGCGCCGTGCAGCAGGATGTACACCGGCGAGCCGGCAGCAAAGCGCTCCGGCTCGTCCAGCTCGAACCACACCAGCTGCTGGCGACAGACCTTCAGCAAGCCCTCGACCGATGCGCCCAGCAGCCGGCCCGTCCACATGCCCGCGCAGACGATTGCCTTGTCCGCCGTAAGGGTGCCGCTGCCCGTGCGCACCCGAACGCCTCCGGCATCGGACTCGATAGCCTCGACCCGCGTATTGGTGTGCAAGACCGCGCCCAGCTGCTCGGCCAGCCGCACCTGCACGTCGATGGCCCGCTCTGGGCGCACATAACCGGCGCCCGGCTCGTAATAGCCGGTGGCAGCATCGCCGAAGCCGCCGAATTGCGGGAAGCGCTGGCGGATGGCGGCGGCGTCCAGCAGGCTGTGTTCGATGCCGAAGCGTTTGGCCAGCGCTGCCGTTTCGCCGCCGAAGTCAGGCGTGCCATGGCCGCGGGTCGGCTCCTGGCTGCTGCTCAGCATCAGCATGCCGCAGGCTTCGAACAACGCCTCGCCGCTCTGCGCCTCCAGCTCACGCCAGATGCGTTGGGAATTGAGCGCCAGCGGCACGTAGGCCGCGCCCTCGCCCACCGCCTGGCGGGTGATGCGCGTGTCGCCATGGCTGGAGCCCTGGTCGTGGGGCGGCGCATAGCGGTCAACGCCGGCCACGCGCACGCCGCGCTTGGCCAGTTGATAAAGGGTGGCGGCGCCCATGGCGCCCAGGCCGATCACGATAACGTCGTAGTGCATGGGGTTCTCTACTGCTCGAAGGGCTGGGTTTCTTCGCGAAAGGCGTCGAGGAAGGCGGCCATCCACGCGTGCCGCTGCCCGGCCAGGCGCGAACCGGTGGCAGTCTGGAAGCCGGCGGCCAGGCCCAGCAACTTGGTGTGGAAGTGGTCCAGGGCGAAACGCTGGTCATCCAGTGGCCGCTGGCGTGCGTCGATATCCTCGGCATCGTACAGCGCACTGCCCAGGCGCCCGGAGACATGAAAACAGCGCGCCACGCCGATCAGGCCGATGGCGTCCAGGCGGTCGGCATCCTGCAGGATGCGCGCCTCCAGGCTGGTCGGCGTAATGGCGGCGGAGAAACTGTGCGCCTCGATGGCATGGCGCACGGCGGCGATGCGCTCGCTCGACCAGCCGAGGTCTGCGAGCACCTCGTGGGCGCGCGCAGCGGACAACCGCGAAGCGCTGGAGCGCAGCGGCGAATCCTTTTCCACCGCCACGCAGTCATGCAGCAGCACCGCCGCCAGCAGCAACTGCAGATCGCCGCCCTCCTCGCGCTGCAAGCGCCGAACGTTGGCCCACACCCGCTGCAGGTGCGACAGGTCATGGGCGCCATCGTCGGTAGACGGCGCGCAGCCGGCCAGCAGCTGGCCAGCCAGCTCGGCGTATGGAGCGAAAGGATCCAGATTCATCGACAGGGCGCCAGGTGCGAAAGCCGCACCTTAGGGCCAGGCGCGAGCGCTCGCAAGCCGTACGGCGCAATGTGGCGCCTTGCCATTACTGGACAAGCTCATAGGGCTTGCGCCACCTTTGGCAGCTTCGCCGAGCGACCTGGCAGCGCGCCAAGATCGCCTCGGCACATGAAGGATTTTCGACAGACTCGCCAGCATGAGCGCACATTCCGAACGGCGTCTCAGCAGATAACCGCGTTCGCGGTTATCTTCGGCACAGGATGGCATCGCAGGGATACGCACATGGCAATCACACAACAGTCGCGCATGGCCAAGGTCAACAGCCCGCTCGGCGACAACGTGCTGGTAATGGAGCGCCTGGTCGGCAGCGAATCCCTGGGCCGCCTGTTCCACTACGAACTCAGCCTGGCCTCGGAAAACTCCTCGCTCAAGCTCAACGCCCTGCTCGGCAAGCCCATGGGCCTGGCCGTGCAACTGGCCGACGGCAGCGACCGCTACTTCCACGGCATCGTCGCGCGCTGCAGCCAGACAGCCCACCGTGGCCAGTTCGCCAGCTATCAGGTCACCCTCAAGCCCTGGCTATGGCTGCTGTCGCGCACCTCCGACTGCCGCATCTTCCAGAGCAAGACGGTGCCGGACATCGTCAAGCAGGTGTTCCGCGACCTGGGTTTTTCCGACTTCGAAGACGCCCTGACCCGCTCCTACCGCGAGTGGGACTATTGCGTGCAGTACCGCGAGACCAGCTTCGATTTCGTCAGCCGGTTGATGGAGCAGGAAGGCATCTACTACTACTTCCGCCACGAGCAGGAACGCCATGTGCTGGTGCTCTGCGATGCCTATGGTGCCCACAGCACGGCGCCCGGCTATGGGCGCGTGCCGTTCTATCCGCTCGACGACCAGATGCGCGAGCGCGACCACATTCACGACTGGCACCTGGCTCACGAAGTGCAGCCCGGCTCCCTGGCGCTCAACGACTACGACTTCCAGCGCCCCAGCGCACGCCTGGAAGTGCGCTCCAGCATCGCCCGCGAGCATAGCAACGCCGATTATCCGCTCTACGACTACCCGGGCGAATACGTGCAGAGCAAGGATGGCGAGCAATACGCGCGCAATCGCATCGAGGCCATCCAGGCGCAGTACGAGCAGATCCGCCTGAAGGGCAATGCCCGCGGCCTGGGCAGTGGGCACCTGTTCAGCCTTACCGATTACCCGCGCGACGATCAGAACCGCGAGTACCTGATCGTCGACAGCGAGTACACCATCACCCAGGATCTCTATGAAAGCGGCCGCGGCAACGAGAACTTCCAGTTCGACAGCAGCCTGACCTGCATCGACGCCAGCCAGGTGTTCCGACCACTTCCGCAGACCGTGCAGCCCATCGTGCAAGGCCCACAGACGGCCATGGTGGTCGGCCCCAAGGGCGAGGAAATCTGGACCGACCAGTACGGCCGGGTGAAGGTGCATTTCTACTGGGACCGCCACGACCAATCCAACGAGAACAGCTCGTGCTGGATTCGTGTGTCGCAGAACTGGGCCGGCAAGAACTGGGGCTCGATCCAGATCCCGCGCATCGGCCAGGAAGTCATCGTCAGTTTTCTGGAAGGCGACCCCGACCGGCCGATCATCACCGGTCGCGTCTACAACGCCGAGCAGACGGTGCCCTACGACCTGCCCGCCAACGCCACGCAAAGCGGCACCAAGAGCCGCTCGAGCAAGGGTGGCACGCCGGCCAACTTCAACGAAATCCGCATGGAGGACAAGAAGGGCGAAGAGCAGCTGTTCATCCATGCCGAGAAGAACCAGGACATCGAGGTCGAGAACGACGAGACCCACTGGGTCGGCCACGACCGCAGCAAGACCATCGACAACGACGAAACGGTGCACGTCAAACACGACCGCACCGAGACGGTGGACAACAACGAGACCATCACCATCGGCGTCGACCGTACCGAAAAGGTCGGCAACAACGAGTCCATCACCATCGGCGTGAACCGCACCGAAAACGTGGGTAGCAACGAATCGATCAGCATTGGTGCCAACCGTACCGAGAGCGTAGGCAGTAACGAGACCATCAGCATCGGCGCCAACCGCACCGAGAGCGTCGGCAGCAACGAAACCATCAGCATTGGCGCCAACCGTACCGAAAGCGTGGGTAACAACGAGCGCATCACCATCGGCGCCGACCGCACCGAGCTGGTCACCGCCAACGAGAGCGTGTTCATCGGCGCCAACCAGACCACCGCAGTCGGCGGCAGCGAATCGCGCTATGTGCGCGGCGAACGCAACACCCGCATCGGCAAGGACGACACCCTCAACGTCGGCAAGAACTTCGTGCTCAAGGCAGGTGACTCGATCACCCTGCAGACCGGCGCCGCCAGCATCACCATGAAGAAGGACGGCACCATCTTCATTCGTGGCAAGAACATCAGCATCGACGGCTCTGGAGCGATCAACGTCAAGGCCGCCAAGAACATCGTGATGAAAGGCCAGAAGATCCTGCAGAACTAGGCCGCGATCAGCGCCAGGAGCCCCCATGACTGTCCAGCACCACACTCCCGCCGCCGCCACTCGCCTGGACGGCGTGGTCATCGGCGTACTGCTCGATGTGCCGCAAGCCGCAAGCCCCGTGGTGGCCTTTGCCGGCTGCCCGTCGGAGACCGGCATCGCCGCGACCACCACCACGGCCCTCAGCCGCGAGGACATCGGCGCCCAGGTGGCCCTGATGTTCGTCGCTGGCGACCCGGCCCAGCCACTGGTGATCGGCCGTATCCAGCGCCTGCCGCAGGCACCGGCCGCGGTCGCGGTCGCGCATCTGGACGGCGAGCGCCTGGAATTCAGCGCCGAACGCGAGATCGTGCTGCGCTGCGGCAAGGCCAGCATCACCCTGACCCGCGAGGGCAAGGTGCTGATCAAGGGCGCCTATCTGTCCAGCCGCTCCAGCGGCGTGAACCGCATCAAGGGCGGTTCGGTGCAGATCAACTAAGAAGCCGCCCATGGAACTGCTCAACGCCACACGAATGGTGGCCGCCTACAACCAGGGCCTGGACGCCGATGGCCGCGAATACCTGGTGGTCATCGTCAAGGGCACCTTCAGCCTGCCGGTGGACGGCAGCGTGGCGCGCCTGCTCGATGAGCAACAGCCGCTGCTGATGAGCGATACCTTTGCTGGCGACCCGGCGCTGTCCGCGACCTTGCGCGAGTTCGACTTCGCCCCATTCAAGCCGTACTGCGACGTGCTGGTGAGTGGCAGCGCCCATGCGCCAGGTGGGCGGCCGGTTAGCCAGCTCACCGTGGGCATCCGCGTCGGCCGGGTCAGCAAGGCGTTCAGCGTGTTCGGCCCGCGCCACTGGCAGCCCGGCGCCCTGGGCACCAGTGCCGGCGCGCCGCAGCCCTTCGTGCGCCAGGACATTTCCTACGCCAGCGCCTTCGGCGGCAGCCACCCGGCGCCGGGCAACCCCGAGCAACTGCTGTGCAACCTGCGCAACCCGGCCGGCCAAGGCTGGTACCCGCGCAGCCTGGGCGGCGGCACCGTGGTCGGCATGCCGATGCCCAACACCGAAAAACTTGGCCAACCAGTGGATGCACCCC
Organism: Pseudomonas sp. PA1(2017); assembly: GCF_001945375.1. Taxonomy (NCBI): domain Bacteria; kingdom Pseudomonadati; phylum Pseudomonadota; class Gammaproteobacteria; order Pseudomonadales; family Pseudomonadaceae; genus Pseudomonas; species Pseudomonas sp. PA1(2017). Next base: position 653,629 of record NZ_MSXU01000001.1, read on the forward strand.
ATGGCGATTTCGAGCCCATGGCCCTCGGCCCGCTGGGCAAGCACTGGCAAGCGCGGGTTGGTTTCGCCGGCACCTACGACCAGGCCTGGCAGGACGAGCAGTTCCCCTTCCTGCCCAGGGACTTCGACGAGCGCTATTTCCAGGCGGCCCCAGCCGACCAGCAGACCGACTACCTCAAGGGCGGCGAAGAGGTGTTCCTGCTCGGCCTGCTGCCCACCGAGCGCGCCGGCTTCCGGGTGCCCAGCGTGCGCATGCCGGTGACCTATTTTCTCAGCGCCGGCGGCCATGAAACGGCAGAGGCTGTGATCGATACCCTGCTGGTCGACACCGACGCCAACCAGGTGGAAATCACCTGGCGCACCCGCCGCCCCCTCAAGCGCAGCCTGTTCGAGATCGCCCAGGTGCTGGTGGGCGAGAAGTCCCGGGCCTGGTGGCGCGCCCGCGAGCTGGGCAAGGACTACTATCCGTCGTTGGCCGCACTGAGCCGCAGCCGCTCGACCGAGGATGACCTGTCATGAGCGCCCTCAGTATCCTCTCCAGCGGTATGGTCAGCGCCGTGGGCCTGAGCGCGCCGGCCAGTTGCGCGGCGATCCGCTGCGCCCTCGACAACTTCCAGGAAACCCGCTTCCTCGACGGCGGCGGCGAATGGCAGATCGCCGCCAGCGTGCCGCTGGAGGAGCCGTGGCGCGGCCGCACCAAGCTGGTGAAGATGGCCGCCCGCGCCATCGCCGAAAGCCTGGCCGGCGTGCCGGGCATCGATTGCACCGCAACGCCGCTGCTGCTTGGCGTCGCCGAACTGGATCGCCCAGGGCGTAGCGACGGCCTGGACAACAGCCTGCTGCACGATATCGAAAGCGAGCTGGGCGTGCGCTTTCATGAAGCCTCCACGCTGATCCCGCGGGGCCGGGTCAGCGCCGGCGTGGCGTTGCTCAATGCGCGCCGGCTGATCCACGAAGGTGGCCATCGGCATGTGCTGATCGCCGGGGTCGACTCGTTTATCAACGCTGCCACGCTGTCCGCCTTAGAGCAGCGCCAGCGGCTGCTCACCAGCCGGCATTCCAACGGTTTCATTCCCGGCGAAGGGGCGGCGGCGGTGGTGGTCGGCGCGCCCGTGCGCCAGGAAGCCGAACAGCTGATCTGCTTTGGGCTGGGCTTTGGCGTCGAGAAGGCCACCGTGGAAGCCGACGACATCCCGCTGCGCGCCGACGGCCTGGTACAGGCCACCCAGGCGGCGCTCAAGGACGGCAACTGCCGTATGGAAGAAATGGACTATCGCCTGACCGACAACTCCGGCGAGCAGTACTACTTCAAGGAAGCCGCCCTGGCGCTGAGCCGCACACTGCGGGTGGTCAAGGAAGAGTTCGACATCTGGCACCCCGCCGACTGCATCGGCGAATGCGGCGCCGCCATCGGCCCGGCCATGCTGGCGGTGGCGCTGGCCGCCTCGCGCAAGGGCTACAGCCCTGGTGCGAACATCGTCTATCAACTGGGCAACGACGCCGGCGAACGCGCCGTGGCGTTGCTGCGTTACCAACGGGTAGGAGCCGCCTGATGGCCAACGAGGTCTATGCCAACAACCGGGAGATTTCCTGCAAGGCGGCCAGCGGCAAATCCATCGCCGCCTTTCCCGACGTCTGCTTCACCCCGCCGCAAACGCCGCCGATGCCTCTGGGCATCCCGATCCCGTACCCCAACACCGGGCTGTCCAAGGACACCACCAAGGGCACGCGCACCATCCGCATCACCCGCAAGGAAGTGATGCTCAAGAACAAGAGCTACTACAAGACCAGCTACGGCGACGAACCCGGCCGCGCCCCGAAGAAAGGCATCATCACGGGCAAGATCAAGGGCAAGGTGTACTTCACCTCCTGGTCGATGGACGTCAAGTTCGAAGGCAAGAACGTGGTGCGGCATATGGATTTGACGACCCATAACCATGGGTCGTTTCCGGGGAATACGCCGACCTGGCCGTATCTGGATCAGATGGCAGTGAGCAAGGGTGAAGGGCCGTGCAAGGAAGACATCAAGAAAGAGAAAGATGCCTGTAAGGAATACACCCCTCATGGAGACGACGACCCATGCCCACCAACCACCGAACTGGTGAAAGCGAAAAAAGCGCGGGCGCTTACCGCCAAGGGCTCCGCGGCCAGGACCCAGGCCAATGCGTCGGTCAAGAGCGCTTACGAGCGACTCGCCAGTAAGAATCGCGCCAATAAATGCCTGCAGGCTCGACGTTGCATGCTGACCCCCTACAAGCCTAAAGGTCGCGGTAAAAACCGCCAACCAGGCTGCTGCCCAGGCCAGACAGGCCACCATCTCATAGAGGCTTCGGCGTTCCTCGAACCAGGCACCCGCAAAGAAGGCGGCTCCTTGAGAGCTCAATTCAAGAACTCGAAATACGACCTTGATCGAGCCCCCTGCGTATGCGCGGAAGGCCCTGACAATACGACCGCAACCCACGGTTTGATGCATACCTATCAAGGCGTCAGGGCAAAAAAGCTGGCTCCCGATGGCACATGGACCTTGCGCCAGGCCACCGAATGCGGGGCCGCGTCAGTGAATATGGTATTTCAGGGCGGATGTGATCAGAAGTGTCTGGAGTCGCAACTCAACGCCTACCACTCCAGCCCCGAAGTAGGCGTGAAACCGGACACGAAAATACCCTCGTCACCCAGTGGCAAAACCGACAGCAAGGTTGCCGAGAAAGCTTGGCAGCAATACGACAAGGGCAAACGGTCAATAGATAACTCAGGGAGTACCACACGATGATGTTCAAGGACGTTGGTTACCGTTACCGCAGCGGGGCCGTGCGCTACGGCGACCTCGCTTATGTCTTGTGCATTGACCCTGATCTTGCCGCGGACGGCTTACCACATACCTCTTTTTATGCCTGGGATAATGGCGGATGGGGTATGTATGAGATAGGGCGCTGGAACGCTCATTCGATCTGCGTTACTCAAACGCCAAAGGATCAAGCTATCGCACTAGGCGAGCACGGCGATATCCGTGTGATGGGCAACAACGACGATTATGACGAGCAGATAGCCTGTCCCGGCGTAGCGTTGAGCATCATGCGGGAGATACGCAATATCGGTGGTTTCGCCTATGTGTGCGGCATGGATCGTCAGGTATTCAAACGAGACGGCCCAGGCAATTGGATTGCCTTGCACGACGACATGCCGGACCAACCAGCCAAGGACATGGTTTTCGGCTTCGAATCCATTCATGGTTACAGCGAGCACGATATCTACGCCGTCGGCTGGTATGGCGAAATCTGGCATTTCGATGGCAAGGCTTGGAAGAATTGCGCCAGCCCCACCAACATAAACCTCACTCGGGTGTGCTGTGCCGAAGACGGCTGGGTTTATGCCTGCGGCATGCACGGAATCCTGCTGCGGGGTAAGCATGATCAATGGGAACCGGTTGAGCATGAAGCTACCGATTTGGATATCTGGGATCTCGAGTGGTTTGCCGGCAAGCTTTATGTCTCGACACTCCATGCACTGTACTGGCTCAACGCAGACCAGCTAGAGCTAGTCGACTTCGGTGATCTAGTCCCCAATAGCTGCCATAGCTTGAGCAGTGCAGATGGGGTGCTCTGGTCCATCGGGGAAAATGACATTCTGGCCTTCGATGGCACTTCGTGGACCCGAGTCGAGTAATGATCGCCACCCTCCTCGACCAGCATGCAGAAGAAGCCGCCTTTCTCGCCGGCCTGCGCAGCTACGCCGTCGGCGCGCCGCATTATGACCTGGCCCATCTCGGCGACCTGGACGAGCGGATCGAGGCTCATCTCGACGGCCTGCAGATCGCCGGCCTCAAGGGGCTTCACCTGTTACTGGAGCACCTCACCCCACACGCCCAGGGCGAGGTATTCGCCACGGCAGCGCTGGCGCTGCGGCTGGGCAACGAGAGCGCCCTGGAAACCCTGTACCAGCATCTGCAAGAGCATCCTGAAGGCGAGCCTTATCTTGTGGCGGCACTGGGCTGGCTGGAGTGGCACGAAGCCTCCGCGCTGATTGAACGCGACCTGAGCTCCACGGACGCCCAGCGCCGCCGGATCGCCCTGGCTGCCCATGCCCTGCACGGCAAGGATCCGGGCCCGGCGCTGCTGTCGGCCCTCGGCCACGGTGATGCCAGCGTACTGGCTGCCGCGGCCCGGCTGGCTGGCACCCTGCGGCGGCGCGATCTGCTACAGCCGCTGCGTCAGCACCGTCTGCACGGCGACGATGAAGTCCGCTTCTGGAGCAACTGGGCCAGCGCCCAGATGGGTGACCAAGAGGCGCTCGGCAACCTGCGCCTGTTCGCCGAGCATCCCGGCGAGCTACGCCGGCCCGCGCTCGAGGTGCTGCTCGCCTGGCAACCGCGCGACGCCAGCGTCGCCTGGTTGCGTGGCCTGATGCAGAGCGCGGCGCACCGCCATATGGCGATCCAGGCCATCGGCCTGCTTGGCGATCCGCAGACCATTGCCTGGCTGATTCGCCAGATGCACGACCTGCCCACGGCCCGTGCAGCGGGTGAAGCCTTCAGCCTGATCACCGGCGCCGACCTCGCGGAACTCGACCTGGAATTAGACGTCTATCCCGACTACGACGAAGGCCCTAGCGATGATCCGTCCGACGCCAACGTCAGCATGGATCCGGACATCGACCTGCCCTGGCCCGACCCGCAGCGCGTCGAGCAGTGGTGGCAGAGCCAGCAACAAGGCTTGCAGCCAGGCACCGGCTACCTGCTAGGCCAGCCGTTCAGCGAGCAGCAATGCATGGCGGTACTGCGCAGCGGGATGCAGCGACAACGCCGAGCGGCCGCCAGCCTGCTGGCGCGCTACCAGCCGACCAGCGCTCTGTTTGCAACGGATGCGCCGGCACGCCGGCAAAAGCGATTACTGGGCAGCTGAGCTCAAGCGACCAACGACACAAGGAGAGTGCGAACATGCTCAAGAAATCCCCACCACGCCCCTCGCTATACTCGGTGATCGATTCGAACTGCCCACGCAGGGAGCGCCACTGAGCTGGGCCACCCGTTGATGAGGACCTGCCTCGGTGGCCGATATTTCCTAGCAGGCCGGCAAGCAAGGAAACGCTTATCGATGACTCCGTCCACCCAAGAATCATATTCACCTGGCGAGGAAACGCCCTTGAACCGCAAAACGCTTTCCTGCTGCGCACTGCTGCTTATCGGACTTTTCACACAGGGTTACGCCATGGCTTTTTCCAAGACGCTCTATCTGTTCTCCGAGGTCCAGGGCACGGTGCTGCTCGATGGCAAGCCCGTGCAAGGCGTGGATATCGAGCAGGAATATCACTGGCACTGGAAAAACGAACACCGCAAGAACAATACGAAAAGCGACGCGCAGGGTCGCTTCCACTTTCCGGCTGTCACGGCCAAGTCACTGACGGCCGGTTTCATGCCCCACGAACCAGTAACCGGCCAGCGCATCACGCTCAGGTACCAGGGCAAGGAACACAAGGGCTGGGTATTCACCAAGCACAACTACGACAACCTGGGCGAAGTGAAAAACCGCCCGCTGACGTTCATCTGTGAACTGAACAGCGAGCCTGTCGCCCATCCCGAGACAGAGACCTTTGGCATCTGCGTCCTGCAGTGATGCCCCATCACCCTCACCAGACCAGAAGGATTCGGCTGTGAACCCCTTGAGCCCCAAGCAATCCGCGCAAATCGCCACCCATGTCTACACCGTCAAGGATGCCGTCATGTCATCCATGGGCGGCGTGGAGGATGAAGCCGCCCGTCTCGGCCTGAGCAACGCCTTCGACTTCTCCAAGCTGCAGATGGCCAGTGGCACCAGCGGTGCGATCTTTCGTACCCGCACCGGCTTCGCCTATGCGGTGCATGGCGTGGGCGGCCGCCAGGGCGAGATGCTGCTGGCATTTCGCGGTACCGACAGCATTGCCGACGCCCTGACCGATGCCAACGCCGGCCTGCAGCGCGGCCCCAGCACCTGGCCGGTACACGCAGGCTTCAACGAGACGTTCAAATCCCTGCGCGGTGACCTCGACGCCTTCATGCGCGGGCGCAACCCCAGCACCGTGCACTGCGTGGGTCACAGCCTGGGCGGCGCCCTCGCCACCCTGGCAGCCGACCATCTCAGCGAACTGGGCGTGGCCGGCATCAAGCTCTACACCTTTGGCTCGCCGCGCACCGGAGTGGCAGGCTTTGCCCGCCACCTGAGCGGCAAGCTCGGCGCCGACAATATCCACCGGGTCTACCACAGCGCCGACCCGGTGAGCATGGTGCCGATCTTCCCGTTCAGCCATGTGCCGGTTACCGGTAATGTCTGCATGATTCCGTGGAAGGGCGCGCAGATCAGCCCTGACGCTCACCGCATGACCTCCTACCTGCCTTCGATTGGAGACGCCAGCTGGAGAGGGCTCTATCGCAATCCGGAGCCGCCCCTGGATCGGGAAATCGATATCTGGCTGGAAAGCGCCAGCTACGGCCCGACCATGTTTTCCGCAGCAACCCTGTGGATGATCTCCAAGGCTATGCAGTACCTGCTCAAGAAGGCCGCCAATATCGTTATCGGTAGCGCGATCACCATCGGCGTTACGGTGCTGGACCAGATTGCCGGGATCCTGGTGCAGGGCGCCCAGATCTGCAAAGACATCAGCGATTCGGTCCGCGCCCTGATCGTGAAAATCTTCAAATTCCTGGGCCGTGCCGTGCCCGCGACCATTGAAGTGACCACGTTCTTCCTGCGCTGGGTACTCGACCTGCTCGCCCGAGCAGTTGTCGACATGGCCCGTCAGGCCATGCACCTGGTCATCCGCTCCTGAGTACAAAAAACGGCGCCTCCTGGCGCCGTTTTCACATTACAGATCCCCTTCCTCGACCATCCTCGCGCTGCTGGCATCCAGCGCGTAGGCGGCATCGGCCAGATCGTTGCTGACGGACTCGACTTTCAGCGTGCCATTGACCCACAGCGGCTCGTAGATATCGTCGAGGGCGATGCCCTTGGGGTAGCGCACCAGCACCAGTTGGTTCGGCGGCGGTGGTGGCACGTGGATGCAGGCGCCGGGGTATGGCACCAGGAAGAACAGCGTGCTTCTCCCGGCGTTGTCGGTTTCCAGCGGCACCGGGTAGCCACCGAGGCGGATCTTCTTGCCGTTCATGCCTGGTACGGTCTTGGCCGAGTACATGACGGCGGGCAGGCCTTTGTCCTGTTGCTTCAAGCCACCCTTGCTGTCGAACGTGCCGGCACCTTCCGGGCCGTTATGGACGATTTCCGGCATCTGCTCGAGCGCGCGCTGATCCTCCTCAGGCATCAGGTCGAGCCAGTCGGTTTCGGGGAGTTCGGCGCGGGCGAAGCCGCTCAGCAACAGCAGGACCAACAACAGGTAACGCATCGACGGGACTCACATGATGACAACGGGAGATAGCCGGGCGTCGATGCGTCAGGCTACCGGTTCAACGCTTCTTAGTGATCATGCCGAAGATCACCAGCAGGATGATCGCACCGACGACCGCGCCGATGAAACCCGCCGCTTCGCCCGCTTCGTAAATGCCCAGTGCCTGGCCACCGTAGGTCGCGGCGATGGAGCCACCGATGCCCAGCAGAATGGTCATGATCCACCCCATGCTGTCATCGCCCGGCTTGAGGAAGCGAGCCAACAGGCCAACGATCAGGCCGATGAAAATAGTGCCGATAATACCCATGACGCCCTCCAGAAATGAAAAAGGCGCCGCACGAATGCGGCGCCTTTCATCAGACGGAAGCGGTGCCGGAGAGGTTCAACCTCCTCAGCCGGCGTCGATCAGCGCCTGCACCTGGGCGATGCGGCTGTCGAGGGTCGCCCGATCCGCGCAACGCAGGGTGGCGTGGCCGACCTTGCGCCCGGCCTTGAAGGCCTTGCCGTAGTGGTGCAGGTGGCAATCGTCGATGGCCGCCACTTTATCCACAGCCGGTACGCTGCCGATGAAGTTGAGCATGGCGCTCTCGCCGACCTTGGCGGTCGAGCCCAGTGGCAGGCCGGCGACGGCGCGCAAGTGGTTCTCGAACTGGCTGCACTCGGCGCCTTCGATGGTCCAGTGCCCGGAGTTGTGCACGCGCGGGGCGATCTCGTTGGCCTTCAGGCCGCCGTCGACCTCGAAGAACTCGAAGGCCAGCACGCCGACATAGTCGAGTTGCTTCAGCACACGGCCGACGTAATCTTCGGCCAGCGCCTGCAGCGGGTGCGCGGTGCTGGCGATCGACAGGCTGAGAATGCCGCTGTCGTGGGTGTTGTGCACCAGCGGGTAGAAGCGTGTTTCGCCATCACGGCCGCGCACGGCGACCAGCGACACTTCACCGGTGAACGGCACGAAGCCTTCGAGGATGCACGGCACGCTGCCCAGCTCGGCAAAGGAACCGGCCACGTCTTCGGGCTTGCGCAGGACCTTCTGGCCCTTGCCGTCGTAGCCCAGGGTGCGGGTCTTCATCACCGCCGGCAGGCCGATGCTGGCAACGGCCGCATCGAGATCGGCCTGGGACCGGACGTCGGCGAACTCGGGCGTGGGGATGCCCAGGTCCTTGAACATCGACTTCTCGAACCAGCGATCACGGGCGATGCGCAGCGACTCGGCGCTCGGGTACACCGGTACGAACTGGAAGAGGAAAGCCACGGTTTCCGCCGGCACGCTCTCGAACTCGAAGGTCACCAGATCGACCTCGTCGGCCAGCTGGCGCAGGTGATCCTGATCGCCGTAATCGGCACGGATGTGCTCGCCCAGGGCTTGCGCACAGGCGTCCGGCGCGGGGTCGAGAAACGCGAAATTCATCCCCAGCGGAGTGCCCGCCAGGGCCAACATGCGGCCGAGCTGGCCGCCGCCGATTACGCCGATCTTCATCACTGTGCCCTCGGGTCCGGGTTGTCCAGCACGGTGTTGGTCTGCTCGTCGCGGAACTGCTTGAGCGCCGCGTGGAACTGCGGGTGCTGATGACCGAGGATGCTCGCCGCCAGCAGCGCGGCGTTGATGGCGCCGGCCTTGCCGATGGCCAGGGTGGCCACCGGAATACCGGCCGGCATCTGCACGATGGACAGCAGCGAGTCGACGCCCGAGAGCATGGACGACTGCACCGGCACACCGAGCACCGGCAGGTGAGTCTTGGCGGCACACATGCCCGGCAGGTGGGCAGCGCCACCGGCACCGGCAATGATCACCTGGATGCCACGGCCCTCGGCTTCTTCGGCGTACTGGAACAACAGGTCCGGGGTGCGGTGGGCGGAAACCACCTTCACCTCGTTGGGGATGCCCAGCTTGTCGAGCATCTCGACGGTATGGCTCAGGGTGCTCCAGTCGGATTTGGAACCCATGATCACGCCAACCAGTGCACTCATCGTCGTGCCTCTCTACGTCTCGGGCGCAGGGCGCCATGTCGATTGATCGGGCGCTTGGCGCCGCGGCAGAAACAACAAACCACGCGGGAGGCGTGGTTTGCGCAAATCGGCAATTATACTGCAGTCGCGCATAAATCGATAACCGACCGCCTGTCGGCCGGTGGCGCCATGGGCACCGGAATTTGTCCTGGAGCAATATCCGCCCTGCCGGGCCTTCCATACTGGGGTTCCTATCGAGGAGGATCGCGCCATGCAGCAGACCATGAAAGCCGCCGTCGCCCATGCCTTCGGCGAGCCCCTGCGGCTCGAGGAGGTGAAAGTGCCCCTGCCCGGCCCCGGGCAGATACTGGTGAAGATCGAGGCGGCGGGCGTTTGCCACACCGACCTGCACGCCGCCGACGGGGACTGGCCGGTAAAGCCCAGCCTGCCGTTCATTCCAGGCCATGAAGGCGTCGGCTACGTTGCCGCGGTCGGTGCCGGCGTGACCCGGGTGCGCGAAGGCGACCGGGTCGGCGTGCCCTGGCTGTACACCGCTTGCGGCTGCTGCGAACACTGCCTGACCGGCTGGGAAACCCTCTGCGCCGATCAGCAGAACACCGGTTACTCGGTCAACGGCAGCTACGCCGAATACGTGCTGGCCGACCCCAACTATGTAGGCATCCTGCCCAAGACCGTCGAGTTCGCCGAGATCGCGCCGATCCTCTGCGCCGGCGTTACCGTCTATAAAGGCCTGAAGGTGACGGGTGCCCGGCCCGGCCAGTGGGTGGCGATTTCCGGCATCGGCGGCCTCGGTCACGTGGCGGTGCAGTACGCCCGGGCCATGGGCCTGCACGTGGCCGCCATCGACGTGGACGACGCCAAGCTGGCGCTGGCCAAAAAGCTCGGCGCCAGCCTGACCATCAACGCTCGCCAGGAAAACCCGGCCGAGGTCATTCAGCGCGACATCGGTGGCGCCCACGGCGTGCTGGTCACCGCCGTATCCAACAGCGCCTTCGGCCAGGCCATCGGCATGGCCCGCCGGGGCGGCACCGTCGCTCTGGTAGGACTGCCGCCGGGCGACTTCCCGACGCCGATCTTCGACGTGGTGCTCAAGGCCATCAGCATCACCGGCTCGATCGTCGGCACCCGAGCGGATCTGCAGGAAGCGCTGGATTTCGCCGGCGAAGGGCTGGTCAAGGCAACCATCCACCGTGACCGGCTGGACAACGTCAATGACGTACTCCAACAGATGCGTGCCGGGAAGATAGAAGGCCGGGTGGTGATGCAATTCTGAGCGTGACGTCTGACAGCGCGGAACGGGCTCACAGAACCCGCTGTCAGACGCCGTTAGACTCAGCTTCATTACCCACCAAAGGACCATGCCATGACACGGCTGTCGCTGCTTATCGCCTCAACCTTCCTGACTTTCAACGCCAGCGCCCTGGAGCTGGCGAAATACCCCAAGGCCTTCGTCGCCGACAAGGGCATCAACGTCGTGCTCGCCCCCAGCAGCGACGAAAAACAGGCTCTGGTGCAGATCAGCGGTATCAACCATGCGCTGGATGAAGTGGTGTTGCTGACCGACGTCAAACCACGCAGCCAGGACGAAAGCGACTACGCCACCACCCTCGACGGCAGCGCCTACGTGCTGATCGGCCAGCGCCAGGAGTGGGGCGGGGAGTCCTACCAGCTGTACCTGCCGGGCAACCGTGAGCCGCTGTACCTGAGCTTCGACGAGAAGGCCAGCAAGGCGGTCAAACCGACCGAGCTGCTGGCGCTGTACGAGAAGCAGAAAAAAGATGGCGTGCAGGACAAGCTGGCCGAGTTCGACCGCGAGAAGCGCCAGCAGTATCACGTCGAACGCCTGCAGCAGATGGATCAGGAGGCGTCGGCCAGTTGCGGCACCACCCTGAAGACCGAAGTGAACTGGCAGGCCATGGACGAGCAGCTGCTCAAGGAGCTGAGCGTGTCCGGCTACTGCGGCGAGGTGGTCAATCAGATGAACAACCTGTGCAGCAGCTCGCCGGAATTCAAGGAACAGGCCGCCAAGCTGAACACCGTCGAATGCAGCTTCGGCAAGGAAATGAAGATTCGCGAACAGGGCAATCGCATTCAGTTCACCACCGAGCGCGACGCTGCCAACCAGGGCGAATTCATCAACGCCTTCCTGCGTAACCGCTAATACGGCCTGCCGGGCGGCCTTCAGCGCCGCCCATCCTCATTCGGAAACCCGAACACCAAGCGATCAAAAAACCGAACATCCGACCGCAACGTCTGTTCTCAGCATCCCTACCAAATAAAAATAGCCTTTGTATTCATACAGTTGCGCTATGAGAGCGCTAGCGCCGCAGCCTGGCACGCATCCTGCTCCTTACAAGGCAGGAAAGCGATAGCCCTTCCACATGGAGGCACGTACCCCAGCGTACGTCCTCAATAACAACAACACCGAGGAACCGACCCATGCGTATCGTCCCCCGCGTACTGGCTGTAGCCGTCGCCGCCACCCTGATGTCCAGCCCAGTCTTCGCCGCCGAACTGACCGGCACCCTGAAGAAGATCAAGGATTCGGGCACCATCACCCTGGGCCACCGCGACTCGTCCATCCCCTTCTCCTATTACGGCGACACCTCCAAGCAGCCGGTCGGCTACTCCCATGACCTGCAACTGAAGGTCGTCGAGGAGCTGAAGAAAGAGCTGGAGATGCCTGACCTGAAGGTCCGCTACAACCTGGTGACCTCCCAGACCCGCATCCCGCTGGTGCAGAACGGCACCGTGGACCTGGAGTGCGGCTCCACCACCAACAACGTCGAGCGTCAGCGTCAGGTCGACTTCTCCGTCGGCATCTTCGAAGTGGGCACCCGCCTGCTGACCAAGAAGAGCAGCGGCGTGAACGATTTCGAAGACCTCAAGGGCAAGAACGTGGTGACCACCGCCGGCACTACGTCCGAGCGCCTGCTCAAGTCCATGAACGCCGAGAAGAAGATGGGCATGAACGTGATTTCCGCCAAGGATCACGGCGAGTCCTTCCTGATGCTCGAGTCCAACCGCGCCGTGGCCTTCATGATGGATGACGCCCTGCTGGCCGGCGAAATGGCCAAGGCCAAGAAGCCGGACGACTGGCACGTGGTCGGCACCCCGCAGTCCTTCGAAATCTACGGCTGCATGGTTCGCAAGGGCGACGAAGGCTTCAAGAAGGTGGTCGACAAGGCCATCAGCGATACCTTCGCTTCGGGCGAAATCAACGACATCTACAACAAGTGGTTCCAGCAGCCGGTTCCGCCAAAAGGCCTGAACCTCAACTTCCCCATGAGTGACCAGCTGAAGAAGCTGATCGCCGAGCCGACCGACAAGTCTGTAGAGCAGATCTGACGGTGTGATGCCACGCCCCTTTCACGAGAAGGGGCGTAGGGGGACCCGGAGAGGCCAGCGGCCTCTCCATCCATTTCCTGACGAAGCCGAAAACCGTTCGCTCACGCGGATGCGGGTGACTGCTGCCCGCCGCCGAGCTTCGCTGCGTCAACCCACCTGAGGGGAAACCCGTAATGAACTACAACTGGGACTGGGGCATCTTCTTCAAGTCCACCGGCATTGGCGATGAAATCTACCTGGAGTGGTTCATCACCGGCCTGGGCTGGACCATCGCCATCGCCCTGGTCGGCTGGCTGATCGCCCTGTCGCTCGGCTCGCTGCTCGGTGTGATGCGCACCGTGCCGAACCGCCTGATCTCCGGGATCGCCACCGCGTATGTGGAGATCTTCCGTAACGTACCGCTGCTGGTGCAGCTGTTCCTCTGGTACTTCCTGGTCCCGGATCTGCTGCCCGAACCGCTGGAGCTGTGGTTCAAGCAGGACCTCAACCCGGCGACCTCGGCCTACCTGTCGGTCGTGGTCTGTCTCGGCCTGTTCACCGCCGCCCGCGTCTGCGAGCAGGTGCGCACCGGTATCGAAGCACTGCCCAAGGGCCAGACCGCCGCGGCCTACGCCATGGGCTTCCGTCTGCCACAGATCTACCGCAACGTACTGCTGCCCCAGGCCTACCGGATCATCATTCCGCCGCTCACCAGCGAGTTCCTGAACATCTTCAAGAACTCCTCGGTGGCCTCGCTGATCGGCCTGATGGAGCTGCTCGCGCAGACCAAGCAGACCGCCGAATTCAGCGCCAACCTGTTCGAAGCCTTTACCCTGGCGACGCTGATCTACTTCACCCTGAACATGAGCCTGATGATGATCATGCGCATGGTCGAGCGTAAGGTCGCCGTGCCGGGCCTGATCTCCGTGGGAGGCAAATGATGGACTTCAGTCAGATCATTCCCGCTCTGCCGGGCCTCTGGGAAGGCATGGCCATGACCCTGCAACTGATGGTCATGGGCGTCATCGGTGGCGTGATTCTCGGCACCCTGCTGGCGCTGATGCGCCTGTCGAGCAACGTGCTGCTGTCCAAACTGGCCGCCACTTACGTCAACTACTTCCGCTCGATCCCGCTGCTGCTGGTCATCACCTGGTTCTACTTCGCGGTGCCGTTCATCCTGCGCTGGATCACCGGTGAAGACACGCCGGTGGGCGCGTTCGCGTCCTGCCTGGTGGCGTTCATCATGTTCGAGGCGGCGTACTTCTGCGAAATCGTGCGCGCCGGTATCCAGTCCATTCCCAAGGGCCAGATGGGCGCTGCCCAGGCACTGGGCATGAGCTACGGCCAGACCATGCGGCTGATCATCCTGCCCCAGGCGTTTCGCAAGATGACCCCGCTGCTGCTGCAGCAGAGCATCATCCTGTTCCAGGACACCTCGCTGGTCTACACCGTCGGCCTGATGGACTTCCTCAATGCCGCCCGCTCCCGTGGCGACATTCTGGGGCAGCCCCATGAATTCCTGATCTTCGCCGGCCTGGTCTACTTCACCATCAGCTTCGCTGCCTCGCAGCTGGTCAAGCTCCTGCAAAAAAGGTTAGCCGTATGATTTCCATCAAGAACGTCAACAAGTGGTATGGGGACTTCCAGGTGCTGACCGACTGCACCACGGACGTCAAGAAAGGCGAAGTGGTCGTGGTCTGCGGACCGTCCGGCTCGGGCAAGTCGACCCTGATCAAATGCGTCAATGCGCTGGAGCCCTTCCAGAAGGGCGACATCGTGGTCGACGGTACCTCCATCGCCGACAAGAAGACCAACCTGCCGAAACTGCGCTCGCGCGTCGGCATGGTGTTCCAGCACTTCGAGCTGTTCCCGCACCTGACCATCACCGAGAACCTGACCATCGCGCAGATCAAGGTGCTGGGCCGCAGCAAGGAAGAAGCTACCCAGAAGGGCCTGGCCCTGCTTGACCGCGTCGGCCTCAAGGAGCACGCCCACAAGCACCCGGGCCAACTCTCCGGCGGCCAGCAGCAGCGGGTGGCGATCGCCCGCGCCCTGGCGATGGATCCGGTGGTGATGCTGTTCGACGAACCGACCTCGGCGCTCGACCCGGAAATGGTCAACGAGGTGCTCGACGTGATGGTGCAGTTGGCCCACGAAGGCATGACCATGATGTGCGTGACCCACGAGATGGGTTTCGCCCGCAAGGTCGCCGACCGGGTGATCTTCATGGATGCCGGCAAGATCGTCGAAGACTGCCCCAAGGAAGAGTTCTTCGGCGACATCAGTGCACGCTCCGAGCGGGCCCAGCAGTTCCTCGCCAAGATCCTCCAGCACTGACGCACCCGGCCCGCCATCGCTGTGATGGCGGGCCAACCTCGACAAGTACAATTAAATCGAGACCCCATCATGCGCCTTCTGCACGCCAAGACCCTCACCCTCAGCGTCGCTTTCGCCGTCAGCAGCAATGCCGTATTGGCCGCCAGCCTGGACGGCGGCGCGGTAGCCGCACCCGACCAGTACGCAGCCAAGGTGGCCGCCCAGGTGCTCAAGGACGGTGGCAATGCGGTAGACGCCGCCGTCGCCACCGCCTTCACCCTGGCCATCACCTACCCCGAAGCCGGCAATATCGGCGGTGGTGGTTTCATGACCCTGTTCATGGATGGCAAGCCGTACTTCCTCGACTATCGGGAAACCGCGCCCAGGGCGGCGACCAAGACCATGTACCTCGACGACAAGGGCGAGGTGATCGAGAACCTCAGCCTCGTCGGCGCCAAGGCCGCTGGCGTACCCGGCACGGTGATGGGCCTGTGGGAGGCGCACAAGCGCTTTGGCAAACTGCCCTGGAGCGAGCTGATTACCCCAGCCATCGGCTACGCGCAGAATGGTTTCACCATCGCCGACAAGCAGTTCCAGTACCGCGAAGACGCCCTGGGCCTGTTCAACGAACACACCAATTTTAGTGACTACTTCGGCAACATGCAGCCCGGCAAGCCGTTCAAACAGCCGGAGATGGCCAAGACCCTGGAGCGCATCGCTGCCAACGGCCCCGACGAGTTCTACAAGGGCAAGACCGCCGACCTGCTGGTCGCCCAGATGCAACGTGACGATGGGCTGATCACCAAGCAGGACCTGGCCGACTACCGGGCCAAATGGCGCGAGCCGATTCGCGTCGACTGGCAAGGCAACACCCTCTACACCGCGCCTCTGCCCAGCTCCGGCGGCATCGCCCTGGCCCAGCTGATCGGCATCAAGG
The DNA here is from genome assembly GCF_001945375.1 of Pseudomonas sp. PA1(2017). Lineage (NCBI taxonomy): Bacteria > Pseudomonadati > Pseudomonadota > Gammaproteobacteria > Pseudomonadales > Pseudomonadaceae > Pseudomonas > Pseudomonas sp. PA1(2017). The sequence continues at coordinate 669,547 of NZ_MSXU01000001.1, forward strand.
AGCAGCGCGCCGCTGACTTCAAAGGCGTCGAGCTGAACTCCGCGCGCTACATCCATCTCCTGGCCGAGATCGAAAAACGGGTGTTCGCCGACCGCGCCGACTACTTGGGCGACCCGGACTTCTCCGACGTGCCGGTCGACAAGCTGATCGATGCGCAGTACCTCGAACGCCGCGCGAGCGAAGTCAACCCGACCGCCATTTCGCCGACCGAGCAAGTGCGCCCCGGCCTGGAGCCGCACCAGACCACGCACTTCTCCATCGTCGACGCCGATGGCAACGCGGTCAGCAACACCTATACCCTGAACTGGGACTTCGGCAGTGGCGTGGTGGTCGAAGGCGCCGGCTTCCTGCTCAACGACGAGATGGACGACTTCAGCGCCAAGCCCGGCGTGGCCAACGCCTTTGGCGTGGTAGGCAGCGATGCCAACGCCATCGAGCCGGGCAAGCGCATGCTGTCTTCGATGAGCCCGAGCATCGTCACCCGCGACGGCAAGGTCAGCCTGGTGCTGGGCACGCCCGGCGGCTCGCGGATCTTCACGTCGATCTTCCAGGTGCTCAACAACGTCTACGATTTCAAGCTGCCTCTGGAAAAGGCCGTCGCCGCCCAGCGCGTTCACCACCAGTTGCTACCCAAGGACACGATTTACTACGACGCCTACGCGCCGCTCACCGGCAAAGTCGCCGACGAGCTCAAGGCCATGGGTTACGTGCTCGAGGATCAGGGCTGGAACATGGGGGACATCCAGGCCATCCGCGTCGACGGGCGCCGCCTGGAAACCGCCTCCGATCCGCGCGGGCGCGGCGTCGGTCTAGTGGTTGAACACTGAGCCGATGTCATGACTCGCCCCCCACGGCACCGCTGCACCTGCGGCGGTGACCCGCCTTCCCCGCCTCCAGGCGGGCTGGCCCGGTCACGGTGACTGTGATGCAATGCGCGTCCATCAGTCCCTCTGGGGTGCCGCCCGTCTTGGCCGCCAAACCGCGCTACGTTCGCCACCTGTCGCTGACCCTGCTGATGCTGGTACTGGTAGCTGCCTGCGGCTACGCCGGCTACTACCTCAGCGAGAAGTCCGGTATCCGAAGCCTGGTCGAAAGCGGCGAGCGCCAGCTCGAGCTCAATGCCCGGGCGGTGGAAAGCGAGATCAACAAATACACCTACCTGCCCAGCCTGCTGGAGCTCGAATCCAACGTCAGTCGCCTGCTGCTGACTCCCGACGCCTACCGTCGCCAGCGCGTCAACGATTACCTCGAAGGCCTCAACCGACGCAGTGGCAGCATGGCCATCTACGTGATGGACACCGACGGCCGGGTGCTGGCTACCAGCAATTGGCGCCAGGCGGACAGCTACCTGGGCGAGGACCTGTCCTTTCGCGCCTATTTCCATGACGCCCTGCAGGGCGAGCAAGGTCGTTTCTACGGCATCGGCAGTACCACCGGTGAGCCCGGCTATTACCTGTCCCACGGGCTCAAGGCCAACGGTCGGATCATCGGCGTAGCGGTGGTCAAGGTGCGCCTCGACCCGCTGGAGCAGCGCTGGCAACGGGCGCGCCTGGAAGCCTACGTCAGCGACGAGAACGGCATCATCATCCTCTCCAGCGATCCGATGCGCCGGCTCAAGGCGGTGCGCCCACTCAACGCCGAGACCAAGGAGCGCCTGGCGCGCAGCCTGCAGTACCACTGGTCGTCGCTCGACGAGCTGATCCCACAGGCGCGCAAGCCGCTGGCCGACGGCGTCGAACAGGTCAGCTTCGCGGGCCACAATGGGCAGAATGCCAGTGAGGTGACCCAATACCTCGCCCAGAGCCGCCCCCTGGAAGACACGCCGTGGCACCTCACCCTGCTCAGCCCGCTACAGGACTTGCGCCGTGAGGCCGTCAGCCACGGCATGCTGGCCGCCGCCGCCTTCGCCCTGCTGGCCTTCCTGCTGATCGCCTGGAACGAGCGCCGCAAGGTGATCGCCACCCGCCTGGCCGCCCGCGAAGCCCTGCAGTTGGCCAACAGCGAGCTGGAGCGCAAGATCACCGAGCGCACCGCCGACCTGCGCGCCAGCAACGACCGCCTCAAGGCGCAGATCCGCGAGCGCCGCCAGGCCGAGCAAACCCTGCGCCTGGCCCAGGACGAACTGGTGCAGGCCGGCAAGCTGGCGGTCATCGGGCAGATGTCCACCAGCATCGCCCACGAGCTCAACCAGCCGCTGGCGGCGCTGCGCACGCTGTCCGGCAACACCGTGCGCTTCCTGTCCCGCGGCGCCTATGACGTGGCCACCACCAACCTGCAGACCATCAACGAGCTGGTCGACCGCATGGGTAAGATAACCGGCAGCCTGCGCGCCTTCGCCCGCCGCTCCAACGATGGCGGCGAAGCCAGCCTGGCCAAGGCCGTGGACGCTGCGTTGCAAGTCGTGCAGCCACGCCTGGAACGTACGCCGCTGAACATTCACCACCAGTTCACCGACGCCCGGCTGGCAATCAACCAGACCCGCCTGGAGCAGATCCTGGTCAACCTGATCGCCAACGCCGCCGATGCGATGAGCGCCCAGGCCGATCGCCAACTGTGGCTGCAGGGCGGTACCGAGGGCGAGCGCTATCGCCTGCGCGTGGTCGACAACGGCCCCGGCATCGCCCCCGAAGACCGCACCCACCTGTTCGAACCCTTCTTCACCACCAAGCCCGGCGAGCAGGGCCTCGGGCTCGGCCTTACGCTGTCCGCCAGCCTCGCCGCAGCCGCCGGCGGCAGCCTCAGCGCCGACCATCCGCCCCAAGGCGGCACCGCCTTCGAACTCAACCTGCCGCAGGTTGCCGCTGTCATGGAGACACCCGATGAATGATGACCTCACCGTGCTGATCGTCGAGGACGATCCCCACGTGTTGCTCGGCTGCCAACAGGCCCTGGCCCTCGAAGACATCCCCTGCGAAGGCGTGGGCAGCGCCGAAGAAGCCCTGCAGCGCATCGACGCGGACTTCGCCGGCATCGTCATCAGCGATATCCGCCTGCCCGGCATGGACGGCCTGCAACTGCTCGGCGAACTCAAACGCCGCGATCCCAGTCTGCCGGTGGTGCTGATCACCGGCCACGGCGACATCGGCATGGCGGTCGGCGCCATGCGCGATGGCGCCTATGACTTCATGGAAAAACCCTTTTCGCCAGAGCACTTGGTCGACGTCGCCCGTCGCGCCCTGGAGCAGCGCAGCCTGGCCCGCGAGGTATCGTCGCTGCGCCGCCAACTGGCCGGCAAGCAGGCCCTGGAACACCGCCTGATCGGCCGTTCGCCGGCAATGCAGCAGTTGCGCGAACTGATCGCCAATGTCGCCGACACCTCGGCCAACGTGCTGATAGAAGGCGAAACCGGTACCGGCAAGGAGCTGGTCGCGCGCTGCCTGCACGATTTCAGCCGCCGGCAGAGCAAGGCCTTCGTGGCGCTCAACTGCGGCGGCCTGCCGGAGAACCTGTTCGAGAGCGAAATCTTCGGTCACGAAGCCCACGCCTTCACCGGCGCCGGCAAGCGGCGCATCGGCAAGATCGAGCACGCCAACGGCGGCAGTCTGTTTCTCGACGAAGTCGAAAGCATGCCGCTCAACCTGCAGATCAAGCTGTTGCGCGTACTGCAGGAGCACAGCCTGGAGCGTCTGGGCTCCAATCAGCCGGTCGCCGTTGATTGCCGGGTGATCGCCGCCACCAAGACCGACCTCGACGAGGCCGGCAAGAGCGGACAGTTTCGCAGCGACCTGTACTACCGGCTCAACGTGGTGACCCTCGAACTGCCGCCGCTGCGCGAGCGCCGCGAGGATATCGCCCTGCTGTTCGAACACTTCCTGCAGCTCTCGGCCCTGCGCTTCGACCGCGCTGCGCCGGAGCTGGATCGGCACACCCTGGCGGCCCTGATGGCCCACGACTGGCCCGGCAACGTGCGCGAGCTGCGCAACGTCGCCGAGCGCTTCGCCCTCGGCCTGCCGGCCTTCAAGAAGAGCGGCGCCAACGAAGGCAATGCCGCCACCTTCGCCGAGGCCGTGGAAGCCTTCGAACGCAACCTGCTGGTCGACGCCCTCGAACAGCACGCCGGCAACCTCAGCCAGGCCGCCCAGGCCCTCGGCATGGCCAAGACCACGCTGTTCGATAAGGTGAAGAAGTACGGGCTGGGATAACACGTAAGCCGAGCGGTGGCGCGGCTGTTCGAATCACGATTGTGTATCCAGGGACTGTGGGAACAAGAGATGGTTGATCCCGCCGCTCTAGCTTTCGTCGCGCCCCACGCCCCCTTCCAGCTTGCACCACAACAGGCGCACCGCCGCCTTGCGCGACATGCTCCAGCGGTACAGGCGAATCTCCAGCGGGATGTGCCAATGCTCCTTGCCGCACACCACCAGCTCGCCACGCGCCAGCTCGGCGTTCATCGACAGGCGTGGCACCCAGGCCACGCCCAAACCCTGCAGGGCCATGGCCTTGAGGCTGTCGGCCATGGCCGTTTCGTGCACGGTGGTCGAGCGCAGAGCGCGCTGACGCAATAGCAGGTTCACCGACCGGCCCAGGTAGGTGCCGGCGCTATAGGCCAGCAGCGGCACGCTCTGCCCGGCGTCCAGATCGAACAGTGGCGCGTCCTGCTCGTCCACGGCGCACACCGGTAGCATCTCGCTGACGCCCAGAGGCAGCGATGGGAACAGATCGGGGGCCAGTTGCACGGCGGCGTCCTGATCGTGGTAGGCGAGAATCAGGTCGCAGGTACCTTCACGCAGCGAGTGCACCGCCTCGCCGACGTTGGTCGCCACAAGTCGGGTGGTCAGCGGCAGGCCGTCACGGCGCAGGCGGGCGATCCATTCCGGGAAGAAACCGAACACCAGGGAATGGGCAGCGGCGATCTGCAGCGCCTCGCCCTGCTGCCCTTCCAGGTGATGCAGGTGACGCACCACTTCGCCGAGCTGCTCGACCATGCTGCGCGCCGTGAGCAGGAACAACTGGCCCGACTCGGTCAGCTCGATCGGCGTGCGGGAGCGGTTGACCAGGGTCAGGCCAAGCGCTGCCTCCAGGCTCTGGATGCGCCGGCTGAAGGCCGGCTGGGTCACGAAGCGCTTTTGCGCCGCGGCGGAAAAGCTGCGCGTGGCGGCCAGGGTGACGAAGTCTTCCAGCCATTTGGTTTCCAGATTCATGGGCGTCCTCGACTCGCGCAGCGCGATGCACACGTTTGGTGCAAAGAATTGGTCACGACCGCATTATGCCGATTATGCATACCCCAGCAAACAACAGCATTGGCCGCTCACTGCCGGAAAGCCTTATTCTTTGGCCTATCGCGGTATCTTCCGCCTTACCAAGAGAATCGAGACATCATGTCCGCTGCTGCATCGTTCCGCGTCGAAAAAGACCTGCTCGGTACTCTCGAAGTCCCGGCAGAAGCCTACTATGGCATCCAGACCCTGCGTGCGCTGAACAACTTCCGCCTGTCCGGCGTGCCCCTGGCCCACTACCCGAAACTGGTCGTAGCCCTGGCCATGGTCAAGCAGGCCGCCGCCGACGCCAACCGTGAGCTGGGCCACCTGCCGGCCGAGAAGCACGCGGCGATCAGCGAAGCCTGCGCACGCATCATCCGCGGCGATTTCCACGAGCAGTTCGTGGTGGACATGATTCAGGGCGGTGCCGGCACCTCGACCAACATGAACGCCAACGAGGTGATCGCCAACATCGCCCTGGAAGCCATGGGCCATGCCAAGGGTGAATACAAGCACCTGCACCCGAACAACGACGTCAACATGGCGCAGTCGACCAACGACGCCTACCCGACCGCCATCCGCCTGGGCCTGCTGCTTGGCCACGACACCCTGCTGGCCAGCCTCGATAGCCTGATCCAGTCGTTCGCTGCCAAGGGTGAGGAATTCGCCCATGTACTGAAGATGGGCCGCACTCAGCTGCAAGACGCCGTGCCGATGACCCTCGGCCAGGAATTCCGCGCCTTCGCCACCACCCTCGGTGAAGACTTGGCGCGCCTGCGCAGCCTGGCGCCAGAGCTGCTGACCGAAGTGAACCTGGGCGGCACCGCCATCGGTACCGGCATCAACGCCGACCCGGGCTACCAGCACCTGGCGGTGCAGCGCCTGGCGCTGATCAGCGGCCAGCCGCTGGTGCCGGCTGCCGACCTGATCGAAGCCACTTCGGACATGGGCGCCTTCGTGCTGTTCTCCGGCATGCTCAAGCGCACCGCGGTCAAGCTGTCGAAGATCTGCAACGACCTGCGCCTGCTGTCCAGCGGCCCGCGCACCGGCATCAACGAGATCAACCTGCCGGCGCGCCAGCCGGGCAGCTCGATCATGCCGGGCAAGGTCAACCCGGTGATCCCGGAAGCGGTCAACCAGGTGGCCTTCGAAATCATCGGCAACGACCTGGCGTTGACCATGGCAGCCGAGGGCGGCCAGCTGCAGTTGAACGTGATGGAGCCGCTGATCGCCTACAAGATCTTCGACTCGATCCGCCTGCTGCAGCGCGCCATGGACATGCTGCGCGAGCACTGCATCAACGGCATCACCGCCAACGAAGCCCACTGCCGCGCACTGATGGAAAACTCCATCGGCCTGATCACCGCGCTGAACCCGTACATCGGCTACGAGAACTCCACCCGTATCGCCAAGGAAGCCCTGGTCAGCGGCCGCGGCGTGCTGGAGCTGGTACGTGAAGAGCAGCTGCTGGACGACAGCACCCTGGCCGAGATCCTGCGCCCGGAAAACATGATCGCTCCGCACCAGCTCAAGCCCCTGACCCCACCAGTCAAAGAGGCCGTCGAGCAGCAGCGCTAAGCGTTGCCAGACCCGAAGCCCCGTACCGTTCAGCGGTACGGGGCTTCGCTTTGTTCAGGACCGATTGCCGTTTGCCCGCGCGCAGGCTAAAAGGGCGGCAGTACTAATAAAGAGAAGTCGCCCCATGACCGTCAAAACCGCGTGGCTGCTGTGCCTGCTGTCCCTTTCAGGTGCTGTCGCACTCCCCGCCCAGGCCGAATTGCCGGCCGGCTACCAGGTCGTGTTACAAACGGAAAACTTTCCGCCATTCAACATGGCGGACAACGACAAGAACTTCGCCCGCGACGCCAACATCCAGGGCGTCAGCACCACCATCGTGCGCGAGATGTTCAAACGCGCCGGCATCGACTACACCCTGACCCTGCGCTTCCCGTGGAGCCGGGTCTACGACGCCACCCTGGCCAATGCCAATCACGGCCTGTTCTCCACCTCGATGAACGAGGCGCGTCGCCCACTGTTCAAGTGGGTCGGCCCAATCGCCAAGGTCGAGCGCGTGCTGCTCGCCGCCCCCGGCTCCAACATCCCCAACCTGACCAGCCTCGAGCAGGCGCGCCAGTACCGCATCGGCAGCTACAAGGACAGCGCCGCGGCCCAGGCCCTGGAGAAGGCCGGGCTGGAGCCGAACAACGCACTGCGTGACCAGGAAAACATCGCCAAGCTCACCGGTGGCAAGATCGACCTGTGGGGCACCACCGATCCGGTCTGGCGCTTTCAGGCACGCCAGGCGGGCGTCACCGGCCTGCGCAACGTGCTGACCTTCGACCGCGCCGACCTCTACCTGGCGCTCAACCTCGATACGCCGGACGAAGTCGTCTCGCGCCTGCAACAGGCGCTGGACCAGATGAAGACCGAGGGCTACGGCACCTGCAACAAGCACCCGGAGCTGTGCTGATCGCCGCACCTCGACGGCTCGCCTGACGTTCTCCGTTACGACGGCGAACGCCGCTGTCGGTCGAAAGCCCCAGACCGGTTCACAGTCTGGGGCTCTGCTGGCAACGACTCGTTGCCGTTTACGCGGCGGCACGCTAAAAGGGCTGCGGCCTAACAAGGAGTCGTTCCAATGAGAGTCAATGCCGCATGGTTTGCCGGCCTGCTTGCCGTTTCCAGCCTCTTCGCCCTGCCCACCCAGGCGGCGCTGCCACCGGACTACAAGGTGGTTCTGCAGACCGAAAACTTCCCGCCGTTCAACATGGCCGAGCAGAACAAGAACTTCGCGCGTGACGCCAATATCCAGGGCGTCAGCACCACCATCGTGCGCGAGATGTTCAAGCGTGCCGGCATCGACTACACCATGACCCTGCGCTTCCCATGGAGCCGCGTGTACGACGACACCCTGGCCCACGCCAACTATGGGCTGTTTTCCACCTCCATGAGCGAGGCGCGCCGGCCGCTGTTCAAGTGGGTCGGCCCGATCGCCAAGGTCGAAGGCGTACTGGTGGCAGCCGACGCGAAGATCACCAACCTGGCGAACCTCGACCAGGTTCGCCAGTACCGCATCGGCAGCTACAAGGACGGTGCGGTCAGTCAGGCCATGGAGCGCGCCGGCCTGCAGCCGACCAACGCGCTGCGCGACCAGGAGAACATCGCCAAGCTCACCAGCGGCAAGATCGACCTGTGGGCCACCACCGATCCGGTATGGCGCTACCATGCCAACCAGGCCGGCGTGAGCGGGCTGCGCACGGTGCTGATCATCGATCGCTCGGACATGTACCTGGCGCTCAACCTGGAAACGCCGGACGAAGTGGTCACCCGCCTGCAACAGGCGCTGGACCAAATGAAGAGCGAAGGCTACGGCACCTGCAGCAAGCATCCGGAGTTGTGCTGATCGCGACTGCCCGTGCACGCCTTTGCAGATAAAGCAGGAGCGGATATCGGGCGCTGCCGCTTTTGTAGGAGCGGCTTTAGCCGCGAGCTCTTTACGCTCCATGCGCGAGGCGTGAGCTGTGGTTTGCCAACTTTATCGCGTTGCTCATACGTTCGGTTCCGCTCTGTCGAGCGGGTTTCTTTTGGCATCGCCCCAAAAGAAACCAAAAGGTCTAGCCCCGACATACGGCCCCAGCTTCGCTGGGGTTCCCTCACTCCATCATTGCTCCGAGGGCACGCCGCGAAGGGCCATCCCTGGCCCATCGCGGCTCTCGCGGCGTCCATGCCGCTCAACCCTCTCCACAACGATTCCGTTCGGCCTCCTGAAGGGGCGATTTGTGTCGCCTGCTAAATTTTGTGGCATGAGAAACACCAAATAGCCAAAGCGGCCGCTCGACACGTCGCCATCGCTACTCACTCCACCTCGAACAACCCATCACGCACCGGCGCGTGGGCCAGGCGTTGGCGGATATCTTCGTCGATGCGCGGATCGTCCGGCTGGTAGAGCATCACCTGGCGGTAGGTGCTGATGCGGTTGATCTCGGTACCCAGGAATTCCCACACCACTCGGGTGCAGGCCGGCGTGCGGCGGTCACCGCTGGACACGCCGGTCTTCAGGCCATTGAGGCGGGTGATGCGGCTCTTGAAGCTGGGGATGAGGATGGTCTGGCTCATCTCGTTGACGGTCAGCGACTCGTAGTCAATGAGGAAAAGTCGGTCCTGCAGCTGGAAGGCGGCACCCAGGTAGCGGCAGCGCGCCGAGTCGTCGGCCAGCCCGCCGGTAGACGTCACCTGGCGCTCCTGGCGCTCGAACAGGAAGTTGCCGCCCTCCTCGCGCACGTGTACCAGCGACAGCAGGATGGTGCCCGGCACCGACATGCAGTTGGCGTATTCGAAGTAGTAACCGCAGTAACGTGACAGGTCACCGGAGCTTTCACGCAACGGCTGTAACAACGCGTGTAACGGATCTCGCTCGGCCGGTGCGCCGATCTGCGTGCCACGGGCGCCGATCAGCCGCGCGAACTGCTCGCCGGGCAAGCCCAGTTCGTAACCCTCGACGCCGAAGAAATCCCCAATGCGCTTGAGGTTATAGGCCGTCGGCTGGCTCTCTCCGGCAAGATACTTGTTGAACTGGGCACGGTTGATGCCGACCTTGCGGCACACCTCCGCAATGGATCGGTAGTGGCTGCAGAGCAGCCGAAGATTCTCACCGAGGTGACTGGACATGATGGGCTCAGATGATGCGAGTGACGTGATTATAGCATCAGGTCGCGTCACTTAGGATCGACCCGCGAAATTGTCCCCCGGGCCACCTTGCTCAAACATTAGCCACCGCATCTCGCGTCAGCGTTCGCCTGCGAACAATCACAATAAGAATCGAGGATTCTCATCATGCTCGAAGTACTGAACGACTTCCTTTCCGGGAAAGTGTTGATCGTGCTTATCGTCGGCCTGGGTAGCTACTTCACCCTGCGTTCGCGTTTCGTCCAGTTCCGTCATTTCGTCCACATGTTCAGCGTATTCAAGGAATCGCTGCGCAGCAGTGGCGGCCAGCTCAGCTCGTTCCAGGCCCTGATGCTCAGCCTCGCCGGCCGTGTCGGCGCGGGTAACATCGCCGGTGTCGGCATCGCCGTGACCCTTGGCGGCCCGGGCGCCGTGTTCTGGATGTGGGTGACCGCGCTGGTCGGCATGTCCAGCAGCTTCTTCGAATGTACCCTGGCTCAGGTCTACAAGCGCAGCGACGGCGATGGCCTGTACCGCGGCGGCCCGGCCTACTACATCCAGCACGGCCTGAAACTGCGCTGGATGGCGATGACCTTCGCCGTACTGCTGCTGGTCACCTACGGTTTCGCCTTCAACGGCCTGCAGTCGTACACCGTGACCCACTCGCTGCAGAACGCCTTCGACATCCCGGTTCAGTACAGCGGCATCGCCCTGGCCGTACTGCTGGGCCTGGTGTTCATTGGCGGCATCAAGCGCATCGCCTCGGTCTCGGACCTGCTGGTTCCGATCAAGACCCTGATCTACATCGCCGTGACCATCTACGTCATCGCCATCCAGATCGAGCACGTACCGGCCATGCTGGCCACCATCGTCAAGAGCGCCTTCGGCCTCGAGCCAGCCTTCGCCGGCCTGCTGGGCAGCGCCATCGTCATGGGCGTGAAGCGCGGCGTATTCGCCAACGAAGCCGGTCTGGGCAGTGCCCCGAACGTGGCTGCCGTGGCCTCGGTGAAGCACCCGGCGGCACAGGGCGTGGTTCAGGCGTTCAGCGTGTTCCTCGACACCTTCGTGATCTGCACCTGTACCGCGCTGCTGATCCTGCTGTCGGGCTTCTACACCCCGGGCTTCGAAGGTGACGGCATCGTCCTGACCCAGAACTCCCTGGCTGCGGTAGTTGGTGATTGGGGCCGCACGTTCATCAGCGTCGCGCTGAGCCTGTTCGTGTTCACCTGCATCCTCTACAACTACTACCTCGGCGAGAACGCCCTGCAGTTCCTGGTCGGTCGCAGCAAGGTCGCCCTGCTTGGCTACCGTGGCCTGGTGCTGGCGCTGATCTGCTGGGGTTCGATGCAGAACCTGGGCACCGTGTTCGCCTTCGCCGACATCACCATGACCTGCCTGGCGTTCGTCAACCTGACCGCCCTGGCCATGCTGATCAAAGTGGGCCTGCGCGTCATGAAGGACTACGACGAGCAGCGCAAGGCAGGCATCGACCAGCCGGTGTTCGACGGTTCCAAGTTCGCTGACCTCGACCTGGATCGCGCCTCCTGGCCAGCCGCCAAGCCAGCCGCTGACGCTCAACCGCAGAGCGCACCGGAACTGCTGTCGACTCAGCGCTGAGTCGCACCGCCTGATCGGATGGCGCGCCGTGCGCCATCCGATCCTGCCGCTCTCTGGCGGCTTTCCCTTTCCTGCCGATGCCCTTGCTCGATGACGAGCGAGCCGGGATCGGCTTGGCCTGGAGATTGCCTCCCAGGTCTTTCACGAGTGGCGATCGGATGTATCCTGCCGCTTTGCATACCCATTCTTACAATAAGGAAAAAGGCATGCCTGCCGTACAAAAACTCCTCGTGCTGTATACCGGCGGCACCATTGGCATGCAGGCCAGCGCCAGCGGCCTGGCCCCCGCCTCCGGCTTCGAGGCACGCCTGCGCGCACAGCAAACCGAGCAGCGCGGGCAGGTACCGACGTGGGTATTTCGCGAACTGCTGCCGCTGATCGACAGCGCCAACATGACCCAGGCCAACTGGCTGGCGATGGTCGCGGCGATCCGCCAGGGCGTCGAGCAGGACGGCTGCGACGGCGTGCTGGTGCTGCACGGCACCGACACCCTGGCTTACAGCGCTGCGGCCCTGAGCTTCCTGCTGCTGGGTCTGCCGGTGCCGGTAGTACTGACCGGCTCGATGCTGCCGGCCGGGGCGGAGAACAGCGATGCCTGGCCCAATCTGTTCGGCGCCATGCAGGCGTTGCACGAAGGCGTGGCACCGGGTGTGCATCTGTACTTCAACGGTGCACTGATGCATGGCGCCCGGGTCAGCAAGCTGAGCAGCGACGCCTTCGATGCATTCCAGGTGGTGCCGCGCCTGCGCCAGGGCGAACGCCTGGCCGACTTGCCGGCGCACATCGACTTCCGCAAAAGCCGCCAGGCGGTCAACCTGCTCGCCCTACCGCTGGTGCCGGGCCTGCGCGCCAGCCACCTGCGCGCCTTGCTGGACAGCGGCGTGCAGGGCTTGCTGCTGGAGTGCTACGGCAGCGGCACCGGGCCGTCGGACAACGCTGAGCTGCTCGACGTACTGCGCGAGGCCCATGGGCGCGGTGTGGTGCTGGCGGCAATCAGCCAATGCGCGCGCGGCCATGTGGAGTTCGGCGTGTACGCCGCCGGCAGCCAGTTGGCTTCGGTGGGCCTGATCTCGGCAGGCGGCATGACCCGCGAAGCGGCGCTGGGCAAACTGTTCGCCCTGCTCGGTGCCGGCCTGGCGCAGGATGAAGTGGAGCGACTGTTCAGCCTCGACCTGTGTGGCGAACGTGTGGAGTAACGCATGGATTAGGGCGTGACCAATCGGTATAGTCGCGCCCCGCTGACGGTAAGCCAGCTTCTTTTCACCTCATCCACAAGGACGTCCCATGCCTTTGCTTCGCTCCAGCGTATTCCTTCTGCTCGCCCTGGCCATCACCGGCTGCTCGACCAAAGCCTTCTTCAAATTGCCGGAAAACAGCACCGTTGCCATCAACGAGCGTGCCGAGCAACATCCCCAGGGCCTGGTCAAGATTCGTCCGTTCTTCTGGAACCGTGCCGGCGGCGTGCCCTATCGTTTGACCAGCACCACCACCGGCCAGCCAATCTCCGAAGGCAAGCTGAGCACGCGTTTTCGCGTCGTGTCGATCTTCTGGCCGCCGTACAGCATCATCTACTGGCCGATGGGCTTCCGTCACCCGTGCTATGACCTGACCGCCCCGGTGGCCGGCACCTGCACCGACCAGGACCTGATGATGCTGCGCAAAGCCTACCGCGACGCCCAGTAAACCGCGCGGCTGCCGCCCAGGCAGCCCACTGCTCTCTTGCAAACGATCTAGCGAGCTAGAGCACTGCAAGGCCCAGGCGGCCCCACAAAAACAGGCGAGAAACGCAGCGCAGCGTGGTAACAGCCAACGGCTGGCCCGTAGGGTGAGCGCAGCGAATCAAGCGGCCGGGGTCGCGGGCGACTGTACTTTTTGTACATGAGCCTTACTCGCTTCGCTCCCCTCCGGGCCGCGCTGAAGCACGTTAGCCGCCAGCGGCTTTCCGAGCGGGCTGGCGATCCAGCCTGTTTTTTACGCCGCAGGGCCGACGCGCAGCAGATCGTTAGAAGACCGACCAGCCAATCCGCTCGCTGAGCAATTCCAAAGCCGCCATGCCCGCCAAGGAATTGCCCGCCTTGTTGAGCCCCGGCGACCACACGCAGATGGTGTACTGCCCCGGCACGATGGCGACGATCCCGCCGCCCACACCGCTCTTGCCCGGCAGGCCAACGCGGTAGGCGAAGTTGCCGGCTTCGTCGTACAGCCCGCTGGTGGCCATGATCGAATTGACCTGCTGAGTCTGCCGGGCGCTGAAAATCTGCTCGCCGCTGTGTTTGCAGAACCCATCACGAGCCAGGAAGCAGAACGCCTTGACCAGATCCACACAGCTCATGCTCAGCGCGCAGTAGCTGAAGTAATTGCGCAGCACCGTCTCGACGTCGTTGTGGAAATTGCCGAAGGACTGCATCAGGTAGGCCATGGCCGCGTTGCGCGCGCGGTGCTGGTATTCGGACTCGGCGATATGCCGGTCGATCACCACATGGGCGTTGCCCGACAGGCGCCGCACGAAATCGCGCATCGACAGGGCCGGCGCCGCGAAGCGCGACTGATTGATGTCGCTGATCACCAGGGCGCCGGCATTGATGAAGGGGTTGCGCGGCCGGCCGTTTTCCAGCTCCAGCTGCAGCAGGGAGTTGAACGGCTGGCCCGACGGCTCGTGGCCCAGACGTTCCCAGATGCTCTCGCCGGAATGCTGGATGGCCTGCACCAGGCTGAACACCTTGGAGATGCTCTGGATGGAGAACGGCGTATGCGCATCGCCAGCCGTGAATAGCTCGCCATCGTTACCGTAGACGGCGATGCCCAGCTGATCCACCGCCACATCGGCCAGAGCGGGAATATAAGTGGCGACCTTGCCCTGAGCGATCAGTGGGCGAACCTGGTCGAGGATTTCATTCAGCAACGCTTGCATGGACACGCTCGCAATCCGACCCGGCGGCTGCCGGGGTCAATCAGCTATAGACGCCAAGACTGATCCGCAAAGCACAGCGACGTTCAGAGGCGCTGCGCCAACACCGCGATGTGCTCCGGGCCGATGCCGCAGCAGCCGCCCAGGTGGCTCGCGCCCCGGGCGCGCCAGTCGGCGACCCAGCGCAAGTAGCCCGGCGGGTCGAGGTCTTCACGCAGCGGGTCGAGGCCGTCGTTGGCGGTGGCTTCTTCGGGTTGCGGCGGGAAGGCATTGGCATAGGCGCCGATCGCGACGTTCGCACCGAGGCTGGTGAAGACTTCGCGCGCCGCGTCGATGGCGTCACCGATCACTTCCGGCTGGCTGCAGTTGAACAGCAGCACCTCGACGCCCAGTTCGGCCGCCGCACGGGCTGCCTCGGCCACCGGCTCGCCGGAACGCAGGCGCGGCACTTCATCCACGTCTTCATCGCGCAGGGTGAACGACAGCCAGAACGGCTTGCCGTCTTTGGGCAAGTGGGCGTGAATGGCGCGCGCTTCGGCGATGGCGCTCTGGGTTTCCGCCAGCCACAGGTCGACGTGAGGGGCGAGGCCGTCGAGCAGCGGCGTCAGCACCTCGGTGACGCGCTCGGGCTGGAACAGGTCCGGGCGATACGAGCCGAACAGCGGCGGTAGCGAGCCGGCGACGCGTACGCCGTTGCCGGCCTTGTCCGCCGCGCTGCGGGCCAGTTGGCCGGCACGTTCGGCCAGGGCACGGCCTTCGGCGGCGAAGCGCTGTTCACCGATATGAAAGGGCACCACGGCGTAGCTGTTGCTGGTGACCACCTGGCTGCCGCTGGCGATATAGGCGGCGTGCACGGCCTCCACCTGCTCCGGCGCCTCGGTCAAGGCCAGGGCCGACCACTCCGGCTGGCGAAACGGCGCGCCGCGGCGCTGCAGCTCCCGGCCCATGCCGCCATCCAGCAAAATCAGAGATCGCTCGCTCATATAAGCTCCAGTCATATCGATATGCATTCAATTCATTTGGATGCACCTAGTTATAACTATTTAATACGCCGAAATTGCCGCTCACAACCTTTTTCGCGCCCAAGGATTTCCGTGAAAACCACCCTGCTCGCCGCCCTCGGCCTGACCCTCGCCTCCGTCTGCAATCTGGCCCTGGCCGGCCCCACCCTCGACCGTATCGAGAAGAACGGCGAGCTGGTCAACGTGCTGATGGAAAACTACCCACCGTTCTCCTTTCTGAACGATCAGAACCAGCTCGATGGCTTCGACGTCGATGTCGCCAAGGCCGTAGCCGACAAGCTGGGCGTCAGGCTGCGCCTGGAAACGCCGTCCTGGGACGTGATCGCCGCGGGTCGCTGGAACGGCCGCTACGACATCTGCATCTGCTCGATGACGCCCAGCCAGGCACGCGCCCAGGTGTTCGACTTCCCGGTGACCTATTACGCATCGCCGGCGGTGATCGTGGTCAACGCCAGCGACGAGCGCATCCACTCGGCCAAGGATCTCTCGGGCCTGAAGGTCGGCGTCACCAGCGCCTCCTCCTACGAGGGTTACTTGAACAAGGATCTGATCATCGAAGGCGCCGAAGACAAGCCACTGACCTACCCCTTCGACGCCGTGCAGGTCGCGCCCTACGACAACGACACCGTGGCATTCCATGACCTCGCCCTGGGCGCCGGCGTACGCCTGGACGCCATCCTCACCAACCTGGTGACCGCTCAGCCGCGCATCGATCAGGACAAGCGCTTCAAGCTGGCGGGCGACGCGCTGTACGCCGAACCCAATGCCGTGGCCATCGAGAAGGACGACGCCGAGTGGCGCGCCAAGGTCGAGAGCGTCTTCGCAGAGCTGCGCCAGGACGGTACCCTGGCAGCCATCTCCAAGAAGTGGATCGGTTCCGATATCAGCCAATGACGCCTCCACCTGAAACCCCTCGCCCGCCGCCCCAGGCGGGCGAGTCGTTGCTGCAGCGCCTGTTCGGTTTTCGCACCCGCCTGTATGTCACCTGGGCGATCATGTTCGCCCTGTGCGTGGCGTTCTTCCTGAGCTTCGACCTGAAGTTCTCGATCATCCTCGACAAGCTGCCCAACCTGCTGGGTACCAGTCTGGCGCCCAACGGCTTTCTGCAGGGCGCGGCGCTGACCCTGTTCCTGTGCTTCTGCTCGATCTGGGCGTCCCTGGCGCTGGGCTTCGTCACCGCTCTGGCGCGCCTGTCGAAAAGCGCCGTGGCGTTCGGCATCGCCACCTTCTACGCCTCGTTCTTTCGCGGTACGCCACTGCTGATCCAGATCCTGCTGATCTACCTGGGCCTGCCGCAGCTGGGCCTGGTGCCGGGCGCAGTCACAGCCGGGATCATCGCCCTTTCGCTGAACTACGGTGCTTATTTGAGCGAAATCTTCCGCGCCGGCCTGCTCGGCGTGCCGCCCGGCCAGCGCGAAGCCTCCCTGGCCCTGGGCCTCAAGCCGGTGGTGATCTTCTGGCGGGTGACCCTGCCCCAGGCGATGCGCACCATCATTCCGCCGACCACCAGCCAGTTCATCTCGATGCTCAAGGACTCGTCGCTGATCTCGGTGATGGGCGTCTGGGAAGTGATGTTCCTGGCCCAGTCCTACGGCCGCTCGTCGTACCGCTACATCGAGATGCTGACCACCGCGGCGGTGATCTACTGGCTACTGTCGATCGGCCTGGAGCTGATCCAGGCGCGCCTGGAGCGGCACTATGGCAAGGCCTACCTGAACGGGCGATGAGCATGCAGATACCCGCCGCCGCCATCGAGCGCCTGCTGCGCATCGACTGGCTCGCTAATATCGGCAAACCTGCGTCGCTTGCCGGCGTGCGCCAGATCGACCAGGGCGAGCTTGGCTCATCGCTGGCCAGCGACGCCTGGGAAGCCGCTACGCTGGAGGCGCGCAACGCCGTCACCGGGCGCCTGGCGCGTCTGCATCCGGGACAATATCAAGCCTGGAACGAGCTGGCCGGCCAGGCCAAGACGGCGTTGCAGCCGCTGTTGCAGAAATTACCGGTCGCCCTCGCCAATAACGCCACCCTCGCCGACCTGCAATGGATCCTGCACGCCTATCTGATGGAAGCCGCCTACCGCGATGTGCTCCTGCAGCCGCTGTTCTTCGACAGCCTGATCAAGGTTTACGAGGCCGGGCATATCCCCTGCGGCTGGGACGGTGAGTGGCCGAACGGGCAACTGGTCATCTGCTGAGCCACGGCGCTTGCGGTGAACGGCGTCACCACGCAGGATGACCCTCGACCGACTTTCAGGAGACCTGCCGATGACCGTTCGCATTCCCGTGGACATCCGCGCTGTCAGCGCCGCCGACCATGCTGCCTGGCTGCCACTCTGGCAGGGCTACCAGCGCTTCTACATGACCGAGATCGACGCCGCGACCAGCGACCTGACCTGGCAGCGCTTTCTCGACCCGAGCGAACCGATGTTCGCCGCCCTGGCCTGGCGCGACGGCGAAGCCATCGGCCTGGTGCACTGGATCTACCACCGCTCCTGCTGGACCACTGGCGACTATTGCTACTTGCAGGACCTGTTCATCGGCAAGGACGTGCGCGGCAACGGCATCGGCCGCCAGTTGATCGAACACGTCTACGCCGAGGCCGCCCAGGCCGGCTGCTCGCGGGTGCACTGGCTGACCCACGAAACCAACGCCAAGGCCAAACTGCTTTACGAGCGCATCGGCGAACGCTCGGGGTTCGAGCAGTACCGCAAACTGTTCTGAACACCGGCTGGCACACAATCCGCATCTCTGTGGGCCTCAACCACCGACAGAGTGCGCCATGAACAAACTCGATAACGCCCTGCTGAACATCCTGATCAAGGATTCGCGCACCTCGTTCGCCGACATCGCCCGCCAGCTGAACATTTCTCGCGCCCACGCCCGCACCCGCGTGCAGGCCTTGGTGGAAAGCGGCGTAATCGAGAAATTCACCGCCGTGGTCAACCCGGAAAAGCTCGGCAAGGGCATCTCCACCTTCGTCGACCTCACCGTCGCGCCGCATGCCATAGAGGCGGTCGCCGAACGGCTATCGGCCACCCGCGAAGTGGTGAGCCTGTACATCATGAGCGACTTGAAAAGCCTGCACATTCACACCCTGACCGACAGTTACGAAACCTTCGACGCTTTCGTGCGCCAGCACATCTTCAATCACCCGGAGATCCTCACGGTGGACTGCAAGGCGCTGATGACCCGGGTCAAGCATCGGCGTGGCGGCGCACGCCTGTAACCTCACTGCGCACTGCGTCAAAAGCGTGCCGTCGATGCGTTTTGGTGCACAAATGACATTCGCACGCTCACCAAGGCCCTGCTCGACGGAACGTACCCGGACAGCAGGCGTGACCTGACAAATGTTCAGTACTCCCTGCTGCGGTTACCGTTTCGTCACCTCCCGAACCTGCGCCACGCTTGTTTTGTGTGCGCCGGGCTTTTGGAAGGCAAACCGAGAAAATCATTAAATCCATTTAAAATCATAGGCTTAAAATAATTTTCTCCTGGCATGGCTGTTGCTGAAGGCTCTCGGTAACGACTTTACATCCGGCAGGCAAACGCCCGTCGCAATGGCCACAGTGAAAGGAGAATCCCATGAGCCTCAATCGACGAAATTTCATCGGCGCCGGCGCCCTTGCAGCCGGCGCAGGCCTGGCACTGGGTGCCAGCGGCGTGGCCAGTGCTGCCGTCAGCGGCAAGACCTTCAACTGGAAGATGACCAACGCTTATGCACCGGGCTCACCCTTCTACGTGCAGGGCCCGGGTAGCCCGACCGACTTCTGCAAGCGCGTCGAGGAAATGTCCGGCGGCCGCCTGAAGATCCAGCACTTCGCAGCCGGCGAGCTGATCCCGGCGCTGGAGGGCTTCGATGCGGTGGCCAGCGGCATGGTGGAAATGAACGCCGCCAACGCCTTCTTCTGGGCCGGCAAGATTCCTGCCGCGCAGTTCTTCACCGCCGTGCCGTTCGGCATGAACACCCAGGGCATGAACGCCTGGCTGTACAACGGCGGTGGCCTCAAGCTTTGGGAAGAGCTCTACGCACCCCATGGCCTGGTACCGATGCCCATGGGCAACACCGGCACGCAGATGACCGGCTGGTTCCGCCAGCCCCTGGAGAACGTCGACAGCCTGAAAGGTTTGAAGATGCGCATCGCAGGGCTAGCCGGCAAGGTCTACAGCGAACTGGGCGTGGCCGTGCGTCTGCTGCCCGGCGGCGAGATATTCCCAGCCCTGGAGCGGGGCGTGATCGACGCCGCCGAGTTCGTCGGCCCCTACCAGGATCGCCGCATGGGCCTGCACAAGGCGGCCAAGAATTACTACACCACTGGCTGGCACGAGCCGACCAACGTCACCGAGCTGATCATCAACCAGCAGGCCTGGGACAGCCTGCCGGCCGACCTGCAGGCCATCGTGCGGTTCTGCGCCCAGGCCTGCAACGTCGACAGCTGGTCGTGGTGCGATGCGGTCAACGCCGAAGCCATGCAGGACCTGGTGGGCAACCAGGGCGTGATCGCCCGGCCGCTGCCGGACGACGTCATCAAGCGCCTGCACGAAGTCACCCGCGACACCCTGTCGAGCATGGCGGCGAGCGACCCGGCGACGAAGAAGATCTACGAACACTTCTTCGCCTTCCGCAAGCAGTACGTGTCCTGGGCGTCCGTGGGCGAGAAGGCGTTCATGGAAATCGGGATGGGCGAATCATGATGGCACTCGTCACCCAAATCGAGGGGCTGGTCGAGGCACTGGGAAGGCTGGCACGCGGCTGTGTATTGCTGCTGGTCCTACTGGTGTCGTTCGACGTGCTGATGCGCTACCTGTTCGACTTCAGCCCGGTCGCGCTGCAGGAGCTGGAGTGGTACCTGATTTCGCCCATCGCCCTGCTCGGCATCGCCTACACCCTCAAGCATCGCCAGGACGTGCGGGTGGATTTTCTCTACGAGAAATTCAGCGTGAAGACCAGAGCAGCGGTCGACCTGTTCAGCGGCATCGCCACGGCGGCAATCGGCTTCTACATCGCTCACCTGGCACTCAAGTACACCCTGCAATCCTACAACATGGGCGAAGGCTCACCCGATCCGGGCGGCCTACCCTATCGCTTCCTGGTCAAGGCCTTCCTGCCGCTGGGCTTCGGCCTGTTCGGCCTGCAGGGTGTAGCCGATAGCCTGCGGGCTCTGTGCACCCTGCTGCAGCCATCACCCGCACGGGAGGTGCGCGCATGAGCCCCAACGAATGGTTGGCCATCGCCATGGTCTTCGGCTTCTTCGCCATGATGATGGCAGGTGTGCCGGTGGCCATTTCCCTGGCCGTTTCGGGTTTCGTCGCCGGCATGGCCGGCTTCGGCCCGATGCTTTTCGCGCTGCTGCCGGCACGCATGTTCGGGGTGGTCAGCAACTACACGCTGCTGGCGATACCCTTGTTCACCTTCATGGGGGTGATGCTGGAGAAATCCCGGGTCGCCGAGGACATGCTCGATACGATTGGCCGCGCCATGGGCGGCCTGAACGGCGGCATGGGCTTGGCGATCATTCTGGTCGGCGTGCTGCTTGGCGCCTCCACCGGTATCGTCGGTGCCACCGTGGTGACCATCGGCCTGCTGACCCTGCCTACCCTACTGCGTCGCGGCTACAACAAGACCGTAGCCTGCGGCACCATCTGCGCCTCCGGCACCCTCGGGCAGATCATCCCGCCGAGCCTGGTGCTGATCCTGCTGGCCGATATCCTCGGCCAGTCGGTGGGGTCGATCTTCGCTGCGGCCTTCATTCCCAGCCTGGTGCTGGCGTTGATCTACGTCGCCTACATGCTACTGCTCGGCTGGCTGCGCCCGGACTGGGTGCCGGCGATTCCCGCCGAGGAACGTGCCCTGACCAGCCGCAAGCAACTGCTCAAGGACATGGCGCGCAGCGTGCTGCCACCTTTGCTGCTGGTGATGGCGGTGCTCGGCTCGATCATCGGCGGCGTCGCGGCGCCTACCGAAGCGGCCTCCATGGGCGCACTCGGCGCGTTGCTCATCGCGGCGCTTTCAGGTCGCTTGAGTTGGCCAACGCTGAAGGCCACCCTGCACGGCACCCTGACCATCAGCGCGATGATCTTCCTGATCCTGCTCTGCTCGCAGCCGTTCTCCCTGGCCTTCCGCGGCCTCGGTGGCGAGGCGCTGGTACACGATCTGTTCACCATGCTGCCAGGCGGCGAACTGGGGGCGATTCTGTTCCTCATGGCGGTGCTGTTCGTGCTCGGCTTCTTTCTCGAATGGATCGAGATCTCCTACATCGCCCTGCCGATGTTCCTGCCGGTGTTCATCGCCTACGATACCGACCTGGTATGGCTGGGCATCCTGGTGGCGCTGAACCTGCAGATGTCGTTCCTCACACCGCCCTTTGGCTGGGCGCTGTTCTTTCTCAAGGGCGTGGCGCCACCAGGGATCAGCACGAAAGACATCTATATCGGCGCCCTGCCTTACGTGTTCCTGCAGATGCTCGCCGTGGCCGTGGTGTTCTGTTTCCCACAACTGGCTACCTGGCTGCCTGCCGCTATCGGTTGGTAGTAGATCTTCCAAGGGCTGCGGACGCTATGATCGCTGCAGCCCAACTACAACAAGGAACTCTCACTCATGCTCAAGAGCACCCACGCCACCGGCGGCCTGTTCGTTGCGCCCCACCATCTCGCCGCCCAGGCCGGGCGCGACGTGCTCAAGGCTGGCGGCAGCGCCGTGGAAGCGATGGTCGCAGCGGCGGCCACCATCGCGGTGGTCTATCCGCACATGAATGCCATCGGTGGCGACGGTTTCTGGCTGATCCACGAACCAGGCAAGCAGCCCATCGCCATCGATGCCTGCGGCAGCAGCGCAGCCCTGGCCGATCGCGATTTCTACGCCGGCCACACGCAGATCCCCAGCCGCGGCCCACTGGCTGCGCTGACCGTGGCGGGCACCGTCGGCGGCTGGGCCGAGGCCCTGGTACGCACCGCCCATTGGCAGCCGCAGCGGGCGCTGCCCGAGCTGCTCGCCGATGCCATCGGCCACGCCCGGCGCGGCATCGTGGTCAGCCGTAGCCAGGCGCACCTGACCCGCGCCAAGCTGGCCGAGCTGCACGACGTGCCGGGCTTTGCCGAGGTCTATCTGCGCGAGGGCCAGCCACCGCACGAAGGCGACCTGCTGTGTCAGCCGGCCCTGGCCGACACCCTGCAGCGCCTCGCCGACGCCGGCCTGGACGACTTCTACCGGGGCGAGCTGGCAGAGCGCATGGCCGCCGACCTCGAGCGCCTGGGCAGCCCGCTGCGCCTGGCCGACCTGCAGGGCTACCGGGCCCGCGTCGTCGAACCGCTGAGCGTGCGGCTGGGCGATGCCACCCTGTACAACATGCCACCGCCGACCCAGGGCCTGGCTTCGCTGCTGATCCTTGGCATCTTCGAGAAGCTCGGCATCGAACAGGCCGAAGGTTTCGCCCATGTGCACGGGCTGGTCGAATCGACTAAGCAGGCGTTTCTGATTCGCGACCGCGTGGTGACCGACCCTTGCCGCGTGCCGGAAAATCCGCAGAGCCTGCTGGCCGACGCCAACCTGCAGCGTCTGGCCGACAGGATCGATCCACGACAGGCGCTGGCCTGGCCGCAACCGGCGCAGCCGGGCGACACCATCTGGATGGGTTGCATCGATGCCGAAGGCCGCGCGGTGAGTTTCATCCAGAGCGTGTACTGGGAGTTCGGCTCCGGCGTGGTGCTGCCGTCCACCGGTGTGGCCTGGCAGAACCGCGGCATCAGTTTCTCCCTCGATCCCGCCGCGCTGCAGGCCCTGGAACCGGGCCGCAAGCCCTTCCACACGCTCAACCCGGCCCTGGCGCTGTTCGACGATGGCCGCACCCTGAGCTACGGCACCATGGGCGGCGAAGGCCAGCCGCAGACCCAGGCGGCGATCTTCAGCCGCTACCGCCTGGGCAGTGACCTGCAGGCAGCGGTCAGTGCGCCGCGCTGGCTGCTGGGCCGCACCTGGGGCGATGTCAGCACCACGCTGAAGCTGGAGAGCCGCTTCCCGGCCGAGCTGGTCGAGCGGTTGCGCCAGGCTGGGCATGTCGTCGACGTGCTGGACGAAGCCTTCAGCGACACCATGGGCCATGCCGGCGCCCTGCTGCGCCACCCCGATGGCTTGCTGGAAGGCGCCGCCGACCCGCGCAGCGACGGCAGCGTCTGCGGCTTGTGATCTTGAGCCGCAGAACGAAAACGCCCCGCTGACCAGCGGGGCGTTTGCATTGGCGAGTTCGTAGCCTCGCAGGATGGACGTCGTTTTTCACATCCAGCGCAACGGTGGATCGATGAAGCGTGATCCACCCTACGGGTCGTCAGTCCTCGGTCTTCCAGTTCTTGCGGCTCATGTAGTCGCGGGTTTCCTTGACCACGACGCCGGAGAGTAGCAACAGGCCGATCAGGTTGGGCAGCGCCATCAGGCCGTTGGCGATGTCGGAGAAGGTCCACACCACTTCCAGCGAGGTCACCGCGCCAACGAACACCACCGCCGAGAAGATCAGCCGGTACGGCATTACCGCCACGCGGCCCATCAGGCGCTCCATGCAGCGCTCGCCGTAGTAGGACCAGCCGAGAATGGTGGTATAGGCATAGACCAGCACACCGATGGTCACCGTGTAGATGCCCCAGCCGCCGCCCAGGCCCTGTTCCAGCGCCCAGGCGGTCATCGGCGCGCCTTTCAGGCCTTCCTGGGTCCAGGCGCCGGTGACGATGATCGCCAGCGCGGTAAAGGTGACCATCACCAGGGTGTCGAGAAAGGTCTGGGTCATCGACACCATGGCCTGGCGCACCGGCTTGTCGGTCTTCGCCGCAGCCGCCGCGATCGCGCCGGTACCCAGGCCCGACTCGTTGGAGAAGATGCCGCGGGCCACGCCCATCTGCACCGCCAGGATGATGCTCGAGCCAAGGAAACCACCGGCTGCCGCGCTACCGCTGAAGGCATCGGTGAACACCAGAGCGATGGCATCCGGCAGGCGATCGGCGAACACCACCAGCACGGCGACGTTGCTGATGATGTACAGCACGATCATCACCGGCACCACGCCGGCGGCGAAACGGCCGATGCTCTTGATGCCGCCGATGATCACCACCGCGGTGCCGATGGCCAGCACCAGGCCGCTGAGCGTTGGCGAAATGCCCCAGGTGTCCTGCAACTGATGGGCGGCGGTATTGGCCTGCACCATGTTGCCGATGCCGAACGAAGCGATCGCACCGAAGATCGCGAAGGCGATGCCCAGGGTCTTGCCCAGAGTGCCGCCCACGCCTCGGGTCAGGTAATACATCGGCCCGCCACTTTGCTCGCCCTTGGCATCGGTGACTCGGTACTTCACGCCCAGCAGGGCTTCCGAGTACTTGGTGGCCATACCGACCAGGCCGGTCATCCACATCCAGAACAACGCGCCGGGGCCGCCGATGCCGATGGCCGTGGCCACCCCGGCGATGTTGCCGACGCCGATGGTCGCCGCCAGTGCGGTGGCCAGGGCCTGGTAGTGGGAAACGTCACCGGGTACGTCGCCCTTTTCCTTGCGCTTGACGAAGGCCAGCCAGAAGGCATGGCCGAGCACGCGAAACTGGATGCCACGCAGGCGGATGGTCAGGTACAGACCGGTCAGCAACAACAGGGGGATGAGCAGAAACGGCCCCCAGATGAAACTGCTGATGGCCGTGAGCACAGCGAGAAATAGATCCATGGCGGGTGTCCTTGTTGTTCTGTCCAGTGCGGCTCGTGGCCGGCAGGAAGGCGCCCTGGCGGGTGGAGCCGGGGTGCCGAGCGAGTGAACGCAGATGCGTCCGTGCAACGTCGGATGGTCTGTCACAGCCCCAAGGGCGTAACAAAATGTTTAGGCGAATCAATCGATTGCAACGGCGGCGATTGTTGCCAGGTCGGCAAGGCTATAACAACTTCGCCGCGAAAGGGCCGGAAAAAACAGGCAATTCAGTTGCGCAAAGGGATTCGCACAGGTGATCGGCGCGCCCCGGCGCCACTAACCAGACAATCAGTCGTTGCACGCTATCGGCTGTGAACGCCAGGTCGCCCAGGCCTGCTCCCAGCCCGTGTGGTGGGATACCTGCGCCAGGCTGACGGTTTGCACGCAGCGCGCTTCACCGAGGCCATCCAGATAGTGATGCAGTACGCCAGCCGGCACCACGCTATCCGCGTCGCCGGCCAGGTGCCGCTGGGTAACGGCGCGCAGCCGCTCGCGGTAATCCAGCGGCTCCAGCGAACCCTCAAGGGGGCTTAGCTGCCGCAGCTGTACCCAGTAGCGTGGGCTGAGGTTGCCGGCGAGGGTCTGCACGCTGGTGACGTCATCGCGTCGCGCGGCCAGCAGCAGGGCCAGCGCGGCGCCGCCGGAATAGCCGACCAGTTCGAACGTCTGGTTGCCGTAGCGCGCCTTGATCAGATCGAGCGCGCCGTCGAGGCTGCCCAGCACGTCACTGCCGAAGCGCCGACTTGTCCACAGGCTCGTGGCGCACCCCGGCGCAGTGACGAACTGGCAGGGCCGCGCCAGGTACAGGCTGGGCGTCGGGTCGGAGAACGCCAGGCGCGCCACCAGCAGATCGCGCGGCGAGGGGTCGAGGCTGGGCTGCGACGGCGTCACCCAGGCCTGACCGTCGCCTTCCAGATAAACGCGCATACGCACCGCTGCCGGCGCCTGGACCGGTGCGCCGAGCAATAACGGGAAAGATTGACTGTCGAGCGTTTGCAAGCGCTGCTGGTGCTGGTCGGCAAGCTCGCCAAGCCGCTCTTGCGGCGACTGGCAACCACCCAAGGCAAAGGCCAGCAGCACGCCAATGAGCAGCGCGGCCGGCCTCGCAGGGCGGGCTGTCAGCATCCCGTCAGCTTCGCCTCGCGGCGCTCGCCCGGGAAGAAGAAAGGCCGCAGGCGCACGCCCACGCCGTTACCGACGAACGCCGCCACTAGCCACAACCAGCCGTGCAGGCTGCCGGAAGCGATGCCACTGAAGTAGGCGCCGATGTTGCAGCCATAGGCCAGGCGCGAGCCGTAACCGAGCAGGAGGCCGCCGATCACCGCTGCCACCAGCGAACGCAACGGGATGTTCAGGTTCGGCGCAAAGCGCCCGGCCAGGCCTGCAGCCAGCAGCGCACCGATGACGATGCCGATGTCCATCACCGTGGTGATGTCTTCCCACAGCGGCGCAGCCAGCGCCTGGGCATTGGCCGGCTGCTGCCAGAACGCCCAGGACGATACCTCGACGCCGCCGCCCTGCAACACCTTGGCGCCCCACAGCGCGAACGCCGAGGTGATACCCCAGGGGCGCCCGGCCAGCGCCAGGGTGGCGAAGTTGAGCAGCGCCAGCAGCACCGCGCCCCAGATCAGCGGCCAGGGGCCACGCAGGAAACGCTGCCAGCCCTGATGCTCGCTCGGCGCCGCTCGCTCCAGGCTGCCGTGACGGCGCAACTCCAGGCGCGCGCTCAATGCCGCGATGGCGGCGAACAGCGCCAGGCTGACGACCAGCGCCGGCACCAGGCCCAGGCTGGTGACGATGGACGTCGGCGGCAGGCTCGGCAGTGCCGACCACCACTCCAGGTGATGGGTAGCGACCACGCCGCCGATGATGAAGAACAGCAGGGTCACCAGCATCCGCGCGTTGCCGCCGCCCACGGTGAACAGCGTGCCGGATGCGCAACCGCCGCCCAGCTGCATGCCGATGCCGAAGATGAAGGCGCCGACGATCACCGAGGTACCCGCTGGCGCCACCAGCCCCTTGACCGGTGTACCGAACAAGGTACCTGCCGACAGCGCCGGGAAGAACAGCAGCACGGCGATGGCCAGCATCACCATCTGCGCACGCAGGCCTGCGCCACGGCGCTCGTTGAGCAGCACGCGCCAGGCCGACGTGAAGCCGAACGCCGCGTGATAGAGCACCAGGCCCAGCGCACCACCGACGATGAACAACAACGCCTGACGCCCGCTGACCGCGAAGGTGAGGGCCAGCGCGCCGGCCAGCAGCAGCGCCACGGCCACCAGCGGCGTACCCGGACGGTTGACCGGTGCCGCAGCGGGAACGGAAAGATTCATATAGACCTTCGCATGACCAATTGAAATGGTCGGCTATTCTAGCCTGTCCCGGGTAACCCGGTGTGCCGCTGCTTAGATCGAATGCTGAAAAGGTTATGCCATCAGCGGCGTAGTCAGAACGTGCAATCGGCGGGATGAATGGACTGGCCGGATCACGGCGTACCGAACCCTCCTCTATCTTTTCTGCTTCGACTTTGTGGGAGGGCGCCATGCGCCCGAAAACTTAGCGGGCATGGACTAGGCGTCCCCACCCGCTCCCACTGGCTAGAGAAGATTCGGCCTCCCCACCCACTCCCACGATATCGAGGCCGACAGATAAAAAAAGGGCCTTGCGGCCCCAGAGGTTAATCGGTGGTAATCAGGCTTCGACTTCGATCAGCACTTCGCCCGGGTTGACGCGGTCGCCCTTGGCCACGTGCACGGCTTTCACGGTGCCGGCGATTGGCGCCTGCACTTCGGTTTCCATCTTCATCGCTTCGGTGATCAGCACGGCCTGGCCAGCCTTGACGGTGTCGCCTTCCTTGACCAGCACGTCGACGATGTTGCCGGGCATGCTGGTGCTCACGTCACCCGGTGCGCTGGCGCTGCGGCGTTTGCTGCCGGTACCGCCGGCGACGTAGTCGTTGAGCGCCTCGAACACCACTTCCTCGGGCATGCCGTCGATGGACAGGTAGAAGTGGCGCTTGCCCTCGCCCTTCACGCCGACGCCGGTGATGTCCACGCGGTAGCTTTCGCCGTGCACGTCGATGATGAACTCGGTCGGCACGCCCGCACCGCCGGCCGCCGCCACGCCGCTGCCATCGGGAATCGGCAGCAGGGCTTCGGGCTGCAGGGTGCCAGCCTCGCGCTCTTCGAGGAACTTGCGGCCGATGTCCGGGAACATGGCGAAGGTCAGCACGTCTTCCTCGCTCTTGGCCAGCTCGCCGATCTGCCCGCGCAGCTTGTCCATTTCCGGCTTGAGCAGGTCGGCCGGGCGCACGTCGATCACCTCTTCATTACCGATGGCCTGCTTGCGCAGCTGCTCGTTGACCTTGCCCGGTGCCTGGCCGTAGCCGCCCTGCAGGTAGAGCTTCACTTCGTTGGTGATGGTCTTGTAGCGCTCGCCGGCCAGCACGTTGAAGAACGCCTGGGTGCCGACGATCTGCGAGGTCGGCGTGACCAGCGGCGGGAAGCCGAGGTCCTCGCGCACCCGCGGGATCTCCGCCAGCACTTCGTTCATGCGGTTCAGCGCGCCCTGCTCCTTGAGCTGGTTGGCGAGGTTGGAAATCATCCCGCCCGGCACCTGGTTGACCTGCACGCGGGTGTCCACGGCGGTGAATTCGCTTTCGAACTGGTGGTACTTCTTGCGCACGGCGTGGAAGTACATGCCGATTTCCTGGATCAGCGACAGATCTAGGCCGGTGTCATATTCGCTGCCCTTGAGTGCGGCGACCATCGACTCGGTGCCCGGGTGGCTGGTGCCCCAGGCGAAGCTGGAGATGGCCGTGTCGATGTGGTCGGCGCCCGCTTCGACGGCCTTGAGCTGGCACATCGAGCCCAGGCCCGCGGTGTCGTGACTGTGGATGAATACCGGCAGGTCGATCTCCGCCTTCAGCGCCTTGACCAGATCGGCGGTGGCATAGGGCGTGAGCAGGCCGGCCATGTCCTTGATGGCGATGGAGTCGATACCCATGGCCTGCATGGCTTTACCCTGTGCGACGAAGGCCGCGACGGTGTGCACGGGGCTGGTGGTGTAGGCGATGGTGCCCTGGGCGTGCTTGCCGCTGGCCTTCACCGCCTCGATGGCCACCTGCAGGTTACGCACGTCGTTCATGGCGTCGAAGATGCGGAATACGTCGATGCCGCTTTCCGCCGCCTTGGCGACGAAGGCACGCACCACGTCGTCGCTGTAGTGACGGTAGCCGAGCAGGTTCTGGCCACGCAGGAGCATCTGCAGCCGGGTGTTGGGCAGCGCCGCGCGCAGTTGGCGCAGGCGCTCCCACGGGTCTTCCTTGAGGAAGCGCACGCAGGCATCGAAGGTCGCGCCGCCCCAGACTTCCAGCGACCAGTAGCCGACCTTGTCGAGCTTGTCGCAGATCGGCAGCATGTCTTCGGTGCGCATGCGGGTGGCCAGCAGGGACTGGTGGGCGTCACGCAGGATGGTGTCGGTAACCGTGATCTTTCTTGTCATGGTGCGTTCCTCACAGGCCGGCATGGGCGGCGATGGCGGCGGCGATGGCCAGGGCCAGTTCGCCCGGCTTGCGTTTGATCGAGTAGTTCAAGAGCTCGGGGTGGTTGTCGACGAAGCTGGTGTTGAAGCGCCCACTGCGGAATTCGTCGTTGGCGAGAATCTGCTGATAGTAGGTGGCGGTGGTCTTCACGCCCTGCACGCGCATGTCGTCCAGCGCCCGGGAGCCGCGGGCCAGGGCTTCTTCCCAGGTCAGCGCCCAGACGATCAGCTTCAGGCACATGGAGTCGTAGTACGGCGGAATGGTGTAGCCGGTGTAGATCGCCGTATCGGTGCGCACACCGGGGCCGCCGGGGGCGTAGTAACGGGTGATCTTGCCGAACGAGGGCAGGAAGTTGTTACGCGGATCCTCGGCGTTGATGCGGAATTGCAGCGCGAAGCCGCGGTACTGGATGTCTTCCTGCTTGATCGACAGCGCCAGGCCCGAGGCGATGCGGATCTGCTCGCGAACGATATCGATGCCGGTGATTTCCTCGGTGATGGTGTGCTCCACCTGCACCCGGGTATTCATCTCCATGAAGTACACCTCGCCCTCGGCGAGCAGGAACTCCACGGTGCCGGCGTTCTCGTAGCCCACCGCCTGTGCGGCGCGCACGGCGAGGTCGCCGATGTAGGCGCGCTGCTCCGGGGTGAGCTGCGGGCTGGGGGCGATCTCGATGAGCTTCTGGTTACGCCGCTGGATCGAGCAGTCACGCTCGTACAGGTGCACGGTATTGCCGAAGCCGTCGGCGAGGATCTGCGCCTCGATGTGCTTGGGGTTGACGATGCATTTTTCCAGGAACACTTCCGCACTGCCGAAGGCCTTGGTGGCCTCGGAGATTACCCGCGGGAATGCCTGTTCCAGCTCCTCGCGGCTGTTGCAGCGGCGAATGCCGCGGCCGCCACCGCCGGAGGTGGCTTTGAGCATGACCGGGTAGCCGATGCGGTCGCCTTCGCGCAGCGCCTCGGCGATATCCGCGACGTTGCCTTCGGTACCCGGCGTCACCGGCACACCGGCCTTGATCATGCTGCGTCGCGCTTCGGTCTTGTCGCCCATGCGGCGGATGACCTCGGCGCTCGGGCCGATGAACTTGATGCCGCGCTCGGCGCAGATTTCCGCCAGCTCGGCATTCTCGGAAAGAAAGCCATAGCCGGGGTGCAACGCATCACAGCCGGTTTCCACGGCCAGGTTCACCAGCTTGCGCGGGTTGAGGTAGCCGGCCAGCGGATCGTCACCGATACCGTAGGCCTCGTCGGCACGTTTGACGTGCAGCGCCTGACGGTCGGCATCCGAATAGATGGCCACCGAACGAATGTTCATTTCGGCGCAGGCCCGCACGATGCGCACCGCAATCTCGCCACGGTTGGCGATCAGGATTTTCTTGATCACGAGCCAACATCCTCGATCACGTGAACAGGCAACCCTTGAAGGGTCGATATATGACCGAATGATTCCAGACCGGTCTTTGGTCAAACCCTACGCCGCTGTAACAATTAACTAAAATCAATATTTGTTGGGTTCTGCATAAGTAAAAACTTATGCTCTGCGAACAAGAAACCACCCGAGTGGTGAATAAAATTCGCAAGTCATTGTTACGCATGACCTTTCGGCAGCTTCAGGTATTTCGCTCGGTGTGCGATCACTGCTCCTACAGCCGCGCTGCCGAAGAAATGGCCCTCACTCAGCCGGCCGTGAGCCTGCAGATTCGCCAGCTCGAAGAGCTGCTCGGCCAGCCTCTGTTCGACTACGTGGGCAAGAAGCTCTACCTGACCGAAGCTGCCGAAGCGCTGCAGCGGGCCAGCGAGGACATCTTCGGGCGCCTGGAGAGCCTCGACATGCAGCTCGCCGATCTCAAGGGCTCGCTGCAAGGGCAACTGAGCCTGGCAATCGAATCCAGCGCGAAGTACTTCGTTCCCCACCTTTTCGCCGCTTTTCGCCGCGAACACCCAGAAGTCAGCCTGCAGCTCACGGTGGTCAACCACACCCAGGCGGTGAGGCGGTTGAGCGCCAACCGCGACGACCTGTTGATCATGTCCCAGGTGCCATCGGACATGGCCCTGGAATTTCTGCCCTTTCTCAACAACCCGATCATCGCCGTGGCGCCCCCGGACCATCCGCTGAGCCAGGCCGAGACCCTGCAATTACAGGACCTCTGCGACTGGCCGCTGCTGGTACGCGAGCCGGGCTCGGGTACACGCCGCGCCTGCGAGGAGTACTGCCACCAGAAGCGATCCCACTTCGCGCAGATCCAGGAGGTCGGCTCCATGGAGGGCCAGCGCGAGGGCGTACTGGCCGGTCTGGGCCTGGCGCTGATTCCACGCCACGCAGTGCGCCGCGAGCTGCAGCTGGGCCTGCTGCGCGAGCTGCCGGTGGCCGAGCTGCCACTGCTGCGCAGCTGGTGCGTGCTGCACCCGCGCGGCAAGCACCTGTCGCCGGTGGCCCAGGCGTTCTTCAACTTCGTGCGCAACCAGCGCACGCAGATCGGCGCGCTGGCCGAGCAGTTCAGTGGCGTGGGCAATTCGCTGTAGGGCTTTCGTATATGATGATCAGAGCTCTTGTTTGGCAGGTGCCATTTTGCCCTTACCCCCTGAAAATGCGCCCAATCTGGGTATCGTGCCGCCCGCGTCGGAGGTGATCACCCGGCACCTGCGCGACGCCATCGTTGCCGGCCGCTTCGCCGAGGACGAGCCGATCCGCCAGGACGAGATCGCCCGGCTGTTCAACGTCAGCAAGATTCCCGTGCGCGAAGCGCTCAAGCGTCTGGAGGCCGAGGGGCTGGTGGTGTTCCAGCGCAACCGCGGGGCGATGGTCACGCGGATCGCCGAGGCGGAGCTGGCGCAGATGTTCGAGGTGCGCATCCTGCTCGAGGACAAGGCGCTGCGCCTGGCGATCCCCAACATGAGCGACGCGACCTTCGCCGAGGCCGAGCGCATCTGCGAAGCGTTCATCGGCGAGCACGACGTCGGCCACTGGGCTGCACTCAACTGGGCGCTGCACGCCTGTCTTTACGAGCCGGCGCAGCGGCCCTATCTGGTCAACCTGATCCGCTCGATCCACGACAAGCTGGAGCGCTACCTGCGGCTGCAGATGAGCCTTTCCGAGGGCAAGGATCGCGCCGACCAGGAGCACCGCGAGATCATCGCCGCCTGCCAGGCCGGGGACGTGGAACACGCGGCAGCGCTGCTCGAGCAGCACATCACCGGCGTGTGTCGGAGCTTGTTCGAGCATTTGCCTGGGCGGCGGTGAGTTGGCGGCCCCGCCAGACAGCGCTCTATCTTGTGCGGGAGCCGTGACCTCACGGCGAATGGCACTCACGACGCCGCTTTTGCGGGATGGCCACGATCGCGTCCTCTCCGGGTCGGGGCTCCTACGGGTGTAATGACTTCTCCCGATCCTGTGGGCCGCGACCTCGCGGCGAATAGCACTCACGACGCCGCTTTTGCGGGATGGCCACGATCGCGTCTCCCCGGGTCGGGGCTCCTACGAATTTGACGATCGCCCGCGACCCCGCGGGAGCGCGCCATGCGCGCGAAAAATCGCGGGTCCGGCGCACGCCCACAAATCCTGCCGCTCCGACTTCAAATCCGGTTCGACGCCTCCAGCGCCTTCAGCAGACGCGCGTCGTGGCCGTAGATATCCGGGCGGAACTGCACCTGCCCGTCCGCGCCGACCTGGGCCGTCCAGTAGGCCATCAGGATTGGCACCGGTTGCGGCAGGTCGGCGCGCAAGGTGCGGCCGCTGTCCCACTGTTTGACGATGCGCGCGCGCTCGGCTGGCGAGGCGCCAGCGAGCAACTGATCGACCAGTTCGGTAACCCGCTCGATGCGCACGCAGCCCGAACTGAACAGCCGCGGCAGGTTGTCGAACAGGCGCTGGCTCGGCGTGTCGTGCAGGTACACCGAAAACGGATTGGGGAAGCGAATCGCCACCTTGCCCAGCGGGCTGTGTGCACCCGCCGACTGGCGCACCATCACCCGGCCGGGGCGCTCCCAGTCGACGCCACGCGGGTCTACCGGATTGCCTTCGTAGTCGATCACCTGCATGTGGTTGGCGGCCAGGTAGCCGGCCGCGTCACGGCGCAACTCGGGTAGCTTGTCTTCCTTCAGGATGGTCGGCGGAATGGTCCAGGTCGGGTTGAGCGTCAGGTGAGTGATGCGCGAGCGCAGCAGCGGCGTCGGCCGCGCCGGGCGACCGACCTGGGTGCGCGCCTGCCAGGTGACGGCGTGGTCACGCAGGAACATCACCTCGGCGCCCGCCACGTCGATCAGCACGCTGGTCGGCTCGATCTCGTGGGACAGCCAGCGCAGGCGCTCCAGGTTGATGCGGATCTGGTCCATACGCTCGCTGGCGGAACGGTTCAGCTCGGCCAGGGTGCCGGGGCCGACCACGCCATCGGGCTTGAGCAGATGGTTGCGTTGGAAGGCCTTGACCGCCTCGACCAACGCCGTGGAGTACACCGACGTTTCCTCGGCGACCAGGGCCGGCGCGCCCTGGGACAGATCACCGTGCAGCTGCAGCCGTTGCTCCAGCAAGGGCACCCGGCCATCCACGGCGCCCGGCTTGAGTAGAGTGCCACCGGGAATCGCCAGCCACTGCGGTAATTGCTCGCGACGCAACTCGGCGTAGCGCTGACGCAATTGCTGGTAGGGGCCAAAATCCGGTCGCGCCTGGGCGAAAGCCTGTGCCGGGTCGGCCAGCCCCGCCTGGGCGATGGCCAGCAGCGGCGCCTGGCTCTGCTGCACCGCCATGCTCTCGGGCTCCCACAAGGGCTCGACCTTGGCCTGCTCTAGGCGCCCGTAGGTCAGATCCCGCAGGGCCTGCAGATATGCCGTGGTGGCGAGCACGTCGACACAGGCTTCGAGGCGCGGCGACGGATCGCTGACCGCCGCCAGTTCGCGCAGTGGCTCCAGATGGTAGGCGCGCGGCTCCAGGCCATCGTCGGCCAAGGCCTCCAACTGGGCGAACAGTACGGCCAGGTTTTCCTTGTTCCAGGCTGCTTGCGAGCCGCGCAGCAGATAGAACGGCTCCACCCATTCACGATCCTTGGCGGAGAGCTCAAGCACGGGCGTTACGCAGCTCAGACCGGGCTCGGCGAGCTGCTCCTGCAACGGGCTGGGCGGCGGGGTATCGGCCAGCGCCAGGGGTGCCGTCAGGGCCAGCGCCCAGGCAGCGGTTGAAGAGGGAGAAAACAAGGCACCGCTCCAATTTACGACAGAGTGAATGACAGCCCGTCGGAATCGTCCGCGGGAAAAGGGAACTCGGCTGCTAGAATTCCGAGCTTTGTTGTGCCCGTATCGCCTGGCGAAGGCGCGCCCCATCGAAGGCCAAAGCTCAGAGACTTGAAATGATGACCACGATTCAGCGCATTTGCTTAGCCTTTATTTGCCTGGCGTTGCCCGTTCCGTCCGTAATCGCCGCCACCCTGGCGCCGGATCCGCTGCTCGAGGGGCTGTCCGCACAAGCACCAGCGCTCGATCGCCAGGTCCTCAATCACGCCCTCGACGCGATGCGCTGCGCCATCAACAATGGTGCCGTACCTGCCCAACGCCTGGCCGTGATCGACTTCTCCAAACCCTCCAGTGATCGCCGCCTGTGGATCTTCGACCTCACCAAGAAGCGCTTGCTGCTGCACGACCTGGTCGCCCACGGCCAGCAATCCGGCGACAACTTCGCCACGCGCTTCTCCAACCGTGAAGGCAGCCATCAATCGAGCATCGGCCTGTTTCGCACCAGCGAAAGCTACACCGGCAAGCACGGCTACTCACTGCGCATGGACGGCCTGGAACCCGGCTTCAACGACCTGGCACGCCAGCGCGCCATCGTCATCCACCCCGCCGACTACGTGAACCCGGCCTGGATCAAGACCCAGGGCCGCATCGGCCGTAGCCAGGGCTGCCCGGCGGTGCGCCCGGAAGTTGCACGCATGGTGGTGGACAGCCTCAAGGGCGGCCAATTCATGTTTTCGTACTACCCCGACAAGCGCTGGCTGAAGGGCTCGGCGTTCATCAACTGCAAGCCTGCACTGGTCGCGGGCATCCTCAGCGCCAGGGAAGGCTGAGCCTTTCACCCCGCCTTTTGGCGATCGCACCTCGATAGCGTGCTGCGCTCCGGCAGCGCCAGCGCCCCATTGCGGCGACTCCAAATCATCTTTTCAGCACCACTGGCGCGCTCTCCGACTACCGCCAAGGCACCGTCACGCCTGGGATTCGGCAATGCTTGCATATTGTGTATTCTGGTATACCATAATACTCAACACCAACCAGCCGAGGAGCTGCCATGAGTTTCGAGATTCGCAAGATCGTCAGCTACACAGAGGAAACCCTGATCGAAGGTGGCAAGGCAACCGACAAGCCGGTCACCATGGTCGGCCTGGCCGTCGTGATCAAGAACCCGTGGGTTGGCAATGGCTTCGTCGAAGACCTCAAGCCGCAGATCAAGGCCAATTGCTCCGCCCTCGGTGAGCTGATGGTCGCGCGCCTGACCGCTGCCATCGGCGGCGCCGAGAAGATCGAAGCCTACGGCAAGGCCGCCGTGGTCGGTGCCGACGGTGAAATCGAGCATGCCTCAGCCGTCATCCACACCCTGCGCTTCGGCAACCACTACCGCGAGGCGGTAAAGGCCAAGAGCTACCTGTCGTTCACCAACAAGCGTGGCGGCCCGGGCACCTCGATCCAGATCCCGATGATGCACAAGGACGACGAAGGCCTGCGCTCGCACTACATCACCCTGGAGATGCAGATCGAAGACGCCCCGCGCGCCGACGAGATCGTCGTGGTGCTGGGCGCCGCTGACGGTGGTCGCCTGCATCCGCGCATCGGCAACCGCTACATCGATCTGGAAGAACTGGCAGCCGAGAAGGCGCAGTAATCGGGAGCAGGCCATGATTCGGCACCTCGCTGAACGTACCCCCGCCGGCACCAGTTACCGGGTGATCGGCCAGGGCCAACCCGTGGTACTGATCCACGGCGT
This sequence comes from Pseudomonas sp. PA1(2017), assembly GCF_001945375.1. Classification (NCBI taxonomy): domain Bacteria; kingdom Pseudomonadati; phylum Pseudomonadota; class Gammaproteobacteria; order Pseudomonadales; family Pseudomonadaceae; genus Pseudomonas; species Pseudomonas sp. PA1(2017). The sequence continues at coordinate 706,175 of NZ_MSXU01000001.1, forward strand.
GGGCCTGAACAAAGACATGTGGGGCGGCCAGGTCGTTGGCCTGGCACAGCATTTCCAGGTCATCGTCTACGACATGCTCGGCCACGGCGACAGCCCGCGCCCGTCGGTAGACACCGACCTGGCCGGTTACGCCGACCAGTTGCGTGAACTGCTCGACCACCTCGGCCTGCCGCAGGCCATGGTGATCGGCTTCTCGATGGGCGGCCTGGTAGCTCGAGCCTTCGCGCTGCACCATCCGCAGCGCATCGGCGCCCTGGTGGTGCTCAACAGCGTGTTCAACCGCAGCCCGGAGCAGCGCGCCGGCGTCACCGCGCGCACCGCCCAGGCCGCCGAACATGGCCCGGATGCCAACGCCGAAGCGGCGCTATCGCGTTGGTTCAGCCGTGAGTACCAGGCCGCCAACCCGGCGCAGATCGCCGCCATTCGCCAGACCCTAGCGGGCAACGATGCCCAGGGTTACCTGACCACCTACACGCTGTTCGCCACCCAGGACATGTACCGCGCCGACGACCTGGCCGAGATCCAGGTACCGACGCTGATCGCCACCGGCGAGCTCGACCCGGGCTCCACGCCGCAGATGGCCGAACAGCTGGCGCAGTGCATTCCCGGCGCGCGCGCCGTGGTGCTGGCCGAGCAACGGCATATGATGCCGGTGGAATCGCCGCGCCTGGTCAACCAGATGCTGCTGGAATTCCTCGAAGAAGCCTGCCAGTTGCAAGACATCGCCAAGGGGATCGTCGCATGACACTCACACGCTATCAGATGTGCATTGACGGCCAGTGGGTCGACGCGCAATCGGGCAAGACCTTCGAGAGCCTCGACCCGGCCCGCGCCCAGGCCTGGGCCGTACTGCCCGACGCCGCCGGCGAAGACGTCGAGCGCGCCGTGCAGGCCGCTCAGGCAGCCTTCGAAAACCCGGCCTGGCGTGGCCTCAGTGCCACCGCCCGAGGCAAGCTGCTGCGCCGCCTCGGTGACCTGATCGCCGAAAACAAGGAAGCCCTGGCCCAGCTGGAAAGCCGCGACAACGGCAAGCTGATCCGCGAAACCCGCGGCCAGGTCGGCTACCTGCCGGAGTTCTTCCACTACACCGCGGGCCTGGCCGACAAGCTCGAAGGCGGCACCCTGCCCCTCGATAAACCGGACATGTTCGCCTACACCACCCACGAACCGATTGGCGTGGTAGCCGGGATCATCCCCTGGAACAGCCCGCTGTACCTGACCGCGATCAAGCTCGCCCCGGCCCTGGCCGCCGGCAACACCATCGTGCTCAAGCCCTCGGAACATGCCTCGGCGACCATTCTCGAACTGGCCCGCCTGGCCCTCGAAGCCGGCTTCCCGGCCGGGGTGGTCAACGTGGTCACCGGCTACGGGCCGACCACCGGCGCGGCGCTGACCAGCCACCCGCTGGTGCGCAAGATCGCCTTCACCGGCGGTGCCGCCACTGCCCGCCACGTGGTGCGCGCCAGTGCCGAGAACTTCGCCAAGCTGTCGCTGGAGCTGGGCGGCAAGTCGCCGAACATCATCTTCGCCGATGCCGACCTGGACAGCGCCATCAACGGCGTGGTCGCCGGCATCTACGCCGCCTCCGGGCAGAGCTGCGTGGCCGGCTCGCGCCTGCTGGTGCAGGACAGCATCTACGACGAATTCGTCGAGCGCCTGGTCGAGCGCGCCAAGCGCATCCGCATTGGCAACCCCCAGGACGACGCCAGCGAAATGGGCCCCATGGCCACCGCCCAGCAACTGGCGGTGGTCGAAGGCCTGGTCGCCACAGCCGTGGCCGAAGGTGCGAAACTGCGCCTGGGTGGTAAACGTCCGCAGGTCGACGGTGAAGGCTGGTACTACGAGCCGACCCTGTTCGAATGCGACAGCCACTCGATGACCATCATGCAGGAAGAGGTCTTCGGCCCGGTCGCCTCGGTGATTCGTTTCAAGGACGAAGCCGACGCCCTGGCCATGGCCAACGACTCGCAGTTCGGCCTTGCCGCCGGCATCTGGACCCGCGACCTGGGTCGCGCCCATCGCATGGCCAAAGGCGTGCGCTCGGGCATCATCTGGGTCAACACCTACCGCGCCGTATCGGCCATGGCACCGATCGGCGGTTTCAAGAACAGCGGCTACGGCCGTGAAAGCGGCATCGATTCGGTGCTGGCCTACACCGAGCTGAAAACGGTGTGGATCAACCTGTCGCAAGCGCCAATGCCCGACCCGTTCGTGATGCGCTGAGCGCATCGAGGAAAAGCAAAATGATCGAACCCGGACTCTACAAATCCGTCATGGCCGCCTTCCCTTCGGGCGTGACCATCGTCACCACCCAGGGCCCCGATGGCGGCATCGTCGGCATCACCGCCAGCGCCTTCAGCGCGCTGTCCATCGACCCGGCGCTGGTACTGTTCTGCCCCAACTACGCCTCCGATTCCTACCCGGTGCTACGCGACAGCAAGCGTTTCGCCATCCACCTGCTGTCCGCCGAGCAGCAGAAGGAAGCCTACGCCTTCGCCGGCAAAGGCAAGGACAAGGCCGCCGGTATCGAGTGGACGCTCAGCGAGCTGGGCAACCCGCTGCTGAACAACGCCGCAGCGATCATCGAGTGTGAGCTGTGGCGCGAGTATGACGGTGGCGACCACGCGATCATGGTCGGTGCGGTGAAGAACCTGATCCTGCCCGAGGACGCCCCGGTGCCGATGATCTACCACCGCGGCAAGCTCGGCGCCCTGCCGGCATTTGCCTGAGCTGCTGACCATCGGCCTGCCACAGGCTGATGGCCAACACGCTGCACATCCTTTCTTTGGCCGTGCTCACTCACCCTCGAGCACGGCCTGTTTTATTCTGGAGCCGCCATGACGCCCGAAGCCTCGCGCCTGTTCCGCCAGCACGCCTACCTCGACGGCCAGTGGCTGGCCGCCGATCAAGGCAACACCCAAGCCATCTTCAACCCCGCCAATGGCGAAGAGATCGGCCGGGTACCCGACATGGGCAGCGCCGAAACCCGCCGTGCCATCGTCGCCGCCAACGCCGCCTGGCCAGCCTGGCGGGCACGCACCGCCAAGGAACGCAGCGCCATCCTCAAGCGCTGGCACGCCCTGATGCTGGAAAACGCCGACGCGCTGGCCGAGATTCTCACCCTCGAGCAGGGCAAGCCGTTGGCCGAGGCCCGTGGCGAGATTCTCTACGCCGCCAGCTTCATCGAGTGGTTCGCCGAGGAAGCCAAGCGCATATACGGTGACACCATTCCCAGCCACAAGCCCGATGCGCGCATCGTGGTGACCAAGGAGCCGATCGGCGTGGTCGCCGCGATCACGCCGTGGAATTTCCCGGCGGCGATGATCACCCGCAAGGTCGGCCCGGCCCTGGCCGCCGGCTGCCCGTGCATCGTCAAGCCGGCGCCGGAAACGCCGTTCTCGGCCCTGGCGCTGGCCGCCCTGGCCGAAGAAGCCGGGCTGCCCGCCGGCCTGCTCAACGTGATCACCGGTGATGCGGTGGCCATCGGCAACGAACTGTGCGCCAGTGCCGACGTGCGCAAGCTGTCGTTCACCGGCTCCACGCCGATCGGCAAGCTGCTGATGCAGCAGTGCGCCAGCACCTTGAAAAAGGTCTCTCTGGAACTGGGTGGCAACGCGCCGTTCATCGTCTTCGATGACGCCGACCTGGAGCGCGCCGTCGACGGTGCCATGGTCGCCAAGTACCGCAATGCCGGGCAGACCTGCGTGTGCGTGAACCGCTTCCTGGTACAGGACGGCATCCACGATGCCTTCGTCGCCCGCCTGGCCGAGCGCGTACGCGAGCTGAAAGTCGCCGATGGCTTTACCGATGGCGCCCAGCAAGGCCCGCTGATCAACAACCGGGCTGTGGACAAGGTCGCCGATCACGTCGCCGATGCCCTGGGCAAAGGCGCCCGGCTGGTCTGCGGCGGCGAGCGCCACGCCCTCGGCCACGGCTTCTACCAGCCCACCGTACTGAGTGAGGTGACCATCGAGATGAAGGTCGCCCGCGACGAAACCTTCGGCCCGCTGGCCGCGGTGTTCCGCTTCAGCGACGAGGCCCAGGCGATCAGCATGGCCAACGACACCGAATTCGGCCTGGCCGCCTACTGCTATACCCGCGACCTGGGTCGCGCCTGGCGGATGAGCGAGGCGCTGGAATATGGCATGGTCGGCATCAACGAAGGGCTGATCTCCACGGAAGTGGCGCCCTTCGGCGGCATCAAGTCCTCCGGCCTGGGCCGTGAGGGTTCGCACTACGGCATCGACGATTACCTGGAAATCAAATACACCCTGATGGGTGGGCTGTAGGGTCAGGCGACTACATGGCGGGCGCGGCCTTTCGTAGGGTGGGCCGGGGCGCGTAGCTGCCGCTTCATCCGTCCACCGCCCCGTGGTCGCAACGGTGGATGAAAAGAGCGTCATCCACCCTACAGCTGCTCTGCCTTCCAGAAACCTCACCGCCAGCCAACCGAGAGAACCGACATGAACAACGACAAGTACGAAAAGGGCCTGAAGATTCGCACCCAGGTGCTGGGCGAGGCCTACGTGAAGCGCTCGGTGGAGAACGCCGACGACTTCAACCGCCCGCTACAGGAGCTGGTCACCGAATACTGCTGGGGACACGTGTGGGGCCGGGAAGGCTTATCGATGCAGGAACGCAGCATGATAAACTTGGCCATGATTTCCGCGCTCAATCGCCCGCACGAACTGAAGCTGCACATTCGCGGCGCCCTGCGTAACGGCCTCAGCCGTGAGCAGATCCGCGAGATCCTGCTTCAGGTCGGTATCTACTGTGGCGTGCCTGCCGCGGTCGACAGCTTCCGCATCGCCCGCGAAGCCTTCGCCGAAGCGGATGCCGAGCAGCAGCAACCCGAGGCATAACCGGCCAAGGCAATGCGATGAGTGCGCCCATACCTATAACGCGAGCACTAACCATGAAACGCCAGCCGATCGACGACAGCTTCAAGGTCAACCGCAATCCCGTGACCCTGCGGGAAATCGTTCTGGACAAGCTGCGCAGCGCCATCATGAACTTCCAGTTGCTGCCCGGCGATCGTCTGGTGGAGCGCGACCTCTGCGATCGCCTGGGCGTCAGCCGCACCTCGGTACGCGAGGCGCTGCGCCACCTGGAATCCGAAGGCCTGGTCGAATTTGCCGACGCCAAGGGCCCGCGCGTGGCGATCATCACCTTGGAAGATGCCTGCGACCTCTACGAGCTGCGCTGCGCACTGGAAGGCATGATCGTCCAGCTGTTTACCCTGCGTGCCCGCGCCAAGGACATCCGCGCCCTGGAACGCGCCCTGGAGAACAACCGCCAGACCCTGGAGAAAGGCGAACTGCCCGACGTGCTGGAGTCGGTGCAGGAGTTCTACGACGTGCTGCTTGAAGGCTGCGGCAACGAGGCGGCGGCCACCCAGCTGCGCCAGTTGCAGGCACGCATCAGCTACCTGCGCGCCACCTCGGTGTCGCAGAGCAACCGCCGCAGCACCAGCAACCAGGAAATGGAGCGCATGGTCGAGGCGATCAAGAGCGGCGACCCGATCGCCGCCCACCAAGCCTCGGTGGATCACGTGCGCGCCGCGGCCAAAGTCGCCCTGGAATACCTCGAAGCCAAGCAGGAAGGTGCCAAGGCCCGTGACATCGTCGCGCCCATCGGCCTCAAAGACCCGCGTATCGGAAGCTGACCACCATGCCCAGCCCGCGCTTCTGTAATCAATGCGGCAGCGCGACGCTGGAACGGCGTCGCCCGGCAGGCGACGACCACCACCGCCTGGTGTGCGCCGGCTGCGGGCACATCCACTACGAAAACCCGAAGATCATCACCGGCTGCATCATCGAGCAGGACGGCCGCTACCTGCTGTGCCAACGCGCCATCGCCCCGCGCATCGGCACCTGGACGCTGCCGGCCGGCTTCATGGAAAACGGCGAGACCACCGAAGAGGCCGCCCTGCGCGAAGTGCGCGAGGAAGCCGGCGTGGTGGCGGAAATCACCTGCCCCTATTCGGTGTTCAGCGTGCCCTCGATCAGCGAGGTGTACCTGATCTTCCGCGCCCGTCTGCTGCACGACACCGGCTACTTCGGCAGCGAAACCTCGGCCCGCCGCTTCTTCGCCCCCGAGGACATCCCCTGGGAGCAGATCTACTACCCGGCCATCCGGCAGATCCTGGAACGCTACATCGCCGAGCGCGAGGCGGGCATCTACGGCATCTACATGGGCAGCGACGATACCGGCAAGGTGCATTTCATCCGCTAGCGCGTTGTAGCGCTAAGTGGCGGGAGCGGCCGTTCGGCTGCTTTGCTTTTTGGTGCTCCTCATGCCACAAAATTTGCAGGCGACACCAATCGCCCCTTCAGGAGGCCGAGCGGAATCGTTGTGGAGAGGGTTGAGCCGCATGGATGCCGCGAGAGCCGCGATGGGCCAGGGATGGCCCTTCGCGGCGTGCCCTCGGAGCAATGATGGAGTGAGGGAACCCCAGCGAAGCTGGGGCCGCATGTCGGGGCTAGACCTTTTGGTTTCTTTTGGGGCGATGCCAAAAGAAACCCGCTCGTCAGAGCGGAACCGGACGTATGAGCAACGCGATAATGCTAACAAGCCACAGCTTACGCACGGCGTATGAAACTTAAAAAGCTCGGGGCTAAAGCCCTTCCTACGCGTTATACGAACGGCCGCTTCTGCCTTGCTGCAGCCGCTCAACTCACCGAACTCGGCTTGCTCCCCGCAACCTCGGCAACCACGGCCTTCTTCGCCGCGCGCGGCTTGAGCTGCCAGATACCGAACATCACCAGCGCCAGCCCGGCCATCTGGTACGGCGAGATGGCTTCGCCGAGCAGCGCCCAGGCGGCAAAAATGGTCAGCACCGGGCCGAGGTTGCCGACGGCGGCGGTGTGGGTGGTGCCGATGCGCTGGATCGCCAGGGCCATCCAGTACACCGGTAACACGGTGGAAATCAGCGCCATCAGCACCGCGCAGAGCCATACCTGGGCCGGTTGCGCGAGCAGGCTGCCGGCCGGTTCGGTAGCGGCGAAATGTGCCAGCACCATCAGCGACGACGCACTGCCGGCCAGGCCGGCCAGGCGCATCGAGCCCAGACGTTTCACCATCACCCCGGTGCCCAGGTAGTACAACGCGTAAGTCACGGCGCTGGCGAATACCCAGAGCGAGCCGATGATCACCTGGCTGCCCATATCGGTGGCCCCGATGTCGTGTATCAGCGCCACCCCCAAGCCGAGATAGCAGACTGCCATCGCCAGCAACGTGCGACGGCTGGGGCGTTCGCGGAAGGCGATCATCTGGAACACCAGCACCAGGGTTGGGTAGGTGAACAGGATCAAGCGCTCCAACCCCGCGGTGATGTATTGCAGCCCGTAGAAATCGAACAGGCTCGACAGGTAATAGCCAAACAGCGCCAGCACCACGACACGGGCGCCGTCGCCGGGCGAGAAGCGACCGCCAGTGCCGCCGCGGCTCAACCAGACCAGCCACAGGAACAACGGCAGGGCGAGGGTCATGCGCATCGCCAGCAGGGTAATCGCCTCCACGGGGGCGGCGGCATAGGCCAGCTTGACGAAGATCGCCTTCATGCTGAAACCGGCAGCGGAAAGGATGGCGAACAGGCTGCCGTTACTGGCGCAGCGCTGAAAAAACGAGGAAGGGCTCATGACGATCGGTATCCGGTGCAGGGAACAGTTATTCTGATCCGAATGGCGCCAGCCAAGAATCGGTATTTCCGTAAGACTGCCTTCTGTTTTGGAGAACCCTCGGTGCATTTCGATCTCGTGGATGTGCGACTACTCGTCGCCATCGCCTCGACCGGCAGCCTCAGCAAGGCCGCGGCTACTTTTCCGGTAGCGGTGTCGGCGGCCAGCACTCGGCTACGGCAGTTCGAGGAGCGCTGCCAGGTCAGCCTGTTCGCCCGCCATGCCAACGGCATGACGCCGACCCCGGCAGGGCGCCTGGTGCTCGAAGCCTGCCGGCGCATCCTCAACGAAACCCAGCGGCTTGACGACAACCTGCAGGCATTGTCCGGTCAGCAGCGGGTGGTGCTCAAGCTGTGCGCCTCGACGGTGGCCAACAGCACCTTCCTGCCAGCGGCGCTCGGTCCCTTCCTGGCCGATTACCCGGAAGTGGATCTGCAACTGACCGAAGGCACCAGCCGCTCCATCCTGCGCGGCGTGCAGGCCGGTGAATTCGATCTGGGCGTCTACGACGGCAACCAACCAACTGGCGGCTTACTGTCATTGCCGTTTCGCGACGACCGCCTGGTGCTGCTGGTGCCTCAAGGCCATGCCCTGGCTGGTCGGCGACAGGCCAAACTGGTGGAAGCGCTGGGCTTTCCCTACATCGGCCTGCCGGCTGAACGCGCGATGCAGCGCTTCATCGAGGACAAGGCCATCGCTGCCGGTATCGCCCTGCGGGTGCGAGTTCGGGCGCCGAGCTTCGATGCCATCGCTCAGTTGGTCGCCCAAGGTGCAGGCCTGGCCATGTTGCCCGAGGCCGCCGCCTCACGGCTGGCCCAGGAACTGCCGCTGACCCTGGTCGACATCGCCGATAGCTGGGCCAGCCGCGAATTGCGCCTGTGCATCAGAGACTGGCAGAGCCTGCCGTCCCACGCCCGCCAATTGGTGAGTCACCTTTCAGGCGTCGCCCACCCCGGCTGAACGGCCTCCAGTACAGCCCGAAACGCACCGTCTGCCGAAAAGCACTTGCGAGCGAAGCGTTCTGGGGGTACTAATTTGTACATGATTAGACAGGTTCGATTCGACAAGAAAACCCGTGTGGTTCACGCCTTGGCCAAACGCATCGAGCAAGGCGAGCTCGGCGCTGGCGAGCGGCTGCCCGGTGAACACGAGCTGGCAGCGGCCTTCGACGTCAGCCGCGGCACGCTGCGCGAGGCGCTTTCCGAGCTCAAGCGGCGCAACTACATCGGCACACAGCCGGGCGTCGGCTCGGTGGTCACCTATGACGGCGTGCCCCTGCATCAGGGTGGCGGCTGGGCGCAGGCCCTCGCCGCCGGTGGCGTGCAGGTCCAGACCGAGCTGCTGAGCATTGCCAGTGTGGAGCACGACGAGTTCGCCGAGCGATTCGGCCGCGCACGCTTCATGCTCGTCGAACGTCGCCGACGGGCTGCCGATGGCAGCCTGGTGTCGCTCGAGCGTGCGCTGATTCCAGCCTGCGATGGCCTGGAAAACCTCGCCGAGGAGGGCCTGCTCGAGAACTCACTGACCGCCACACTGGCCGCCCACGGCTACCGCGCCGGGCAGGGCAAGCAGTGGATCGGTGCCGCGCCGCTCGACATCGATGCCGCCAACCAGCTGCAACGCGCGCCGGGCAGCGTATTCCTCAGGGTAGTCAGGGAAACCTTCGACAGCCGCGGGCGCTTCATGGAGCGCGTCGAGAGCTACCTCGACCCGCTGCACTTTCAACTCCATCTCGAATTCGGGGACGCCCAGTGAACCAGCTTTCCACCGCGCGAGACCGCGCGCTCGGCGCTTTCCACGGATTGGCACTGGGCGATGCGCTCGGCATGCCGACCCAGTCGCTGTCCCGCGAACAGATTCGCGCACGCTATGGCCGTATCGACGGCCTGATCGATGCCGACGCCGACCAACCCATCGCCCCGAACATGCCGGCCGGCGCGATCACCGACGATACCGAGCAGGCGATTCTGGTTGGCGAGCTGCTGGTCGAGGGCCAAGGCCGCATCGCAGCGACCGACCTGGCGCAGCGCCTGATCGACTGGGAAGCGGCCATGCGCGCCAAGGGTTCGCAGGACTTGCTCGGCCCGTCGACCAAGCGCGCCATCGAGATGATTCTCGCCGGCGCCAGCCCGGAACAGGCCGGGCGCTTCGGCACTACCAACGGCGCGGCGATGCGCATCACGCCAGTGGGTATCGCCGCCGACGTGCGTGACCCCGAGCACTTCATGACGCAGGTGCTGCAGGCCTGCCAAGTGACCCACAACACCGGCCTGGGTATCGCCAGCGCCGCTGCAGTGGCGGCGGTGGTGTCGGCAGGCATCAATGGCGACGGCCTGGCCAGCGCCCTGGACAACGGAGTCGCGGCGGCCCGGCAAGGCCAGCGACTCGGCCATTGGGTGGCCGGCGGCGACATCGCGGCACGCATCGAGTGGACCGCGCGGCTCTGCGACGCCGCCAGCCCTGACGCTTTGGCCGACCTGATCTACGAGGTGATCGGCACCTCGGTGGCGTCCCAGGAGTCCGTGGTCGCCGCGTTCGCCCTGGCGCGCGCGGTCGCCAACGGCCAACTGACGCCCTATGAGGCCCTGTGCATGGCCGCTAGCCTGGGTGGCGACACCGACACCATCGCCGCGGTACTCGGCGCCATGCTCGGCGCGACCCATGGCCTGGGCGCGTGGCCGAGCGAAGCGCTGGCACAGGTCTGCGCGGTGAGCCAGATCGACCTGGCGCCGCTGACCGACCGGCTGCTGGCCTTGCGAACGATCTGAACCCCTGGGTGGCCGCCCCTGCGCTCACCCAGCCCTGCCAACAACAACGAACTATCGCAGGAGTCATGCCATGCGTGCATCCGAACAGGTGGGCCAGCTGGAAACCCGCGGCATCGAGCCGGTGCCCGAACATGAATGCAACGGCCACCCGTTGCAGCTGTTCTGGGTCTGGTTCGCAGCCAACATCAGCATTCTCGGCCTGCCGCTGGGCGCCACCCTGATCGCCTTCCAGGGCCTGTCGATCTGGCAGGCGCTGGTGGTCGCCATCCTCGGCGCCGGCGGCTCCTTCGCCATCGTCGGCCTGTTGTCGATCGCCGGTCGCCGGGGGCGCGCGCCAAGCCTGACGCTGTCGCGGGCGATCTTCGGCATGCGCGGCAATATCGGCCCGACCCTGGTGTCGCTCGGCTCGCGCCTGGGCTGGGAGACGGTCAACACCACCACGGCGGCCTTCGTGCTGCTGTCGCTGGTGTCGATCGTCCAGGGCACGCCGGTTGAGGCCAAGTCGGCGCCCTTTCTGACCCTGCTGTTCATCGGCCTGTTCGTGCTGCTGACCCTGTGCGTCTCCGGCCTCGGCCATGCCACGCTGCTGGTGATCCAGAAATGGGCCACCTGGGTGTTCGGCGCGCTGAACCTGGTGGTGGGCGGCTTTCTCGCCCTGCACATCGACTGGGCCCTGGTATGGGCGGCCACGCCAGCGCCAATGTCCGCCGTGCTGATCGGCATCGGCACCATGGCGGCCGGTACCGGTATCGGCTGGGCCAATGCCGGCGCCGACATGTCGCGCTACCAGCACAAGAGCGTGCGGGCGGCCGGGCTGGTGGCTTCCGCCGCCTTCGGCGCGGGCATTCCGCTGGTGCTGCTGATCACCTTGGGCGGCCTGATTTCGGTGGGCAACGATCACCTGGCCTCGGCGACCGACCCCATCGTGGCGATTCGCGAACTGCTGCCGACCTGGATGGCCGTACCCTACCTGATCACCGCGTTCGGCGGCCTGCTGCTGTCCAACAACCTGTCGGTGTATTCCGCGGGCCTGACCACCCTGACTCTCGGCCTCAAGGTCAAGCGGGTCTACGCCGTAGTGGTCGACATCGTGGCGATCTTCATCGGCTCGATCTACTTCATGCTGATCGCCGAGAGCTTCTACGGCCCGTTCATCACCTTCATCTCCATGTTGGCTGTGCCGATCACCGCCTGGGTAGGCATCTTCCTGGTCGACCTGCGCCACCGTCAGCGTTACGAGGCGGCCGACCTGATGAACGTCAGCCCGAGCAGTGCCTACTGGTACGCCGGCGGCGTGGAGTGGCGTGCCCTGGGCGCCTGGGCGGTGGCAATCGTGCTGGGCTTCAGCTTCACCACGGTGAAGATCGGCGCGGGCAACGTGCTGTTCCACGGCTGGTTGGCCGACTCCTGGTTCGGCCAGAACGGCCTGGGCTGGATCGTCACCTTCGTCGTCGCCGGTGGCCTGTATGCGCTGCTCGGCGGCTGCCGTGACCGCCGCGCCGCCGCGCCCCACGAGGCCGCCCATGGCCGCTAGATTGCTGTACACCGGCCAGGTGGTCGTCGACCTGGTGATGAACGTCAGCGCCCTGCCCGCTGCCGGCCAGGATGTGCTGGCCAGCAGTGCGGCCTTCGCAGTGGGCGGCGGCTTCAACGTCATGGCCGCTGCCGCGCGCAACGGACTGAGTACCTGTTACCTGGGCCGCCATGGTATTGGCCGCTTCGGTGACATGGCACGCCAGGCCTTGCAGGCGCAAGGCATCGAGTGCCGCCTGCCGCCAAGTGCCGATGGCGATACCGGGCTGTGCGTCGCCCTGACCGACGCCAGCGCCGAGCGCTCGTTCGTCACCCATGTCGGCGCCGAGGGCGTGCTGCACGCCGAGGACCTGCAGCACGAAACCGCCACGGTCACAGACTGGGTGATGGTCAGCGGCTACAGCCTGCTGCATGCCGGCAAGGCGGCCCCGCTGCTGGCTTGGCTGCAGCAGGGCGGCGTGGCCGGCGCTCTGGTGTTCGATCCCGGTCCGCTGGCCTGCAACCCCGATATCCAGGGCGCCGAACAGTTGCTGGAGCGCCTGGCGATCTGGAGCAGCAATCGAGAGGAAGCCCTGCAGTTCACCGCTGCCGACGACATGGAGCAGGCCCTTGAGCGCCTCACGGCGCGGCTGCCGGAGGGTGCCCTGGTGATTCTGCGCGACGGCCCGCAGGGCTGTTGGCTGGCCCGTGGCGACTGGCGCCTGCAGATACCGGGCTTTGCCGTAGAGGCGGTGGACACCAACGGCGCTGGCGATGCCCATATCGGCGTATTCCTGGCCAGCCTGGCCGCCGGATTACCCGAGCCAGCCGCCGCCGCACGCGCCAATGCCGCGGCCGCCATCGCGGTCACTCGCCATGGCCCGGCAACCTGCCCGCAGGCCAGCGAGCTCGACGCCTTTCTGGCCGAACAGGCCATTGGCTGACGCAGGCCCGCCCCGGTCGGCATTCACCTGATCGAAGGCGTGCCTCGCTGGCTCAGCCCTGCCGGGTCAGGGCGCCATACCCTCGACGATGATCACCTCCGAACGTGCGGCGCCGGCCCGGTAGCTGCTCGCCTCCTGGTAGGCCGCAGAGCGGTAGCAGGCCACCGCCTGCTCGTATGACTCGAACTCGATTACCACGCTACGCTGAGGCGTATCGCGGCCTTCCTGCGCCTCGGAGCGGCCGCCGCGGGCCAGGAACTTACCGCCGAATTCGGCGAACACGGCCGGGGCGCGTTTGGTGTATTCGCTATAGCGCGCGGGGTCGGTGACGTCCACGTGAGCGATCCAGTAACCCTTCATAGGCTGACTCCTTTAATCTGATTACGTATTACGGTATACCATAATTCGAAATAATCCGACCTGCGAGAACCGCCATGCCCTTCCATCCCATCCGTGAACTCATCGATGACTTTCGCCAGGGCAAGATGGTCCTGCTGGTGGACGACGAAGACCGCGAGAACGAGGGCGACCTGCTGCTCGCTGCCGAATTCTGCACGCCCCAGGCGATCAACTTCATGGCCCGCGAAGCCCGCGGCCTGATCTGCCTGACCCTGACCGACGAGCACTGCCAGCGCCTCGGCCTGGAGCAAATGGTGCCCAGCAACGGTAGCGTATTTTCCACCGCTTTCACCGTTTCCATCGAAGCCGCCAGCGGCATCACCACCGGCATTTCTGCTGCCGACCGGGCCCACACGGTGCTGACCGCCGTGGCCGCCGACGCCAAGCCCAGCGACCTGGTGCAGCCGGGCCACATCTTTCCGCTGCGCGCCAAGGAGGGCGGCGTGCTGACCCGCGCCGGGCACACCGAAGCCGGCTGCGACCTGGCCCGGCTGGCCGGCGTGACGCCTGCCGCAGTGATCGTCGAGGTGATGAACGAGGACGGCAGCATGGCCCGCCGCCCCGACCTGGAAGCCTTCGCCGCGCTGCACGACATCAAGATCGGCACCATCGCCGACCTCATTCAGTACCGCCTGAGTACCGAGCACACCGTCACACGCATCGGCGAGCGCGCATTGCCTACCGTGCACGGCGAGTTCCGCCTGATCACCTATGAGGACCGAATCGCTGGCGGCGTGCACATGGCCATGGTGATGGGCGACATCCGCCATGACGAACCGACCCTGGCGCGCGTGCACGCCATCGATCCGCTGCGCGACCTGGTCGGCGCCGAGTACTCCGGGCCGCGCAGCTGGACGCTATGGGCCGCCCTGGAACGCATCGCCGCCGACGGCAAGGGCGTCGTCGTGGTGCTCGCCAACCACGAGTCGTCGCAGGCTCTGCTCGAACGCGTACCGCAGCTGACCCAGCCGCAACGGCCTTTCAACCGGGGCCAGCCGCGGGTGTATTCCGAGGTCGGTACCGGGGCGCAGATCCTTCAGGATCTAGGTGTCGGCAAGCTGCGCCACCTCGGCCCACCGCTCAAGTACGCGGGCCTGGCTGGTTACGAGCTGGAAGTGGTGGAGACCGTACCGTTCGAGTGACGGACAGCCGGTCGTACGAACCCCGCAAGAGGCATGGCAAATCGCTTGCGGAAAGTTTGGAATACCATAATATGATATCCCTAAGGCCAGCCAGTTTATCGCGTGTCCCGCACGGGTCGCCCCGACTGAAACACCGGTGATGGCCGCCATTGAAGATCCACTGCTCCGGTTAAGCGGGCAAACGCTCGCTTGCGCACAAACACAACAAAGAGGGCAAGCAAGATGGTGTTTATCAAAGGTGTTACCTCGGTGCTCGCCGCGAGCATCCTGAGTGCTGCAATCACGACCACCGCCTCGGCGGAAACCGTCAACTTCGTCAGCTGGGGCGGTACCACCCAGGATGCGCAGAAAGCCGCCTGGGCCGACCCCTTCACCCGCGACACCAAAATCACCGTCGTGCAGGACGGCCCGACCGACTACGGCAAGCTCAAGGCCATGGTCGAGAGCGGCAACGTGCAGTGGGACGTGGTCGACGTGGAAGCCGACTTCGCCCTGCGCGCCGCGGCCGAAGGCCTGCTCGAACCATTGGACTTCAACGTCATCAAGCGCGATCGCATCGACCCGCGCTTCGTCAACGACCACGGCGTCGGTTCGTTCTTCTTCTCCTTCGTGCTCGGCTACAACGAGGGCGCGGTCGGCGGCAAGAAGCCCGAAGACTGGAGCGCGCTGTTCGACACCGCCACCTACCCCGGCAAACGTGCCCTGTACAAATGGCCGAGCCCCGGCGTGCTGGAACTGGCTCTGCTGGCCGACGGCGTAAAAAAGGACAAGCTGTACCCGCTGGACCTGGATCGCGCCTTCAAGAAACTCGACACCATCAAGAAGGACATCGTCTGGTGGGGCGGCGGCGCGCAGTCGCAGCAGCTGCTGGCCTCCGGCGAGGCGAGCATGGGCCAGTTCTGGAACGGCCGTATCCACGCCCTGCAGGAAGATGGCGCGCCGGTCGCGGCGAGCTGGAAGCAGAACCTGGTCATGGCCGACATGCTGGTCGTGCCCAAGGGCGCCAAGAACAAGGAAGCGGCCATGAAGTTCCTGGCCCATTCCAGCAGCGCCAAGGGCCAGGCTGACTTCTCCAACCTGACCGCCTACGCGCCGGTCAACCTCGACAGCGTGGCACGCCTCGATTCGGTATTGGCGCAGAACCTGCCGACCGCCCACGAGGCCGACCAGATCACTCTGGACTACGCCTACTGGGCCAAGAACGGCGCGGAAATCGCCAATCGCTGGAACGAATGGCTGGTGAAATGAGATGACCGCGCTCCGTACCCCCGAGGTCGGTGCAGCAGACCGTCAGTGTGCCAACGCTGACGGCAACCCGGAACGGGCAGCGCGCTGGCGCGGTGCCCCGTACCTGCTGCCGGCCCTGCTGTTTCTCGGTTTGTTCTTCCTGGCGCCGCTGATCGGCCTGCTGCTGCGCGGCGTGCTGGAACCGGAGCCGGGCCTGGGCAACTACGCTCAACTGTTCGCCAACTCGGCCTACTCCAAGGTGCTGTTCAACACCTTCGCGGTGGCCGGCCTGGTGACCGTGATCAGCCTCCTGCTGGGCTTCCCCCTGGCCTGGGCGATCACCCTGAGGCCGCGCGGCTGGGGCCGCTGGCTGTTGAACATCGTGCTGCTGTCGATGTGGACCAGCCTGCTGGCGCGCACCTACTCGTGGCTGGTGCTGCTCCAGTCCTCGGGGGTGGTCAACAAGTTCCTGATGGGTTTGGGCATCATCGATCAGCCGCTGGAGATGGTGCACAACCTGACCGGCGTGGTGATCGGCATGAGCTACATCATGATCCCGTTCATCGTGCTGCCGCTGCAGGCGACCATGAGCGCCATCGACCCGATGGTGTTGCAGGCCGGTTCGATCTGCGGCGCCAGCCCATGGCGCAACTTCTTCAAGGTGTTCATTCCGCTGTGCCGGCCGGGCATCTTCAGCGGTGGGCTGATGGTCTTCGTGATGTCCCTGGGTTACTACGTGACGCCAGCGCTGCTGGGCGGCGCGCAGAACATGATGCTCCCCGAGTTCATCATCCAGCAGGTGCAATCGTTCCTCAACTGGGGCATCGCCAGTGCGGCAGCAGCCTTGCTGATCCTCATCACCCTGGTGCTGTTCTACGTCTACCTGAAGCTGCAACCGGAATCACCGGTCGCATCCAGCACTGCGAGGTAAGCCGCCATGCTGCTGTCACCCAATGCCATGGGTCGTGGCCTGCGCTACGGCCTGACCGCGACGACCGCGCTGATCGCCGTGTTCCTGCTGCTGCCGATCCTGTTCATCGTGCTGCTGTCGTTCGGCTCCTCGCAGTGGCTGGTGTTCCCGCCACCGGGCTGGACGCTCAAGTGGTACGGGCAGTTCTTCTCCAACGCCCAGTGGATGGATTCGGCACTGGTCAGCCTCAAGGTCGCGCTGCTGACCACCCTGTGCGCCCTGGCCATCGGCCTGCCCAGCGCCTTCGCCCTGGTGCGCGGCAAGTTTCCCGGCCGTGAATTGCTGTACGCACTGTTCACCCTGCCGATGATCGTGCCGCTGGTGATCATCGCCGTAGCCGTGTACGCGCTGTTTCTCAAGCTCGGCTACACCGGAACGCTGTTCGCTTTCGTGGTCAGCCACGTGATCGTCGCACTGCCGTTCACCATCATCTCGATCATCAACTCGCTGAAGCTGTTCGATCAGTCCATCGAGGATGCCGCGGTGATCTGCGGCGCCACCCGCCTGCAGGCCATCGTCAAGGTGACCTTCCCGGCAATCCGCCCGGGCCTGGTATCGGGCGGGCTGTTCGCCTTTCTGGTGTCGTGGGACGAGGTGGTGCTCAGCGTGATGATGGCCAGCCCCGGCCTGCAGACGCTGCCGGTGAAGATGTGGACGACGCTGCGCCAGGATCTCACCCCGGTGATCGCCGTCGCCTCGACGCTGCTGATCGCCCTTTCCCTGCTGGTCATGTTCATCGCCGCCATTGCACGCCGGCGCGCCGAAGCCAAAGGCTGAGCGCCGAGGAGAACCCCATGAGTGCCGTCATCAAACAAAAACAGGCGCCCCAGACCCTGGTCAGCCTGCGCAACCTGAACAAGCACTACGGTGATTTCACCGCTGTGGACAACATTTCCCTGGATATTCAGGACGGCGAGTTCCTCACCTTCCTCGGCTCCAGCGGCTCGGGCAAGAGCACCACGCTGTCGATGCTGGCCGGCTTCGAAACGCCCAGCTCCGGGGAAATCCTCGTGGAGGGCAAATCCCTGGTCAACGTGCCGCCGCACAAGCGCGATATCGGCATGGTATTCCAGCGCTATTCGCTGTTCCCACACCTCAACGTGCGCGACAACATCGCCTTTCCCTTGGGCATCCGCAAACTCAGCGCCGACGAGCAGAAGCGCAAGGTCGACGCCATGCTAAAGCTGGTGCAACTCGAGGCCTTCGCCCACCGTCGCCCGTCGCAGATGTCCGGCGGCCAGCAGCAGCGCGTGGCCATCGCCCGGGCACTGGTCTACGAGCCGCGCATCCTGCTGATGGACGAACCCCTCGGCGCCCTGGACAAGAAGCTGCGTGAGGACTTGCAGGACGAGCTGCGCCATCTGCACCGCCGCCTGGGCATCACCATCGTCTACGTGACCCACGACCAGGAAGAAGCCATGCGTCTGTCCCAGCGCATCGCCATCTTCAGCCACGGCAAGATCGTCGGCCTGGGCACCGGCTACGACCTTTACCAGAACCCGCCGAACGCCTTCGTCGCCTCGTTCCTGGGCAACTCCAACTTCCTGCGGGCCAAGGTCAGCGGCCAGGCTGCCGTGCAGTTCGAGCAGCAGAGCCTGGCGATCACTCCGACCGCCAACCTGAAGAACGACCAGGACGTGCTGCTGATGCTGCGCCCGGAAAAAGCCCAGGTGCTACCCCTGGAGGTCGCTGCGCAAAGCCCGCTGCCGGCCGGCTGGAACGAGATCGCCGTGCAGGTCGCCGAAGTGGTGTTCCTCGGTGAAAGCCTGACCTGCCACGTGGTCACGCCAGGCGGCTGCCACCTGACCCTGAAAGCCATGGGCAGCGGCCTGCAACCGTTGCAACCCGGTGCCCAGGCGAAGGTACGCTGGGCAGCCAGCGAGGCCTGCCTGTACGACAGCTGGAACGAGAGCGACCTGAGCAAGGGCGCCGGGGCGCATTGAGCCGCTGCCCAACGCAGGTGTGAGGATCTCGCGCGATCCTGTGGCCGCGACCTCGCGGCGAACGGCAGCCACGACGCCGCTTTTGCGGGATGGCCACGACCGCTTCGCCCCGGGTCGGGGCTCCTACGGGTGTGATGACTTCTCACGATCCTGTGGGAGCCGTGACCTCGCGGCGAATGGCAGTCACGACGCCGCTTTTGCAGGGTGGCCACGATCGCTTCGCCCCGGGTCGGCCCCCCTACGGGTGTGATGACTTCTCACGATCCTGTGGGAGCCGTGACCTCGCGGCGAATGGCAGTCACGACGCCGCTTTTGCAGGGTGGCCACAGTCGCTTCGCCCCGGGTCGGGGCTCCTACGGGTGTGATGACTTCTCACGATCCTGTGGGAGCCGTGACCTCGCGGCGAATGGCAGTCACGACGCCGCTTTTGCAGGGTGGCCACAGTCGTTTTGCCCCGGGTCGGGGCTCCTACAGGTGCGAGGATCTCTCACGATCCTGTAGCAGCGCGCCGTGCATCGCTCCCACACTGGAGCGCTGAAAGCCCCCTCGAGCGTTACGCCAGCCCCTGGCAAGTGGTACCGCTTTTCCCACACGACACCTGCGCGCCCGGCAGACACCACTGGCGGCGCCCGCTGCAGCGCACCGGGCACTCTGGAGCGCATCTTGCAATGTGCCAGCACGGCGCATGACCACTGCAGCTCTGCCGGTCGACCGCCAAGGGCATCTTCAATCGTTCGGGAGGGATTTCCATGCGCACATTGCTGGCCATGCTGCTGGGGCTGCAGCTGTTTTCCACCGCTCACGCCGAGCAGAGCCTCACCTTCGTCAGCTGGGGCGGCAGCACCCAGGCCGCGCAGACCCGCGCCTGGAGCGAGCCCTTCACCCAGCAGACCGGCATCCGCGTCGAGCAGGCCGGCCCTACCGATTACGCGGCCTTCAAGGCCATGGTGGAAAGCGGCAAGGTCACCTGGGACGTGGTCGACGTGGAGGCGGACTTCGCTCTGCGTGCCGGCCGTGAAGGCCTGCTCGAGCCCTTGGACTTCAAGCAGATCGCCAAACGCACCATCGACCCGCGCTTCGTCACCATCTACGGCGCTGGCTCGTTCTATTTCTCCTTCATCCTCGGCTACAACACCAAGGTGCTCGCCAGCGTGCCGCAGGATTGGGCGGCGCTGTTCGACACCCGCGCTTATCCGGGCAAGCGCGCCTTGTACAAGTGGCCGAGCCCTGGCGTACTGGAGATCGCCCTGCTCGCCGACGGCGTGGCCGCCGACAAGCTGTACCCGCTGGATCTGGATCGCGCCTTCAAAAAGCTCGACAGCATCAAGGCCGACATCGCCTGGTGGGGCAGCGGCGACGAGTCCCAGCAGTTGCTGTCGAGTGGCGCGGCGGGCCTGGGCATGTTCTGGAACGGCCGGGTCAATGCCCTGCGTGATGGGGGCGCACCGGTGGGCATCAGTTGGCAGCAGAACCTGGTGACCGGCGATTTCCTGGTCATTCCCCGCGGCGCACCGAACGCCGAGGCGGCACGCGCGTTCATCGCCCACGCCACCAGTCCGAAGGCGCAGGCGGACTTCTCCTCACTGACCGGCTACGCGCCGGTCAACCTCGGCGCCTCGGCGCTGGTCGATCCCAAGCTCGCGGAGAATCAGCCGGGCGCCCACAAGACCGGGCAGATCACCCTCGACTTCAAATACTGGAGCCTGAACGGCGAGCGTATCGCCAAACGCTGGTACGCCTGGCAGGCCGCCAGCAACTGACGCTTTTCGACGAGAGGGGCCTCTGGTACTCGCCAAAGTATTTTATATTATGGTATACCATAGACCATGAGCCGCCTGATCCTGCAGGCGGCCAGTCCCGACAGCGCCTCGCGCCCCTGGGGCCTTACAAAAATCGAGGAAAGCGACATGAAATTCTCTTTGTTCGTCCACATGGAACGCTACGACCAGGAAGTCGGCCACCGTGAGCTCTTCGAGCAACTGACCGAGCTCACCCTGCTGGCCGAGGCCGGCGGCTTCAGCACCGTGTGGATCGGCGAACACCACGCCATGGAATACACCATCTCGCCGAGCCCGATGCCGATCCTGGCCTACCTGGCCGCACGCACCAGCACCATCCGCTTGGGTGCCGGCACCATCATCGCGCCCTTTTGGAACCCGATCCGCGTGGCCGGTGAATGCGCCCTGCTCGACGTGATCAGCAACGGGCGCATGGAAGTGGGCCTGGCCCGGGGCGCCTACCAGTTCGAATTCGACCGCATGGCCGGCGGCATGCCGGCCACCGACGGCGGCAAGGCGCTGCGCGAGATGGTTCCGGTGGTGCGCAAGCTGTGGGAAGGCGATTACGCCCATGACGGCGAGGTCTACAAGTTTCCCACCTCCACCAGCGTACCGAAGCCTTACAACGCCCAGCCGCCGATGTGGATCGCCGCCCGCGACCCGGACTCGCACAACTTCGCCGTGGCCAATGGCTGCAACGTGATGGTCACGCCGCTGATGAAGGGTGACGAGGAAGTGGTCGACCTGAACGACAAGTTCAACGCCGCCCTGGCCAACAACCCAGGCGCGCCGCGTCCGCAACTGATGGTGCTGCGCCACACCCACGTGCACCTAGCCGACGACCCCGAAGGCTGGAAGGTCGGCGCCGCCGCCATCTCGCGTTTCTACCGCACCTTCGATGCCTGGTTCGGCAACAAGACCACGCCGGTCAACGGCTTCCTGGAGCCGAGCCCGGAGTCCAAGTTCGCCGAAGTGCCGGCGTTCCAGCTGGAGAACATCCGCAAGAACACCATGATCGGCACACCCGAGGAAATCATCGCGCGCATTCGTCACTACCAGGAACTGGGCGTCGACGAATTCAGCTTCTGGGCCGACAACAGCCTGCCCTACGCCGAGAAGAAAAAGTCCCTGGAGCTGTTCATCCAGCACGTGGTGCCAGCCTTCCGCTGAGCATCACCCCGCACAGCCCGGCCCGCGCCGGGCTGCTGCAACGATCGAAAACGCTGCTATCCGAATAAAGACAAGAAGTAGGTTTTTCCCATGTTGTTGCGTGCCTTCCCATCGCGTCACCCCTGCCCGTTCTCCCTCGCCCGCGGCCCGGCCCGCAGCGAGCGCGGCTGACCTCAGCCACGACACCCCACGCATCCACCCGGCACTGCCCGCCTCGCGCGCAGCGTGCCGCTACCGCTTTGCGCAGGAGAACCCGACATGTCCCATAACAACGCTCCCCAAGAACTCGTCGAAAGCAACAGCGTCGGCCAGGTGGCCGATGCCGATCGTCACGGCCGCGTCCGTGACCTGTTCACCCTCTGGTTCAGCACCAACATCGCACCGCTGCCGATCGTCACCGGCGCCATGGCCGTGCAGGTGTTCCACCTGAGCATCGGCTGGGCGATCTGCGCCATCCTGGTCGGCCACCTGCTCGGCGGCATCGTGCTTGGCCTGGCTTCGGCCCAGGGCCCGCAGATGGGCCTGCCGCAGATGCTGCAGAGCCGCGGCCAGTTCGGTCGCTACGGCGCGCTGCTGGTGGTGGTGATCGCCGCCGTGCTGTACATCGGCTTCTTCATCTCCAATTGCGTGCTGGCCGGCAAATCCATCCACACCGTGGCGCCGGATCTGCCGCTGCCGGCCGCCGTGCTGATCGGCGCCTGCGCCGCGACGCTGATCGGTATCCTGGGCTACAACTTCATCCACACCCTCAACCGCATCGGCACCTGGGTGATGGGCATCGGCCTGGTGGCGGGCTTCATCGCCCTGTTCGCCAACGGCCTGCCGGCGGATTTCGCCAGCCGCGGCGGTTTCAACCTGGCCGGCTGGCTGGCAATGGCCTCGCTGGGGGCCATCTGGCAGA
The DNA here is from genome assembly GCF_001945375.1 of Pseudomonas sp. PA1(2017). Lineage (NCBI taxonomy): Bacteria > Pseudomonadati > Pseudomonadota > Gammaproteobacteria > Pseudomonadales > Pseudomonadaceae > Pseudomonas > Pseudomonas sp. PA1(2017). The sequence continues at coordinate 728,608 of NZ_MSXU01000001.1, forward strand.
TCTCCTTCGCGCCCTACACCTCGGATTACTCGCGCTACCTGCCGCGCAACGTGGGCATCTGGAAGCCCTTCATCGCCACCTACTGCGGCGCCGTGCTGGGCACTTCGCTGTGCTTCATCTTCGGCACCCTGGTGGCGCTGGCGGTGAGTGCCGAGACGGACACCATGGAAGCGGTGAAACAGAGCACCGGCGTGTTCGGGCCGGTGCTGATGGTGTTGTTCATCCTCAGCATCATCAGCCACAACGCCCTGAACCTGTACGGTGCGGTGCTGGCGCTGATCACCTCGGTGCAGACCTTCGCCGCCGACTGGGCACCGAGCCGCCAGGCCCGCGTGGCGCTCTCCGCGATCCTGCTGGTGGCCTGCTGCGTGGTCGCGGTAATGGCGCCCGCGGACTTCATCGCACGCTTCATGCAACTGATCCTGGCGATGATGATCGTGCTGGTGCCGTGGGCGGTGATCAACCTGGCCGACTTCTACCTGGTGCAGAAGCAGCGCTATCACATTCCCTCGCTGTTCGACGCCACGGGCGGCATCTACGGGCGTTTCAACCCCAACGCGGTCAGCGCCTACGCCATCGGCATCCTGGTACAACTGCCGTTCGCGGTCACGCCAATCTACACCGGCCCCATCGCCAGTAAGCTCGACGGTGCCGACCTGTCGTGGCTGGTGGCGATCGTCGTTACCCTGCCGCTTTACTTGCTGCTGTCGAGCCGCGATACGGTCTACCGCCGCAAGCAGATCTCGGCGCTGGCACGGGCCTGACGGTCAAAATCCCCGCGCCTACCGTGCGGGGCTTTCGTTCATTCGCGCAGGGACTCAAGGCAGCAGCGCCAGGAAGTTTCACGTGGAACGCCGATTTCTATCGGTGACGTCCCATCGATAGCGTGGTCTATGCTGCACGGCAGCCATCAAGCGAACGACCATGGAATTCGGCATCCAGCATTTCTTCGGCTATCTGATCGCAGCGATCCACGCGCTGGGTGCGCTGGCTGCCGTGCATGCGATTCTCACCGTGCGCACTGCCCAAGGCGCCATCGCCTGGGCGCTGTCGCTGTTCTTCATGCCCTACCTGACGCTGCTGCCCTACGTGATCTTCGGGCGCAGCCGGTTCTATGCGTACATCGACGCACGCCGAGTGGTCGACAAGCAGATGCACAAGGCCATGGCTTCGCTGGACTGGCGCCCGTGGGTGCAGGAAGCCATCGCCGCCGGCGAGTCGGAAGCCTACGGCCAGCTGCGCGCGCTGCCGCGCCTGGGGCGTATGCCCTGCCTGGCCGGCAATCAGGTCAGCCTGTTGGTCAATGGCAAGGCGACCTTCGAGGCGATCTTCCAGACGCTGGCCGAAGCACGCCAGGTGATCCTCATCCAGTTCTTCATCGTCCACGACGACAAGCTCGGCCGCCGCCTGCAGGAGGTTCTGCTCGAGCGCGCGGCGGCCGGCGTGCAGGTGTATTTCCTCTACGACGCCGTCGGCAGCCACGCCCTGCCGCGCCGCTATACCAAGCGCCTGCGCGAAGGCGGCGTGCACGTGCACGCCTTCCCCACCGGCGGTGGTGTGCTCAATCGCTTCCAGCTCAATTTCCGCAACCACCGCAAGATCGTGGTGGTCGATGGCGAGCGCGGCTATCTCGGCGGGCACAACGTCGGCGACGAATACCTGGGCGAAAAGCCGCGGCTGTCGCCGTGGCGCGATACCCACGTCGAGGTGCACGGCCCGGCGGTTGCGTGTTTGCAGGAATCCTTCGCCGAGGACTGGTTCTGGGCGACCCGCAAGCTGCCACCGCTGCTGCTGCCCGAGCGCTACCCGGACGAAGGCATGCTCTGCCAGGTGATCAGCAGCGGCCCGGCCGATGCCCAGGAAACCTGCTCGCTGCTGTTCGTGGAAATGCTCAACGCCGCCCGCGAGCGCATCTGGCTGACCAGCCCCTACTTCATCCCCGACGAGGCGCTGTTCGCCGCCCTGCGCCTGGCCGTGCTGCGCGGCGTGGACGTGCGCATCCTGCTGCCCTCGCGCCCCGACCATCGCATCGTCTACGCCGCCTCCAACCTGTTCGCCCTGGAAGCCCTGCGCGCCGGCGTACGGATCTTCCGTTACTTGCCGGGCTTCCTGCACCAGAAGGTCGCGCTGATCGATGGCGACATCGGCGTGGTCGGCAGCGCCAACCTCGACAACCGCTCGTTCCGCCTCAACTTCGAAATCACCCTGGTCACCGTCGATCCCGAATTCGCCCGTCAGGTCGAAGCGATGTTACTGGAAGACTTCAGCCAGTCCCGCGAACTGATCGGCGCTGACCGCCGCGAAGTGCATCGACTTCAGCAACTGGGCATGCGCGTAGCGCGGCTGATCTCGCCGATTCTCTGAGCGGCGACGCCACTCGGCACCACTAGCGAAACCACCTGAAAAGAGCGAGCTGGTTCACAGGATGGTTCCCCTTACCCGACGAACTGCATGGCCAGTGCGCAACTTTTCTTTTCTCGGTCTATCTCAGCAGACATCGAGCCAAGCGAAGCGGCCAATCAGCCACGGCAGGCTCGTCTGCCTCATCGTTCCGTTGTCGGCCCACAAGGATGTGCCATGCAGTTACCCGTTTCGTGTCGTGCCCCATTTCGCCTAACGTCCCTCGCCAGCGCTCGCCGTACGCTCTCCTGGCTGTTGCTAACCGCCGTTGCAACGGTGCAGATCGCGAACGCAGCCACTCCTGAAGAAGAGCTGTTGCGCCAGCGCGAGCGTGATCGTGTGCTACGCGATCAACTGGAGGCACGGCCAGACGTACGCCTCGAAGCGCTGCCTCAGGACGAGGGACCGGCAACCCTGCCACGCGAGGAAACGCCCTGCTTCCCCATCGATAGGATCGAGCTGGTGGGCGAGTCGGCTGAGCGATTTCAATGGGCCCTACAGGCGGCGAATCCCCAGGAAGATCGCGCTATAGGCCGTTGCCTGGGCTCGCGCGGCATCAACCTGACGATGAAGCGCATCCAGAATGCGATCATCACCAAAGGCTATGTCACCACCCGCGTACTGGCTGGTGCGCAGGATCTGAACAGCGGCGTGCTGACATTGACCCTGCTGCCAGGCCGCATCAGCGACATCCGCTTCGACGCGCAAACCAGCCGCCGCGCCAATGCCTTCAATGCACTGCCAGCGAGCCCCGGCGACCTGCTCAACCTGCGTGACATCGAACAGGCCCTGGAGAACTTCAAACGCGTTCCGACCGTGGAAGCCGATATCCGTATCGTGCCGGCCGCCGCCAGCAACGCCGGGCCGGGCGAAAGCGATGTGGTGATCGCCTGGCGTCAGCGCTTCCCGGCACGCCTGAGCCTGTCGGTGGACAACGGCGGCAGTAAAAGCACCGGCAAGTATCAGGGCAGCGTGGCACTGTCGCTGGACAATCCGCTGACCCTCAACGACCTGTTCTACGCCAGCTTCAACCATGACCTGGGCGGTGGCGAGGATGGCGACCGCGGCTCGAAGGGCCATACGCTGCATTACTCGGTGCCCTACGGTTATTGGCAACTGGCGTTTACCAGCAGCGAATACGACTACCACCAGACGGTTGCCGGTGCGCTCGAAGATTTCCAGTATCGAGGCGAGAGCCGTAACAACGAGATGCGCCTCTCGCGTCTGGTGTACCGCGACGCGGTGCGCAAGACCAGCCTGTGGGGCAGCCTGTGGACGCGCAGCTCGGATAATTTCATCGATGACGCCGAAATCGAGCAACAACGTCGGCGCATGGCCGGCTGGCAGGCGGGTATCGGCCACCGCGAGTTCATCGGCCCGGCCACGCTCGATCTGGGGTTGAGCTACCGCCGGGGCACCGGTGCGCACGATGCCCTGAAAGCGATCGAGGAGAACATCGACGATGGCACCTCACGCTCGAAAATCATCCAGGCCGACGCGCAATGGCAAATCCCTTTCAATGCCTACAACCAGCGCCTGCGCTATATCGGCGCCTGGCGCGCGCAGTGGAATCGCACCAACCTGGTACCGCAGGACCGCTTCAGCATAGGCGGGCGCTACACGGTACGGGGCTTCGACGGTGAAAACATCCTCTCGGCTGACCGTGGCTGGACCCTGAGCAATGAGCTGGGCCTCGCGCTGGGCACCAGTGGGCAAGAACTGTATGCCGGCGTGGACTATGGCGAGGTCGGCGGCAACTCCGCCGACTACCTGATCGGCCGGCGCCTGGCCGGTGCCGTGGTCGGCCTGCGCGGGTCGTATCGCAATCTTTCTTACGACTGGTCCTGGGGCACACCGCTGAAGAAACCCGACGGCTTCGAGACCGCCGACTTCACCAGTGCCTTCACCGTCGTCCTGTCGTTCTGAGGATCGCCCATGCGCTTCGATACTTTCGACATCACCGCCCCGGCCGTCTTCGACGAGCCATGGAACGAGGCCAATGTTCTGGGCGCCGCCACCTGGTTGTGGATGAACTCCGAGGCCCACCGCGATGCGCCCCTGCACAGCCTGTCGAGGCTGCTGTTGCCGGCCCTCAAACATCGCCAGTTCGTGCTCGGCAGCGAAAACGGCAAACCGGTTTTTTACCTGGCCTGGCTGAGCCTGGACGAGACGGCCGAACGTCGTTACCTGACCCACTCGCCGATCGAAATGAACGAAGCCGACTGGTGCAGCGGCGACCGCCTGTGGGTCAACGACTGGGTCGCGCCCTTCGGCCATACCGCCGTACTCAGCCGCCTGCTGCTCAGCCGCGTGTTCCCCAACAGTTGCGCCCGGGCGCTTTACCACCGTGGCGAAACACGGGGCTTGAAGGTCAAGACCTTTCACGGCATCGGCGTGATCCCGGAACAGGCCAAGGCCTGGTTCGCCGCCCATCCACTGGCTACCGAGGCCTGACCCCAGAACGTTAGCTGCGGTCCGGTACCGCAAAGGGAATTGCACATGAACAAGCACCTGCATCGAGTCATCTTCAACAAGGCACGCGGCCTGCTCGTGGTGGTGGCGGAGAACGTCAGCAGCCAGGGCAAGGCGCCCGGTACACGCGAAGCGAGCGGCGCCAGTGGCAGCTGTGTAGCGACCCTGGCGCCCTTGCGTTTCTCCCTGATGGGCGCGCTGGGCCTGATCAGCCTCGCGGCCGTACCCGCCTGGGCCAATGGTATCGTCGCCGATCCCAACGCGCCTGGCGGCCAGCGGCCCAACGTGATGGAGAGTGCCAATGGCACGCCGCAGGTGAACATCGCCGCGCCCAGCGCCGCAGGGGTTTCACGCAACAACTACAGTCAGTTCGACGTGGATGGCCGCGGCGCGATCCTCAACAACTCCCCCACCAACAGCCAGACCCAGCTCGGTGGCTGGATCGAGGGCAACCCCAACCTCAGCGGTAGCGCCCGGGTGATCCTCAACGAGGTCAATGCCAGCAACCCAAGCCAGTTGCGCGGCTACGTTGAAGTGGCGGGCGGCCGCGCGGAGGTGGTCATCGCCAACCCTGCCGGGATCACCTGCGATGGCTGCGGCTTCATCAACGCCGACCGTTCCACCCTGACCACTGGCCGCGTGCAGATGGAGGATGGCCGCATCACCGGCTACAAGGTCGAGGGCGGCACCCTGAACATCACCGGTCGGGGCCTGGATAGCCGCGACAGCGACTACACCGACCTGATCGCGCGCAGCGTGGAGGTCAATGCCGGTATCTGGGCCAAGGACCTCAAGGTCACTGCCGGGCGCAACCAGGTCAACGCCGACAACACCCAGGCCAGCGCCCTTGCCGATGATGGCAGTGACAAGCCAGAGGTGGCCATCGACGTCGCCCAGCTGGGCGGCATGTACGCCGGCAAGATCAAACTGGTGGGCACCGAGTCAGGGGTTGGCGTACGCAATGCCGGGCAGATCGGTGCCATGGCCGGCGACGTGGTGATCGGCGCAGACGGCAAGCTGCAGAACCTGGGCGCCATCAGCAGCAGCGGTGATACTCAGGTGGCCAGCAACCAGGCGATCGACAATAGCGGCAGCCTGTACGCCAAGGGCGACATGCGCCTGACCAGCCAAACCACTATCGACAACACTGGCGTGGTGGCCGCTCAGGGCAAGACAAGCCTGGAGGCAGACCGTGTGCGTAGCACGGGCGACTCCCTACTGGCCGCAGGCATCGACGCCCAGGGCAACTCCGGCGCCGCCGCCGATCTGCAAATCAAGGCCCGTCAAGTCGCTGCCAACGGCCAGAACCATGCCAGCGGCAAGCTCGAGATCGAGGCCGATAGCCTCGACCTGAGCCACAGTCGCACTCGCTCCGCAGACCTCAGCCTGAAGGCCCGCAACGGCGACATCGACCTGAGCGCCAGCCAGGTCGACAGCACCGGCACCCTCCAGGCCAACGCGAGCGGCACCCTGCGCAGCGATGCCGCCAAGGTCAGCGCCGAGCACCTGACGCTGAGCGCCAGGCACCTGTCCAACGTCGGCGGCGAGCTGCTGCAGACCGGCACCACGGCCAGCACGCTGAAGGCCACCGACAGCCTCGACAACAGCGCCGGGCGCATCGCCAGCAACGCCCAGGCACTCAGCCTCGAAGCGCAGACCCTGAACAACCGGAGCGGCAAGGTCGAGCATGCCGGCAATGGCCGTCTGGAGCTGAACGCGCAACGCGTCGACAGCACGAGCGGTACGCTGCTGAGCAATGGCGAGCTGCATATGACCGCACAGCAGGCGGTACTCGATAACGGCCATACCCAGGGTCGCCAGATACTGGTCGACAGCCGTGAGCTGGATAACCGTAACGGCACCCTCCTCGCCACTGATGGTGGTTTACTGGAGGTGCGCGGTGCCCAGCGCCTCGACAACAGCGGCGGCAGCATCGCCAGCAACGGGGAGGTCAGGCTGACGACCCAGGAGCTGCTCAACGACGGCGGCGAACTGCTCGCCGGGCGCCTGCTCTCGCTCAATACCGCCTACCTGCGCGGCAACGGTCGCGCACTGAGCCTGGGTGATCTGCTGCTGCGCCAGCAAGGCGACGCGAGCCTCGCCGGCCGGTTGCAGGCCAACGGCAAGCTGGACATCGAGGCTGGCGGTACCCTGAACAACACCGGCCAACTGCAGGCCGGACAATCCCTGCTGCTACGCAGCGCTGCACTGAACAATGCCAGCGGTGCCGAGCTGAGCGCCAACCAGGTGGATCTGCGCGTCACCGGGCAGTTGCTCAACCGCGGCCTGGTCGATGGCCAGCAGGTACGCGTTCAGGCTGATGAAGTGCACAACCTCGGCACCGGCCAGCTCTACGGCGATCGCCTGGCCATCACCAGCCGCCTGCTGTCCAACCGCGACGAAGGAGACCGCGCTGCCACCCTGGCCGCCCGCGAACGCCTGGACATCGGCGTCCAGACCCTGGAGAACCGCGAACAGGCGCTGATCTTCAGCGCTGGCGACCTGGCCATCGGCGGTGCGCTGGATGCGAACGACCGCGCCAGCGGCCGCGCCGACCTGCTGAGCAATGCCAGCGCCACCATCGAGTCACTCGGCCACCTCGACCTGGCCGTGCGCGAGCTGCGCAACACCAATGAGCATTTCAGCATTGCACAGGTGGAGGTCAGCCGCGAGCAACTGCAGGAATACCAGATCAGCGGCTCGCCAAATCGCTACCGTCCCGATCAGGTTTCCGTGCACAACGACGAGGTCGACCACCTCACCACACCCGATGGCCGACGCGACAACTTCAACCGCTACGACTACGAACGGACCATCACCGAAACCCGTGTGCTCAGCTCGGCCCCCGGTCAGATCCTGGCTGGCGGCAACCTGTCGTTCAGCGGCGACAGCGTGCTCAACGACAAAAGCCGCATCATCGCCGGTGGCTTGCTGCAGGTTGGCGCCACCGAGGTGACCAACGTCGAGGCGGACGGCCAACGCGTTACCAGCGACGCCGGCACCGCCACCAACTTCTACCGCATCCAGCGAAAAGGCCGCGATCGCCAGGGCACCAACGTCACCGCCTATACCCCGGCGCCACTGATCCAGGACATCGACATCTCGCCCACCGAGTTCCGCGGCCAAACGGCAGTAAGCGGCAGCAATACCCAACTGGCTGCCCACCAGAGCGCCCAGGTCGACCCAGGCGTCGAGGTGCTGCTCAACGACGGCCAGGGTATCGCCGACCTAGTACGCAGCGGCGGCCTCAACCTTAATCTGCCGAGCAACAACCTGTTCCAGACCAACCCGGAGGGCACCCGCGGCTACCTGATCGAAACCGACCCGCGCTTCGCCAGCTACCGCCAGTGGTTGTCATCGGACTACATGCTGCAGCGCTTGAGCGTGGATCCGGCCCTGACCCAGCAGCGCCTGGGCGATGGTTTCTACGAGCAGAAGCTGATTCGCGAGCAGATCGCCCAACTCACCGGGCGGCGCTTCCTCGATGGTTATGCCGACGACGAAGCGCAATACCGCGCCTTGATCGACAACGCCGTCACCCTGGCCAGCGAATGGAACCTGGTACCCGGCGTGGCCCTGACCGCCGAACAGATGGCGCAGTTGACCAGCGACGTGGTGTGGCTGGTGGAACGCTCGGTGACCCTGGCCAATGGCGAATCACGCAAGGTCTTGGTACCCCAGGTCTACGTACGGGTGCGCGACGGCGACCTCAACGGCAACGGTGCGCTGATCGCCGGCCAGCAGCTCAAGCTCGACCTCTCCGGCGACCTGCTCAACAGCGGCAGCATCGGCGGGCGCAGCATCATGGCGATCAATGCGCAGAACATCGACAACCTGGGTGGGCGGATTCAGGCAGACCGCGCGGCACTGATCGCACGTGACGATCTTAATAACACCGGCGGCGTTATCGGTGCGCGTGAAAGCTTGCTGGTTCAGGCCGGTAACGACGTCAACCTGAATGCAGTGACCCAGGACAGCAGTAGCGAGCAAGGCGCCCGTACCAGCCTCTCGCGTGTCGCTGGGCTGTTTGTCACTGGTGACGCTGGCACCCTGCAGGTGAGCGCTGACAATGATATCAACCTGAACGCTGCACAGTTGCTCAACGCCGGCCAGGACGGAGTCACCCGGCTGGAGGCTGGGCGCGATATCAGCCTGGGCACCGCCAACCAAAGCCACCAGCAAACGGTTCGCTGGAACGACAGCAACTGGCGCGACGAATCCAGCCAAACGGAGGTGGGCAGCACGATACAAGGCACTGGCAACCTGCTCCTGAGCGCCGGCCAGGATATCAATGCCCGAGGTGCCACTGTGCGCAGCGAACAGGGCATGCTGCTGGCCGAAGCAGGTCGCGACATCCGTATCGACGCGTCCGAGCAACAGCAGTTCGCCGACGAGGCACATCGCTTCAAAGGGCGCAGCGGCATGTTCTCCAGCAAGACCACGACCCTGCGCGACACGGTTGATCGCACTCAGGCGCAAGGCAGCACATTTAGCGCCGATCAGCTCTACCTCAATGCCGACCGTGACATCGGCATACGTGGCAGCGACCTGGTTTCCAGCCGCCAGACCCAGCTGCAGGCAGGGCGCGACGTCGACCTGGCAGCAGCCAGTGAATACAACCAGGAACGCCATGATCAATCGGTGAAGAAGAGCGGGCTGTTCAGTAGCGGCGGCCTGTCGCTGACCATCGGTACCCAACGGCAAAGCGTCAGCGACCGCAGCGACGGCCAGAGCACCCGTGCCAGCACGCTCGGCAGTACGGCTGGCAACGTGATTGTCGAGGCTGGCAACAGCTATCGTCAGTCCGGTAGCCACGTCATGACACCAACCGGCGACGTCAACGTACTGGCCCAGCAGATCGCAATCACGGAGGCTCGGCAGATCGGTCGCCAGGAGCAGGAGACCAAGTTCAAGCAAAGCGGCTTGACGGTTGGCCTGAACGTGCCGGTGATCAACGCGCTGCAGTCGACCCATCGCTTGGTCAAGGCCACCTCGGAGGTACAGGATGACCGTATGAAAGCCCTTGGCGGTGCCATGGCGGCGCTCACCGCCTACAATACCGGCTCGGGTATTTCAGCCGCAGTCAAAGAGGGCGACCCTAGCAAGGCCGGCGGTTTCGGCATCAACATCTCCATCGGCAGTAGCAGCAGTCAGAGCAACACCACCTACACCGCTGACAGTGCGGCAGGCTCCAGCATCAAGGCCGGTGGTGACGTCACCCTCGTAGCTACCGGTACGGGCGAGGACAGCAACATCCTGATGCGTGGCAGCCAAATCGTCGCCGGCCGTGATGCCACGCTGATCGCCGATAATCGCATCGACCTCATCGCCGCACAGAATCAGCTGACTCAGCACAGCACCGAGAGCAGCCGCTCGGCCAGCCTCGGCGTGGGCCTGAACTTCGGCGGCCAGCAGAACGGCCTGAGCTTCAATGCCGCCGTTTCGCGTGGCCGAGGTCAGGCAGACGGCGACGATCTGACCCACACCAACAGCTTGGTCAGCGCTGGAGATACGGCTCTGCTGATCAGTGGCGGCGACACCAGCATCCGCGGCGCCCAAGTCGCCGGTAAGAGTGTCAAAGCTCAAGTAGGCGGTGACCTGCTGGTCGAGAGCTTGCAGGACACCAGCACCTACGCCAGCCAGCAGAAGAACACAGGTGCAGGTATTAGCCTGTGCATCCCGCCATTCTGTGTCGGCACCCCCGTGAGCGGTAATCTGAGCCTGGCCAAATCCAAAGCCAATGGCGATTACGCCAGCGTGGTCGAACAGAGCGGCATCCGTGCCGGTGATGGCGGCTTCGATCTTGCAGTACAAGGCAATACCGACCTCAAGGGCGCGGTCATCGCCAGCAACCAAGCCGCCATCGATGCTGGTGCCAATCGTCTGCAGACAGGCACGTTGACCACCAGTGACCTGGAGAATCGAGCCAGCGCCAGCGCCCGCAGCAGCGGCGTCGACCTCAGCAGCGACATGCTCACCCAAGGCAAATATGGCTTGAGCAAAGCGGTCATCGGCACAGCACTGAACAAGGGCGACTCTCGTGAAAGCGACAGCGGACGCACGCTCGCGGCAGTCAGTGGGGGTGCCATCGAGATTCGCGACGAACAGGGGCAGCTCGACAAGACCGGGAAGAGTACCGAAGAGGCCATCGCCACCCTCAACCGTGACGTTGCGGGTAGCCACATTGGTGTAGAGCGCCTCGATCCCAAGGAGCTGGAAAAGCAGGCCGAGGCCGAACGCATCATCAAGAATGCCGTGGCAGTGGAAGCCTTCAAGTTCAGCGACGACGCCTACCGCACCATGTTCGTCAAGGAACACCCGATGTACGAGGTGATGCTGAATGAAGACGGCAGCGTCAAGATGGAAAATGATAAGCCCGTACTACGCCTGCTTAGCAATGAGGAGAAACTCGCGCTCAAAGCTGGTCCGGACGGCCGGATTCGTATTGGTGTCAACGGCATCTTCAATGACGAGAATGCCGCCGCCGGCTACGCAGCTCAACATAATGAGGGTCGTGCCGCACCGCTCTACATTGTGTCCTTCCCCCAAGCCACTAATGCTGTGGCCGAGCTGATGGTGGCAGGCTATCAAAAACACCTGGAGAACGAGTTCTGGGGCCTGAGCAGATCCACCGCAGAGATTACCGATTTGCTCAGGCATTATGGCTCGCAAGGCTTGGAGCTGGACGCCCACAGCCGTGGTTCGATGACAGTCGGAAACGCGTTGGAAGCTCTCAAGAATGGCAATGCCACGGAGGGCACATTGAGCGAGACATACTTGAAGTTCTTCGGGCCTGCTTACAACGCTGAAAAAGCTGCCAGCCTGCTCTACCAGCTCAGTGGCGGTGCTCAGGACACTGTCAGCCTGCAGAACCACCGCGACGACTTTGTCGGCTCAATCATTGGTGGAAACCCAGCCACGCACGACCAAGTCGGCACTGGCAGCACCAAGGTCAAGGAATGGCTCAACATGTTCGGCGGCACGGCTACCGTACACAACTGCTACGGAGCCTCGTCGACCCGTAACGGCTGCGGTGCCTATGGCACACCGAATACGTTGGACATCAAGGCCAAAACACGACCATGAGATAGTAGATGCTGCTCGCCGTATACGGCGAGCAGCACCCCAGAACTATCGCTACCGACTAAAGAACTACGTTTCGCCATGGATAAAAGGTATCCATCCACAAAACCAATATGACCATCCTCAGCGAGAGGCTCGTTATGCGACTTCTATTTGCAGGCCTATTCTGCGCCCTCAGCCTGACAGCCTGCGGCAGTACTCTACCTTTCCAACCTGTACCGGACTCTTATCTGCTCTGGGCAAAGCCGGGCGCCTCCCAACTCGAGGTGAAGAAAGCCCTGCTGGAGTGCGGCATGGCCAGCCCCAGCTCACCGGCACGACCACCGCTGGATCCGCGCACACCCGATCAATTAGCAGCAGCAGAGAATTGCATGCAGGCAGCAGGCTTCAAGGCCCCCCAGCCAAGCCATCGTATGTGCGCAGCACAACCTCATCTGGCTACTTGCCAAGCCGATGCGGCTCCCACCTCGCGAAGCGTCGAGCGGCGCCTGAGTAGTAATTATTGCCAGGCCAAGAAGGACGTTGAGTTCTGCCGCCGCACGGCAAGTAACCCCTCTGCATGCGAAGAAGGCCCGGTGGTCCCTGAATGCCTGCCTTGAACCTAGAAGTAGTTACTGAGAAATCCCAGTTCGTCTAACCGACGAGCACGCAACTGGTACGTCCTCTCCCATAGCAACAGCCCTGCCCTAAAGAGAGCTGCCAACACATGCGCAATAAAAACAAATCGTCTTCTTTTTGAAGATCCTCTCGCGGGGCACGAGTCTGGGTTTAACGCCAATACAAGCAACGTTCAGCCTCAGAAATGGCTGCAAGGGACAACCAAGGAGCAGGTTGCGATGTATGCCTTCAAACGCATAGTGGCATCCTTCACCCTCTGCCCGGCGCTGGTGGGCGTGTTCACATTTGGGTATTTCTGCACGCTTGAGCTGATGGCCCGAACCACCAGCATGAGCGTCTTGGAAACCGTGATAGGTACGTTCTGGTTCGGCATTCTGTCGGCCGTGACGAGTCTGGTTTTCTATGGCATCCCGGCGTTCGGCCTGGCAATGTTTTACGCATACTTCCAGCTTCGTCGGTGTGTTCTGCACATGCTGATCGTTTGCCTGGCTGGAGGTACGGGCGCACTCGTGTGGGGTGAGGTGCTGCCGATGGAAACCCATCACGTGGGGCAACTTCTGCCTGGGCGCAGTGACGTCGTTGCTGATGGCGCTCTATGCGCTGCCGAGACAGAAGCCAGGCAGCTAGAACCTTATGACCGTGCCCCTGCGAACCGTCTTTCTGATCGTGCTAGCTAGCGCTCTGACCGCCTGCTGGGGACGGCAGCCGTTTCAGCCGCCACCATTCAACTTCGAGGTCTGGCAAAAGCCGGGCGCTTCAACAATGGAGGTCAAGAAGGCCCTGCTGGCATGCGGCTCGCCACATCCGCAGGAGGATGACCGCCCGCCCAACCAGCGGGCCGAGACCCAAAACTGCCTGATTGCTGCCGGCTACTGGATGCCGAAGCAGTACTCTACCCAGTGCACCCTTCAACCGGACCTTCCCGCGTGCCAACCCGGCGCAACGCCTACTTCGCCCAGCGCCGAACGCCGGTTGAACAGTGACTATTGTCGGGCAAGGCGAGATATGGATTTCTGCCGCCGCACGGTCAGCAATCCTTCCGCCTGCACGCCTGGCCCGGTCGAGCCGGAATGCCTGCCGTGAACCCAGGATCGTGCCCAGGCTCTGAGTAGGCGCCCGGCACCGGTAACGCGCCAGGGAAACCATCCAATTCACCTCGCGGTTCGATTCCGCTAGGCACGCCCTTCAAATCCCGATCAATTCGATCAAAAAAACTTACTCAAACCGAATGATTCGCTCAAATAAACGCGGAGAAAGCTGAGCTCATCCAGAAATATTTGATCGATTCAATCATAGATGCTATTCATAATGACCAAAACAATCATAAACAGGATAATCCATGAAATTCCACGGTATCGTCCCTGCCCTCGTCACGCCGTTCAATGCGGCCCAGGAGGTCGATGAACCGGCGCTTGCCGCGCTTATCGAGAGCCTCGTCTCTGCCGGCGTGCACGGCTTGTTCGTGCTGGGCACCAATGGCGAGTTCTTCGCGCTCTCCGACGTCGAGAAAGTGCGCATCGCCAAACTGACCGTCGAGCTCGCCGCCGGCCGCGTGCCGGTGATTGCCGGCACCGGCGCCTTCGCCACCCGTGATGTGATCGAGCTGAACAAGAAGATGAGCGATGTGGGCGTTCAGGCCCTGTCGGTGATCACGCCTTACTTCAATGCCGTCAGCCAGAGCGAGCTGATCAATCACTATCAGGCCATCGGCGACGCCTCCGATCTGCCGATCATGCTCTACAACATTCCCGCCAAGACCGGTATGTCGATCGGTATCGGCGCGGTCGCAGCGCTTTCCCAGCACCCGCAGATCAAGGGCATCAAGGACAGCGCCGGCAACTTCGACGCCCTGGTGCAGATGATGCGCTACCGCAGCGACGATTTCGCGGTGTTCGCCGGCACCGACTCGCTCATCTACTGGAACCTCCTGGCCGGCGGTGATGGCGCGGTGGCGGCCACCGCCAACGCGGTGCCCCATGTGGTGATGGATATCTGGAACCAGTTCCAGGCCGGCAACCACGAAGCCGCCCGCGCCGCCCAGGAGGCCCTGCGCCCGCTGCGCGACGCCTTTGCACTGGGCACCATGCCGTCCGTGCTGAAAAAGGCCACAGACCTGCTCAATGTGCCGGTCGGCCCCTGCCGCGCCCCCGTTGCCGCCCTCGATGAACAGACCGTGCACAAGCTCGAAGGCTTGCTGGCCGCCTACCAACGCTGAGCCGGAGGATCACCATGTATCACTTCCAGACCGTCAAACACGTCATCCACGGTCCCGACAGCCTGAGCACCCTGGGCGACAAGCTCGCGCTGCTCGACACACCGCTGCAGCGCGTGGTGCTGGTCACCCAGAACGCCATGCACCAGTTGGGCGTCACCGAGCGCGTGGTCGCCCAGCTAGAGGCCAAGTCCATCGCCGTCACCGTGGTCGATGATGTCGAGATCGAGCCGACCCTGGAAAATATCGAAGGCGTGTTCTGCCGCGCCGTGGCCCCTGCCGCGCCAGACGCGCTGATCGCCATCGGCGGCGGCAGCGTGCTGGACGCCGCCAAGCTGTTCACCGTGTTGCTCACCAACGACATGCCGCTGCGCGACATGCTCGGCATCGACAAGGTACCCAATGCCGGCGCGCCCATGGTTCTGGTGCCGACCACCTCGGGCACCGGCTCGGAGGTCACCCCCAACGCCATCGTCACCCTGCCGGACGAGGAGCTGAAGATCGGTGTGGTCAGCCGCCACCTGCTGCCGACTCTGGTGATCCTCGACGCCACCCTGACCCTTGGCCTGCCCAAACCGATTACTGCCGCCACCGGTATGGACGCCTTCACCCACTCGCTGGAGTCGTTCATTTCCACCAAGGCCAACCCGATCAGCGACACCTTCGCTCTGGAGTCGATGCGACTGATCGCCGGCAGCATCGTCGAGGCCTATCAGCAGCCCGGCTCGGTGCAGGCGCGCAGTGACATGCTGCTCGGCTCGATGTACGGCGGCCTGGCGCTGACTGCCGCCGGCACCGCCGCCGTGCACGCCCTGGCCTACCCGCTGGGCGGCAAGTTCCACGTCACCCACGGGGTGGCCAACGCCATGCTGCTGCCCCACGTGATGGCCTTCAACATGGATGCCTGCGCGCCACGCCTCAAGCGCGCTGCCTGCGTCTGCGGCCTGGCGCGAGAAACGGACAGTGACGAAGTGGCCGCACGCAAACTGATCGACCAGATCAGCGCCTGGACAGCCACCCTGGAGATTCCCCAGAACCTGCGTGACTTCGGCGTGGCCGAGGAGCACCTGGCGGACATGGCCGTGGCGGCCTCCAAGGTCACCCGCCTGATAGTCAACAATCCCAAGGCACTCAGCCTGGACGATATCCAGCAGTTGTACCGGCGCCTGCTGCCATGAAACGGCCGCTGCTGGTGATCGCCGATGACCTGTCCGGCGCCGCCGATTGTGCGGCCGGCTTCGCGCGCCACGTGGCCACCGAGGTGCTGCTGGACCCGCGTGCCGAGCACCGTGCACAGCCGGTGACCGCCATCGACCTGGACACCCGCCGCCTACCGGCCGAGGAGGCCGCGCAGCGCAATCGCGCCCTGCTGGAAACCCGCATCTTCGCTGGCCACGGACTGTACAAGAAGGTCGACTCGACCCTGCGCGGCAACCTGCTCAGCGAAGTCGCCGCGCTGCTGGGCAAGGGCATGGCGCTGGTCGCCCCCGCCTTTCCGGCGATGGGTCGTACTACCTTGGGCGGCGTGCAGTATGTCGATGGCGTGGCCGTCGATCAGAGCGATGTCTGGCGCAACGAAGGCCTGAGCGGCACGAGCGATCTGCTCGAACTGTTCGGCAGCGACGGCTTGCGCTGCGCCGCACTCGACCTCGAACAGGTACGCGGCGTCGGGCTGACTGGATCGCTGGCCCGCCATCTGCGGGCCGGTACCCAAGTGCTGGTCTGCGATGCCCAGCTGGATGCCGACCTGCAGGCGCTGGCCCAGGCCTCGGTCGAGCATGCCGATCAGCTGTTCTGGGTCGGCTCGGCCGGCCTCGCCCAACACTTGCCCGCCGCCCTGGGGCTGGCACAACGCATCGCGCCGGCGCTGCCCAAGGCCGCAAAGCCTGTGCTCACCGTGGTCGGCAGCATGTCGCGGCATTCCCAGGCTCAGGCCGCGCTGCTCGCCGAGCGCAGCGGCCAGCAGTGGCAGCGCATCGAACCACGGCTGTTGCTGGCAACTGATGCAGCCGATCAGCGCGACGCGTTGAGCGCTCGCCTGGCCGCACAGATGGCGAGCGGCAAGGATCTGCTGATCAGCCTCGAACAGCGCGACCGCGACCCAGCTCAAGCGACGTTGCTGGGCGCGCCCCTGGCCCGGTTGCTGCTGCCGGCCATCGCCAAGGCCGGCGCACTTATCGCCACCGGCGGCGAAACCGCCCGCGCCCTCCTTGCCGCTGCCGCCATCGACAGCCTGCAGCTGCACGGCGAGCTGGCCCCCGGCGTGGTGCTGTCCAGCGCCCGCCGGCAGGGCCGCGAGCTGGCCATCGTCACCAAGGCAGGCGGCTTCGGCCAGCCGGACACCCTTTACCAGGCCTGGGCTCGCCTGCACGGCGCCAGCCATTCCCAGCCCCTCTCCGAGAAGGAAGCCCACCATGTCTGAACGCCCCGTAATCGGCATCACCCTGGGCGATGCTGCCGGCGTCGGCCCGGAAATCATCATGAAGTCGCTGGCCCATGACAGCGTCTACGCCATGTGCCGGCCGCTGGTCATCGGCGATGCCCGGCGTCTGGCCGATGCCAACCGCATCGTCGGCGGCAGCCTGCAGGTCAACGCCATCGAACACCCACGCCAGGCCCGCTTCCAGCCGGGCGTGGTGGACTGCATCGACCTCGACCTGATCCCCGACGACCTGCCCTACGGCCAGCTCTCGGCGATCGCCGGCGACGCGGCCTTCCGTTACATCGAGCGCACCGTGCAGCTCACCGAAGCCGGTGAGCTCGATGCCATCTGCACCGCGCCGCTGAACAAGGAAGCGCTGCACGCCGGTGGGCATATCTTTCCCGGCCACACCGAAATGCTCGCCCACCTGACCGGCATCGAAGAGGTGTCGATGATGCTGATGACGCCGACCCTGCGCGTCATCCACGTCACCACCCACATCGGCATCATCGACGCCATCGCCCGCATCGAGCCGGGTCTGGTGCGCCGCACCATCGAGCGCGCCCACGAGACCCTGGTACGCGCCGGCGTCGACAACCCGCTGATCGCGGTGTGCGGCATCAACCCCCACGCCGGAGAGAACGGCCTGTTCGGCTACGGCGAGGAGGCCACCAAGATCCAGCCGGCCATCGACGAGCTGCGCGCCCGCGGCTGGCGCGTGGAAGGCCCACTGCCGGCCGACACCCTGTTCTTCCGCGCCGGCCGTGGCGACTTCGACGCGGTGGTCGCCATGTACCACGACCAGGGCCATGGCCCCGTGAAGGTCATGGGCCTGGAGGCCGGGGTCAACGTCACCATCGGCCTGCCGGTGATCCGCACCTCGGTCGATCACGGCACCGCCTTCGACATCGCCGGCAAGGGCATCGCCGACGAACGCAGCCTGATCGAGGCGCTGCGCCAGGCCGTGGAACTGGCCACCCGCAAACGCAAGCAGCCGACTCCTGCCCACGCCTGAGTCACCCCCAACTTCCTCACGCAAGCCCTAGACAAGAACAATCGGAGCGAATGATGGAAACCTTCAACACCCAAGGCACGTTGATCATCATCGGCATGGTGGTCGTCTACATCCTGTTCACCTCCTGGCTGACGATGCGCATTCGCAGCAAGAACACCGAACAGTACATGGTCGCCTCGCGCAGCATGCCGGCCTTCATCGTCGGCATGCTGATGATGTCCGAATACATCGGCGCCAAATCCACCATCGGCACCGCCCAGGCGGCGTTCGAAAGCGGCATGGCCGCGGCCTGGGCGGTGGTCGCCGCCGCCATCGGCTTTCCGCTGTTCGCCATCCTGATGGCCAGGAAGCTCTACAGCTCCGGTGAATACACCATCTCCGGCTTCATCGAGCGCCGTTACGGCTATGGCGCCAAGATGATGGTCTCGGTGATCATGATCTACGCCCTGCTGCTGGTGAACGTGGGTAACTACGTCAGCGGCGCGGCGGCCATCGCCACGGTAATGCACATCAACCTGCCCACCGCAGCCTTCATCACCGCCATCGTCAGCACCCTCTACTACGCCTTCGGCGGCATGAAGAGCGTGGCCTACATCAGCGTGCTGCACACCGTCGTCAAATACGCCGGGGTGATGATCGTGCTGTGGATCGCCCTCAAGCTGGCCGGCGGTTTCGACCAGGTTCACCAGAGCCTGCCAGCGCACTACTTCACCTGGGATGGCGCCATCGGTGGCTCCAAGGTAATGGCCTGGATCATCGGCACCGTGGGCGCGATTTTCTCCACCCAGTACATCATGCAGGCGATCAGCACCACCAAGAGCGCCAAGTCCGCACGCAACGCCGCGCTGTGGGCTGGCCTGATGTGCCTGCCGATCTCCATCGCTCTGGGCGTGATTGGCGTGGTTTCCAAATACCTGCACCCGGATATGGACAGCCTCTATGCCCTGCCGGTATTCCTGCAGTCGATGAGCCCATGGATGGCCGGTGTGGTCACCATCTCCCTGGTCGCCTCGGTGTTCGTCGGCGTCAGCGCCGTGGCCCTGGCCATCACCTCGCTGGTGGTGCGCGACTTCTACGTGCCAATCTGCAAGCCCAACGCCGAGCGCGAATTCCGCATGACCAAGGTGATCAGCCTGATCGTCGGTTTCGTGCCCCTGGTGTTCGTGTTCGCCGCGCCGGAAATTCTCAACCTGTCGTTCTTCACCCGCGCCCTGCGCCTGTCGATCACCGTCATTGCCCTGGTGGCCATCTACCTGCCGCTGTTCGCCACCGGCCGCGGCGCGACCTGGGGCCTGGGTGCCGCCACGGTCACCACCAGCGTGTGGTACCTGATGGGCAACCCGTACGGCATCGATAACATGTACATCGCCCTGATCACCCCGGCCGTGGTGATCTGCATCGAGCGCCTGCTGCCGCGCAGCAAGGCCGACGCCAACGCTTCGGAGGTTTCCAATGCCAACTCTTGAACAGCGCCACGACGCCTACCTGCCCACGCCCTATGCCCAAAACCATGCCGCCAATCTGCATGAACTGGCCGACGGCACCCTGCTGTGCACCTGGTTCGCCGGCACCCAGGAAGGCATGGCCGACATCTTCGTGCTGCTGTCGCGCCGCGACCCGGCCACCGGCGTGTGGAGCGAGCCGCAGAAGATGTCCGAAGACGCCAGCCGCTCGGAACAGAATCCCATCCTGTTCCAGGCACCAGATGGCCCGCTGTGGCTGATCTGGACCGCCCAGGTTTCCGGCAACCAGGAAACCGCCATCGTGCGCCGTCGCCTGTCCGAGGACGGCGGCCTGACCTGGGGCCCGATCGAGACGCTGTTCGACGAGGTGGGCACCTTCGTGCGTCACCCGCCGGCGGTGCTGAGCAACGGCGACTGGGTATTCCCGGTGTGGTACTGCATCACCCAGCCGGGCGAGAAATGGATCGGCAACCATGACGTCAGCGCGGTGATGATCAGCAGCGATCAGGGCCGCACCTGGAGCCGCCACGATGTGCCGCAGAGCACCGGCGCCGTGCACATGAACGTTCAGCAGCTGACCGACGGCAGCCTGTTGGGCCTGTTCCGCAGCCGCTGGGCGGACAACGTTTATGCCAGCCGCTCGACCGATCTGGGCCGCACCTGGAGCGTACCGGCGCCCACGGAGTTGCCGAACAACAACTCGTCGATCCAGTACATCCGCCTGGCCAGCGGCGAACTGGCGCTGGTCTACAACCCGATCAACGCCGAGGGTATCGAGCAGCGCCGCGCTTCGCTGTACGACGAGATCGAGGACGAGGGCGACGAGCGCGTCACGCCGACCGTCAATGCCGACGGTCGCGGCGCCGTGTGGGGCATCCCACGGGCGCCCATGAGCCTGGCGATTTCAGCCGATGAAGGACGCAGTTGGCCGCTGCGTCTAGATATCGAGCTCGGCGATGGCTTCTGCATGACCAACAACTCCCAGGAGAAGCTCAACCGCGAGTTCTCTTACCCGAGCATCATCCAGGCTCGTGACGGTAGCCTGCACGTGGCCTTTACCTACTTCCGGCAGAAGATCAAACACGTGCATATTCCCCTGGCGGCTATCCGCTAGAGCCAACGGGCGCCCTGGCGGCGCCCCTTTTGCGTGGAGAATCCAGATGAGTGAAGACCGCCGCTGCGCGTTGGTCACCGGGGTCAGCTCGGGCATCGGCGAAGCCATTGCCCTGCGCCTGCTCGAAGACGGCTGGCAGGTAATCGGCATGAGCCGACGCGCGCCGAGCCTGCAACACCCGAATCTCAGTTTCATCGCCGCCGACCTGGCCGAAAACGCTTCGTTGGCCGGTGCCCTGGGGGACATCCCAGCGCTCGACGCCATTGTTCACGCCGCCGGCTTCATGCGCACCGCGCCCTTGGGTGAACTGCGCGACGAGGACGGCACGGCCATGTGGCAGGTGCACGTCAGCGCTGCCACGCAACTGGTCAACGGCCTGCTCGGCCGCCTGCGGGCACCGGGGCGTATCGTGCTGGTCGGCAGTCGCACCATGTATGGCGCAGCGGGCCGCAGTCAGTACGCCGCCACCAAGGCCGCGCTGATCGGCCTGGTACGTTCCTGGGCCATCGAGCTGGCGCCCAGGGGCATCACCGTCAACCTGGTCGCCCCGGGCGCCACCGAAACGCCGATGCTGATCGATCCGGCCCGCCAGGGCACGCCGCCGCGCCAGCCGCCCATCGGGCGCTTTATCCAGCCCCGTGAAGTGGCGGCCATGACCGCCTTTCTACTCGGCCCCGACGCCGGCGCCATCACCGGTCAGCAGTTGGTGATCTGCGGCGGTGCCTCGTTGTGAGCTGGCCAGGCGGTAAGTGATACAGTGCAGCCGCCTCTCCCTGAAGGATCGCCATGAAAGTCGCCAAACGCCGCCAGGCCATTCTTGAGCTGGTGCTCTCCAACAACGGCAACGTCAACGTCGAGACGCTGTGCAGCTCGCTCGGCGTGTCCGAAGCCACGGTGCGCCGCGACCTGTCCTCGCTCGCCGAGCAGGGCATGATCATGCGCACCTACGGCGGCGCCGCGCACATCGGCAAGCATGCCCCGGAAGCTTCGCTGGAAGAGCGCAGCAGCCATTCCAGCCTGGAGAAGGAGCGCATCGCCCGCGCCGCACTGGCCCATGTGCAGGACAACGATACCGTGCTGCTCGACGGCGGCACCTCGACCGCGAGCCTGGCGCGGCTGCTGCGCGAACGCACCGGCCTGCACGTGATCACCAACAACCTGCTGGCCCTGGAATCCTTGCACGAGCTGCCACAAGGGCGGGTGACGGTACTGGGCGGCGACCTGCGTCCCGGCAGCATGGCCACCTTTGGCCCCGCGGCCATGGCGATGCTCGAACGGCTGAGCGCCGACAAGGTGTTCGTGAGCGCCGATGGCGTGGTCGCCGGGCGCGGCCTGTGCGAAGCGAGCGCCAGCCAGGCCTATCTCAAGGACTTGATGATCCGTCAGGCGTCGGAAGTGTTCGTGCTTGCCGATGCCAGCAAGCTGGGCCGCGACCAGCAGCAGTACTGGACGCCCCTGAACACCCGCTGGACGCTGATCACCACCGGCAGCGCCGAACAGCTGGCCGATTTCGACAATGATCCGCGGGTGATCCAGCAGCGGCTCTAGACCGCCGCTGGTCGCTTCGGGTTACTGACGCGGACGCAACGCACCGCAATCAGCCGACACCCAACGTGCCTCGGACTCCATGCTGCCCTGCTGACGGCCCGCGCCGCTGTCGAAGTCACCGCTGACCTTGGTGGTGAACGACTTGTCGTCGAGAAAGTGCGCCTCACCCTGGCCGCGGCCCTGTGGGCAAGTGAAGTTGAACACCCAACGATCGTTATCACGGGAGGTGATCTGCTGGCTGCAGTTGGGATCCTGCAGGGGGATGTTCTGCGCATCGACCTGGGCTTGGCTGATGCAGTACTGCACGCCCTTTTCGCCGAGCTGGATACCCTGCTGGGCCATGGCTCGCTCCATCATTTCACGCTGGGCCTGGGGCAGGCTCTTGAACTGCTGCAGCATCACGTCGCTGCTCGGCAGTGTCTTGCCACCGAGCTGCATGTTCTTCGAGGTGATTTCCCAGAGACCGGGCTGGATCTGCTGCTCGGCGGACGCCATGAAAGGCAGTGCCAGCAGGCAAAAAGGCAGGATTTTCAAACTAGGCATGGGCATACGGGACTCCGTTGAGTGACCACTGCGGTGGCTCGCTTAAACTCCGACAGCAGTGCCGCCGGGATGTCTCCATAGAATGGCGGCGATCAAACTTCCACTTCCTGGTGGTAAAGCCGCAGCCCGCGTGCCTGATAGTTCGCCAGCGCACTAGGGTGATCGAGGCTGCAGGTGTGTACCCAAACCCTTTTCGTACCGGGCCAGGCCCAGGCGGACTGCAGCGCGTGGGTCAGCAGCGGGCCACCGAAGCCCTGGCCGAAAAACGCTTCGGCGAGACCGAAGTAGAGGATCTCTACTGCCCCCTCGGCATCGCGTTGCAGCTCGTAGTAACCGGCGATGGCGCCCCCGTGATAGGCCACCCAGGTGCGGTGGTCGTCGCGTTCGATCGCCTCGCGCCATTGCGCGGCCGACCAGGCCAGCTTGTCCGTCCACTCCCAGGGCTCACCAACCAACTGATAAAGAAAACGGTTGAGCTGGAACTGCTTGATGCGGCACTCGACCACCTGCAGATCGTCAGGCATGGGCTTGCCGCGCACCTGCTCGGCGCTGTGCATTTCCAGGTAATAGGTGATGTTGCTGCCTTGCTCGCTCATGCCGTGATCCGTCGTGTTGAGAGGCCTGGGCCTCGTGGCGAATAGCGCAGGCTAATGATCGGCGCCGTGCTCGGCAATCCCGTTTTCTTTCATTTGGACGAGGAGAAATTTACACATAGCCGAAAGAAAATTTGCATATAGCCGCTCGCCAACCCGCATAACGTCTACACATTTAGCGAAAATCCAATCAGCGGACGCACTTTCTTCCACCAATACGCTTAATTACTCTCGGCAACCCCATTGCTACCCATCGATTCCCACGATGAACGACCTCAACACCGCGAACCCTGCAAGCCACTGCCGCCAGCAACTGGCTGCGCTCATGGACGGCAAGCCCGTGCAGCGTCTGATCACCGTGCTGATCCTGATCAACGCCGCGATCCTCGGCGCGCTGACCTCGAAGGAAATCGTCGCCGAGTGGGGCTGGCTGCTGTTGCCTGTGGATATGTTCATCCTCGCGGTATTCGTGGTCGAACTGGCGCTGCGTTTCGCGGCCCGAGGCATTGGCCTGCTGCGCGACCCGTGGGCGGTGTTCGACTGCATCGTGGTGGGCATCGCCCTGGTGCCGGCCAGTGGGCCGTTCAGCGTGCTGCGTGCATTGCGCGTGTTGCGGGTACTGCGCCTGGTGTCGATCAACCCGAACATGCGCAAGGTGGTGCAGGCGCTGCTGGCTTCGCTGCCCGGCATGGGCAGCATCATCATGCTGATGGGGCTGATCTTCTACGTGTCGGCGGTGATGGCAACGCAGCTGTTCGGCGAGCGCTTTCCCGAATGGTTCGGCAGCCTGACCGCCAGCCTGTATTCGCTGTTCCAGATGATGACCCTGGACAGTTGGTCGAGCGGTACGGTGCGGCCGATCATGGAGGTCTATCCGCTGGCCTGGCTGTTCTTCATTCCCTACGTGCTTATCGCCACCTTCATGATGCTAAACCTGTTCATCGCGGTGCTGGTCAACGCCATGGAGGATGCCCAGGGGCCGGACACGGAAGCCGAGGCGCGGGTACAGCGCGAGGAGATGATTCTTCAAGAATTGAAGGCGTTGCGGGCGGAGTTGGCAGACATGAGGCGTGGGACTGCAGGTTAGAGCAACACGTATATCGTTGTAGGAGGGGCCGGGCGGCGCTCCGTTTTAGCCTCGAGCCCTTTGTTTGCCTTGATAAAAAGCTCGGGGCTAAAGCCCCTGCTACGAATTTGCTGAGCGGTCACTCTCACAGCTCCACAGCTCCACCACCGGCTGGCTCGCCGTCGGCGGCCCGAGCCACTCGCTGAAAGGCTTGCAGCCCACGGCATCGCATAGCTGGTAGTCGCCCGCCTCGGGCGTACGCCCCAGGCGCAGCGGTTGCAGCGGTGGCACCTGGCGCTGGTAATGCCAGGCCCCCTGACGCAACACGGCACCATCCGGGATCTCCATGCCGGCGCCACTACCCCGTACCCGCGCCTCACCGAGCAGCAGCCCGCCCGGCGTAACGCGGTAGTCCTCTTCCCAGCGGATCTTCTCGATCGTGTGATCCCAAGCCAGGGTGAAGGACGGCACGGGCAGCGTCGCCCATACCGTCCCCGCCAGGCCCAGGCAAAGGCCGATCAAGCGGCCGCCATGGCCGGCTGGCGACGGGCGCGCAGCATATGCACCGCGATAACCGCAGCGGCAACCAGGAAGCCGATTTCATCGGTGGTCACGCTATACAGTCCGAGCAGGTCGTAGCTGAATACCGAGGCTGGTATCACCAGCGACGCACCGGCAGCGAACACCAGCAGCCGCTCCCACGCACGCATCGGCGCCGAGAAGTAGCCGACCACCGCCATGCCCCACAAACCGACGGCAAACACCGACTTGATCAGCATGTAGAGAATCGCGCCCCAGTCGTCGCCCTGCATCAACAGCGCCGGGTCATAAACCGCCATGAACGGCACGACGAAGCCACACGCGGCGATGCGCACCGACCACAGGCTTATCCTCAGGCCGTTCTCCTTGGCGATCGAGCCCGCGGCGAAGCAGGCCAATGCCACTGGTGGCGTCAGGTCGGCCATCAGGCCGAAGTAGAAGACGAACATGTGCGACACGATCAACGGCACGCCCAACTCCAACAACGCCGGCGCGGCGATGGCGCTGGTGATGATGTAGTTGGGAATGGTCGGGATGCCCATGCCGAGTATCAGGCAGGTGAGCATGGTCAACACCAGCGACAGGAACAGGTTGTCCTTGCCGATGGCCATGATGTAACCGGCGAAGGTAGTGGCGATGCCGGTCAGCGAGACTACACCGATGATCACGCCCACCAGGATGCACGCCACCGCCACCGGAATTGCGTGGCGCGCGCCTTCGGCCAGCGCCCACACGCAGGCGCGCAGGGTTTCCCGCCCACCCTTGACGTAGAAGCAGCCGGCGACCAGCAAGGCGATCACACCGAATACCACGCCGATGCCGAACTTGAGGAAACCGGAGCTGACCAGCCCCAGGGCGATCCAGAAGGCGATCTTCAGCCACAGGTTGCTGGCGCGCATGACGATCGCCGTACCTAGGATCACGATGGCCGTCAGGGCCAGGCCCACGGTGCCGGAGAACATCGGCGTGAAGCCGGCGAACAGCAGATACACCAGCACACCCAGCGGAATCAGCAGGTACCAGCGTTGCTTGATGGCTGCGAAAGGGTCCGGGCATTCGTCTTTCGGCAGCCCGACCAGTTTGAGTCGCTGGGCCTCCAGGTGCACGGTCCAGAAGATCGAACCGAACCACAGCAGAGCCGGGATCAACGCCGCCTTGGCGATCTCCACGTACGGCACGTTGATGGTCTCGGCCATGATGAACGCCACGGCGCCCATGATCGGCGGCATGATCTGGCTACCCATGCTGGCCGAGGCTTCCACCGCCGCGGCAAAGGTGCCCTTGTAGCCGAAGCGCTTCATCAGCGGGATGGTGAACTGGCCGGTGGTGACCACGTTGGCCACGCCCGAACCGGTGATGGTGCCCATCAGCGCCGAGGTCACCACCGAAACCTTGGCCGGGCCGCCGGTCTTGTGGCCGAACATGCCCATGGCGAAATCGGTGAACAACCGGATCATCCCCGCCTGTTCGAGAAACGCCCCAAACAGGATGAACAGGAAGATATAGGTGCCCGAGACATAGGTCGGCGTGCCGTAGAAACCTTCGGTGCCGAACGATAGCTGGTTGATGATCTGATCGAAGTCATAACCACGGTGCGCCAGGTCGCCCGGCAGGTGCTCGCCGAACAGGCCATAGGCCAGGAAGCAACCGCAGATGATCGGCAAGGCCAGGCCCATGACCCGCCGCGCCGCCTCGAACACCAGCACCAGCAGGGTCACCCCCACCACCATATCGAAAGGGGTGAGGTCGCCCGAACGCTGGATCAGCTCTGCCTCGAAATACCACTGGTAAATCGCCGTGCCCAGCCCCGCCAGGCCCAGCGTCCAGGCCAGCGGCGTCCACGGCCGGCCTTGGCCACGCATCGGAAAGCACAGGTACACCATCAGCAACACGAAGCCGACGTGCCCGGCGCGCAGTACCTGGCTGGAGAACGGATGGAAGGCGGCCCCGATGATCTGGTAGGCCGAAAACAGGATCGCGACGTAGAAAACGGCCTTGGGCCACTGACTGGGATTGCCGGTCAGACCTGGATGATCGCTCATGGATAGATTCTCGATGCAGCTGCAATAACGGCGGGCCATTGCCTAGGAGCATGGCCAAGCGCCGACCCGACAGGCGAGCGGGCAGCGCGTACGGCCGTCCGCTCTACCCTGCGCGTTACTTGAGTACGCCGGCTTCCTTGTAGAAACGCTCGGCACCCGGATGCAACGGGATAGGCAGGCCTTCGGTGGCAGTTTCCAGCTTGATGTCGTTGGCCGCGGAGTGGGCGGTACGCAGACGGGGGAGGTTGTCGAACAGCAACTTGGTCATCTGATAAGCCACGTCATCGGAGACCTTCTCGTGGCTGACCAGCAGGTTGACGATGGCCGCGGTCGGTACGTCCTGATCCTGACCGTCGTAGGTGCCAGCCGGGATGACCTTGGCCTGATAGGCCTGGCTGTCGATCTTGGCCACCACCTCTTCAGGGATGGCCACGAAGGTGATTGGTACCATCGATGCCAGGTCGCGAATCGCCGCCATGCCCAGGCCGGAGGACTGCAGAGTGGCGTCCAGCTGACGGTTCTTGATCAGTTCGACCGACTCGGCATAGGGCATGAACTCGACGCGCCCCATGTCTTTGTAGCTCAGGCCGGCAGCTTCGAAGATCGCCCGGGCGTTGAGCTCGGTGCCGGACTTCGGCGCGCCTACGGAGATGCGCTTGCCCTTGAGGTCTTCCAGGGTCTTGATGCCGGATTCTTTGCTGGCGACGATCTGGATGTAGTTCGGGTAGGTGGCGGCGATGGCGCGAATGCGCGTCAGCGGCGCCTTGAAGCCGGCATCCTCGACACCGTTCCAGGCGTCTTCGACCGAATCGCCCAGCGCGAAGGCAATCTCGCCACGGCCGGACTGCAGCAGGTTGAGGTTTTCTACCGAGGCCTTGGTGGCCTGGACCGAAGTTTTCGCGCCCTCGATACCGCTGCCGTACAGCTGCGACATGGCCACGCCAATCGGGTAATACACCCCACTGGTGCCGCCGGTAAGCACGTTGATGAAGGTCGGTGCGGCAAGTACCGCGGTGCTGGCAGTGAAGGCTGCGGCAGCCGCGAACAGGGTGACGCGCTTGGTCAGTCGCATGGTGTTTCTCCGTGATTATTCTTGTCAGAGAGCCGGTTTTGAATGTCCGGTTACCAGCAGCCATAGCAGGTGTCGTGCCAACGAAGAAAAGCCGCAAGCCAGAGCGGTTTCTGGAAGATCACTAGAGAGAAAGCAGCGAAAGGTCGCCTATTGGCCAAGCGGCAATCGGCAGAACTCCGCTTATGCGAAGCGTGGGAATGATCTTCAAGCGACCTGCCAGCGCGCTCCCACAAAAGCAGGCCAATGGCAGCTCCCAATCGTTTGAATGACCTACAAAGGCCGCCGTCAAATCGTAGGGTGGGCTTCAGCCCAGCAGCGAGCCCGACCGTCCTCTGAGCCGCGACTCAATCCTCGTCACTACTCCCGGCAGGTCGATAGGCGCTGCGCTGCAATCTGTGGCGCTGCATCTTTTCGTTGAGCGTGCGGCGTGGCAGTTGCAGCAGCTCCATGGTCCTCACAATGCTGCCGCGGCAACGCAGCAGCGCGTTATGCAGGCATTGCGCCTCGAACGTTTCCATCTGCCCGGCAAGGGACTGGTTGCCCTCCCGCGAGCCGGTGTCGCTAAGCCCCAGCGCATGGCGTTCGGCAGCGTTGATCAATTCGCGTACGTTGCCCGGCCATTCGTGGCCGAGCAACGCGGCCAGCTTGGCAGGCGTAAGTGGCTCGAGGGTTCGGCTGTAGCGTTTGGCGGCCTCTTCGGCAAAGTGTTCGAACAGCAGCGAAATGTCTTCGCGCCGCTCACGCAGTGCCGGTATCTTCAGCGTGGCGACATTCAGCCGGTAGAACAGATCCTCGCGAAAGCGCCCGGCTCTCACTTCATCGAGCAAGTCCGGCTTCACCGCGCTGATCACCCGCAGGTCGACCTGAATGCTGCGGTTGGAACCGAGCCGCTCCAGGGTCTTTTCCTGCAGCACGCGCAGCAGCTTGACCTGCTGCGCCAGCGGCAGACTTTCCACCTCATCGAGAAACAGCGTGCCGCCGTGGGCGTGCTCGATACGGCCGACACGCTTGTTCTGGGCGCCGGTGAAGGCGCCACTCTCATGACCGAACAACTCGCTCTCGAACAGGTGCTCGGGAATCGCCGCACAGTTGAGCGCCACGAACGGCTTGTCGGCGCGCTCGCTGAAATCGTGCAGGCAGCGCGCCACCCGCTCCTTGCCCGAGCCGGTCTCGCCACGGATCAGCACGTTCACCGAGGTGCCGGCCAGGTCGAGAATCTGCCGGCGCAGCCGTTCCATGGGCCGCGACACGCCGAGAAGTTGCGCGGCGATCCCGTCCTTGAGGGCGAATTGCTGGCGCAAGGCGCGGTTCTCGCAGATCAGCCGGCGCTTTTCCAGGGCGCGGCGCACGGTGTCGAGCAGGCGATCCGGGGTGAAGGGTTTCTCGATGAAGTCGTAGGCGCCCTGCTTGAGCGCCTGCACGGCCATCGGTACGTCGCCATGGCCAGTAATCATGATCACCGGCAGATCGCGGTCGAGCTCGACCACACGCCCCAGCAGCTGCAGGCCATCGGTGCCGGGCATGCGTACATCACTGATCAGTACGCCGGGAAAGTCGATATCGAGCAGCGTCAGCGCCTGATCCGCAGTGGCACAGGTCTGCACGCTGAAGCCAGACAGCTCCAGCCACTGCTGCGCCGCCTCGCGGATCGCTGCTTCGTCATCGACGACGATTACCTGACCTGCCATGAGACCTCCTTACTTTTAGTGCCTGTTCAGGGTCTGCTGCGCTTCGCGCCATACCGCGTTAGGAACAGGATGGAATACCAACCCGGTCGGACTGCTCATTTACAGCTCGCAAAGTCGAGCGCAACTCCGGCGCTCCACGTCTATTTTTATGGGGCGGCCTGGTTTGCATGGCTTTGGGTTGCCAGGCCTTGAAAAGGCCCTGGAAGGGGCAGTGTATCCCCGGATCACAACAGCGGTAGCTGACGGGTGTTACACGAAATGCCAAGTTCACCCGGCACGCGGCAGACGCAGGATGAAGAGCGCGCCGTCCGGGCAATTGCGTGCCTCCAGGCTGCCGCCCAGGTCGCGCACGATGCCGTAGGAAATCGCCAGGCCCAGCCCCAGCCCCTCGCCCACCGGCTTGGTGGTGAAGAATGGCTCGAAGACGTTGCCCAGATGCTCCTCGGGGATACCGCCGCCCGTGTCGCTGACCTGCAGCACGCAGCTATCGCCCTGCACTTCGATCAAGGCGCCGAGCAGGCGCCGCGGGCTATCGACCATGGCGTCCAGGGCATTGTTGAGCAGGTTGAGCACCACCTGTTCGAGGCGGATGGCATCGCCGGAGACCCGCGCCTCACTGCGAATCTCGCGGCGTAATTCGACTTGTTCGCTGCGCAACCGCGGCGCCAGCAGCAGCAACGCCTGCTCCAGCACATCGCTGAGCAGCAGCCGCTCGTGGAGCCCGGCGGGGCTCTTGCGGGCGAAGGTTTTCAGGTGGCCGGTCAGGCTGGCCATGCGCTGCAGCAGGCCGTCGATGCGCGTCAGGCCGGCGCGTACATCCGCTTCACGGCCATTGTCGAGCAGCAGGCCAAGGCTGCCGAGATGCATCTGGATGGCCGTCAGCGGCTGGTTGATCTCATGGGCCATGGCCGCCGACATCTGCCCCAGCGCGGCCATCTTCGCCGCATGCAC
Organism: Pseudomonas sp. PA1(2017); assembly: GCF_001945375.1. NCBI lineage: Bacteria > Pseudomonadati > Pseudomonadota > Gammaproteobacteria > Pseudomonadales > Pseudomonadaceae > Pseudomonas > Pseudomonas sp. PA1(2017). The sequence goes on from NZ_MSXU01000001.1 coordinate 759,450, forward strand.
CAGGCCTTCCTGGGCCTCGCGCAGTTCGGCGGTACGCAGTGTCACCTCACGCTCGAGATTCTCGCGAATGCTCGCCTGCAGACGCTGGTTCTTGCGCCGCTGCAGCAGGAACAGCACCAGGAACACCAGGGTCAGCCAAACGCCGGCGGCGGCCAGGCGATAGCTGCGCGCGGTGTCGCCCAGGCTGCTTTCCTCGATCAGCAGGTGCAGCGTCCACTGCTCGCTGCTCAGCTCCTGACGCTGCCACAGATAGCTCTGCCGGCCATCGGGGCCATCGATGTTCATCCAGTCGGCATTGCCCTCGAAGTACGGGCCGGGCTCGGTGGACAGCACCTCCAGCGGGCGCTCGGCATACTTGCGCACCTCCACCAGCTCGGCGTGATCGAGCTCGTCGAGCTCCTCCAGCGCTAGGAAACGCCAGGCAGGCCGGCTGCTGAGAATCACCACGCCATAGCTGTCGGCGACCAGCAGCACACCGGGCTGGCCGACCCATTCGCGCTGCAGTTCCTCGAGTTCGAGCTTGACCACCAGCACGCCGATCACCGCGCCGTCGTCGTCGTAAACCGCGTGGGAAAGGAAGTAGCCGGGCACCCCGGTGGTCACCCCGACCGCGAAGTAGCGGCCGGCGGTGCGGTGCAGGGCATCCTGGAAATAGGGACGAAAGCCGTAGTTGCTACCGACGAAGCTGCTCCACTCGTTCCAGTTGCTGGCCGCCAGGGTGTGGCCGCGGCGGTCGATCAGGTAGAGCACGCTGGCACCGGCAGCGGTGTTGAGCATCTCGAAGCGGCGATTGAGCTTGTCGCGCAGTTGCGGATCATCCGGTGCATGCAGCAGAGCCTGGATGTCGCCGTCCATCGATAGCAGTTGCGGTACCGAGCGAAAGCGGTCGACCAGGGTCTGGATCGATTGCGCATAGAGCTGCAACTGGCCGTGGGCCTCGCTGCTGCGATCCTCCCAGGCCCGCTGCTCGGCGTAGCGGCTGGCCAGCCACAGGCTGACGGCCAGGCCGACGATCACCAGCAGCACGATGGCAACGATGCGATAGCGCAGAAACAGGGCGGTCATGCATGACTCGAATTCTTGTGATGCCGGCATGTTAGCCCGAAACATGCGTGAGTCGGGAAGATGCCGCCGGCGTGAAACTGGGCTAGGGCCGCGACATCATCAACTCGGGCACCGCACGCCCAGCGACCAATTGCTCGTCGACCAGGCGGATCACATCTTCGTCGCTGCGCAGCTGGTACCAATGGCCCTGTGGATAAACCGTCAGTGTCGGGCCCTGGTCGCAGGGGAACTGGCACTGTGTGCGGGTGATGTGCACACCGCCTTCGCACTCCAGCTTGCCGGCGGCCTTGACCTGTTCGCGCAGCTTTTTCCACAGGGGCAGCGCACCGCGCCGGGTGCAGCGCGGGCCGTTGCAGAGCAGCACGCGGTATTGGTGGGCGGGGATTTTCGACCAGGCGTGGCTGCCTGGCAGTTCCGGCACGTCGACGCAGCCGAGGTGCAATTCCGGGCGATCGATCAGCGCGCAGGCAGCGCCAGCCGCGTCGGCATCGAGCTGGCCGAACAGGCTGGTGACGAAGATGCGCTGGGGATCGGTCTTGGCCGCCAATTCACTGCGTAGCCAGTCGACATGCTGGCTGCTGCTCTGTGACTCCAGGTCGATCACCAGGCAGGTGCCGCTGCCCTCGCCCACGCGCTGCCAGAGGCCGTCGTAGCCCGCACCAGTGTCGACGATATCGGCCAGCGCCGCCTCGCCCCGCAGCTCGACCAGCCGAGCGCGAAACAGCTCGGCGAACGAACCGTCGAGCAGATCAGGGCCGGCGAACAATACCTGGGCGTAAGGCGTGGCAGTCATGGTCGGGCTCCGCAAAAAGTGCGGCAGTTTAACAGCGTCGTGACGAACAGCGTTTCGTGGCCTGGGTTGAGCGCAGCGATACCCGGGAGGTTTTGGGCCGGCTCGTACGTTCCCCGGGTTTCGCTGCGCTCTACCACAGGCTACGGGATGGTTACCTGCAATGCTTGCCACAGCGCCTCAGGCTCGGCGAACTCACGGTCCACCGCCGGCAACGCTGGCCGCTGCAACACCAGCACCGGCACACCGCGTTCGCGGGCAACCTGCAGCTTGTGCTCGGTGGCCGCGCTGCCGCTGTTCTTGCTGACCAGCACGTCGCAGTTCAGCCGCGCGAACAGCACGCGCTCGTCCTTGAGGCTGAACGGCCCGCGGGCACCGATCACCTCGGCCCGCTCGCTGGTCGGCTGGCCTTGCAGGCAACGTACCGTCCAGTGCTGATGGGCAGGAATCTCGTGCAGATGCTCCAGCGGCTCGCGCCCCAAGGTGAACAGCGGGCGCCGGAATCGCGCCAGGGCGGCGATCAGCGAGGGCCAGTCGAACACCTCGCGCCAGTCATCACCCGGCGATGCCGTCCAGCCTGGACGCCGCAGCGCCCAACAGGGCACGCCGGCCTGCTCGGCAGCGCGTGCCGCGTTATGGCTGATCTGCGCGGCATAGGGATGAGTTGCATCGACCAGCAAATCGATGCGCTCCCTGTGGATAAAATCGGCCAGCCCCTCGGCACCGCCAAAGCCGCCGACGCGCACCTGGCAGGCCAGATCCTCGGGCACCTTGCCCAACCCGGCGAGGCTGTAGACATGCTCAGGCCCGAGGCGGCGGGCGAGATTCAGCGCTTCGCCGATCCCGCCGAGCAGCAGGATGCGGCTCATCGCGGCTTGCTGACGTCGAGCAGGGTGATCGGCAACGCGCCGCGCCAGGTGTCGAACCCGCCCAACGGCTTGGCCTGGGCCACCTCGATGCGGGTCAGCTCGCCGCCGTGTTCGCCGCGAAAGGCGATCAGCGCTGCCTCGCTCTGCAAGGTCACGGCATTGGCCACCAGCCGACCGCCGGGCTTGAGTGCCTGCCAGCAGCGCTGCAGCACGCCAGGTACGGTCACGCCGCCGCCGATGAAGACCGCATCCGGCGCGGCCAACCCGTCCAGCGCCTCGGGCGCCCGCCCGGCCACCAGTTGCAGGCCGGGCACACCAAGGGCATCACGGTTATGGGCGATATGGGCCTGGCGCCCTTCGTCCGCCTCGATGGCGATGGCGCGGCAGCTGGGGTGGGCGCGCAGCCATTCGATGCCGATGGAACCGCAGCCGGCGCCGACATCCCAGAGCAGCTCGCCCGGTGAAGGCGCCAGCCGCGACAGGGTAATGGCCCGCACATCACGCTTGGTCAGCTGGCCGTCGTGGCGATAGGCATCGTCCGGCAAGCCGGGGGTCAGCGGCAGGCGAATGGCTTCATAGTCTGGAACGCACTCGATGGCCACCAGATTGAGATCCGCTGCGCGCTCCAGGGACCAGCCATCGGCGAGCCCATCAATGCGCCGTTCGCGTTCGCCGCCCAAGTGCTCGAACACGCTCAGCCGGCTGGGGCCGAAGTCCCGCTCGCGCAGCAGTTCGGCGACGGCGGCCGGGCTGTCGCCATCGTTGCTCAGCACCAGCAGGCGCGCGCCGGAATGGATTTGCACCTGCAGCGCTGCCAGCGGCCGGGCGACCAGCGATACGACGGCGGTGCTCTGCAGCGGCCAGCCCAGACGGGAAGCGGCCAGGGACACCGACGATGGCGCCGGCAGGATGCGCAGCTCGTCCGGCGCCAGCTCGCGAGCCAGGCTGGCGCCGACGCCGAAGAACATCGGGTCACCGCTGGCGAGCACACAGACCGGCGTGCCGCGGCGCTCGAGCACCGGCGTCAGGGAAAACGGCTTCGGCCAGGGCAGGCGCGTGGCACGGATGCAGTGGGGCAGCAGCGCCAGCTGGCGCTCGCTGCCGACCACCCAGCTCGGCCGCCAGCAATGCATGCCGCGCTGCCTTGCCGAGGCCGGCGTAGCCATCTTCACCAATGCCCACGACGGTCAGCCAGGGTGTCATTTCTCAGTCCTCATCATTGGCAGCCAGCGGTGGATTGGGTGGAGTGGCCATTCGCCCGATTTGTAGCAATGGCCTTCTCCACAGCGACTGCCATCGACACATCGCAGCCATGCTTCTGGGCGATCCGACGACGCGGCTTTTCATCCCGGCGGGCAAAGCGGGCATAATAGCGCCTCTGTCGGTGCCCAGCGGCTACATGTGAGCCAATGCGGCCTAAGAGGGAACACGAGAAAACCTGTTCAATAGCTAGCGAGCTAGAGCCCTGCAAGGCAGAAATTGGCGAGGAAGCGGAGTGTACTTCTGTACATGAGCATTACGAGGCATTTTCTAACGCAGCAGGGCCGACGCGCAGCAGATGTTGGGCAGGTTTTCCGCCGTGGCTGCCCCCGCAACTGTTGCAGCGAGCGCCTTGCCAATCGCCACTGGGAAACCGGGAAGGCCGGCCAGGCGCCATGACCTGCGAGCCAGGAGACCTGCCGGCCGATTCAGTCGCATGCGCCCACACCGGGCGGGGTGTCCCGGTGAGAGAAACTGACCCTTCTCTGGCCTATCCTCGAACGGATGCCCATGTGACCCGACTACGGTGATCCGTTGAAACAGCCTGCTCACACGCCATCGCTATCTGTTCGTCCCTCGGCCTGCCCGGGGTTGCTGCGTATCGTGCAGGCGAAGGACGGCGGCATCTGCCGCATCAAGCTGCCCTGCGGGCGCCTCGAAGCCGAGCAGGCCGAACGCATTTCCAAGGCCGCTCAGCGCCATGCCGGCGGGGTGATCGAGGCCACCAACCGCGGCAACTTGCAGATTCGCGGCATCCGCGCCGGTTGTGAAAACACGCTGATAAGCGAGCTGCTGGACGCTGGCCTGGGTCCGCGCTCGCCGGCCGCCGATGACGTGCGCAACCTGATGGTCAGCCCGGCAGCCGGCCTCGACCCGCAGGCGCTTGTGGATATCTCGCCGCTGGCCGCGCAACTGCTGGCGACCCTGGAGAACACGCCGCGCCTGCATGCCTTGTCACCGAAGTTCGCCCTGCTGCTCGACGGCGGCGAACGCCTGGCGATGCTCGAACACCCTCACGATATCTGGCTCAGCGCCCTGCCCCTGGAAGATGGGATCGGCTACGCCTTCGGTCTTGCCGGCTGTCCGCCCACGACGGCAGACGATGCACCCGCGCTGGCTGTCGTGCCACAGGCCGCGGCCCATGATCTGGTGATCGCCCTGCTCGAACTGTTTCTCGAGCTGGCCACACCCGAGCAGACGCGCATGCGCCATCTGCTGGAAAACCATGCGCCTGCCGAGCTGCTGCAGCGCTTGCAGGTTCGGCTGGGCGATGCGCTGCTACCGATAAACGAGTGGCGCCGGGCGCCGGCGCACGCCAATGCCCATCTCGGCATCCATGAGCAGCATCAGCCTGGTCTCGTGCATATCGGCGCCAGCCCTGCCCTTGGTCGGCTGGCGGCCGAACAGCTGCTAGGCCTGGCAGCCCTCGCCCGCCGCCATGGCGATGGCAGCCTGCGCCTGACGCCTTGGCAAAGCGTGCTACTGCCGAATATTCCCAAAGCCGCTGTCGATGAGGTTATCCACAGCCTGCAAGGTCTCGGCCTATTGACCGACGCCGCCGCGCCGCTGGCGCGGATCATCGCCTGTACCGGCGCCAGCGGCTGCGCCAAGGGGTTGGCCGACACCAAGGCCGATGCCCTGCGTCTGGCCGAACGGCTGCCCGCCGGCAGTGAACGACCGAGCATTCACCTCACGGGCTGCAGCCGCTCTTGCGCCGCCGCCCACCGCACGCCCTTCACCCTGCTGGCCGTGGCCGAAGGTCGCTACGACCTGTTCGCCCGCCAGCCTCTCGGCAGTGGCTTCGGCCAGTTGCTGGGCCATCACCTGACACCTGACGAAGCCGGCGCCCTGCTCGCCTCGCTCACCGCTACCCGGAGTTTCACCCGATGACCGATTACATCCGCGATGGTCAGGAGATCTATCGCAATTCCTTTTCCATCATCCGCGCCGAGGCCGACCTGAGCGCCATTCCGGCGGATCTGGAAAAGCTCGCGGTGCGGGTCATCCACGCCTGCGGCATGGTCGACGTGGTGCAGGATCTGCGCTTCTCGCCGGGTGCCGGTACGGCAGGGCGTGAAGCACTGGCCAGGGGCGCGGCGATTCTTTGTGACGCACGGATGGTTGCCGAGGGCGTCACCCGCACGCGGCTGCAGGCCGCCAACCCGGTGATCTGCACCCTCAACGATGCCGGCGTACCGGAGCTGGCCAAGCAGCTCGGCAATACCCGCTCGGCGGTGGCCCTGGAACACTGGCGCGAACACCTGGAAGGCTCCGTGGTGGTGATCGGCAACGCGCCGACGGCGCTGTTCTACCTGCTCGACATGCTCGCCGCCGGCGCGCCCAAGCCGGCGCTGATCCTCGGCTTCCCGGTGGGCTTCGTCGGCGCTGCCGAATCCAAGGATCTGCTCGCCGCTACCTATGCCGAGCATGGCGTGCCCTACGTGATCGTCCAGGGCCGCCGCGGTGGCAGCGCCATGGCCGCCGCGGCAGTCAACGCCCTGGCCACGGAGGTCGAGTGATGAGCGGTATTGACCTCCCCGGTATGGACCGCCACGGCAAGGGCCGCCTGCTCGGCCTGGGCGTTGGCCCCGGCGACCCGGAACTGATCACCCTCAAGGCCCTGCGGCTGCTCAAGTCGGCGCCGGTGGTCGGCTATTTCGTGGCCAAGGCCAAGGCCAACGTCGGCCAGGGCGGCAATGCCTTCGGCATCATCGAGGCGCACCTGCAAGACAGCCAGCAACGCCTGCCGCTGGTCTACCCGGTAACCACCGAAAAACTCGAGCCGCCACTGACCTACGAAGGCGTGATCAGCGATTTCTACGACACCTGCGCGGTGCAGATCGCCGAACACCTGGACGCCGGTCGCGACGTGGCGGTGATCTGCGAGGGCGACCCGTTCTTCTACGGCTCCTACATGTACCTGCACGACCGCCTGGCCGAGCGTTACGAGGCCGAGGTGATCCCCGGCGTCTGCTCGATGCTCGGCAGCGCCGCGGTGCTCGGCGTACCCCTGGTGTACCGCAACCAGAGCCTGTCGGTGCTCTCCGGCGTGCTGCCCGAAGACGAGTTGCGCGAGCGCCTGCGTGATGCCGAAGCCGCCGTGGTGATGAAACTCGGCCGCAACTTCGAGAAAGTCCGCCGTGTGCTGGAAGATCTCGGCCTGCACGACCGTGCTCATTACGTGGAACGGGCGACCATGGCCAACCAGCGCATCGTGCCGCTCGATGAAGTCGAGCCGATGGCTTCGCCGTATTTTTCGATGATCGTGGTGCCGGGCATCAAGTGGCGCGGTTGAGCGAACACGACAGGCTTGTCGGAGCCCCGGCCTCGGGGCGAATCGATGGTGGCTGCAACGCCGTTTGCGCGTTGCCCGTGCCATTCGCCGCGGGGTCGCGGCTCCTACAGGCTCTACTTCACCGCGGCATGCACCGTGCTCGCCATGAACAGTGAAACTTCAATGACTTCCTCCCCCGCCATCGTCATCCTCGGCTCCTCCGCCCTGGCCACCGCCCGGCGCATCCAGGCGCTTTATCCACAGGCGCTGATCCATGGTCTGCGCGATCGGGTCGAGGCCGATGCGGCCTATGACGACTTCGGCGACACCCTACGCGGCCTGTATCGCAGTGGCACGCCGATCATCGCCCTGTGCGCCGCCGGTATCGTCATTCGCAGCCTGGCGCCGCTGCTCGCCAGCAAGGGCGCCGAGCCGCCGGTACTGGCCGTGGCCGAAGACGGCAGCGCCGTGGTGCCGCTGCTGGGCGGCCTGGGTGGCGTCAACCGTATGGCCCGGGAGATCGCGGCAAGCCTGCAGGTCAGCGCCGCAATCACCACCAGCGGTGAGCTGCGCTTCGGCACCTGCCTGCTCGACCCGCCGAGCGGCTATGCCCTGGCCGATCTGGAACAGGGCAAGCGCTTCGTTTCCGACCTGCTCGGCGGCGAAAACCTGCGCATCGACGGTGATGCGTCCTGGCTGGATCAGAGCAAGCTGCCGTTGGCCGAAGATGGTCGCCGGACGCTGCATATCACGCCTCTACAACGCGCCGCCCGGCCGGACGAGCTGCTGATCCATCCGCGCAGCCTGCTGGTGCGCGTCGAGGGCACTGAAGATCTGCCGGCGCGTGTCCAACAATTGCTCGAGCGTTCGGGCCTGGCGGCCAAGGCCCTGGCCGCCCTGCTCGCACCCACCGCGCTGATGACCGACAAGGCGCTGGCCGACGCGGCCCGTGAACTGAACGTGGCGCTGCGCTTCATCACACCGGATACCGCGCTGCCGGCGGTCATCGCACAGCACGACGGCCTGCAGGTGCTGCAGGCGCAGTCGCCGGCCGCTGCCCAGGCCATCGGCCGCCCCCGCGGGCGCCTGAGCGTGATCGGCCTCGGCCCGGGCGCGGCGGAACACATGACACCCGCCGTACGCCGCGCCCTGGATGAAGCCCAGGATCTGCTCGGTTACGAAACCTACGTGCGCATGGCCGAACCACTGCGTGATGATCAGGTGCGCCATTGCAGTGACAATCGCGAGGAGCTGCAGCGCGCGCGGCACGCCTTCGAGCTGGCAGCCAGCGGCCGCCGGGTGGTGGTTGTTTCCTCTGGCGACCCTGGCGTGTTCGCCATGGCGGCGGCGGTGCTGGAAGCACTCGAAGAGGCCGAGGCGCCGGCCAGTTGGCACGCCGTCGAGCTGCAAGTGCTGCCCGGCGTCTCCGCGGCCCTGGCCACCGCTGCCAAGGCCGGAGCGCCGCTGGGCCACGATTTCTGCCTGATCTCCCTGTCGGATAACCTAAAACCCTGGACGGTGATCGAGAGCCGTCTCGACCACGCCGGCACCGCGGACCTCGCCATGGCCTTCTACAACCCGATCTCCAAGGCGCGCCCCTGGCAGCTCGGCCGCGCCCTGGAAATCGTCCGCACCCATCGCACGCCGGAAACCGTGGTGGTACTGGGCCGCGACATCGGCCGCCCTGCCGAAGCGCTGCGGGTGGTCAGCCTTGGCGAGCTGACGCCGGAGATGGTCGACATGCGCACCCTGGTGATCATCGGCTCCAGCCAGACCCGGCGCTTGCCCCGTGGCGACGGCGGCGAATGGGTGTACACGCCACGCAGTTATCCACAGCCGTAACCGATGACCAATATCCTGTTCATTTGCAGCCGCAACCAGTGGCGCAGCCCCACTGCCGAGACGCTCTGGCGCAAACGCCCAGGGCTCAGCGTGCGCTCGGCCGGCACCAGCCCGAAGGCCCGCCGAACGGTAAGCGCCGGCGACATCCAGTGGGCCGACGTGGTGATCGTCATGGAGCACAAGCACAAGAGCCGGCTGATGGCGGACTTCAATCGGCTGCTGACCCACAAGCCCCTGCACGTGCTGGATATACCGGACGAGTACCGCTACATGGACGCCGAGCTGGTGCAGATGCTCGAGACGAGCGTCGCCGCCTGCCTGGGCCTCGACTGAGCGACCTTTACAGGGTCTTTACATCGGCCTGACGGCACCTTGCACAGGCGTCCGGATAATCGATGCTGCCCCGCCATCTGGCCGGGCCATCGCATTCTCTGGAGCCCATGATGAACGCCCGACTCCCTCGCCTCGCGGTTGCCGCCTTGCTGCTCTCGCTTTCCGTCAATGCCCTGGCTGGCCCTGGTGGGCCAGGTGGGCCAGGTGGCGGTCCGGGCTGGCGCGGCGGCCCAGGCCCAGGTTGGGGCGGCCCCGGGCCGCGGCATGGTCACGGTCTGCCAGATCATGCCCGCGAGCTGTGGATAGGCAGTGCGCTGTACTTCGTTGCCGCCGGCAGCTACTACATGTGGAACGCCGACCGCCGCCAGTACATCGTGGTCGAGGCGCCGCCAGTGATCCGCGCGGCACCCACCGCTAACTACGACGTGATCGCCTACCCGGCCCGTGGCCAGAACGCCGACCTGCAGGCCCGCGACCGCTACGAGTGCCACAGCTGGGCAGTCAGCCAGAGCGGCTTCGACCCGGCCACTGCCTACAGCGCGCCGCCGGTCAACGCCAGCGACACTTACCGGCGCGCACTGGGCGCCTGCCTGAGCGGGCGCGGCTACAGCATCAACTGAGCAGCGCCTTGAGATCGTCGTAGAGCGCCTGGGGAATCTGCACGCCTTCGCTTAGGCTGCGATCCCGGGCGTCGTAACGGCGCTGGGAGGGCAGTCGCGCGCCCTGCCCTTCGATACCCTCGAACAGGGCCTCGGCCCGGGCCAGGTGCGCGTCGGCCGCAGCGCCGAGAAAGCGCTGCGGATCGAGGGCGATGATCAGCTCGCCATGGTAGGGCGACGACTTGCTGCCGGCGTCGTAGGCCAGCGACTCTGCACTGGTCAGGTCGCCGATCAGCGGCCCGGCGATCAGCTCCACCATGGCCGCCAGCGCCGAGCCCTTGTGCCCGCCGAAGGTCAGCATGGCGCCGTTCATCACCGCTTCGGCACTGGTGCTGGGCTGGCCGCTGGCATCGATGCCCCAGCCTTCGGGAATCGGCTTGCCGGCGCGGCGATGCAGCTCGATGTCACCGCGGGCGATGGCGCTGGTGGCGAAGTCGAAGATGAACGGGTGCTTGCCGGTACGCGGCCAGCCGAACGCAATGGGGTTGGTGCCGAAGATCGGCTTGCTGCCGCCAGCCGGCGCGACCCAGGCGTGGCTGGGGTTACAGGCCAGAGCGACGAGGCCGAGTTCGGTGAGCTGTTCGATCTCCACCCACAGCGCGGAGAAATGCACGCAGCGGTTGATCGCCAAGGCGGCGATGCCATTGGCCCTGGCCTTGTTGGCCAGAACCGGTAAACCGGCCTGGAACGCCAGTTGCGAGAAGCCACCGCGGGCATCGACGCGGACGATCGACGGCGCCTGGTCGATCACCTCCGGCTCGGCATCGGCGACCACCTTGCCGGCCTTCAGCGAACTGACGCAGCCCAGTATCCGGTACAAACCATGGGACGCGCAGCCATCGCGCTCGCCGGCCACCACGGTGGCGGTCACCGCCTGGGCCTGGGCCTCGCTGAAACCGGCATGGCGCAGGATGGACAGCGATAGCGTGCGGGCTTCGTCCAGGGTCAGTCGAATCATCGTGGGCTCCTTGGGCAGGTAGGCGTTCAGCGGCATATGCCGACCTTATACACTGGCGCCGCGGCCGCCCACTGGCTTGATCGCTTTGCCCCACGGCGTTGCCGATTTCGGCACAGCCGCGCGGTCGGGGTCAGCCGGCCGTCAGTTGCCGGCGCAACTCGGCGAGCACCGGGGCGCTGTCCGGGCGCACGCCGCGCCACAGGTGGAAGGCCTCCACGGCCTGCTCGACCAGCATGCCGAGGCCATCCAGGGTACGCGCGGCGCCCTGCTCCGCGGCCCAGCGATTGAACGCCGTGGGGCCGGCGCCGTACATCATGTCGTAGCAACAGGTATGGCCGGGCTGGATCAGGCTGGCGGAGATCGGCGGCAACTCGCCGGCCAGGCTGGCCGAGGTGCCGTTGACGATCAGGTCCACCGGCGCGTCGATCCAATCGAAGCCGCTGGCCACCACCGGGCCGAGATCGGCGAACTGGCGGGCCAGTTGCTCGGCCTTTTCCACCGTGCGGTTGGCGATAACCAGGGTTTGCGGCTGCTGCGCCAGGAAGGGTTCGAGAATGCCGCGCACCGCGCCACCGGCGCCGAGCAGCAGGATACGCTTGCCGCGCAGCTCAATGCCGGCGTTCACGGTCAGGTCGCGCACCAGGCCAGCGCCGTCGGTGTTGTCACCGAGCAGGCTGCCGTCGTCGAGCTTCTTCAGGGTATTCACCGCACCGGCGCGGCGGGCGCGCTCGGTCAGGCTGTCGGCCAAGGCGAATGCCTGCTCCTTGAACGGCACCGTGACGTTGCCGCCCAGGCCCTGAACGAAGAAAGCGCGGGCATAGCCCTCGAAATCCTCCAGCGGCGCCAGCAGCGCCTCGTAGCTGAGCTGCTGACCAGTCTGTTCGGCGAACAGCCGGTGGATCAGCGGCGACTTGCTGTGGCCGATGGGGTTGCCGAATACACCGTAGCGATCCATTGAAGTTTCCGCCGGTAAAAGCCAAAAGCGGCAAGCCTGCAGCTTTTGGCGGCGCGCTTCAAGCCTGCTGCAGGCCGAGCCAGTCGCGGTCGGTCAGGAAGTACTCGGTCAGGCGCGCTTCCTCGCTGCCCGGTTCCGGCTTCCAGTCATAGCCCCAACGCACCTGCGGCGGCAGCGACATGAGGATCGACTCGGTGCGCCCGCCCGACTGCAGGCCGAACAACGTGCCGCGGTCGAACACCAGGTTGAATTCCACGTAGCGGCCACGGCGATACTCCTGGAATTCGCGTTGCGCCGGCGTGTAAGGCGTGGCCTTGCGGCGTTGCACGATGGGCAGGTAAGCGTCGATGTAGGCGTCGCCGATGGCGCGGATGAAGGCGAAGCAGGTGTCGAAACCCCATTCGTTGAGGTCGTCGAAGAACAACCCGCCGATGCCCCGTGGCTCGCCGCGGTGCTTGAGGTGAAAGTAACGGTCGCACCAGGCCTTGTAGCGCGGGTAGACGTCGGCACCGAAAGGCGCACAGGCCTGCTCGGCGACGCGGTGCCAGTGCACGCAGTCCTCCTCGCTGCCGTAGTAAGGCGTCAGGTCGAAGCCGCCACCGAACCACCACACCGGCTCCTCGCCTTCCTTCTCGGCGCTGAAGAAGCGCACGTTGGCGTGGGACGTGGGCACGTGCGGGTTGTGCGGGTGGATGACCAGCGACACGCCGAGGGCCTGGAAGCCACGACCGGCCAGCTCTGGGCGATGGGCGCTGGCCGACGGCGGCAGGTTTTCGCCGAACACGTGGGAGAAGTTGACGCCGCCCTTTTCGATCACCGCACCGTCACCGATCACCCGCGTACGCCCGCCACCGCCACCCGGACGCTGCCAGGCGTCTTCGACGAAGCTGGCCTGGCCATCCTCGTTTTGCAGGGCGGCGCAGATACGGTCTTGCAGGTCGAGCAGGTAGGCCTTCACGGCCTCGGTCTGGTCACTCACGGGCTTACCCTGGTTGCGGCGAAATCGGCGGCTAGCATAGCACCCGGTATCCGCGCTCCGCAGTTGACGCCGGTCAACGAGAGGTGCGACGTTCAGCCGCTGAGCAAAATCGCTTCAACCCCGTGGGGAACTCGGGGTCTATTGCACTCACTCTTCAAACAGGAGCAAGACGATGGCCAAACGCATCCAGTTCAGCCGCCACGGTGGCCCCGAGGTACTCGAATACGTCGACTACCAACCCGCCGCTCCCGGCCCGCACGAGGTGCGTGTGCATAACCAGGCCATCGGCCTCAACTTCATCGACACCTATTTCCGCAGCGGCCTGTACGCGCCGCCCTCGCTGCCCTCCAGCCTGGGCACCGAAGGCGCCGGTTTCGTCGACGCCATCGGCTCAGAAGTCAAAGGCCTGCAAGTCGGTGACCGCGTCGCCTACGCCACCGGCCCGCTGGGCGGCTATAGCGAGCTGCACGTGCTGCCGGCAGAGAAACTGGTCAAGCTGCCTGACGCCATCAGTTTCGAGCAGGCCGCGGCGGTGATGCTCAAGGGCCTGACCGTTCAGTACCTGCTGCGCCAGACCGCCGACCTGAAGAGCGGCGACATCATCCTGTTCCATGCCGCCGCCGGTGGTGTCGGCTCCTTCGCCTGCCAGTGGGCCAAGGCCCTGGGCGTCAAGCTGATCGGCACCGTGAGTTCGGCGAAAAAGGCCGAGTACGCCAAGCAAAAAGGCGCCTGGGCGACCATCGACTACAGCCATGAGAACGTCGCCCAGCGCGTGCTGGAACTCACCGACGGCAAGAAATGCCCGGTGGTCTACGACGGCGTCGGCAAGGACACCTGGGAAACCTCGCTCGACTGCGTGGCGCCACGTGGCCTGTTGGTCAGCTTCGGCAACGCCTCGGGCGCGGTCACCGGCGTCAATCTGGGCATCCTCTCGCAAAAGGGCTCGCTGTACGTCACCCGCCCGACCCTGGCCAGCTACGCCGACACCCCGGAGCGCCTGCAGAAGATGGCCGACGAACTGTTCGGCATGATCGCCAAGGGCAAACTCGACGTGGAAATCGCCGGGCGCTACCCGCTTAGCGAAGCCGCCACCGCCCAGACGCTGCTCAGCGAGCGCAAGACCACGGGCTCGACGATTCTGTTGCCGTAAGTCGGGGCGCTATTCGCTGCCTTTGCGTTTTCTCTACCGCGAAAGGTGGCGAGCTTTTGTTGGGGATGGACGGGCGCAGTGGTGGATCGGTGAAGCGTGATCCACCCTACGGTTGCTTTCGTTTTGTAGAGGTTTACCTCTATCGGCCGGAAAGTGGCGGAAGCAGCCTTTTGTAGGGTGGACCGGGTCGCGTAGACGACGCTTCACCTACGCGGCCCGACCCGTCCACTGATCTGCGATCGCAATGGTGGATGAAAAGAGCGTCATCCACCCTACCTAGAGAGCGGCTGCTCTTGCCTTCAAGCATCAGGCAGGCCGGCGCACGTCACCAGTCACCAAATCTCGAATCACGCTGGGATTGCGCCGCCCGCCCAGGGCGCCACCCAGCACCGCATCCAGTTGCCTCGGGAAATACTGCTCGACCCGCAACCGCGAGCGCGCCGCCGGGCGGCCGGCGGGATTGGCCGAGGTCGATACCAGCGGCCCGGTCAGCGCACAGAGCTCACGCACCCGCGGATGATCACTGACCCTCAGGGCCACGGTATCGTGCTGACCGGTGATCCACTGCGGCAGGCGATTCTGGTGCGGCACCAGCCAGGTATTCGGGCCGGGCCAGGTGCTGGCCAGCCGATCCTGCCAGGCCTCGGGCAGGTCTTCGAGCAGGAAGTCGAACTGGCGAATGGTATCGGCCACCAGAATCAGCCCCTTGTGCACGGGCCGCTCTTTCAGGGCCAGCAGCCGGTCCACGGCCATCTCGTCCCATGGGTCGCACCCCAGCCCCCAGACCGCCTCGGTCGGGTAGGCGATCACACCACCGGCGCGCACCACGCGCGCTGCCTGCTGAACCTGCCAACTGGTGACCATGCATATCTCCGCCGAAAAACACTCGGCGCAGTGTATTACGGCTTGCGGCCCACCCAAAGCCCGGCTTCGCAGGCGACCAGGCCGTCGAGCTCCAGCTCGGTCAGTGCCGCCAGCACCTCGGGCAGCGGCCAGCCCGCGGCATGGGCCAGGGCTTCGCTGCTATGGGGCGCGGCGTACAACAACGCCAGCAGAGGATGGGTGGCCGTTGGCGACGCGGCACTGGCCTGCTCGACCGCGGGCATCTGGTGCCAACCGCGCAGGGCTTCGAGAATATGCTCGATGCTTTCCACCAGCGTGGCGCCGTCGCGGATCAGCTGGTGGCAGCCCTTGGCACCGGGGTGGTGAATGGAGCCGGGAATCGCGTACACCTCTCGGCCCTGCTCGGCGGCCAGGCGTGCGGTGATCAGCGAGCCGCTCGACGGGCTGGCTTCGACCACCAGAACGCCCAGCGACAGGCCCGAAATGATTCTGTTACGGCGAGGGAAATTGGCAGCCTGGGGCGGACTGTCCAGCGGCAACTCCGACACCAGTGCCCCACCGCGCTCGACGATGTCGCGGGCCAGGCGCTTGTGGCGCGCCGGGTACAGGCACTGCAATCCGGTGCCGAGCACCGCCACGGTATGCCCTTCGGCATCCAGGGCGCCCTGGTGGGCTGCACCATCGATGCCCAACGCCAGCCCGCTGGTGACCACGAAACCACCACGCGCCAGGCTCCGCGCGAAACTGTGGGCGGTGTCCAGTCCTGGCCGCGAGGCCCGGCGGCTGCCGACCATGGCCAATTGCGGCCGCTCCAGGAGGCTCGCATCGCCGGCCACGAAAAGCAGTGGTGGCGCATCGGCAAGTTCCGCCAGCAGGGCCGGATAACCCGGCTCGTCCCACATCACCAGGTGCTGGCTGGGCGCCTGCAACCACTCGAGGGCCAAGCGTGCCCGCTCACGAATCTCGGGGCTGCGCCGCGCTTCGCTGCAGGCCAGCGGCAGGCCGAGCGAACGCCAGGCGCTGGCCGGGGCACTGAGGGCGGCCGACGCACTGTCGAAGGCGCTGAGCAATTTTTGGAAGCGCCTGGGCCCCAGTTCCGGTAGACAATGCAGGCGCAGGCGGGCTTCGAGTTCGGCGGGGGAATGGCAGGTCGACATGGCGGATCGATCCGTGATCGAAAGCCCTATCGAATAGCACAAGCCCCGCATCGGCGGGGCTTGCAGGTGTTACGGGTTACGTACCTTGTCCATCACCGCCAGTTGCCTGGAGGCATTGAGGATCATGCCGTAGCTGAGCTTCTCGTAGGTGCGGAACACCATCAACAGGCCAGCGCGCTCGTCCGGGATCTTCACCGACTCACCGGTGACCCGGTCGCGTACCGTTTCGCCAGTCTTGTAGACGGCCAGTACGTTGCCGATTTCCAGGCCGTCGCGGATGCCCTTGTTCAGGGTGACCACGTCGAACTGGCCGATCTGGCTCACACCGCGCGGCACGTCGAGGATCAGGCCCTTGATCTCGGTTTTCGGCTCGCTGGGCATGAAGGTCGAATTGATCGCGCGTTCCTCGGTGGGGAACAGGCGGTCGCCGTTGCGCACTTCCTGGGTGGTGCGGGTCAGGTTGAGGGTACCTACGCCCTCTTCCTCGGCGACGATTTCGCCACCGCCGATATCATCGGCGTTGATGCCCAGAAACTCCTTGGTTTCCGGGTCGGTGTAGGTCTTGCCCTGGCGGAAGATGCCGTACACCGGCGCGGCCGGGTCGAAGCTGCCGCGGGCATAGACGCGGTCGCCAGCGCCGCTGACCACACGCTCGGCATTGCCGGCGACGATGTACGGAGCGCCCTGGAACTGTTCCGGGGAGTCGACGATGCGGTTCTTGAGCAGGAAGCTGTTGATCGCCTCCAGCGGGATGGTGGGGATGGCCTCGGCCATCGGCGTGCTACGCACCTTCGGCGACAGCTTGATGGTGCCGCGCGATTCACCGCGACCCAGCATCAGGCGGGGCTGACCGTCGATGTAGACCAGGCTGAGCACATCGCCGGGGTAGATCAGGTGCGGGTTCTGGACCTGCGGGTTGGCGTGCCAGATCTCTGGCCACTTCCAGGGCTGACGCAGAAACTTGCCAGAGATATCCCACAGGGTATCGCCCTTCACGACCGTATAGCGGTCGGGGTGGCCTTCCTTGAGCTGCACCTCGGCCATCCCGGTCTGCGCCAGGCTGCTCGCGCCGACCAGCAGCAGGGCGAGTAGTGATTTCCTCATGCGGTGAATCCCTTTATGATGTGCCTTCGCGTGAAGCGCCCTAGCGCTGCGACAGAGCCCAGTAAATCCGCGGCTTGACGCCGTTTTTTGAATGCTTGCGTCATCTTAGCAGCGGATTTTGAATTTATTCCACAAGTGCATCACAAACGCATTATGGCGATTTTAAACATTCTCGAATTTCCTGATCCGCGCCTGCGCACCATCGCCAAGCCGGTGGATGTGGTCGACGACGCCCTGCGTCAACTGATCGACGACATGTTCGAAACCATGTACGACGCCCCCGGAATCGGCCTCGCCGCCACCCAGGTGAATGTGCACAAGCGCGTGGTAGTGATGGATCTGTCCGAAGACAAGAGCGAGCCGCTGGTCTTCATCAACCCCACCTTCGAGTCGCTGACCGAGGAGATGGACCAGTATCAGGAAGGCTGCCTGTCGGTGCCCGGTTTCTACGAAAACGTGGATCGCCCGCAGAAGGTGAAGATCAACGCCCTGGATCGCGACGGCAAGCCGTTCGAGATGATCGCCGAGGGCCTACTCGCCGTGTGCATCCAGCACGAGTGCGACCACCTCAACGGCAAGCTGTTCGTCGACTACCTGTCCACGCTCAAGCGCGACCGCATCAAGAAGAAGCTGGAAAAGCAGCACCGCCAGCAGGCCTGATCGGGCCTTCAACAAAGGCTTGCCGCGGCAAGCCTTTTGTTTTTCCAGCACCCAGTCAAAGCGAGACCCCATGACCGAAGCTCTGCGTATCGTATTCGCCGGCACCCCGGAATTCGCCGCCGCCCACCTCAAGGCGCTGCTCGGCACCGACCACCAGATCGTCGCCGTGTACACCCAGCCGGATCGCCCAGCCGGCCGTGGCCAGAAGCTGATGCCCAGCCCGGTCAAACAGCTCGCTGTGGAAAACTTCATTCCCGTATTGCAGCCGCCTAGCCTCAAGGATGCCGCCGCTCAGGCCGAACTGGCGGCGCTGCAGCCGGACTTGCTGGTGGTGGTCGCCTACGGCCTGATCCTGCCCCAGGCGGTGCTGGATATCCCGCGTTTCGGCTGCATCAACAGCCATGCCTCGCTGCTGCCGCGCTGGCGCGGTGCGGCGCCCATCCAGCGTGCCGTACAGGCTGGCGATGCCGAAAGCGGCGTGACCGTGATGCAGATGGAAGCCGGCCTGGACACCGGGCCGATGCTGCTCAAGGTGCGCACGCCGATCACCGCCGAAGACACCGGCGGCAGCCTGCACGATCGCCTGGCCGAACTAGGCCCGCCGGCGGTGATCGAGGCCATCGCGGGTCTCGCCAGCGGCACCCTGATGGGTGAAGCGCAGGACGACGCCCAGGCCAACTACGCCCACAAGCTCAACAAGGATGAGGCGCGCATCGACTGGAGCCGCCCGGCCGATGAGCTGGAACGATTGATCCGCGCCTTCAATCCCTGGCCAATCTGCCACAGCACGCTCAACGAGGCGCCGCTCAAGGTGCTGGCCGGGCGTATCGGCGAAGGCCAGGGCCAGCCCGGGGAAATTCTCGCCGCCAGCAAGGACGGCCTGACCGTCGCCTGCGGCAGCGGCGCCCTGCTGCTCACCCGCCTGCAATTGCCCGGCGGCAAGGCGCTGAACTTCAGCGATCTGTACAACAGCCGCCGCGAGCAGTTCGCCGTCGGCACGGTGCTGGCATGAGCCCCAGGCTGGCCGCGGCCCGCGCCCTGGCCGCGGTGCTCGACGGCAAGGCGTCGCTGGGCACCAGCCTGCCGCCGCTGCTCGACAAGGTCGAAGCCCGCGACCGCGGCCTCGCCCAGGATCTGGCCTTTGGCGCCGCACGCTGGCAGCCACGCCTCGAACTGATCGCCGCCAAGCTGTTGCGTAAGCCTTTCAAGGATGGCGACCGCGACCTCGAAGCCCTGCTGCTGGTCGGCCTCTACCAGCTGTTCTACACGCGCATCCCCGCCCACGCGGCAATTGGCGAGACGGTCGGCTGCGTCGACAAGCTGAAGAAGACCTCGGCCAAGGGCCTACTCAACGCCGTACTGCGCAACGCCCAGCGTGAGGGCGACAGCCTGATCCAGGAACTGGATCGCGACCCGGTGCTGCACACCGCCCATCCACGCTGGTTGCAGAAGCAGCTCAAGGCCTTCTGGCCCGAGCATTGGCAGGCCATCTGCGCCGCCAACAACGCCCATCCGCCGTTGATCCTGCGGGTCAACCGCCGCCACGGCAGCCGCGATGACTATCTGGCGCGGCTGCGTCAGGTCGGTTTCGAGGCCGAACCCTGTGAGTTCAGCCGCGACGGCATCCGCCTCTTGCAAGCCTGCGACGTCACCCTGCTGCCGGGTTTCGCCGAGGGCCACGTGAGCGTGCAGGACGAAGCCGCGCAACTGGCCGCCGACCTGCTGCAACTGGCGCCCGGCCAGCGCGTGCTGGATGCCTGCGCAGCGCCCGGCGGCAAGACCTGCCATTTGCTGGAAGCCGAGCCGGCGCTGAGCGAAGTGGTCGCCGTGGACCTGGAGGCCAAGCGCCTGGCGCGGGTACGCGAAAACCTCGATCGTCTGGGGCTCGAGGCCACCCTGATCGCCGCCGATGGCCGCGACACCGCCGCCTGGTGGGACGGCAAGCCATTCCAGCGCATTCTGCTCGATGCGCCCTGCTCGGCCACCGGCGTGATCCGCCGCCACCCGGACATCAAGCTGACCCGCAAGGCCGATGACATTCCGGCGCTGGCCACGCTGCAGGGCGAACTGCTCGACGCCATGTGGCCGACACTGGAGGTCGGCGGCATCCTGCTGTACGCCACCTGCTCGACGCTGCCGACGGAAAACACCGAGGTCATCGACGCCTTCCTGGCGCGCACGCCCGGCGCCCGCGAACTGGACATCGCCGGCCCGTTCGGCCTCAAGCAGCCCCATGGCCGCCAGTTGCTCGCCCAGCAGGACGGCCATGATGGTTTCTACTATGCCAAGTTGATCAAGATCGCAGCCGCTGGAGCAACCCGATGAAGATCATCATCCTCGGCGCCGGCCAGGTCGGCGGCACCCTGGCCGAGCACCTGGCCAGCGAGGCCAACGACATCACCGTGGTGGACACCGACGGTGATCGTCTGCGCGCCCTCGGCGACCGCCTCGACATCCGCACCGTGCAGGGCAAGGGTTCGTTTCCGACCGTACTGCGCCAGGCCGGCGCCGACGATGCCGACATGCTGGTGGCGGTGACCAACAGCGACGAAGTCAACATGATCGCCTGCCAGGTGGCCTACACCCTGTTCCATACCCCGACGCGCATCGCTCGGGTACGCGAGGCAGCCTATCTGACCCGCGAGGCGCTGTTCGACAACGAAGCCATTCCGGTCGACGTGCTGATCAGCCCCGAGCAGGTGGTGACCAACTACATCAAGCGCCTGATCGAATACCCCGGCGCCCTGCAGGTGATCGACTTCGCCGAGGGCAAGGCCCAGCTGGTCGGCGTCAAGGCCTATTACGGCGGCCCGCTGGTCGGCCAGCAGCTCAAGCAGATCCGCCAGCACATGCCCAAGGTCGATACCCGGGTGGCGGCGATCTTCCGCCGCGACCGGGCGATCATGCCCCAGGGCGATACGGTGATCGAAGCCGACGACGAAGTATTCTTCATCGCCGCCAAGGCGGACATCCGCGCGGTGATGAGCGAAATGCGCCGGGTCGAGAACGAATACAAGCGGGTGGTGATCGCTGGCGGCGGGCATATCGGCGAGCGTCTGGCCGAAGCCATCGAAAGCCGCTACCAGGTGAAGATCATCGAGATGAATCCGGCGCGCTGCCGCTACCTCTCCGAGAACCTGGAAAGCACCATCGTGCTGCAGGGCAGCTCGTCGGACCGCGACCTGCTGGTGGAAGAGAACATCAAGGACGCCGACATCTTCCTGGCCCTGACCAACGACGACGAAGCCAACATCATGTCGTCGCTGCTGGCCAAGCGCCTGGGCGCGCGCAAGGTGATGACGCTGATCAACAACCCGGCCTACGTCGACCTGATCCAGGGCGGCGAGATCGACATCGCCATCAGCCCGCAGCTGGCCACCATCGGCAGCCTGCTGACCCACGTGCGCCGCGGCGACATCGAGAGCGTGCACTCGCTGCGCCGGGGCGCCGCCGAAGCCATCGAGGCCATCGCCCACGGCGATGCGCGCTCGAGCAAGGTGGTCGGCAAGGCGATCAAGGACATCTCGTTGCCGCCGGGCACCACCATCGGCGCGATCATCCGCGACGAAGAAGTGCTGATCGCCCACGACGTGACGGTGATCGAGTCCGGCGACCACGTGATCCTGTTCCTGATGGACAAGAAGCACATCCGCGATGTGGAACGGCTGTTCCAGGTCGGCCTGACCTTCTTCTAGGGGAGCCTTTCATGACCACCGACGCACTGGAAAAGATGCTGGCCAAGGGTGTGGATAACTCACTGCTGCGCTTCGGCCTGGGCAAGGGTTACCTGGATGCCGGCGATGCCAGCAAGGCTGCCGAACACCTGCAACGCTGCGTCGAACAAGACCCGCAGTATTCGGCGGCGTGGAAGCTGCTCGGCAAGGCCCTTCAATCTGCCGGTAACCCGGACGCTGCCCGCAACGCCTGGCAGAGCGGCCTGCAGGCGGCGCAGGCCAAGGGTGACAAGCAGGCGGAAAAGGAAATGTCGGTATTTCTGCGTAAGCTGGATAAAGCCGCTCAATAAGCCGTAGTCCGGATCACCAAGGCTACTTTAGGGCCTGCACCTCGCGGGTCAGCAGATCGATGAAGGCCTGGGCCAGGGGCGAACGTTCCTGGCGACGTTTGACCAGCCACACCGCGGTGGTGGCGTCGGTATCGGTCAGGGTGCGAAACACCACCCCGTCGATACGAATACGCCGAAACGACGCCGGCAACACCGAAACCCCAAGCCCCGCGGCCACCAGGCCGATGATGGTCAGCGCCTCGTGGGCCTCCTGGGTGATGCGCGGCGTGAAACCGGCCTGGCGGGCCAGGCTGAACAGCTGGGCATACAGGCCGGTGCCGTAGCTACGTGGAAAGAACACGAACGGCTGGTCGGCCAGTTCGGCCAGCGCCAGCCCGCCGTTGTGTTCGCCCGCCAGCGGATGCCCGGCATGCAGCAGCGCCACCAGCGGCTCGCGGAGCAACTCCACGGCATCCAGCTCGCCCGGCAGCTCCAGCGGGCGGATCATGCCGATCTGCAGCTTCTTTTCCACCAGCGCCTGGCAGACCTGGCTGCTGGTCATCTCCTGCAGGTCCAGGTGCACCGCCGGAAACGCCTGGCGAAAGGCGAACACCGCCCGCGGAATGATCGACACGAAGGGCGCCGAGGCGGTGAAGCCGATCTGCAGCTCGCCGATTTCGCCCTGTTCGGCGCGGCGCACCACGTCCACCGACTTGCTGACCTGGGCCAGGGTCTGCCGCGTCTCCTCGAGAAATAGCCGCCCGGCATCGGTGAGCGCCACGTGGCGGTTGCTACGCTCGAACAGGCGAACCCCGAGTTCCTGCTCCAACGCCTGGATCTGCTGGCTCAGCGGCGGTTGGGAGATGCCCAGCAGGTCGGCGGCCCGGCCAAAGTGCAACTCCTCGGCAACCGCCACGAAATAGCGCAGATGACGCAGTTCCATGTTCGCTCCAATAGGTCGGAAAACGTATCGATCGTGTCGAATATTATATTGGAAAGAACTTGCTGGCCTACTTATCCTTGTGACCATTCCCAATAACAACAACCACCCGTGCCGGCATTCGCCTGTGCATGCGGCGGCGCTTCGCCTGGGAATCGAGTGTTAAAGAGGTCGTAATGAGTCAGCCTGTTCCCCACGCATCGGACGAGTGCGTCAGCACCCAAAATGAGGACCCTGCTCCCCGCAGCGCTCCACTGGAGCCCGTTTATATCCAGAAGGGCACCCGCGCCTTTCTGCGCACCATTCTCGCCATGTGCAGCGGCGGTTTCGCCACCTTCGCGCTGCTCTATTGCGTACAGCCGATGATGCCGATGCTGGCGCAGCAGTTCGATCTGAGCGCCGCACAAAGCAGCCTGATCCTTTCCGTGTCCACCATCACCCTCGCTCTGGGTCTGTTGATAACCGGGCCGCTGTCCGATGCGCTCGGCCGCAAGCCAGTGATGGTCGTGTCGCTGCTCGCCGCCGCCTTGTTCACCGTGGGCAGTGCACTGATGCCGACCTGGGAAGGCGTGCTGGTGATGCGCGCTTTGGTCGGCCTGGCGCTCAGCGGCTTGGCCGCCGTGGCCATGAGCTACCTGAGCGAGGAAATCGATCCGCTGCACCTGGGCCTGGCCATGGGCGTGTATATAGGCGGCAACGCCATCGGAGGCATGAGCGGGCGTCTGCTCAGCGGCGTATTGGTGGACTTCATGTCCTGGCACGCAGTGCTCGGCACCCTGGGTGGCCTAGGCCTTCTGGCCGGCGCCGCGTTCTGGCGCCTGCTGCCCGAGTCACGCAACTTCCGCCCCCGCTCGCTGCGCCCGCGCAGCCTGCTGCAGGGTTACACCCTGCAATTTCGGGATGCCGGCCTGCCGTGGCTGTTCCTCCAGGGCTTCCTGCTGATGGGCGCCTTCGTGACCCTGTTCAACTACATCGGTTACCGGCTGATCGAGGCGCCGTTCAAGCTCGACCAGACCAGCATCGGCCTGCTGTCGATCGTTTACCTGTCGGGTATCTACAGCTCGGCGCAGATCGGCGCGCTGGCCGACAAGCTGGGCCGTCGCAAGGTGCTCTGGGCGGTGATCGGCCTGATGCTGGGCGGCCTGGTGCTGACCCTGTTCGACGTGTTGCCGGTGATCCTGGTCGGCATGCTGCTGTTCACCTTCGGCTTCTTCGGCGCCCACTCGGTGTCGAGCAGCTGGATCGGTCGGCGCGCCACCCAGGCCAAGGGCCAGGCGTCGTCGCTGTACCTGTTCTGCTACTACCTGGGCTCTAGTGTCGCCGGCACCCTAGGCGGGGTGTTCTGGCAGGCTGGCGGCTGGGACGGCCTGGGCCTGTTCATCGGCTCGTTGTTGCTGATCTCCCTGGCGGTGGCGCTGCACCTGTCGCGCCTGCAGGCATTGCCCATAGCGGTGGCGTCGCGCTAGGCCAGCCGATCGCACCATGAAAACGCCGGATTCCCGCGAGGGGATCCGGCGTTTTCGTTCAGGCCTGCTTCAGTTCATTACGGTGCGCTGAGGTAACCGCCGTACGATGGCGCCAAGCAACATGCCGTACAGCGGCACGAACAGCGCCAGGCTAACCGCCAGCTTGATCACGTAGTCGACCACGGCGATCTCCACCCAGTTGGCGGACATGAACGGGTCACTGCTCTGCCAGAAGGCGATGGAGAAGAACGCCAGGGTGTCCATGGCCTGGCCGAACACGCTCGACGCGGCCGGGGCGACCCACCATTGCTTGAGCTGGCGCAGGCGGTCGAATACCTGGATGTCGAGCAGCTGGCCGAGCACATAGGCAAGGAAGCTGGCCAGGGCGATGCGGAACACGAACAGATTGAATTCGCCCAGCGCTGCCAGACCGCCGAACGCGCCCTCATGAAAAAGCACGGAAACGATGTAGGACGCGATCAACGCCGGCACCATCACCCGGGCGATGACCGCGCGCGCGGCGTGCTTGCCGATCAGCCGCACGGTGAGGTCGGTAGCCAGGAAGATGAATGGAAAGCTGAACGCGCCCCAGGTGGTGTGCCAGCCGAACAGGGTGATCGGCAGTTGCACCAGGTAATTACTGGCGATGATGATCAGGATGTGAAACGCGATCAGCGCAGCCAATATGGCGCGGCTGACCGAGGCGAGGAGCAGGGTCATGGGACGTCCTTTTTCGTGAAATGGGGTTAGGGAACCCATTGCCGCAGCCGACATGGCGGCGAGCGGCGCGCAGTGTACTGCCTGCACCCTTGCCGGAACAGCCCGTCCGGCGGATGGCGAGCCTTTGGCTGGTGATGCTTGAAGGCAGAAACGGACGGTAAGGTGGATCGGGGCGCGTAAGCGACGCTCCTTTCATCCACCCTTGCGATCACGGGCGGTGGACGGGTCGGGCCGCGTAGGTGAAGCGTCGTCCACCCTACAAATGTCCGCTTCCGCCACGCCACTGTCGCTTCGCCGATCCCTCAGCCATTGCTGGCCAGCTGCGTATCTTCCGGCATCACCCGGCGAGCCAGCTGGAAGTGCTTTTTCCAGTAACCGTCGCTGAGCTTGTCGATGCGCACGTTGGTGCCGCGGCGTGGCGCGTGAATGAAGCGGTCGTTACCCAGGTAGATGGCCACGTGGTCGACACCGCGCCCACGGATACGGAAGAACAGCAGGTCACCTGGCTCGAGATCACCCTTGGCCACCTTGGGACCATCCACGCGGGAGAGCGCGCGGGAGGTACGGGGCAGATCGAGGTCATCGACCTTCTTGAACGCATAGTTGACCAGGCCGCTGCAGTCGAAACCATGTTCGAGGCTGGTGCCGCCCCAGCGGTACGGCGTGCCCAGCGCGGTCAGCGCCCGGTTGACCACGGCCTGGGAAGAGTTCGGATCGACCTTGGCGGGTGCGACGACACGGCTGCTGCCGTCCTGCATGTGAACCCGGAAGCTGGCGGATGCGTTTCCAGCTGCAGCACATAACAGGGTGCTGCCTAAAATCAGAGAGAGGATCAGTTTATTCAATTCGATGACCTTGGGAAGAAGACTCAAGCCGCCGCGAATCCCTTCCTGAAATCAGCCACTTGCAACCTAAACAATGAACTAAGAGAGTGCTCCGCACGTCCCGTGGACGGACAGTTAAAAACTGCGTCAGGTTCATTTTTTCTGGCTTTCAGCGACGAACGGTATGTGCCGCCAGCGACTTTTCGAGTCGCAAAAATCGCCCCGTTGTCTGCTAGGGTTACAGCTCCCTCACGCACAAGGATCATGCCGATGAAGCCCTTCAAGACCGTGATTACCGCCAGCCTGCTGGCCCTGAGCGCCAGCCTGTATGCCCAGGCCGAAGACGCCAAATGCGCCAGCGTCAGCCTGGCCGACCCAGGCTGGAGCGACATTGCGGTCACCAACGGCATCGCCAGCCTACTGCTCGATGGCCTGGGCTACAAAGCGCAGACCCGTACCCTGGCCGTGCCGATCATCTTCGCCGGGCTGCAAAAAGGGCAGGTCGACGTGTTTCTCGGCAACTGGATGCCGGCCGGCCAGCACGACTACGACCGCTACGTGGCCAGCGGGCAGATCGACAAGGTGGTGGAGAACCTGGGCGGCACCGAATACACCCTGGCCGTGCCAACCTACGCCCATGAAGCCGGCGTGAAGGATTTCAACGACCTCGCCAAATTCGCCGACAAGTTCGGCAAGAAGATCTATGGCATTGGCTCGGGCTCGCCAGCCAACGACTACATCCGCCAGATGATCGCGGGCAACGAGTTCGGCCTGGGCGACTGGAAACTGGTGGAGTCGAGCGAGCAGGCCATGCTGGTGCAGGTCGGCCGGGCGGTGAAACGCGATGAGTTCGTGGTGTTCCTGGGCTGGACGCCGCACCCCATGAACGTACAGTTCGACATGCAGTACCTCAAGGGCGGCGAGAAATTCTTCGGCAGCACCGGTTCGGTCAACACCCTGGCCCGCAAGGGCTTTGTTGCCGAATGCCCGAACGTGGGCAAGCTGCTGACCAACCTGAAGTTCACTCAGGAGATGGAAAACACCATCATGGACGACGTGCTCAACCGCAAGGTGGCCAATGCCACGGCGATCAAAAACTGGATCAAGGCCAACCCGCAGGTGCTCGATGGCTGGCTGGAAGGCGTGAAAACCCGCGATGGCGGTGACGGGCTAGCGGCGGTCAAGGCCAAGCTGTAGGCAGAAGGGAGCAGGCCGGCGGAGCAGGGTGCCGGCCTGCCGAACTCAATCGCGAACGAAGCGCAGACCCACGCCGTCAGGGGTGACGCGCATGACTTCCATCTCCAGGATCGGCGCTTCGATGGGCAGATCCTGCACCTGGCCGGTTACCCGGGTTCCGGGCTCCAGGGCGGCCAGGTCGTCATGCTTGACGTACACACCACCGTCGGAGAGGTCGCGGGTCTGGGCGACCAGCTCGCCGAAGCTCGGATGGCAGATCTTGATGCGGCATTTCATCGGTGTACGGGGATGCTGACGCTGGTTGGCGGACATGTCCTGGCAGCCTCGAGAAAGATGTGCTCCGTTAATAACTCAAATCGCCCCACAAGCCCAGCGAAGCGGCGCCACGTTGCGAGGCGCCGCCGGTTTCAGTACCAGCGCTCTTCGCCCTCGGGGCGTTTCTTGAAGCGCTTCATGCTCCACATGTACTGGCTGGGGTAGGCACGCACGTACTTCTCGACCACGCCGCTCATGGCCGCCACGGCGGTGTAAGGATCATCGCTGTACATGCCTTCCGGTGCGGCTTCGAGGATCACCTTGTAGCCCGAGCCGTCTTCCAGGCGCAGCGCATGCAGGAAAACGCCAACTGCCTTGTGCCCGGCGAGCATGCCCGGCACGAACTTGCTGGTCAGCGCAACGGTGCCGCAGAAGGGCACGAAGATGCCAGCCGAGAGGCTCGGCTCCGGGTCGGCGGGAATGCCCACCGCGCCGCCCTTGCGCACTTCCTTGATGACGCTGAGGATGCCTTCCTTGGTCGACGGTGCCACGCGGTTGCCCAGTTGCACACGCTGCTCGCGCAGCAGGTCGTCGACTGCCTTGAGCTTGGGCGGGCGGTAGAAAATGATCGGTTTGCACTGCGAGCAGTAGAAGTGGTTGAGCACTTCCCAGTTGCCAAGGTGGCTGGTGATGCCGACCACGCCCTTGCCGGAGGCCAGCGCCGCCTCGAGCACTTCCAGACCCTCGACCTCACGCACGCGCGCCAGGGATTTGTGCGCCGGCCAGACCCAGGCGCAGGCACTCTCGGTCAGGGTACGGCCGATATCCATGAGGCTGCGGCCGACCAGTTTGTCGTGCTCGGCGGCAGTCAGTTCAGGGAAACACTTGGCGAGGTTGATGCGCACGACTTCGCGCGAGCCATTCGGCAGCTTCCACATCAACCAGCCGATCATCGCACCCAGCGACTGCACGGCACGCCAAGGCAGGAGGGCAAACAAGCGCAGGGATCCAACCACCAGCGCGCCTTTGAGCTTTTCCACAAGCAGCTCCCGTTAAAAAGGGCGCGTATTGTAACTGTCTGGGGCCGGCCTGGCTGTTACATACACGGGCAGAAACGATGAAACGTTCAATAAAGCTGCGTTTTCAGGCGTTCCTGCAGTTGCTGCTCATAGGCCTGCACGTCGAACTGCGGATCCATCACCGCCTTGAGCAAATCGCCGGCTGACGGCAGGCTGGCTCGTTCGACCTGCCGTTCGGCCTCCCACAAGCCCGAGCGCACCGCCGCCTTGGAACACTGGAAGTAGCAGGTATCGATGCTGATGCGCAGCACGCTGCGCGGCAGTTTGCCTTGCGCCTCGCACAGCGCCAGCAGCTCGGGCTCCAGCGAGATGGTCGCGCGGCCATTGACCCGGAAGCTCTCGCCGACGCCGGGGATCAGGAACAGCAGCGCCACGTGGGGGTCGTGGATGATGTTGCGCAGGCTGTCGATGCGGTTGTTGCCGGGGCGATCCGGCAGCAGCAGGGTGCGCTCATCGAGAACGCGCACGAAACCCGCTGCGTCGCCCCGCGGCGAGCAGTCCAGCCCGTCCGGGCCGCGAGTGCCCAGCACCACGAACGGCGAGGCGGCCACCAGTGCCTGGTAGGGCGCGCTCAGGTAGGGCAGCTCCTTGCGCAGCGAGCGCTCGTGGGGCACGCCGTACAGCGCCTGCAATTGTTCGAGCGTATCGATGGTGGTGCTCATGGTCGGGCCTCCTGTTGCAGTTGGGCGTAGCGATCGCAATCGCGGGTATGGTCCATGACCATGCCGGTGGCCTGCATGAAGGCGTAGCAGATGGTCGGGCCGACGAAGGTGAAGCCGGCCTTCTTCAACGCCTTGCTCATGGCCTCGGCTTCAGGCGTGACGGCCGGTACGTCGCCACGGCCCTCGAAATGGTTGATCTTGGGCTGGCCGCCGACGAACGACCAGAGCAACGCCACCGGGTCGTCCAGGCGCAGCCAGGCCTGGGCGTTCTTGCGTGCGGCCTGCAGCTTGAGGCGATTACGGATGATGCCGGGGTCCTGCATCAGGGTCTCGATGTAGGCGTCGCTCATCACGGCCAGGCGCTCGGCATCGAAGCCGAACAGCACTTCGCGATACCGCTCGCGCTTCTTCAATACGGTGATCCACGACAACCCGGCCTGGGCGCCTTCGAGTATCAGCATCTCGAACAGGTGCTGGGGATCGCGCGATGCCACACCCCATTCCCTGTCGTGGTAGGCCTGATACAGCGGATCGTCGTTACACCAGAAACAGCGGGGCATGGCAGTCGGCTCGGTGAGGGGCGAGGGGAGACTATAACCGCGCATTGCCGCAACGGGTGCAATCCGCCTCGGGAACGCGCCGCGCCCGAAGCCGGCCACTCAGGATTCGTCCTTCAGGTAGGCCGCCAACTCGGGCGATACCTTGTCGATATCCACAGCGGCGTGGTGCACGCTGCCGTCCTTGCCTTCGACGGTCAGCCACAGCCCGTCGCTGACCCTGGCCTTGGCGGGAATCTGGATCTCCACCCGGCGATCCCAGCGCTCGCCGCTGAACACCAGGCCGGCGGCCCGCAGCGAGCGCGGCTTGCGGATCTTGAGGTAGGCCGCGCGGATCTGGTCGTCGCAGCGCTCGCAGAAACGCACTTCGAAGGCCTTGAAGGGCGTGCCCAGTACCTGATGCGGCGCCTTGCGCTGGGCCTGGGCGAGGGCGAACGGCCAGGGCCCGACCTGGCCATGTACGGCTTCATCGCTATGCAGTGGTTTCGGCGCAGCGCTCAGCAACAGGCCGAGCACCACCACGGGCACCAGCAACAGCAACGCCGTGGCAGCGCGGCGCAGGCCTAGCAAGCGTTCGGCTGGTGGCTGCATGGCCGGATGCTTGTCGCGACGCGGCGGCGCCTTGGCGGGCTCGCGCTGCCCGGGCCACTTGGGCAGGTAGAAAGCCAGCACCACGCCGGCGACCGACAGCCAACCGAACCAGGCGGCCGCGCCGATGCTCCAGCCCAGCTGCCCCAGGCTCAGCACCAACGCCGCGGCCAGCAGCAGCCAGCCGAAACTGCGCAGCGCACGCATCCACCATGGCGAGAGCACGCGATGCAGCAGCTGCCGGCAGTGTTTTTCCATGGCCAGCGCCAGGGCGATGAAACCGCCCAGGCTGGCCAGCAGAAGAGACAGGTTGAGGATCATCCCGCGCCTCCCGACTGCAACGCCCAGCACGACAGCGCTGCCACGCCAGTGGGGATCAGCATGCCCAGC
This sequence comes from Pseudomonas sp. PA1(2017), assembly GCF_001945375.1. Classification (NCBI taxonomy): domain Bacteria; kingdom Pseudomonadati; phylum Pseudomonadota; class Gammaproteobacteria; order Pseudomonadales; family Pseudomonadaceae; genus Pseudomonas; species Pseudomonas sp. PA1(2017). Next base: position 790,029 of record NZ_MSXU01000001.1, read on the forward strand.
CAGGCGCGGGTCACGCTGCGTACGCTGAACACCCAGATCACCGCCACGGCATACAGGGTAAAGCTGAGCATGGTGGCGGCCAGCACGGCCTGGCTTTTCGGCAGCGGCCAGATCAGCGCCAACAGCACGGTCAACGCCGAGGCCAGTGCATAGCCGCCCAATGCTGCCGCCAGTACCCGCGAGGCGACCGCCCAGCGATAGGCGGCTGTCGAACCCTTCTTCATGCCAGCGCCTCCTTGCTGCTCGGCGCCATAGTCGCGTCGGCCTTCAGCCAGCGGCGGCGGATCTTCATGGCAGCGTAGGCGAACAGCGCCGCCAGGCCGAACATGCTCAGGTCGAAGCCGGCCAGCACCCAGTCGCCTTCGGCAAGGGTCACGCCCAGGTGGCGATCCGTGGTCAGGGCGTTGAGTGCCGGAATCAGGGCATAGGCCGCCACCGCCATCCAGGCCAGTTCCAGCCAGGCTCTCTTCAAGGGTCGCAGCGCGGCGTAGAGGAACAGCCAGCCCCACGTCAGGAACAGGCAGTGCGTCTCCCAGGCGGCGCGGTCGGCCATGCCCACCGGCAGCAGGCGATTGGCCCAGAAGTAGGCGGCGACCGCGATCGGCAGGCCGACCAGGGTACCGGCATTGAGCACCTCCACCAGGCGCAGGCCATAGGCGTCGAACAACGCGGCGCCATCGTTGCGCTTGAGGTGCTGATTGCGCCGTTTGACCGTCCACAGCACCAGGCCGGTGCCGATCATGCCGCAACCGAGCAGGCCTGCGATGAGGTACAGCCAACGCAGCCACCAGTCGGCGAACAGCCCCTCATGCAGACCATAGAAGGTGTCCAGCGTCGTACTGGTGGCGTTGGGCTGACGGTCATAGACGATCGGCGTGCCATTGACGGCATCGAAACTCATCACCTCCGGGTCGTAGATGTTCACCCGCCCACCAGGCATTCGTTGCACATCGACGCGGGCTGGCTCGCCCTTGACCTGACGGATGGTCAATGCCGCCACACCCGGCGCCTGCCACGTGGCCTCGGCGCGCTGCAGCAGCGGTTCGAGGTCGGCCTGTGGACGACGGGCCGGCAGATACTCGCGCCGGTCTCGCTCGTAGAGCTCGTCGTACATCGCCCGACGCTGCAGGTCACTGGTGCCATAAACGACAGCGGCGCCGGCCGGCATGTAGTCGAACGTATAGAACAGCAGCCCGCTGTAGGTGATCATCAGAAAGAACGGCAGGGCCATCACACTGATGACGTTGTGCGCATCAAGCCAGGAACGCTGGCCCTTGCCAGGCCGGAAGGTGAAGAAATCCTTGAAGATCTTCTTGTGGGTGATCACCCCGCTGAGGATCGCCAGCAGCATAAGCAGGGTGCATACGCCGACGATGTAGATCGCCACATCGTAGGGAATGTAGTGCAACGCATAGTGCATGCGGTACAGCGTGGTACCACCACCGGTTTCCCGTGGTTCGATGCCCTGGCGCAACAGACCGGTTCGCGCGTCCAGGTCTTCGTATCCGCGGCGCCCGTAGTCGTGACCGCGCTCTGGAAGGTCCTCCCAGGCAATTTCCAGGCCCTGGTCACCGCGAAAGCGCAACGGTGTGTGCGGCAGGGTGATGGTCCACGATTGCGCCTTGGTGGCCACCTGCTCCAGGCGGGCAAGGGCCATTTCGATCATCCGCCCACGCTCGACGCTCTCGACGTGCACCTGCAGCGGCCGCTCGGGCTGCATCCAGCGGGTGATCTCATCGTCCACATAACCGGCGGTGCCGGTCACGAACACGAAGAACAGTACCCAGCCCACCACCAGCCCCGTCCAGGTATGCAACCACGCCATGGACTGGCGAAATCCCTCTTTCATCGATACACCTTGCCTGCTGCTCTGTACACGATCAGGCCCCCGGCCGTGGGGCGGCTGATCGACGACGGCTGCCGTTGTGCACCGCAAACGGCAGCGTTTCCCTATAAGACGCGCGAGCACCGCCAAACCCGCAGGTCGACCAGGCAGATTTTTTCCAGCGCACGGGCGGGTGGCGCGGAAATCCATCGCCAGCGCCACCAGCCTGCCATCACTTTTATCAGTCGAGACGCCGCAGCATGCGGGCTGCGCCTTGCTTCGGGTATACTCTCCGGCTTTCTGTCGCAGCCCCAACAGGTGAATTTTTCGTGAGCCAGACAACGCCTGCCGTGCGCACCTTCCAGGACCTGATCCTCGCCCTGCAACAATACTGGGCCGAGCAGGGCTGTGTGGTACTGCAACCCTATGACATGGAAGTGGGCGCCGGTACCTTCCACACCGCCACGTTCCTGCGTGCCATCGGCCCGGAAACCTGGAACGCCGCTTACGTGCAGCCATCGCGCCGCCCCACCGACGGCCGCTACGGCGAGAACCCCAACCGCCTGCAGCACTACTACCAGTTCCAAGTGGTGCTCAAACCGAACCCGGAAAACTTCCAGGAGCTGTACCTGGGCTCGTTGAAGGCCATCGGTATCGACCCGCTGGTGCACGACATCCGTTTCGTCGAAGACAACTGGGAATCGCCGACCCTCGGCGCCTGGGGTCTGGGCTGGGAAATCTGGCTCAACGGCATGGAAGTCACCCAGTTCACCTACTTCCAGCAGGTCGGCGGCATCGAGTGCTACCCGGTCACCGGCGAGATCACCTACGGACTCGAGCGCCTGGCCATGTACTTGCAGGGCGTCGACTCGGTCTACGACCTGGTATGGACCGACGGCCAGTTCGGCAAGGTTACCTACGGCGACGTGTTCCACCAGAACGAAGTGGAGCAGTCGACCTACAACTTCGAACATGCCAACGTCGAGAAACTGTTCGAGCTGTTCGACTTCTATGAAAGCGAAGCCAACCGCCTGATCGAACTGGAACTGCCGCTGCCGACCTACGAGATGGTCCTCAAGGCTTCGCACACCTTCAACCTGCTGGATGCCCGCCGCGCCATTTCGGTGACCGCGCGCCAGCAGTACATCCTGCGCGTGCGCACCCTGGCCCGCGCCGTGGCGCAGAGTTATCTGCAGGCCCGTCGTCGCCTGGGCTTCCCGCTCGCCGCCCCCGATCTGCGTGATGAAGTACTGGCCAAGCTGGAGGCAGCAGAATGAGTGCGCTCGATTTTCTGGTTGAACTGGGCACCGAAGAGCTGCCACCCAAAGCCCTGAAAACCCTGGGCGAATCCTTCCTCGCCGGTATCGAGAAAGGCCTCAAGGCCGCCGGCCTGAGCTACCGTGGCGCACGTTACTACGCAGCGCCGCGCCGCCTGGCCGTGCTGGTCGAGCAACTGGCCACCGAGCAGCCGGACCGCACCGTCAACCTCGACGGCCCACCCGTACAGGCCGCCTTCGACGCCGAAGGCAACCCGACCCAGGCCGCGCTGGGCTTCGCCAAGAAGTGCGGCGTGGAATTGTCGGCCATCGACCAGAGCGGGCCGAAGCTGAAATTCAGCCAGCACATCCCTGGCCAGCGCGCCTACACGCTGCTGCCCGGCATCGTGGAAAACTCGCTGAACGAGCTGCCGATTCCCAAGCGCATGCGCTGGGGTGCCCGCAAGACCGAATTCGTACGCCCGAGCCAATGGCTGGTGATGCTGTTCGGCGATCAGATCGTCGACTGCGAGATCCTCGCCCAGAAGGCCAACCGTTTCTCCCGCGGCCACCGCTTCCACGCCAACCATGAAGTGCGCATCTCTGCGCCCGCCATGTACGCCCAGGAGCTGCGCGCCGCCTACGTGATCGCCGACGTCGCCGAGCGCCGCGAGCAGATCGCCAAGCGCATCGAACAGCTGGCCGCCGAGCAGCAGGGCACCGCCATCGTGCCGCCGGCGCTGCTCGACGAAGTCAGCGCCCTGGTCGAATGGCCGGTGCCGCTGGTCTGCTCCTTCGAGGAGCGCTTCCTGGAAGTACCCCAGGAAGCACTGATCACCACCATGCAGGACAACCAGAAGTACTTCTGCCTGCTCGATGCCGACGGCAAGCTGCTGCCGCGCTTCATCACCGTGGCCAACGTCGAGAGCAAGGATCCGGGCCAGATCATTTCCGGTAACGAGAAGGTCGTGCGTCCGCGCCTCACCGACGCCGAGTTCTTCTTCAAGCAGGACAAGAAGCAGCCGCTGGAAGCGTTCAATCAGCGCCTGGCCAACGTGGTGTTCCAGGCTCAGCTCGGCACCGTCTACGACAAGGCCCAGCGCGTCTCGGCCCTGGCCGGCTTCATCGCCGGGCGTATCGGTGGCGACGCCAAGCGTGGTGCCCGCGCCGGCCTGCTGAGCAAGTGCGACCTGGCCAGCGAGATGGTCGGTGAATTCCCGGAAATGCAGGGCATCGCCGGCTACTACTACGCGCTGAACGACGGCGAGCCGGAAGACGTCGCCCTGGCCCTGAACGAGCAGTACATGCCACGTGGCGCGGGCGCCGAGCTACCGAGCACCCTGACCGGCGCGGCGGTGGCCCTGGCTGACAAGCTCGACACCCTGGTCGGCATCTTCGGTATCGGCATGCTGCCCACCGGTAGCAAGGACCCCTACGCCCTGCGCCGCGCTGCGCTGGGCGTGCTGCGCATCCTCATCGAGAAGGGTTTGGAGCTGGATCTGGGCGCCACCGTCGAGTTTGCCGTGCGCCAGTACGCCAGCAAGGTCAAGGCTGCCGGCCTGGCTCCGCAGGTGCTGGAGTTCATCTTCGACCGCCTGCGTGCGCGCTACGAAGACGAAGGCGTGGATGTGTCCGTCTACCAGGCCGTACGTGCCGTGAACCCGCTGTCGCCGCTGGACTTCGACCAACGCGTGCAGGCCGTACAGGCCTTCCGCAAGCTGCCTGAAGCCGAAGCACTGGCCGCCGCCAACAAGCGTGTGTCCAACCTGCTGAGCAAGGCCGACGGGCAAGTGGCGAGCAGCATCGAGGCCCATTACTTCGATACACCGGCCGAGTTCACCCTCAACGCTGCGATCCAGAAGGCCGACAACGCCGTGCAGCCACTGGCGCAATCGCGTCAGTACCGCGAGGCGCTGGCTCAGCTGGCTTCGCTGCGCACGCCGGTGGACGCCTTCTTCGAAGCGGTGCTGGTCAACGCCGAAGACCCCAAGGTTCGTGCCAACCGCTATGCGCTGCTGGCTCGTCTGCGTGGGTTGTTCCTGGGCGTCGCCGACATCTCGGTACTGGGCTGATGACCTTGCCCGGCCCACGCAGGGCCGGGCACTAACAGGTTGCTGAAAAACTACTTGCGTTGCTATCGCGGCGTTAAAAGCAGGCTCCAAATGCTCATGTACTACTCGTACACTCCGCTTTCTCGCCTGCTTTTGCCTTGCGCTAGCTGCCTCACCTACGTTTTTCAAAAACCTGCGAAGGAACACGCGTGAAGCTGATCATTCTGGACCGCGACGGGGTCATCAACCAGGATTCCGACGCCTATATCAAAAGCCTCGAGGAGTGGATTCCGATCCCCGGCTCCATCGAGGCCATCGCCGCGCTGAGCAAGGCGGGCTGGACCGTGGCCGTGGCCACCAACCAGTCCGGCATCGCCCGCGGCTATTACCCGCTGAGCGTGCTGGAAGCCATGCATGCGCGGTTGCGTGAGCTGGTGGCGGAGCAGGGCGGTGAAGTCGGCCTGATCGTGCAATGCCCCCACGGCCCGAACGACGGCTGCGATTGCCGCAAGCCCAAGCCCGGCATGCTGCGCCAGATTGGCGCGCACTATGATGTGCCGCTCGCCAGCGTGTGGTTCGTCGGCGACAGCGCCAGTGACCTGGAAACGGCGCTCGCCGTCGACTGTCAGCCCGTGCTGGTGAAAACCGGCAAGGGCGAACGCACCCTGGCCAAAGCCGTTCTGCCAACCGGCACCCTGATATTCGACGACCTGGCGGCCGTGGCTGCCCGGCTTCTCACTTGATAGCGCAGGCACGCCCTGCCACGGTAATCGCTCCCATGTCGCCAGTGCAGTCCCTCAGAACCGTACTCTTCTACCTGCTGCTGTCTTCCAGCTCGTTCGTCTGGTGCATCATCAGCGTGTTCGTCGCACCCTTCCTGCCGTTCCGTGCCCGCTACCGCTTCGTGGTGCAGGCCTGGTGCCGCAGTGCGGTCTGGCTGGCCAAGGTGGTTGCCGGCATCAAGTACGAGGTCACGGGCGCAGAAAACGTCCCCGAGCGCCCCTGTGTGATTCTCGCCAAGCACCAGAGCACTTGGGAGACCTTCTTCCTGTGCGCCTACTTCGAGCCGTTGAGCCAGGTCATCAAGCGCGAACTGATGTACGTGCCGTTCTTCGGCTGGGCGCTGTCCATGCTCAAACCCATCGCCATCGACCGCAGCAACCCCAAGGCCGCACTCAAGCAACTCGCCCAACAGGGCCGTACGCGTCTGGAGCAGGGCGCTTGGGTGCTGGTGTTCCCGGAAGGCACGCGCATTCCCGATGGCCAGATCGGCAAGTTCTCCCGCGGCGGCACCGCTCTGGCGGTGAACAGCAACCTGCCGGTGCTGCCGATTGCCCACAACGCCGGGCAGTTCTGGCCGAAGGACGGCTGGAGCAAGAAACCGGGCGTGGTACAGGTGGTTATCGGCCCGGCGATGTACGCCGAGGGCGAGGGCCCGCGGGCAATCGCCAACCTCAACGATCGCGTCTTCGAATGGGTCAGCCAGGCCCAGTGCCAGATCGGCGCGCTCAACCCGCAGACAGAAGCGGTGGAAACGGCCAACGATCTAGCCTGACGCGTTCTGTGGATAACCTGTTGAGCAATTTCCCATTTAATCGAGTTTTCGCATCCAGGGTACTGATAAATAAGGATTTTTATAGGTACCCATTCTGTCGATAAAGTGGGCATAAGTTTTTTGCGCGGCACATGACGATGTTCACGTTGGCATATCGCCTGGCGGGGGCCTAAACGGCTAAGCTGACGCAAATTATTGCAGAACGTGTTCACAGCCTCGCGAGCTATCGCGGTTTAAGGCAAACGCGGGCGAGGAAGCGGAGTTTACTGCGGTAGATGAGCATCTGAAGCCCGCGTTAAACGCCGCAGCGCGGACGCGCAGCAGGCTGTGGCACGTTCTGAGAAACATGGCGAAACGGAGTTCGTGTTCATGCTTTCGATCTATCAGTTGAAACCTCGCTTTCAGAATCTGCTGCGCCCCTTGGTGCAACGCCTCTACGACCGTGGCGTCACTGCCAATCAGGTGACGCTGGCCGCTGCCATGGTGTCGGTGCTCATCGGCCTGCTGCTGGCGATCTTTCCCGACCGCCTCTGGCTGTTCGCACTGATCCCGCTGTGGATGATTCTGCGCATGGCCCTCAACGCCGTGGACGGCATGCTGGCCCGCGAGTTCGGCCAGCAATCCACTTTGGGCGCCTACCTCAACGAACTGTGCGACGTGATCGCCGATGCCGCCCTGTTCCTGCCTTTCGCCTTGCTGCCTGGCGTGTCGCCGACCTTGGTCGTGGTGCTGGTGCTGTTCGCGCTGATCAGCGAGTACGCCGGGGTAATGGGCCCCATGGTCGGCGCCTCACGCCGCTACGACGGCCCGATGGGCAAGAGCGACCGCGCCTTCTGCTTCGGCGTGCTCGGTGCCGGGGTCGCCAGCGCGCTGCTACCGCTGGGCTGGATCGATCCGATTCTGGCGGTGATCACCGCGCTGCTGCTGTACACGCTGTTCAACCGCGTACGCCAGGGTCTGGCGCAAGCGTCTTCTTCTGCGCAATAGGAATGCCTTGATGACTGAAGTTCGCTCCAATACCTTCACGACCCACGACGGCGTAAGCCTGTTCTACCGGCACTGGCCAGCGGAGCCTATGCAGCCGGAGGCAGCCCGCCGCGCTATCGTGATGTTTCACCGCGGCCACGAGCATGGCGGGCGCATGGCCCACCTGGTCGAGGAACTGGGCCTGCAGGGCTTCGACTTCTTCGCCTGGGACGCCCGCGGCCATGGCGAATCGCCGGGGGAGCGGGGCGACAGCCCGAGCTTCGCCACCAGCGTGCGCGACGTGCAGACCTTCATCGACCATATCGCGGCCACCTACGGTATCGACACCGCGGACATGGTGGTGCTGGCCCAGAGCGTTGGCGCCGTGGTGATTTCTACTTGGGCCCACGACTATGCACCGAAGATCCGCGCCCTGGTGCTCGCCTCACCAGCCTTCAAGGTCAAGCTGTACGTACCCTTCGCTCGCCCGGGCCTGAAGCTGATGCGCGCCTGGCGCGGCAATTTCTTCGTCAACAGCTACGTGAAGGCCAGGTTTCTCAGCCACGACCCGCAGCGTATCGCCTCCTTCGAGGCCGATCCGCTGATCAGCCGGCCGATTTCGGTGAACATGCTGCTGGGCCTCTACGACGCTGCCGAACGTGTGGTCGCCGATGCCCAGGCGATTCAGATTCCCACCCAGTTGCTGATCTCCGGCAGCGACTTCGTGGTGCACCGCAAACCCCAGGAGCAATTCTTCGCACGGCTGGGCAGCCTGGACAAGGAAATGCACATCCTGCCCGGGTTCTTTCACGACACCCTGGGCGAGCGTGATCGTGCCCATGCCCTCAGCCGCGTCCGCCGATTCGTGCTCAAGGCGTTCGAGCAGTCGCTGCAGCGCCCTTCACTGCTCAATGCTGATCGACTCGGCTGGAGCTGTGCCGAAGCCGAAGAGCTGGCGGCGCCGCTACCAGTAAACTCCCCGCGCGACCTTTACTGGCGCGCTACGCGGGCCAGCATGCGCCTCGGCAGTAACCTTTCCGCTGGTGTGAAACTGGGCTTCGAGACTGGCTTCGATTCGGGCAGCACCCTGGACTACGTGTACCGCAACACGCCGACCGGTAGCTCGCCGATTGGTCGGCTGATCGACCGCAACTACCTGAACTCCATCGGCTGGCGGGGCATTCGCCAGCGCAAGGTGCACGCCGAGGAGCTGCTGCGTCTGGCCATGGGCAAACTGCGCGAGAGCGGCAGCGAGGTGCGTATCGTCGACATCGCTGCCGGTCATGGCCGCTACATCCTCGAAGCGCTGGAGCAGGGCAGCGACAAGCCGGATTCGATCCTGCTGCGCGACTACAGCGACATCAACGTACGTGACGGCTCGGCATTGATCGAGCAGAAAGGCCTGGGCAGCATCGCCCGCTTCGTCAAAGGCGACGCCTTCGACAAGGCCGACCTGGCAGCGCTGGATCCCAAACCGACCCTGGCGGTGGTCTCCGGCCTCTATGAACTGTTCGCCAGCAACGCGATGGTCAGCAACTCGCTGGCTGGTCTGGCCGAGGCCTTGGAAGAGGGCGGTTACCTGATCTACACCGGCCAACCCTGGCACCCGCAATTGGAGCTGATTGCCCGTGCCCTGACCAGCCACCGCGGCGGCGAAGCCTGGGTGATGCGCCGGCGCAGCCAGGCGGAGATGGACCAATTGGTCGAGGCGGCCGGTTTTCGCAAGATCACCCAGCGCATCGACGAGTGGGGCATCTTCAGCGTGTCCCTGGCGCAGCGGGTGTCCTGATGGCGCCCGTAGCGGTCGCCCCGGAAACCGGCCTATGGAAGCGCGGCGTACTCTGGCTGCTGCTGCTCGCGCCGCTGTTCTTTGGCACCTACGGCTTCGCCAACGGTTACACCGCCCAACGCGACGACGTCGGCAGCCTGGTGTTCGGCTGGGAGCGGCAGATTCCCCTATGGCCGTGGACGATCATTCCCTACTGGTCGATCGACCTGCTCTACGGCCTGGCCTTCCTGCTACCGGCTACCCGTACTGCGGTGGATCGCCTCGGCCTGCGACTGCTCACCGCGCAGGTGATCTGCATCACCTGCTTTTTGCTCTGGCCGTTGCGTTTCACCTTCGACCGGCCGGCGCTGGATGGGCTGTTCGGGCTGATGTTCGATGTGCTGATGGGTTTCGACAAACCGTTCAACCAAGCGCCTTCGCTGCATATCACCCTGCTGGTGGTGCTCTGGGCGTGCTTTGCTCAGCACGCCAGCGACCTGTGGCGCGCGGTTGTGCACATCTGGTTTTTCTTGATCGGCCTGTCGGTGCTGACCACCTGGCAGCACCATTTCATCGACGTACCGACCGGCATGCTCGCCGGCTTCCTGTGTCTGTGGCTGTGGCCCAGCGAAGGCCGCAGCCCGCTGTTTGCCTGGCGCCTGGCACGTGATCGGAAGCGCTGGCGGCTGGCCCTGCGCTATGCCTTTGGCGCGGCTTTGTGCAGCGCGCTGGCGATCCATTTCAGCGGCGCGGCCCTGTGGTTGCTGTGGCCGGCCTTGTCGCTGCTGATGGTGGCGCTCAATTACGCGCTGTTCGGCTCCGCGGGTTTCCAGAAGCGTGCCGATGGCCGCCTAAGCGCCGCCAGCACCTGGCTGTTGGCCCCCTATCTGGCCGCCGCCTGGATCAATTCCCGCGCCTGGACGCGCAAGCATCCGCAGCCCGATGAAGTGGCCGATGGCGTATGGCTGGGGCGTATTCCCGGCAGGGAGCAAGCGCAGAACTTCGCCGCCATCGCCGATCTCTGCGCCGAGCTGCCGTGCCGGGTCGACGGCAAGGCCTACCGCGAACTGGGCAACCTCGACCTGATCGCCCCCAGCAGCAAACATTGCCTGCAGGCGGCCCTGGCCATCGAGGATCTGCGTCGTCACGGGCCGGTGCTGGTGTGTTGCGCCCTGGGCTACTCACGCAGCGCCACCGCCATCGCCGCCTGGTTACTGCACAGCGGTCGCTGCAGGAGCGTCGCAGAGGCCGTTTCGACGCTGCGCCAGGCTCGCCCACAGGTCGTACTGGGAAGCGTGCATCTGCAGGCGCTGGAAGGCCTTCCAGCGCCATACTTATCCACAGACGGAGGCGTGCTGCATGGCCAGTGAGATGCACCTCAGGCTGATCGCCGCCATGCTGCGCCGCGGTAAAGCCCTCGACCGCGCATCCAGCGCCCTGAGCCTGTTGGCGCTGGTCATCGGTCTGGGCCCCTTGCTCGGTTTCATGGCGCTGAGCACGGGCGCGGCCGTATGCATCGCGCTGCTGGGGTGCGGGCTGATCCAGAAGTATTACGCCCTGCGCGTCGCCCTCGATGCCGAGCTGCTCGCCAGCCTGGCTGCAGCGCCCGAGCAGCTGGATCGGCGTACCGCAGAGCTCGACAAGGCGCTGGCGTCCCTGGGCCGCCAGATCGAGCCTGCGCGCAGCTGGGAACAACGCACCCAGGGTGCCGTGCGCCTGCTGCGTTTGCAGGCGCTGTGGCTGGCTCTGCAACTGTTGGTCGCACTGGCAGCCATCGTGCTGATGCCATGGCTCTCACACATTCGATTCGGATAAGGACTCTGTCATGCTCGCCTCGCTGGTCGCCTTTATCATCACCTCTGGTGCGCGACTGCTCACCGGTGCTCGAGCCTTATGGCTCGGCAGCACCGCGCAGCCGGTTCAACGCATCTACTACGCCAACCACAGCAGCCACGGCGACTTCGTGCTGCTCTGGGCATCGCTGCCCGCCGAGCTGCGCAAGCGAACCCGCCCGGTGGCCGGCTCCGATTACTGGATGAAGGGCGCACTGCGCAGCTTTCTGATCCAGCGCGTGTTCAACGGCGTGCTGGTCGATCGCCAACGCAGCGACCCCGGCGCCAACCCGCTGCAGGCGATGCTCGATGCGCTGGGCGAAGGCGACTCACTGATCGTCTTTCCCGAAGGCACGCGCAACCTCGAAGACGGCCTGCTGCCGTTCAAGAGCGGCCTCTACCACCTGGCCAAGGCACGCCCGGATGTCGAGGTGATTCCGGTATGGATCGCCAACCTCAACCGGGTGATGCCCAAGGGCCGTGCCTTGCCGCTGCCGTTGCTGTGCACCCTGAATTTCGGCGCGTCACTGGGCATGGGTGAGGAGGAGGGCAAAGACGCCTACCTCGAACGCGCCCGCAACAGCCTGCTGGCCCTGGCTCCCGAGGAGGCTTGAGATGGATCGTAATACCTTGCTGCTGTTCGCCGGTATCGGTGGCCTGCTGTTGCTCGCCAGCCTGATCGGCTGGTTGCTCAAGCTGCGTGCCGGCCCAGGCCCCCATTCGGTCATCGACAACCTCAACGCACGCATCAATGCCTGGTGGGCGATGGTGGCGGTGATCGGCTTCGCTTTCCTGTTCGGCAATATCGGCGTGGTGGTGCTGTTCTACTGCGTGTCGTTCTACGCCCTGCGCGAGTTCATGACGCTCACCCCCACCCGGCGCAGCGACTATCCGGCGCTGGTTGCCGCCTTCTACTTCGCGCTGCCGATGCAGTACCTGCTGATCGGCATCGGCTGGTACGGCCTGTTCGCCATCTTCATTCCAGTCTATGTGTTTCTGCTGCTGCCGATCCTGTCGTCCCTGGGTGGTGATACCACACGTTTTCTCGAACGCACGTCCAAGGTGCAGTGGGGCCTGATGATTGCGGTGTACTGCATATCCACCGTACCGGCGCTGCTGACCCTGGAGATCGCCGGCTATGAAGGCCGCAACCTGCTGCTGATCGCCTGGCTGGTGATCGTCGTGCAGATCTCCGACGTGCTGCAGTACGTGTGCGGCAAGCTGGCCGGAAAGCGCAAGATCGCCCCCAACCTGTCGCCGTCGAAAACCGTGGAAGGCTTCTTTGGCGGCGTGGCCCTGGCCACCCTGGTCGGCGCCTCGCTGTACTGGATCACCCCGTTCGCCTTCTGGCAGGCCGCCCTGTTCGCCCTGCTGGTGTGCCTGCTCGGCTTCGCCGGCGGCCTGGTGATGTCGGCGATCAAACGCGACCGCGGCGTGAAGGACTGGGGCCACATGATCGAGGGCCACGGCGGCATGCTCGACCGCCTCGACTCGGTCTGCTTTGCCGCACCGGTGTTCTTCCATATGGTGCGTTACTGGTGGGGGTGAGGCTCGCTTCAGCCAAGCGGGTCTTTGCTACCAGAAGCGCAGGCTAAACCTGAGTAGCGTCGGCCTCGGCGAGAAATGACCGGGGCCATCTCGGGGTCTCGATCAATACAGAACACGTAGCTATCTGAACCGGTCACTTGCCTTGCGGTAGGCCTTCTCTCGATCGCGGCGGTCGACAGCGATTACCAGAACCACCACTTCCTCATCGAGCACCTGATACACCACCGGTAGCCGCTATTGCGCAACTTGATCTTGTAGCAGTCGGGTAGCGAGTTTAGGCGGCTCGCTTCGATTCGTGGGCTAAGTAGTATCTCAGCCAGTTTTTTCCTGAGCTGTTGTCGAACGGTATCGCCCAGCTTGTTCCACTCCTTGAGTGCGCGCGCGTCGAACTCCAGGCTATAGATCATCCAGCGTTACCTTGACGCGCTGAGGGGCTGCGAGACGCTCCCGGACAGTAGCAATCAATGCTTCATCTTCTTCAGTCATCAGCACCGGGCGAAATGGCAGTTGCCCACGCTCGGCAACGTACTGCAAGGCTTGACGCATAAGTTCGGAGGGAGTGACGCCGAGTTTTTCCAGCTCGCGAAAAGCACGAACTTTGAGTTCGTCGTCGATACGGATATTGATGGAAGCCATGGCTTCAGACTCTGTAATGACAATTGTCATTACGATGCCAGTCTTGCACAGGCTTGGCAACCGAGCTAACAGGCTGTCTGCTGGCCGGTAGAAGAGGGGGCTACCAGAACGGTAGCCCCCTTAGGCGATGGTCAGACGTCGAGGTTAGACACCGCCAGGGCGTTGGTCTCGATGAAGTCGCGGCGCGGTTCCACTTCGTCGCCCATCAGGGTGTTGAAGATCTGGTCCGCAGCGATGGCGTCCTCGATACGTACCTTGAGCATGCGGCGCACTTCCGGATCCATGGTGGTTTCCCACAGCTGATCCGGGTTCATCTCACCAAGACCTTTGTATCGCTGGATGCTGTGGCGCTTGGTGCTTTCGGCCATCAGCCAGCTCAGGGCTTCCTTGAAGGTGGTGACCGGCTTCTTGCGCTCGCCACGCTGCACGTAGGCGCCTTCTTCCAGCAGACTGTTCAGCTGGTCGCCCAGGCTGGTGACGGTCTTGTAATCGTTGCTGGTGAAGAAATCACGGTTGAAGGTGATGTAGCTGGAGTTGCCGTGGGAGATCAGCTCTACCTCGGGCAGCCACAGGTGGCGCTCGGTGTCTTCGCGCAGGCTGGTCTTGTAAGCCAGGCCGGAACGCTCCATGGTTTTCAGGCGAGCATCGAACTTCAGGCGCCAGGCTTCCATGACGTCCTGGTCGGCGAGCATCTCCTGGGTCACGCCTTGCAGGTAGACGAAGTGCTCGGTGATCTCTTCCGGGTACAGGCGCGACAGACGCTTGAGGGTCTTCATCACCGTACGGTAATCACCCACCAGGCGCTGCAGGGACTCACCGGAGAGGCCGGGGGCCGCTTCGTTGACGTGCAGGCTGGCGTCTTCCAGGGCCGACTGGGTCATGTATTCCTCCATGGCCTCGTCGTCCTTGATGTACTGCTCCTGCTTGCCTTTCTTGACCTTGTACAGCGGTGGCTGGGCGATGTAGATGTAGCCGCGCTCGACCAGCTCCGGCAGCTGACGGAAGAAGAAGGTCAGCAGCAGGGTACGGATGTGCGAACCGTCGACGTCAGCATCGGTCATGATGATGATGTTGTGGTAACGCAGCTTGTCGATGTTGTATTCCTCGCGGCCGATGCCGCAACCCAGGGCGGTGATGAGCGTGCCGACCTCCTGGGAGGAAATCATCTTGTCGAAGCGCGCCTTCTCGACGTTGAGGATCTTGCCCTTCAGCGGCAGGATGGCCTGGGTCTTGCGGTTACGGCCCTGCTTGGCAGAACCGCCCGCGGAGTCACCCTCCACGATGTACAGTTCGGAGAGGGCAGGGTCTTTCTCCTGGCAGTCGGCCAGTTTGCCGGGCAGGCCAGCGATATCCAGAGCACCTTTGCGGCGGGTCATCTCGCGGGCCTTGCGGGCCGCTTCACGGGCGCGGGCAGCGTCGATCATCTTGCCGACCACCGCCTTGGCTTCGTTCGGGTGCTCGAGCAGGAAATCGGCGAAGTACTTGCCCATCTCCTGTTCCACCGCGGTTTTCACCTCGGAGGAGACCAGCTTGTCCTTGGTCTGAGAGCTGAACTTCGGATCCGGCACCTTCACCGAAATGATTGCGGTCAGGCCCTCACGAGCGTCATCACCGGTGGTCGAGACCTTGTGCTTCTTGGCCAGACCTTCCTGCTCGATATAGTTGTTCAGGTTACGGGTCAGCGCCGAGCGGAAGCCCGCCAGGTGGGTACCACCGTCACGCTGCGGAATATTGTTGGTGAAGCACAGCAGGTTCTCGTTGAAGCTGTCGTTCCACTGCAGGGCGACTTCCACACCCACGCCATCGTCACGCTGAACGTTGAAGTGGAACACCTGGTTCACCGCGGTCTTGTTGACGTTCAGGTACTCGACGAACGCCCGCAGGCCGCCCTCGTACTTGAACAGCTCTTCCTTGGCGGTGCGTTCGTCCTTGAGCAGGATACCGACACCTGAGTTCAGGAACGACAGTTCGCGCAGACGCTTGGCGAGGATGTCCCAGCTGAAGTGAATGTTGGCGAAGGTATCTTCGGACGGTTTGAAGTGAATCTGGGTACCCGTGCCATCGGTGTCGCCAACCGCCGCCAGAGGTGCCTGGGGCACGCCGTGGACGTAGGTCTGCTCCCAGATCTTGCCGCTACGGCGAATGGTCAGCACCAGCTCCTTGGAGAGGGCGTTCACCACGGATACGCCCACGCCGTGCAGGCCGCCGGATACCTTATAGCTGTTGTCGTCGAACTTACCGCCGGCGTGCAGCACGGTCATGATGACCTCGGCTGCCGAAACGCCTTCTTCCTTGTGCATGTCGACCGGAATACCACGGCCGTTGTCGCGCACACTGATCGACTCATCCGGATGGATGGTGATGGTGATCTCGCTGCAATGACCAGCCAAGGCTTCGTCGATGGAGTTGTCGACCACCTCGAAGACCATGTGGTGCAGGCCGCTACCATCGTCGGTGTCACCGATGTACATGCCTGGCCGCTTGCGTACGGCATCCAGGCCTTTCAGTACCTTGATACTGTTGGAGTCGTACGTTTGGTTTTCGCTCATGCCTTACTCCCGGTGGTCGTGGGTCTGGGTGATACGCCCATGTTCCACGTGGAACATGGAAACCGGCGTATCCGTTTGCCAGCCATCGCTCAACAATTCATGGTCTACACAGGTGATGAATACCTGGCAGTTCAAATCTTCCAACAAACGACACAAGGCGCGGCGATGCTGCTCATCCAGTTCTGACGGCAGGTCATCCACCAGATAGATACATTGGCCGCGCTTGGCCTGATCAACCAAATGCCCCTGAGCGATTCGCAAGGCGCACACCACCAGCTTCTGCTGGCCACGGGAGAGAATATCTGCCGCGTTGTGCGCGCCAAGCCTTAACCTGAGATCGGCGCGTTGCGGTCCGGATTGGGTGTGCCCAATCTGCTGGTCACGCAATAACGACGACGTCAGCACTTCACTCAGAGGACGCTCTTTATCCCATCCCCGGTAATAGCTCAATGTGAGCCCCTGCAGCTCGACCAGCTCACTGAGGGTACGCTCGAAGACGGGCTTCAATTGCTGTATGTAGGATCGCCGATAACTGTCGATTTCATCGCTGGCCAGGCACAACTCGCGATCCCAGGCCGCTTGAGAAACGGCGTCAAGTGTACCACGGCGAAGCCAGGAATTACGCTGCTTGAGGGCCTTCTGCAGGCGCTGCCAAGCGGGCAAAAATCGCTGTTCCACGTGGAACACTCCCCAATCGAGGAACTGACGGCGGATCTTCGGCGAGCCCTCCAGCAACCGGAAACTGTCCGGATTGATCAGTTGCAACGGCAACGTTTCGGCAAGCTGCGCAGCGCTGCGCGCGTTCTGCCCGTCGATGCGAATCTGGAATTCGCCCTGACGATCTCGTGATACGCCGAGGTTACTAAGCCGGCCATCATTCAACTGCACCTGCCCAAACAGGGTACAGACCTGCTGCTCGTACTGAATAACCGGCAATAGGCGAGCACTGCGAAAGGAACGCGCCAGGCCGAGCAGATGAATGCCCTCGAGCACACTGGTCTTGCCGCTGCCGTTATCGCCGTAAAGAATATTGATGCGTGGCGAGGGCAGCAGGGTCGACGGCTCGAGATTACGAACGGCGGTGAAATTGATGCGGGTCAGGGACATGAACAGGCCGAAAGAGAAGGGCAGCGATCACGCCGCCTGAAACGAAATCAGCCTTGGATGTTACGGATCAAAGCTGCATCCGAACATACCAAGGCTGATTATCTGACGCTGGGTAGCTGCCTTTCAGCAGCTGGAATTACAAACGCATCGGCATGACGACGTAAGCGGAGTCGTCATTGTCGGCTTCCTGTACCAGTGCGCTGCTGTTGGAATCGGAGAGAATCAGACGCACCTGCTCGGTGGTCATCACACCCAGTACGTCCAGCAGGTAGCTGACGTTGAAACCGATTTCCAGCGAGCTGCCGTTGTAATCAACAGCGATTTCTTCTTCCGCTTCTTCCTGCTCCGGGTTGTTGGCCTGGATTTTCAGCAGGCCAGCGGCCAGTTGCAGACGAATACCGCGGTACTTTTCGTTGGACAGAATGGCGGTACGGCTGAAGGCTTCGCGCAGCCCCTGACGATCAGCGACCACCAACTTGTCGCCGCCACGGGGCAGCACGCGCTCGTAATCCGGGAACTTACCGTCGACCAGCTTAGAGGTGAAGGTGAATTCGCCGGTGGTGGCACGGATGTGATGCTGGCCCAGGACGATAGACACTTCGCCGTCCTGCTCAGTCAGCAGGCGAGCCAGCTCGAGAATACCCTTGCGCGGCACGATGACCTGGTGCTTGCCGTCCTGCTGGATGGTCGCCTCCATGGAGCACATCGCCAGGCGGTGACCGTCAGTGGCGACGGCGCGCAGGATGCCGGTCTGCACTTCCAGCAGCATACCGTTGAGGTAATAGCGCACGTCCTGCTGGGCCATGGCGAAGCTGGTGCGTTCGATCAAACGGCGCAGTTTGCTTTGTACCAGGTTGAAAGTCAGCGAACCCGGGCCTTCCTCGACGGTGGGGAAGTCATTGGCGGGCAGCGTGGACAAGGTGAAACGGCTACGACCGGCCTTGACCAGCAGCTTCTGCTCGTCGACGCGGATGTCGATCAGTGCATCGGCGGGCAGGCTCTTGCAGATGTCCATCAGCTTGCGCGCCGGCACGGTGATCTCACCAGGCTCGGCGGCATCTTCCAGGGCCACGCGACCGACCAGCTCGACCTCCAGGTCGGTACCGGTCAGCGACAGTTGCTGGCCTTCGACAACCAGCAGAACGTTGGACAGAACCGGCAAGGTCTGGCGGCGTTCCACGACGCCGGCGACCAGTTGCAGGGGTTTCAACAGGGCTTCGCGTTGAATGGTGAAGTGCATGGTCTAGTCCCTTGCCTCGTGCATGGAGTTGCGTATCAAGTGGTCAGTGTACGCAGCAGGTTCTTGTAATCCTCGCGGATGTCCGCGTCGGATCCCCTAAGTTCAGCAATCTTACGACAGGCGTGCAACACAGTGGTGTGATCGCGACCGCCGAACGCCACGCCGATTTCCGGCAGGCTGTGGTTGGTCAATTCCTTGGACAACGCCATGGCCACCTGACGCGGCCTGGCGATAGAACGCGAACGACGTTTGGACAACAGATCGGTGATCTTGATCTTGTAGTACTCGGCCGTGGTGCGCTGGATATTGTCGATGCTCACCAACTTGTCCTGCAGGGCCAGGAGATCCTTCAGCGACTCGCGGATCAGTTCGATGGTGATGTCACGGCCCATGAAGTGCGAGTGGGCGATGACCCGCTTCAGCGCACCTTCCAGCTCACGCACATTGGAGCGGATACGCTGGGCGATGAAGAACGCTGCATCGTGGGGCAAGTCGACCTTGGCCTGATCGGCCTTCTTCATCAGGATCGCCACGCGCGTTTCCAGCTCGGGCGGCTCGACCGCCACGGTCAGGCCCCAGCCGAAGCGCGACTTCAGGCGCTCTTCGAGCCCTTCGATTTCCTTCGGGTAGCGGTCGCTGGTGAGAATCACCTGCTGGCCGCCCTCGAGAAGGGCGTTGAAGGTGTGGAAGAACTCTTCCTGGGAGCGCTCCTTCTTGGCGAAGAACTGGATGTCATCGATCAGCAGCGCATCCACCGAACGGTAGAAACGCTTGAACTCGTTGATGGCATTCAACTGCAGCGCCTTGACCATATCGGCCACGAAGCGCTCGGAGTGCAGGTACACGACCTTGGCATTCGGGTTCTTCGCCAGCAGGTGGTTACCGACCGCGTGCATCAAGTGCGTTTTACCGAGGCCGACGCCTCCATAAAGGAAGAGCGGGTTGTATCCGTGCTTGGGGTTGTCCGCCACCTGCCAGGCAGCGGCACGGGCCAGCTGGTTCGACTTGCCTTCGACGAAGTTGTCGAAGGTGAAGGTGCGGTTCAAATAACTGGTGTGCTTGAGACCACCTTCTACCTGTACGTTACGCTCTGTCCGCGCCGGCGCCGCGACAGGCGTCGCACCGGCCATGGAATCGAAGCTGGCCCGCGACGGCTCGGTCTGCACCGGCAGCTTGGGCGGTGGTGCGCTGACCTGAGGTGCAGGCGCAGCAGGTGCGGGTGCGGAAGACGACGGGTTGTTGTAGCTGGAGGCCGATGGCGAGGGCGTCAGTACCGCACGCGGCGCCGAACTGCGGCGGCTGCCGATCAGCAGCGAAATCGCCGGCACCAGACCGGTCGCCCGCTCACCGAGCAACTCGAGCATGCGGCCCATGTACTTTTCGTTGACCCAGTCGAGAACGAAACGATTGGGTGCGTAGACACGCAGCTCGTCGCCTTCGGCTTCTACCTGTAGTGGACGGATCCAGGTGTTGAATTGCTGGGCAGGCAGTTCATCGCGCAGGAGTTCCACGCACTGCTGCCAAAGTTCCACGGACACGGACATCCCCTGATTGAAAGCGCTGAGGCAAAAACAGCGCCTATTGTAGCTTCATGAGATCGAGTTATCCACATAGGAAGACCAATCAGTACATGTTAAATCAAGGTGTTAGGCAATTTGCCACATGTCGGAAATGCAGTGACTGTACTCTGTGGATAACACCCTTTGAGCGGCGTTGAAAAGTCTGGGCAAAACAACATGGATATCTGCCCTGTGGGTAAAAAGCCGTTCCATCCCCAGGCGATACCCAGCACGCAAACATGCGCAGCACCGGTTTCTGACAGACTTTTGAATCCCGCCAGGGCACTGGATATCTGGCCTAGATAATCTTATCCACAGATAAGGACAAGCTCATTTATAAAAAACAAAACAAGCCTTTCTAAAAAGATTCTTTCCTTTATATTTCTCTATCTGCAAAACAACTGGTTGGAAATTGACCTGGCCTGCGGCTTTCTCTAGAATCGCCGGTCTCTTAAAACGGGGACCATTCCGGTCCGTTGTCGACAACCAGGTAACCGCATCATGAAACGCACTTTCCAACCCAGCACCATCAAACGCGCTCGTACCCACGGCTTCCGTGCTCGCATGGCTACCAAGAACGGCCGTGCCGTCCTGTCGCGTCGTCGCGCCAAGGGCCGCGCTCGCCTCGCAGTCTGATTTTCCAGTCTTGTGGTGAGTCGAGGCTTCGGCCGGGAGAAGCGCCTGCTCACTCCCCGGCAATTCAAGGCAGTCTTCGACTCTCCAAGCGGCAAAGCGCCGGGCAAGAGTGTCCTGCTGCTTGCGCGCAACAATGAGCTTGATCATTCACGCCTAGGTCTGGTGATCGGCAAGAAGAGCGTCAAGCTCTCCGTTGAGCGCAACCGCCTGAAACGCCAAATCCGCGAATCGTTCCGCCTCAATCAGGACAACCTGGTGGGCTGGGACATCGTGGTGGTCGCGCGTAAGGGCCTGGGTGATCTACAGAACGCCGAGCTGGCTCAACAGTTCGGCAAGCTGTGGAAGCGCCTGGCTCGCAGCAAACCTACCCAACAGGCCAATGCCCAGACCGGGGTGAACGACAATCCCCATGCGTAAACTGGTTCAAGCTCCAATCCGGTTTTACCAGTACGCCATCAGTCCGATGATGGCCAGTCATTGTCGTTTCTACCCCTCTTGTTCCTGCTACGCGCTTGAAGCCATCGAAACCCATGGCGTCCTGCGTGGTGGCTGGCTGACCGTTCGTCGTTTGGGACGCTGCCACCCCTGGCATCCCGGAGGCTACGATCCGGTGCCCCTCGCGAAACACTCCCGTTCCTCTTCGATGGCCGAATAATCATGGATATCAAACGTTCGATCCTGATCGTCGCCCTGGCAGTCGTGTCCTACATGATGGTTCTTCAATGGAACCAGGACTACGGCCAGGCCGCTCTGCCGAATCAGGCCGCTTCGACCAGCAAACCCGCACCGAGTCTGCCGGAAACCGCTTCGGTGGCCAGCAATGACGATGTGCCGACTGCCAACGCCGGTGGCACCGAGCCAAGCCCGGTGGAAACCGTTGCGGTCAGCGACGAGCTGATTCAGGTCAAGACCGACGTACTGAATCTGGCCATCGATCCCCGTGGTGGTGACGTGGTTAGCCTGAGCCTGCCGCACTACCCGCGTCGCCAGGACCGCCCGGACGTTCCGTTCCAACTGTTCGACAACGGCAACGAGCACCTGTACCTGGCCCAGAGCGGCCTGACCGGTGCCAACGGCCCGGATGCCCGTGCCGGTGGCCGACCGCTGTACAACACCGAGCAGCGCGTGTACCAACTGGCTGACGGTCAGAACCAGCTGGTTGTCGACCTGACTTTCAGCGAAGCTGGCGTCAACTACATCAAGCGCTTCACTTTCAACCGTGGCCTGGATACCAGCTGCTCGGCCAAGGAAGTGGAGCAGAAGAAAACCGGTTGCATCACCGGCAATGGCTACCAGATCGAGGTTACCTACCTGATCGACAACCAGAGCGCCAACGCCTGGACCGGTAACCTGTTCGCCCAGCTCAAGCGCGACAACAGCGGTGATCCGTCCTCCAGCACCGCCACTGGCACCGCCACCTACCTGGGCGCAGCCCTGTGGACCCCGGAGAAGCCGTACACCAAGGTGTCGATGAAAGACATCGACAAGCAGAGCCTCAAGGAAACCGTGCAAGGCGGCTGGGTCGCCTGGCTGCAGCACTACTTCGTGACCGCCTGGATTCCGGCCAAGGACGACACCAACCTGGTACAGACCCGCAAGGACAGCCAGGGCAACTACATCATCGGCTACACCGGCCCTGCGCTGAACGTGCCGGCCGGTGCCGAAGGCCAGACCAGCACCACGCTGTACGCCGGTCCGAAGATCCAGAAGGATCTGGCCGCTCTGTCGCCAGGCCTGGACAAGACCGTCGACTACGGCATCCTGTGGTTCCTCGCCGAACCGATCTTCTGGTTGCTGGAACATATCCACAACCTGCTGGGTAACTGGGGCTTCTCGATCATCGTGCTGACGCTGATCATCAAGCTCGCGTTCTTCCCGCTATCGGCTGCCAGCTACCGCTCCATGGCGCGCATGCGTGCCGTCTCGCCACGCCTGCAGGCGCTGAAGGAACAATTCGGCGACGATCGCCAGAAGATGTCCCAGGCGATGATGGAGCTGTACAAGAAAGAGAAGATCAACCCGCTGGGCGGCTGCCTGCCGATCCTGGTGCAGATGCCGGTCTTCCTGGCCCTGTACTGGGTGCTGCTGGAGTCCGTCGAGATGCGTCAGGCGCCGTGGATCCTGTGGATCACCGACCTGTCGATCAAGGATCCGTTCTTCATCCTGCCGATCATCATGGGCGCCACCATGTTCATCCAGCAGCAGCTGAACCCGACGCCACCGGATCCCATGCAGGCTCGCGTGATGAAGATGATGCCGATCATCTTCACCTTCTTCTTCCTGTGGTTCCCGGCTGGTCTGGTGCTGTACTGGGTCGTCAACAACGTCCTGTCCATCGCCCAGCAGTGGTACATTACTCGCAAGATCGAAGCCGCGAACAAGCCTTCCGAGGCCTAAGCGTTCGCGCTTCACCCGCTACATGACAGACGCCCCCTCGTGGGGCGTTCTGCTATCCAGCGTTTGGAGAATGCTATGTCAGCCCCCCGTGAAACCATCGCCGCCGTCGCCACCGCCCAGGGTCGTGGCGGGGTCGGCATCGTCAGAGTCTCCGGCCCACGCGCACGGATGATCGCCATCACCCTGAGCGGCATCGAGCCCAAGCCGCGTCATGCCCACCACGGCGCCTGGCATGACGATGCCGGCGAGGTAATCGACGAAGGCCTGCTGCTGTTCTTCCCAGGGCCCCATTCGTTCACGGGCGAAGACGTGCTCGAGCTGCAGGGCCACGGTGGCCCTGTGGTATTGGACATGCTCCTGCAGCGCTGCCTGGAGCTCGGTGCCCGCCAGGCGCGCCCGGGTGAATTCAGCGAGCGGGCATTCCTCAACGACAAACTCGACCTGGCCCAGGCCGAAGCGATCGCCGATCTGATCGAGGCCAGTTCGGCCGAGGCGGCGCGTAATGCCGTGCGCTCGCTGCAGGGCGAATTCTCACGCCGCGTGCATGAGCTGACCGAACGGCTGATTGCCCTACGCATCTACGTCGAAGCGGCGATCGATTTTCCGGAAGAAGAAATCGACTTCCTCGCCGATGGCCACGTGCTCAGCCTGCTCGAAGGCGTGCGTGAAAAGTTATCCACAGTGTTGCGCGAAGCTGGGCAGGGTGCCTTGCTGCGTGACGGCATGACGGTGGTGATCGCCGGCCGACCGAATGCCGGCAAGTCCAGCCTGCTCAATGCCCTCGCCGGGCGTGAGGCCGCCATCGTTACCGATATCGCCGGTACCACCCGTGACGTGCTGCGCGAACATATCCACATCGACGGTATGCCGTTGCATGTGGTCGATACCGCCGGATTGCGTGACACCGACGATCAGGTC
Organism: Pseudomonas sp. PA1(2017); assembly: GCF_001945375.1. Taxonomy (NCBI): domain Bacteria; kingdom Pseudomonadati; phylum Pseudomonadota; class Gammaproteobacteria; order Pseudomonadales; family Pseudomonadaceae; genus Pseudomonas; species Pseudomonas sp. PA1(2017). The sequence goes on from NZ_MSXU01000001.1 coordinate 813,872, forward strand.
GAACGCATCGGTGTGGAACGGGCACTCAAGGCCATTGGCGAAGCGGACCGGGTACTGCTCGTCGTCGACTCGACAGCGCCGGAAGCGGCCGATCCATTCGCGCTATGGCCCGAGTTTCTGGAGCAGCGGCCGGATATGGCCCGGGTCACGCTGATTCGTAACAAGGCGGACCTGTCCGGCGAACAAGTGGCGCTGCACAACGCCGCCGATGGTCAAGCCAGCCTGGCGCTTTCCGCCAAGTCCAGCGAAGGCCTGGAACTGCTGCGCGAGCACCTGAAGTCCTGCATGGGCTTCCAGCAAACCGCGGAGAGCGGCTTCAGCGCCCGCCGCCGTCACCTCGACGCCCTCCATCAGGCGCAACGCCACCTCGACCACGGCCATGCCCAGCTGACCCTGGCCGGCGCCGGCGAACTGCTCGCCGAAGACTTGCGCCAGGCTCAACAGGCCCTGGGAGAGATCACCGGCGCTTTCAGCTCCGACGACCTGCTGGGCCGGATCTTCTCCAGCTTCTGCATTGGCAAGTAACCCCTCACCATTCGGTGTGGATAACCGTTTCGCCGGTGCCTGGCCCGCTGCCAACGGGAAATCTTTCGTCATGGCACTCCCAATAGCGGCCTGATATTCAAGGCCGCCCCTTTCTCCCTCCAACGCCCCGAAGAACGCCTGACGTACGGTAGCGCTTGCACGCCACTGGTACGGCCTGGCCTCTTATCCACAGAAACGTGTGCATCTGAGCACTTGGACGGATTTGACGCGGGCAACGGTCTCTCCAACGGTGCTTCCAAAACCATACACAGCAGAATAAGCCCTGTGGAAAAGCGTGCCTGAGCCTTGCCGATAACCCGGTGACTAAGCAATGGATAAACCCTGCTGTGCATAACTATAACTTTTACACACAGGGTGATCACCGCCATCACACACGAGGCGCGCAGGATAATCCCGCTTTCATACATCGCTGTACATCAGAGGAATAAAGGCCTCTAGCAATCTATCCACAGATATTGGCGATACCATTTATAAACATAAAAACAAGCCTTTTAAAAAAATCATTCTTTTTTCTTTATTTACCTCCAAGTTCTGCACAACGTCCCGATGAGAGACCACCCACAGAAAAAGGCTCACCCCTAGAGCAAGGACCAGTTGGCTATTTTTTGTGCAAAAGGCTTCTTTCAGCTGGGCTAAATCCCTATACTTGCCGCCCTTTCTTGAAAGCTCCCTTTCTCAACAGGCACGAGGTGCGTGGTGGATTTCCCTTCCCGTTTTCAAGTGATCGTCATCGGCGGCGGTCATGCCGGTACCGAGGCTGCGCTTGCAGCGGCGCGCATGGGCGTTAGAACCCTGCTGCTGACCCACAACGTGGAAACCCTCGGGCAGATGAGCTGCAACCCCGCCATTGGCGGAATCGGCAAGAGCCACCTGGTCAAGGAGATCGATGCCCTCGGCGGCGCCATGGCGACCGCTACCGATCTGGGGGGCATTCAGTTTCGTGTGCTGAACAGCCGCAAGGGCCCAGCAGTACGTGCAACTCGCGCCCAGGCTGACCGCATCCTCTACAAGGCAGCGGTGCGCGAGATCCTGGAAAATCAGCCCAACCTGTGGATATTCCAGCAGGCTGCCGACGATCTGATCGTCGAGCAGGACGAGGTCAAAGGCGTGGTTACCCAGATGGGTCTGCGCTTCTTCGCCGACTCCGTGGTACTGACCACCGGCACCTTCCTTGGCGGACTTATCCACATCGGTCTGCAGAATTACTCCGGCGGCCGTGCAGGAGATCCACCCTCGATCGCCCTGGCCAAGCGCCTGCGTGAATTGCCGCTGCGCGTCGGGCGTCTGAAGACCGGCACGCCGCCACGTATCGATGGCCGTTCGGTGGACTTCACCCAGATGACCGAACAGCCAGGCGATAAACCGATTCCGGTGATGTCGTTCATGGGCAACAAGGAGCAGCACCCGCGCCAGGTGAGTTGCTGGATCACCCACACCAATGCGCGCACTCACGAGATCATCGCTGCGAACCTCGACCGCTCGCCGATGTACTCCGGAGTGATCGAAGGCGTGGGCCCGCGTTATTGCCCGTCTATCGAGGACAAGATCCACCGCTTCGCCGAGAAGGACAGCCACCAGGTGTTCATCGAGCCGGAAGGCCTGACCACCCATGAGCTGTACCCCAACGGCATTTCGACGTCCCTGCCGTTCGATGTGCAGCTGCAGATCGTGCAGAGCATCCGCGGCATGGAGAACGCCCATATCGTGCGCCCGGGCTACGCCATCGAGTACGACTACTTCGACCCGCGCGACCTCAAGTACAGCCTCGAGACCAAGGTCATCGGTGGCCTGTTCTTCGCCGGCCAGATCAACGGCACCACCGGTTACGAAGAAGCCGGCGCACAGGGATTGCTCGCCGGCGCCAACGCCGCGCTGCGCGCCCAGGGCAAAGAGGCATGGTGCCCGCGTCGCGACGAGGCCTACATCGGTGTGCTGGTCGATGACCTGATTACCCTTGGCACCCAGGAGCCGTACCGCATGTTCACTTCACGGGCCGAGTACCGGTTGATCCTGCGTGAAGACAACGCCGACTTGCGCCTGACCGAGAAAGGCCGCGAGCTGGGCCTGGTCGACGACCAGCGCTGGGCTGCTTTCGAAGCCAAGCGCGAAGGGATCGCCCGGGAAGAACAGCGCCTGAAAAGTACCTGGGTGCGCCCGAACACGCCCCAGGGCGAGGCCATCGTCGAGCGCTTCGGCACGCCGCTGACCCACGAGTACAACCTGCTCAACCTGCTGTCGCGGCCGGAAATCGATTATGCCGGCCTGGTCCAGGTGACCGGCGAAGGCGCCGAGGATCCCCAGGTCGCCGAGCAGGTCGAGATCAAGACCAAGTACGCCGGCTACATCGAGCGTCAGCAGGACGAGATCGCCCGCCTGCGCGCCAGTGAGGAAACCGAGCTGCCTGTGGATATCGACTACGCGACCATTTCCGGGCTGTCCAAGGAAATCCAGCACAAGCTCGGCAACGCGCGACCGCAGACCCTCGGTCAGGCATCGCGGATTCCGGGGGTCACCCCGGCGGCCATCTCGCTGCTGCTGATCCACCTGAAAAAACGCGGCGCTGGTCGCCAGCTGGAGCAGAGCGCCTGATGTCCGTTACCGCTCACCACGCCGAAGAACTGCTACAAGGCGCCCGTGAATTGGGCGTCGACTTGACCGAGCAGCAGCAGACGCAGCTGCTGGCTTACCTGGCGCTGCTGATCAAGTGGAACAAGGCCTACAACCTGACCGCTGTACGTGATCCAGACGAGATGGTGTCGCGCCATCTGCTCGACAGCCTCAGCGTGGTGCCTTTCGTGGCCGAGGTTGGGGATAACTGGCTGGACGTCGGCAGCGGCGGCGGCATGCCGGGCATTCCTCTGGCCATCCTGTTTCCGGAACGGCGCTTCACGCTGCTCGATTCCAATGGCAAGAAGACTCGCTTCCTTACCCAGGTGAAGCTTGAGCTCAAGCTGGCCAACCTGGAAGTTATCCACAGTCGCGTGGAAGCGTTCACGCCCGAGCAGTCATTCAACGGCATCTGCTCGCGGGCGTTCAGCTCCCTGGAAGATTTCTCCAACTGGACGCGCCACCTGGGCGATGGCAACACCCAGTGGCTGGCGATGAAAGGCGTGCACCCGGACGACGAGCTTCAGGCACTGCCAGCGGACTTCCGTCTCACCGCCACCCATGTGCTCAAGGTTCCCGGTTGCCAAGGCCAGCGCCATCTGTTGATACTGCGTCGCTCGGTTTAGGGGGAACGGCAACATGGCTAAAGTATTCGCAATCGCCAACCAGAAAGGCGGCGTGGGCAAGACCACGACCTGCATCAACCTGGCGGCTTCTCTGGTTGCGACCAAACGCCGTGTACTGCTCATCGATCTCGATCCGCAGGGCAACGCCACCACCGGCAGCGGCGTCGACAAGCAGACGCTGGAACACTCCATCTACGACGTGCTGGTCGGTGACTGCAACCTGGTCGAAGCCATGCAGTTCTCCGAGCACGGTGGTTATCAGTTGCTGCCTGCCAACCGCGACCTGACCGCCGCGGAAGTGTCGCTGCTGGAAATGAAGATGAAGGAGAGCCGCCTGCGTTATGCACTGGCGCCGATCCGCGAGAACTACGATTACATCCTCATCGACTGCCCACCGGCGCTGTCGATGCTGACGGTCAACGCACTGGTCGCCTCCGATGGCGTAATCATCCCCATGCAGTGCGAGTACTACGCACTGGAGGGCCTGAGCGATCTGGTCAACAGCATCCAGCGCATCGGCAAGCTGCTCAACCCGTCACTGAAGATCGAAGGCCTGCTGCGCACCATGTACGATCCGCGCATCAGCCTGACCAGCGACGTGTCTGCCCAGCTCAAGGAACATTTCCCCGACACGCTCTATCAAACCGTGATCCCGCGCAACGTGCGACTCGCCGAAGCCCCCAGCTTCGGTATGCCGGCGCTGGTCTATGACAAGCAATCCCGTGGCGCGATCGCCTACCTGGCGCTGGCTGGCGAACTGGTTCGCCGCCAGCGCGCGAACGCCCACACCGCAACCGTATAAGGAAACTATGCATGGCTGCCAAGAAACGTGGGCTCGGTCGAGGCCTGGACGCCCTGCTGGGAGGCACCAGCGTCGATACGCTCGAGCAGGAAGCGGTCAAGGCCGATACCCGTGAGCTGCAGCACCTGCCTCTGGACCTGATTCAGCGCGGCAAGTACCAGCCGCGTCGCGATATGGACGTCACCGCGCTCGAAGAACTGAGCCAGTCGATCAAGACCCACGGCGTGATGCAGCCGATCGTGGTGCGTCCTGTGGGCGACGGGCGTTTCGAGATCGTTGCTGGTGAACGCCGCTGGCGTGCTACCCAGCAGGCCGGGCTGGATCGCATCCCGGCACTGGTACGCGAGCTGCCGGACGAAGCCGCCATCGCCATGGCGCTGATCGAGAACATCCAGCGCGAAGACCTCAATCCCATCGAAGAAGCCATGGCCCTGCAGCGTCTGCAGCAGGAGTTCCAGCTGACTCAGCAACAGGTCGCCGAAGCCGTCGGCAAGTCGCGGGTGACCATCACCAACCTGTTGCGCCTGATCGCCCTGCCCGAGGAAGTGAAAACCCTGCTCTCCCATGGCGACCTGGAAATGGGCCACGCCCGCGCACTGCTGGGCCTGCCGGTCGAGCAGCAGACCGAAGGTGCGCGACACGTTGTCGCACGGGGCCTCACTGTGCGTCAGACCGAGGCCTTGGTGCGCCAGTGGCTTAACACCCAGGAGCGGCCAACTGCCACCACCAAGGTCGATCCGGATATCAGCCGGCTCGAACAGCGCCTGGCTGAGCGGCTGGGCTCTCCGGTGCAGATCAAGCATGGCCAGAAAGGCAAAGGCCAACTGGTGATTCGCTACAATTCTCTCGACGAACTTCAGGGCGTCCTAGCCCACATTCGCTGAAACAATTGCTCCTCGAGCACTACGGCGAAAAGACTTTCGAGCAGTTGAACGGGGTGGGAACCGCCCCTATACTCTGCGCGCATTTCGGCGGCACAAAATGTGCCAAGTTATTGAATAGCTTGGTAACGATATCTGAGAGTGTTTCCCGGGAAAATTGATGGATATCCGCACGCCAAAACGCCTGCCGCTCCATCGCTTGCCGGTGTTTCCGATTCTCGTGGTGCAATTGCTGGTGCTGTTGGTTCTTGCCGCTGCCTGTTGGTACTGGAAGGGCACGACTGCTGGATATTCCGGCTTGTGCGGCGGGCTGATCGCCTGGCTGCCGAATCTGTACTTTGCCCACAAGGCATTCCGGTTTTCCGGAGCGCGGGCAGCCCAGGCCATCGTCCGGTCGTTCTACGCCGGCGAAGCAGGGAAACTGGTTTTGACAGCGGTGCTTTTCGCACTGGTGTTTGCAGGTGTGAAGCCTTTGGATGCGGCGGCTTTGTTCGGCGTATTCCTGCTGACCCAATTGGTCAACTGGTTCGCACCCTTGCTGATGAAGAGATGATTTTTAAAGCCTTAGAGCGTTTGAGGGATTTATGGCAGCTGCAGAAACCGCTTCGGGTTATATCCAGCATCACTTGCAGAACCTGACTTTCGGTCAGCACCCGGTCAATGGCTGGGGGTTCGCCCACACGGCCCAGGAAGCCAAAGAAATGGGTTTCTGGGCATTCCACCTCGATACCCTGGGTATCTCCGTGGTGCTGGGCCTGATCTTCATCTTCCTGTTCAAGGCAGCTGCCAAGCGCGCAACCTCTGGTCAGCCTGGCGGCCTGCAGAACTTCGTCGAAGTGCTGGTGGAGTTCGTCGACGGCAGCGTGAAGGACACCTTCCACGGCCGTAACGCTCTGATCGCCCCGCTGGCCCTGACCATCTTCGTCTGGATCTTCCTGATGAACCTGATGGACCTGGTGCCGGTTGACTGGATTCCGATGGCTGCCGCCAAGATCGCCGGTGATGACCACCTGTTCTTCCGCGCCGTACCGACTACCGACCCGAACGCTACCCTGGGCATGGCCCTGTCGGTATTCGCACTGATCATCTTCTACAGCATCAAGGTCAAGGGCATCGGCGGCTTCCTGGGCGAGCTGACCCTGCACCCGTTCAGCGCCAAGAACATCTTCGTCAAGATCCTGCTGATTCCGGTCAACTTCCTGCTGGAGTTCGTGACCCTGATCGCCAAGCCGGTTTCCCTGGCCCTGCGACTGTTCGGCAACCTGTACGCAGGCGAGCTGATCTTCATCCTCATCGCGGTCATGTTCGGCGGCGGCATTCTGTTGGCAGCACTGGCAGGCGTCCTGCAGTGGGCTTGGGCAGTCTTCCACCTGATCATCATCACGCTGCAGGCCTTCATCTTCATGATGCTGACCATCGTCTACCTGTCGATGGCGCACGAAGACAGCCATTGATGGACGTGTCGCGCGTCACCGACGCGCGGCGTTGTCGATGGATCCGGCCTCGGCTGGAACGCCCGCAAGGGCACTGGAAGTAACGGTTTTGCTTTACCGCTTTACCCTTAGAAAAACCTTAACCAATACGACGTAAAAAGTCGGGAGGAAAGATGGAAACTGTAGTTGGTCTGACCGCGATCGCTGTTGCTCTGCTGATTGGCCTGGGCGCTCTGGGTACCGCTATCGGCTTCGGCCTGCTGGGCGGCAAGTTCCTGGAAGGCGCTGCGCGTCAGCCGGAAATGGTTCCGATGCTGCAAGTCAAAATGTTCATCGTCGCCGGCCTGCTGGACGCCGTGACCATGATCGGTGTTGGTATCGCACTGTTCTTCACCTTCGCGAACCCCTTCGTTGGTCAAATCGCTGGCTAATCACTCGAATTTATCGAGTTGATTGGTGTGATGGACAACGAACGAGCGAGGTGTTGGCGTGAACATTAATGCAACCCTGATTGGCCAGTCCGTTGCCTTCTTCATCTTCGTGCTGTTCTGCATGAAGTTCGTATGGCCTCCGGTCATTGCGGCTTTGCAAGAGCGTCAGAAGAAGATTGCTGAAGGTCTGGACGCTGCCAGTCGTGCGGCTCGTGACCTGGAGTTGGCCCAAGAGAAAGCGGGTCAGCAACTGCGCGAAGCCAAGACACAGGCTGCTGAAATCATTGAGCAAGCCAAGAAACGCGCGAACCAGATCGTCGATGAAGCCCGTGATCAGGCTCGCGTCGAGGCGGATCGCGTGAAGGCTCAGGCTCAGGCCGAGATCGAACAGGAAATCAACAGCGTCAAAGACGCCCTGCGTGCCCAAGTGGGTGCCCTGGCCGTCGGCGGTGCCGAGAAGATCCTGGGCGCATCCATCGACCAAAACGCGCATGCGGAGCTGGTTTCCAAACTGGCCGCCGAAATTTAAGCGAGGGCGCGATCATGGCAGAACTGACCACGTTGGCCCGACCTTATGCCAAGGCGGCTTTCGAATACGCCCAGGCCCACCAGCAGCTGGCCTCTTGGTCAGCCATGCTCGGCCTGGCAGCGGCGGTGTCGCAAGACGCCACCCTGCAGAGCGTGTTCAAGGCCCCGCGTTTGACGAGTACAGACAAGGCCACCACCTTCGTCGAGGTGTGTGGTGACAAGTTCGACGCCCAGGTACGCAATTTCATCCACGTTGTCGCAGAGAACGATCGTCTGGCCCTGTTGCCGGAAATCTTCGCACTGTTCGAGCTGTACAAGGCCGAGCAGGAGAAGTCGATCGACGTGGACGTTACCAGTGCCTTCGCATTGAGCGATGAACAGCAAGACAAACTCGCCAAGGTTCTCAGTGCACGGCTCGGCCGGGAAGTGCGCCTGCACGCTGCGGAGGACGCCGCCTTGATTGGTGGTGTCGTGATCCGCGCCGGCGACCTGGTTATCGATGGCTCAGTTCGCGGCAAGATCGCGAAGCTGGCCGAAGCATTGAAATCTTGAGTTTGAAGGGGCAGCAGAGCTATGCAGCAACTCAATCCTTCCGAAATTAGTGAAATCATCAAGGGACGTATCGAGAAACTCGACGTCTCTTCCCAAGCCCGTAACGAAGGCACCATCGTCAGCGTATCCGACGGTATCGTGCGCATTCACGGTCTCGCCGACGTCATGTACGGCGAAATGATCGAGTTCCCGGGCAGCGTCTACGGTATGGCACTGAACCTGGAGCAGGACTCCGTCGGTGCCGTTGTCCTGGGTGCGTACACCACCCTGGCCGAAGGCATGAGCGCCAAGTGCACCGGTCGCATCCTGGAAGTTCCGGTTGGTCCGGAACTGCTGGGCCGCGTCGTCGACGCACTGGGCAACCCCATCGATGGCAAAGGCCCGATCAACACCGCCGCTACCGACGCTGTCGAGAAAGTGGCACCAGGTGTGATCTGGCGTAAGTCGGTCGACCAGCCGGTACAGACTGGCTACAAGTCGGTCGATGCCATGATCCCGGTAGGCCGTGGCCAGCGCGAGCTGATCATTGGTGACCGTCAGATCGGTAAGACTGCCCTGGCCGTCGACGCCATCATCAACCAGAAGAACAGCGGCATCTTCTGCGTCTACGTAGCCGTTGGTCAGAAGCAATCGACCATCGCCAACGTGGTTCGCAAACTGGAAGAGTCCGGCGCTCTGGCCAACACCATCGTCGTCGCTGCTTCGGCTTCCGAATCCGCTGCGCTGCAGTTCCTGGCACCGTACGCCGGCTGCACCATGGGCGAATACTTCCGCGACCGCGGTGAAGATGCACTGATCGTTTACGATGACCTGTCCAAGCAGGCCGTTGCCTACCGTCAGATCTCCCTGCTGCTGCGCCGTCCGCCAGGCCGTGAAGCCTATCCGGGCGACGTGTTCTATCTCCACAGCCGTCTGCTGGAGCGTGCTTCGCGCGTTTCCGAAGAGTACGTCGAGAAGTTCACCAACGGCGCCGTGACTGGCAAGACCGGTTCCCTGACCGCTCTGCCGATCATCGAAACCCAGGCTGGCGACGTTTCCGCGTTCGTTCCGACCAACGTGATTTCCATCACCGACGGTCAGATCTTCCTGGAATCGGCCATGTTCAACTCGGGTATCCGTCCGGCCGTCAACGCCGGTATCTCGGTATCCCGTGTGGGTGGTGCTGCGCAGACCAAGATCATCAAGAAGCTCTCCGGTGGCATCCGTACCGCTCTGGCTCAGTACCGTGAACTGGCGGCATTCGCCCAGTTCGCGTCCGACCTGGACGAAGCCACCCGCAAGCAGCTCGAGCATGGTCAGCGCGTTACCGAGCTGATGAAGCAGAAGCAATACGCTCCGATGTCCATCGCGGACATGGCGCTGTCGCTGTATGCCGCCGAGCGTGGTTTCCTGACCGACATCGAAGTCGCCAAGATCATCAGCTTCGAGCAGGCTCTGATCGCCTTCTTCAACCGTGATCACGCCGACCTGATGGCGAAGATCAACGAGAAGGGTGACTTCAACGACGACATCGATGGCCAGCTCAAAGCCGGTATCGAGAAGTTCAAAGCCACCCAAACCTGGTAAGCCGCAGCGGGCGTCGCGAGACGCCCGCCTGCTAACCCGATAGGTGTGAAATGGCAGGCGCAAAAGAGATTCGCAGCAAGATTGCGAGCATCAAAAGCACGCAGAAGATCACCAGCGCCATGGAAAAGGTGGCGGTCAGCAAGATGCGCAAGGCACAACAGCGCATGGCAGCTAGCCGTCCCTACGCGGAGCGTATCCGCCAGGTAATTGGTCATCTGGCCAACGCCAACCCGGAATACCGTCATCCCTTCATGATCGAACGCGAAGTAAAGCGCGTCGGTTACGTGGTGGTGAGTTCGGACCGTGGTCTGTGCGGTGGCTTGAATACCAACCTGTTCAAGGCCCTGGTCAAGGACATGTCGGCAAACCGCGAGCGCGGCGTGGAGATCGATCTCTGCGTAGTTGGCAGCAAGGGTGCGGCATTCTTCCGCAACTTTGGTGGCAACGTGGTCGCTGCAATCAGCCACCTCGGCGAAGAGCCGTCGATCAACGATCTGATCGGCAGCGTCAAGGTGATGCTCGATGCTTACCTGGAAGGGCGCATCGACCGTTTGTCCGTGGTTTCCAACAAGTTCATCAATACCATGACCCAGAAGCCGACCGTGGAGCAGTTGATTCCACTGGTGGCCGATCCGGATCAGGAACTGAAACACCACTGGGACTACCTGTACGAACCCGACGCCAAGCAGCTGCTTGACGGGCTGATGGTGCGCTACGTGGAGTCGCAGGTGTACCAGGCAGTGGTCGAGAACAATGCAGCCGAACAGGCTGCACGGATGATCGCGATGAAGAACGCCACCGATAACGCTGGCGACCTCATCAAAGACCTGCAGTTGATCTACAACAAGGCACGTCAGGCAGCGATCACCCAGGAAATTTCGGAAATCGTCGGCGGCGCTGCCGCGGTTTAACGGTTCAAATATTCAGAGGAACCAAAGATGAGTAGCGGACGTATCGTTCAAATCATCGGCGCCGTCATCGACGTGGAATTCCCGCGTGACAAGGTGCCGAGTGTTTATGAAGCGCTGAAAGTAGTCGGCGCCGAAACCACTCTGGAAGTTCAGCAGCAGCTGGGCGACGGCGTGGTGCGTACCATTGCGATGGGTTCGACCGAAGGCCTCAAGCGTGGTCTGAACGTCGACAGCACCGGCGCTGGCATCCAGGTACCGGTCGGGGTCAAGACCCTGGGCCGTATCATGGACGTGCTGGGCAACCCGATCGACGAAGCCGGCCCGATCGGCGAAGAAGAGCGCTGGGGCATTCACCGTGCCGCACCGACCTACGCCGAGCAATCCGGCTCCAACGAGCTGCTGGAAACCGGCATCAAGGTCATCGACCTGGTCTGCCCGTTCGCCAAGGGCGGTAAAGTCGGTCTGTTCGGTGGTGCCGGTGTCGGCAAGACCGTAAACATGATGGAGCTGATCCGTAACATCGCCATCGAGCACAGCGGTTATTCCGTGTTCGCCGGTGTGGGTGAGCGTACCCGTGAGGGTAACGACTTCTACCACGAGATGAAGGACTCCAACGTTCTCGACAAGGTAGCCCTGGTCTACGGTCAGATGAACGAGCCACCAGGCAACCGTCTGCGCGTCGCCCTGACCGGCCTGACCATGGCCGAGAAGTTCCGTGACGAAGGCCGTGACGTTCTGTTCTTCGTGGACAACATCTACCGCTACACCCTGGCCGGTACCGAAGTATCCGCACTGCTCGGCCGTATGCCGTCGGCAGTAGGTTACCAGCCGACCCTGGCTGAAGAGATGGGTGTTCTGCAAGAACGCATCACCTCCACCAAGACCGGTTCGATCACCTCGATCCAGGCCGTATACGTACCTGCGGACGACCTGACCGACCCGAGCCCGGCGACCACCTTCGCCCACTTGGATGCCACCGTCGTACTGTCCCGTGACATCGCCTCCCTGGGTATCTACCCGGCGGTCGACCCACTGGACTCGACTTCGCGCCAGCTGGACCCGAACGTGATCGGCCAGGAGCACTACGACACCGCTCGCGGCGTTCAGTACGTGCTGCAGCGCTACAAAGAGCTGAAGGACATCATCGCGATCCTCGGCATGGACGAACTGTCGGAAGAAGACAAGCAGCTGGTATCCCGTGCTCGTAAGATCCAGCGTTTCCTGTCCCAGCCGTTCTTCGTTGCTGAAGTGTTCACCGGCTCGCCAGGCAAGTACGTTTCCCTGAAGGACACCATCGCTGGTTTCAGCGGCATCCTCAAAGGTGAGTACGATCACCTGCCGGAGCAGGCGTTCTACATGGTCGGTGGCATCGAAGAAGCCATCGAGAAAGCGAAGAAACTGTAATCACCCGTGCGCCCGGCAACGGGCGCTTACGTGAGGCTAGATATGGCTATGACAGTCCATTGCGACATCGTCAGCGCAGAAGGCGAGATCTTCTCCGGTCTGGTCGAAATGGTGATCGCCCACGGTAACCTGGGTGATCTGGGGATCTCCCCAGGCCACGCACCGTTGATCACCGACCTCAAGCCGGGCCCGATTCGTCTGGTCAAGCAGGGTGGCGATACCGAGGTGTTCTACATCTCCGGTGGCTTCCTGGAAGTGCAGCCAAGCATGGTCAAGGTACTCGCCGACACCGTGCAACGTGCTGCCGATCTGGATGAAGCCTCCGCTCAGGAAGCCGTCAAAGCTGCCGAGAAAGCGCTGAGCGAGCAGGGAGCCGAGTTCGACTACGGTTCCGCCGCTGCTCGTCTGGCCGAAGCCGCAGCCCAGCTGCGCACCGTCCAGCAAATGCGCAAGAAGTTCGGCGGTAGCTGATACCGACGCTCTTCATCGTTGCTTGGAAAAGGGGTAGCCTTGGCTACCCTTTTTCTTGCCTGCGATTTAACCACGGTTGTGGATAACCCGATCATGTGGGAGCGGCTTCAGCCGCGATAACCCCTTTTCTGATCGACACTCGCGCAACGGATTGCTGTGAACCCTCTTTCTTTCCGCTCTCGTTTATCTGGATCTGCCATGTCCCTCGATATCGTCATTCTCGCCGCTGGCCAGGGCACCCGCATGCGTTCGGCGCTACCCAAGGTGCTGCATCCGGTCGCTCACAAGCCCATGCTTGGCCACGTCATCGACACCGCCCGCAGCTTGCAGCCGCAGAGCATCCAGGTGGTGATCGGCCATGGCGCCGAGAAGGTACGCGAGCGCCTGGCGGCCGACGACCTGAGTTTCGTCATCCAGGCCGAGCAGTTGGGTACCGGTCACGCAGTGGCCCAGGCGCAACCGGCACTGACTGCCGACACGGTCTTGATCCTTTACGGCGACGTGCCGCTGATCGAGCCGGCGACCCTGCAACGCCTGCTGGAGCTGGTCAACGACAACCAGCTGGGCCTGCTCACCGTCGAGCTGGCCGACCCGACCGGCTACGGCCGCATCGTGCGTGACGAGCAGGGCGCCGTGCAGGCTATCGTCGAACACAAGGATGCCAGCGAGGCACAGCGGCAGATCCGTGAAGGTAACACCGGCATTCTCGCCGTGCCCGGCAAGCGCTTGGGCGATTGGCTGGGGCGGCTGTCGAACAGCAACGCCCAGGGCGAGTACTACCTGACCGACGTGATCGCCATGGCAGTCGCTGACGGCCTGGTGGTGGCCACCGCTACCGCTGCCGACGAAATGGAAGTGCTCGGCGCCAACGACCGTATCCAGCTCGCCCAGCTCGAATGTCATTATCAGCAGCGCATGGCCCGCCGGCTGATGGCCCAGGGCGTAACCCTGCGCGACCCTCACCGTTTCGACGTGCGCGGTGAGGTGAGCGTGGGCCGCGACGTGACCATCGACATCAACGTGATCCTCGAAGGCCGTGTGATCATCGAGGACGATGTGCAGGTTGGCCCGAACTGCGTGATCAAGGACAGCACCTTGCGCAAAGGCGCCATCGTCAAGGCCAACAGCCATCTGGAAGGCGCCGAAGTGGGTGAGGGCGCGGATTGCGGTCCATTCGCCCGTTTGCGGCCAGGCAGCGTACTGGGCGCCAAGGCCCATGTGGGTAACTTCGTGGAGCTGAAGAACGCCGTGCTGGGGGAGGGCGCCAAGGCCGGTCACCTGAGCTATCTGGGCGACGCCGAGGTCGGCGCGCGCACCAACATCGGTGCCGGCACCATCACCTGCAACTACGACGGCGCCAACAAGCATCGTACCGTGATGGGAGAGGACGTCTTCGTCGGTTCCAACAGCGCGCTGGTTGCGCCCGTAACACTGGGTGATGGCGTCACTACCGCCGCTGGTTCGGTCATCACCTCTGACGTGCCGGCCAACAACCTGGCCGTCGCTCGCGGGCGCCAGCGTAATATCGATGGTTGGCAGCGTCCGATCAAGAAAAAGCCTTGAACGCACCCTGTGGATAACATGGCGACCGGTGCAATACGATCGCTTCAGGTGTTATCCACGAACCCTGTGCTGCTTGACAGTAAAGCTTCGTTAGGTTTTGATTCGAGAAATTATCTTTCGAATCGAAACTTAAGCATGTCAAAACGCAACACGCCGCAACGTCGCCACACCATTCTTGCCCTGCTCACCGAGCTGGGCGAGGTGAGCGTCGACGCCTTGGCCAAGCGTTTCGCCACCTCCGAAGTAACCATTCGCAAGGATCTTGCCGCGCTGGAAGCCAACGGTCTGCTGTTGCGCCGTTATGGCGGCGCGGTGCCGCTGCCCCAGGAAATGATGGTCGAGAGCAGTCAGCCGGTGTCCCGCTACAAGCAGGCGATCGCCCGGGCTGGTGTGGCGCGCATCCGTGAGCATGCGCGGATCATCATCGACAGCGGCACCACCACCGCGGCGATGATCCCCGAGCTGGGCCACAAGCCCGGGCTGGTGGTGATGACCAATTCCCTGAACGTGGCCAACGCGCTGCGCGATATCGAGCACGAGCCGGTTTTGCTGATGACCGGCGGCACCTGGGATCCGCATTCGGAATCCTTCCAGGGCCAGGTCGCCGAGCAGGTGCTGCGCTCCTATGATTTCGACCAGCTGTTTATCGGAGCCGATGGTATCGACCTGCAGCGTGGTACCACCACCTTCAACGAGCTGCTGGGCCTTTCGCGCGTCATGGCCGAGGTGGCCCGTGAGGTGATCGTCATGGTCGAGAGCGACAAGATCGGCCGGCGCATTCCCAATCTCGAGCTGCCCTGGGGCAGCGTACACACCCTGATTACTGACGAGCGTCTCGACAGCGAGGCGCGCGAACAACTCTTGGCCCGCGGGATCCAGCTGATCTGCGCGGCCACTGACGCATCCTGAGGAGAACACTATGTGTGGCATCGTAGGCGCCATTGCCGAACGCAACATCACCGCCGTGCTGGTCGAGGGCCTCAAGCGCCTCGAATACCGCGGCTATGACAGCGCCGGTGTGGCGCTGCTCGATGACATGGGCAGCCTGCAGCGCCGTCGTCGCGTCGGCAAGGTCAGCGAACTGGAAGCGGCGCTGGATAGCGAACCACTGCCGGGCCGCCTGGGTATCGCCCACACCCGTTGGGCCACCCACGGCGTGCCGACCGAAAACAATGCCCACCCACACTTTTCCGGCGACCAACTGGCGGTGGTGCACAACGGCATCATCGAGAACCATGGCCCGTTGCGTGAGCAACTGCAGGGCCTGGGTTATACTTTCAGTTCGGATACCGACACCGAAGTCATCGTGCACCTGCTCGCTCACACCCTGAAAAGCCACAGCGACCTGGCCGACGCCCTCAAGGCGGTGGTCAAGCAGCTGCGCGGCGCCTACGGCCTGGCGGTGATCAGTGCGGCCAACCCGGATCGTCTGCTCGCCGCGCGCAGCGGCAGCCCGCTGGTGATCGGCCTGGGCCTGGGCGAGAACTTCCTCGCCTCTGACCAGCTCGCCCTGCGCCAGGTCACCGACCGTTTCATGTACCTGGAAGAGGGCGATATCGCCGAAATCCAGCGCGACAGCGTGCAGATCTGGGATACCAACGGTGACGTAGTGCAACGAGAAGCCGTGCAGTACCACGAAGGTGCCGATGCGGCCGACAAGGGCGTGTTCCGCCACTTCATGCTCAAGGAAATCCACGAGCAGCCCAAGGTCGTGCAGCGCACCCTGGAAGGCCGCCTCGGTAGCGACCATGTGCTGGTGCAGGCCTTTGGCCCCCAGGCCGCCGAGCTGTTCGCCAAGGTGCGCAACGTGCAGATCGTTGCCTGCGGCACCAGTTATCACGCCGGCATGGTCGCCCGCTACTGGCTCGAAGGGCTGGCGGGCATTCCCTGCCAGGTCGAGGTGGCCAGCGAGTTTCGCTACCGCCGTGTCGCGGTGCAGCCGGACACCCTGTTCGTCAGCATCTCGCAGTCCGGCGAAACGGCCGACACCCTGGCCGCGCTACGTAATGCCAAGGCCGATGGCGGCTACCTGGCCAGCTTGGCGATCTGCAACGTCGGCATCAGCTCGCTGGTGCGTGAGTCCGACCTGACCCTATTGACTCACGCCGGCCCCGAAATTGGCGTGGCTTCGACCAAGGCCTTCACCACCCAGCTGGTCGGCCTGATGTTGCTGACCCTGGCCATCGGCCAAGTCAAAGGCACGCTTGAAAAGGGCATCGCCGCCGAGCTGGTGGACGAGTTGCGTCGCCTGCCGGCGCGGCTGGATGAAGCCCTGGCGATGGACAAGATCGTCGAGAAGGTTTCCGAGCTGTTCGCCGAGAAGCACCACACCCTGTTCCTCGGCCGCGGCGCCCAGTACCCGGTGGCCATGGAAGGGGCGCTCAAACTCAAGGAAATCTCCTACATCCACGCCGAGGCCTATCCGGCGGGTGAGCTCAAGCACGGCCCGCTGGCCCTGGTCGATGCCGATATGCCGGTGGTTACCGTGGCGCCCAACAACGAGCTGCTCGACAAGCTGAAGTCCAACCTGCAGGTGGTTCGCGCCCGTGGTGGTGAACTGATCGTGTTCGCCGATGCCAGCGCCGCCATGAGCAATGGCGAAGGCACCCACGTGGTGAACATGCCGCACATCCACGACGCCCTGGCACCGATTCTCTACACCCTGCCGCTGCAGCTGCTGTCGTACCACGTTGCCGTGCTGCGCGGCACCGACGTCGATCAGCCACGCAACCTGGCCAAGTCGGTCACGGTGGAGTGATGGGCGACAAGGCTGCGCTGGCCCAGCTCGGGCCACTCGCCCAACTGCGTGCCGGCCACCTGCCACAGCGTCTGCTGCAGCTGTTCGTCGGCCTGGCCTTCTTCGGCATTTCCATGGCGATGATGATCCGCGGCAACCTGGGGCTGTCGCCCTGGGATGCTCTGCATGTCGGGCTGGCCAAGTTGCTGCCGTTGAGCTTTGGCTGGATCGTGGTGGGCGTGTCCTTCCTGGTGCTGCTGCTGTGGATTCCGCTGCGGGAGATTCCCGGCCTCGGCACCATCGCCAACGCAGTGGTGATCGGCGTGGTGGCGGACTTCACCCTGCAGATGCTGGTGGCGCCGGAAGGCTTCGTCTGGCGCCTGCTGCTGACCCTGGGAGGCGTGCTGCTCTGCGGTTTCGGCTCGGCACTGTATATCGGCGCCCAGCTGGGGCGTGGCCCGCGTGACGGCCTGATGACCGGCTTGCATCGGGTAACCGGTTATTCGTTGCGCTCCATGCGCACCGCCATCGAACTGGCCGTGCTGCTGGTCGGCACCTTGCTCGCCGGCTACAAGGTGCTGGGCATCGGCACCCTGCTGTTCGCCTTTGGCATTGGGCCGCTGACCCAACTGATGCTGCCTTGGGTGCTGGTCAGGCTGGATAGCTGATTGAACTTATGCGGCCACCGGCTGAATAGGTAGACCGGCCGGCTTTGACGTTAAACCTGTATCAGCGCAGCGGCGTCTCATCCGGTCGCAGGGTCAGCACGCGGACGCCATCGGCGGTGACGGCAACGGTGTGCTCGAACTGCGCGGACAGCAGCCCATCGTTGGTGACTACCGTCCAACCGTCACGCAAGGTTTTAGTACCGGGCTTGCCCTGGTTGATCATCGGCTCGATGGTGAAGGTCATGCCTTCGCGCAGGGTCAGGCCGGTTCCAGCCTTGCCCCAGTGCAGCACTTCCGGTGCTTCATGCATCTGTTTGCCGATGCCATGACCGCAATACTCACGTACCACCGAATAGCCGTGGGCGCGGGCGTGGCGTTCGATGGCATGGCCAATGTCGCCCAGCCGGCCGCCGGGTCGTACCGCCGCGATACCTTTCCATAGCGCCTCGTAGGTCACGCGGGTAAGGCGCTCTGCTTCCGGCGAAACGCTACCGATCAGGTAGGTCTTGCTGGAGTCGGCGATATAGCCGTTCTTTTCCAGAGTGATATCGAAATTCACCAGGTCGCCGTTCTGCAATACGTCTTTGGCGCTCGGCACCCCGTGGCACACCACTTGGTTGATGGAAGCGTTGAGCGAATAGGCGAAACCGTACTGGCCTTTACTGGCCGGGCGTGACTTGAGGTTGTGGACAATGAAGTTATCCACAATGCCGTCGACCTGCAGGGTCGACATCCCGCACAGCTCCAGCTGATCGAGGTGAGTGAAGACCGAGGCCAATAACTGGCCGGCCTCGGCCATCAGGGTAATTTCCTCCGGCGTCTTGATCATGACGCGTTCGCCAGGCCGGGCGCCGATACCCCGGCAGCACGCAGCTCGGCGGCCATCACTTGGTTGAAGCTCAGGGTCGGATTCATTTCACAGAGCATGCCGATGCGAATCCAGAACCCGGCCTGAGCATTGATGGAGCGGTGCGACACGCTGCTTGCTCGGCGAATCTGGTCGTGCAGCTCGTCTTCGATATTGACGATACCCATGGTCAAGCCTCTATACGTTTCGTATATGAATCATATAGTTCCCGTGTACTATTGCCCAGCTCGTTCATCGGGGCTGTGACCATTCTTATTGGTCAAGAATTGATCAGAAAAGCCATGAGCAGCGTCTTTACTGGCTTTCATAGCTATATCCACAGGTGATAAGAGATTTTATCCAAGACATCTGTGCATAACCTAGGAGCATGTGATCAATTACTGAGCAATTAATCGTAGAGGGCGGGGCACTAAGCGCCCAGCAACTCGCTACCAGCTTATCCACAGCTTGAATCACGATAATTGTGCATGGCTGTCCATTAATTCACAGCCCCGTGATGAGAAGAGCATTTAGCGGTTTCGTCATCCAATCGTCATCAAACTTGCCTAGCGTCCCTGCGCATCAGAAGAACGCAGGAGCGCCGTGATGCATGATGATCAATTGACCGACCTCGAACGCCTGACCCTTTCCCGTCGCCGTTTCATCGGTGCCGGAGCGCTGACCGGCGCAGCGTTGTTTCTTGGCGGCGGTTTGCTGAGCCGTAGCGTACTGGCCGAATCGATCGGTGCCACGGTCCCCAGCCCTCTGCTGGGTTTCGCCAACCTGGCGGCCTCCACGGCCGATACCATCACCCTGCCGCCGGGCTATTCGTTCCGCCCGCTGATCAGCTGGGGCCAGCCTTTGCAGGCCGGCGGGCCGGCCTTCAAGGGCGATGGCAGCAACAGCGCGGCTGAACAGTTGCTGCAGTTCGGTGACAACACCGATGGCATGAGCTTCTTCCCCTGGCCTGGCGACCCCGACCGCGCGCTGATGGCCATCAACAACGAATACGTGAATTATCGTTATCTGCTGGCCCATGGCGGCCTGCCGAAATCCGCCGAGGACGTGCGCAAGGCGCAGAACGCCGAGGGCGTGACGGTGATCGAGGTGCGGCGCAGTGGTGCCGGCTGGGGCTTCGTGCAGGGCTCGCCTTATAACCGTCGTGTGCATGGCAACCTGCCGATCGAGGTGAGCGGCCCGGCACGGGGCCACGAGCTGCTCAAGACAGAGGCCGACCCGGCCGGTATCGAAGTGCTCGGCACCTTCCAGAACTGCTCCAGCGGTCAGACGCCCTGGGGCACCTACCTGACCTGCGAAGAGAACTTCAGCGACTGCTTTGGCAGCAGTGATGCCAACCTGCAATTCAGCCCTGATCAGAAGCGTTTCAGCGTGCTGCACGCGAGTGCCGAGAACGAGTGGCACCGCTTCGACCCACGCTTCGACATTGCCAAGAACCCTAACGAGCTGAACCGCCACGGCTGGATCGTCGAGATCGACCCGTTCGACCCGCAAGCCAAGCCGATCAAGCGCACTGCCCTGGGCCGTTTCAAGCACGAGAACGCGGCGCTGACCACAACACGCGATGGCCGCGTGGTGGTGTACATGGGCGATGACGAGCGTGGCGAGTTCATCTACAAGTTCATCACCCGCGACCGCCTGGACCGCAGCAATGCCAAGGCCAATCGCCATATACTCGATCAGGGCACGCTTTACGTGGCGCGTTTCGACGAGGGCAACGGTGATGCCGATCACCCGAAAGGCCGCGGCCGCTGGATCGAGCTGACCGCCGGCAAGCATGGCCTGACCGCCGAGCATGGCTTCGCCAATCAGGCCGAGGTGGTGATTCGCGCGCGGCAGGCCGGCACCCACGTCGGCGCCACGCGCATGGATCGCCCCGAGTGGATCACCGTCAGCCCCAAGGACGGCCAGGTTTACTGCACCCTCACCAACAACAGCAAGCGCGGTGAGCCGGGGCAGCCGGTCAGCGGCCCGAACCCGCGGGCGAACAACCTGTACGGGCAGATTCTGCGTTGGCGCGAGCACGCTGACGACGCTGCCGCCATGGATTTCGAGTGGGATCTGTTCGTGGTTGCCGGCAACCCGGTGGTGCATGCCGGAACGCCCCAGGCGGGTAGCCATGCGATCAACGCCGACAACATGTTCAACAGCCCGGATGGCGTTGGTTTCGACAGTGGCGGCCGCCTGTGGATCCAGACCGACGGCAAATACAGCAACAAGGGCGACTACGCCGGCATGGGCAATAACCAGATGCTCTGCGCCGACCCGCACACCGGCGAGATCCGTCGTTTCATGGTCGGCCCGGTCGGCTGCGAGGTGACCGGCCTGGCCTTCTCGCCGGATTACAAGAGCATGTTCGTGGGCATCCAGCACCCGGGCGAAGAGGGCGGCTCGAGCTTCCCGGATCACCAGGCTGGCGTGCATCCCCGCTCGACGGTGGTGGTCATCACCCGTGACGATGGCGGTGTAATCGGCGCCTGATCAGGGCCCCGCTCAGAGGGTGACGGTGGTGGCGCCACGGATGACCACTTCACCGTTGTCCTCGGGCAGGCTGGGGATCGTTATCCCCAGCAGCCGCAGAGTGGGCACGATGGCTCGCTGGTCGCTGGGCCCGTCGTGGTTGTAGCCGCGTTGCAGACAGACGTGCAGCACGTAGCGCGGTGCGGTCGGGTCGCGACTGTCGAGGGCGATGTTGCCGTAGGACGGCTGGCCATCAGAGCCTGGCAACGGGCTCCAGTTCAGGCCGGCGGCGTCCTGCTCGGGCGCCGGGCAATTGCCACCGCGCCAGCTTTCCGGAAGCCAGCTGCGTTGCACGACCGCCGTGACTTCCCGGCTGATCAGCTGAGTGTAGGCGGCATTGCCCGGGTCGACCTGCAACGTCGCGCGGGCGGCATCGGCGCTGACCTGCTTGAAGGTCAGCAGTAACAGCATCGGAATGCTGTAAGCGATGATCCCGTACACCACCACGAAGAACACCGCGAACAACATGGCGAACTCGATGGCCACGGCGCCCAGCTGGCTGCTTTTCCCTGGACGTTTCATCGCTCACCTCAGCGAATCAACTGCGGGATGCCGCAGCTGATGCTGTGTACCTTGATTTCGCTTTTTCCGAGATCGAGGCCGAGGTTGGTGAGCAGGCTGCTGACGGCACTGCCCACGGCGTTGAGCACGGGCTTGAGCGCATCGAGAACCGGATTGAGGATGGTGAGCAGAAGGGGTTGGGAGTTACTGCTCAAGCCGAGGGACGAGGCCAGGCCGGTAAGGACACTGCTGAGCAGGCCGCCCTGCGGTTGCGTCTGCAACGAGGAAATCAGTTCGGTGCGGCATTGCATCTTGTTCGTGGTGCAGTTGTTCAGCAGCAATTTGTTGTGCCACTCGTCGGGCATCGTCGTGTCCAGCAACAGTGCTACCGGGCGGGGCCAGGTCAGCCCGTCCGCTTTCATGGCGGCGCGAATGGCGTCCTTGTTGGGGTAGGTGGCCAGGTATTTGTCCGCGATCTCAGTTGCTTGGCCAGATGTGAGGCGGGGATAGCCATTGGCGTCCTTGGGCGCGCCGACACCGATCATTCGGCTGACCTGGGAGAGCAGGTTGGCGACCGAATCGCCAATCTTCAGATTATTGACTTGAGTGATTTCGGATTCATCTTCAGCGAGGGTCAGTTCGTCCCGCACGGGATTGTTGCCGGTGGCGATCAGAGGCACGACGGCCTTGCCCTTGATCAGGTCGACGTTCAGCAGCCTGACGATACTGGTCTCCTGAATGGTGGACTCGGTGCAACTGGCCCGGGTCGACCACATCGCGCCGCCGGGCATCTCGCCGATGCAGATGTTGCCGACCGTGGACTCGACTTCGATGGTCGCCTCGGGCTCGGCGCGCGAGCAGTCGATGGCGGTTAGCTCGCCCTTGGCACTGACCAGATCGATGATTATCGGCAGCTTGATCGAAGTGCCGAGCAAATTGAGCAGAGAGCTCGCCAGGGGCACATTGTTGCTGTCGATATCGATGTGCAGGCGAGTCTGTGCATTAAAGGCCGTGGTGCCCACTGGCCCGATGCCAATGGCCGGTGGCTCCACGACGCCGAGCTTCAGCTTCACTGCGCCGAGAAGATTGAGCTCATCCACCAGCAATCCACGCCCCTGAACCGCAGTCACCAGGCCTGTGGATAACACCTCGCCCAGCGCCAGCCTGGCGTCCAGGGCAGAGCCCACGGCCTGGCCGGGGCCGGTTATCAGCTTGAGCAGGCCGGGACGATCTTCGGTCGCCAACAGGTTCACCGTGGCATCTTTCAACTGCGTGTTCGCCAGTGTCGCGCCCAGTGCCCTGATATCGGCGGCCAGTGCCTGGTCGTGATCTATCAGGTTGGCCGAAACGTCGACCAGCCGCTGGATGCCTACCGCGCCGACCCGGGTATCCACCAGGTTCGCCAGGCCTTCAGGCGTAAGCGCCCTCAACTGATTGATGCCGACGTCCACTCCCAGCGCCTGCAGCAAGCCGGCGGGGGTGATTTGGGCGTTCGCCAGGCCCTGGGAATCGAGCACCGTCAGCGCGCTGACGTTCGCACCGGCGGCTGTGAGTAACCTCGGCACCAGCCCGTTGGCATTGAGATCCAGCAATTGCGCGCCGACGCTGAAGACCGTCAGCGGGTCGCTGTCTTTCTCGGCCACGGCAATGGCTTGCAGCCTTACGCTGTCGCTGCCGGTCAGCCCGAACAGGCTGCCGGTGCGCACCACGATGCTGGCGGGTACCTGGCTGCTGGTGACCACGCGAACCGCCCGGCCATCGGCGGCGTCGGCGACTGGAACGCGCAGGCCGTCGACGATCGAAACGCTCACGCAGGACGAACTCAGCGCGCGCCCGGCGCCCTGGACGAAACCATAGGACGCGGCATTCTCCACGGCATAGACCTGGGCAAGGGCAGTATCCAGCGAGCAATTGCCGGAGGCGAGCCGCGATATGGATTCCAGAGCCGCGGTGTCCGCCAGCTTCTGCAGGTTGCGCTGCTCGAGGTACAGGCGGCCGCTGTCGATCACCAGGGCCAGAAACAGGATGGCCATGACCAGAGTCGCCGCGCTCAGCATGCTGAAGGCGCCTCGCTGGCGGTAACGGTCGGGACCATAGCGGCGCATGCTCAGCCCCCCGCGCCATTGCTGTACAGACGGATTTTCGCCTCGCCGCGGATCTCGTCCGGCAACTGAGGCACCTTCCAGCCGAGAATCGAGAAGGGCGGCATGATGCTTTCCGGGTCGTCATGGCGCACGCACACGCTCCACACCGCCCCGGTTTTCAGGAAGCCGTCGTAACCCTCGCACGGTTGCGCCCAGGCTTGCGGCAACCACGAATTGCGCACGCTCTGCTGCACACGTTGTTGATACAGGACGATCTGTTCGGGTGACGGGGCGCGGGTGTCGGGCGAGCGGATGGCGTCACGCAGGGCTTCGGTAGCCAGTTCCTGATAGGTGGCGCCAAGCAGAAACGGGATGCTGTAACCGACCAGCCCGTAGAGAATCAGGAAGAAGATGATGAAGGCGATCGAGAACTCGACGGCGGCAGCGCCTCGCTGCCTGTAAGCCGAGCCAGAACCAGCTGAGTGAGGCACTTCCCTGATCCCCGAAAGCGGTTGGATCCATGCGTTCCGGCGGCGTGATCGGCCTGTGGATAAATCGGCCCGAAGCCGACTGCCAAAAGCCTGATGCACGCGCCACTGACTTCGTAATAGCACGCGCGAATGCACCTCTCCACCGCACTTTGTGATTAATCCGACGGCCTAGTAGAGCTGTGCCTTGAGCAGCGGCCTGAGCAGGTAGTTCAGCACGGTGCGCTTGCCGCTGAGAATGTCCACTTCGGCCACCATGCCGGGAATGATCGGCAGGATCTCGTCACGGCGTTTGAGCTGGCTGCCGTCGGTCTTGATCAGCACCTCGTAGTAGAACTCCTTGCCCTGGGCCGTTTCCTCGAAAATGGTGTCGGCGCTGATCTGCTCCAGGGTGCCGGTCAGGTACCCGTAGATGCTGTAGTCGTAGGCAGTGATCTTCACCTTGGTGGGCATGCCCGGTACCAGAAAGGCGACGTCGCGCGGTTTGATACGGGCTTCGATGAGCAACTGATCCTCGACCGGAATCACTTCCATGATCGGCTCACCGGGCTGGATCACCCCGCCGCGGGTGTTGATCAGCACGGTGTTCACTCGGCCGCGTACCGGCGACAGGATCTCGGTTCGGCGCAGCTGATCCTGGCGCTGCGCGACGATGGGCTCCAGGGCGCTGAGCTCGCTTTTCTTGCTCTGCCGCTCGGTGTAGGCGTCCTGGAAGTAGGTGCTGCGCAGCTCGGTCAGTTTGCCGTTGAGCGTGGCGATTTCCTGGCTGAGCTTGAGCGCTTCCATCTGGCTCACGGCGCGTTTTGCCACCAGTGGCTCGACCAGGTTGAGCTGCTGCTGCGCCAGGCGGATCTGCCGGTTGATCGCACTGATACCGTCCTGCAGCTTGTCGCGCCGGGATTTGAACAACTCCTGCTCGGAGCGAGCGAGGGGGCTGGTCGGGTCGATGTCCTCGGCAAAGTCGATGCGGTCCTTGCCCAGCACTTCGGCATCCAGGCGCGCGATGGTGGCGCGCAGGGCCGCAGACTGGTTGGCTGATTCCTGAAAGGAGGTACGAAAGCGCGTCTCGTCGAGGCGCACCAGGGGCTGACCGACTTCGACCAGATCGCCCTCGCCGACCAGCAGGCGGTCGAGGATGCCGCCCTCCAGGCTCTGGATCTTCTGGATGCGGGTAAAGGGCACCACGCGGCCGTCACCGCGGGTCACTTCATCGAGCTCGGCCCAGGCGGCCCACCCGATGAACAGCAGCACAGTGGCCAGCACCGTCCACAGCAAGGGCCTGAACAGCGGGTGGGTGGCGCTCAGCAGCGGATCGTCGAGCTGCCGGCGCAGGCGATCATTGGACGGCATGGTTGCCTCCTCTCGGCTCCTGCGGCGCGCTCACCACGTTGTCCTGCACCACCTGATCCAGGGCGCCGTCCATGATCACCCGGCCCTGGCGCATCACCACCGCACGCTCGACCAGCGAGAGCATGACCTTCTTGTGGGTCACCAGGATCAGGGTGCGCCCGCTGACCCAGTGTTGCAGGTATTCGACCACGTTCTTTTCGCTGGCCTGGTCGAAGGACGATGTCGGTTCGTCGAGCAGCACGATGGGCGGATCCTGCACCAGCACGCGTACCAGTCCGACCGCCTGGCGCTGGCCACCGGACAGGCTGGCATTGCCCTGGATGGGCATGTCCAGGCCCAGCGGATGGCTGCGCACCCAGGCGCCGAGGCCGACGCCGTCGAGGGCTTCGAACAGCTCCTCGTCGCTGATCGCCGCGCCCTCCAGGTTGAGGTTGTCGCGCAGGGTGCCGTAGAACAGCGCGATGTCCTGGGGCAGATAGCCGATATGCCGGCGGCGGTCGGCGGGGTCGATCTGGGTCAGGCTGATGTCGTCGACCATCACCCGCCCGGCGCTCGGGTCGAGCAACCCGGCGAGCAGGCGCAGCAGGGTAGATTTGCCGGCGCCGTTGCCGCCCAGCAGAGCGACCCGTTCGCCCGCACGGATGCTCAGGGCGTTGATGTCGACGATGGGTGGCGCGTCGTCATGGGCGAGGCGCAACTGCTCGAGGCGGTAGTCGCCGGCCAGGTGTTCCTTGCGCACGAAACGCTGCCCGACCGGGCGCTCGACCGGGCCGGTCATCAACTGGTCGAGGCCTTCGAGGGCGACCTTGGTGTGTTGCCAGCGGCCGAGAATACCGGCGATCTGCGACAGCGGCGCGATGGTGCGCGCCGCCAGGATCGAGCAGGCGACCAGCGCGCCCATGCTCAGGTACCCGTCGCTGATGCGGTACACGCCGAACACCACCACGCCCACGTAGCACAGCTGTTGCACGGTGCTCACCCCGTAGCTGAGCGCCGAGGTCAGGCTCTGGGTCTTCATGGCGCTGCCGGCGAGCTGCGCGGTGAGGGTTTCCCACAGGTGCATGCAGCGGCCTTCGGCGCGGCTGGCCTTGACCGTTTCCAGGTGTTCGATGGATTCGAGCAGGATGCCGTTCTTCACCGACCCTTCGCGCAGGTTCTGGCGCGACAAACGCGCCAGGCGACCCTGGGCGAGCAGGCCGGGGAGGATCATCAGCACGGCGGCGACCACCGGCACCCAGACCACATGGCCGCCGATCAGGGCGATGATCAGCAGGAAAATGAACACGAAAGGCAGGTCGCTGATCACCGCCGCGCTCGATGAGGTGAAGAATTCGCGCACCGACTCGAACTCGCGAATCTGCGTGCTGAAAGCCCCGACCGACGCCGGCTTGGCGCCCAGCCGGGTATTGAGCACGCGCTCGAACAGCAATGATGAAAGCTGCAGGTCCAGACGCTTGCCCAGGGTGGTGAGCAGGTGGGCGCGCAACCCGCGCAACAGGCTTTCCAGCACGATGGCCAGGGCCACGCCGCTGGCCAGCACCCACAGCGTTTCGAAGGCCGCGTTGGGCACCACGCGGTCATAGACCTGCATGGCAAACAGGGCGGCGGCGATGGCCAGCAGGTTGGCGATGAAGGCTGCCACGGCCACTTCCACATAGGAGCGTCGCAGGCGCTTGAGCGCACCGTAGAACCAGTGCTCGCGAGTCGGGCTGGCGAACTCCTCGGCGCGGCCATCCGGCCGATAGCGGCACTTGGCGAAAACCGCCATGCCGCTGTACAGCGGCTCCAGGTCGGCAATCGGCAATTGCTGCATGCCGCCGTCACTGTGCGGCACGAGGATCTCCGCCTGCTCGCCGTGCTGGCCGACGAGCACCACGCAGCGTCCGTCCTTGAGCAACAGTAGAGCCGGCAACAGGTAATCGTCGATGCGCTGCAGCTTTTCTTCGCTGACCTGGGCGACGATATCGGCGCGGCGCAGGGCGCGGGGCACCATGCGCAGCGGCAGGCGGCCCTGTTCGAGGGCGATACCGTCGGCCAGCTCGGCGTCGGTCACCGGGCGGCCGAGCTGCCGGCATAGCAGCACCAGGCCCTGGCGCAACGGGTCCTGGTTCATGCCCGGCGTGGTCAGCGTGTCAGGATCCATTCAGGCCGTTCTCCAGCAAGGGGCCGAGCAGGCCGATCTGCGCCGCAGCGCGGTATTCCAGGCGCAAGCGCTCGACCTGCAGGACGATCAACTGGCGCTCGGCTTCGAAACGCTCGCGCTGCACGGTGAGCAGGTCGATCACGTCGCGGCGGCCCACTTCGAACTGCTCGCGGTACAGGCCGCCGACCTGCTCGGAATCACGCACCTGCACGGCCAGCGCATGTTCGCGCCAGAGCAGCGAATCGCCGATGTCGAACAGGCTCTGCAGCTGCCGGCGAATGTCGCGCTGGATGGCGTCCTGGCCCCAGCTCGCGGACTCCAGGCGCTGCGCGGCAGCGGTGGGACGCTGGAAGTTGGACAAGCCCTGGATGGTGTCCATGCGCAGGCGCAGGTTGACCATCGAATCGTTCTGCAGGCGCCCGCCGATCTCTCTGCGTGTGGCTGAGGCTTCCAGATTCAGTTGCGGCAGCAGCGCGGCCTTGGTGCCGCGCAGCTCGGCCTGGGCCAGGTTGGTATCTTCCAGGGCGCGCTGGTAGAGCGGCGAGCCGGTGATCAGCCCTGGCAAATCACGGGTCGCCAGGTAGCGCTGCATGGACTGTGGGCGCGGTTCGGCCAGGCCCTCCGGCGGCGCCCCGACGAGCAGCGCGAACTGGTTGCCGGCATCGAGCAGGGCGCCTTTTTCCAGGGCCAACTGCTCCTGGGCGCGGGCGATTTCCAGGCCGGCACGGTCCTGTTCACTGCGATCAGAATAACCATCGGCGCCGCGTGCTTCGGTCATCCCGCGGATGTCGTCGAGCAGGCGAATATGCCGGCGTACGGCATCGATACGGCGCTGCGCGACCAGCACGTCCAGGTAGGTTTCGACGATATCCAGGGCGGCGTCTTCGCGGGTCACCTCGGCGGTAGCCGACAGCTGGCGCTGGGTCGCCTTGGCGCTGTCCACCTGGCTGTCGATGCGGCCCCAGTCGTAGAGCATCTGCGAGACGGTGACGTCATAGACGGTCTCGCCGATATCGAACTCCTGCGGGCCGCCGGACAGCGACAGCGACGGATAGTAACCGCCCTTGGCGATCTTCACCTCGGTCTCGGCGCGGGCCGCATCCGCCACCGCGGCGCGCACTTGCGGGTGGATAGCCAGGCCGCTGCGTACGGCCTGGTCCAGTGGCATGGCCATGGCCGCCGCCGGCAGCCACAGGGTGAGTGCCAGGCGCGCGGCCCATCGACAATGAGGCGTGTGCATGCGGTACGACGATTTCCCTATCAACTGACCACGACCTGTACCGTGTTCTCTTCCACCAGCAACGTGGTGTTTGCGTAGGTATAGACGTCGTAGACGATGCCTTCAATCAGCTGCGTCCCGGTCTTGGCAGCACTGCTGCCGATGTTCAGCACGTCGTTGCTCTCGCCGGTGATCTGCAGGGTGTTGCGCGAGTCGGTCATGGCGTCCACCGCCGCCGCGGTCAGCGTCAGGGTGCTGCCCGAATCACCGGTGCCCAGGTCGATGCGCTCGATATTGCTGAACGTGCCGATGCCGGCGGCCCCGTAGTTGATGTCGATGCCGCCGTCGAACACCACGGTGTCGAAGCCGGCGCCGCCGTCGATGCTGCCGAAGTTGGTGGCGCGGATCTGGATGGTGTCGTTGCCGGCCCCGGCGTCCACGCGATCCCCGGCCCCCACGTTGAGAATCAGGTCGTTGCCGTTGCCGGCGAAGATCCGTTCATTGGCGATGGTGGCGCTGCCGGAGAGGATGTCGTCGGCTGCCGTGCCGTCGACGCGCACGGTGCCGATGGTCAGGCCGAGCAAGCCGAGCGGGTCGAGGTCCACGGTGTACGTACCACTGGTCTTGCCGCCCGATGTGGCGGTGATTCGCAATGCCAGGTCGCCCCCCAGATTGAGCACCTGGCTCAGCGACAGGCCAAGCTGGCTGAGCACGCTGGGGCTGAGCAGGTTGATCGAGAAGTTGCCGTTGGCATCGGCAGCCAGTGGCGCTATGCCGATGTAGCCGACCGGTGTCAGCACTTCGACGGCCAGCGCGGCGCCCGCCACGGTCTTGCCGCTGATGCCGAGTTTCGATCCAGTCAGGCCGAGGTTGGCGTCCACCGCCAGGTTGCCGAGGGTGATCGGCTGCTGCAGCAGGTTGGTACCCAGCCCGAGGGCGACCACGTTGCTCTGGTTGCCGGCCTGGTCTCGCGCTGATACCGATACCTGAGCGCTGAGCAACTGGTCCCAGGTCAGGCCGATGCTCAGGCCGCTCAACAGGTTCACCGAAGCGATCCCGGCGTTGTTGGCGGTGACCGTGGCGGTGGCGACCGTGCCGCCGAGATCGATGCGCACCGTCAACTCGCTGTTCGGCTCCCCCGATATGGTTAGCAGATTGCCGACCAGGTTCAGTACCGGTGAAGACGGCGCGATGGTGTCGACCGTGAAGTTCGCGGCCTGGGAATTGGCGCCGTTGTTGATATGTGCGGTAACCGACGCGGCCCCCTGTGGAAAACTTCCGGCCGGTGGTACTACCGACACCACGGCGTTGCCGGCGAGTGCTTCGGCAGCGGTTACGGTATGGGTCTGGTTGAAGGTGTAGCCCCCGGTACCGGTGTAGGTGAGGGTGACGGTGTCACCGGCGCGCACGCCTGTGGCCAGCCCGACGCGAACCTGGATGCCGTCGGCGGCCTCGGCCGCGTTGATGTAGGTGTCGAGTGCTTCCGGCACGCTGATGATCGGTGCCGACAGGTTGGGCGCATTGGTGCCGGCCGACACGCTGACGTTGCCCGCGGCATCGGTTGCGGTCACGGCGATCGCCTGGCCTGCCACCAATGCCGGGATCAGCACGGCGGCGAAGGTACCCGCCGCGGTGGCGGTAACGGTGATCGGGTTGGCCACATTGCCGTTGACCACGATCCGCACCTGGCTGCCCGCTTCGGCGCTACCGGTGAGCAGGGTGCCGTCGGCGCTGACGAACAGGTTGCTTGGTGCAGTTGGCGCCTGGCTGTCGATCGTAGTGGTGGTCGAGCCGCTGGTATTGCCAGCCGCATCACGCGCCACGGCGTTGACCACCGTGCCATTGGCCAGTGGTGCCGACGGCGTGACACTCCAGGTGCCGTTGGCGGCAGCGGTGGTCGTCCCGATGACTGCGCCGTTGCTAGCGGTGAGGATCACCGTGCTACCGGCCTCGGCCGTGCCGGTGAGCACGAGGCCTCGGCTAGGCTGAATGGTCGGGTTGGCAGGCGCGACGCTATCGATGGTGGTGCTGCTCGAGCCGCTGATGTTACCGGCGGCGTCGCGAGCCACCGCATTGACGACCACGCCATTGGCCAGGGGGCTAGAGGGTGTGATGCTCCAGGTGCCGTTGGCCGCGGCGGTTGTCTGGCCGATGGCCGTGCCGCCTGGGCCAGTGAGGATCACCGTGCTGCCTGCCTCGGCGGTACCGCTGAGCGAAACGCCATTGCTCGCCTGGATCAGCGGCGCGTTGGGCGCCACGGCATCGACCGTGGTGCTGACCGAGCCGCTGGTATTGCCGGCGGCATCGCGGGCGACGGCGGTCACCACCACGCCGTTGGCCAGGGCCGGGCTCGATGTGAAGGACCAGTTACCGGCGCCGTCGGTGCTCGCCGTACCGATGCGGATGCCGCCGGGGCCGGTAAGGATCACTGTGCTGTTGGCTTCGGCCATGCCCGTCAGCACCACGCCGTTGCTGGCCTGGATGGTCGGGACGGCAGGTGCCACGTTATCGATGGTCGTATTGGCGGACGAGCTGGTGTTACCGGCAGCATCACGTGCTACCACGCTTACCTGCGTGCCATTGGTCAGCGGCGCCAGCGGTGTGAAGCTCCAGTTGCCCTGAGCGTCGGCGATCGCTTGGCCGATAGCGACGCCCCCCGAGTCGGTAAGAATTACCGTGCTGCCCGCTTCGGCCGTGCCGCTCAGCACGGTGCCGTTACTGGGCACGATGGTCGGTAGAGCAGGGGCCAAGCCGTCGATCACCACGATGGCCGGCGCGCTGACGTTATTGGTGGCATCGGTAGCGGTGATGCTGACCGAGGTGCCATTGGGGATGACGGGTGAGAAGGCCTGTGACCATGCGCCCGTGGTGGCATCGGCGCTGACCTGCACGTCTGCCTGACCGGCGATGCGGATGGTGATGATGCTGCCCGGCTCCGCGGTGCCGCTGAGTACGCTGCCGTTGCTGGGCTGCACGGATGGCAAGTCGGGCACGCTGTCATCCACGGTCACGCTGGCGGCGCCGCTCAGGTTACCGGCAGCGTCCACGGCGATAGCCGTGACCACGGTGTTGTCTGCCAGCGGCAGCGTGGGTTGGTAGTGCCAGTTGCCATTGGCGTCCACGGCCACCGTGGCGATCTGCACCCCGCCCACGCTCAGGCGTATCGTGCTGCCAGGCTCGGCGGTGCCGCTCAACTGCGTGCCATTGCTGGCGGCGATCACTGGCGCAAATGGGGCGACACTGTCGACCGTGGTGGTGGCGACCGGGCTCTGGTTGCCGGCTGCATCCCGCGAGCCGACAGTGACGACTATGCCGTTGACCAGCGTAGTGCCCGGCGTGAAGCTCCAGTTGCCGCTGGCGTCGGCCGTCAAGGTGGCGATGGTGTTGCCATTGGCGGTCAGCGTCACAGTACTGCCCGCCTCGGCGGTGCCGCGCAGCGCCAGGCCGTTGGTGGCCTCGATGGTCGGAGCGACGGGGGCGACTGCATCGATAGTGATGGCGGTGGCCGGGCCGGTGTTGCCCGCAGCGTCCCGAGCGCTGACGCTGATCACCGCGCCATGTTGCAAGGGCGTGCCGACAGGAAAGCTCCAGGCGCCGCCTGGGCCCACCACGACTTCTTTTATGACCACGCCACCCGGACCGCTGATGATCACCGTACTGCCGGCTTCGGCCGTACCGCTGAGCAGCACGCCATTGCTCGGCTGAACAATCGGGGCGGCAGGCGGTACGGTGTCGATCACCAGGCTCGCCGCTGGGCTGGTATTGCCGGACGCATCCCGGGCCACCACGGTGACCTGGGTATTGTTGGTGAGAGCAACCGGTGGCACGAACGACCAGTTTCCGCCGCTATCGGCCACCGCCTGACCAATGGCGAGACCGCCCGCACCAGTGATGATCACCGTGCTGCCGGCTTCTGCCGTACCGCTCAGGACGATGCCGTTGCTGGGCTGGAGGGTGGGCGGCAGCGGTGCCTGGGTGTCGATGGTGACGGCGGCCGATGGTGAACTCACGTTGCCCGCTGCATCGGTCGCCGTCGCGGTGATGATGGTGCCGTTGCCTGGGGGGCTGTCCGGGTTGAGTGTCCAGCTGCCGTTGGCGCCGACCCTTACCTCGCCGATCACGGTGCCCCCGGCACTGACCTTCACGGTGCTGCCAGCTTCGGCAGTGCCGGTAATGAGCTGGCCGTTGCTCGGCGCGATCACTGGGGCAAGCGGTGCGATGCCGTCGATCAGGATGCTGGCCGGCGCGCTTTCGTTGCCCAGCGTGTCGCGGGCCACCACGGTAACCAGGCTGCCGTCCGGCAAGGCCGGGCTCAGGGTAACGCTCCATTTGCCATCGGCATCGACCGTGATGGTGCCGGTGTTGATCGGCACGCCACCGGCGCCGGTGAGGATGATGGTGGCCCCGGCTTCCGCCGTACCGCTCAGCGAGATGCCATTGCTCGGATTGATGGTCGGATGCTCCGGCACCTGGGCATCGATCACGGTGCTGGCGGATGGGCTGGTGTTGCCGGCGGCATCGCGTGAAACCACCGTCACCTCGGTGCCGTCGGCGAGGGCCGGAGAGGGTTTGAAGCTCCAGTTGCCCGCCGTGTCGGCCGTTACCTGGCCAATTGTCGCTCCCCCAGGGCCGGTGATCAGCACCGTACTGCCGGCCTCTGCCGTGCCGCTGAGTTCGACGCCGTTGCTGGGTGAAATGGTCGGCGTGACCGGCGCCACGGTGTCGACGGTGGTGCTTGCCGAGCCACTGGTGTTGCCGAGCGTGTCCCGGGCGACCGCATTGACCACCGTGCCGTTGGGCAAGGCCGGCGAGGGCGACAGCGTCCAGGTTCCATCGGCTGCTGCAGTGGTCTGGCCGATCACCCGGCCGCTGGCGTCGCTGACTACCACGGTAATGCCCGCTTCGGCGGTGCCGGTGACCCGCACGCCATTGCTGGCATCGATCGTTGGGGTGGCTGGCGGCTGTGCGTCGATGGTCGTGGTGGCCGGGCCACTGCTGTTGCCGGCGGCGTCCCGCGCCACGGCGGTCACCACCAGGCCATCGGCCAGGGCGGGTGTGGGTGTGAAGGTCCAGTTGCCATTGGCGTCCGCGGTCGCCTGGCCGATGCTGACGCCGCCCGATCCGGTAAGAATCACCGTGGCACCCGCTTCGGCGGTACCGCTGAGTTGCGTGCCATTGCTGAGCGCGATGGTCGGGGCATTGGGGGCGACGCTGTCGATCACCGTGGAGGCCGGCGCACTGCTCAGGCCGGACACCGTGATCGTGGCGTTGACGGTGGTGCCGTTGGCCAGCGGCGTCGGCGGGGTAAAGGCCCAGTTGCCTTGGGCGTCGGCGATGGCCTGACCGATGACGGCGCCCGCCCCGTCGGTCAGTTGCACGGTGGCCCCCGGTACCGCAGTACCGCTGAGCTCACCACCGTTGCTGGGCTCGATGGTCGGGCGCGGTGGCAGGGTCGCATCTACCGTCACGCTGGCCGGTGGGCTCTGATTGCCCACGGCGTCGGTGGCCGTCACCGTCAGCCGGGCGCCATTGGCAAGGGCGCTGGCCGGGGTGATCGACCAGTTGCCGTTGGCATCGGCGGTGGTGGTCTGGCTGAAGCCATTGGGGCCGGTGATGGTGATCAGGCTGCCGGCTTCGGCAGTGCCGGTCACTTGGGTGCCATTGCTGGGGTCGATTACCGGTGCGGCTGGGGCTTGGGCATCGATAGTGGTAATGGCCGCCGGGCTGGCGTTGCCGAGCGCATCGCGGGCCACCACGGAAACCTGGGTGCCATTGGCCAACTGGCCGTTGATCGGATAGCTCCAGGTGCCGTCCGCGTTGACTTGGACCGTTACCGGCGCGGCATTGCCGATGGTCAGCGACAGCGTGCTGTCGGGATCGGCAGTGCCGCTCAACACGCCCGACCCGCTGCTTGGTGAGATCGTCGGTGCGGCAGGAGGCTGAGCATCCACAACGGTGCTGCCGGGCTGGCTGGTGTTGCCGGCGGCGTCACGTGCCACCACGCTGACCTGGGTGCCATCGAGCAGCGGGCTCGGCGGCGTGAAGGACCAATTGCCACTGGCGTCGGCCGTCGTCTGGCCGATGGCGACGCCGCCGGGTCCGGTGAGGATGACGGTGCTGCCGGCTTCGGCGCTGCCGCTGAGCTGGCTGCCATTGCTGGGCTGGATGGTGGGCGTGTTGGGCGCCACGGCATCGATGGTGATGCCGACCGCAGCGCTCTGGTTACCGGTCGGGTCATGGGCGACGATGCTGACCGCGGCGCCGTTCGCCAGCGCTGTGTCGGGTGTGAAGCTCCAAGTGCCTTGGGCGTTGACCTGCACCTGGCCGACCACCACACCGTTCACGCTGATGATCAGCAGGCTGCCGGCTTCGCCGGTACCGCTCAGTTGCTCGCCATTGCTGGGCACGATGCTGGGCGCCGCCGGTGCGAGGCTGTCGGTTACTACGTTGCTGGACGCGCTGGTGTTGCCGGCCGCGTCGCGGGCCACGGCGTTGACCTGGGTGCCGTTGGGCAAGGCGTTGGCTGGCGTGAACGACCAGGTGCCGCCTGCGTCGGCGGTGACCTGGCCGAGCACCGCGCCATTTGCACCGGTAAGAATCACCGTGCTGCCAGGCTCGGCGGTGCCGCTCAGTTGTGAACCGTTGCTGGGGTTGATAGCGGGCGCCGCTGGTGGCACGCCGTCGACGGTCAGGGAGGCGGCCGGGCTGATATTGCCCGTGGCGTCCGTCGCCGTAGCGGTGACGCGGGTGCCGTCCGGGAGTTGTGCGGTGAGTGTCGTGCTCCAGGTACCGTCGGCCGCTGCCGTGGTTTCGGCGATCAGGTTGCCGGCGCCGTCGCGCAGAATGACGGTGCTGCCCGGTTCGGCGAGCCCGCGCAGGACGATGCCGTTGCTGGGCTCGATGATGGGCGCCGAGGGCGCGGCTGCATCGATGGTCAGGCTGGCAGGTGCGCTGGTATTGCCGGCGGCGTCGCGGGCCACCACGCTGAGGCTGGCATTGTCGGCCAGCGCTGGCGAGGGGGTCAGCGACCAGTTGCCGTTGGCGTCGGCAGTCGCCTGGCCGATCACGCGGCCGCTGGCATCGCTGATGATCACCGTGCTGCCGGCTTCGGCGGTACCGGTCAACTGTGTGCCGTCGCTCGGCTGGACGACCGGCGCTTGAGGCGCGAGGTTATCCACCGTGGTGCTGACCGTCCCGCTCGCGTTGCCCGCCGCATCGCGGGCGCTGGCGTTCACCACCGTTCCATTGGCCAGCGGTGTGGCCGGCTGAAAGCTCCAGTTGCCTTGAGCGTCAGCGATCGCCTGGCCGATAACGGCGCCGCCCGATCCGGTCAGAATCACCGTGCTGCCGGCTTCGGCCGTTCCGCTGAGCAGGCTGCCGTTGCTGGGTTGCAGCGTGGGTACCGACGGCGCGACGTTGTCGGTCACCGTGGTGGCTGGCGCGCTGCTGGCGCCATTGGTGACCACCGTCGCGCTGACACTGGTGCCGTTGGGCTGTGGGGTGGGCGGCGTGATCGTCCAGTTGCCATTGCTGTCGGCGATGGTCTGGCCCAACGCAACGCCGCCAGGACCGGTCAGCACCACCAGCGCGCCTGCCGTGGCCGTACCGCTGAAAAGGCTGCCGTTGCTCGGCTCGATGGTCGGGCTCGCCGGCAACGTGGCATCGACTGTCTGGCTGGCGGTGGGGCTCTGGTTACCGGCCGCATCGGTAGCAGTGACGGTGACGCTCGTGCCATTGGCAATTGGCGTTGCCGGTGTGAACGTCCAGATACCATCGACGTTGGTGGTCGTGGTCTGGGCGGGGGCGCCGGGCACGCTGATCGTGATGGTGCTACCAGGCTCGGCGGTACCGCTGAGCAGGCCGCCGTTGCTGGGGTTTATCACTGGGGTCGCGGGCGCAACGGTATCGATGCTGCCGGTCGTGGAAGCGCTTTCGTTGCCGCTGGCATCTCGGGCGCTGATCTCGAGGGTGGTGCCATTGGTGAACGGCCCGCTAGGGGTATGGCTCCAGTTTCCGTTCGCGTCCGCGAGCACCTCGATCACGGTGGCCGTTATCGTCCCGATGCGGATGATTACCGTACTGCCAGGCTCGGCAGTACCGTTCAGCAATTGGCCGTTGGTGGGATTCAATGTAGGCGCTGCTGGTGCCTGGGCGTCGATCACCACGGTGCCGGGTGGGCTGACGTTGCCGGCCGGGTCGCGGGCGTTGATGGTCAGCGGTGTGCCATTGCCCAGCGGTGCATCCGGTATGAAGCTCCATTCGCCATTGCCGTCGGCTATCACCTCGGCGATGACGATTCCCCCCGGGCCGGTAATCACCACGGTGCTGCCAGCCTCGGCGCTGCCGTTCAGTGCGCTGCCATTACTTGGGTCGACCTGAGGAGCGGCAGGCGGCGTCCGGTCGATCTGTACCGCAGTGGGATCGCTGGTGTTGCCGGCAGCATCGCGCACCACGACTTCGACGTTGGCGCCATCGGCAAGCGGCGTGGTGGGGATGAAGTTCCAGTTGCCGTTTGCATCGGCGACGGTCTGGCCGATCAGGTCGCCATTGTTGTAGATGAGGATGATCTTGCCACCGGGCTCGGCCGTGCCGCTCAGTTCGGTGCCGTTGCTTGGTTGGACTTCGGGCGGCAGCGGCTGCGCGGCGTCGATGATCAGCGTCGTAGCGGCGCTGGTACCGGCAGAGGTGCTGGCGACAGCGGTGATGACCGTGCCGTCTGGCTGGGCAGATGATGGTGTAATCGACCAGGCGCCATTGGGGCCGGCCGTGGCGCGGCCAATCTCGGTGCCGTTCGCGCTGACGATGACCAGGCTGCCGGCGTCCGCCGTGCCGAAAATCACCGTACCGTTGCTTGTCGCGATCACTGGCGCGTTGGGCAATGCGTTATCCACCACCACCGTTTGCGGCAGGCTGGTGTTGCCAGCCGCGTCACGGGCCACCACGCTCACCTCGCCGCCATTGGCGATCGCCGGGCTGGCAGTGAAATGCCAGTTGCCGTTGACATCGACCAGCGCCTGGCCGATGACGCCATTGGCGTTGCTC
Organism: Pseudomonas sp. PA1(2017); assembly: GCF_001945375.1. Lineage (NCBI taxonomy): Bacteria > Pseudomonadati > Pseudomonadota > Gammaproteobacteria > Pseudomonadales > Pseudomonadaceae > Pseudomonas > Pseudomonas sp. PA1(2017). The sequence continues at coordinate 851,810 of NZ_MSXU01000001.1, forward strand.
AGGATGACCGTGCTGCCTGCTTCCGCGGTACCGCTGAATACCGTGCCATTGCTGTTGCCGACGGTCGGCGGATTCGGCGCTTGCCCGTCGATCGTCAGGGACGTCGGCTGGCTGACGTTGCCAGCGCGATCCGTGGCGGTGATGGTGACGGACGTATTGTCGGGCAGCGTGGAACCGGGTTGATAAGACCAGGTGCCGTCTGCCGCCACGGTGACGGAAAAGGTGTTGCCATTGATGGTGATCTTGACGGTGCTATTGGCTTCGGCTGTGCCGACGAGCTGAGCGCCGTTGCTGGCCTCGACGGTGGGTGCTGCTGGGGGCGTCTTGTCGATGACGATGCGGATCACCGGAGGCCGAAAACCACCAGGCGCTACCGTATGCATGTCGATCAGGGTGCCATCGGGCAAGGCCGGTGACGGGGTCCACGACCAGTTGCCATTGGCATCGACAGTGGTCACGGCGAGCACTTCGCCATCTGGGCGCATCAAGGTAATCGTCGAGAAGGGTGTTGCCGAGCCGCTCAGCTCCTCGCCGTTGCTGGGCTCCACCGTCGAAGGTTGGGCAACCGCCGGCGCATTCAGCGTTGCCGGTGTGCTGGCATTGCCCGCAGCATCCACGACCACCACGGTGATGGTTTCGCCACCGGTCAGCGGTGAGGCGAACGTAACGGTGAAGTTGCCGTTTTCATCGGCAGTCGCCGTGTAGGCCGTGCCGTTCACGTCCACTCTGATGGTGGCATTGGGTTCGGCGTTGCCGGTGAGGAACCGGCTGTCCTGGCTGAGCTGCAGGTTGGTCGCAGCGGCCGGCGGTTGGTTATCCACAGGATCGACGGGCGGCTGCGAGCTACCACCATCGTTGCTACCGCTATCGCTGCGCCGGTCGATTTCATCCGCCACGGCGACGCCGCCGGCAATGGCCACGCCACCGATGATCGCCCCCGTGCCCAACCCAAGCGTGCCGCCTGCGGCGCCGGCCACCGACGTTAACGATGTGAAGCCGGAAAGGGTGCCTTCGGATGCGTAGGAGGCGGCGAGGATGCCGTCGCTTGCCGCGGCCTGGGAAAGATCCACAGCGACCAACTGCTCTTCTTCGCCTACCAGATAGAGCTGACTGGGTTGCTCGGCGGCTGCATAGAAATTGCCGATGCGCAGCACCTCACCGTTTTGCATCTGCACGATGAGATCCGATCCTTCGCGGGTATAGCTGGTGACTGCCTCGGGGGAGATATTGAGCGCTACATGGCTGCTTTCGGACAATGGCAGCGTATTGCTGACCACCTGCTCGGTTGCCTGAGTGACCTGTTGGCCAATGGGCGCGACTTTCGCCTGTACTGCCATGAAGCATCTCCCTTTGTCTAATTTGAAACTTCAGCGAGTTGCTTTTCTGCACAGGCAATTTCGATATGAAATGGCGCTGGATGGAACTCGACAAGTTTTCAACTTAGCGGTGGAGAGGGGTTTGGAAAGTAAAAAATAATAACGTTTAGAACTTAAAAATAAATTGCGAATGCTATTAAGTTATTTAAAACGAAATAACTAGTCATCTGTAGTTAGGGAAAATGGCGCAAAGCATTGTTTTATATTGTTATAGTTATTTGTAAAATGAGTTCAGGTTTTAATGAATTTTATCTATCATGGCGGGCGCTGATTTATTCGAAATAATTGAACTTATTTATACATCTCTGCATGGAAGATGAGTTCAGACATTTTGGTCGGATGACAGGTTTATCGGTCGCTACCAATAGCAAAAGGCTTACAACTAATGGCTTTAATTGGCGGGTTGCATAAAATCGCGGGCTGAAAGTATCAGCCCGCTAACTTGGCTTATTCCGACTCTTCTATCCACTGTCGGCCATGTCGCTCCAAAAGATGCTGGAGCTGTTCCGGGCCATTGCTGCCTGCCGCATAGGGACGCGGGCTCTGGTAGTGCTGCTGCCAGCCCTTGATGATCGGGTCGACCCATTGCCAGGCCGCCTCGACCTCGTCGCGGCGCATGAACAGCGTCGAATCGCCTTCGATGACGTCCAGCAACAGCCGTTCGTAAGCCTCCCAGCGCCGCTGTTTGTTGAAGGCATCGGCCAGGTTCAGATCCAGCTCGACTGGTTGCAGGCGCATGCCCTTGCCCGGGTTCTTGGCCATCAACTGCAGGCTGATGCGCTCCTCGGGTTGCAGGCGGATCAGCAGCTGGTTGGCCTGGCCGTTGCCGAACAGCTGATGCGGTACCGGCTTGAATTGAATGAGGATTTCCGAGGTCTTGCGAGCCAGGCGTTTACCGGTGCGCAGATAGAAGGGCACGCCGGCCCAGCGCCAGTTGTTGATCTCGGCCTGCACGGCGACGAAGGTTTCGGTATCGCTGTCGTTGTCGACGTTCTTCTCGAAATAGTAGGCCGGCACTTCCTGACCGCCGATCTTGCCGGCGGTGTACTGGCCACGCACGGTCTTGTCGCGAACGTCCTGGCCGGTGATGGGTTTGAGAGCTTCGAGGATCTTCACCTTTTCGTTGCGTACCGACTCGGCATCGAAGCGCACCGGTGCCTCCATGGCCACCAGGCAGAGTAGCTGCAGCAGGTGGTTCTGGATCATGTCGCGCATGGCTCCGGCGTTGTCGTAGTAGGCGCCGCGGTTTTCCACACCCAGGGTTTCGCACACGCTGATCTGTACATGGTCGATGTGCCCGGCCCGCCACACCGGCTCGAACAGGGCGTTGGCGAAACGCAGCGCCATCAGGTTCTGCACGGTCTCCTTGCCCAGGTAGTGGTCGATGCGAAACACCTGGGATTCATCGAACATCGCACCGATGCCGGCATTTATCGCCTGGGCGGACGCGAGCGAATGGCCGATGGGTTTTTCCAGCACGATGCGCGCACCTGCGCCAGCCAGGCCGGCGACCTTGAGGTGCGAGGCGATGGCTTCGAACAGGTCCGGTGCAGTGGCCAGGTAATAGACCCTGACGCGCTCCCGATCATTGCCCAGGGCCTTGGCCAGGCGGCCGAAGTCGGCGCTCTGCGAGGCGTCCATGGGGAAGTAGTCGAGGCGTTCGGCGAAGCTGCGCCAGGTGTCGTCATCGAAATCGGCGCGGGCCACCTGGGCGCGGCAATGGCGCTCGGCGAGGGCCTGGTAGGCAGTGCGCGTGTGGGGGCTGCGGGCCAGGGCGAGGATGCGCGTGTCGCGGTGCAAACGACCGCCACGATGCAGGTAATAGAGGGCCGGTAGCAGCTTGTGCAGGGCGAGGTCGCCCGTGCCGCCGAAAACCAGCATGTCGCAACAATTGCTCTGCATGGGAACTCCGATTCGGTTTGTCCGTGCGAGGTCGCCAGGCTTGTAGTATAACTACAAGGTCACTACAGCCCGGCGGCGTCCTTCGATCATAACCGAGTCGTGGCGCTCCAACCCCAGCCGGCGTAACCATCCTTTGCCAGTCGAGTCCCCGCCAGTGAATTTGTTGCAGCACATCGCCCAGTCACGCCACCTCCTGCGTAAGTCGGAACTCAAGGTGGCCGATCATGTGCTCCTCGATCCCGCAGCGGTCATGCACAGCTCCATGGCCGAGCTGGCCCACTCGGTAGGCATCAGCGAGCCGACCATCGTGCGCTTCTGCCGCGCCATCGGCTGCAGCGGCTTTCAGGATCTCAAGCTCAAGCTGGCGCAGAGCCTCGCCGCTGGTGCCAGCTTCGGCCAGTTCGCGATCCATGAAGACGACTCGGTCGCCGACTTCAGCATGAAGATCTTCGACACCACGCTGCACACCCTGATCGAAGTGCGCGAGAAGCTCGACCCGGTGGCGCTGGAAAAAGCCATCGCCCTGTGCGCCAAGGCGCAGCGCATCGATTTCTACGGTTTCGGCGCCTCGGGCGCGGTGGCAGCCGATGCCCAGCACAAGTTCTTCCGCCTGCTGCTCAATGCGGCGGCCTATTCCGACCCGCACATGCAGGCCATGTCGGCGATCACCCTGAAACCTTCCGATGTGGCGGTGTGCATTTCCCAATCCGGGCGCTCCAAGGATCTGCTGATCACCGCCAACGTGGTGCGCGAGGCCGGCGCCTCGCTGATCGCCCTGTGCCCCGGGCAGACGCCGCTGGCCGACCTGGCTACGGTGAACCTCGCCATCGATGTGCAGGAAGACACCGAGATCTACACGCCTCTGGCCTCGCGCATCGCCCACCTGGTGGTGATCGACGTGCTCGCCATGGGGGTGGCCATGGCCCGCGGCCCGAGCCTGGTCAACCACCTCAAGAGCGTCAAACGCAGCCTGCGTAGCCTGCGCCTGTCGGCCAAGTCGGTGAAAGCCCACGAAGAAGGCGCCTGAGACCGGTCACCCAGGCGTCACGCTTTTTTCCTCAAACTGTCATCGCCTTCGCTGAAGCTGGTCTCCCGTAATTCAACCTGGAGACCTGCCATGGCTCGCCATGTGGATGAAGCGTTGCACCCGGAACAGAGCGTGGTGAAAGCCCGCCGCAAGCTGCTCGACGAGCAGCGCATGCGTTACCGCCGCGCCATCGAGGCCTATGGCGAGAATCGTCGCCTGCAATCGGAAATCTCCAGTTTTCACGATCCGTTCATGGGCGAATCGCGCCGCCTGCACTGATTGCAAACCGAACGTTTCGCAGCGCGCATCCCTGGCGGGCAGGCTCCTATAATGGCGCTCCTCCGCCCTAACGCCAGGGATGTGCCATGCGCCGTCTGCTCATTCTGCTACTGCTGTTTATTCCCCTTGTCGGCGTCGCTCAAGAGGCCCAGCCCAAGGTCGGTGTCGTGCTGTCCGGTGGCGCGGCGCGCGGGTTGGCGCATATCGGCGTGCTCAAGGCACTGGAAGAGCAGGGCGTACGTGTCGATGCCATCGCCGGCACCAGCATGGGTGCGGTGATCGGCGGGCTGTATGCCTCGGGTTACAGCATCGCCGAGCTCGAAGAAGTGGCGCTGACCATGGATTGGCGCCAGGTACTCTCCGACGATCCACCGCGCACCGACGTGCCGTTTCGCCGCAAGCAGGATGACCGCGACTTCCTCATCAAGCAGCGCCTGAGCTTTCGCGACGACGGCAGCCTCGGCCTGCCACTGGGCGTGATTCAGGGCCAGAACCTGGCGTTGCTGCTCGAGCGGTTGCTGGTGCGCAGCAGCGACGTGCGCGACTTCGACCGCCTGCCGATCCCGTTTCGCGCCGTGGCCACCGATATCGCCAACGATCAGAAAGTGGTGTTTCGCAGTGGCCACCTGCCCCAGGTGATTCGCGCCAGCATGTCGATTCCGGCGGTGTTCGCGCCGGTCGAGCTGGACGGTCGCCTGCTGGTCGACGGCGGCATGGTCGACAACATTCCCGTGGACGTGGCCCGCGACATGGGCGTCGACCGGGTCATCGTCGTCGACATCGGCACGCCGTTGAAACCGCGCAAGGAACTGCTCACCGTGGTCGACGTGCTCAACCAGTCGATCACCATGATGACCCGGCGCAATTCCGAGGAGCAGCTGGCGACCCTGCGCGACAGCGACGTGCTGGTCCAGCCGGACATGGCCAGTTTCGGGGTTACCGATTTCGGCCGTGGCGAAGAACTGATCGAGGCCGGCTACAAGGCGGCCCGCGCCTTGCAGCCGCGCCTCGCCGAGCTGGTGCGCCGCGGTGGCGGCAACCCGGCGCTGACTCTGGCACGCAGTGCCCAGCAGCGCACTCCGGTGATCCACGCCATCCAGGTGGACAACGATTCCAAGGTCGGCGACGAGGTGATCCGCAACTACATCCGCCAGCCCATCGGCGAGCCGCTGGACATGGCCACGCTGCAGCGCGACATGGGCACCCTGTATGGCCTCGATTATTTCGAGCGGGTGCAGTACCGGGTGGTCAACAGCGAGGAGCGCAACACCCTGGTGATCGATGCACGGGAGAAACGCACCGGCACCGACTACCTGCGCCTGGGGCTCAACCTCTCCGACGATTTCAACGGCGACAGCGTCTTCAATCTTGGCGCGAGCTTCCGCAAGAACGGCATCAACCGGCTCGGCGCCGAGTGGCTCACCAGGGTGCAACTGGGCGACCGGCAGGAGCTGTTCAGCGAGTTCTACCAGCCACTCGACGTCGGCTCGCGATGGTTCGTGGCGCCCAACCTGCGGGCCGAGGCGTGGAACGTCGAGTCGGTTCTGGACAACGATCCGATCGCCGAATACCGCGTGCAACGTTATGGCTACGGGTTCGACATCGGCCGGCAGATCGCCAACAACGGTGAGTTGCGCTTCGGTGTGGGCCAGGCCTGGGGCGACGCCGAGGTGCGTATCGGCGAGCGCGATCAGCCGGAGTTCAGTTTTACCGAGGGCTACTACGAGCTGCAGTACGCCTTCGACACTCTCGACAACGTCGATTTTCCCCACGAGGGCGAGGAGATCAGCCTGAACCTGCGCCAGTACGACTCCAGCCTCGGGGCCGACGATCGTTATCGGCAGTGGCAGATCAAGCTCGACAAGGCGTTCAGCCAGGGGCCGCACAGCCTGGTGATCGGCGGGCGTTACGGGCGCACCCTCGATGACGCCGAAATCGTCACCTCCAGCTTCCAGTTGGGCGGCGCGCGGCAGCTGTCGGGCTTTCGCCAGGATGCCCTGGCCGGGCAGAACATCAGCCTCGGGCGGATGGTCTACTACCGGCGCATGACCCCACGTTCGTTCCTGCCGCTGGATTTTCCGATCTACCTCGGCGCATCCCTGGAGCGCGGTCGGGTGTGGAACAACGACAACGCCTTCGATAGCGGCTACATCAACGCCGCCAGCGTGTTTCTGGGCTACGAGACGCCGCTGGGGCCGCTGAACTTCAGCTACGGCCTCAATGACGAGAACGAGAAGGCGCTGTACCTGAACCTGGGGCACACGTTCTGAGTGCCGGCCAGCGCTTATAGCCGCTGCAGCAAGGCCTGCAGCGCGCGCTCCGGCTCCTGGCTCCAGAGGCCGTAGCTCAACGGCACGACCTCCAGGCCGGCGCGCGCCAGCACGCGGTAGCGCTCCAGTTCGAGAAACCCCTCGCCGTCGCCGGGGAAGCCGATCAGGTCGATGGCCAGGCACTTGTCGCCGCGCTGGCAGAACACGTCCAGCAGCAGGCCGGCCAGCGGATAGCGCGTCCAGGTGACCACCCCATGGGCCGCCAGCGCGGTGCACAGGGCGCGTTCGAAATCGTCCTGCTCGGGTTGCTGATGGGGCGCCTCAGGCGGTTGGGCGGCGCTTTCCAGATAGCGGCGCAGCAGGTGGTCGGTAGGCAGTTGGCGCTCGTTGCCACTGAACAGCAGCACCTGGCGTTCGCGGGCGCGGGTGATCGCCACGTTGAACATGTCCGGGCGATTCAGGTACACCGCGGCCTGGCTGGCACCGGTGTCGAGGGCGAAGCTGACGATCATCAGGTCGCGCTCCTCGCCCTGGAAGCCATAGGGCGTATCCACCAGCACACGAAAATCGCGCAGGCGCTGCAAGTCGAGGCCAGCGACGCGCTGGCGGATGGCCTCGACCTGATCGCGAAAGGGCGACACGACCCCGATGCTCGGCTTGACCGGGCTGTCGGCGTAGCGGGCGATGTGTTCGTCGATCAGCTGCAGCACGCGCTCGAGCTCCACCTGGTTGACGCCATTGCCAGCCCGTTCGCCCGTCAGCCGCTGTACCTGCAGGCTGTCGCAGTGGGCCAGGCCCGGGCGTTCCTTCATCACTCGCAGGCGGTTGTCGTAAAACCGCTGGTTGCTGAAGCGGATCAGCGCCGGGCGGCTGCGAAAGTGCTCGTCGAGAAAGGTCAGCGCACTCTGCTCCGGCAGATGCAGGCCCACCAGATCGAGCACGCTGTTGTCGCGATAGCTCCAGCGCTCGCGGTCCTCGCCTGGCAGGCCGCTGCGCTGCAGCAATTGAACCTCACGGTTGCGCGACAGGAACGACAGGTGGCGCAGCTGCCTGGCGTCACCAGTGATCACCGCGCGGCGGCAGCGCTGGAAGGCCGGCAGGGCCGAGGCGATGTCGCACTGGGTGGCTTCGTCCATGACCATCACGTCGAACAGGTCGGCCTTGAGTGGCAGCAGGCGATGCAACTCATCCAGTGTCACCACCCAGATCGGAAAAGCGGTCAGCAGCAGCCGTGGATCGATGTCGTCGAACAGCGCCAGCTGTCGTTGCGACTGGCGCGCGCGAATCGCCTGGTTGTACTGCACGAACAGCTGCCGGTTGCCGGCCAGCAGGCCACTCAAGCTCGTGGCGCGACGGGTATTGAGGTAGTCACGGCTGAGGCGTTCACGCCGCTGCTGGCAATCGCGCAGTTCATCGAGCAGCGCCCAGGGGCGCACGCTGCCGCGTACCCGGCGCCTGACCCAGGGCAGCAGCAGGTGGCGACGCCAGAAACCCAGGGTGCTGCGTTCGGCCCGCAGGATCAGCCTGCTCCAGCGCAGCGCCTGTTCACCACGCCTGGCCAGGGCCTTGGCCTGGCGACGCTCCTGATCGATCAACTGGCGCAGCTCGCGTTGCAGCTCCTGCTCGGTATCGGCTTGCGCATTCGGCAGCTGGCCCTGCAGCAGACTGGCCAGGCGATCGCGCAGGGTTTGCTGCAGGCTGCCGCCGTCGCTCTCCAGCACCGCGTCGCGCAAGCCGAAGTCCTCACGCAGCTTCTGGCCGATGACCCGCACGGCCTGGGCGCTGCGGCTGACCAGCAGCACCGATTCGCCGTGCAGGTAACGATCCAGCGCCAGGGCCGCCAGGGTGTAGCTCTTGCCGGTGCCGGGCGGCCCGGAGATCTGGCTCAGCGGGTAGCGTGCGGCGTTGGCCAGCGCCTGGCTTTGGGCATTGCTGAGCTGCGCTGGCAGGGCATGGGGCGTGCTGGCGCCCTGCGGCGAGATCGGCTGGGGCTCGCCGAGCAACTGGCGCAAGGGCGCCGACCAGTCGCCAGCTTCCTGCAGCTGCTGCAGCTCATGGACGATGCCGCGGCTACCGCTGCCGCGGGGCACCAGGGCGACCACGGCAGCAGCACGCAGCGACAGGCTGCGGCGGCGCAGCGCCCTGGTCACGGCATCCTGATCCTCCAGCGCCGGAAAACCGCTGGCGGCGAGCACGTCGGCGACTCGCGTGCGCTGGCTGATCCAGCCCAGCAGGTCGCCGAGTACATGGGCATCGATGGGCGCATCGGCCAGGGGCAGGTCGTCGAGCGAAGCGTTGTCACCGTCGACCAGCAATTGGCGCAGCAGGCGCCAGTTCGCCAGGGGCTGGCTGGGGTCGATGGCCAGCAGGTGCGCGTCGCCTTCGCTGCCGTTGTTCAGGGTGGCTTCGTAGTACACCAATGGTGCGCAGAACGCCGTGGCCGGGCCGTCGCCACCGGCGAGTCGTCCGCACACCGGCAGCACGCCGTAGACCAGCTGCAGTTCACGTTGGTAGAGGCGCTGCTGACGCTCCAGCTCGGCGCCGATACCCGGCGGCAATGCCAGCAGCGGCAGGGCGCCGCTGGCCAATTCTTCGCGACCATCGAGCCAGGCCAGGCGCCCGGCCGGCAGTGCGGAGAGGTTGTCGAGGTTCAGGTCGCGGCTGTCGGCCAGGTAAGCACTGCGGTAGAAGGCCAGCAGGCGTGCGATCCGTGCGTCGTGTTCCTGCATGGTGTGTCCGTGGCGGCCGGGATTCAGCCGGCGACTCTACCGCTGCTCGGGCATCGGTGTCATCGGTGCGTACGGCATTGCCGCTATGGGACAGGTCCAATGGCAGGAGAGGCGCTGCCTAGGCGTTGGCAACCTTGTTGATCGGAAAGCGCTGGTTGAGCACTTCGATCAGGCGTTCCTGGTAGATGGGTTTGGGCAGGAAATCCACGACCTGCAAGGGCAGCAGGCCGATCACGTCGTTCATGTCGGCATGCCCGGACATGACGATGATCGGCAGCGTGGCATAGCGCGGCGTGCTGCGCAGGTTCTGGATCAGGCGCAGGCCGCTTTCGTCCGGCATGCGCAGGTCAGTGATCAGCAGCGCGATATCCGGCCATTTGCTCAGGCAGGCCATGGCGGATGCGACGGTGTCGGCGCAATGACACTGGAAGCCTTCGCCCTCGAGCAACTCGGCGAGTTCTTCAAGGGCGTCGGCTTCGTCGTCGACTAGCAGGATATGTTGGCGCATAAGTAGAGGCCTTGTTCGGTTGAACAGCCAACTCAGTTATAGGTATTAAGGATTTGCAGCTGGTGTTAGCGCATCCCTTATCTGCTCAAATACGCCATTGACCTGCTCGCCAACATCGGTGACAGCGCCAACGATAACCACCGCAATCAGTGCTGCAATAATTGAGTATTCAATCGCCGACGCACCTTCTTCGCTGGCGAAGAACTGGCGAATTTTCTCGCGAAGGATGATGAGCGTAAACATGGGTACTTCCTCTGTAGCCAGGGCAGGCAGGGACGCCTGTGTCAGGGACTTGCAGGGAAAGTTTGAAAGGGAGAAGTGCTGTTCGCAAATTCACCTTGGTATTACATATAAAGTATTAAATACAACTATTACTTCTAAAGAATTCAAGGGCTAAGGCACTATCTGACGGTCTGCCAAGTTAATGGCGCGGGTTACAGAGCTGTAACTGCGACGAACGGTATGTTCTATCTTGATGGTGAAGTCCGCTATAAGTTTCACAATAAAAATCTCTAAACCAAACTTACCAAGTGCCGATACTTGAGGCGAACTTTCATGTCGCCGCTGATTGATCACCATCCATGGCGGGTTGTACCGGGTGCTTGCCGGCGTAAGGCAACAAGGAGCGTGCTGTCATGAATAGTCGATTGACGCTGGTGCTGGCCAGCTTGCTGCTGGTGGGTGCGGTGATCACCGGCTATTGGGGCATCACCCTCGGTCGCCAGAGTGCACAGCCGGTAGCCATGCCATCCGCGCCGGCGGTGACGCCAGCTGCTGCGGTCGGCAATCAGTTGCAGACCCAGGTCGATGAGCAGCAGCGCGTCAACGTGGTGGTGCTGGCCAGGGCAGTGCAGCCGCTGGTGGCCATCAGCCGGGACGATCTTGCCGTGGAGCGCCTGCGCATTGCGCCACCGGGCAGTTTCGCCAGCCCCGAGCAGTTGATCGGCCGCACCCTGTGGCAGCCCATGCCGGCGGGCACCGTGCTGAATCAGACCGCGTTCGACATGGCCGGCCCGCTGGCGCGGATGATTCGCCCCCACGAGCGCGCCCTGGCCGTGGCGGTCGATGAAGTGATCGGCGGCGGCGGTCACCTGAGCCCGGGCGACTACGTCGATGTGCTGCTTTATCTGCGCCAGGGCGAAGGCAATGCCGAGCAGACCGCCCAGGTGGTAATTCCGGCGCTGCGCCTGCTGAGCGTCGGCGACACCCTGGGGATCACCAACGAAGGGGAGCCCGCTCAGCTGTCGGGCGATGCCGACGAAGAGCGCCGTCGCCGTCGCAACGCACCCGCCACTGCGGTGCTGGCCGTTCCCGAGGCCCTGCTCACGCGGTTCATGCTCGCCACCCAGGTGGGCAGCCTGCGCCTGGCGGTGCGCAGTGCGGATGAAAAACGCCTGGCTGATTACTACGCTGGAAAAGAGCCCGTCGCCGATGTCGGCGAGGCGCAACGACAGCTGTTCCAGTTCGAGCAACTGGCCGTGCGTGGCGCGGCGCCCGCGCCTCAGGCGCAACCCGAACCGGCCCGGCAGGCGCCAGCCGGCATACCGGTGTACCGCGGCAATGACGCCACCCGGCAAACCCCCTGATCGGCAAGGATGCAACGCGATGAACGATGGCCTGCGTATTTTCCGTCTGCTGACCGGCCTGGTGACGGCTTTGCTCGCGCTGCCCGGGACGGCGTTCGCTTCCTGTGCGGGGCTGGAGCCGGTGCCGGCGGTGCTGGACGTGACCCAGGGCACGCAGCGCGAGCTGCGCTTCCCGGTGGCCATCACCCGGCTGGCGATCGGTGATCCGGAGGTGGCGGACGTCAGCCTCAACAGCAAGGACAGCTTCCTGCTGATCGGCAAACGCGGCGGCGCCACCAGCCTGATGGTCTGGACTGCCTGTGACCGCGAACCCCGGCAAAGCCAGGTACTGGTGCAGGGCGCCGCTACCGCCGCGATGGCCGAGCCGGTGGTGCGCTTCGATGAAGAGGCCGTGCCGAGCCAGGTACAGACCGATATCCGCTTCGTCGAAGTGCGGCGCAGCAAGCTGCGCGAGGTCGGCATGCGCATCTTCGGCACCGGCTCCAACAACTTTCTGATCGGCGCACCTGGTACCGGGCCGGCGACGGTGCCGGTTGGCGGTGTCGGCGGGGTAGGGTCCGGCGCGCCGTTTCCGCTGGTCAGGGATGGCTTCAACATCCTCTGGGGCGGTGGCAGCAGCAAATTCCTGCTCGGCCTCGACGCCCTGGAAAACAGCGGCTTCGCCTACACCCTGGCGCAGCCCAGCCTGGTGGCGCTCAACGGCCAGAGCGCGAGCTTCCTGGCCGGCGGCGAATTCCCCATCCCGGTTCCCAGTAGCGGCAGCGATTCGCTGTCCATCGAATACAAGGAATTCGGTGTGCGCCTGACCATCACGCCTACCGTGGTGGGGCGCAATCGCATCAGCCTGAAGGTGGCGCCCGAGGTCAGCGAACTCGATTTCACCGCTGGCATCACCATCGCCGGTACCCAGGTTCCAGCGCTCAACGTGCGACGCACCGATACCAGCGTGTCCCTGGCCGATGGCGAAAGCTTCGTGATCAGCGGGCTGATCTCCACCAACAGCACCTCGGCTGTGGATAAGTTGCCGTTTCTCGGCGACGTGCCGGTACTGGGTGCGTTCTTTCGTTCGTCGCGCATCGAGCGTGAGGAGCGCGAGCTGTTGATGGTGGTCACACCGCACCTGGTGCAGCCACTGGCAGCCAACGTGCAACTGCCGGACCTGCCGGGCGAGCAGTTGCGCAATTACGACCCGGGCGTATTTCGCCAGCTGTTTCTCGAGAACGGCGATTTTCATCGCGCTGACGGCCTGTCGCGCTAGGGAGCGGCCATGGAGCAGATCTTTCTCGCACAGACCCGCCGCAAGCAGGACCTGGAATGGCTGCAGGCGGCCCTGGCCGGCCAGGGCCAGGTGCTCAACGTTGGCGAAACCCTCGACGAGGTGCTGGGCCTGATGGACATGACCGGCAGTTGCCTGGTGTTCGTCGGCCTTAGCCGTGAGGGGCAGACCGGCCAGTGCGCCCTGATCGAGGCCCTGCTCGACATGCGCCCGATGGTCGTGGTGGTGGCTCTGGGTGACGGCCTGGACAACCAGCTGGTGCTCAACGCCATGCGCGCCGGCGCACGGGACTTCATCGCCTACGGTTCGCGCAGCAGCGAGGTGCTGGGGCTGGTGCGCCGCCTGACCCAGCGTCTGCCGCAACTGCCGCCGTCCCGCGAGCAGGGCGAGCTGACCTTGCTCTACGGCCTGCAACCCGATGCCGACGCCGCGCTGCTGGCCGTGCACCTGGCCTTGCAGATTCAGGCCCGTGGCCAGCGCACGCTGTACGTCGACCTGGGCGTTCCTCGTGGCGAAAGCCTGGAGCTGTTCGGCATGGAGTCGTCGTTCTGCTTCGGCGATGCGCTGCGGCATATCCGCCGGCTCGATTCCAACCTGATCGAAAGCGCCTTCGCCCGCCACCCCGATGGCTTGCGGGTGCTGCCCCACGGCCCGGATGACGACGCCCTGGATCGCTTCAGCCTGGGCGAGCTGTTCCTGCTGCTGGGCAGCCTGCGCCAGCATTTCCAGCATGTGCTGGTGAACCTGTGCGGCCAGCCGGACTGCGACGGCCTGCGCTCGTTCATCAACCACGCGCAGCGGCTATTCTGGTGCGTCGACCAGAGCGTGCCCAACTGCCGGCGCAACCTGGCGCTGCTCAACCTGTGGCGCAGCAAGGGCATCAAGCTCGACCACGCGCGGCTGGTGGTCGACCGCTACCAGCCGGCCGTGGCACCCGGCCTGCCGGAGCTGAGCAAGACCTTCGCGCTGCCCCTCGAGGCCGGCCTGCCGCTGAGCCCGGTCACCCGGCTCAAGGCCAAGAATCAGGGCGTGCCGCTGTTCGAGTTCGCCCCCCGTGACGGCCTGACCCAGGGCCTGCTGACGCTGGCCAACGGGCTGTTCGAGCCGCGCCACGGTGCGGCAGGGCAATGGTGGCGCCGCTTGTTGAGGAACAGCTGATGCCCATAGGTCCCTTTGGCGGTACCAATGCACGGATCGGCGTGCACGATCTCAAGCCGGTGCTGCACCGTTACCTGATCGATGCGCTGGAAGAGAAGGGCGAAAACCTGCTGGAGGGCACGCGCACCTCGCTGGCGATGTTCGTCGCCGAGCAGGTCAGCGAATACGTCAGTCGCCGGCAGATCGCCATTTCCCGTTACGAGGTGGATCGCCTGGCCGAGGAGCTGGTCGATGAGCTCACCGGCTTCGGCCCGCTGGAGATTCTCCTCAAGGACGAAGCGGTCAGCGAAATCCTCGTCAACGGCCCGCATCGGGTGTTCGTCGAGCGCGGCGGTGTGCTGCAGCTCAGCGACTTGCGCTTCATAGATGACCAGCACGTGCTGCGGGTCATCCAGCGCATTCTCGCGCCGGTGGGCCGGCGCCTGGACGAATCCTCGCCGATGGTCGATGCGCGCATGCCCGATGGCAGCCGCATCAACGCCATCATTCCGCCGGTGGCGCTGGACGGCCCGTGCATTTCGGTGCGCAAGTTCCGCAAGGACATGCTGCGCAGCGCCGACCTGCTGGCCAGCAATTCGCTGGACCAGGCGATTCTCAGCTGCCTGGAACTGATGGTCAGGCGGCGCTGCAACATCATGGTCAGCGGCGGCACCGGTACCGGCAAGACCACGCTGTTGAACATGCTCAGCCAGATGATCGACCCCCGCGAGCGCATCGTCACCATCGAGGACACCGCCGAGCTGGAGCTGCTGCACGACCACGTGGTGCGCCTGGAAACCCGACCGCCCAACGCCGAGGGCTTCGGCCAGATCGCCGCCCGCGAGCTGGTGCGCAACGCCCTGCGCATGCGCCCGGACCGTATCGTGCTGGGCGAGATTCGTGGCGCCGAGGTGCTCGATGTGCTGACCGCCATGAACACCGGTCACGACGGCTCGATGAGTACGGTGCACGCCAACAACGCCCAGGATGCCCTGCTGCGCCTGGAAACCCTGGTTGGCTTTTCCGGCGCCAAGGTGGGCGAGCGCACCTTGCGGCAAACCATCTGCGCGGCGCTGGACGTGGTGATCCAGCTGACTCGCCTGCCCGATGGCCGCCGCTGCATCAGCGAGGTGGTGGAGGTGCTCGGCCTGCGCGAAGACCAGTACGTCACCAATACTCTGTTCCGTCTGGACCGGGCGGGCAGCGGCACTTTCTGCCGCGACGCACCGAACCCGGCCGGGCACAAGCTGCGCCGTGATTGAGGCCGATTCGATGGGCAAAGGAGTGCCGTGATGACCGCATCGATGCTGCTGGGTGGGATCTGCCTCACGCTGCTGGCGCTGGGCCTGTTGATGCTGCGCAGGAGCCGCGAGCAGGCCGCCTCGGAGCAGGTGATCCAGCGCCTGCTGGCCGATCAGCCAGAGCCCCTGCAGGGCGCCGCCATCGGTCATCTCGACAAGCTGTTCCTGCGCGCCGGCTTCAGCAAGCCGCGTCAGGGCCTGGGTTTGTGGCTGTTCGTCTGGTTGCTGGGCGCCGTGCTGGGCCTGATCGTCGGGCACTGGCTGGGCCTGCTGATCATGCTGCTGGGCCCGCTGCTGGTCGGCCGGCTGTTCATCGCGCTGCGTTACCGGCGCCGGGTGTTGCGCATGATCGAGCAGTTGCCGGTGTTTCTCGATCACGTGATTCGCAGCCTAAAGTCCGGCCGGCCCCTGGGCGATGCCCTGATGCTGGCCATGGAAACCGCCCCGCAACCGCTGCGCGGCGCCATGGCCCGCACCCGGCGCAACGTGCAGCGCGGCATGAGCCTGGGCGAGGCCCTGCAGGATTTCGCCGATCTCTACGAGCGTGACGAATTCCAGGTGCTGGCCCTGGGGGTTCGGGTCAACCAGCGCTATGGCGGTAACAGCAGCGAACTGCTCAACAACCTGATCCGGCTGATTCGCGAGCGTGAGCACAGCGCTCGCCGGCTGCGCGCGCTGACCGGTGAAACGCGCATCAGCGCCTATGTGATGGGCGGCCTGCCATTGGCCCTGGCGCTTTACATCTTCATCACCAACCCGCAGTTCATGCTCGGCATGTGGCAGGAATCCAGCGGGCGCATGGTGCTGCTTCTGGCCTTCATCCTACAGGCCCTCGGCAGCCTGGCGCTGTGGCGCATGCTGAGGAGTCTGTGATGAGCGCCTTGCTGATACTTAGTGCCCTGCTGCAATTGGCGCTGGCGCTGCTGTTTCTGTACCTGGCCTATGCCGATCTGCGCGCGCGCCGCCAGTTCAGCCAGCGCATGGGTACGCTGTCGCGGGTTTCCGGGGGCGGCGTCATGCGCGGCATCGGCGGCAGCTCCCTGGGCCGTCGCACCCTGAGCATGGACAGCGAAACCCTGCAGCTGCTCAACCGCCTGGGTTGGCGCAAGCGCAGCCAGCAGTCGATGTTCTCGGCCATCCAGCTGGGCACGCCGATCGTTCTGCTGGCGCTGGTACTGATCGTCCAGTTGCTGATGAGCCGGCCGCCGCAGCCGGTCTGGCTGGCGCCGGTGTTCGCCCTGGGTATCGGCTACCTGCTGCCCAAGCGCTGGCTGGCCTGGGCCGCGAAGAGTCGTCAGGAAGCGCTCGCCGAGGAGGTGACCACCTTCATTCCGCTGCTGCGCATCCTCTTCGATGTCGGCATGACCGTCGAACAGGGCCTGCGGGTGTTGGCCAAGGAGGCCGAGACCATCCTGCCCAACCTCAGCGCCGAACTGCGCCAGGTGCTGGCGCGGGTCGATGCGGGGCTCGAACTGGGCCGCGAATTACGTGACATGGCGGCCGCACTGGAAGTCTATGAGGTCACCGATTGCGTGGTGATCCTCGAACAGCTTATCGTCCAGGGCGGCGGCGCTATGGCCTCGTTGTTGCGGCTCAAGGAGCTGATCGACGACCGCCATCACACGGCGCTCGAGGAAAGGGTTTCCAAGCTGTCCGGCAAGATGTCCGTCATCATGATGATGTTTCTGTTTCCGGCGTTGTTGATCGTATTGGCGGGGCCCGGCTTCATTGCAATCGTCGGTGCTCTGGGGGAGTTGAGATGAAACGTGTTGTGACCGTGGTGGGGGTGATGGGGCTGTTGGCAGGGTGCGCAAGCGGCCCGGCCCAGTCGCCCTGGTTGACGAGCAAGGCCGATGCGACCCCGATGGCCTGTGCGCCGTTGAGCCAGGAGCAGGAACTGGCACTGAACCTCGCACAGAAGACCGCCGAGGAGGGGCGCCTGCACGCGGCGCTGGCCAACCTGGAGCGTTTGCCTGGCAACCTGCCGCAAGCGCGCCTGGCCAAGGCGCGCATCCTGCGTTCGCTGAACCGCCCGGAAGCCGGCGACCTGTACGCCAGCCTGACCCGCACCTGCCTCAAGGCCCAGGGCGAGCAGGGCCTCGGCCAACTTGCCAGCGCCGCGGGGCGTTACCCCGAGGCGCTCGAGCACCTGCGCCTGGCGGCCAGCCTGGACCCGACCAGTGCGGCGATTCGCAACGACCTCGGTGTGGTGTACATGAACCTCGGGCGTCTGGACGAAGCCCGTTTCGAATTGCTGACCGCCCTGGAACTCAATGAGACCGAACAGCAGCCGGCGCTGAACCTGCTGACCCTGCTGATTTACCAGGGCATGCGCCCGCAGGCCGATGCCCTGGCCCAGCGCATGGGCTTCTCGGCCAGCCAACTGCGCGCCGCCGAAGAGCGTGCCCAGGCGATGCGTAGCAAGAACGCCAGCACACCGCCGCCGCCCGCGGCTCCGGCAGCCAAAGCGCCGGTGGTACGGGTGACTCCACAGCCGCCACCTGTGTCGGCCAGCGCTGCGCCGCTCGCCCCGGCTGCTGCGCCGCTGGTAAAAGCAGCGTCAGCCAGCAAACCCGAGCCGGCTGTCGTCGTGCAGCCAGCCGTTGCGACGGCGACACCTGCCGTTCCGGCGCCACGTCTGTCCAATTTCCGGCCGACCCCGGTGGTGCCGTTGTCGCTGGCCAGTAATGCAGAAAAGCCGGCAGCCACGCAAACAACCGTTCTGGCCAAGGCCGACCCGGCGCCGGGCGCCACCACGCCGCCAGCACGTCCGGTCGTTCGCCCTCCCGTTGCTCCGGCTGCAGCCACTCCCGTTGTCGCTCGCGCGCCAGCGCCGGTCGCCCGGCCCGCCCCTGCAGCTCCAGCGCCGCGACAGGTGGCCGCCGCGCCTAAACCTGCTGCTGCGCCAGTCGCTCCTGCGCCTGCCCCCGCTACAGCAGTGGTTGCCAGTGCACCCGTCACCGCGAGTGCTGCAGCGCCCGCCGCCACGGCAACACCGCCCGTGCGCGCCGGCATCGAGATGCGTGCAGGCCGCCTGATCGTGCCGGACGATGGCGGCTTCGTGCGCGTGGTACCGATCGAAGAAACGTCCGCCAGCGTCAACTGAACCGGCCTCGGGTCGGCTGCCAGGAGGAAAGCACCATGAAAGGATCGATCATCGGCTGTGCATTGCTGGCAGCCCTGCCAGCTTTCTGCCTGGCAGCGGACGAAGGGCAGGGGCGCCCCCTGGTGGGCGATGAGGTGCAAACCCAGACAGGCCACTGGTTGCGGCTGCAGCGTGAAGGGCAACTGGCATCGCCCAACCCGCAGGTTTCAACGCCCGCCGAGCGCGAGCTGGCACTGCAGCGGTGGCTGGAGAGCCACAAGCACCCAATCCCTGAATTCTTCGAGCAGGATGCCGGGGGGCAACTGGGCGAGTAGAACGCGCTGGCCGTAATCGACAGTGTCAAAGTTGTACGGCCAAGCAGTTTTAACAACTTCTTAACAAGCGAAGCGCTGGAAGTTGTACAGGTATTTACAAACTTTACCCGTGGGAAGGATAAGACAGGGCCAGCTGAGTCCGATTGTGAACTCGAGTCAGTCTCAATATCTGGGAAACATAAAGTTTGACGGTATTCTCCGTAATACCCAGTTCGCAGGATATTTGATAATTGGTCATTCCTTTGGCGATAAGTTGCGCGACGGCCAGTTGTCGACGTGACAGTTTGTCGAACGGTTCGGGAATGGTGTCGGCCGTTGCGCTCATCTGCGCGACGTTCTTGATCGGTATGGTCGGGATCAGCTCGCTGTGCATTTCATGCAGCGAAGCGGCGAGGTCCTGGATCTGTTGGCGAATCTGCTGTTCCTTGATTTTCTGCTCGACTCGCTCATGGAGGCGTTTCACCCCCGCCTGCAGCTCCTGCAGGTCCACCGGCTTCTGGTAATAGTCACTCACCCCGGCGCGCAAGGCGAGGATGACGTCTTGCTTGTCGGTGCTGCCGGTGAAAATGGCCGTTTCATACAGGCGCCCGGGGCGCGCCAGCCTGGCCAGCTCGCCCACCAGCTGCACGCCGGTCAGCCCTGGCATGTGCATATCGCTGAGAACGATGGCGATGCGCTCATCCTCCTGAAAGGCTTGTAGCGCATCGTAGGTGTTGTGGCACGAGGTCACGTCGTAACCCAGCTGGTCGAGAAACTCGGCGAGTTCCTCGACAATGATGGGTTCGTCATCGACGATCATTATTCGCAAGGTGTTAATGCGTTCCATGCGAGGCATCTGCCTATTGGGTAAAGGTACCAACTTGCAGCGTAGTCAGCGGCCAACTTAGTGTCAAAAGTGATCGGTTGTACAGGCTTCGCAAAAGTTGAGTTATCACTTTAGTGTTATAGGAGAACGTGTAGCCCTTGGTTATCCTCATTTGATTATTCGCTGCGCACTATAACCAGATACCTGTCAGTGCGAAGCCTGCAAATAGAAAGGGTGCGTAGGGCGCCTTCTGCGCGGTGGCCGCTCTGAGGAATACCCATTTCTCGGGAAGTGCCGCAGCGATGCCTGGCTTGGCGCGCAGCAGCATCAACCAGGCGACTTGCACCAGGGCCGCGCCGATCACGCTGAACAACACATGGCTGCTGTCGCTGGCGGCGCCCAGAGCGAGCAGCATCTTCACGTCGGCAGCGCCCATCTGGCGAGTCAGGTAACCGGGCAGCGACAGCAGACACGCTATGCCCATCGCCAGTGCGGCGCCCTGAACGGAGGCGCCGGTAAGGCTACTGCCAACGGCCAGCAGGTGGAGCAGGGCGGCGGCAAGGGCGCCCAGGGTCGGCAGGTTGCTGATCCGGCGGTACTGGGCATCTTGCCAGGCGCAGGCGGCCAGCCAGCCGAGCAGTAGGAAGTAGGACATGGCGACAACGGGTATCCAGGGAAAGAAGGGCTTGGCAGCCCGATTCATGTTGGCGGAGTTTCATCCGTCCGCGGCGCTAATCATGGTAGGTGGGCCGGACAATGCAAGTGTTCAAGGATTGGTTCAAACGCGGCGAAGACCCCCAGACGCCGCATGAGACAGGCATCGTCTCGCCGCCGCCTCCCGTATCGGCCAACAGCCCTTGTCTGAATCTGTCCATCGACGCACTGGGGCGCGTGTTCGAGGTTTCTGGCAGTCTGTCCGATCGCCTGCCGATCGCGATTTCCCAGGTAGTGCCGCTGGAGCAGTTGCTGCATGGGCAGAGCCGCTATCTGGTCACCGACCTGGCGGCCTTCGTGCAGCAGATGCTCGATCTGTCGTTCGTGACCCGTGATGGCGGCATCCTTCACACCCGTGGCTGGCTCAAGGCGGAAATACAGGGCTGGTCACTACAAGCCTTCGAAGTCGGTGATTTTCTGGCCAGGTTGCATGCCTGCGAACAGCGCCTGCAGGTGTTCTCGCAGATCAGCGCCGTGGCGCAGACCGTGCGCGGCACCGAGCGGGTGGAACTTGCGCGGCATATTCACGACTGGCTGGGTGCCATGGCCCAGGCCCTGCGTATGGCCTGTGTGGCCCTGGCGCTACCGGATACCCTGCGCGGCGGCTGGCAGGTCGTCGGCCATTACCGCGATGCCCTGACGCCGGTGTTCTGGGACGATGGCCAGCACCTGCCGCGGGAGTTGCAGCACTATGCCGGCGACCAGCCGGTGCAGTGGCTGCGCGGTGATGCCGGAGTCGCCGAATGGCACGCTGCGGATTCGGTGTGGCTGGTGCCGTACGCCGACCACCAGGGCATCCGCGCTTGGCTGCTGTGCTCGCCGTACGTCGCCCACCAGAGCATGCCCGAGCTCAATACCCGTGACTGGCTGGATCTGTTCGCCCATGTCGCCGCGCCGCTGCTGCAACGTCTCGATGAGCAGAATCGCAAGGTGCACGGCGAGCGAGTGGATATTCTGCAGAGCCTGCTGGGCACCGGCTGGTGGGAGTACGTACCGCGCAGCGGTGCCTTCCTGCTGGCGCCCTGCCTGACTCAGCGTTTCGGTTTCAGCGAGGATGAGGCGGTCACCCTGGCCGACTGGCTGGAGCTGCTCAACCCGGCCGATCGCGACGAATTCCGCATCCGCCTGGGCGACGCCGAACTGAGCGGCCGGGCATTCGAGCAGGTGGTGCGCCTGCGCGATGCCGACGATACGCTGTGCTGGTTTCGCATCCACACACGCATCCTCAATGCCAACGGCCAGCGGCGCATTGTCGGCGCCGTGCTGGACATCAACGACATGAAGCTCAAGGAGGTCGAGGCCGACGCCGCTACCACGCGCCTGAAGAGCCTGGTCGCCAGTGCGCCGGCGGTGATCTACGTGAACCGCTACGACGAAGGCGTTTTCGTGCCGGTGTTCTGCAGCGACAGTTGCAGCGCGCTGCTGGGCTGGACGCTGGATGACTTCGTGCAGCGCAGCGTGGCCGATTTCATCCACCCCGATGATCGCGACATCTACTTCGCTCACACCCGCACGCTGCTCAGCCAGGGCGTGGCCAGCTGCCGCTACCGGCTGATCGACCGTGATGGTCGCTACCACTGGCTGCAGGATGAGGCCAAGCTGCTTCGCGACGAGCGCGGCATCCCCATTGAAGCGGTCGGCCTGTGCCTGGACGTAACCGACGCTGCCCAGGCCGCCGAGCGGGTGCGCGAGAGCGAGGAGCGCTACCGTATCCTGGTCGAGGATTCGCCGGCGATCATCTGTCGCTATCGCCCCGACCTTACCCTGGTCTACGCCAATCGGCCGCTGGCCCAATATCTGGGCATTCGCCAGGAAAACCTGCCCGGTACCAGCCTGGCCACTTATCTTTCGGCCCAGGAACTGACCCAGTTTCGCGAGCGCCATCGCCAGCTGACCCCCAATGAGCCAGTTGGTACGGCGCTGGTGCGCATGGACCTGCCTGGCCGCGAGCACATCTGGTGGGTGCTGTCCGAGCGCGGGGTGTTCGACGAGCACGGAAAGCTGATCGAGGTGCAGGCCGTCGGTCGCGACGATACCGAGCTGCAGAAGGCCCGGCAGATGCTCAACCAGAGCGCCAAGATGGCGGTGCTCGGCGAAATGGCCACGGGGCTGGCTCACGAGATCAACCAGCCGCTCAACGTCATGCGCATTGCCCTCACCAACACTCTCAAGGGCGTGGAGAACGGCTCGGCCAACCCCGAGTACCTGAAGAACAAGCTCGGCCGTATCGAGCAGCAGATCACCCGCGCGGCGAAGATCATCAACCATATGCGCATCTTCGGGCGACGCTCCGAGGTCGAGGACGATCTGTTCAGCCCGGACGAAGCCATCGAAGGCGCCCTGACGCTGATCCGCGAAGGCGAACTGGTACGCGACATCGACCTGACCCTGCAGCTGTGCGGCACGCCCCAGGTGCGTGGGCATGCCGATCAGCTCGAACAGGTCATCATCAACCTGCTGGTCAACGCCAAGGACGCGTTGCTAAGCGCGCGGGACAAGCACCCGGAACTCGAGCCCAGTATCCTGCTGCGCAGTGAGTGCGAGGACGGCAAGGTGATCGTGCAGGTTCAGGACAACGCCGGCGGGATCGACCCGCTGCTGCTGGACCGGGTGTTCGACCCGTTCTTCACCACCAAACCGGTGGGCAAGGGCACTGGCCTCGGTCTGTCGGTCAGCTATGGGTTGGTCAATCAGATGGGTGGCAAGTTGAGCGTGAGCAATCAGCAGGGCGGGGCCTGTTTCCGTATCGAATTGCCAGAGGTTGCAGGCGGATGAGTGCCTGGCTCGACACCCTGTATCGCAGCTGCGAAGCGGTGCTGCATGGCGACCAGCAGGTGATCGCCCGGCTGCGCGAGTCCGGTTTCGACTGCGATGAGGGACACTGGAGTTTCCGCCTGCCGGCGCTGCATGTCTGGCTGTTCGGCGAACCCAGCGCTGTCGATTACTCGGCCTTTCTCAAGCAGCTGTACGCCAGCGATCTCAATGGACGCCTCGCCCGCTACAGCGCGCAGATGGTTATTGCCGACAACCGCGGCAAGGTCAGCGAGAGCCTGTATCGTCTGCAGCGCTTGTCCTGAACAGATGGCGGTGGCCTTCGTTGTAGAGCGCCGAATCGGCGAAGTCTTGCGCACCCAGCACCCGGCCGACGAGAATCAGCGCGGTGCGCCGGAAGCCCTTGGCGCTGACCTTGGCCTCGATATCCGCCAGGGTGCCGACCGCCCAATCCTGGTCCGGCCAGCTGGCGCGATGCACCACCGCGATCGGGCAACTGGCGCCGTAATGCGGCAGCAACTCGGCGACGATCTCTGGCAGGTGCTGCACGCCCAGGTGGATGGCCATGGTCGCGCCGTGGCGGGCGAGATCATGCAACTGCTCGCCCGCCGGCATCGGCGACTTGCTGGCGTAGCGGGTAAGGATCACCGTCTGCGACACCGCGGGCAGCGTCAGCTCGCTTTCCAGCAGCGCGGCGCAGGCGGCCGTGGCGGTCACGCCGGGGACGATCTCGAAGGGGATGCCCAGCGCACGCAGGTGACGAATCTGTTCGCCGATGGCGCCGTACAGCGACGGATCGCCCGAATGCACCCGCGCCACGTCTTCGCCACGTGCATGGGCCGCCTGTAGCAGGGCGATGATTTCATCGAGATGCAGCTCGGCGGTATTCACCACCTGGTGGGCGCGGTGGCCGGCCAGCACTGCTTCGGGCACCAGCGAGCCGGCGTAGAGGATTACCGGGCAGCTATGAATCAGGCGCTGGCCCTTGACGGTGATCAGCTCGGGGTCGCCGGGGCCGGCGCCGATGAAATAGACGGTCATGGGATTCCTGGGTATAGGGTGAAAGACGCTTTTCTCTTCCACCGTGGTGTTCGGCTTATGCGGTCGCCAGGTGGGGGATCGCCTTCCCGTGGATAGAGAAAGCGTGGACTACGCGTCCCGATCCACCCTACGGATCGTTGCGGGCAACGGCCAGTGTTGCGTTGGCGCTCTTGCGCTTGGTTATCCACAGACGAGCGGTTCGGTCACTCAGCTGTTCGGCCAGGGCCAGAGCGCTGGCTTCGGCAACGCTTGGCGTGCCGGTAGCCTGCAGCGCCTGCGCCGAGGTCTCGGTCAGGCGCCCATGGTAACCCGCCAGCACCTCGGCGGGCAGGAAGTGGATCGGCAGGTTCAGCTGGGCAGCCAGTTGCTGCAAGCCTGGCTCGTCAGCCTTGTGGTCGCTGCTGGCCAGGGCTGTCAGCTCGGCAGTGCTCGAGCCATGCTCAGCCAGCGTGTTGTCGAGCAGGCTCAGCAACTCTTCGAGCGAGCACTCGCGCCGGCAACCCAGGCCGGCGACGAGAGCAGGCCGCTCACTCACTGCTGCCGGCGCCCACGGCCGTGGAACCAAGCGGCAGCCAGGCCCAGCGCTGCCCAGAACGCAGCGTTGGTCAGCAGCGAGGCGAGAATGAACTGATGCTCCAGCGCCTCGGGCGCCAGGCTTTCATGCACGTCGGGCTGCGGCGCGCCGAGCAGGTGGGGCAAGGCGAGAATCGCCGCACCGAGAATGCGCAGCATCCAGTTGCCGCCGAACGCCAGCAGCGCCAGGCCCGCAGCGGTCGAAGCAGCCGCGCCGATCCACCAGTACTGGCGCAGCAACAGTTCCGCTGCGGCAGTGCCCGGCAGCTCTGGCGGCAAGCCGCTGGCGGGCGCCAGGACGAAGGTGGCGAATCCGGCCAGCCCCCAGAGCAGGCCCTGCGAGGTTTTTTCCGGGGCGCGCAGGGTGAACAGGCCGGCGAGCATCAGCGCGAAGCCGACGGCGACGACCAGATTGCTCAGGCCTGTGGATAACAGCCGCTGCCAGCCGTCTTCCGGCGCCCAGGCTTCGCCGTCGTGGCTGTGGCCGCTCGCGCCATGGTCGTGGGCAGCGGTGGCGTCATGGCTGTGCTCGATGGCGGCAGGCTCCGCGACCTCGAACGTTTCCGCCTGAAGGATCAGCGGGGTGACCCACAGGCTCTGCAGCAAGGTCAGCACGATGGCGGCGAGCAGGCCGGCGAAGCCGGCGGTCTGGGCGATACGCTTGATCATCAGCAATCCCTCAGTGGCACGGAAACGCGGCGCTGTGCCGGGTGTCGTGGGCGGCGTTGTGCAGGGCTTCGACGTGGGAGAAGCCGGCGAAGAAAATCAGCACGGCGCCCAGCACGCAGCTCCCGACAGCAAGCAGGATGCGCTGTGAGAGGGGCAATGTGGAAACGCTGGAGGTGGAAATGACGCTGCTGGACATGATCGTAGACCTCAGGGGTAAACGGCACAGCAGGACACGGCGAGACAGCCCGCACAGGCAGGCAGCGATCGGCGCGTGCCCGCCCACCGCGGGTTGCCAAACAGACGATCCAGGCCGGTCTCCGGGCTCGCGATGATCACCTTGCGGCGATGGGGATCGGCCTTCCCATGCATGCGCACAGTGGCCAAAACGATCCTGGCATTCGCTTACCGTTGCGGGGGCAGCGCCGGACTCGAACCGGCTTCCCGTTTCACCTCACGCACGTCGACGTGAGACACCTGAAACAACCGGGCAAGAACACCACGAAGCGGCAAGTGCGTCAATATGTTGCAGGTCTTCTGGCAATTGACCGTACGGCGGGCTCTGCGTAGCCTTGCGTTTTCGAGGTGCTGCTTGTCATCAAGCAGCTAAGAGGGAACACGGACCGCCGTGGCTGCCCCCGCAACTGTAAGCAGCGAGTGCGTCGCCAATCGCCACTGGGCAACCGGGAAGGCCGGCCGCGCGCCATGACCTGCCAGCCAGGAGACCTGCCTCGATAACGCTTTCGACAACCGGGCGGGGTGATCCGGTGATGCTCGGCATGGGTTTGCCCGCGCCTGCCATCCTATTGCCCGCTCGCCGTTTCTCCAGACGCCAGGGGCTTCCATGAAAACGCTCGCCAAACTTCCCGTCACCATCGTCACCGGTTTTCTCGGTGCCGGTAAGACCACCTTGCTGCGCCACATGCTGGAAAATGCCGAGGGCCGGCGCATCGCGGTGATCGTCAACGAATTCGGCGAGCTGGGTATCGACGGCGAAATCCTCAAGCAGTGCTCCATCGGCTGCACCGAGGAAGAGGCCAATGGCCGGGTGTTCGAACTGGCCAACGGCTGCCTGTGCTGCACCGTGCAGGAAGAGTTCTTTCCGGTGATGCGCGAGCTGGTGGAGCGTCGCGGCGACCTCGACCATATCCTCATCGAAACCAGCGGCCTGGCCCTGCCCAAGCCACTGGTGCAGGCCTTCAACTGGCCGGAAATCCGCAACGCCTGCACCGTCGATGCGGTGATCACCGTGGTCGACAGTCCGGCCGTCGCAGCTGGCACCTTCGCCGCCTTCCCGGATCAGGTCGATGCCCAACGCAAGCTCGACCCTAATCTCGACCATGAGTCGCCGCTGCACGAGCTGTTCGCCGACCAACTGGCCAGCGCCGACCTGGTGATCCTCAACAAGGCCGACCTGCTCGATGCCGACGCGTTGGCCGCCGTGCGCGCCGAAGTGGCCGAGGAGCTGCCGCCGGCGGTGAAGGTGGTCGAGGCTCATGGCGGCTCGCTGCCACTCAATGTGTTGCTGGGCCTGAACAGCGAGACCGAGCTGCATATCGAGGGCCGCCGCACTCACCACGACGATGAAGACGACGATCACGATCACGACGAATTCGACTCGTTCCACGTGGAACTACCGGAAGCGGACGAGGCGCGACTACTCGCTGCGCTGAAGGATGTGGTCGGCAAACACGGCATTCTGCGCGTGAAAGGCTTCGTTGCCGTGCCGAACAAACCCATGCGCCTGCTGCTGCAAGGCGTCGGCCAGCGGTTCGACAAATATTTCGACCGTGCATGGAAGCCTGACGAAGCACGGGTGACCCGCCTGATCGTGATCGGCCAGGCGCTGGATCACACCGCCATCGCCGCCGAGCTGAACGCGGCGCTGGCGTAACCGGCGCCCGTCATGCACCTGCTGCGTACCCAGCCCGGCCAGTCGCTGCCGGCCGACAGCATCGCCGACCTCGGCCAGACGCCCGCCGAGCTGGTGGTGCTGTGCACCGGTGATTCGCACCTGTCGCTGTTGGCCGAGGTTGCCCGGCACCTGCCCGAGGATTACCCCAGCCTGCGCTTGGCCAGCCCGGCGCAGCTGAGCAACAACGCCTCGGTGGATTTCTACGTCGAGCAGGTGCTCAGGCACGCCAAGGTCATCCTGATTTCCGTGCACGGCGGCGTCAGCTACTGGCGCTACGGCATTCAGCGCCTGGTGGAACTGGCGGGGCAGGGCAAGACGCTGATTCTGGTGCCTGGCGACGACAGCCCCGATCCCGAGCTGACCGGGTTGGGCAACGTGGCCGCCGAGGATGCCGAGCGGCTCTGGCAGTACCTGCGTCAGGGTGGTGTGGATAACGCGCGGCAGTTCTTCCAGTGCATCGCCGATCATTACCTGGGCCGTGACTACGGTTGGCAGCCGCCGCAGGCGCTGCCGCGGGTCGGCCTCTATCACCCGCGTATCGGCAACGCCTCGCTGCAGGACTGGCGCGGCGACTGGCAAGCGGACGCACCGGTTGCCGCCTTGCTGTTCTATCGCACCCATGTGCAGGCGGCCAATACCGCCTTCGTCGACTCCTTCTGCCAGCGCCTGCAGGCTCAGGGCCTCAACCCTTTACCCATTGCGGTGGCCAGCCTCAAGGAGGCAGCCTGCCTGGCGCAGGTCGAGGATTGGCTCGACGAAGCGGGCACCAGCGTGATCATCAACACCACCGGTTTCGCCCAGTCCAACCCGGAGTCGCCCCAGGCACGGCCGTTCCGCCACGACGTGCCGGTGCTGCAGGCGCTTTGCGCCCTGGACAGCGAAGAGCAGTGGCAAGGCAACGCCCAGGGCCTTGGCCCTCGCGACCTGGCCATGCATATCGCGCTGCCGGAGCTGGATGGCCGGCTGATCACCCGGCCGATCAGCTTCAAGGGCCTGGCCTGGCGCAGCGAGCGTAGCCAGAGCGACGTGGTCTGTTACCGCGCGCACCTGCCCGGCATGGATTTCGTCGCCGAACTGGCGCGTCGTCAGGCCGACCTGCAGCGACTGCCGGCTGTGGATAAGCGCGTTGCCCTGGTGCTCGCCAACTACCCGACCCGCGACGGCCGCATCGGCAACGGGGTCGGCCTGGATACGCCGGCAGCGGCGCTGAATATCCTGCGAGCCTTGAAAAGCCAGGGCTATCCGGTCGAGGGCCTACCGGACAGCGGCACAGCGCTGATCCACCAACTGCTCGGCGGCGTGACCAACGACCTCGACAATCTCGACCTGCGGCCTTGCGCCCAGAGCCTGGCGCTGGACGACTACCAGCGCTGCTTCGCGGCCCTGCCCGAGGCCAATCGCCAGGCGGTACTGGAGCGCTGGGGCTCGCCGGAAAGCGACCCGATGTTCCGTGAGGGGCGGCTGATGATCGCCGGCCTGCGCTTTGGCCTGACCTTCGTCGGCATCCAGCCGGCACGGGGTTATCAGGTCGATGCCGCGGCGGTCTACCACGACCCTGACCTGGTGCCGCCACACGGCTACCTGGCCTTCTATTTCTGGATGCGCCACGTATACGCGGCCAACGCGGTGATCCACGTCGGCAAGCACGGCAACCTGGAGTGGCTGCCGGGCAAGAGCGTTGGGCTTTCCGAAAGCTGCTGGCCAACGGCGATTCTCGGCGCGCTGCCGAACATCTACCCGTTCATCGTCAACGACCCCGGCGAAGGCGCCCAGGCCAAGCGCCGCACCCAGGCGGTGATCATCGACCACCTGATGCCGCCGCTGACCCGCGCCGAAAGCTACGGTCCGCTGCGCGATCTGGAGCGCCTGGCCGACGAGTATTACGACGCGAGCCAGCTCGACCTGCGCCGCGCCAGCGAGCTGCGTGGCGAGATTCTGCAGAAGGTGCGCGAGGCCAGCCTCGATCGTGAACTGGGCCTGCAGCTCAATGACGACCCTGCCAGCTGGTTGCCGCAGCTCGACGCCTACCTGTGCGACCTCAAGGAATCGCAGATTCGTGACGGCCTGCATGTATTCGGCGAGTCGCCAGCCGGCACGTTGCGCCGCGACACGCTGCTGGCGCTGCTGCGCATCCCACGTGGCGACGGGCAGGGCGGTAATGCCAGCCTGCTGCGCGCCTTGGCCAGCGACCTGGCACTCGATTTCGATCCGCTCGATTGCGATATGGCGGCATCTTGGGCCGGACCGCGGCCGGAGCTCCTTGCGAGCCTGAGCGACGAGCCCTGGCGCACGGTGGGCGACACCCGCGAGCGCCTTGAGCTGCTCGGGTTGCGGTTGATCGAAGGGGCCGGGTCGGTCGGCCCGCTCAGCGAACTCGTGCTGCACGGTCTGCACGGCCATATCGCTCCGCTGCTGGACGCCTGTGGTGACGCCGAGATGCATGGCCTGTTCAGCGCGCTCGAAGGCCGTTTCGTGCCGTCCGGCCCCAGTGGCGCGCCGAGCCGGGGGCGGCTCGACGTGTTGCCGACCGGGCGCAACTTCTACTCCGTGGACGTGCGCAACCTGCCCACGCCCACCGCCTGGCGCCTTGGTGTGCAGGCCGCCGACCGCCTGCTCGAACGCCACCTGCAGGACGAAGGCGACCACCTGCGCCAGCTCGGCCTGTCGGTGTGGGGCACCGCAACCATGCGCACCGGCGGCGACGATATCGCCCAGGCCATGGCGCTGATGGGCGTGCGCCCGGTGTGGCAGGCCGGTAGCCAGCGGGTCGAGCGTTTCGAGGTGCTGCCACTGGAGCAGCTCGGTCGCCCACGGGTGGATGTGACCCTGCGGGTGTCCGGCTTTTTCCGCGATGCCTTCGCCAATCTGATCCGTCTGTTCGATGACGCCGTGCAGGCGGTTGCCGATCTGGACGAGGCACCGGACATGAACCCGCTGTCCGCCCGTGTCTGGGAAGAAGCCCTGGCACTGCAGGACGGTGGGTTGGACGAACACCAGGCGCGGCGCCAGGCTGGCTGGCGGATTTTCGGCTCCAAGCCAGGTGCCTACGGGGCTGGCGTGCAGAACGCTATCGAAGAACGCCTGTGGGAGAACCGTGCGGATCTTGCCGAGGTGTACCTGAACTGGGGCGGCTACGCCTACGGCAAGGGCGTCGAGGGCGCACCGGCTCGCGAGCAGTTCGCTGAGCGCCTGGAGCGCATGCAGGCGGTGCTGCACAACCAGGACAATCGCGAGCACGATATCCTCGATTCCAACGATTACTACCAGTTCCAGGGTGGCATGCTGGCGGCAGTGGAAACCTTGCGCGGGGGCAAGGCGGCTAGCTACTTCGGCGACAACAGCCAGCCCGACACGCCGCGCATCCGTACCCTCAAGCAGGAACTGGCCCGCGTGGTACGCGCCCGTGCGGCCAACCCGAAGTGGATAGAGGGCATGAAGCGCCACGGCTACAAGGGCGCCTTCGAACTGGCCGCGACCATCGACTACCTGTTCGCCTTCGACGCCACCAGCGAGCTGGTCGACGACCACCAGTACGCCCTGCTCACCGACGCCTACCTGATGGACAAGGGCACCCGCGACTTCATCCAGGCGCATAACCCCGGCGCCCTGCAGGACATCATCGAGCGCCTGCTCGAAGCCCAGCAGCGTGGCCTGTGGCAGGAGCCAGGCGAATACCGCGAGGCCTTGGAAAACCTGCTGCTCGATAGCGAAGAGTTCTGATCACATTGGCCCGTCAGGCAAAGGAGTCACAGATGGACTCTGTACGAAAAATCGTCGTTTGGTGGCGTCAGCCGATCACTCGAAAGGATCGCTGGTTTGCCGCGCTGTGCGGGGCGATGGGTGGGCTCTGGATTGGCCTGCTGACCTGCATGATGATTGCTACAGGACCTGTGAGCCTGCTGATCTGGGGAGTCTCGGCGCTGTCGGGGGCGGTCGTCTGCGCCGTGCTGGGCGCCATGTTCCCTCGTGTTGTCGGTGTCCTTACGTTTCCGCTCACGCTGCTTGGTTTTGGTTGGGGCTGAGCGCCCATCAGTTGCCTGGATGATTTTTCCAGGGTTATCCTGCCCGCTCATTTCTTCTAGGAGTTTCGTCCAATGCGCCAGTAATGCCGTCGTGTACGCACGACCTGTGATCGACCGCCGTGGCCTTGTGCCGCGCGTTTTCACGGCATTGCCTGGAGTCATTCATGACGAACTCGCCTGTTATCGCGCTCGAGCGCGTGTCCTTTCATTTCCCCGATGGCCAGCCACTGTTCGATGAGCTGAGCGAAACCTTCGATGCCCGCCACACCGGCCTGGTGGGGCGCAACGGTGCCGGCAAGAGCGTGCTCGGCCGGCTGCTCGCTGGGCTCTTGCCGCCAAGCGCCGGGCGCATCGTGCGGCAGGCTCGGGTTGCCTATCTGCCCCAGACTATCGACGTGGACGACACCACCCGCGTCGTCGACCTGATGGGCTTCGCGGCACCTTACGATGCGCTGTGTCGGGTGACCGACGGGTGCATGGGGGACAACGATATCGAGTTGCTCGAAGGTCGCTGGGATATCGCCGAGCACTTGCATCTGGCGCTGCAGGATGACGGCTTGGCGCATCTCGCTCTGCACGACCCGGCCGCCCAGCTCAGCGGAGGTGAGCGTACGCGGGTGGCGCTGCTCGGCGCGTTTCTGGGCGATGCCGACCTGCTGGTTCTCGACGAACCCAGCAACCACCTGGATCGCGCCAGCCGGCTGCGCCTCTATCGGCGTCTGCAGCAGTGGCCGGGTGGGCTGGTGGTGATCAGCCATGATCGCGAACTGCTGGAGGGCATGCAGCGCATCGTCGAGCTGTCGCCTCTCGGGCTGCGCGCTTACGGCGGCAACTACGGTTTTTACCGCGAAGCGCGACAACGCGAGGAGCACGCCGCCCAGCAGGCACTGGCGCATGCTCGTAGCGAACGCAAACGCGGCGAGCGTGAACTGCAGGCCCAGCAGCAACGCCAGCAGCGTCGCACCGCCAGCGCAAACCGAGATGCACGGCATGCCAATCAGGCGCAGATTCTGCTGGATCGCCAGAAGGGTCGCAGCGAGGCCAGCGCCGGCCGGTTGCAGCAGCGCCTGCAAGCGGTCAGCCGCGACCTCGACAGTGCCGTGCGCGATGCGGCGCAGCGGGTGCACGAAGGCCAGGCCATCCAGCTGCACGGCAAGGCTGGCGGCCTGGCCGAAGGCAAGCGGGTGCTCAGCCTGCGGGGCGTGCGGGCGCCCTACTCAGGGGCCGTCTTGCCAGACATCGAACTGTTCGGCCCGCGCCGGCTGGCCATCAGCGGGCCCAACGGTTGTGGCAAGTCGAGCCTGCTGGCGATGTTTGCCGGGCGGCTGGCCGCCGTTGCCGGCGAGTGTCGGGTCGAGGTGCCGCTGGCCTATCTGGATCAGCAGCTTTCCTGCCTGCCGGGCGATGATACGGCGCTGGATCACCTGCGTCGCTGCAGCCCCGGGCTGCCCGAGGCGCTCGCCCGTACGCGACTGGTTCACCTGGGGCTCGATGCCCAGCGTGCCGTGCTGCCGTGCCGCCAGCTCAGCGGCGGTGAGCGCCTCAAGCTGGCGCTTGCCGGGGTGATAGACGGGGAATCGGCAGCGCCCCTGCTGCTGCTCGACGAGCCCGACAACCACATTGACCTCGACTCGCTGCTGGCCGTCGAAACCCTGCTGCGCGACTACCGCGGGGCGCTGATTCTGGTGTCCCATGACGCCGCCTTCGTCGACGCCCTGGCGATCACCGACCGCCTGGAATGGACGGCCCAGGGCTGGCGGTACGAGCGGGCATGATCCGTGAACTGTCGTAGCTCGGGTCGAGCGTAGCGACACCCCCGGTATGCATGCCCTGGGTATCGTTGCGCTCAACGCCGGCTACGAGGTCAGACCAGGTGGCGCATGCGGATGGCGGCGTCCACCAGCATGCGTTCGGTGCCGGCCCAGCCGAGGCAGCCGTCGGTGATCGACACGCCGTAGCGCAGTTCGCCGCCCAGGCTCTGGGCGCCGTCGAGCAGGTGGCTCTCGATCATCACCGCGCGCAGCGCGCCATCGCCGGCCAGGCGCTGGTCGAGGACGTCGCTGAGTACCTGGGGCTGGCGCAGCGGGTTCTTGCCGCTGTTGGCGTGGCTGCAGTCGACCATGATCCGCGGCGCGATACCCTGGCGCTCCAGCTCGGCCCGCGCGTTGGCGACGCTGGCGGCGTCGTAGTTCGGCGCGCCGTGGCCGCCGCGCAGCACCAGGTGGGTGTCCGGGTTGCCGTGGGTTTGCACCAGGGCCGGGCGACCCTGCGTATCGACGCCGAAGTGCTGGTGAGCGTGGGCCGCCGAGCGCATGGCATCGCAGGCGATGCCAAGGCTGCCGTCGGTGCCGTTCTTGAAGCCCACCGGCATCTCCAGGCCGCTGACCAGCTCGCGATGCACCTGGGACTCGCTGGTGCGTGCGCCGATGGCCGCCCAGCCGAGCAGGTCGTCGAAGTAGCCGGCCACCAGCGGCTGGAGGATCTCGCTGGCCAACGGCAGACCCAGCTCCAGCAACTTGAGCATCAATTTGCGCGAGCGGCGCAGGCCTTCGGCCATGTCGCCACTGCCATCCAGCGCCGGATCGTAGACCAGGCCCTTCCAGCCCACCGTGGTGCGCGGCTTCTCGACGTAGGCGCGCATCACCAGCAGCAGGCGATCGCCCACGCGCTGGCTCAGTGCGGCCAGACGCTCGGCGTATTCGAGTACGGCGGCATCGTCGTGCAGGGAGCAGGGGCCGACCACCACCAGCAGGCGCGGGTCATGGCCATCGAGAATGGCGCGGATCGACTGGCGTTGCTGCTGCACCTGGCGGGCGAGAGCGGTCGAGAGTGGCAGCTCCTCGCGCAACTGGGCGGCGCTGGGCAGAGGCGAGGTGTGGCGACGGCTAGGGGCGGCGACCAGATGCAGGTCGGCGGCTTTGGCGGTGGAGCGGGAATTGACGGCTACGGACATGGTGATTTCCTCGGCCGGCGCGGACGTTACCGCGCGCGGCGCACTATCGGGCTCGATGGGATGTTCGATTGAGTGGTTGAGCGGCGTGAGCGCCGGTAAATCGCCAGCTGTAGCGGTAATAGGTTTGGTAGGCGGTGTATGCGGTCATGGTGCAATCCTCGTAGGAAAATCTGTGTGCCGGAAAAAACAAAACCCCCGGTCGGGAGGCCGACCGGGGGTTTCGAGAAACTGTCTGGTGGCGACCCTGAGTTGCTAGGGCGCCTGTGGGGTATCAGGCGCGCCTGTGGCTAAACCAATACCCATAAAAATACGAGGCGGCGGCGACCACGGATGCCTGGGCACGCGCGATCACGATGCAGGCTGCATCGAGGCGAGTGGCGTTCAGGATCGGGGATGTGGACATGTGCGGCTCCGTTGAATGTGCTCGACGTTAATTCATCGCGGTGGTCGATTGCAAGCGCCGCTCGTTGAGCGCGCACGCTGCCTTGCGCGTCGCCGCGGTCAGAGGCTCTGGCAGGCCATCGAGGGCGAACCAGCCGATATCGCTGTGTTTCTCGGGCTCGACGTTGCGCACTTCACCGTCGAAGGTATCGGCCAGGTAGACCGGTGCCAACCAGTGTTCGCCGCGCTGCGCGTCGATCTGATCGACCACGCAGAGCAGGCACAGCGACGTCAGGCGGATGGCCAGCTCTTCCTCGATTTCGCGGCGCACCGCCTGCTCGACCGGCTCCAGCCAGTCCACCTTGCCGCCGGGCAGCCCCCAGCAGCCGGCTTCCGGCTCACGCAGGCGGCGCACCAGCAGCAGACGGTCGTCCTGCACGATGGCGGCGCCGCAGCCCAGTCGTGGTTGCGCGTTCATCAGGTCTCCTTGCGACCGATCCATTTACCCACCTGCGGCGCTTCATAGCCATCGATCGCC
Organism: Pseudomonas sp. PA1(2017); assembly: GCF_001945375.1. Classification (NCBI taxonomy): domain Bacteria; kingdom Pseudomonadati; phylum Pseudomonadota; class Gammaproteobacteria; order Pseudomonadales; family Pseudomonadaceae; genus Pseudomonas; species Pseudomonas sp. PA1(2017). Next base: position 887,001 of record NZ_MSXU01000001.1, read on the forward strand.
GCCAGCAGCGCGTCGATATCCTGCTCGACGATCAGCATCTTGCGGTGCGGCGCCTTGACGAAGGCTTCGTCGACCATGTGATCGAGGAATGCGGCAAGGCGGTCGTAGTAACCGTTGATATTTAGCAGCGAGCAGGGCTTCTGATGATGGCCCAGCTGCGCCCAGGTCCATACCTCGAAGAGTTCTTCCAGGGTGCCGACGCCGCCGGGCAGGGCGATGAAGCCGTCCGACAGCTCGGCCATCAGCGCCTTGCGCTGGTGCATGGAATCGACGATGCGCAGGTCGTCGAGGCCGGTGTGGGCGACCTCCTTCTCCCACAGCGAGCGCGGGATCACCCCGATCACTTCGCCACCGGCTTCGAGCGCGGCGTTGGCCACGGCGCCCATCAGGCCGACGGACGCGCCGCCGTACACCAGGCCGATGCCGGCCTCGGCGAGGGTTTTGCCGAGGCGCGTGGCGGCCTCGAGGTAAACGGGATTTGATCCCGCGTTGGAGCCACAGAAAATGCACAGGCGCATCGAAATCTCCCTGATGGTTCGGCATGCCAAACCAGCGACCTTAGCAGACGAGCGGGGCAGCGCACGACCGCTCGCTGCTACAATGCCGCCTTTGTCCAGCCCGGATCGCCCCATGACCGACACCGTCCATTTTCCCCTCGCCGCCGTGGTCGGCGCCGACTCCCTGAAATTGGCGCTGTGCCTGGTGGCGGTCGATCCGGCGATCGGTGGCGTGCTGATCGAAGGCCCGCGGGGCATGGCCAAGTCGACCCTGGCCCGCGGCCTGGCCGCGCTGCTGGAAAGCGGGGTGTTCGTCACCCTGCCGCTGGGCGCCAGTGAAGAACGCATCGTCGGTACCCTCGATCTGGACGCGGCCCTGGGCGAAAGCCGCGCGCAGTTCTCGCCGGGCTTGCTGAGCAAGGCCGATGGCGGGGTGCTGTACGTCGATGAGGTTAACCTGCTGCCCGATCATCTGGTCGACCTGCTGCTCGACGCCGCGGCCAGCGGCGTCAACCATGTCGAGCGTGACGGCATTTCCCACCGCCACGATGCGCGCTTCGTCCTGATCGGCACCATGAACGCCGAAGAAGGCGAGTTGCGCCCGCAACTGCTCGACCGCTTCGGCCTCAACCTGGCCCTGGATGGCCAGCCGCAGCCGGGAGCGCGCGCCGAGATCGTCCGCCGTCGTCTGGCCTTCGATGCCGACCCCCAGGCGTTCATTGCCAAGTGGGCCGAACAGCAGCAGGCACTGGCCGCGCGTTGCGGGCAGGCGCGCGCGCGCGTGGCGAGCATCGCCCTCGATGACAGGGCGCTCGACGCCATTACCGAGCGCTGCTTCGCCGCCGGCGTCGATGGCCTGCGTGCCGACCTGGTCTGGCTGCGTGCCGCCCGCGCCCATGCGGCCTGGCGCGGTGCCGACGCCATCAGCGAGGAGGATATCGAGGCCGTGGCCGATTTCGTGTTGCGCCACCGTCGTCGCCACACGCCGCCGCAACAGCAGGCGCAACCGCCAGCCGGCCCGCCACCCCAGGCGCCAAGCGAGCAACCCACTGCAGGCGAAGGGCAGTGGGGTGAGCTGCCCGCGCAGGCGCAACGCACCGGCGAGCGCCGCGAGCCGCCGCGCTGGGCAAAAAAGCCCTAGGCATTCCCCCGCGTGCCAAGGCGGGGACGGATGCCAGACCGACACCAGGCAAACAGGCAGGCGGGCGCAGCGGTGCCAAGCGGCGCGGCGACAGCGGCGCCATCGACTGGCTCGCCACCTTGCTGCAAGGCAAGCCCAGGCGTCGTGCCGACCTGCAATGCCGCCCGCGCAGCAACGCCCCCTCGCAGCTGTGGCTGATCGTCGTCGATGCCTCGGCCTCCACCCGCCGCCATGGCGCCCTGAGCAAGGCCAAGGGCCTGCTCGCCGAGCTGTTCGAGCGGGCCTACCGGGAGCGTTCCCGCATCGCCGTGCTCGACGCCCACGGCGCACAGCCGAAATGGCACTGGCAGGGTCAGAAAGCCTCCGGCGCCTTGCAAGGCTGGTTGGGTGACCTCGGCGCAGGCGGTGGCAGCCCGCTGATCCCGGCCCTGCAGCAGGCCCACGACTGGCTGCAGCGCCGCCAACGCCTCAAGCCCGGCGAGGCGCAACGCTTGCTGGTGGTTACCGACGGGCGTTTGCGCGAATGGCCGGCGCTGGCGCCCAGCCCATGCCCGGCCACTCTGGTGGATATCGAGTGCGCGCCGATCCGTCTGGGGCGCGCCTTGCAACTGGCGGGTGAGCTGGGTGCGGATTACTGCCATATCGAGGCCATACCTCTAACGGAAGACAGCTACCGCTAGCTTCAAACTGAGCAATATTACAGCGTTAAACAAGGATATAGGCTTGCGCTTGCTGAAGAGTAGGCTCTAGAATTGCTGGAAATGGACTGGGGGTTCCCGGTCGGCGTCATGGCCTCGGTGCGATCACCGGGGCCTTTCGCTTTCTAGGGGCGGATGAATTTTCAGACCCCAGCCATCAAAACCTATCCCCACGTGCATACGCCCACCGCTGCAAAAGAATTTTCGAGTTAGTAAGTCGAACGCACGATTCGGTTGATTTGGCTTTACTACGGAGAGTCCAATAGGCCGTGCTACCAAGTCGGCTAACTGTAGACCTGACGAGTTGGTTTTCTTATCTGCGAAAACGATTTCAAAGGGTAAGAGCTTGCCAAACTTATTATCTCCAGCGCAGATGCGTCGGAACTCCAGTTCAAGCTCAGCATCCTCGCGCTTTCCGCGGCACTCTACTACAACGTGCGTAGTCAAATCATGCTGATGCTTTTCCTCGACTAATTCATAAAGTGTTTCAAGGCAGAAGCCAAGCGCAATGTGATAAGGATTGCTACTGCGCTCACGTAAGTGTCTTTTGTCAATTACACAGCCGATCAAGATAAAGTTGCTGGTTTCTATGATGTCAGTCAATTGGTCAAGAAACATCTCTTTGTGCTGACGACTGTCGAACCTAAAGCGGCCCTTCTCCTTTCGGATGTCGGTTTCATGCAACACAATCAGGTCGTGACCAAAGTGCCTAAATTTAAAATTCTCAATTGATGGCACTACGCGTTGCGCATAGTGATTTTTATGGAATACGCAAAAGGCGAGTACGAACACAGGATAGTTCGCATCTATATTTTCCAACCCATGGTCGCCGCTCTCATCCACATAAACAACATATTTACTAAACTGCTTGTCTGGCTGTGACGGCTCATGAGCCTCAGGAGAAGCTTCTGGACTGTCTGAAAACAGTGGTAATTGTCCAGGCAATGGGTTCACTGGCTCCATGAAAGCTACGTCCTATTACTGTTTACCCGTTGGGATAAGGCTGCTCCGATAGTAACATCGCATCGCCTTTTTACCACTGGCAGACTTACGCCTATGAATATTTATAGATGTAGTAATGCGTAGCCGAGATCGTAATTGCGTAGACTGTCGCGCCAACTTCGCAACCAGGCCACTCCTCGATGCACACCCTCGACCAATTGCGTTCCGGCCAGCTCAAGGGCATCAGCCGCCTCGATCTGTCCGCGTCGCTCACGCACTTTCCCGAGGAAATATTCACCCTGGCCGACAGCCTGGAAGTGCTCAACCTGAGCGATAACCAGCTCAGCGATCTGCCTGAGGATCTGCACCGGCTGCATCGCCTGCAGGTGCTGTTTTGCTCGAACAACCGCTTCGAGCATGTGCCCGAATCCGTGGGGCGCTGCCCGTCGCTGCGTATGGTCGGCTTCAAGTCCAACCGTATTCGCGAGCTGTTCGCCAGGGCGCTGCCGCCGCGTCTGCGCTGGCTGATTCTTACCGACAACTGCCTGGAAACCCTGCCTGCCGAGCTGGGCGACTGCAGCGAGCTGCAGAAGCTGATGTTGGCTGGTAACCGCCTGCGTGAAATCCCAGCGAGTTTGGCGCGGCTGCACAAGCTGGAGCTGCTGCGCATCGCCGCCAACCAACTGCCCGCCTTGCCGGATTTCCTGCTGCAACTGCCCAGCCTGGCCTGGCTGGCCCATGCCGGAAACCTCTTCGATGAAGCGGGCGCGCTCGAGTCCCATACGCCCGATGTGCGTTGGGCCGACTTGCAACTGGGCGAGGTACTGGGCCAGGGCGCATCGGGCATCATCCACCGCGCCGACTGGCAGCGGCCCGATGGCCAGCGCCAGGCCGTGGCCCTGAAACTGTTCAAGGGACAGATGACCAGCGATGGTACGCCGCAGAGCGAAATGGCCGCATGCCTCACGGTCGGCCAGCATGCCAATCTGATCGGCGCGATTGGCCGCGTCGTCGACCATCCGCAAGGCGAGCAGGGCTTGTTGCTGAGCCTGGTCGAGCCGCGTTTCAGCATCCTCGCCGGGCCGCCGAGCCTGGAAAGTTGCAGCCGCGATGTCTATCCGAGCGACTGGCGCGCGCCTTTCGCGAAGGCGCTGCGAACTGCGGGTGGCATCGCCTCGGCGCTGCGTCACCTGCACGAGCGCGGCGTCACCCATGGCGATCTCTACGGCCATAACATCCTGATCGACGAGGCCGGCAATGCGCTGCTCGGTGACTTCGGCGCGGCGTCTTTGCTGCCTGCCGCCGCACCGGCGCAACGGGCCTTGCTGCAGCGCATCGAGGTGCGTGCGTTCGGCATTCTGCTCGAGGAACTGCTGCAGCGCTGCGACGTGCCGGCTGAGCATACGGCTCGGTTGGCCGAGCTGGTGCGGCGCTGCCAGCAGCCACAGGTCGGCGCTCGTCCGGACTTCGTGGAGGTTGATACGACGCTGGCGCGCTTGCTGGCCATGTAGTCGGGCAACCGTGATGAGCCAAGCGCAGATGCCGGGACGGATCTGCTGCCGATCTGATTTCACCCGCTCATTCTGTGTAGCGCAGCACCAGCAGCTCGCGGTTTGCAATGCTGTCCGCGAACAGTGCCTTAACCTGAGCCCCGTTATCCTCGCGGGCATACAGGCGGCTCAGCAGATCGAGCAGGCTGGCGGTCTGCGCCTGATCCAGGGCCCGTGAGCGACGAAAAGCGATGAGGCTGGCGCCGATGCCGAACAGGGCATAGCCGTAGTGGTTTTCCAGATGCTCGGCCAGGCGGAAATTCTCCTGAGGCGACAGGTCGCTGGAAAAGTAGCCATTGGCGAAGCCGTAGATGGCCTCGCAGGCGCGCTGTACGGGAATCCGCAGCAGATAGCATTCATCATCGAGCACCGAGACCAGGTCGGTATTGGCAGCCACCAGATCGGCGAGGCTGTCGTCGTCCAGACGCAGATCCTTGGCGAACAGGTCGTCGAAGGAGGTTTCCTGCAGCGTGCGTTCAAACCCCAGGCGACGAATGTGCAGGCGCTGCTGCAGCGACAGGTCGTCCCGTGGATAGCCATCTTCCAGCCAGCTCGCGGCGATCCCCGCCTCCTGCAGCCAGTCGCCGCTGTCCAGATCATGGCGGTTGCTCGCATGCATCGCGGTGTAGAGCGCTTGGCCCAGATCGTCCAGGGTGAACAGATGGCGATGCCCGTCGGGCACATCGTCATAGGCGCTCAGCAGCTCTTGCAGCGAGGTCGGCTGGTGTAGCCGGAAGCATTGGCCGAGCAGGTGGCCGTCGGGTTCATGTGCGGGATCGAGTCGCATGGGGGCACCCATTGGAACGAGGGGGCTCCATCATAACGTCCTCTTGCCGCCCCGCACCCGCTCAGTGCCTGGCTTGCGAGGGGGGAAACCCGTACTGGCGCTTGAAGGCGGCGCTGAAGCTGCTCAGGTGTTCATAACCGGCCAGGCTGGCAGCGTCTTCGATCGACAGTGATTGCTGGCAGATGGCGTGATAAGCCTGTTCCAGACGGCGTTTGCGCAGATAAGCGGCAATGGTGATGCCGTTGCGGCTGCGGAAGGCGTTCTGCAGATCGACCGGGTTGGTACCCAGCTGGCGGGCCATCTCGGCGATGCTGAGGTCGTTCGCTTCGCCACTGTCGAGCCAATCCCTGAGGCGCAGCAGACAGCGTTCGAGGTGGCTGCCGAGGCGTTTTCCCGGAGGCGCATCGATACCGCGCAGGATGTCGCTGGCCAGGTCGAGGGCGAAGCTTTCCCGTTGCAGGCGCTGCAGCAGCGGCGGCAAGCCGGCGTCACGTTCGAGCAACTGGTGGGCACGCTGCAAGATATCCACAGACGGTTGCCAGAGCAGGCTTTGCCAGTGGCTACGGCTGAAACGCAGTAGGTTGTCACTGCGCAACTGGCTGCCGAGGGCGAAGTGCTGCAGCCAGTCGGGGCTGATGCTCAGGCACACCTTGGTTTCCTGACGCTCGCTTTGCCAGTGGCGCTGAAACTGGTCGGCAGCGGTGAGGTTGACCAGCATGGCGCGCTGGCCGCCAGGGCGGGCGTCGAAGTGCAGGCGCTGGCGCGGCAGGCTGACCTCGGCCTCGCCGCCGAGCAGGAAGGCCGCAGTGATCCCCGGTGCCAAGCGGTTGTCGCTGCTGGCGTCGACCAGGTCGCGGCTCTGGCTGAAGTACAGCACCAGGCCATCGCTCAGTACTTGCACCTGTTGTTCGCCATCGAGCACCGGCTGCTCGCCCGGTAGCTCGCGCTGAAAATGCAGGTTACCGCCCAGCGTATGGGCCACGTCGCTGAGCTGACCACAGGTGAAGACCGTCATGGCGGGCTCCGATGGAAGTTTGCTTGCGGCTAAGTTTTCCTTGTTTTCACCTAAGCGGGCAAGCTTGTTCGGAATTATTCTCATGTGCAATGTATTTGCAGCCTGCTGGGCTGCATCAGAATCGCTCAGAGGAATACTGCGGCAATGGGTTTGTTCATTACGGAAACGGCCGTGGTCGAGGCCGTCTTCGCAGACGACGTCAGCCTCGACGACATTCGCGATTGGTTGGCGCACATCGAGCGCCTGATTGCTCGCCGTCAGCCGTTCTACTTCATCTCCAGCACCCAGGCCGGTGCCTGTCTGGCCGAGGGTTATCGCGCCGTGCAGGGCGCCTGGTACAAACGTCACAAGGCGAGTTTCCAGACCTGCTGCCATGGCCTGGTGCGTATCGCCGCCGATGCCGAAGAGCGCCAGCGCCTGGATGCGCCGGCGCTGCACGCCGCCTGGGGAGTGCCTTATTTCGTGACCCTGGAACGTGAGCAGGGTTTTCAATGGATCGCCGAGCGCATGGTGAGCGATGCAACAGCCCAATGACTTCACGCCGGTAACGCGGCTGAGCCTGGCGGTCATCGTCGTGCTCTACCTGGCTCACGCGTTACCGCTGTATTTCTTCAACGTGGCGCTGCCAGCCATCCTGCGCAGCCAGGGCGTCGATCTGCGCTGGATCGGCATGCTCGCCCTGCTGTACATCCCCTGGGCGTTCAAGTTTCTCTGGGCGCCGCTGGTCGACCGCTACTACCTGCATGCACTCGGCCGGCGCCGCAGCTGGCTGTGGCTGACCCAGGCAGCCCTGGTGGCCGGCCTGCTGGCCCTGGCGGTGAGCGGGCTCGAGCATGGCCTGTTGCTGTTCGTGCTGATCGGCCTGTGGATATCTACGTTCGCCGCGACTCAGGACATCGCCATCGACGGCTATACGGTCGAGTCGCTGGCGACCGAGGAACACCGCTTGGGAAGCATGGCGCAGAGTATGGGCGTGGCTCTGGGCAGCATGCTCGGCGGTGCCGGCGTGCTCTGGCTGTATCAGGCCGCTGGCTGGCAGACCGCGTTGTTGACTCTGGCAGCGCTGGCCGCACTGCCCATGTTGGCAGTGGCACGCGTCGAAGAACGTCATTCACAGGCCGCCGAGCGCCCCAGTTTCATTCACACGTTGCGACGCCCGGAAATGCGCTGGGCGCTGTTGTTGATCCTGCTCTACCGGGCGGTCGAGGCGCCGGCCATGGCCATGCTCACGCCACTGCTGGTGGACCAGCAGTGGTCGCTGGCACAGATCGGCGTGCTGATGTCGGTAGCCGGTGCCAGCATCGGCCTGTTGGCGGCGGTGCTGACCGCCAGGGCGCTGAAGACCCAGGCGCCCGAGGTGTTGCTGATTCGCGCCGGCTGGTGGCGCAGCGGCATCTACCTGCTGTTCGCCGCTTTGCTGGCCAGCGGCCTGGCGGCCACCTCGACGCCCTGGCTCGGCCTGGTGGTGCTGGCGACCCTGGCACTGCGCTACATGGCGATGACCAGCCTCTATGCACTGTTCATGCGTCTGTGTTCGCGTCAGCAGGCCGGTACCGACTTCACCGTGCTGGTGTGCTTCGAGTTGCTGGTGTTCTTCATCGGCGGCTCGCTGTCCGGGTTCCTGGCCAAGGGGCTGGGCTACGCAAGCTATTACCTGCTGCTGGGGGGCCTGTCGGTGCTCAGCGTGCTGGTCTGCAAACCGCTCATCAAAAAACTTTCTTCCGGCTTCGCTTCGTAACTTATCCACAGGGGAACATCATGCGGCATCTTTCGGCATCCATGCAGGTCACGCTTTTGAGTCTGGCGGTCAGTGCCCAGGTGTTCGCGCAGAGTGGTGAGCGCCCGGGAGTTGGCGGCAGCCAGGCCCAGGAGCTGGAGCCGATGGTGGTGACGGCCACGCGTTCGGCCAAGCGCATCGCCGAGATCGCCGGCACGGTTTACGGCATCGAACGTGAGCAGATCGCCGAGCAAGCGGCGGCTGGCCGTTCCACCGCCGATATCCTCGGCCAGTTGGTGCCGTCGCTGGCGCCGAGCAGCGGCACCACCAGCAATTACGGCATGACCATGCGTGGGCGTACCGTACAGGTGATGATCGACGGTGTACCGCTGACCGTCTCCCGTGACGGTTCGCGCCAGCTCAATAGCATCAGCCCGGCGATGATCGAGCGCATCGAGGTGATCTCCGGTGCCACCAGCATCTATGGCGCTGGTGCCACCGGCGGCCTGATCAACATCATCACCCGCAACGCCGACGACGAAACCAGCGACTTCAGCAGCCGTATCGGCCTGCGCACCCCAGGTCGCGCCGCCCGTGACGCGATGGCCTACGAGGCTTCGCAGACCGCCGCCTTCCATCAGGGCGCGGTCAGTGGTTTCGCGGGGTTGGGCTACACCAAGCAGGGCGAGATCCGCGACGCCCATGGTGATCGTGTCGGCCCGGAAATCGCCCAGACCGACCGCCAGGACACCACCAGCGTCGACTTCAACGGCCGCCTGACCTGGCATCTCGACGATGACCAGCAACTGAGCGGCGGCGTGCGCTATTACGACGACGAACAGGACAGCGACTACGGCCCGGACTACGGCCCCAACCTGTCGGCCTTGCTGGTGCCCAACTACCAGCCCAGCCATGAAGCGGTGGACGGCCTGCAGCTCGATGACCAGCCACGCACCCGCCATTACGGCGCCAACCTGCAATACCTCAACCGCGACCTGTTTGGCGGCCAGCAACTGGCGGTCGAGGTTTACTACCGCAAGGAGAAGTCGCGCTGGTTCCCCTTTGCCAGTCGTGCAGCGAACGCCGCGCTGCCCGGTGGCGTGGCCAACGTGGTGCTGCAATCAAGCACCGATATCGACGTGTGGGGCCTGCGCACCGCGTTGCAGAAGGGCTTCACCCTGGGCGGGCGCGACCTGCAATTGACCTACGGCCTCGATCACGAGCGTGAGCAGGATCGTCAGGACGGCCAGTTCTACGACTTCAATCGCTTTTTCGCCAGCAATGGCCTGAATTACCGGGAGACCTATCGCTCCTCCATGGGCCCGGATGTCGAGGTGAGCAAGACCGGCCTGTTCCTGCAGGGCGACTACCAGCTAACCGAGCGCCTGAGCCTGCAGGCCGGGGTGCGCCGCGAAACCATCCGCAACGAGGTGGACGATTCCATCCCCTATGGCGAGGCGGTCACCGCTGCCAGCGTGGCTGGCTACCAGGCGCGCACCCTCGAGGGCGGCAACGTGCGCCACAGCGAAACCCTGTTCAATCTCGGCGCCGTGTATGCGCTGACCGATGCCCAGCAGGTGTTCGCCAACTTCTCCCAGGGCTTCAGCTTGCCCGACACCCAGCGCATGCTGCGTGACGTGCCAGCCAACTTCGTGATCGGTAGCAGCAGCATCGACTCGATCAAGGTGAACAACTACGAACTGGGCTGGCGCATCGGCGAAGCCAGCGGCGTGAATGCCGGGGTCACCGCGTTCTACAACACCTCCGACAAGGTGGTGCAGTTCAACCGTGACTTCAGCGTTTCGGTGGCCGACACCGACGAGCGCGTGTGGGGCGCCGAGGGCAACCTGCAGGTGCCCGTCACCGAGCGCTGGACCCTGGGCGGCACCCTGGCCTACACCCGTGGCCAGTACAAGGACGCTGCCGGCGACTGGCGCGAACTGAACGCCTTCCGGGTCTCGCCGCTCAAGGCCACCCTCTACAGTGACTGGCGTTTCGCCGACGGCTATGGCGTACGTCTGCAGACGCTGACCGTGGGCGGTAGCGACCGTGCCTACGACGATGCCCGTACCGCCGCGATCAGCCCGACCATTCGCGCAACGCCGGCGACCAAGATCCAGGGCTACACCGTGGTCGACCTGATCGCCCACGCGCCCTGGCTTGGCGGCGAGGTCGGCTTCGGCGTCTACAACCTGGCCGATCGCGATTACAAGACCGTCTACGGCCAGCAGGCGGCAGCCACTTACGGCGCTATCTCCAGCCTGCCGGCGCAGGGTCGTACCTTCGGCCTCAGCTACTCGGTGGCGTACTGATCGTTCACGGCTGATAGTCCAGCGAGCGCTTCGACGATTCCGGCAGCGCCAGGCCGCCGGCCAGCGCCAGCAGGGCGATGGCGATCAGGTAAAAGGCCGGCGACATGCGGTTGCCGGTCACTTCGATGAGCCAGGTGGCGACCAGTGGTGCAGTGCCGCCGAACACCATGTAGGCCAGGTTGTAGGTGAACGCCGACGCGGTGTAGCGCACGTGGGTGGGGAACTGCTCGGAAAGTAGCACGGCGGTCACCACACCACAGATCACCGCGCCGACGGCCAACAGCATGGCGCCGATGGCCGAGGCCCACAGGGTACCGGAAGCAGCCAGGGTGAAGGCGGGGTAGACGGCGACGATCAGTGCGATGCCAGCGGTGAGGATGGTGCGCCGACGGCCGACGCGATCCGAGTAGCGGCCCACGAACGGGCACAGCAGGGCGGCGAAGAACAGCGCCACCAGGCTGGCGAGCAGGGCGGTCGGCCTGGCCGCGCCACCGACCACCTGCATGTAGGTGGTCAGGTAAGTGGTGAACATGTAGAACGACAGCGCCGTGGCGGAGATGAACGCCGACAGGCACAGCACGGTGGCGCCGTGCTCACGCAGGGTTTCGCGCAGTGGCGAGTGCTCCGGGTGCGCTTGCGCGGCCAGGGCCTGGAAGGCTGGCGATTCATCCAGGCGCAGGCGCATGTACAAACCGACCAGGCCCAGTGGTGCGGCAATCAGAAAGGGCACGCGCCAGCCCCAGGCCTGCATCTGTGTTTCGTCCAGCCAGAAACCCAGGCCGAACACCAGCCCGGCAGCGCAGGCGAACGCCGCGAAGGTGGATACCGGCACGAAGCTGCCGTAACGCGCCTTCTGCTCGGTGGGCGCGTGCTCCATGACGAAGGCGCAGGCGCCAGCGTATTCACCGCCGGCTGAGAAGCCCTGCAGGCAGCGCGCCAGGGCCAGCAGCAGCGGGGCGACCAGGCCGATGCTGGCGTAGGTGGGCAGCAGACCGATCAGGGTGGTGGCGCCGGCCATCAGCAATACGGTGATCGACAGCACGCGCTTGCGGCCAATGCGGTCGCCAAGAATGCCGAACACGATGCCGCCCAGTGGACGCAGCGCGAACGATACGGCGAACACCGCGAAGGTCTGCAGCAGGGCCAGGGTCGGGTTGCCTGGCGGAAAGAACAGTGAGGCGATGGTCACGGCAAGAAAGCCGTAGACCGCGAAGTCGAACCACTCGACGAAGTTGCCGATGGCCGAAGCGGCGATCACTTTGCGCAGGATGCGCAAGTCGACCGGTGTAGCCGGTTGTGGATAAGTCGTGACGCTCATGGCGGCCTCCGCGCGATTGCTCCAACGTGCGGACGCGCCTGGCTCGGGCCTTGGCGTCCATCTGTGGATAACCTACGTGGCTCGCCGGGTATGGCGGGGTTCGAGTGCGACCTGAGGGTAGTCGTGAGCGACAGGGTTTTCGCGCAAGCGCCTTGAGGCTGGCAATTCAATTCGCTCGCGGCGTGATCGCTGGTGGATAAGCTTCGCGTTATCCACCCTACGAGCTGATGCGCATGGCGCGCTCCCACATAAGGCCAGGTGCATGATCTTGAACCTCGTAGCCCGGGTCGAGCGCAGCGACATCCGGGTTGCGCAATGCAACCACCGCCCGCAAAAAAGCCGACCCTGAGGTCGGCTTTCTCCAGCGAGGCGGCGGGCGCTTACAGCGCGTCGCGGCTGCTGGCGCCATCCACCAGGCGGGCGATCTGCAGCGGGTTGGCGTTCTTCAACGCCTCCGGCAGCAGGGCATCTGGACAGTTCTGGTAGCAAACCGGGCGCAGGAAGCGGTCGATGGCCAGGGTGCCGACCGAGGTGCCGCGGGCGTCGGAAGTCGCCGGGTACGGGCCGCCGTGCACCATGGAGTCGCAGACTTCCACGCCAGTCGGGTAGCCGTTGAACAGCACGCGGCCGACTTTCTGTTCGAGCAGCGCGAACAGCTCTTCGCTGCCGGCCAGGTCGCCCGGCTCGGTGAGCAGGGTGGCGGTCAATTGGCCATGCAGGCCGTTGATGGCCTTGAGAAGCTCGGCCTTGTCGGCCACTTCGACGACGATGGTGGTCGGGCCGAAGACTTCTTCCTGCAGCAGCTCGTCGCCATTGAGCAGCAGGCTGACGTCAGCTTTGAAAAGCTGCGGACGGGCCTGGTTGCCTTCCTGCTGAGCGCCGGTCAGGTGGGTGATGCCCGAATGTGCGTTGAGCGCTTCCAGGCCTTTCACGTAGCTCTTCAGGGTGCCGGCGTTGAGCATGGTTTGCGGCTGCTGCTCGGCCATCTTGGCGGTGAAGCTTTCCAGGAAGGCGCTGAACTCCGGCGAACGAATGCCGATCACCAGGCCCGGGTTGGTGCAGAACTGGCCGCAGCCCATGACCACGGAACCGGCCAGCTCGCCGGCGATTTTCTCGCCGCGGACTTTGGCGGCTTCCGGCAACAGGATGACCGGGTTGATGCTGCTCATCTCGGCGAAGACCGGGATCGGCTGCGGGCGTGCCGCTGCCATGTCGCACAGGGCGCGACCGCCTTTGAGCGAGCCGGTGAAGCCGACGGCCTGGATGGCCGGGTGCTTGACCAGCGCCTCGCCAACGCCCGAACCGTAAATCATGTTGAACACGCCTTTGGGCATGCCGGTTTTCTCGGCGGCGCGCAGGATGGCTTCGCCAACGTGGGCGGCAGTGGTCATGTGGCCGCTGTGGGCCTTGAACACCACCGGGCAGCCGGCGGCCAGGGCGGCGGCGGTGTCGCCGCCAGCAGTGGAGAAGGCCAGCGGGAAGTTGCTCGCGCCGAACACGGCGACCGGGCCGAGGCCGATGCGGTATTGGCGCAGATCCGGGCGCGGCAGCGGCTGGCGATCCGGCAGGGCGCGGTCGATGCGTGCACCGTAGAAGTCGCCGCGGCGCAGCACCTTGGCGAACAGGCGCATCTGGCCGCTGGTACGGCCGCGCTCGCCCTGGATACGGGCGGTCGGCAGGGCAGTTTCGCGGGTTACGGTGGCGACGAATTCGTCACCCAGGGCGTCCAGCTCGTCGGCGATGGCATCGAGGTACTCGGCGCGTTTGGCGGCGGACAGGCTGCGGTAAGTCGGGTAGGCAGCAGCGGCTGCCTTGGCGGCGGCGTCGACTTCTTCGGGCGTGGCCTGGATGAAGTCGTAGGGCAGGGCTTCGCCAGTAGTAGCGTCATGACTCTTGTGAACGACGGAGCCGGCTGCGCTGAACGCGCCGCCGATGATGTTGTGGCCGATGGTAGCGGGCATTGTTAGCTCCTGTTGAGGACGTATGAACACGTACGGAAAGGCTTTGATTGTACGATGTCTGATAAGTTGCGCAAGTCTGCTGACGCAACTTAACGCCGCCGTTTTGCTGCGTGTCGGCCGGGCGCTGCGTCATCGCCCGTACTAGACGGCGCAGCCGCGTCACAGGGTCGGAAATTGCCGACGCCAGGCGCGTCGGCAACTCGGCTCATCACGTTACAGACCGACATCCGGCAATACGGGGCGATTCGCCAACGCCTTGGCCATGATCGCTTCGACATGGGCACGATCCTCGCCGCGCAACAGCAGGCGTGGCGGGCGGGTCAGCTCGCGGCCGCGACCGGCGATGGCCTCGCAGAGCTTGATGCATTGCACCAGGTCGGCGCGGGCATCGAGGTGCAGGATCGGCATCAGCCATTCGTAGATCGGCATGGCTTCGGCGAAACGGCCGGCCTTGCACAGGCGAAAGATGGTTTCGCCCTCTTTGGGGAACACGTTGCTCATCCCTGACACCCAGCCTTCGGCGCCGACGGCGAGGCTTTCCAGCACCACGTCGTCGAGTCCTGCGAACAGCACGAAGCGGTCGCCGACCTCGTTACGCACGTCGATGAAGCGCCGGGTATCGCCGGAGCTGTCCTTGAAGCACACCACGTTGTCGCAGTCGGCCAGGGAAATGAGGATGTCCGGCGTCACGTCGTTCTTGTAGATGGGCGGGTTGTTGTAAACCATCAACGGCACATCGGCATGCCGGGCCACGTAGCGGAAGTGCTCGGCTGTCTCATAGGGCTTGGATCCATAGACCAGGGCGGGCATCAGCATCACCCCGTCGACACCGGCCTGGCGCACCAGGTTGGCGGTCTTCGCGGCGGTGACGCTGGTGAATTCAGCGACGCCGCAGATTACCGGCACGCGGCCTTTGGCGGCGTCCACTGCCACTTCGGTGACGGCGATCTTCTCGTCTGCACTGAGCGAGGTGTTCTCGCCCACCGAGCCACATACCACCAGGCCCGAAACGCCATCACGGATCACGTTGGAGATTACCTTGTGGGTTTCTTCGAGGTTGATGGTGAAATCGTCGTTGAATTGGGTGGTAACGGCAGGAAAAACGCCGCTCCAGTCGACTGCTCTGCTCATGCTTGGCTCCAGATCGTTGCGCGATTGCGGCAAATGGGCTGCCGTAAAGTATTTCGTATACGATTTTTCTTAAGCAATGCCTGTGCCTGTTCGCATCGGCGTCGCAAGCCCCATGAACAAGCGCCTGCCTTTCCAGCTTAAGCGCTGGTTGCTGCGCGCGTGTTACGTAAAGGAGCGCTTTGATCGCTACTGCGCCGAGATGGCGCGCCGGATTTAGCGCTGGTGGGAAAGGCGGAACTGGCTGGGCGACAGCCCGGTCAGTGCGCGGAATTGGCGGCTGAACGCGCTGTGGTCGGTGTAACCGCAGCGCAGGGCGATTTCGGTGATCGGCACGTCCTGCTGCAGCAGGCGACTGGCTTCTCCAAGGCGCGCCTTGTGGATCATCTGCCGCGGGGTGAGTTGGAAGATGCGCTTGCAATGGCGCTCCAGCTGCGCCACCGAAAGTCCGGCCAATGCCGTGAGCTCGGCGAGGCTGATGGGGCGGGCGAAATGCTCGCGGATATGGGCGTCCACCGCCGCCAGTTTCGGGTACGCCGGGTGGCTCGATTGCGGCAGTTGTACATCGCGGGAAATTCCGGCCAGGCCGATGATCTCGCCTGCCGGGTTGCGCAGCGCCAGTTTGTGGGTCAGGCACCAAATCGGCTGGTTGCCGTAGTAGAGATGCAGCTCCAGCTGGTCGTCGAGTCGGCTGCCGTCCTTCAGCACCCGCCGATCCTGCGCCGTGTAGGACGGCCCGAAGTTGGCCGGAAATACCTGCTCGGCGGTCATGCCCAGCAGGCTCTGTTTGTTCCTGGCGCCCAGGCGTTGCACCAGCGTCTGGTTGACCAGGGCGTAACGGGTCGCGGCGTCCTTGATGAAGAACACCACCTCGGGCATGGCATCGAACAGCGGTTCGATCTGCCTAAGGCTGCCCAGCAGTGTCGGCAAGTCATCGTAGAGGGCGGTAGGCAGCGGGCTGTGCATGGCGTGCGGGAAATGACTGAAAGGCTGAGCCTAGCGTGTTCGAAGGAGCTGCGGAAAATGTACCGTCTGGTTAATTTTTAGGTGTCAGGTGAGCTTTTTCGGTGCAAACTATGAGGAATACAACTATCACAACCACATCGTCGGCTATCGTCTGATAACCGCGCCGATGTCGTGTCTTCGTGCCTTTCGAAAAATGGGATTGAACGATGAAAGAGGGTAAGCGTGCCACCGGTGGCACACATGCACTGCTGCTGATCGTGGGCGTCTTGATCGCCCTGGTCGGCGTCATCCTGGTCGGTGGCGGCGGTTATCTCGCCAGCCTTGGCGGCAGCTGGTATTTCCTGCTCATGGGCCTGGCGCTGCTGGCCGGTGGCGGCCTGATCGCCGCGCGCAAGCCTGTAGGTGCCTGGGTAGTCGCGCTGGCCATGCTCGCCACCGTCGCCTGGGCCCTGGCGGACGTCGGCCTGGTGTTCTGGCCGCTGTTCTCGCGCCTGTTCACCTTCGGGGTGATCGCCCTAGTCGTGGCGCTGATCTATCCGACGCTGAAAAAGGCCGCCGGCGATCACGGCGGGCGTGGCGCCTATGCCCTTGCCGCGGTGCTGGCGGTGGCGCTGATCGCCGGGTTCGGCGCGACCTTCGTGCCTCACCCCACCGTGGCGGCCACCGGTGACGGCCCGGCCGTGCAGCCTGTCGACCCGTCCCAGGCGCAGAAGAACTGGGAGCATTACGGCAATACTGCGGGCGGCAGTCGTTTCGCCGCGCTCGATCAGATCACCCGAGCCAATGTGAAGGACCTGCAGGTCGCCTGGACCTACCGCACCGGTGACGTGGCCGAAAGCAATGGCAATGGCGCCGAGGACCAGCTGACGCCGCTGCAGGTCGGCGACAAGGTGTTTATCTGCACGCCACACAACAACCTTATCGCCCTCGATGCCGACAGTGGTCGCGAGCTGTGGCGCAACGACATCAACGCTCAGTCCTCGGTGTGGCAGCGTTGCCGCGGCCTGGCCTACTTCGACGCCGACGCGCCGCTGCAGCAGCCAAGTGCTGCGGGCGCCGCCGCGGTGCCAAGTGTGGCCATCGCCGAAGGCGCCAACTGCCGTCGCCGCCTGCTGACCAATACCATCGACGCCCGCCTGATCGCGGTGGACGCCGATACCGGCGCGCTGTGCGAAGGCTTTGGCGACAACGGCCAGGTCGACCTCAAGGCTGGCCTGGGTGCTGCGCCGGATCCGCATTATCAGCTCACCTCGCCGCCACTGCTGGCCGGTACCACCGTGGTGGTGGGTGGCCGTGTGGCCGACAACGTGCAGACCGACATGCCCGGCGGCGTGATCCGCGGTTTCGATGTGGTCACCGGCGCCATGCGCTGGGCGTTCGATCCCGGCAATCCCGAGGATCGTCAGGCACCGGCCGACGGCCAGAGCTACGTGCGCAGCACGCCAAACTCCTGGGCGCCGATGTCCTACGACCCGGCGATGAACACCGTGTTTCTGCCCATGGGCAGCTCCTCGACCGACCTGTATGGCGCCGAGCGTACCGAGCTGAACCACAAGTACGGCGCATCCATTCTCGCGCTGGATGCCACCACCGGCGCGGAGAAGTGGGTCTACCAGACCGTGCACAACGACCTCTGGGACTTCGACCTGCCGATGCAGCCCAGCCTGATCGACTTCCCCAAGGCTGACGGCAGCAAGGTGCCGGCCGTGGTGATCGGCACCAAGGCCGGGCAGATCTACGTGCTCGACCGTGCCACCGGCCAGCCGCTGACCGAAGTGCGCAACGTGCCGGTCAAGGCCGCGGACATCAAGGGCGAGCAATATGCGCTCGAGCAGCCGCGGTCGGTGGGCATGCCGCAGATCGGCGCGCAGACCCTGACCGAATCGGACATGTGGGGCGCCACGCCCTTTGACCAGATGCTCTGCCGCATCAGCTTCAAGCAAATGCGTTACGAGGGCCTGTACACCGCGCCGGGCACCGATGTATCGCTGAGTTTCCCCGGCTCCCTGGGCGGGATGAACTGGGGCAGCCTGTCCACCGACCCGGTCAATGACTACATCTTCGTCAACGATATGCGCCTGGGCCTGTGGGTGCAGATGATTCCGGCAGAGAACCGCGGCCCGGCTTCATCCGGCGGTGAAGCGGTGAACACCGGCATGGGCGCGGTACCGCTCAAGGGCACGCCATACGCGGTCAACAAGAACCGCTTCCTGTCGCTGGCCGGCATTCCCTGCCAGGCGCCGCCGTTCGGCACCCTGACCGCCATCGACATGAAGACCCAGAAGATCGCCTGGCAGGTGCCGGTCGGCACCGTTCAGGACACCGGCCCGCTGGGCATCAAGATGCGTCTGCCGATGCCGGTCGGCATGCCGACCCTGGGCGGCTCCCTGGCGACCCAGTCCGGCCTGGTGTTCTTTGCCGGTACCCAGGATTACTACCTGCGCGCCTTCGATAGCGGCACGGGCAAGGAAATCTGGAAACAGCGCCTGCCAGTGGGCAGCCAGGGCACACCGATGACCTACGTGTCGCCGAAGACCGGCAAGCAGTTCATCGTGGTGACCGCCGGCGGCGCGCGCCAGTCGCCGGATCGCGGTGACTACGTGATCGCCTACGCGCTGCCATAAGCTCAGCCGCGTAGTAGCAGAGGCCGCATCCCTGAAGGGATGCGGCCTTTTTCATGTCGGCGATTTTTGGTCGATATCCGGCAGCGAATCTACCTCGAAGTGCATATGGTCGAGTTATCCACAGCCCGTAGGAGTCCCGACCCGGGGCGAAGCGATTGTGGCCATCCCGCAAAAGCGGCGTCGTGAGCACCATTCGCCGCG
>NZ_MSXU01000001.1:905867-937775 GCF_001945375.1 Pseudomonas sp. PA1(2017)
GGGCCCGTAGGAGCCCCGACCCGGGGCGAAGCGATTGTGGCCATACGACAGAATCTGCGTCACGGCCGCTATTCGCCGCGAGGTCACGGCTCCCACAGGATCGCGAGAGATCATCGGGCCCGTAGGAGTCCCGACCCGGGGCGAAGCGATTGTGGCCATCCCGCAAAAGCGGCGTCGTGAGCACCATTCGCCGCGAGGTCACGGCTCCCACCGGATCGCGAGAGATCATCGGGCCCGTAGGAGCCCCGACCCGGGGCGAAGCGATTGTGGCCATCCGACAGAATCTGCGTCACGGCCGCTATTCGCCGCGAGGTCACGGCTCCCACAGGATCGCGAGAGATCATCGGGCCCGTAGGAGCCCCGACCCGGGGCGAAGCGATTGTGGCCATACGACAGAATCTGCGTCACGGCCGCTATTCGCCGCGAGGTCACGGCTCCCGCCGGATCGCGAGAGATCATCAGACACGTAGGTGCCCCGACTCGGGGCGAATCTATTGTGGCCATCCGACAGAATTGTCGTCACGGCAGTCGATCGAGGGCAAACACGCTTTCGCAGGGCGCATGCGTTATCCGCTGGGGCCGCGTCAGGGCTACGGATTGACGCCGGAGGCGTTCGAAAAGAAGGAGCTGGCCGTAGCCATGGAGGTGGGGGAAAAGCTGAACGCCAGAAAGCAGAAGGGGGAGCCGAGGCTCCCCCAAATCTTGTTCGAATCATCGTTCTTATTAGTGCTACCGGCCTTTTGTTCTTGTTTTAGCCGAGGCCTCCAAGCGAGGCCAAGAGCGAACGGATTTGTTTGGACGCTGATGTTGCCGTGATCCTGAGATCCAACCCGTCTGTCGCTGCCTTACAAAGCAGTTTTATTGTTCTCGACCCGGTTGCGGTACAAGCCCGATGGCGGTCCTCTCCAAAGAAATCAGTTAGCTGCGTCTCTGCGTTTTTGTCTTTCTTATGCTAGAGCCGTTGTCTTGTTCTTGTTATCAGATGTGTCTTGTTATTTTTGTTGTGCGAGACATAGAGCATAACCTGTGCCAATTTTAGAATATCTATATTTATCAACGGCTTAGAATTTTCAGCGTTTTCCCTGATGTGTTTTGGAGCACAAAAGCGTTACCGCACTACCCGCTTTGTTACCGTTTGATGTGTGCAGCCCAATAGGTAGTGAAGAATGGGATTTATTCCCATCTCAACCGCTCTGGGATGGCGTTTCCAGCTTCATCAGCGTGTCGATTCGCGCTGGGCTGAAGGGCGGGCGGGGCGCCGCTGGCTGCCAATCGAACAGATAGCGCGTGGCCGCACCGCATATCCGGCCCTGACAGGCTCCCATTCCACAGCGCGTTGCCAGTTTCGCCTCACGCCAGCTGCCATGGCCGGCTACGGCAGCGTAGAGCACGTCTTCGCAGCGACACAGCAGGGTGTCCGCATTGGCAAGGTTCTTGAGCGCCGGGTCAAGGGCGAAGTACCGGTGCAGCGCATCGGCGAAACGCTGCCAGCGGGCGCGTGCTGGCCACAGCCGTTGGGCGGCCTCGCGGTTGCCGGCCGCCGCATGCCCGGCGATACGCCCTTCCACCAGCGCCAGCTCGCTGCCCCCGAAGCCGGTGCATTCGCCGGCGGCATGGATGCCTACCATGCTGGTCGCCTGCCAGGTATCCACGGCGATGGCGTCGTTGGCTAGCGCGCAGCCGAAGGCCTGGCCCAGCCCGGTATTGGCGATCAGCCCGAAGCCGCAGGCCAGGCGATCGCACTCCAGTTCCTCGACCCGAGCGCCGCGCTGCAGGCGCACGCCTTCCAGGCGATCCCTGCCCAGCACGGTGGTCACCCGCGTGCCGGGCCGGTAGCCACGGTCGAACAGGCCGAAGGCCTGCAGCCATTTGTGCGGCCAGTGCGGCAGTTGCAGGGCGAAGCCGGCGACCGATCCTGCGGCGGCCTGCTCGGCGATGCGCAGCACCTTGGCGCCAGCCTGTTTCGCGGTGCTGGCACTGGCCAGCAACAGCGGGCCGCTGCCGGCGATCACGATGCGCTCGCCTGTTACCGGCAGCCCGCCCTTGATCAGTGCCTGCAGGCCGCCTGCTCCGGTAACACCGGGCAGCGTCCAGCCGGGAAAGGGCAGTAACAGTTCGCGCGCACCGGTGCAGAGAATCAGCCGGTGATAGCCGATCACCCAGCCGCGCTCGGCATCCTCGACCAGCAGGCCGTCGCTCCCCGCCCTGGCCACCACGCGCGTGGCAGCATGGCGCTGGATGGCAGCGTGGTTATCCACAGCTTCACGCAACAGCCGCGCCTGAGCCGGCACCTTGGCCTGCGCGCCATCACGCCAGATCTGCCCGCCGGGCAGTGGGTTGTCGTCGACCAGCACCACCTGGGCGCCGTCGCTGGCCGCAGCCAGGGCCGCCGACAGACCGGCCGGGCCAGCGCCGATGATCAGCACATCGGTGCTCTGGTTCATGGCCGGGTCTCCACCTGCATTCCGTCGCGACACAGGGTCTGGCAGGCCAGGCGGCGCAGGCCGTCGATGGTCACCCGGCATTCCTGGCACACGCCCATGCCGCACAAGGGCGCTCGGCGATCACCGCTCAGCGAGGTGCGCGTGCTGCCGTCGCCGCTCAGTGCCAGGGCGGCAGCGACCGTGGTGCCCGACGGTACGCTGAGTGGCCGGCCGTCCAGGTGCAAGTCAGGCATGGGCACGTGCTCCGAGGTAGCGTTCGGGCAGATAAGCGGCCGCCGGGATGGGTTCGGCCTCGCCCCCCATCAGCGCAGCGAGCAGATCGGCCGTCGCCGGGGCGGCGGTAACACCTAGCCCCTCATGGCCGACCGCCAGCCACAGGCCTGGCTGTGCGGGGTGCTGGCCGATCAGCGGCATGCCGTCCGGCGTGGCTGCACGAAAGCCCGCCCACGCACGAATGCCATTGAGCTGAGCCAGGCCGGGCGCATAGCTCGCGGCATGTTTGAGCATGCGCGCCAGCAGCCAGCCATCCACTTCGGGATCCAGATTATCGAACTGCCGCGAGGTACCGATGAACAGCTGGCCGGTCGGTCGCGGCTGGATATTGCAGGCCACCGAGGCGCCAGTGGTGTTGTGCACGCTGCTCAGGTAGCTCAGCTCGGTGATGGTGTGGGTGACCGGATGCGGGTAGCGATCGGTGATCAGCAGATGGCCTTTCTTCGCCGCGATGGGCAGCTCCGGGCACAGTTCCACGGCTTGAGTACCGTTGGCGAGCACCACGGCATCGGCAATCAGCCAACTGCCGTCGTCGAGTCGCACGCGGTTGCCGTCGAGCTCCGTGGCCTTGGCGCGCCGTTCTTTAATGCCGGGGGCATCGAGCATCCAACGTGCGGTGTTTGGTGCGTAGAGAATGCCGTCGTCCGGCAGGCGTAGGGCGCCATGCAAGCCGTCGCGCAGGATCGGTTCCATCGCCTGCAGCGCATGGCCCGTTACCATTTCGCAGTGGATGCCTTCTTCGCGCAGGTTGACGCACTTGGCCTCGGCCGCCGCCAGTTCCTGCTCGTTGGCGGCCAGCCACAGCGTGCCGTTGTTGCGGTAGGCGCAGTCGTCCGGCAGTTGCGGGCCCAGCTCGCGCCAGCGGCGCACCGAGTAGCGGCTGATATCGAGTTCGGCCTGGTTATCATCGAGTACCAGCAGGTGGCCCATGCCGGCGGCGGTGGCGCCATGCAGGCCGGCGTCGATCAACAGCACCTGCTGGCCACGGCGGGCCAGTTCGCGGGCGCAGGCGGCGCCGATGATGCCGGCGCCGATGACGATCACATCGGCGACCCGCGTCGGGTTCATGGGCGAATGCCCCAGGCGAAGGGGTCTTCCGGGTCGAGCAGCAGGGTGGCTTCGGCGCTGATATGAGCGCGCCCGCGGATGGTCGGAATCACCTTGTCGCCCTGCCACTGGTAAGTGCCCACGAACAGGCTGCCGATCACGCTGGCCTGGCGCCAGGTCTGGCCAGGCTGCAACTTGCCGTCGGCGGCCAGACAGGCCAGCTTGGCGCTGGTGCCGGTGCCGCAGGGCGAGCGGTCGTAGGCTTTGCCGGGGCAAAGCACGAAATTACGGCTGTCGGCTCGCAGCGAAGCTGCTGCGCTCGATGATGCGGCGTTGGGAGCAGGCGAAAAATGCTCATTTACAGCCAGTAAACTGCGCTTTTTCGCCAGCTCCCGCCTTGCCTCCTCTTCGCTCGCGACGCTTGGCTGCGAGCCTTCCGGCTGTTCATTTTCCGCAAACAGCTCGATATGGTCGATCAGGCCGCCGTCCTCGCCGCGAATGCCCTGGTCTTCCAGGGCCTTCTGCACGGCGAAGGTGTAGGCGGTCAGGGCTTCGACGTTGTCACCGGCAATACGCTGGCCGTGCTCGGCGATCAGGAAGAACCAGTTACCGCCCCAGGCAATGTCGCCCTGCACCAGGCCGTAGCCCGGCACCTGTAGCTCGACGCCCTGGCGATAGCGGTAGGACGGCACGTTGCGCACGCTCACCGAGCGATCCTCGTGCAGGGTCGCCTCCACGGTGCCCACCGGCGTTTCGATTCGGTGCACGCCGGGGCCGATGCGGCCCATGTGGCCCAGCGACGCCACCAGGCCGATGGTGCCGTGGCCGCACATTCCGAGGTAGCCGGTGTTGTTGAAGAAGATCACCCCGGCACAGGCATCGGGATCGACGGGTTCACAGAGCAGTGCGCCGACCAGCACATCGCTGCCACGCGGCTCGAGCACCGCCGCAGTACGCCAGTGGTCATGCTCGGTGGCCAGGCGCTGCTTGCGCTCGGCCATGCTGCCTGTGCCCAGGTCGGGGAAACCGCTGATCACCAGCCGTGTCGGCTCGCCGCCGGTGTGGGAATCGATTACCTCGATGCGTTTCATGGACGCTGCGCCTGTATGCCCTTCGTAGGCTCACAGGGTGACGCCGGGCGAGACGCGCGGCTTGAGGGATTTGCATCGGCGCGATGACGAAATCGGCATAGCGCAGGCGGGCCTCAGCACCAGCCGTGGCTAACGCGCGCCACCGCATCATGGGCGTGCAGGCTTTCGGCGTGGGTCACCTGGATATGGAAGGCGGCGATGTCCGGCATCGCCAGTAACGCCTGGTGCAGGCGGCGAGCGGCGTCTTCGCAGAACATCAGGTTCTGGCCGTTGGCCAACGCGAAGGCCTGTTCATCGGCGCGTTTGACGGCGGTCTGCACGGCGGTACCCAGGGCGGCTTCGGCGCCGTCGAGCAGCGTCATAAAGGGCAGCGCGTCGGTTTCGTCGGCCAGGCGCACACGAATATGTGCATCGCTGCGCTGGCTGTGGGGCGTGGCGACGATGCCGGTGCTGCCCAGCCAGGCGTGCAGGGCGTCGAAATCCAGCGGGCGATCGGCAAAGTCATCGCTAAAGCGTTGCTGGATCAACTGCCGGGCGAGGGCGGCCGAGCAGGGGCAGGTCGATGAATAGGCCACCTGCAGACCCAGCTCCAGGTGGAAACCCGCCGGGTCGAGGCGGGCGTCGAGGGTCAGCGGGTAGGCCTTGTAGCCGGCCAGTGCGCTGATCAGCGCCGGACGGGGGATCAGCCAGTCGCCACGCAACTTCAGGTATGCGCATTGCGAAAGCCCGTGGTGAGTGCCCAGAAAATCCTCTAGTACCCGGCGCAACAGAGCGGGCGACAGCGGTTCGTCCTGCAACGCGGCCAGAGCCAGATAAAGACGCGACATGTGGATGCCGCGCGTCTGGCCATCGTCCAGGCTGACGCCCGCGTCTATCCGGGCGTTGATCGGATGCTCGCCCAGTCGCACTGGCAGGGCGATGCCGCGCATGCCCACCCAGTCCAGCGGCGGGGTTGGGTGAGCACTGCGTTGTGCGGCGATATCGGGCAGGGTGGTCGAGCTGTTCATCGGCTTCCTCTGAATGTTCGGCATGACAATACTTGGTTTAATGTTATGTTATAACAATTGAATCGAGTTCGAGCCCATCATGACTGCCGATGAATTGCTGGCCCTGCCTGCCGAGGCCTACCTGAACGACGCTCAGCAGGCGTTCTTCCGTGACCTGCTGATCCGCCAGCGCGAGGAGTTGCAACAGCGCATCGACGAAGAGTTCGGCGAGCTGCGGGAGCAGGAACGCCCCGCCGACGAGGCCGATATCGCCAGCCGCGAAGAACAGCGCCAGTGGCAACTGCGCCTGCTGGAGCGGGAAAAGAAGCTGCTCGACAAGATCGACCAGGCCCTCGAACGCCTGGCTCGAGGCGAGTACGGCTGGTGCCGGGAGACCGGCGAGCCGATCGGCCTGCGGCGCCTGCTGCTGCGGCCTACCGCCACCCTGTGTATCGAGGCGAAAGAGCGCGAAGAACAGCGCGAACGCCACCAACGTGACCTGTGAACCCTGATGCCGATGAGGACCCCGCCATGCCCGACCGCCTTCCCGTTACCGTGCTTTCCGGCTTTCTCGGAGCCGGCAAGAGCACTCTGCTCAACCATGTGCTGAAGAACCGCGACGGCCTGCGCGTTGCGGTGATCGTCAACGACATGAGTGAAATCAACATCGACGGCAGCGAGGTGCAGAAGGGCGTCAGCCTAAACCGCGCGGAAGAGAAGCTGGTCGAGATGAGCAATGGCTGCATCTGCTGCACCCTGCGCGAAGACCTGCTCGAGGAGGTCAGCAAGCTGGCCCGCGACGGTCGCTTCGACTATCTGCTGATCGAGTCCACCGGCATTTCCGAACCGCTGCCGGTGGCCGAGACCTTTACCTTTCGCGACGAGCAGGGCCAGAGCCTCGCCGATCTGGCGCGCCTTGATACGCTGGTCACGGTGGTCGACGGGGTGAATTTCTTGCCCGACTTCCAGGCCGCGCAGAGCCTGGCCAGCCGCGGTGAAACCCTGGGCGAGGAAGACGAGCGCTCGATCACCGACCTGCTGATCGAGCAGATCGAATTCGCCGACGTACTGCTGATCAGCAAGATCGACCTGATCAGCCAGGCCGAGCGCGAAGAACTGACTGCCATCCTGCGCGGCCTCAACACCCGCGCCAGGATCGTGCCGATGAGCATGGGCGCGGTACCGCTGGAGGCCATTCTCAACACCGGCCTGTTCGACTTCGAGCGCGCCGCCGAGTCGCCCGGCTGGCTCAAGGAGTTACGTGGCGAGCACATGCCGGAGACCGAGGAATACGGCATCGCGTCCAGCGCCTACCGGGCGCGGAGGCCGTTCCACCCGCAGCGATTCTTCGATTTCCTCAGCCGTGAATGGACCAATGGCCGGCTGCTGCGCTCCAAGGGTTTCTTCTGGCTGGCCAGCAAGTATCAGGAGGCGGGCAGTTGGTCCCAGGCCGGCGGCCTGATGCGCCATGGCCTCGCCGGGCGCTGGTGGCGCTTCGTGCCGAAGAGCCAGTGGCCCCAGGACGATGACGCGCTCAAGGGCATCATCCGCCAGTGGGACAAGGCCAGCGGTGATTGCCGTCAGGAACTGGTGTTCATCGGCCAGCACATCGACTTCGCCCAACTGCACGCCGAATTGGACGACTGCCTGCTCAGCGATGCGGAAATGGCCGCCGGTACCGAGAACTGGCTGCGCCTGCCCGACCCGTTCGGCCCTTGGCAGGAGGCCGCCTGATGCTGGCACTGAAGATCAAGCCGGCGCCGCTGCAGGTCAGCAGCGAGCGCATCGACGTGTTGGGCGAGGCCCTGCGCGATGAGGTCAACCTGGCAGTCTGGCAGCGTCAGTTGCCCGAGCATCTGGCCACATTCGCCAGCAGCTTGCTGGCTCAGGGCGAGCCGCTGGCCGAATCGCTGAGCATCGAGCTGGCCGATCCGGAGGCCGAGCCGGTGCTGCATGGGCTGCTCGGCGGCTACAGCGACCTGCCCGGCCAAGCGGCGTTTCTGGCGGACGTCGCCTGGCTGGTACGTGCCTATGCCTGCCTGCTCGATGCGCGCCGTATCGGCCTGCGCCTGCGCGCGTTGGATGGCGCCATGTGCCCGCGCTTTCACGTCGACCATGTGCCGCTCCGGCTGATCACCAGCTACGCCGGCCCCGGTAGCCAGTGGCTGGCCGAAGGCGACCTGCCGCGTCAGCTGTTGGGCGGCACGCAGGCGTTGCCCAAGGAGAACGCAATGATCGAGCAGATCGGTTGTGGCCATGTGGCGCTGGTCAAAGGTGAGCGCTGGGTAGGCAACGAAGGGCGCGGGCTGATCCATCGCTCGCCGGCCTTGCCGGCCGGTGAGCGTCGTCTGCTGCTGACATTGGACTGGCTGGCCTGAATCGAGGACAAAAAAATGCTGCGCCTGGGCGCAGCAACATCGCCACCGGGCCTGTCCGGTAGCCAAGAGAGACTGTATTAACACCGATGGAGATGACGATTGAATGACGGCTTAGAAGCTGTTCACGATCTGTCTGCGCATGGAGCGGCAGCTACAAGGCAATGGCAGCCGTGCGCCGCTCCCATAGATATTGCACCGATGACCGCCCTGCCGCTTGGCTTCCAAAATCGGCGAACCTGGGTTTGAAAGATTGTGAACAGGCTCTTAGTAGGCCATCCACACTCCCTTGCTTTGGCTTTCGCAAAAGGGTTTGAGGTACGCGGCGTCTTCAGCGACGCCGTAGTAGTGGATGTCCTGCTGATACGGCGTGCCGCCGACACGGGCATTGCGGCACACACCGAAGGCGCCGACCGGGCATTGCTCGACGAAGCTGACGTCGACCTTCTGGCCCTTGAGCTGCGGCTGGCAGAAACCGGTGCGGAACAGGTTCGGCGGGATGCTGCGGTTCTGCTGGCAGACCTTCACGTCCAGCCGTTCGGCCTGGCTGTGCACCACGCAGGCTTCGCCCCAGGCCAGACCGGACAAACCACACAACAGCAGGGGCAGCAAACGGCGCATCGTAACGACTCCATCAGAGATGCGGCGACTTTAGGTGGGCTGCTCGATCAGCGCAAGCCGGGCTTTTCCCAGGGGCGCGGAGCCTTCACCATAGCGCCATGATGAACCAGATCCCCACCCACCTGATCGCCGGCCCATTGGGCGCCGGCAAGACCAGCCTGATCCGTCAGCTGCTGGCGCAGCGCCCTGCCCATGCGCGCTGGGCGGTGCTGATCAACGAGTTCGGACAGATCGGCCTGGACGCCGCCCTGCTGGCCCGCGACGAAGATGGCCTGAGTTTCAGCGAGGTGGCCGGTGGCTGCCTGTGCTGCGTCAACGGTGTGCCGTTCCAGGTCGGCCTGGGCCGGCTGCTGCGCAAGGCCAAACCGGATCGGCTGTTCATCGAACCGTCCGGGCTCGGTCATCCGCTGAGCTTGCTCGAACAGCTTGGCCAGGTGCCCTGGGAAGGCGTGCTGGCCGTGCAACCCTTGGTGATGGTGCTCGACGCCGCAGCATTGGCCGCCGGTGAGCCGCTGTCTGAAAGCCAGCGTGAGGCATTTCCCCATGCCCGACTGCTGGTGCTGAACAAGAGCGAGGGGCTGGACGCTGCCAGCCGTGTGCGTTTGGAAGCCGAGCTGCCGCTGGTACCGTACTGGACCAGCCAGGGCCGCCTGCCGTTCGAGGGGCTGCCCCAGGCCGAAGCACGCGCGGCGAGTCCGGGCGACGCGTTGCCCGATGGACCACTCCCACCGTCTATGGTTTGGCGTAGCGCGGATGAGCCGATTTGCCTGATCCAGAGTCAGCCCGAAGGCTGGAGCATCGGCTGGCGCTGGCACTCTAGCCAGCGCTTCGACCTGCTGGCCATCCAGCAATGGCTGGCGACGTTGCCCTGGCGGCGCGCCAAGCTGGTGCTGCAAACCAATGCCGGCTGGCTGTCGGCCAATGCCCTGAAAGGCCAGGCGCTGCATTGGCAGAACAGCGAGTGGCGCAAGGACTCGCGGCTGGAGTTGATCTTCGCCGGCCCTCAGAACGAAGCGGCGCTACAGACCAGCATGGCAGCCTGCCGGCTCTAAGGATCTGTTGACGATCTTTTTTAGGCGGCATAAAGAGTCTGCTACAAGGCAGGAGCAGACACTCAAACCAACCTGTGGGAGCCCCGACCTCGGGGCGAAACGATTGCAGCCTGACTGCCTATTTCGGCGGTGCCTGAGCGATTCGCCGCGAGGTCGC
The DNA here is from genome assembly GCF_001945375.1 of Pseudomonas sp. PA1(2017). NCBI lineage: Bacteria > Pseudomonadati > Pseudomonadota > Gammaproteobacteria > Pseudomonadales > Pseudomonadaceae > Pseudomonas > Pseudomonas sp. PA1(2017). The sequence goes on from NZ_MSXU01000001.1 coordinate 915,914, forward strand.
GGCTCCCACAATGGATCGGATAACGGCCGCTCCCGCCGCTTTGCAGCCAAAGCGCTGATGCCGAGCCGATAGATCGTCAACAGGTTCTAGAAGGGCGCCGCCCAGGGCGCCCGGCCTGGCAGGCTTAGTCCGTGGTGATCCGCGAGTGGGTGCGGGTGTCCTTCATGGTGATGTACACCAGCAGCGAGCAGGCGATGCAGCCAGTCACGTACCAGTAGAAGCCACTCTCCATGCCCACGCTCTTGAACCACAGCGCCACGTACTCGGCGGTGCCGCCGAAGATCGACACGGTCAGCGCGTACGGCAGGCCGACGCCCAAGGCGCGGATCTCGGTGGGGAACAGCTCGGCCTTTACCACCGCGTTGATCGAGGTGTAGCCGCTGACGATGATCAGCGCCGCCATGATCAGGAAGAACGCACCCCACCAGCTCTGCACCGTGTGCAGGGTAGTCAGGATCGGGTAGGTGAACAGCGTGCCCAGTACGCCGAAGGCGATCAGGATCGGGCGACGGCCGATCTTGTCGGAAAGCGCACCGACCAGTGGTTGCAGCAGCATGAACAGGAACAGCGTGGCGGCCGAAATCATGGTCGAGTCGTTCTTGCTCATGCCCACGGTGTTGACCAGGTACTTCTGCATGTAAGTGGTGTAGGTGTAGAAGGCCAGGGTGCCGCCCATGGTCAGGCCGACCACGGTGAGCAGCTCCTTAGGATGGCGCAGCAGGGTGCGCATGATGTTTTCCTTCGGCGCCTCGGTCTTCTTGAACGAGTCGGTTTCTTCCATGCCGCGACGCAGGTACATGGCCACTACCGCGCACAGCGCACCGATCACGAATGGTACGCGCCAGCCCCAGGTTTCCAGCTGTTCGACGGTCAGGGTCTGCTGCAGGATGATCAGCACCGCCAGGGCGATGAGCTGGCCGGAGATCAGCGTCACGTACTGGAAGCTGGAGAAGAAGCCGCGGCGCTCCTTGGTGGCCATCTCCGAGAGGTAGGTGGCCGAGGTGCCGTATTCGCCACCGACCGACAGGCCCTGCAGCAAACGTGCGACTACCAGCAAGACTGGTGCGGCGACGCCGATGGTTTCATAGCTGGGCGTCAGGGCGATGATCAGCGAGCCGAAGCACATCAGCAGCACCGAGGCCAGCAGCGCGGCCTTGCGGCCCTTGCGGTCGGCGTAGATGCCCATCAGCCAGCCGCCGATCGGGCGCATCAGGAAGCCCACGGCGAAGATCGCGGCGGTATTGAGCAACTGGGCAGTCAGGTCGCCTTGCGGGAAGAAGGCCTTGGCGAAGTACAGGGAGAAGGCGGCGTAGACGTACCAGTCGTACCACTCGACCAGGTTGCCGACCGAACCGCTGAAAATCGATTTGACGCGTTGGGATGTGGTGCGCGTGGGCGCAGAGGCAGACAGCGTGCTGGTGCTTTCCATCGGGGAACCTCGATCTCGTCATTATTCTTGTACGCCGGAGACGGCGCTGGCAGGGCCTATTGCAGGGGCTGTGCCAGGGTGCGAAAGGCCCGTGGTACGGGCCTTTCGGCGAGATCGACGGAGGTTTTGCTAGCGGGAATCCGCCAGTGCAACTCGAGTGCTAGCGGAAAACTGCCAGGTGCGGCTCAGCTGGCAGGTTGCTGCTCGCTGTCGAGAAAGTCGGTGCGTAGCAGGCCGTGGCGCTGCATCTTTTCGTTCAAGGTACGGCGCGGCAGCTGCAGCAGTTCCGTCACCTGCTTCATGTCGCCGTGGCAACTGGCCAGGGCCTCGCGCAGGCATTGCGCCTCGAAGGCTTCCATGCGTGCACTAAGGGAGTTATCCACAGTGGCCGATTGGCTAGCCGACGCGGGCAGCGCCAGTACGTGGCGTTCGGCAGCATTGACCAGCTCGCGCACGTTGCCCGGCCAGTCGTGGGCCAGCAACTGAGCGAGCAATGCCGGGGTGACCGGCGGCAGCGGTCGCTCGAAGCGCTCGGCGATCTGCCGGGCGTGGTACTCGAACAGCAGCGGCACGTCCTCGCGATGCTCGCGCAGCGCCGGCAGTTGCAGCTCGGCGACGTTGAGTCGGTAGAGCAGGTCCTGGCGAAAGCTGCCCTCGCGCACGCGCTCGTGCAGGTCCGGCTTGGTGGCGGTGACCACCCGCAAATCGAGGCTGATCACCTGGTTGGAGCCGAGCCGCTCCAGCTGGCGCTCCTGGAGTACGCGCAGCAACTTGACCTGCTGGCCCAGGGGCATGCTTTCGATTTCGTCGAGAAACAGGGTGCCGCCGTTGGCGTGCTCGATCTTGCCAATGCGCTTGCCCTGAGCGCCGGTAAAGGCGCCGCTTTCGTGGCCGAACAGCTCGCTTTCGAACAGGTTTTCCGGGATGGCCGCACAGTTAAGCGCCACGAAGGGGCCCTTGGCGCGCGGGCCGAAGTCGTGCAGGCAGCGAGCGACCAGCTCCTTGCCGCTACCGGTCTCACCGCGCATCAGCACGTTGGCCGGCGTTTGCGCCAGCTCCAGCACTTGGCGGCGTAGCTGTACCATGGTGGCGGACGAGCCGAGCAGGCGCCCGGCCAGTTCGTCCTTGTGCTCGACCTGCTGGCGCAACTGGTGGTTCTCGCGGGTCAGCTGGCGTTTCTCCAGGGCGCGGCGCAGGCTGCCGAGCAGGCGTTCCGGGGTGAACGGCTTCTCGATGAAGTCATAGGCGCCCAGGCGCATGGCTTCCACGGCCTGGGGCACGTCGCCGTGGGCCGAGACCAGCAGGAATGGCAATTCGGGGTCGCGGGCCTGCACCTGTTCGAGCAGCGCCATGCCGTCCATGCCCGGCATACGCAGGTCGCTGACCACCACGCCGGGGTAATCCTCGGGCAGTCGCTCCAGGCACTCGCGTCCGCTGGCGCACAGGTGCACCTCAAAGCCTGAACGCTCCAGCCACTGGCGCACGGCGTCGCGGATCGGTGCCTCGTCGTCGACGAATATCACACTGGGTTTCATGGCAGCTCCTGTGGGGCAGTGGCGACGGGCAGGCGCAGGGTGAACCGCGCGCCGCCCTCAGGACGGTTGTCGGCCTGCAGGTGGCCGTCCAGTTCACGGACGATGGCGTAGGAAACCGCCAGGCCGAGGCCCAGGCCGTCGCCCACCGGTTTGGTGGTGAAGAAAGGATCGAACAACTGCGGCAGGGCCTCGGCGGCGATACCGCTGCCGGAGTCGTCGACATGCAGCAGCCAGTGATCGCCATCGAGCGCGAGTTCCAGGCCTAGGTGCGGCGCCGGGCAGTCCTGCATGGCATCCAGCGCATTACGGATCAGGTTGACCAGCACCTGCTCCAGGCGGATGGCATCACCGGCGACCCAGGCCGGCTGCTCGGGCGTGCGCTGGATTTGCACCGCAACGTCTCGTAGGCGCGGCTCCAGCAACTGCAGGGCCTTGTCGAGCACGGCGCCCAGTTCCAGGGTTTCGCGCAGGCCACCGGGGCTTTTGCGGGCGTAGGTTTTCAGGTGGCCGGCCAGGGCGGCCATACGCTGCAGCAGTTCCTCATGGCGCACCAGCGATTGGCGCGCTTCTTCCAGTTCGCCATCGGCCAGGATCATGCGCAGGGTGCCGAGATGCACCTGCAGGGCGGTGAGCGGCTGGTTGATCTCATGGGCCAGCGCCGCCGACATCTGCCCCAGCGCCGCCAGCTTGGCCGCCTGGACCAGGCCGTCCTGGGCGGTACGCAGCGCCGCGGTACGCTGTTCGACCAGGGCCTGTAGCTCATCGGCGGTACGCTGGCGCAGGCGGGCGATGCGCCAGCGCTGGTGCAGCACCAGGCCCAGCAGGAACAGCGCCAGCCAGGTACCGCCTGCGGCCAGGGCCGCGGTGTAGCTGCTGCCGGCGAGGCTGCGGGTATCGCGTAGCAGGTGCAGGGTCCAGCCCTCGCTGGCCAGTTCGCGGGTTTCCCACAGGTAATCGCCGGCCAGTTCGCGGTTGACGATGCGCACCAGGCGACCATCATCGCCCAGGGCCTGGCGCTGTCGATAACTCAGTGGTGCCAGCGGTTTCTTGTCGTACTGGCGGGTGGCGGCGAGGGTCTCGCGCACCGGCGCGGCAATCGGCTGCAGCTCGCGGTAGCGCCAAGCCGGGCGGTTGGCGATGAAGGTGATGCCCTGGCGATCACTGACCAGCAGTACGTGGGGGCTCTGGCTCCAGGCCTGCTCGATGCCGGGAAACTCCAGCTTGACCACCACGGTGCCGAGGAACCTTCCGCGGGCATCGCGCACCGCGTGGGAGAGGAAATAGCCGGGAATGCCGCTGGTCACGCCCACGGCGTAGAAACGCCCGGTGTCGTGCTCACGGGCTTCGCTGAAGTAGGGGCGAAAGCTGTAGTCATGGCCGACGTAGCTGGTCGGCAGGCGCCAGTTGCTGGCCGCAACGCCCAGGCCGTCGGCGTTCATCACCTGCAGCGTGGAGGAGTGCGCCGCGGCATTGATGGCCTCCAGCTTGATGTTCAGACGGTGTTGCAGCACCGCGGTGAGCGGGCTTTGCAGCGCTTCGACGAGTTCCGGGTCGAGCGCCAGCACGGCGGGTAGGGCGCGGTAGCGGTCGATCAGCGTCTGCAGTGTGCCGGCGTAGGCCGCTAGTTGTTCCTGCGCCTGTTGCCCGGCCTCCTGCAGACGCTGGCGCTCGGCCTGGCGTTCGGCCAGGTAGGCACTCAGGCACAGGCCGGCCAGCAACAGGGCGGTCAGCAGTGCGATGCGCAGGGGGCGGGAGGACGTCAATGCGGGTCAGCCAGGAAGGTGGGCGGCCGACGATAGCACAGGGGCCAGGCCAATCAGTCGCGCGAAGCGGGGTGATCGCGGCGCCATTGTTGCAGTTCGATCACCTGGCCGGTCTTGCGCGGCGCTGGTGCCGGCGTCGCTTCGACTACCGGTGGCAAGGCCTCTGGCGGCTCACGAAACGGGTAGGGGTCAAGCTCGATGGTGCCCACGTGGGCTCCGAACATGACGATGCGCCCGGCATGGCGCTGTTCGCCCGTTACCGTGAATTCGAAGCCGTAGACCCGCGCGAAGCGGCGATTGCCGCTGCCATCACGGACGATGGCGAAGCGCTGGAAGGCCACGTTGCCATCGAGCAGTTCGATATCCAGCTTGGCGCAGTGCTGCTTGACCCTGATCAGCGCGCGTTCGCGAATGCCGTGGCCGTGCCACAGCCAGGCGGCGCCGGCCGCGAGCAGCATCAGAATGAACAGGTTGCCGAGGGTCAGCATGGCAGGCGAACTCGTGACGAGGAGCGCCCAGCTTACCCGATCCACGGTGACAGTTGCCGACGTGAATCGGGTGCCGGGCTGCCTGGGCGTCAGCTCGCCAGGCCGGGCGGGATGACCGGCAGCGGGGAAACCGGCGCGGGCGCCTGCAGGCCGAGACGCTCGAACATCACCCGGGCGATTTCCCGCTCGCCCATCACCACCAGATCGGCTTCGTGGGTCTGCAGATAGTCGACTTCGTCATCGAAGTGAGCGCGGGCAATGATGTCCAGATCGGCGTTGGCCTGGCGGCCGTGAATGGCGATCTGCCCGGCTTCCAGGCTGTTGGGTATGGCGATCATCAGCCAGCGCGCCGACGTGACGTTGGCCAGCTCCAGCACGTGAGTGCTGGCGGCGTTGCCGAGTACTACGCTGAAACCTTCCTCGCGCAGTTCCTGAGCGCGGGTGCGGTTGTCGTCGATGATCACCAGCGGCACGCCTTCCTCGCGCAGGCGCCGGCTGATGCGGCTGCCCACCCGGCCATGGCCGATGAGGATGGCGTGGCCGGTCTCGGTGATCGGGTGCAGGTCGTGATCTTCGTCCGGCTCCACGGTGACCTGGTCGGCCGGCGTGGTGTTCTCGCGGCGGTCCAGCCACGGCTGCAGGCGGTCGATGACCAGAAACAGCAGCGGGTTGCAGAGGATCGACAGGATCGCGCCGGCCAGCACCAGGTCACGCGCCGCTTCCGGTACCAGATTCAGGCCGATGCCCAGGCCGATGAGGATGAACGAGAATTCGCCGATCTGCGCCAGGCTCACCGAGATGGTCAGCGCGGTGCTCAGCGGTTTGCGGAAGGCCAGCACGATGAGCATCGCCGCCAGCGACTTGCCGAGCACGATGACCAGGAAGGTGCCGATTACCAGCAGCGGCTGCTCGAGCAGGATCGCCGGGTTGAACAGCATGCCCACCGAAACGAAGAACAGCACCGCGAAGGCGTCGCGCAGCGGCAGCGAATCTTCGGCAGCCTTGTGGCTGTACTCCGACTCGTTGAGGATCATCCCGGCGAAGAACGCGCCGAGGGCGAAGGACACGCCGAACAGCTGCGCCGAGCCGTAGGCGATGCCCATGGCGATGGCCAGCACGGCGAGGGTGAACAGCTCGCGCGAACCGGTGCCGGCGCTGCGCTCCAGCAGCCAGGGAATGACCCGGCGGCCGACCACGATCATCAGCACCACGAAGGCGCTGACCTTGCCGAGGGTGATCAGCAACTGCATGCCGATGCTGCTGGAGCCGTCGCCCTGGGGAATGCCGCCGAGCACGCCGGACAGCGCCGGCAGGAGCACCAGGGCCAGGACCATCACCAGGTCCTCGACGATCAGCCAGCCGACGGCGATCTTGCCGCGGCGGGTGTCGATCAGCTGGCGCTCTTCCAGGGCGCGCAGCAGCACCACGGTACTGGCCACCGACAGCGCCAGGCCGAACACCAGGCCGGCTCCCCAGCCCCAGCCCATCGCCCAGGACAGGCCCATGCCCATCAACGTGGCGACGGCGATCTGCACCACGGCGCCGGGAATGGCGATGTGTTTGACCGACATCAGGTCTTTGAGGGAGAAGTGCAGGCCCACGCCGAACATCAGCAGGATCACGCCGATCTCGGAGATTTCGTGGGACAGCTCCTTGTCGGCAACGAAGCCGGGAGTGAAGGGGCCGACGATCACGCCAGCCAGCAGGTAGCCTACCAGTGGCGACAGGCGCAGGCGGTTGGCCAGGCTGCCGAACAGGTAGGCCAGCACGAAGCCGGCAGCGATCGTCGCAATCAAGGGTGTGTGATGCGGCATGCGGTCTCCTTGGTGAAGAGGGCCTGGCATGCCTGCGCGGCAGCGGATACCGCGCAGAACAGCGTAACGGCCAGGGTCGGATTGCCCGACCATAAAGACCGATATTTTATATTAAATTATTACTTATAACTAAAAGGTCTTTATACAAAATGTGTCACCTAGCCCCGTCGATGCTGTAAGCCGCGTCACGCGTCGCCTTTGAGCGCGCGGTAACGGTTTTCCAATTCCTGGCGGATCTCCCGGCGTTGACGGCCCTGCTCGAAACGTCGGCGCTCCTCTGCGCTCTCCGGTTGACGAGGCGGCACTTCGGTGGATTTGCCGTTTTCGTCGACTGCCACCATGGTGAAGAAGCAACTGTTGGTGTGGCGCACCGAACGTTCGCGGATGTTTTCGGTGATCACCTTGATGCCCACCTCCATGGAGGTGCGGCCCGTGTAGTTGACCGAGGCCAGGAAGGTCACCAGCTCACCGACGTGCACCGGCTCGCGAAAGGTCACCTGGTCCACCGACAGGGTGACCACGTAGCGCCCGGCATAACGGCTGGCGCAGGCGTAGGCCACTTCGTCAAGGTACTTGAGCAGGGTGCCGCCGTGTACATTGCCGGAAAAGTTGGCCATGTCCGGGGTCATCAGGACGGTCATCGTCAGTTGCGCGTTGCCGGGTTCCATAAGGTCTCGCTCATCAGGTGGACGGGGCGTGATTGTCGGCCGTCTGCGCGGCTTCGGCTGGTCGATTGTGTCTATGCGGTCGATTGCTGCAACGTATGTACCGGCATTTCACTCCTAGAGCCATAGTCTCTCAATCATTAGGACGATCCCATGACGCGCTCCGTTATCTGCCTGGCCCTGCTGCCACTGTTCGCCGGCATTGCCCAGGCCGCCCCCCAGCCTTGCGACAGCGTCAGCCTGTGCAACGCAGCCGGCACCGCCGCCTATCAGGCAGGTCGCTACGACGATGCCGCCGAAGCCTTCGAACGGCAGCTGCGGCGTGCCGAGCAGCAGGGTTCGGACAGCCTCGCGGCCCGTGAACTGGCGTTGAACAACCTGGTGGTGACCAGCCTGCGCCTCAAGCAGCCCGGCCAGGCACGCGCCTGGCTGAACGTCGCCCTGGCCGATGGCATGCAGGGCACCGCCACGCGCAACAACCTGCGCTCGGTGGCCAGCGCCGTGGACTACCAGGCCCTGGGCGAGAGCATCGAAGGCCGCTATCTGCGCTATGCCGGCGCGGCGGTATGGAGCAGCCTGGACATCAGCCGCCAGCCGGATGGCAGCTTTCAGGCGATTTTTTCGCCCCTGCGTGCGGGCTTGAAGGTGGAGGAGTATGGCCCGGCGGCCATTGGCAACCTGCAGGGCGCGCTGCAGGGCGAGAAAGCCTACTTTCAGTTGGCATCGGCCAATCTGCCCAGCGGCTGTGCCGTCGAGCTGCTGCACGAGGGACTGGATATCCAGGTGCTGGAAGTCATCGACCAGCGCTGCCAGGAGTATGGTGGTGCGGGTATCAGCGTGGCCGGCAGCTACCTGAAGGTCAGTGCCGAGGCACAAGAGCCGATGCGCTGATCGCTTGCGTGGCATGCACGTTGTGTCTGCCTCTGGCAGGTGACCTCGAAGGGATGCCCAGCGTCTTTTCCGGATACCGCTGTAACGCGCACCACCTCGTGGTTTGCGGCAAATATTTCTGAATATTTCCGCGCCGCGACGCGTCGGGCGCGAATGTTAACCTGCGGTCAATGTGGCCCAGCAAATGGGCTGATCTTCCCCATTCCAGCAGGCCCCAATGCGCCATCGAGCAACCGCCCGAGCGCGTTCGTGCCTGCCCAAAACAAGGAGCCGTTTCCTCATGCATGCCATCAGCTTCATCCAGGATCTAGCGGTGATCATGCTGGTAGCCGGCGTGGTTACCGTGCTGTTCCACCGCTTCAAGCAACCGGTGGTACTTGGCTACATCCTCGCCGGTTTCCTGATCGGCCCGCATACGCCGCCGTTCGGCCTGATCCACGATGAAGAGACCATCCGCACCCTGGCCGAGCTAGGGGTGATCTTCCTGATGTTCTGCCTGGGGCTGGAGTTCAGCCTGCGCAAGCTGTTCAACGTCGGTGCCACGGCGTTCATCGCCGCGTTCCTGGAAATCATCCTGATGATCTGGATCGGTTTCGAGATCGGCCGCTATTTCGGCTGGAGCACCATGGACTCGCTGTTCCTCGGCGCGATCCTGGCGATTTCCTCGACCACCATCATCATCAAGGCGCTCAGCGACCTGAAGATGAAGAACGAGCGCTTCGCCCAACTGATCTTTGGCGTACTGATCGTCGAGGACATCCTCGGCATCGGCATCATCGCGCTGCTGTCCGGTATCGCCCTGAGCGGCACGGTGGAGACCGGTGAAGTGTTCGCCACCGTCGGCAAGCTGTCGCTGTTCATGATCGTCGCACTGGTCATCGGCATCATCCTGGTGCCGCGCATCCTGGCCTACGTGGCCAAGTTCGAAAGCAACGAGATGCTCCTGGTGGCGGTGCTGGGCATGTGCTTCGGCTTCTGCCTGCTGGTGGTCAAGCTGGAATACAGCATGGTACTGGGCGCCTTCCTGATCGGTGCGATCATGGCCGAGTCGCGCCAACTGCTGCAGATCGAGCGCCTGATCGAGCCGGTACGTGACATGTTCAGCGCAATCTTCTTCGTTGCCATCGGCCTGCTGCTCGACCCCAACGTGCTGATCGAATACGCCTGGCCGATCGCGGTGATCACCGTGGCGGTGATCGTCGGCAAGGTGCTGTCGTGCAGCGTCGGCTCGTTCATCGCCGGCAATGACGGGCGCACCTCCCTGCGGGTCGGCATGGGCCTGTCGCAGATCGGCGAGTTCTCGTTCATCATCGCCACCCTGGGCATGACCCTGCAGGTGACCAGCGACTTCCTGTACCCGGTGGCGGTGGCCGTGTCGGTGATCACAACCCTCACCACGCCCTACCTTATCCGCGCCGCCGATCCGCTGGCGGTGAGCCTTGGCAACGTGATGCCGCAGCGCGTGTCGCGAGTGTTCTCGCTGTACGGTGAGTGGCTGCGCAGCATCCAGCCGCAGGGGCAGGGCGCGGTGCTGGCCGGCATGATCCGCAAGATCGTTCTGCAGGTGCTGGTCAACCTGGCCTTCGTGGTGGCGATCTTCCTGGGTATCGCCTTCTTCGCCGCGCAGATCGGTACCTGGCTGGCCGAGTGGATCGACCAGGAAAACCTGCGCAAGGCGGTGATCTGGGGCGCCGCGCTGATTCTCTCGCTGCCATGCCTGATCGCTGCTTACCGCAAGATCAAGGCACTTTCCATGCTGCTCGCCGAAATGGGCGTGCGCCAGGAGAAGGCCGGCCGCCACACGGCGCGGGTGCGCAAGGTAATTTCCGAGGTGATTCCGCTGCTGTCGCTGGTCGGCATCATGGTGCTGCTCACCGCGCTGTCATCGAGCATCCTGCCGTCCAACGACATGCTGCTGCTGGTCGGCGTGGTCGCGGCTGGCGTGGTCGCCGTGCTGTGGCGGTGGTTCATCCGCGTGCACACGCGCCTGCAGATCGCCTTGTTCGAAACCCTCGACAAGCCCGACACACCGGGGCATCACTGAAAACGACAAGGGCGCCAGAAGGCGCCCTTGTCGTATTGGTCGTAGCCTGCTGTTGAGCGAAGCGATACCCAGGACAGCATCGCCCGGGTATCGCTGTGCTCACCGGGCTACAAGGCTGACCGGCATTACTCCTCCAGCCAGACTTCCCGCACCCAGTGCCACACCGAATCCCAGCTTTCGTCGGTGAGGTCTTCTTCCTCGCCGTCCCAGAGCAGGACGGTGCCATCCTGTTCGACGCAGTAGTAGTTGCCCTGGTCTTCACAGATCGGTACCAGCTCGCGTGGTACGCCCAGGGACCATGCGACCGAAGCCACTTCGGGCAGATAGGTGTGCGATTGTGGGTCGGTCACGGTGACCGGCTCCAGGCGGCCGTACACCACGTCGCTGACCTTGAGCAGGAACTCGCGCAGCTCGAAGGGCAGGTTGATGAGGATCTGCTCCTCGATCTCCACCAGCAGTTCTTCCTCGGGCAGCTCCAGCGGTACCGGCACCGGCTCGTTCAATTCACGCAGTTGTTCGATGACTTCTTCCACGGCGGCTCCACCTGAGTCTGGCGATTCTCATCAGATTCCGGAGCGCACGACGCAGACGCAGGCCTGCTGGCCGCAGCTGCACTGCTGCTCCTCGATAACGCAGCTTTTTACGCTGAATGGAAGGCCGTCACAAGCAGCCAGGGGCAAAAGGCCATATGGGCTTGTAACTGCGCTCGCAGCGCATTGAGTCAGCCGGGCGCCTGGAGGTTCCACAAAAGCGCCGCAAAAAAGAAACCCGGGCAAGCCCGGGTTCTTTCAGTGCGTGTTGGAATCAGCCGTTCTGGCGGATACCGGCGACCAGCCAAGGCTGGTTCTCGCCAACGGCACGCTCCAGGCGCCAGCTTTCGCTGAAGGCTTCGCCCTGGTCGAAGCGCGAAGTCTTCGAAACACCGCTGAAAGTCAGGGTGGCGATGGTCTTGTCGGCGTGGTCGTCGACACCGTCCAGCTGCACGTCGAGGTTGTCGATATAGGTGGACTGGAAGCCGTCACCCAGGTCGGCCCGCTCGCGCTTGAGGAACTCCAGCAGTTGCGGGGTCACGAACTCGGCGATCTTGTCCATCTCGTTCGCGTCCCAGTGCTGCTGCAGGCTCAGGAAGTGCTCGCGACCGGCGTTGACGAAGTTTTCCTCGTTGAACCAGGCAGGTGCGTTGATCACCGGTTTGATCGCCGCGGTGCTGCTGCCACCGAAGATCGACGGCTGAGCCGGCTGCGGCTGGCCATGGGCCTCACGCTGGAACGGAGCACCACCGGCAGCGGCGACGTTCGGCTGCTGCTTCTGGCGACGTGCGGCCAGGAAGCGGAACAGCAGGAAGGCGATCAGGCCGAAAATCAGCATATCCATGATCTGCAGGCCTTCGAAGCCGTCACCCATGAACATGGAGGCCAGCAGGCCACCGGCGGCCAGGCCGGCCAGCGGGCCGAGCCAACGCGAAGCACCGCTGGCGGCAGCAGGCGTGCGGCCCGGGGCAGCGGCATTGGCATTAGGTTGGGATGGCGGCGTGGCCTGACGGGTCTGGTGGCTCGGCGCGGCGCCAAAGGATTTGCCGCCGCCCATACGCTTGGCGTCGGCAGTCAGGCTGAAGGACAGGCCCAGGCAGATTACCAAGGCGATGCTGAGGAAACGCTGCATTATCGGTTTTCTCTCGGTTATTGAAACACTGTTAGACATCTTGCCCGTGGCAGGTGGGCATGACCAGCAACAGAATGTTTCGAGCTTTTGCCCAGCGAAACGGTTCGCGCTACGCCAGGTCAATGAAAATGGGAGGTGAAACGGAACCCGCAGGCTCCGTTTCACTGCACATCCGCTGACACCTCAGCGCCAGTTGTACAGTTCCTTCTCGGTCACTTCGCCCACCGGCGTGGCTTCGTCCTGGAACGTTTTCATCGATTTCCAGATGCGGCCGTTGAGCTCGTTCTGGCCAGCCAGGTCTTCGAGTACGGTCTGCGACTCGCGCTTCATTGCCGCCAGTACTTCGTCGGGGAAGCGCTTGATCGTAACGCCCTGTTCCTTCAACTGCGCCAGGGACTTGGCGTTGTGGAAGACGTAGTCGTCCATCATGTCCAGGGTCGCGGCGCGGGCGGCTTCGACGACGATGGCCTGCAGGTCGGCCGGCAAGCTGTCGAAGGCTTTCTGGTTGACCATCGACTCGACCACCGCCTGTGGCTCCTGCCAGCCCGGGAAGTAGTAGTACTTGGCCGCTTTATGCAGACCAAAGGCCAGGTCGTTGTAAGGGCTGACCCAGTCGGTGGCATCGATCACGTGGGTCTGCAGTGCGGTGAAGATTTCGCCGCCAGGCAGGTTGACGGTGATCGCGCCGAGTTTGGTCCACACCTCGCCACCCAGGCCCGGCATGCGGATCTTCAGGCCCTTGATGTCGTCCAGCGAATTGATTTCCTTGTTGTACCAGCCGCCCATCTGCATGGTGGTGTTACCCGCCGACAGGGGCTTCACGCCGTAGGGCGCGTAGGTTTCGTCCCACAGGGCCTGGCCACCGCCCTTGCTCAGCCAGGCGTTCATTTCCAGGGTCGACAGGCCGAACGGCACCGAGGAGAAGAACTGCGCCGCCGGCACCTTGCCTTTCCAGTAGTACGGCGTGCCATGGCCCATCTCGGCGGTGCCGCGGGACACCGCGTCGAACACTTCCAGGGCGGGAACCAGCTCGCCGGCGGCGTAGACCTTGACGGTCAGGCGCCCAGCGCTCATGGCATTGATGCGTTCGGCCAGACGTTCGGCGCCAGTACCCAGGCCCGGGTAGTTCTTCGGCCAGGAGGTGACCATCTTCCAGTGGAAGGTTTCGGCTTTGGCAGCGGCGGCGCTGCCTTGCCCGGCGGGTGTTTCTTCCTTGCAGCCGGCCAGGCCGATGGCAGCGAACAGCGCCATCGCGGCGCCGAACAGATTGCGGCGGTTCATGGTGTTCTCCCTTGAGTGTCGAGCAGCGTGCCCGTTTTTTATTAAAAGATTCGCGCCAAGATTTCAGGGAGTCTTCTCAAAGGCTTGCGAGCTAGAGCACTGCAAGGCGAAATCAGGCGAGGAAGCGGAGTGTACTTTTGTACATGAGCATTCCGAGTCTGATTTCAACGCAGCAGGGCCGACGCGCAGCTGCCTTTGAACAGGCTCCTTAGATAGCTTCGAGCTTGGCGTACGCCAGCATCAGCCACTTGCTGCCTTCGCTTTCGAAGTTCACCTGCACCCGCGCCTGGGGCCCCGAGCCCTCGAAGTTGAGGATGGTGCCTTCGCCGAACAGCGAGTGCTGCACACGTTGGCCGAGGTTGAACGGCGTGTCCGGCACGGCGCTGCCAGCGAACAGGCTGCTGCCGCTCATGCTGCGGCTGCCACTGCCGTACGGGCGGCTGACGCTGTTGGACAGGCGTACTTCCTGCACCAGATGTGGCGGCACTTCGCGCACGAAGCGCGAAACCTTGTTGTAAGTCTCGTTGCCGTACAGGCGGCGAGTTTCCGCGTAGCTGATCACCAGGTTGCGCATGGCCCGGGTGATACCCACGTAGGCCAGGCGGCGTTCCTCTTCCAGGCGGCCGGGTTCTTCAAGGCTCATCTTGTGGGGAAACAGGCCTTCTTCCATGCCCACCAGGAACACCCGCGGGAACTCCAGGCCCTTGGCGCTGTGCAGGGTCATCATCTGCACGCTGTCTTCATGTTCGGCGGCCTGGGTGTCGCCGGCTTCCAGCGAAGCGTGATCGAGGAAGGCCGCCAGCGGCGTTTGCGCGTCGTCACCTTCCTCGCCTTCGTAGGAGTCGAAGGCACGGGCGGCGGACACCAGTTCCTCGAGGTTTTCCACGCGAGCCTGGGCCTTCTCGCCCTTCTCGTCGCGGTGATAGGCGAGCAAGCCGGATTGCTCGATCACCAGTTGCGCGGTGCTGTGCAATTGCAGGCCCTCGACCTTCAGGGCCAGGGTGTCGATCAGCTCGACGAAGCCGTTCAGTGCACTGGCGGCGCGGCCGGCGATCACCTTGGTGCCGACCGCTTCGTGCAGCGCGGCCCACATCGACAGGTCGTTGGCGCGGGCGAACTGGCGCAGGGTTTCCACCGTCTTCTCGCCGATACCGCGGGCTGGCACGTTGATGACCCGCTCCAGTGCCGCATCGTTGCCGCGCTGTTGGATCAGGCGCAGGTAGGCCATGGCGTTCTTGATTTCCGCGCGTTCGAAGAAGCGCTGGCCGCCGTAGATGCGGTAGGGAATCTTCTCGCGCAGCAGGGCCTCTTCCAGCACCCGCGACTGGGCGTTGGAGCGGTAGAGGATGGCGATGTCGCTACGCCGCAGGCCGTCCTTGCGCAGGGCGTCCTCGATGGTCTCGACCACGTAGCGCGCTTCGTCGTGTTCGTTGAAGGCGGCGTACAGGCTGATCAGCTCGCCATCGCCGACATCGGTACGCAGCTCCTTGCCCAGGCGCCCCTGGTTGTTAGCGATCAGTGCGTTGGCAGCGGTTGAGGATGTTCGCCGTGGAGCGGTAGTTCTGCTCCAGGCGGATGATCTCGGCGTCGGCGAAGTCGCTGTCGAACTGCTGGATGTTCTCGATCTTCGCGCCGCGCCAGCCGTAGATCGACTGGTCGTCGTCGCCCACCACCATAAGGCTTTCGCCGCCCATGGCGAGAAAGCGCAGCCAGGCGTACTGCACGGCGTTGGTATCCTGGAATTCGTCGACCAGGATGTGCCGGAAGCGTTTCTGGTAATGCGCCAGGAGGCCGGCGTTGTTGCGCCACAGGTCGAGGGCGCGCAGCAGCAGCTCGGCGAAGTCGATCACGCCGGCTCGGGCGCAGGCCGCCTCGTAGGCTTCGTAGATGCTGCGCATGGTGGCCAGGAAGAGATCGCCACTGGCCTGGATGCCGGCCGGGCGAATGCCTTCGTCCTTCTGGCCGTTGATGAACCACTGCGCCTGCTTGGCCGGCCAGCGCTGCTCATCCAGGCCCAGCTCGCGGATCACCCGCTTGATCAGCCGTTGCTGGTCGTCGGAATCGAGAATCTGGAAGTTCTCGACCAGCCCGGCTTCCTGCCAGTGGGCTCGCAGCAGGCGGTGCGCCAGGCCGTGGAAGGTGCCGACCCACATGCCCGCCGGGCTTTGCCCGAGCACGTCTTCGATGCGATGACGCATCTCCGCCGCCGCCTTGTTGGTGAAGGTCACCGACAGGATGCTGTGCGGCGAGACGTCCAGGCGCTGGATCAGAAAGGCGATGCGGTGCACCAGCACGCGGGTCTTGCCGGAGCCGGCACCGGCCAGCACCAGTTGATGACCGGGCGGCGTGGTGACCGCATGGTGCTGGGCTGGGTTGAGAGAACTGAGTCGCTGATCGAGGTCATTTTGCATCGCGGCATTCTAGGGGGGCGGGGCAGGATGGGCAACGCTGGTGACGGTGAGGTCGACAGCTGTCGATGCAAGCCGCTGGAGACTGCGATCAGTGCGCCGGCAGATTGCCCCGAGCTTTAAGAAGCAGCTCGTACAGTAGAACGAAGAACATCGAGATTGAAGCGCCTGGTGCAATCCATTTGCCAGCCAATCGCCATTTTTATGCCATACAAAATGACCGTTCAGCGGTTTTTTGACGCGTTCGGGAACCCACCCGGCATGAACCCGTCGTAGCGACGAACGAGTTTTTACGACGGGTAGGGATGCATGGTTGTACGCAACGGAGCTGCGGTTGTAGGGTTTTGTCTGGCTGTTTTTCCTGTTCTGGCGTTCGCTCAGAGCCCTGGTGAACGCGAGCTGTACCGCGACAGGCAGGAGCGTTTGCTGCAAGAGCAGCAGCAACGGTTGCAAGAGCTGCAACAGCTCCCGGGCCGTGAGGCGCAACAGCCTGCCGAGCCTGTCCCGGATGACGAACGCTGTTTCGCCATCGACGATATCGAGATAAGTGGTGCCACCCTGTTGTCCGAGGCCGACCGCATCGCGATCCTCGCGCCTTTCGCTGACAACTGCCTGGGCGTCAGCCAGCTCAACGCGCTGCTCAAGGCCATTACCAATCACTACATCGACCGCGGCTATGTCACCACGCGCGCCTATCTGCCCCAGCAGGATCTGTCTGCCCGTACCCTGAAGATCACCGTGGTCGAAGGCCGCCTCGAAGGTCTCGACAGTTCCGCCCTGGCAAGCGACCGTGAGCTGGCCATGAGCTTTCCCGGCAAGACCGGCGAGGTACTCGACCTGCGCGAGTTGGAACAGCTGGTCGAGAATCTCAACCGCCTGCCATCGCGTTTCGCCAAGCTGGAGCTGGTGCCCGGCGAGCAGGTCGGTGGCAGCCGTGTGCAGTTGCAGGGCGAGCGTAGCAAGCCGTGGCGCGCCAGCCTGTCGCGCCATAACGACGGCCAGCGCAGCACCGGCGAACAGCAGTGGGGCGTCGGCCTGGACTGGGACAGCCCGCTGGGCCTGGCCGACCAGTTGAGCCTGCGCGCCAGCCGCGATGCGGTCAGCGACAGCTATCGCCATTCGCATAGCCAGAGCCTCTACTACAGCCTGCCTTATGGCTGGTGGACCTTCAGCTACAACTACGGCCAGTCCTACTACCGCACCACCGCCGACCTCAACGGCTTTCCGGTAGAGACCGATGGCGACTACCAGAGCCATAGCCTGCGGGCCGAGCGGGTGCTGCACCGCGACAGCGTCAGCAAGACCGCCTTCAGCACCGGCCTGAGCCACATTCGCAGCAACAACTTCATCGAAGACAACCGCCTGGAGTTTTCCAGCAACCGCCTCAGCGAATGGCAGCTGGGCTTCAACCATGGCCGGCGGGTGGGCAGCGCCTTCGTCAACGCCGACATCGGTTGGCAGCGCGGTATCGGTACTTTCGACGCCCAGGGCAACGGCCATCCCCATGGCCAGGATCCGGTTGCCCGCTACAACAAATACACCCTCACCTTGAGTTACCTGCAGCCCTTCAATCTGGGTGGCGAGCGCTTCAGTTTCGAGAGTTTGGCCACTGGCCAGAAGAGTGAAGACCAGCTGTTCAGCCCAGCACGTATCAGCGTTGGTGGCCTCAACTCGGTGCGGGCCTACAAGGATCAATCGCTGTCCGGTAACAGCGGCGGCTACTGGCGCAACCAGCTGCGCTGGACCCGACCGGTCACCTGGGAGCCGTTGCAGCCTTTCGTGCAGCAGTACGGCGCTGCACTGGCCTATGACGTTGGCGTGATCAGCCATGACAGCCACAACAGTGGCGCCAGCGGTCGCCTGAGCGGCCATGCTCTGGAGCTCAGCGCCCGCGGCGAGCACCTGGCCGCCTCGGTGACCTTCGCCCATTCCCTGGAGCGCCCCGACGCCTTCACCGAAGGTGAACGGCCGGTGTACTTCCGCCTCGATGTGTTCTTCTGATTTCAACGTGTAACGGAGTTATCCACATGGACGTTCGCAGCCCACTGAACCGTGCCATCGCCCGCGTACTCATCGGCGTCATGCTGTTCGACCCGGTCAAGTCGCTGGCCGCCGACCTCGCGGTCGACGCTGCCGCTGGTGGCAACACCAGCATCGGCCAGGCCGGCAACGGCGTACCCGTGGTGAACATCGCCACGCCCAACGGCAGCGGCCTGTCGCACAACAAATTCACCGACTACAACGTTGACCAGCAGGGCCTGATCCTCAATAACGGCGCCCAGGCTTTCGTACCGAGCCAGTTGGGCGGCTACATCAAGGGCAATCCGAACCTGCAGGGCGGCGCCGCGGGCGTCATCCTCAATGAGGTGACGGGCAGCAACCGCAGCCAGCTCAAGGGCTATACCGAGGTGGCCGGGCAGGGCGCCCATGTCATCGTCGCCAACCCGCACGGCATCACCTGCGATGGTTGCGGTTTCATCAACACGCCGCGCGCGACCCTGAGCACCGGTGCGCCGCAGATCGAGGATGGCCGTCTCAAAGGCTTCGATGTCGATGGCGGCGATATCGCCATCGAAGGCGCCGGGCTCAACGCCAGTAACGTCGACCAATTCGACCTGATCACCCGCACCGCCAAGATCAACGCTGATATCCATGCCAAGCGCCTGAACATCGTGGCCGGCCGCAACGAGGTGGACGTTGCCACTTTGCAGGCCACGGCCAAGGCCGACGATGGCAGCGACAAGCCCCAGGTGGCCATCGACAGCTCCGCCCTGGGCGGTATGTACGCCGGCGCCATTCGCCTGGTTGGCACCGAGAAGGGCGTCGGCGTGAATCTTGCCGGCGACATGGCGGCCACCGCCGGTGATATCCAGATCGATGCCAGCGGCCAGCTGACCATGAACCGCAGCGCCGCCAGCGGTAACACCACCCTGGTAGCCGACAGCGTCGACCTCAAGGGCGATACCTACGCCGGCGGCACTGCCCTTGTCGAGGCCAGGCAGGTGGATGTGCGCGAAAGCCTCGCCGCCGGTGAGCAGGTCAGGGTGCAGGCCGAGCGCCTGAACAATGCCGGTGCCATCGAGGCCGGCGTGCGCGCCGATGGCAGCACCAACAGCGCCGGGCATTTGCAGTTGAACGGCGGCGGCGTGCGCAACGAGGGCCAGCTCGTCAGCCATGGCAGCCTGAATACCGACCTGCAAACACTCGACAACGCCGATGGCCAGATCGCCGCGGCAGGTAGCGCCACGCTCAAGGCCAAGGAGCTCGACAACCAGAAGGGCCAGGTTGTCGCCCAAGGCAACCTGAACCTGGACACCGACACGCTGGACAACCGCCAAGGCAGCGCCCTGGCGGGCCAGGCCATGGCCATCCAGGCCGAGGCGGTGGATAACCAAGCCGGCACCCTGGCAGCCGGCGGTGCCATCACCGCGAAGGTCACCAACGCGCTGAACAACGACGACGGCCTGGTGGAGGCCGGCGGTCATCTCGATGTGCAAGCCGATAGCCTGAGCAATGCCAGGGGCCGCCTGCGTGCCCTGGGAAGCAGCGGTGAGAGCCGCTTCGCCATCGGCACCATGCTGAATAACGACGGCGGTGTGCTGGAGGTGGCCAGCGCGGCACTGACTTTCGACACGCCGGCCCTGAGCAACAAGGGCGGCGTGGTGCGTCATCTCGGCAGCGCCGGCCTGGGCCTGGACATGCAGCTGCTTGGCCAGGCCGGCGGTGAATTCATCACCAACAGCGCAATGAGCCTGAGCGCCGAGGAATGGGTCAACGACAGCCTGCTGCAGGCCGCCTCCATCACCCTGGATATCGATCGCCTGACCCAGACCGCCGGCGGCGGCTTGCTGGCGGTCAACAGCCTCAGCACCACGGGGGAAAGCTGGATCAACGATGGCCGACTCGAAACCAACGGCAACCTCGATCTGCGTTTGAGCGGTGACTACCGCGGCAACGGCAGCCTGCTGGCGCTCGGCAACATTGACCTGCAGGCCGACAACATTGCCTTCGGCACTGACGCCGAGGTCAGTAGCGGTGGCTTTGGTCGTCTGACGGCGCTAGGTGAGCTGGTCAGCCAGGGGCGCATGACCGCTGCTGCCTGGCTGAGCATGGCCGCCGAGAAAATCGACAACCGCGGCACCCTCGGCGCCGGTGGTGACCTGCTGCTGCAGGCGGGCAGCATACGCAACGATGGCGGGCTGATATTCAGCGGCGGCAACCTGCAACTGCTGGCTGATCGGTTTACCAATCGTCTCGCGGCGCTCTACAGCCTGGGCAGCCTGAGCATCGCCAGGGACGCCCAGGGCAGCCTCGCCAGCCTGATCGAAAACCGCTCCGGCACCATCGACAGCGCGGGCGACATGAGCCTGCGCGCCGCGATCATCGCCAACGTACGCGACGAGTTGCAAACCGAACAGGGCAAATACGACGCGGTATTCACCGAACTGGCCTGCCGTGGCCCCTACAACCCCGCTGGCGACTGCGACCTGGGCAGCAACGGGCGCAAGGTCGGGGTCTGGCAGCTCGATGAGTACGATCGGTTGATCGTCACCGCCGACAGCGGCGCGTCGCATATCACAGCCGGCGGTTCGCTTAACGTGCTGGGCGACCGTCTGACCAATAGCAGCAGCACCATCGCCGCGGCTGGCGACCTGCAGATGCAGCTTGGCAGCCTGGACAACATTGGCGTGGAAACCAGTGAGGTGCACACCACGCGGGTATTGGTATCCGGCCGCAAGCCGAGCTACTGGTTCTACCGCGGCCTGGTGTATGGCTTCAACGCCGACCATGCCGGCTCGCGCAACCTCGGCTCGCTGGAATCCGACCTCAATCGGGTCGTCGGCGCCATGGAGCGTGAATACCTCCCTGCCAACAAGGTCGAGCGCGTGAGCGTCGATGGGCAGACCTATGCTGCCGTCATCCAGAGTGGCGGCGACATCAACGTCAATACCCGTGACGATTTCGACAGCCGTGTTATCCGCAGCAGTTACGCATACGTCGGCGGCGGCACCCGGGTCGACACCAGCACGCCCGGCAGCGATATCGCCACCGCCATCACCCTCAACCCGCAGCTGCCGCCAGACCTGGCCCAGAAGGCGGTCGACCCGCTCGGCCTGCCGAGCTTCAAACTGCCCACTGGCCAGAACGGCCTGTTCAGCCTCAGCACCAATCCCGACCACCGCTACCTGATCGAGACCGATCCGGCGTTCGCCGAGCTGGGCAACTTCCTCAATTCCAGCTACCTGCTCGATCAACTGAACTACGACCCCGATCACGCGCAGAAACTGCTCGGCGACGGTCTCGTTGAGCAGCGGCTGATCCGCGATGCGGTGCTGGCCCGCACCGGCCAGCGCTTCCTGGCCGGGCTGAGCAGCGACGAAGCGCAGTTCCGCTACCTGATGGACAACGCCATCGCGAGCCAGGATGCCTTGCAGCTGTCCGTCGGCGTCGGGCTTTCCGCCGAGCAGGTCGCCGCGCTGACCCACGACATCGTGTGGATGGAAGAGCGCGAAGTGAGCGGCCAGAAGGTGTTGGCGCCCGTGCTCTACCTCGCCCAGGCCGACGGTCGTCTGGCGCCGAATGGCGCGCTGATTCAAGGCCGCGACCTGACCCTGATCAGTGGCGGCGGCCTGAGCAACGCAGGCACCCTGCGCGCCACTGCCAACCTGGGCATTCAGGCCGAGTCCATCGGCAACAGCGGGTTGATGCAGGCGAACCAGCGCCTGCAACTGCTGGCCACCGATAGCATCCGCAACGCCCAGGGCGGCATCATTGCCGGTCGCGACGTCAGCCTGCAGGCCGGTAACGACATCCTCAACGAGCGCAGCGTCGCCACCCACCAGTCCGCCAGCGGCAAGGCCTATGAGCACCAGCGGCAGATG
>NZ_MSXU01000001.1:937785-938387 GCF_001945375.1 Pseudomonas sp. PA1(2017)
GATTCAGCGCGGCAATAACCGAGATGCCTGCTTTTACAATGAAGCAGATTACAAGGTCTACCTGTCTTTTCTGAACGACGCGGCCAAAAAATACCAAGTCGCCATCCATGCTTTTGTGCTGATGACGAATCATGTGCACCTGCTAGCCACGCCCAGTGTTGAGCAGGGCATTAGCCGGCTGATGCAGGCCCTGGGGCGTCGGTACGTTCAATACATCAATTTCACTTATGGTCGTACCAATCGATGGGGTCAGGGTCATTGATTTAGCCGCATGCTCGAATCAATGACTCTGATTCCATCGATTTTAAAGTATTGCTGTCAAAGTAAATGAAGTTATGCCTGCTCAAATCGATAGGGTCAGAGTCATTGATTTAGCTGTATGCCCGAACCAATGACTCTGACCCCATCGATTTGCGAAGTGAGCGGCCAGAAGGTGTTGGCGCCCGTGCTCTACCTCGCCCAGGCCGACGGCCGGCTGGCGCCCAATGGTGCGCTGGTCCAGGGCCGCGACCTGACCCTGATCAGCGGCGGCCTGAGCAACGCAGGCACCCTGCGCGCCACTGCCAACCTGGGCATTCAGGCCGAGTCCATCGGCAACAGCG
>NZ_MSXU01000001.1:938397-938895 GCF_001945375.1 Pseudomonas sp. PA1(2017)
CAGGATTTGCTGCTTGCCAGTCAGCAAACCGAGAACAGCACCTCGCGCTACCAGAACGCGCGCAATTACAGCATTCGCCAGCAGATCGACCAGTACGGCAGCGACGTACAAGTCGGCGGTGACCTGCAGGCCGCTGCCACGCGAGACATGGCCATTGTCGGCAGCCAGGTTGCGGCAGAGGGCGACATGGCCCTGCAGGCCGGTGGCAGCATGACCATCGCTTCCGCTGCCAATGAGTACCACTACGACGCCAAGCGCAAAGGCGGCGGCAAGAAGGTCGAGGCCGTACAGGATAGCGTCACCCAGATCGCCAGCGAGCTGAGCGCTGTCGGTGACTTCCGTGCGGTGTCCGGCCAGGACATGAACCTGAGCGCCAGCCGCATCGACGCGGGCGGCTCGGCCTACCTCTACAGCGGCGGACAACTCAACCTGCTGGCCGCGCAGAACAGCGACTACTCGCTCTACGACAAACAGTCCAAAGGCTCCTTCGGCGCCAAG
>NZ_MSXU01000001.1:938905-939085 GCF_001945375.1 Pseudomonas sp. PA1(2017)
CTGATGCAGGCGAACCAGCGCCTGCAACTGCTGGCCACCGATAGCATCCGCAACGCCAAGGGCGGCATCATTGCTGGCCGCGACGTCAGCCTGCAGGCCGGCAACGACATCCTCAACGAGCGCAGCGTCGCCACCCACCAGTCCGCCAGCGGCAAGGCCTATGAGCACCAGCGGCAGATG
>NZ_MSXU01000013.1:0-237 GCF_001945375.1 Pseudomonas sp. PA1(2017)
AAACTCGCTCCCGCTCTGGCCGCCGGCAACTGCGTGGTATTGAAACCCGCCGAGCAGACGCCGCTGTCGATCACCCTGCTGGCCGAGATCATCAACGACCTGCTGCCGCCGGGCGTGCTCAATATCGTCCAGGGCTTCGGCCGTGAAGCCGGCGAAGCCCTGGCCACCAGCACGCGCATCGCCAAGATCGCCTTTACCGGCTCCACGCCGGTGGGCTCGCACATCATGAAATGCGCC
>NZ_MSXU01000013.1:933-1150 GCF_001945375.1 Pseudomonas sp. PA1(2017)
ACAGGCCTCGCAGCAGCAGTACGACAAGATCCTCAGCTACCTGGAAATCGCCCAGCAGGAAGGCGCCGAGCTGCTCACCGGCGGCGCGACCGAGAAGCTGGAAGGTGATCTGGCAACCGGCTATTACATCCAGCCGACTCTGCTCAAGGGCACCAACAAGATGCGCGTGTTCCAGGAGGAAATCTTCGGCCCGGTGGTGGGCGTGACCACCTTCAAG
>NZ_MSXU01000013.1:1768-88482 GCF_001945375.1 Pseudomonas sp. PA1(2017)
TTACGACATCAATCCGCTGGGCTTCTTCTGAAACTGCCAATTTGCCAATTGAACGCAGCCAACTAAAACGACGCCCCGCCGCCTGCGGCGGGGCGTGAAGGAGTCCCAACATGTCCAAAGAGACAATCGCCACACCCTCGCACGGCGGTGTGGAAACCGAAGCGGTCAGCGCCGACTACTTCGCCAACCGGCAACTGAAACAAGGCGCCGCTGGCTGGATCCTGTTGATCGGTCTGGGCGTGGCCTACGTGATTTCCGGCGACTACGCCGGCTGGAACTTCGGCCTGGCCCAGGGTGGCTGGGGCGGCATGTTCATCGCCACGCTGCTGATGGCGACCATGTACCTGTGCATGTGCTTCTCGCTGGCCGAACTGTCGTCGATGATCCCCACCGCCGGCGGCGGCTACGGTTTCACCCGCACCGCCTTCGGGCCCTGGGGCGGCTTCCTGACCGGCACGGCGATCCTCATCGAATACGCCATCGCGCCGGCAGCCATCGCCTGCTTTATCGGTGCCTACTGCGAGTCGCTGTTCGGCGTCGGCGGCTGGATCATCTACCTGGTGTTCTACGTGGTGTTCATCGGCATCCACATCCTCGGTGCCGGGGAAGCGCTGAAGCTGATGTTCGCCATCACCGCCGTCGCCGCCATCGCCCTGGGCGTGTACATCGTCGCCATGGCGCCGCACTTCCAGGTCGCCAACCTGTTCGACATTCCCGCCACCGACGCCAATGGCGCCAGCAGCTTCCTGCCCTTCGGCTACCTGGGCATCTGGGCCGCCCTGCCCTATGGCATCTGGTTCTTCCTGGCAGTGGAAGGCGTACCGCTGGCTGCCGAGGAAACCAAGGATCCCAAGCGCGACCTGCCACGCGGCCTGATCGGCGCGGTGCTGGTACTGCTGGTGTTCGCCGGGCTGATTCTGCTGGTCGGCCCAGGCGCCGCCGGTGCCCAGTCGCTGGTGGCCTCGGGTAACCCGCTGGTCGAATCGCTGGTCAAGGTCTACGGCGGCTCCACCTGGATGAGCCAGTTCGTCAACCTGGTCGGCCTGGCCGGTCTGATCGCCAGTTTCTTCTCGATCATCTACGCCTACTCGCGGCAGATCTTCGCTCTGTCGCGCGCCGGCTACCTGCCACGCAGCCTGTCGCTGACCAACCGCAACAAGGCACCGGTCATGGCCCTGATCGTCCCGGGCATCATCGGCTTTGGCCTGTCGCTGACCGGCCAGGGTGACCTGCTGATTCTGGTCGCGGTATTCGGCGCCACGCTGTCTTACGTACTGATGATGGCTGCGCACATCACCCTGCGCAGCCGTCGTCCCGACATGCCGCGCCCCTATCGCACTCCCGGTGGCGTACTGACCTCGTCGGTGGCTCTGGTGCTGGCAGCGGTAGCGCTGGTGGCCTGCTTCCTGGTCGACCTGCGGGTCGTGATCGGCGCGGCAGTCATCTACGCTCTGTTCATTGCCTACTTCGCGCTGTACAGCCGTCACCACCTAGTGTCGGGCACGCCGGAGGAAGAGTTCGCGGCGATTCAGGCTGCCGAGCAGTCACTGCGTTAACCCCTTGCAGCGGTCGCTGAAATGCGGCCGCGACAGGAGACATGATTCATGGCTGGATTCACTCACACCATCGCCCACATGACCTGGCGCTTCGACAGCCTGCGCGAGCTGATGGCCAAGGCCAGCCCGGCCCGTTCCGGTGATTATCTGGCCGAGGTCGCCGCGCAGAGCGACGCCGAGCGCGCCGCGGCGCAGATGGCCCTGGCCGACGTGCCGCTCAAACACTTCTTGCAGGAAGCGGTGATTCCCTATGAACAGGACGAAGTCACCCGGCTGATCGTCGACACCCATGATGCCGACGCCTTCGCCCCGGTCAGTCACCTGACGGTCGGCGGGCTGCGCGACTGGCTGCTCAGCGATGCCGCCGACGAAACCAGCCTGACCGCCCTGGCACCGGGGCTGACCCCGGAAATGGCCGCGGCCGTATCGAAGATCATGCGCGTGCAGGATCTGGTGCTGGTTGCCCAGAAGACCCGTGTGGTCACCCAATTCCGCAACACCATGGGCCTGCGCGGGCGGATGTCCACGCGCCTGCAGCCCAATCACCCGACCGACGATCCGGCGGGCATCGCCGCCAGCATCCTCGACGGCCTGCTCTACGGTAACGGCGATGCGATGATCGGCATCAACCCGGCCACCGACAGCGCCAGCTCGATCCGCGCCCTGGTGGACATGCTCGACGCGATCATCCAGCGCTACGAGATCCCCACCCAATCCTGCGTGCTGACCCACGTCACCAGCTCCATCGCCGCCATCGAGCGCGGTGCTCCGCTGGACCTGGTGTTCCAGTCGATCGCGGGCACCGAGGCGGCCAACGCCAGCTTCGGCGTGACCCTCAAGGTGCTGCAGGAAGGCTACGAAGCCGGCCTGAGCCTCAAGCGCGGCACCCTGGGCAACAACCTGATGTACTTCGAGACTGGCCAGGGCAGCGCGCTGTCGGCCAACGCCAACCATGGCGTCGACCAGCAGACCTGCGAAACCCGCGCCTACGCCGTGGCCCGGCACTTCAACCCGTTTCTGGTCAACACCGTGGTCGGCTTCATCGGCCCGGAATACCTGTACAACGGCAAGCAGATCATCCGCGCCGGCCTGGAAGATCACTTCTGCGGCAAGCTGCTCGGCGTGCCCATGGGCTGCGACATCTGTTACACCAACCACGCCGAAGCCGACCAGGACGACATGGACACCCTGCTGACCCTGCTCGGCACGGCGGGCATCAACTTCATCATGGGCATCCCCGGCTCCGACGACGTGATGCTCAACTACCAGACCACTTCGTTTCACGATGCCCTGTACGCGCGCAAGGTGCTCGGCCTGCATGCGGCGCCGGAGTTCGAAGCCTGGCTGGCGCGCATGGGCATCTTCCAGCAACAGGGCGGCCGCCTGCATATGGGTAACGAGCTGCCGCCGGCATTTCGCCAGGCCCTGGCGCAACTGGCTTGAGAGGTCGCCATGCCCGATAAATCCCCTGCTACGCCCAACCCCTGGCAGCATCTGCGTCAGCTGACCCCGGCGCGTATCGCCTTGGGCCGCGCCGGCACCAGCCTGCCTACCGCCGCGCAGCTGGATTTCCAGTTCGCCCACGCCCAGGCCCGCGATGCCGTGCACCTGCCCTTCGACCATGAAGGCCTGTGCGAAGAACTGCAGGGCCGAGGCCTGGACACTCTGCTGCTGCACAGCGCTGCGGCGGATCGGCACACCTACCTGCAGCGCCCGGACCTTGGCAGGCGCCTGGACGAAGAATCCGCCAACGCCCTGGACGACTACGCCAAGGAAAACGGCCGCGGCTACGACCTGGCCATCGTCATCGCCGATGGCCTGTCTTCCCTGGCCGTGCGCCGTCACAGCCTGCCATTTCTGGAAAAGCTGCTGGAGCAGATCACCGAGGAAGGCTGGAAACTGGCGCCCATCAGCCTGGTACAACAGGGCCGAGTCGCCGTCGCCGACGAGGTGGGCGAACGGCTGGGTGCCAAGATGACGGTGATCCTGATCGGCGAACGCCCAGGGCTCAGCTCACCGGACAGCCTGGGGCTGTACTTCACCTACGCACCGCGGGTAGGCCTCAATGACGCCTACCGCAACTGCATCTCCAACGTGCGGCTGGAGGGCCTGAGCTACGGCATGGCGACCTTCCGGTTGCTGTACCTGATGCGCGAAGCCTGCCGCCGCCAGCTGTCGGGCGTGGATCTGAAAGACGAGGCCGAAGTGCCGACCCTGGAAGACGCAGGGCCGGGGAATTTCCTGCTGCCGGATAAGCGTTAGACCATCGCGCAGCACCTGTGGGAACGGGCAGGGACGCCCGTTCCCACAACCGCGTAGGATGGGTGAACCCCTTCGGCCATTGATGGGTTTCGCCTGCGCGGCCCGCCCCATCCTACGGCCTCGCGGCTAAAGCCGCTCCCACGGTTGGTGCCTTTGTTGGAGCGGCTTTAGCCGCGATCTTTATCGAGCTCAACGCGCTTCGATGCGGAACCCCAGACGAGGAAAGTGCACATGCACGACGCCGGCGCGGTCATCTTCACGACGCAGGATCAGTTCCTCGGCGCCAGCGAACAACAGCTCCCCCTCCACTGCCTCCACGCCATAGTCGACAGCCGAAATCGCCACGCGCTGTCCGGCCGTGAAACCGTTCGGATCGCTGAACGCCTCCTCGGGCAGCGCCGCAGGCGTGGCCGCGCGCGCCACCTCGATGGCCACCTCACCACTGATTTCTTCGGACTTGCCGTGCCCGAGCGCCAGCACGCGATCCAGCCAGTCTGCTACGCTCGGGTAGCCATCGACCAGCGGCGAAGTCACCGGGGTGGCGCGCAGGAACCACAGTGGATGCGCCATGGCGATATCGGCCAGGCTCGCCTCGCCAAACAGAAAATCGCCATCGCTGGTATCCAGCTGCGCCTGCAGGCGGGTCATGAAGCCCGGCCACTGGTGCTTGGCTTGCTCGGCCGACATACGCGAGGCCTGGCCACCCGAAAACAGTTTGCTGCGGTCGGCGATGAAGGTCTGCACGAACTCCGGCGGCGCCTTG
The DNA here is from genome assembly GCF_001945375.1 of Pseudomonas sp. PA1(2017). Taxonomy (NCBI): domain Bacteria; kingdom Pseudomonadati; phylum Pseudomonadota; class Gammaproteobacteria; order Pseudomonadales; family Pseudomonadaceae; genus Pseudomonas; species Pseudomonas sp. PA1(2017). Next base: position 6,350 of record NZ_MSXU01000013.1, read on the forward strand.
GCAAAACGCAGGGCCATGGATTCAGGCTGGAACACTAGGCTCACCGCATGCTGGAACACCACCGAGTCGGCCCACTGGGCGAAGGCGGCGATGGCGAAGGCCTGCTTGCCAGGCAGCAACGCCGGCTGCGGCTGGTGCACCTCAAGGCGGCGGGCGATCAGGGCGGTGTCGCAGTAGATATCGGCACCGATCTGCAGCACCGGCGTCTTGCGGTAGCCGCCAGTGAGGGCGGTGAGGTCCGGCTTGGGCATCACCGGTGGAATCTGCACCGAGCGCCAGGCCAGGTTCTTGAAGCCCATCAGCAGACGCGCCTTCTCGGCGAAGGGCGACGCGGGATAATGGTGCAGGATGAGCTCAGACATGGAAGCCTCCGAAAGCGGATAAGGCTTGCAGCTTAACTCAGCTGGCCGCTGATGCTAGGGTCTGTTGCCGTTTCAGCGCGAGCCGCGTTGTCGCGAGAAATCTCGCCAGGCCGGGCGGCGATCCGCTAGGCGGAGGACGCAGGGAATGGACTAGCCGTCCGCGTTTTCCCTTGCCAAGTCCTCCAACGACGCATGGCGAGATTTCCCGCACAACCCGAAGGGCCGGGCCCCTTTTGTCGCGATGCGGCGTTTCTCGCCGACTCATTTAGCTAGCTAAACTTCGCGGCTCGTGCCTTGCCTCGCGACAAAAGGGGCTCCGGCGCGGCCGTGCGTGAAACGGCAACAGACCCTAGGCAGACCCCAGTGGGACTGATGGCTGCTCATCAAGGACATGCATCAGGCTGCCGGTGGCCACCAGGGCTTCCTTGGCGCCCTTGCCGAGGCGCTTGATCGCCCGTTCGCGGCGCAGGGCGTCGCCCTTGCCCGGGCAGCTTTCACTGTAGACCAGGGCTACCGCCGGGCTGGAGAAGAAGAACCGCGCGCCCTTGCCGCTCTGGTGCTGGGCGAAGCGCCGCTGCGGATCATCGCTGATGCCGCAGTAGAGCGCGCCGTTGGCGGCGCGCACGAGGTAGACGAACCAGGGTTTAGCCGCTGTGACGCTCATCGCTGGCGATCAGGCGAACCACTCGCGGGCCGAACGCCACACGCACATGCCCACGAAGTAGGCCGAGGACAGCCCCCACAACACCAGCAGCCACACCGGCTGGGCCGGGAACTGCAGGATCAGGCCGGCGCAGGCGAACATCCAGACCATGGTCACGGCGATATTGATCGGCATGAACTGCTTGACCCGGAACGGGTGCAGGAACTTCATGCGGGTCAGGGTCAGGCCGGCCAGCACCATGATCACCGCAAAGGTGACCCAGGGCTCGAAGTCCAGCAGATAGAGGTAAACCACCACCACGTTCCAGGCGGCAGGGAAGCCGACGAAGTAGTTGTCCTTGCTCTTCATGTTGACGTTGCAGAAGCAGAACAACGACGACAGCAGAATCACGCCCACCGACAGCAGCAGCGTGTACTCGGGCAGCGGGATGAAGCGGTAGACGAAGATCGCCGGGATGAAAACGTAGGTGAGGTAGTCGATCACCAGGTCGAGGGTGGAACCATCGAAATGCGGCAGCACCACCTTCACGTCGTACTTGCGCGCCAGGGTGCCGTCCAGGCCGTCGACCAGCAGCGCCAACCCCAGCCACATCAGGCAGCTTTCCGCCCGCCCCTCGATCAGTGCGAGCAACGCCAGCATACCGAGGATGACTCCGCTCGCGGTTACCGCGTGCACGCTCCAGGCCTTGGCTTTACGGGGGGATAGGGACATAACACTCATGATCGAAATACTCTGGCGGACGGGCTTTCACACGATGAAGGGGGCCTTTACATGCACCCGGCCATTCATCGTTGAAGTTCTGACCGGAGAGCGTACCACTCCGTTCAGCCGCGCGCTTCTCCACCGTGCAGCCCGTCGGACGCACGGGCGGCCTGGAACTGCCGCAGACCGTTACGCGCCTGCTTGCGCACGGTGTTCTTGAGCAGCGGCGTCCAGCCGATCAGCATGCCCTGAAAGCCCAGCGCCTGAGCGGCCCAGCGCCACATGTCGAAGCGGTCGCGGTGCTCGACGATCAACCCATCGCGAATCACGAACGATGCGTCGATGCGATTGACCACGGTGCACCCGGTCTGGGTGAACAGGTAGGTGGCCACCCATTTGGCGCTGCCACCGGTGGCATCGGCCTGCACGTCGGAAAAAGTCAGCGAGAATTTCTTGGCGCGGGAGGTCAGCATGCGCCACATGTCGCGGGCATCGTCGCCGTTCAACTCGCCAAAGGCAGGGTCGCTGAAACACACGTCCGGCGCGTAGCAACGCGCCATCTCTTCGGCGTCGAGACGCTGGAAAGCCTGGTAGAAACGGGTGATCAGTTGGGCATTTTCTGTAGACATGGCATGGCCTCCTGGCAATGGGCCGCAGTATCGCCTGAGCCACGCGTGACCGCTATGGGCAAATGAGTCACGCAAATGCCATTTCGGCCGTTTCACCGAGCAAAAAAGCACGGTTGCGCTCGGCGCAGGCACGCAGGTAATCGGCCACCAGGGTGATGCGTTTGAGCTTGCGCAGGTCTTCGCGGTAATACAGCCAGAACTGGCGAATCACCTTCACCTCCCCCGGCAGCACCTCGACCAGCCGGGTATCCGGGCCTGCCAGGAAGCATGGCAGGATCGCCAGCGCCCGCCCCTGCAAGGTGGCCTGGTACTGGGCCACCACGCTGGTACTGCGCAGCGTGCTGCTGGCATTGGGCACGATGCCTTCCAGGTAGAGCAGCTCCGGGCTGAATGCCAGGTCATCGACGTAGGTGATGAACGAGTGCTGGCCCAGATCCTCCACCCGGCGGATCGGCGGGTGACGCTGCAGGTATTCGGGCGTCGCGTAGAGCTTCAGGGCGTAGTCGCACAACCGAGAGCAGACGTAAGGCCCGCGTTCAGGGCGCTCCAGGGTGATGGCGATGTCCGCCTCACGGCGCGACAGGCTGATGAAGTGCGGTACCGGCAACAGGTCGATGGCGATGTTCGGGTAGATGTCCTGAAAGCCGCCAAGCTGCGGCGCCACGAAATAGCTGCCGAAACCTTCGGTCGAGCCGATGCGCACATGGCCCGAGAGCGCCAGGCTGGCGCCCGACACCTGTTCGCAGGCCGTCTGCAGAGTGCTTTCCAAAGCCTCGGCATACCCCAGCAAGTGCTGCCCCTCCGTAGTCAGCACGAAGCCGCTGGCCCGCGAGCGCTCGAACAACAGGGTGCCGAGGGCCTTTTCCAGCGCGCCGATTCGCCGCGACACCGTGGTGTAGTCCACGCCCAGGCGACGGGCAGCGCTGCTGGCGGTTCGGGTTCGGGCGACTTCGAGAAAGAACTTGAGGTCGTCCCAGTTCATCTGGCCGGCCGACATCATGCTTTTTTGCATAACGAACCTGTCTTTTTAGGTACTGGAACAGAAAGTTTGCATACCTATACTCCAGACACGCAGCGCCTACCAGCTGCTCACAGTTCCAAGTTCCTACGACAAAAACAAAAGCAGGCAACTCATGAACGACTCACACGCTCAAGGGCCGGCTGCCGGCCGCAAGCACTACCGTATCGCTGGCCTGGCCAGCATGGCGGGTACCACCATCGAGTGGTACGACTTCTTCCTCTACGGCACCGCCGCAGCGCTGGTCTTCAACAAGCTGTTCTTCCCCACCCTCGACCCGATCACTGGCGTACTGGCGGCCTTCGCCACCTATGCCGTCGGTTTCATCGGTCGGCCCCTGGGCGGCATTCTGTTCGGCCACTTCGGTGACCGCATCGGCCGCAAGTCGATGCTCATGCTCACCCTGATGATGATGGGCATCCCGACCATCGCCATTGGCCTCTTGCCCACTTACGAGCAGATCGGCTACTGGGCCGCGGCGCTACTGGTGGTCATGCGCTTTCTGCAGGGCATGGCCGTGGGTGGCGAATGGGGCGGCGCGGTGCTGATGGCCGTCGAGCATGCGCCGGAAGGCAAGAAGGGCTTCTACGGCAGCCTACCGCAGACCGGCGTGGGCGCGGGCCTGGTGCTGTCCACCCTGGCCATGGGCGCGGTCGCCACGCTGCCCGAGGAGCAGATGCTCGCCTGGGGCTGGCGCCTGCCGTTCCTGGCCAGCGTGGTGCTGCTGGCGGTGGGCTGGCTGATTCGCGTCAAGGTCGCCGAGTCGCCGGACTTCGAAAAGCTCAAACAGCAGAACCGCCGCGTACGTCTGCCGCTGATGGAGGTGCTGCGCAACCACCCGCGCGCCACCCTGACCATCATCGGCGCGCGCACGGCCGAGAACGCCTGGTTCTACATGGCAGTCACCTTCGCCCTCGCCTACGCCGCCAACCAGTTGCAGATTCCAAGGGCCGACGTGCTGCACGCCATCACCGCCGGCGCCGCGCTTTCACTGGCGACCATGCCGTTCTGCGGCTGGCTGTCCGATCGCGTTGGCCAGAAGCGCCTGTACTTCACCGGGCTCTTGTTGCTGTGCGCCTTCGTCTACCCGTTCTTCGCCATGCTCGGTACCCGTGAGCCGGTGCTGGTGTGGTGGGCGATGGTGCTGGCGGTGGGCGTGGTGTTCCCGATCCTCTACGCGCCGGAATCCCTGCTGTTCGCTCGCCAGTTCCCGGCGGAAATCCGTTACAGCGGCATCTCGCTGTCGGTTCAGTTGGCCGGGGTGCTCGGCGGCGGCTTCGCACCGATGATCGCCACCAGCCTGCTGGCCGCTGCCGATGGCAGCCCGCGCTACGTGATCGCCTACCTGATCGGCATGGGCCTGGTCGCGCTGGGCTGTACCGCACTGATGCGCAGCGACCCGCCCCGCCAGCCTAGCGCCAGCGCCGCAATGGACAGTTCACGGTCCGCAACCCTGCGCGCCCGTTGACTCCTGCCAGTCGATTCACAAAGGACCGAACCATGACCGCTACAGTGAAACTGCTCATCAACGGCGAATTCGTCGAGTCACGCACCCAGCAATGGCGCGACGTCGTCAACCCGGCCACCCAGGAAGTGCTGGCTCGGGTGCCCCTGGCCACCGCCGAGGAGATCGACGCCGCGGTGGCCAGCGCCAGCCAGGCCTTCAAGACCTGGCGCAAGACGCCGGTCGGCGCCCGCGCGCGGATCTTCCTCAAGTACCAACAGTTGATCCGCGAAAACATGAAAGAGCTGGCGGCCATTCTCACCGCCGAACAGGGCAAGACCCTCGCCGACGCCGAAGGCGACGTGTTCCGCGGCCTGGAGGTGGTCGAGCACGCCGCCGGCATCGGCAACCTGCAACTCGGCGAGCTGGCCAACAACGTGGCCGGTGGCGTCGATACCTACACCCTGCTGCAGCCGTTGGGCGTGTGCGCCGGCATCACCCCGTTCAACTTTCCGGCAATGATTCCGCTGTGGATGTTCCCGATGGCCATCGCCACCGGTAACACCTTCGTGCTCAAGCCCTCCGAGCAGGACCCGATGGTGACCATGCGCCTGTGCGAACTGGCTCTGGAAGCCGGCGTGCCGCCGGGCGTACTCAACGTGGTGCACGGCGCCGAGGACGTGGTGAACGCCATCTGCGATCACCCGGACATCAAGGCGGTGTCCTTCGTCGGCTCGACCCGCGTCGGCACCCACGTCTACAACCGCGCCAGCCAAGCCGGCAAGCGCGTGCAGTGCATGATGGGCGCCAAGAACCACGCCATCGTGCTGCCCGATGCGCACAAGGACCAAACCCTCAAAAACCTCGCCGGCGCCGCGTTCGGCGCCGCCGGGCAACGCTGCATGGCCCTGTCGGTGGTGATTCTGGTCGGTGAAGCGCAGGGCTGGTTGCCGGACCTGGTGGCCAAGGCCGAAACACTCAAGGTCGGCAGCGGTGTGGAAAACGGCACCGATGTCGGCCCGCTGATCTCCTGCACCGCGCTGGACCGGGTCAGCAGCCTGATCGAACGCGGCGCCAGCGAAGGCGCGCGCCTGGTGCTCGATGGCCGCAACCCGGCGGTGACGGGCTTCGAGCGCGGCAACTTCGTCGGCCCGACCGTCTTCGACGCGGTGACCCCGCAGATGAGCATCTACCGCGAGGAAATCTTCGGCCCGGTGCTGTGCGTGATGCACGCCGCGACCCTGGATGAGGCCATCGCGCTGATCAACGCCAACCCCAATGGCAACGGCACGGCGATCTTCACCCGCTCCGGCGCCGCCGCCCGGCACTTCCAGGAGGAGATCGACGTTGGCCAGGTGGGCATCAACGTGCCGATTCCGGTACCGGTGCCGATGTTCTCGTTCACCGGTTCGCGGGCTTCCAAGCTCGGCGACCTCGGCCCGTACGGCAAGCAGGTGGTGCAGTTCTACACCCAGACCAAGACCGTGACCCAGCGCTGGTTCGACGAGAGCGACGTCGGCGGCGCGGTGAACACCACCATCACCCTGAAGTGAGGCGACGACCATGAATATCGGATTCATCGGCCTGGGCAACATGGGCGCGCCCATGGCCCACAACCTGCTCAAGGCAGGCCACGCGCTGCGCGTCTTCGACCTGTCCACCGGCGCCGTCGCGGCCCTGGTGGACGCAGGTGCCAAGGGTGCCGACAGCGCCTGCGGCGTGCTGCAGGATGCCGAGATCGTCATCACCATGTTGCCGGCCTCGGCTCATGTGAAAGCGGTCTACCTCGGCGATGACGGCCTGCTGGCCAAGGTGAAGCCCGGGGTGCTGCTGATCGACTCCTCGACCATCGACCCGCTGTCTGCACGGGAGGTCGCCAAAGCGGCGGTCGCCCACGGCAATCCGATGCTCGATGCGCCGGTGTCTGGCGGCACCGGTGGCGCGGCTGCCGGCACCCTGACCTTCATGGTCGGCGGCGCCGAGGCAGACTTCGCCAAGGCCCAGCCGATTCTCGCAGCCATGGGCCGCAACATCGTGCATTGCGGCGGCAGCGGTAACGGTCAGGTGGCGAAGGTGGCCAACAACATGCTGCTCGGCATTTCCATGATCGGCGTCGCCGAAGCCATGGCGCTGGGGGTGTCACTGGGCATCGACGCCAAAGTACTGGCGAACATCATCAACACCTCCAGCGGGCGCTGCTGGAGCTCGGACACCAACAACCCCTACCCCGGCGTGCTCGACAACGTGCCGGCCTCGCGCGGCTACAGCGGCGGGTTCGGTACCGACCTGATGCTCAAGGACCTGGGCCTGGCCACCGAGGCAGCGCGGCAGATCAAACAACCAGTGATACTCGGCGCCCTCGCTCAACAGCTCTATCAACGCTTCAGTTGCGACGGGCACGGCGGGCTGGATTTCTCGGCGATCATCACCAGCTATCTGAAGCCCCGGGACAAATCGTGAGGCTCAGGGGCCAATGAGCAAAATCTGCTTCTCCCCCATAAAAAAAAGCCGGGGCTGATGCCCCGGCGTTTTTTCATCGGCGTTTTCGGTCATTGCGCAGACGGATGCCCGCGCCCTGCCCGCCCGTCCTCAGTGCAGAATCTGCCCCAGGAACAGCTTGGTACGCTCGTTCTGCGGGTTGTCGAAGAAGGCGTTCGGCTCGGCCTGTTCGACGATCTCACCCTTGTCCATGAAGATCACGCGGTCGGCCACCGTGCGCGCGAAGCCCATTTCGTGGGTCACGCAGAGCATGGTCATACCGTCTTCGGCCAGGCCGATCATGGTATCGAGTACTTCCTTGACCATTTCCGGGTCGAGTGCCGAGGTCGGCTCGTCGAACAGCATGATCTTGGGCTTCATGCACAGGGCCCGGGCGATGGCCACACGCTGCTGCTGGCCACCGGACAACTGCCCCGGGTACTTGTGCGCCTGCTCTGGAATGCGTACGCGCTCCAGGTAGTGCATGGCGATTTCCTCGGCCTTGCGCTTGGGCATCTTGCGTACCCACATCGGCGCCAGGATGCAGTTCTGCAGCACGGTCAGGTGCGGGAACAGGTTGAAGTGCTGGAACACCATGCCCACTTCGCGGCGCACGGTCTCGATGTCCTTGAGGTCACGGGTCAGCTCGGTGCCATCGACCACGATGCGACCGGCTTGGTGTTCTTCCAGGCGGTTGATGCAGCGGATGGTGGTCGACTTGCCCGAACCCGACGGGCCGCACAGCACGATACGCTCGCCCTGACGCACGTCCAGGTTGATGTCCTTGAGAACGTGGAACTGGCCGTACCACTTGTTCACGCCCTGTAGCTGAATGATCGGCTCGGCGCTGGGTTGCTTGTTTGCTTCGCTCATCTAAGTGACTCCTAACGCTTGTGGCCAGTGTCGAGCTTCCTCTCCAGATGCATGGAGTAGCGCGACATACCGAAACAGAAAATCCAGAAAATCAGGGCGGCGAACACGTAGCCCTCGGTCGCCATGCCCAGCCACGCCGGGTCGGCAGCCGCCTGCTTGACGCTGTTGAGCAGGTCGAACAGGCCGATGATGATCACCAGACTGGTGTCTTTGAACAGGGCGATGAAGGTATTGACGATGCCCGGGATCACCAGCTTGAGCGCTTGCGGCAGGATCACCAGACCCATCATCCGCCAGTAGCCCAGGCCCATGGCGCCGGCCGCTTCGTATTGCCCCTTGGGAATCGCCTGCAGGCCACCGCGTACCACTTCGGCGATGTAGGCCGACTGGAACAGGATGACGCCGATCAGGGCACGCATCAGCTTGTCGAAGCTCATGCCTTCGGGCAGGAACAGCGGCAGCATCACCGAGGACATGAACAGTACGGTGATCAGTGGCACACCACGCCAGAACTCGATGAAGGTCACGCAGACCACCTTCACCGCCGGCAGGTTGGAGCGACGCCCCAGCGCCAGCAGGATGCCCAGCGGCAACGCACCGGCGATACCGACGGCAGCGATCACCAGGGTCAGCATCAGGCCGCCCCAACGGCTGGTCGACACGGTTTCCAGGCCGAACACGCCGCCGTGCAGCAGGCACCAGGCCACGACCGGGTAGATCACCAGGAACGCGATACCGTAGATGGCCTTGCGCGGGAACTTGGAGATGAACAGCGGCGCGGCACCAACGATGGCCAGCACGGCGGTCAGGTCCACGCGCCAGCGCAGCTCGCTAGGGTAGAAGCCGTACATGAACTGGCTGAAACGCGACTGGATGAACACCCAGCAGGCGCCCTCCTTGGTGCAGTCCGCGCGAGTGCTGCCCACCCAGTTGGCATCGAAGATCGCCCACTTGAGCAGCGGCGGCACCATCAGCCAGATGAGGTAAATGGCGAACAGCGTCAGCAGCGTGTTGAGCCAGCTAGAGAACAGATTGCTGCGCATCCAGGCGACCACGCCAACGCTGGCGCTGGGTGGCGGCAGATCCGGTTTGAAAGTATGAGTGCTCATGCGCTAGGTCCTCACCGCTCGATCAGCGCGATGCGCTTGTTGTACCAGTTCATCAGCAGGGAAATGCTGATACTGATCGCCAGGTAGACGCTCATGGTGATGGCGATCACCTCGATGGCCTGCCCTGTCTGGTTGAGTACGGTACCGGCGAATAGCGAGACCATGTCCGGATAGCCGATACCGGCAGCCAAGGACGAGTTCTTCGCCAGATTCAGGTACTGGCTGGTCAGCGGCGGAATGATCACGCGCATGGCTTGCGGGATGATCACCTTGCGCAGCGTCGGGCCGGGGCGCAGACCCAGGGAGCGGGCGGCCTCGGTCTGGCCATGGCTGACCGAGTTGATCCCGGAGCGCACGTTCTCGGCGATGAACGCCGCGGTGTAGACGGTCAGTGCAACGGTCAGCGCCAGCAGTTCGGGGATCATCACCCAGCCGCCGACGAAGTTGAAGCCCTTGAGCTCGGGTACCGACCAGTGCAGCGGGCTGCCGAAGATCAGCGCGACCAGGGTGGGGATGACGATGGCCATGCCCAGGCCGACCCAGAACTTGTGGAACGGCTGGCCGGTGGCTTCGAAGCGCTTGTTCGCCCAGCGGGTCATCATCACGATGGCGACGATGGTCACTAGAACACCGATCGCGAACGGCCAGAATGCACCGGTCGCCTCGGCAGCCGGCATGTTCAGGCCGCGGTTGCTGAGAAAGAAGCTGTCGCCCAAGCTGATGCTGGCACGCGGGCCGGGCAGCGGCAGCAGCACGGCGAAGTACCAGAAGAGAATCTGCAGCAACGGTGGAATGTTGCGGAAGACTTCGATGTAGACGGTCGCCAGCTTGCTGATCATCCAGTTCGGCGACAGGCGCGCGACACCGATGACGAAGCCGAGGATAGTGGCCAGCACGATGCCGATGAACGAAACCAGCAGGGTGTTGAGCAGGCCGATGACGAAGACGCGGGCATAGCTGTCCGCTTCGGTGTAGCTGATCAGGTGTTGGGCGATGCCGAAACCGGCACTGCGCTCGAGGAAGTCGAAGCCCGAGGTGATGCCCCGGTGTTGCAGGTTGGTCTGTGTATTGCTGAACAGGAACCAGCCCATTGCGACCACGGCCACAACGGTAATGATTTGGAATAGCCAGGCGCGCACACGTGGATCGCTAAGGGAGAACCCCTGCGGTGCGCCAATGTTTTTCTGCATGGGAATGCCCCAGGTATAACGGAACGAAAATCGCCCGGCAGTGCACTGCCGGGCGACAGGTCAATCAACGCACTGGAGGAGCGTAGTGCAGACCGCCTTTGTTCCACAGAGCGTTGAGGCCACGCTCGATCTTCAGCTCGCTGCCCTTGCCGATGTTGCGCTCGAACACTTCGCCGTAGTTACCGACCTGCTTGACGATCTGGACGACCCAGTCCTTCGGCAGCTTCAGGTCTTTACCGTACTCGCCATCGGCACCCAGCATACGGGCGACGTCAGGGTTCTTGGTTTCCTTGGCCAGAGCTTCGACGTTCTTGGAGTCGACGCCCAGCTCTTCGGCGTTGAGCATGGCGAACAGGGTCCACTTGACGATAGCCATCCAGTCTTCGTCGCCACGACGAACCAGCGGGCCCAGCGGCTCCTTGGAGATCACTTCCGGCAGGACAACCCAGTCATCCGGCGCGCCCAGCTTGATGCGCTGTGCGTACAGCTGCGACTGGTCGGAGGTCAGCACGTCGCAACGGCCGGCTTCCAGCGACTTGGCGCTCTCGTCGGAGGTGTCGAAGGTGATCGGGGTGTATTTCAGGCCGTTCGAGCGGAAGTAGTCGGAGACGTTCAGCTCGGTGGTGGTGCCCGCCTGGATACAGATGGTCGCACCATCGAGTTCCTTGGCGCTGGCAACGCCCAGCTTCTTGTTGACCAGGAAGCCGATGCCGTCGTAGTAGGTCACGCCGGTGAACACCAGGCCCATGCCGCCGTCGCGGGAGCTGGTCCAGGTGGTGTTGCGCGACAGTACGTCGACTTCACCGGACTGAATGGCAGTGAAACGCTCTTTGGCGGTCAGCGGGCTGTACTTGACCTTGGTCGCGTCGCCCAGCACTGCGGCGGCCACACCGCGGCAGATGTCGACGTCGATGCCCTGGTAGTTGCCCTTCTCATCCGGCACCGAGAAACCCGGCAAGCCGTCACTGACGCCACACTGTACAAAGCCTTTCTTCTTTACGGCGTCCAGGGTTGCACCGGCGTGAGCCATGCCAGCGGCGCCCAGAACGGCGGCGGCGGTCAACATCGCCAGGGTGGTTTTAACCATCTTCATTGAACATTCTCCGGTTGCTTTTGTTGTGTTGGAGTCTCAGCCCGATCGCCGTACCCTTTTGGGACATGTCGTCACTATTGGCAGCAACAGTGTAGACCGGTGACCAGACCTCGGTACGTGCGCCGTGACCCATTCGAGAGCAGGTCATCGACATTCGTACCAGCCCGTTGGTGAACAGGCCCGAGACGGATCGCGAATTTGTATATCGACGGGCATGCAGCGCCCGGCGAACCTTTTGGAAACCCCATCAAATCGGCTTTCCCGTCTGCTCCGCGGCCCGGCGCGGTGTTACCACGCTGGCCCGACGACATCAGTCACGAGGTTTATAGCAAAGGCCATACCACACTCTGTTTTTACCCGTGAGTTAGAGCGGTCAAGGGGGCAAACTTGTAATCTTGCGACATCTAGTTCATGGATCAGTACAGTGACGGAAAACAGTCACGCACCAAAGTAACGCATCAGCCCCAAATTGGAGCAACACATGGATACCACATTGCTACTGCAGCCCCCACTTCCCGCCGACTCGTGCGTGATCTGGCTGCACGGTCTGGGTGCAGACCGTTTCGATTTCCAGCCGGTCGCCGAGGCGCTGCAGCAATCATTGCGCAGCACCCGCTTCGTGTTGCCCCAGGCGCCCACTCGCCCGGTGACCATCAACGGTGGCTGGGAAATGCCCAGCTGGTACGACATTCTGGCCATGAGCCCAGCCCGCGCCATCGACCGTGCACAACTCGAACAGTCGGCCCAGCAGGTCATCGACCTGATCGAGGCGCAGCGCGATGACGGCATCGACCCGGCGCGCATCTTCCTGGCCGGCTTTTCCCAGGGCGGCGCCGTGGTGCTGCACGCCGCGTTCCTGCGCTGGCAAGGCCCATTGGGCGGCGTGCTGGCGCTGTCGACCTACGCACCGAGCTTTGCGGACGAGCTACAGTTGAGCGATGCCCAGCGCGCGGTTCCGGTCTACTGCCTGCATGGCAATCAGGATGGTGTGGTGCTGCCGAGCATGGGCCGCACCGCCCACGACTGGCTGCAAAACCGTGGTGTCGCCGTGGCCTGGCAGGAGTACCCGATGGCTCACGAAGTGTTACCGCAAGAAATCGCCCATATCGGCGCCTGGCTCGCAAGCCGTCTGTAATGCGGCTTTCGGCGGCGCGCCTGTGACGGCCTTCACAGTCCCCGCGCCGCCGGTCGTCGGCATGACGCAAGACGATTGTCAGCCTGCCTGACGGCGGATACTGTCACGGCAATGAGGCTCGTTCGTCGATCACGAACGCGGTCATCGATCCATGGGAGCGTTGGCGATGCCGATCGTTGAGCGTTTTCAAGCAAGGATGCACATGCCATGAAGGCGGCCCACTGGCAAACCGACCTGCAGCAGCTTCGCCAGCTGCGCCTGTTCGACAACGTCGCGCTCGGAAGCCTCAACCGATTGCTCGACGCCTTTCGCCCCTGCGAACTGGAGGCAGCCGAAGTGCTGCTCTCGCCGTTCGATCGTAATCAGTACCTTTATATAGTCGTCACCGGCAGCCTCAAGGTGTACCTGGGCTCGCTCGACAACCAGCCGGTCACCACCCTGGGGCCGGGCGATTGCGCCGGCGAGATCAGTTTCCTCGACAACGAGCACCCCAGCGCCTACGTGGTGGCCACCGAGCCCAGCAGCGTGCTGCGCCTGCACCGCGACGCGGTCACTTCACTGTTCCAGCAATCCCCGCAGATGATGCACAACCTGCTAAAGGTGCTCTGTGATCGGGTGCGCCAGGGCAACCGGCAGTTGATCAACAGCGAGCAGAACGCCAACGTCGACAAGCTCACCGGCGCCTTCAACCGCCGCTGGCTGGAGCACGTATTCGAGCGTGAACGTGCGCGCTGCCTGATCGACAAGCAGCCGCTGTGCCTGCTGATGCTCGATGTCGACCACTTCAAGGACTACAACGACCAGCACGGTCACCTCGCCGGTGACTACGCGCTGTGCCTGGTCGCCCACACCCTGCGTCGTCAGCTCAGGGCACGGGACAGCCTGGTGCGCTTTGGCGGCGAGGAATTCGTGGTGCTGTTGCCCGAACTGGCACTGCAGCAGGCCGCCGATGTGGCCGAGCGTCTGCGCGAGAGCCTGGAAGGGATCGGCTCCTTCTATTCGCCGCTGGGCGCCCAGCCGGGCGTGACCATTTCCCTGGGCCTGGCGCAGATGGCCGCCCGTGATGGCCTGGCTGGCTTGATCGCCCGGGCCGACAAGGCTCTGTACAAGGCCAAGAACAGCGGCCGTAACCGACTCTGTCATTGAATTGCCGTGAGCACGTGACAAGCTGACGGCCACTTTTTTTGGAAAGCCACCATGCGCAAGCGCCTGCTAATCGTCCCGATTGTTCTGGGCCTTGCCGCCGCGGTGTTCTTCACCCTGCCCAGCGTGCTCGACCGGCGCATGAACAGCGTCGAATCCCCCGCCCCCTATCCGGTAGGCCAGGCCGCCACGCGCTTGCACGACACGCTGTTCATCGCCGACCTGCACGATGACGCCCTGCTCTGGGAACGCGACCTGCTCAAGCGCTACAGCTACGGCCACTCGGACCTGCCGCGCATGCTCGACGGGCGCGTCGGTTTGCAGGTGTTTTCCACTGTCACCAAATCGCCCCGCGGGCTGAACTACGAAAGCAACAGCGCCGACAACGACACCATCACCCTGCTCGCCATGGCCCAGCGCTGGCCACGGGCGACCTGGACCAGCCTGCTCGAGCGCGCGCTGTATCAGGCCGAGAAGCTGCGCAACGCCGCAGCCGGCAGTGGAGGTCAGATGGTGCTGATCACGACCCGAGCCGACCTGAGCACCTTTCTCGAGGCCTGGAATCAGGATCCGCGTCGCGTCGCCACGATATTGGCCACCGAAGGCCTGCACCCGCTTGAAGGTAAGCTGGAGAACCTCGACCGCCTCTACGACGCCGGTTTCCGCATGGCCGGCCTGACCCACTTCTTCGATAACGAAATCGGCGGCTCGGCCCACGGGCTGAACAAGGGTGGCCTGACGTCCCTGGGCCGCGAGGTCGTCGCGCGCCTGGAAGAGAAATCCATGCTCATCGACCTGGCCCACGCCTCGCGCCCGCTCATGGACGACGTGCTGGCCATGGCCACGCGCCCAGTGCTGGTGTCCCACGGCGGCGTCGAGGGCACCTGCCCCGGCACCCGCAACCTCAGCGACCGGCATATTCGCGCCATCGCCGCGACCGGTGGGGTGATCGGCGTCGGCTACTGGGACACGGCGGTTTGCGCCACTTCGGTGGCGGCCATCGTCAAGGCGATTCGCTACACGGCCGACCTGGTGGGCATCGAACACGTGGCCCTGGGGTCGGACTTCAACGGCACCATTCATGCGCCCTTCGACGTCACCGGCCTGGCCCAGCTGACCGAAGGCCTGCTCGGCGCCGGTTTCAGCCACGCCGACATCGCGGCGATCATGGGCGGCAACGTCCAGCGCCTGCTGCTCGCCAGCCTGCCAGGGAACTGATCGACAGGCGCGCATGACGCCGGTGGCAGAGTACTTCGCCCTGCCCGCGTCTTGCTTTACACTGGCTGGCGTTCATTCCTTAATCAATCGACGAGATGACCGTGCTCAAAGCACTCAAAAAAATATTCGGCAAAGCCGAAAATGAGCCACACAGCTCAGTCTCCCCGACCCTCGAAGCCACTTCGCCTCCCGCCGCAGCTCCCCGCGAGGAGCGCCAGCCGCGCCCGCCGAAAGAAGCCGCCAGCGCCGAACAGAAGCCCCAGAGCAAAACCGCCAAGCCGCGCCGCGAACGTGCGCCCAAGCCGGTCGACACCTGGAAGCTCGAGGATTTCAAGGTCGAACCCGCCCCTGGCAAGACGCGCTTCCACGACTTCAAGCTGTCGCCGGAACTGATGCACGCCATTCACGACCTGGGCTTTCCGTACTGCACGCCGATCCAGGCCGGCGTACTGGGCTACACGCTCAAGGGCCAGGACGCCATCGGCCGCGCCCAGACCGGCACCGGCAAGACCGCGGCCTTCCTGATCTCGATCATCACCCAATTGCAGCAGACGCCGCCGCCCAAGGATCGCTACATGGGCGAGCCGCGCGCGCTGATCATCGCGCCGACCCGCGAACTCGTGGTGCAGATCGCCAACGACGCCAAGGAACTGACCAAGTACAGCGGCCTCAATGTGATGAGCTTCGTCGGCGGCATGGACTTCGACAAGCAGCTCAAGCAGCTGGAATCACGCTTCTGCGACATTCTGGTAGCCACCCCGGGCCGTCTGCTGGACTTCAACCAGCGCGGTGAAGTGCACCTGGACATGGTCGAGGTGATGGTGCTCGACGAAGCCGACCGTATGCTCGACATGGGCTTCATCCCTCAGGTTCGTCAGATCATCCGCCAGACCCCGATGAAGGGCGAACGCCAGACCCTGCTGTTCTCCGCCACCTTCACCGAAGACGTGATGAACCTGGCCAAGCAGTGGACCACCGACCCGGCCATCGTCGAGATCGAGCCGGAGAACGTCGCCAGCGACACCGTCGAACAGCACGTCTACGCCGTCGCCTCGGCGGACAAGTACAAGCTGCTCTACAACCTGGTGACCCAGAACGACTGGACTCGCGTGATGGTGTTCGCCAACCGCAAGGACGAAGTGCGCCGTATCGAAGAACGCCTGACCCGGGACGGCATCAGTGCGGTGCAGATGTCCGGCGACATTCCCCAGCACAAGCGCATTCGTGCCCTGGAAGGTTTCCGCGAAGGCAAGATCCGCGTCATGGTCGCCACCGACGTGGCCGGCCGCGGCATCCATGTCGATGGCATCAGCCACGTGATCAACTTCACCCTGCCGGAAGACCCGGACGACTATGTGCACCGCATTGGCCGTACCGGCCGCGCCGGCACCAGCGGCACCTCGATCAGCTTTGCCGGCGAGGACGATGCCTTCGCCCTGCCACCGATCGAAGAGCTGATCGGCCGCAAGATCCAGTGCGAGATGCCACCGGACGAGCTGCTCAAGGCCGTACCGCGCAAGCATTGATCGACTACGCCCAGGCGCAACGCCTGGGGACGCCCTGCGACTTCAAGCAGCGGCACCAAGACAGGACGTCCACGCCCATGAAACTGACCATAGATTCCAGTGAACTCAACCGCGCCGTGCAGGCCGGCGTCCTGCAGCCCGGCCAGGATCAGGCCCTGCTGGCCTTTCTGCAGCAAACGCCCATTGAGCGGCCCAGCTTCCAGCTCTCCCATATTGCCTATTACTTCGGCGCCCTGCTGATCATGGGCGCCATGGGCTGGCTGCTCACCGAAGCCTGGATGAACATCGGCGACCTGGCGCTACTGGTGATCAGCACGGCTTACCTGCTGCTGTTCCTGCTCTGCGGGCGCAGCCTATGGCGCCGCGGCCAGCCGATTCCCGGCGGCCTGCTCGGCGCTGTGGCGGTGAGCCTGACGCCGCTGGTGGTGTTCGCCGCACAAAGACTGCTGGGCCTGTGGCCCCTGGATGACGCGCAGGCGGACTACGTCGACTACTACCGCTATGTGCAGGGTGGCTGGCTGGTCATGGAGGTGGCGACGGTGCTGGTCGGCCTGCTGGTGCTGCGCCTGCTGCCCTTCCCGTTCATCGTCATGCCGATTGCCGTGGCGCTGTGGTTCATGTCCATGGACCTCAGCGAGCTGCTGCATGGCGAGTACTTCAGCTGGGAACAGCGCCGCGAGGTGTCGCTGTGGTTCGGCTTGGTGATTCTGCTCGCCAGCCTGCTGGTGGACGGCCGCAGCAGTCGCGATTACGCCTTCTGGGGTTACCTGGCCGGGTTGACGGCGTTCTGGGGCGGCCTGAGCCTGATGGACAGCGGCAGCGAACTGGGCAAGGCGCTGTACTGCCTGATCAACCTGGGCCTGATCGGTCTGTCGATATTGCTGCGCCGCCCGCTGTTCATGGTCTTCGGCGCTCTGGGCGTGGCCGGCTATCTGGGCTACCTGGCCCACGACGTGTTCGAGGATTCGCTGCTGTTCCCGGTGGTGGTCAGCCTGATCGGCCTTGGCGTAATGGGCCTCGGCCTGCTCTACCAGAAGCGCCGCGACGCGATGAGCGACGCCCTGCGCCGGCAACTACCAGCGAGTCTCCTGGCATTTCTGCCGGCACTGCGTCCCTAGGCCGTCAATTCGGTCGGTAGCGCTCCCAAAGCATCTCGAACTCGCGGCGGTACTCGGCGACCAGATGCGGATCGTCGGTCACCAGCAGGTTCTCCTCGTTGCTGGTACTGGCGCTGCGCGTCCAGTTGAAGCTGCCGTTGAGCAGCAGGCGACCGTCGAACAGGGCGAACTTGTGGTGCATGTGAAACGGGCTGTTGTCGATGCGCAGCGGCACACCGGCATCGATCAGTCGCTGGATATCGCTACCGACGTCGAAGCGCTTTTCGCTGTCGCTGATGATGCGCACGGCCAGCCCGCGGCGGTGCACGGCGATCAGCTCGTCGCTGAGCTGATCGTCGGAGATGGTGAACACGCACACGTCTACCGATTCTTTGGCCTGGCGGCACAGGTCGCGGATGCGCTGGCGGCAGCTTTCGCCGGGGCTGAAATGCGCACTGCTCTGGCCACGTATCGGTGAACAGCGCACCTCCAACGTCTTGATCACCTGCTCCAGCCATTTCAGGGCCGACACGGCGTTGGCCGGGTCGGTGATCAGTTCGCGCACCAAGTCGAAGGCCCGGTTGCGCATGTAGCGCACCTGGTCGGGCGTCAGGTCGTTGCCCAGTTCGCGCAGTTCGTCGCGCTCCTCGTTGCTGAGCCTGAGGTCGACGAGGCTGTCACGCAGGTGTTGGTCGAGGCGATTGAAATCCATTTTTAACCTTGTCGAGGCCGTTTTCGAGTGCGACGTTTCTGGCCGCCGCGTTGCCATGAGGCGTACAGGCCGCCGCACAGTGCGCCAGCCAGGTGGTATTCGAACGAAACGCCCTGCTGGGGCAGCAGGCCGTAGAAAAACCCGCCGTACAGCACCAGAGCCAGGGCCGCCAGCAGCAGGTCGGCGAGGCTGCGGCGAAACCAGGCGCGGCCCAACAACAGCCCCCACAAACCGAACAGCCAGCCGCTGGAGCCGACATGGATGCCGGTGCGCCCGAACAGCCAGACCAGCACGCCACTGAAGACGATGATGAACAGGCTGGCGCGGATGAACTCGGCCCGCGACTCCAGCAGCGCCAAGGCGCCCAGCACCATGAAACCGCTGAGGTTGCCGAACAGGTGCAGCCAGCTGCCGTGCAACCAGGGCGCCAGGGCGATGCCCGGCAGCGCCTGCACCTCGCGCGGGATCAGCCCGAAACGGTTGAGGCTGTAGCCGTCCAGGCTGTTGATCAGTTGCAGCACGACCATCACTGCAGCGATACCGAACAGCAGCTTCAGGCGCGGCAACAGCCAGAGCGTCACGGCGCCTCGCCGCCCTGCCCCATCATCCGGGCGATCTCACGCAGTTGCTGGGCCATGTCGCCCATGCGCTTGTGAGTCCCCAGGTCGATGTCGATCTTCTTGTCCATGGCGTTGATCAGCGGCAGCACGCCGTCCTGCAGGCTATCGGCCAGTCGCTCGAGCAGCGCCTGGATGCCAGGCTGCGGCGCAGCCTGCACGGCCACCTCGACCCTGGGCGGCACTTCGCGCAGCCGTTCCAGGCCGGCCAGCAACTCCTGCCAGGGCACGGCGGCAGCCGCCGGCGCCGGCGCCGTCGGCTCGCTGCGGGCCAGGCCGCGCACGCCCTCGACCAGGTCGTTGAGCTGCGCCACCACTCGGGCGCCGACGTCCGAGTCGCTACCGCCCATGGCCTTGTTGCGCATGAAGTCGCGCTTGATCTGCGTCCACCGCTCCAACTGCTCGGGCGTCTGGTTACCGCGCAGTTCGGCGAGCTTGAGCAGGTTTTCCTCGGCACCGGTGGTGAGCAGCTGCGACTCGCCCTGGTAGTGGTCGGCGATCAATTGCAGCAACTCGGCGTCGTTCATCACCGCGCTGATCTTCTCGGCCATCTTGTTCATGTTGCGGTAACTGCCCTGCAGCTTGAACGGCGGCTCGGTGCGGTACTGGTCAGCCTGGGCGGCGCTGACGATGTACTGCTGGTTGACCCGGCCGACCACGTCACGCACCTGCATCAGGCGCTGCAGGGTAGCGACGATCTCATTGATCTCGGCACCGCTGTAGCTGTGCGACAGCTCGTTGGCGGAAAACGGCTTGCCCTCGGCCTTGGCGACGAAGCGGTAGACGTCGGCCATGTCGCGGGTGGCCAGGGGCGCCAGCACCGGGTTGGAGGTCAGGCCGTTCTCGATGTAGGAGAGCGCGAAGGCTTCCTGCATGCCGCCCAGGGTGTCGCCCAGGTTGTAGATGTCGGCGCGGTTGGCGAGCATGTCGGGGATCTTGAACACGTCGCCGGACTCGGTGTACGGGTTGCCGCTCATCACCACGCAGAACTTCTTGCCACGCATGTCGTAGGTCTTGGTCTTGCCCTTCCACACGCCTTCGATGCGCCGCGTGCCGTCGCACAGGGAGATGAATTTCTGCAGGAATTCGGGGTGGGTGTGCTGGATGTCATCGACATAGAGCATCACGTTGTTACCCATTTCCAGCGCCAGGTTGAGCTTTTCCAGCTCCTGGCGCGAGGTGGCGTCCGGCGCCTGGGCCGGGTCGATGGAGCGCACCTCGTGGCCGAGAGCCGGCCCGTTGATTTTCATGAAGATCAGCCCGAGGCGGTGGGCCACGTATTCCATCAGCGTGGTCTTGCCGTAGCCGGGCGGCGAGATGAGCATCAGCAGGCCCATCAGGTCGGTGCGCTTGTTCTCCCCGGCGGTGCCCATCTGCTTGGCCAGGTTGTCGCCGATGAAGCCCAGGTACACGTCGTTGATAAGCTTGTTACGCACGAACGAGGACAGCGGCCGCGGCTTGAACTCGCTCAGGCGCAGCGCCGTGCGCTCACGGTTGACCACCTCCTGGCGCAAGTTCTGATAACGCTGCAACTCGGGCAGGAAGGTCTCGCGGTGATGGCGCAGGCGCTGGAAGAAATCGTGCAGGGCGAAACTCAGGGTGCCATCCTGGATCCGTGGGTGGTCGCCCAGCAGCCCCTCGACGCGCACTTGCAGATCGGCCTCGGTGACGCGCTGCGGCAGGTCGCTGTCGATCAAGCCAAGGGCCACGGCTTCCGCCACATAGGCCTGCAGATGCGTCTGGCCCTGCTGCGCGCAGTAGGCCTGCAGCCAGTTCTCGGCGAGCGCCCAGCGCTGATCCGGGCGCCCACGCAGGCGCTCCTGGGCCTGCACGTAGCCCTCCCACACATGGGCGGCCTGCAGGTGCTGGCGCAGGCCATCGAACAGGTCGCGGGCATACTTGCTGACCACGAATTCGATGCGCGGGGCGGCCAGCTCCTCGACCAGGTATTCGGCCGCCTCGCGCTGCAGCGCGGCGTCGAACGGCATCGGGTGGCGGACGAGAAAACCGTGCAGCGCCTTGAGCACTTCCTCGCGTAGCTGGCGGATGCCGTCGTCGCGGCCGAACAGCTGGCGGATGTTGGCGCAGGTGCGCGCCCGCTCCGGCCAGTGGGCAGCCTCCACGTCTTCGCGCCAGCGGTTCCAGAAGAACAGCGCCAGGCCGCGGGCCCGTGGCGAATAGGTCAACAGGCCAGCCGCCTCGCGCAGCGCCAGCAGACGCAGCAGGATGGCCATGGCGTCCTGGTCGTGGATGCCCTTCTGGTAACCCTCCTTGTAACGCGGCGCGGCGAACTCGCGGATGCGCTTGAGCAACTCGTCGGGCTGGCTCATGTGCGCCTTGAGCTGATCCAGGCTCAGGCCATCGGTATGGCGCACCGCAGCGTCGAGCACCAGGCCGGCCAGGTACTCGCCGCGGTACAGCGCCGCCGATTCGGACTCCAGGCTGACCTGCCAGTAATCGCGCAGGCCATCGAGTTCGGCATCGTGCAACGGCTCGAGAAAGTCGGTGCCGGTCAGGTGCAGGAACAGCCCGTCGCCACGCGGCAGCAGGGTCAGGTCGAGCTCCTGGGTATTGACCGCGAAACGGTGGCGTGGCCCCAGCTTGATGACGTCGCCGCCGGCCTCGAACAGTTCGCTCTTGTCGCGCAGCGCGCGCACGGCCTGGTCGCGAGCGGCCTTGAGGCGCGCCTCGACGTCATCGGCCTTGACGCTGTCCTTGAGCTCACGCAGACGCTCGGCCAGTTCGCGCAGCTTGAGGATCAGCGGGTCGGCGGCAAAGAAGGCGTTGAGTTCCTGGGCCTCGGTGAACTTGGCGGTACGCCGGCCGAGGCTGTCGAGAATCCGCCGCGCAGCGTCGAGCAGGCCCTGGGCCTTGCGTTGACGCTCGTCGAGCAGGCTCTGCTTGTGCGCCTCGAAGGTTTCCAGCAGCTCCTCGCGCTTGGCGAGGATGTCACCGAGAAACTGTTCGTGATCGCCGAACTGGCTTTCCAGCTCCTCGAGCTGCACCAACAGGCGCGACAACTGTTCATCACACTTCTCCGGGTCCTGGGCCAGCGCCAGGGCGTTGGTGATGCTCTGGCTGAACAGTTTGAACTGCGCACCGAACTGCGCCACGGTCTCGGCCGACCCCAGGCCCTTGCGGCGCTGCTCGGCGCGCGCCTTGGCCTGATTGAGTTTGGCGTATACCTCGGAAATGGCATCGACGATGCGCGTGCGCTCGGTGGCGTCGTCGATCTGCAACGAGGCCATCAGCCCGGACAGCATGTCCAGGTTGCCGGCCATCTCGTTGAGGCCGGCCAGCGGCTCGGCAAGCTGGGCGACGCTCTCGGCTTTCTGCGCCTGCTCGTCGAACACCTGCAGGTCGTGGTGATAGGGCTGCAGTGCGGCGTCACCGGCCAGGAAGCGCGAGGTCGCCGCGGCGGTCTGGTCACGGGCTTCGAGCAGCGCGGTTTCCATGGCGTCGATACGCGCCACGTCGATGTAGCGGTAGTCACGGATGGTCAGCAGTTGACCACGTTGGGCGGTGATCGCATTGAGCGCGTCGACGTATTGCTCGACCTTTTCCCAGGTATCCGAACGCACGCTTTCCAGCAGCGCCTTCTGGCGGCTTTCGGCGTCAGCCATGGCTGCGGCGGACTGCTGGCGAATGCTCTCGACTTTCTCGAATTCGTCGAGCACCAGCTCGCCAGTGGCGGCGATCTCGCGCAGCAGCGGCGCCAACTCGGCGCACTGCGGGTCGCTCAGCCAGTGATAAATATCGAACAGCCGGCGGGTGTTCTGGCACAGCAGGCTGTAGCGCGCCACCGACACTTCACGGCTGTCGATTTCGCGGCTGAGGTTGAACAGGTCAGACACCCCGCGCACCAATTCGGCATTGCCGATGCGCCCGAAGAAACCGCTGCGCGCTGGCTGGCGGGCGGCGAACTCCTCGCTCTCGAAGGGCGTCTGCCAGACTTGCATGGGGTGAATGCGCGTGGGCTCGTCACCCTCGGCGGAGAAGATCACCATGCGCCCATCTTCCAGGCGTGCGTAGCCGTGGCCGAAGATCGGGTTCTGCAACTGGCGGGTAACCATGTTGTAGGTCAGCAGCACCGCGCGGCCTTCACCGGGGTGGTAGAAGATGTATTGCACGTCCTCGCCGTTGGGCGAGCGCACCGAGCGCTTGAAGCGCATGCCGGCCATCGATTGCTCGAAGGTCTTGTGCTCGCCATTTTGCAGGTAATAACCGCCGGGAAAGATGATGCCGTGGTCTTCGGGCAGCTGCACGCAGGCCAGGCCGATGGCGTCGATGCGCTCGACCTTGCGGGTCAGGCGGTTGAACACCAGGTAGCGCCACTGCTCCTCGCGGTACGGCAGCACCTTGAGCAGGATCAGGCTGCCCAGAGCAGCGTATTCGATCTGTGCATCGTCCAGCGACTGGGTCTTGTCCATCACCTCTTCGCGGTAGATGCCCTGGCCGCTTTCGGTGTTGTTCTCGACCTTGATGGTCAGGTCGCCGCCGACCGTCTCGACGAATACCGTGTCGAGGATGTTCAGGTGCGGATGGCGGCCGTTGACCGTCATCTCGCGGGTGGTTTTCTGCCACTCGAAATCGAACGGCGCCGGCAGCGCGATATCGCGCTCGCCGCGGTTGTCGATATAGCGCACGTCCTTGCCGTCGAGCGACAGCGACCAGCGGAACACGCGGATGTCGGTGATCCGCTCGCCGATCTGGAAACTGGCCAGCAGCTTGCCGTCGCGAATCGCCAATTGCAGCAGCCGGGTGTTCTTGTAATAGGTGTACAGCTCGTTGAAGTCGTTGACGAAGCCGCTCTGGCTCAGGAAAGTGCCGTCCAGGGCGACCGCTTCGGCTTCATAACCCTCGCTGCCCTCTACCAGGCGATAGAGGGAGAACACGTCGGCGACCGCGGTTTCCTTCTTCAGGCCCATGAACACGTTGTAGCCGAACAGCAGCCAGTCGCCGACCTGCACGATATCGCGGGCGATGCAGTTGTTCTCGGTACGGATACGCACCCGCCCGATCACTTCCATCTGGCTGCTGCCGAACTCCTGCAGGCGCTGCTCGTTGAGCGCCTCGGTGCGCTGGCGCAGGCGCAGCCCCTGTTCCTGCAGGCGCTTGTGCAGCACCTCGTAGGCACCGCCTTCGGCCACGGCCTTGTCGAGAATGTCCTGCTGGGTGTTTTCGGCTTGGGCGTCCGACATCATGGTCTTCCTGAATCTGCGCGGTCTGCAAGCAAGGCCCCGTCATGGCCGGGGCGAAACGGATGAGGCGGTGCTCAGGCACCGATCTTGCGGGCGATCTCGGCGAGCTTTTCGCGCATCGCGGGGTCGAGCTCTTCGGGTTTGATGCGGGCGATGATGCGCGTCAGCACGCGGATCTCATCATCATCGATCACGCCGTCGCGCTCGGCGATGGCCAACAACGAGCCCAGTTCGGCGGCGTCCAGGCGGCCGTCATCGGCAAAGCACTGGATGCTGCGAAAGGTCATTTCCAGGTGATCTCTTGATTGCGACATGCCACTTTCCTTGTCATTGAGGCAGGCCTGGCCCGCACTGAATCGCATCACAGGCTCCAGCCAGTAACGGCTGGAGCCTGGCACCGCCGCTTACACCGCGTCGCTGTCGCTCACTACAGGCGGCTTGGCGTCGGCGGCGCGGCCCTGCAGCAAACGCGCGAGCACGTCCTGCACCACCGGGCTCTTGCCGACCACGCCTTCGATGGCCTTGCCCACCGACAGGGACTTGGCGAACGAGTTGAAGAAGTCGCCTTCGCCGCCGACGATCTCGATCTTCGCCTTGGCCAGCGCGGTGGCCAGTACCTCGGCCTGATCCTTGGCGATGTCCTTGTTGGCGGCGATGGCGGCCATGGCTTCCTCGAAGCTCTTCTCCAGCTGCATGCGGAACTCTTCGTGCTGGCGGGCGTTGTCGCTGAGCGCATCCAGGGCACCGAACTTCTTGCCCAGACCTTCGGCTTCAGCGTTCAGGCGCTCCAGCAATACCTGAGCTTCGGCCATGCCCAGATCCTGGGTCGCCTTGGCCTTGGCCACACCGAGCTGCTCCTCGCCGCGCGCCTGGGCGCCGAGCTTCTCTTCCAGCACCTTGGCGTCGGCCAGGCCGTCTTTTTCCTTGGCGGCAGCTTGCGCTTCGGTCACGCGCGCCTGAGCCAGGCCTTTTTCCTGCTCGCCCTTGGCCTCGGCGATCAGACGCTCGGCCTGCACGCGGGCTTCGGCCAGGCCTTCCTTCTCCTTGGCCGCGGCGGTGACTTCACGCACTCGCGCATCGGCCAGGCCAGGCGCAGCACGCTCGGCTTCGATGCCTTCGGCGAGCTTCTTCTTGGCCTCGGCACTCTTGGCTGCGGCTTCCAGTTCGGCCTGGGCAAGGTTGTTGATTTCCACGGCCTTGTGCTTGGAGCGGGTTTCGTCGGCTTCAGCCTGCTTGACCTGGCGCACCAGCTCCTGCTCGGCTTCGGCCTGGGCATTGAGTACGGTGACCTGCTTGAGGCGCTCGGCTTCGGATACTTCGCGTACTTCCTTGATGCGCTCTTCTTCCTGGGCGACGGTCTTTTCCACCGCCACGCGCTCGCGCACCACGCTGGCGATGTTCTTGCGCTCTTCTTCCAGCGCCTTTTCCTTCTCGATGCGCTGCAGCTCGACCTCGCGCTCGCGGGCCACCACTTCCAGATCCTTGGCGCGGGTGACCTTCTCGACCTCGATGACCACGGCGCGCTGGCGATTCTGCTGGGCCACTTCCACTTCGCGCTGGTGGTTCTCGGCGCGGATGTCCAGCTCCTGCTGGGTCTGGATGCGCGCCTGCTCGGCCTTCAGGCGCTCTTCTTCGCGCACCTTTAGGGTTTCCGCTTCCTCACGGGCACGGATGGTTTCCACCTCGCGTTTCTGGCGCGCCTCGGCGTCGGCCTGCTGGCGCTCGAGGGCCAGGGTCGCCTCACGGGTTTCGACGTTCTTTTTCTTGATCGCCAGCTCTTCGTTGCGCTCAAGGTCATTGGTGATGACGTTCTGCGCAGCGGTCAGCTCGGTGATCTTGCGGATGCCTTCGGCATCGAGAATGTTGCTCGGGTCCAGGGAGCTCTTGGCGGTCTGCTCCAGGTAGTCGATGGCCACGTCCTCGAGCACGTAGCCATTGAGGTCGTTGCCGATCACCTCGACGATGCGGTCGCGAAACTCCTGGCGGTTCTCGAACAGCTGGACGAAGTCGAACTGCTTGCCGACGGTCTTCAGGGCTTCGGAGAACTTGGCGTTGAACAACTCGTTGACCGCCGCACGATCGGAGGCACGCTCCACACCGATGGCCTTGGCCACCTTGAGCACGTCTTCCTGGGTCTCGTTGACGCGCAGGTAGAAGGCCACGGTGATGTCGGCGCGCATGTTGTCGCGGCAGATCAGCCCGTCCTTGGCGCGGCGGTCGACTTCCAGGGTGATCAGGGAGATCTTCATGAACTCCTTGAGGTGGATGACCGGGTACACCAGCGCACCGGTGAAATGCACCTTGGGCGTCGACGACATGTCGTTGACGATCAGCGCCGTACCCTGGGGAACCTTGATGTAGAAGGCCTTGAACAGGGCCAGCAGGCCGATGATCAGCAGGGCGACCAGGCCGACCCCGACCAACACGGGGATCAGCGACGGGGGAAGGTTGTACATTGCACTCAATCTCCTTTGAGACAAACGGAACCGACGGTTCAGACGCCGCGGAACTCATCCTCGGTTATCACCCGGTAGGCGTGCTGCGCCTCCAGATACTCCAGTAAAACCACGCGATCACCGCGCTTGAAACCCAGTTGCTCGTCAGCGCGCACGCGCAGGATCAACCCCGCCCCGCCATCCTCCAGCACGGCCTCGCCATGGCTGGCAGTCACCCGCCCGCTGCGTACCACCGCGGTCTGGCCGAGCACGCTCTTGCTGCTGGTCACTTCCAGCTTGAGAAACAGCGGGCGCAGCGGCGCGCAAAGCAGACGGGTGGGCGCCACGGCGAGCATCAGCGCCAGTACGGCGACCACGACGCCGAGCGGATAGCGCAGCCACTCCAGTGGCAACAGGCCGAGCAGCCAGAGGTCGGCGAAATAGCTGATGAACCAGGCGAAGAAGGACAGCAGCGTCAGTACCAGCGTCAGCGGTACGTCCCGCAGCTTGAGTTTGGACAGGAGCGCTGCCGCCGGGCCTTCCAGGGCGGAATCGGCCTCGACGTCGAGCACGTCGATCTCGATCAGGCCGAACGCGACGATGACCCAGTACACCACCGCCAGACACAGCAGGAAGCTGAAGATGACCGTCGGGAACGCCAATGAGACCTGCAGGAAGATTTCCATGGTTTCCTATCCCTGAAAACATGGCGGAGCCTGCTGGCCCCGCCATCGATGCCGCTACGAACCAGCCTGAGATCAGGGCTTGGCCTTGTCCTTGAGGCGTGCCAGCACGCTGTCGGCGCTGCTCTTGTCGGCGACGATACCGGCGGCGCGCAGCTTGGCGTCCAGCGACTCGTCAGGGTTGGAGGCCTCGGCCAGCTCGGCCGCCGCTTCCATCTTCGCCGCGCGCTCGGCCTGCTGCTGCTTGATGCGTTCCAGCGACTCGACCGCCGTGTGCAGCTTGGCCTGGGAGCCGCCGTAGCGCTGGGCCACGGCCATCTGCGCCTTCTGCACGCTTTCGGTGGCCTTGACGGTATCGACCTGCTGTTTCAGGCGTTTGATGTTGGCCTCCGCCTGGCTCACCGCCGTACGCAGCTGGGCCACGCTGGCGGCGTAGGCATCGGCCTGCTCGCGCTCGCTACCCAGTTCGATTTCCAGGTTGGCGATCTTGCCGGCCACTTCGGCGGCCAGGTCTTCCTTGCCGGTTTCCAGCGCCTTTACCGCGTACTGCTCGTACTCGGCGATCTTGGCGGCGGACTTGCTGGCGCGCTCGGCGGCCAGCTTCTGCTTGGCCATGATTTCGGCCAAGGCTTCCTTGGATTTGCGCAGCTCGACGTCAGCGTCGCGGATTTCCTGATCGAGAATGCGCAGGGCCTGGCCATCGACCAGCGCCTCACCCATTTCGTTGGCACCGCCGCGCAGCGCCGTCAGCAATTTGCTCCAGACGTTCATGGGCATGTCTCCTTATGCACTGGCCTTGAGGAAGTCTTCGTAGGCTTCGGTCGCCTTGATGACGTTGTCCGCCAGCGTTTCGATCTCGAGCACCACGTTGGGCAGGATCGACGAGGCGCTGAGCGCACCGAACATGGTGTAGCAGGCCTGACCGTCCGGCAGGGTTTCGAGCCCCACGCAGGACAGCGGGAACAGCTTGTGGCTGCGCAGCACTTCCTCGTTGAAGGCGGCGGTGTCGCGCACGTCGCTGGCCGGCCAGAGCAGCGCCTCGACCACGATCTGATCACCGAACACGGCGATGAACAGCGGCAGATCGCCGTATTCCTTCATGGTCACGTGCAGACTGGCGTCGGCACCCTGGATCAGCTCGACGGCCGCGCGGCCATCGGCAAACGGCTCTGTCGCCGACAGCGCGTCGAACAACGTTTGTGCAGTCCAAACCTGAGGCATGCTCACCCCCTCCTCCATTGAAGCCAGCTCCGGCTGGGGCTGGCGAAGTTTCCTTTCGACCGCCGAGAGCCTCTGGGCATGCTCGGGCAGAATCCAGACCTCCTTCTTCACCAGCCCCTGCTCACGCAGACGCTGACGGAAAAGACGCTGGTAGTGCGCAGATGATTTGTTTTCCATGAAGCACAGACTAGAACATCACATGTGATAACTCAATACATCACATGTAATTTATCCAAACGGTGTGAACGAGCTCATTCGCAAGGCGCAGGAAGCCTCTCGGGCGGGAATTCAGCCGACCAACTCTAGCCCAGAAATCAACGCTCGTTCGCCAACTGCGTCGCAGAGAAGTGAATGGGACCTGGGCGCGCTCTTGACCGGGCGTAAGCCGCATTGCTGCGCGGGGCGGAACAGCTTTAGATAGACGCCATCAATGGGCCAGCCTTGGCAAAGCGCAACGAGCCGGTATGATGCGGCACTTTTTAGGAAAGCCGCATGCCGTTTCGCAGCATCCTCGCCCTGCTGTGCCTCACCCTCTGCACCTCCCTCCAAGCCGCTCCACCCCAGAGCTTCAGCCAGGCCAAGAAGATCGGCTGGACGCTCTACGAACGCCAGTCGGTGGAGTTCTATTGCGGTTGCAGCTTCAAGGGCAACCGCGTCGACCTTAGAAGCTGCGGCTACACGCCACGCAAGAATGCCAACCGCGCGGCGCGCATCGAGTGGGAACACATCGTCCCGGCCTGGCAGATCGGCCATCAGCGCCAGTGCTGGCAGCATGGCGGGCGCAAGAACTGCAGCAAGAACGACAGCGTATTCCGCCGCGCCGAGGCGGACTTGCACAACTTGGTGCCGGCGATTGGCGAGGTCAATGGCGACCGCAGCAACTACGACTTCGGCTGGCTGCCGCAGAAGCCGAGCCAGTATGGCGCCTGCCCGACGGTGGTCGACTTCAAGGCGCGCAAGGTGATGCCGCGCCAGCAGGTACGCGGCATGATCGCCCGCACCTATCTGTACATGAGCGACCGCTACCAGCTACGCCTGTCGAAACAGAACCGCCAGCTATTCAACGCCTGGAACAAGACCTACCCCGCCGAACAGTGGGAGCGCCAACGCAACCAACTGGTCGGCTGCGTGATGGGCTGGGGCAACCCCTATGTCGGCCAGCTGGACAAGCGGCTTTGCCAGCAGGCGCCGGTGGCGGCGGTCAATCGGCGGTAAATCCCCGTAGCGCGCCCAATGGAGCCGATCAGCATGTCGTAGCCCGGCTTAGAGCCTGTTCAAAGTCTTATCTGCGCATGAAGCGGCAACTACAAGGCAGAAGCGGACATCGTTGCTTCACCTGTGGGAACGGGCTATGCCCGTGATTTTTCGCGGGCACGGCCCGCTCCCACAGATAATCACCAGTCCATCCTACGAGACCGATCGGCCGCTTGCGCCCCACTTAGCCGCCAAAGTCGCCGAACCTGGGCTTAAAGATTATGAACAGGTTCTTAGAGCGAAGCGAAACCCGGGTGCAATCCACGAAAGATTGCTCTGTGCCGAATAGAACTTGGGGATCGTTCCGCTCCATCCCAGACTACGACAACGCTGTGCAGCCAGCCTGAAAATACAAAAGGCCGGCACCTCTCGATGACCGGCCTTCCGTTTTGCGGCACTGTCGCTTAAAGCGGCTTGCCGCGATTGCCGTGCGCGGCGACGAATTGCTGCACGGTCGGCAGGTCGTTAGCCAGTACGGTGCAGCGTTCTTCGCGCTCGAACAGATCGGCCAGGTGCGCCGGCAATGCTGGCGACTGATCCACGGCGGACTTCTCGATGGCCTCCGGGAACTTGACCGGATGGGCGGTGCCCAGCACCACCATCGGCACGGACAGGCTGCGACGGCACTCGCGGGCAGCACGCACACCGATGGCGGTATGCGGGTCGAGCAGCTCACCGGTGGCGGCGTACACCTCGGCGATGGTCTGACAGGTCTGCTCATCGCTTACGGCGAGGGAATCGAACAGCTTGCGCGCCTCGGTCCAGCGATCGTCTTCGACGGTGAAGCCGCCGGTCTGGCGGAATTCGGTCATCAGCGCGGCGATCGACGGGCCGTTGCGACCGTGCAGGTCGAACAGCAGACGCTCGAAGTTCGACGAGACCATGATGTCCATCGACGGCGACAGGGTCGGATACAGCTCGCCCTTGGCGTACTGATTGCCACTCATGAAACGATGGAGGATGTCGTTGCGGTTGGTGGCGACGATCAGCTGGCTGACCGGCAAACCCATGTTGCGGGCGAGATAGCCGGCGAAGATGTCGCCGAAGTTGCCGGTCGGCACCGAGAAGGCCACCGAACGCGCCGGACCGCCGAGCTGCAGGGCCGCGTGGAAGTAGTAGACGATCTGGGCCATGATCCGCGCCCAGTTGATCGAGTTGACCGCCACCAGGCGCGTGCCCTTGAGGAAACCCTGGTCGGCGAAGCTGGCCTTGACCATCTCCTGGCAGTCGTCGAAGTTGCCTTCGATGGCGATGTTATGGATGTTGTCGCCGAGAATGGTGGTCATCTGCCGGCGCTGCACTTCGGACACCCGGTTGTGCGGGTGCATGATGAAGATGTCGACGTTCTCGCAGGCCTTGCAGCCTTCGATGGCAGCCGAGCCGGTGTCACCGCTGGTGGCACCCATGATCACCACGCGCTCGTTGCGCTTGGCCAGCACGTAGTCGAGCAGGCGACCGAGCAACTGCAGAGCGAAATCCTTGAACGCCAGGGTCGGGCCATGGAACAGCTCGAGCACCCACTCGTTGCCACCCAGCTGACGCAGCGGCGCCACGGCCGAGTGCTCGAACACGCCGTAGGTGTCTTCGAGGATCTTTTTGAAATCGGCATCCGGGATGCTGCCGGTCACGAACGGACGCATCACCCGGAAGGCCAGCTCGTGATACGGCAGACCCGCCCAGGAGGCGATTTCTTCCTGGCTGAAGCGTGGCAGGTTTTCCGGCACGTACAGGCCGCCGTCAGTGGCCAGGCCGGCCAGCAGAACGTCTTCGAAATTCAGGGCCGGTGCCTGGCCGCGAGTGCTGATATAGCGCATGGTCTGCAAACCTTCGGTCTGGGGCGCCACGCCGCGAGCAGGTCGCGGCGCGCGACGAAATTAGCTGAGTTGTTCGACGCGGATGCGCACCACGTTGCCGACGACGTCGGCCAGCGCTTCCAGGGCAGAAATGGCGTCGTTCATGCGCTGCTCGGCAACGCGATGAGTAACCAGGATCATCGGCACCAGGCCGTCCTGCTCCTCGACTTCCTTCTGCATGATCGATTCGATGTTGATGCCGCGCTCCGACAGGATGCTTGCCACCTGGGCCAGCACGCCTGGGCGATCCTTGGCCTGGATGCGCAGGTAGTAGGCACTCTCGCAATCGGTGATCGGCAGGATCGGGTGGTCGGACAGCGAATCCGGCTGGAAGGCCAGGTGCGGCACGCGGTTGGTCGGGTCGGTGGTCAACGCACGCACCACGTCGACCAGGTCGGCCACCACCGCCGAAGCGGTCGCCTCCATGCCGGCACCGGCGCCGTAGAACAGGGTGCTGCCAGCGGCATCGCCATTGACCATCACCGCGTTCATCACGCCATTGACGTTGGCGATCAGGCGGTCGGCCGGGATCAGCGTCGGGTGTACGCGCAGCTCGATGCCGGCGTCGGTACGGCGCGCCACACCCAGGTGCTTGATGCGATAGCCCAGCGCCTCGGCGTAGTTCACGTCGGCCGTAGTCAGCTTGGTGATGCCTTCGGTGTAGGCCTTGTCGAACTGCAGCGGGATGCCGAAGGCGATGGACGCCAGGATGGTCAGCTTGTGGGCCGCGTCGATGCCTTCGACGTCGAAGGTCGGATCGGCTTCGGCGTAACCCAGGGCCTGGGCCTCGGCCAGCACGTCTTCGAAGGTGCGACCCTTCTCGCGCATCTCGCTGAGGATGAAGTTGCCGGTGCCGTTGATGATACCGGCTAGCCAGTTGATACGGTTGGCCGACAGGCCTTCGCGGATCGCCTTGATCACCGGGATGCCACCAGCCACCGCCGCCTCGAACGCGACGATCACGCCCTTCTCGCGGGCGCGAGCGAAGATTTCGTTGCCATGCACGGCGATCAGCGCCTTGTTGGCGGTGACCACATGCTTGCCGTTCTCGATGGCCTTGAGAACCAGCTCACGGGCAACGCTGTAGCCGCCGATGAGCTCCACGACGATATCGATCTCGGGGTTGCTGGCCACCGCGAAGACATCGTCGGTCATGGTAATGCCGGTCGACTGGTACTGGGGCTTGGGTGTGCGGGTGGCGATCTGCGCCACCTCGATACCACGCCCGGCACGACGCGCGATTTCCTCGGCGTTGCGCTTGAGCACATTCACGGTACCGCCACCGACGGTACCCAGCCCACAGATGCCTACTTTGACCGGATTCACACTAGACTCCCCAACTGCACTGCGTAAAACGGCCGACGCGGGCGCCAGCCGTGGAAAAAAGAGCCGCACATTACGAAGCGGCTGTCTGATAGTCAATCGAGCCGGATCACTTGGCTTCCAGGGCCAGCTTTGCCAGCTGCGCCGCCGGTTGATAACCGGGAATCATCTTGCCGTTTTCAAGAATGATCGCTGGCGTGCCGTTGACGCCGATCATCTGCCCCAGCTGGTACTGCTGGGCAACCGGGTTATCGCAGGTAGCCGCCGGGACCGACTCGCGCGATTTGGCCTTGTTCATGGCCGCCTGGCGATCCTTGGAGCACCACACGCTGGCCAGATCCTTGGCACCTTTGCTGCCCAGCCCTTGGCGCGGGAAGGCCAGGTAACGCACTTCGACGCCCAGCTTGTTCAGCTCGCCCACTTCACTGTGCAGCTTCTGGCAGTAGCCGCAATCGGTATCGGTGAACACAGTGATGTGCGCCTTCGGCTCTTTCGGCGCGAAGACCACCATGTCCTTGGCCGGAATGCCGTTGATCTGCTTGGCGATGGCCTTGCTTTCTTGCGCTTCGGTCAGGTTGATGGCCTGGCCATCCTTGAACTGGAACAGGTAGCCCTGCATCACGAACTGCCCGTCGGCGCTGGCATACAGCTGGCGACCACCCTTGAGCTGCACCTGGTAGACACCGGGCATCGGGCTCTCGGCAATGGCCTCGATCGGCAGATCGGGCTGAATGGAAAGCAGGTTCTTGCGGATCGCCTGATCCGGGTCGGCGGCATGGCCGAGAGTGCTGACCAGGCCGAGAGCCATGGCCGCGACGATGCGGGTCACACGCATGAATACTCCTATCGAGCGACGGGGTGACAGGGAAAGGACAGAGACTACCATAACCAGGGCCCCAGGCTGCGGGCAGCAGACGCAAAGCGCGAACTGGCGACAACCGATTCAGCCACGCGGATGGTGCTGGGCATGCAATGCCTGCAAGCGGGCGCGGGCGATATGGGTGTAGATCTGCGTGGTGGACAGATCACTGTGGCCCAGCAGCATCTGCACTACGCGCAAATCCGCGCCGTGATTGAGCAAATGGGTGGCGAACGCATGGCGCAGGGTGTGCGGCGACAGCGACTTGCTGATGCCCGCCACCTGGGCCTGATGCTTGATGCGGTGCCAGAAGGTTTGCCGGGTCATCTGCTCACCACGCAGGCTAGGGAACAGCACGTCCGCGGGACGACCAGCCAGCAGCGCGGGCCGCGCCTCGCGACAATAGCGCTCGACCCAACCGATGGCTTCCTCGCCCATGGGCACCAGGCGCTCCTTGCTGCCCTTGCCGAACACCCGCAGCACGCCCTGGCGCAGATTGACCTGTTCGAGCGTCAGCCCGACCAGCTCGCTGACCCGCAACCCGCAGGCGTACAACACCTCGAGCATGGCGCGATCGCGCAGGCCAATGGGATCACCCAGATCCGGCGCAGCCAGCAATGCCTCGACATCCGCCTCGGACAACGATTTGGGCAGCGGCCGGCCAAGTTGCGGCATGTCGACCTGCAGCGTGGGATCGGCATCGATGATCCCTTCGCGCAACAGGAAGCGGTAGAAGCCGCGCATGCCGGAGATCAGCCGCGCCGTGGAGCGCGCCTTGTAGCCCTCATTCATGCGCCAGGCCAGGTGATCGAGCAGCACCTCGCGCCCCACCGCCTGCAGCTCCACGTCACGGGCCTGCAGCCAGCCGTTGAGCAGCGCCAAATCGCTGCGATAGGCCGACTGGGTATGGGCGGACAGGCCCTTCTCCAGCCACAAAGCCTCGATGAAACGCTCGATCAATGGATGGTCGACAGCGGACATGGGGTCAGATCTGCACTACGCAAAGAATTCATTATCAACACAATCAAAAGCAGATACTGCGCTGCTTTTGTGGGAGCAGGTGGCTTGCGAAACGGCTGCCAGCCCACCAAACGCCAGAAACGAAAAAAGCAGCCGAGGCTGCTTTTTTCGAGGGGGAAAGCTGGATTAAACCAGTTTTTCCTTGATGCGCGCTGCCTTGCCGGACAGGTCGCGGAGGTAGTACAGCTTGGCCTTGCGAACGTCGCCGCGACGCTTGACTGCCAGGCTGTCGACCAGCGGGCTGTAGGTCTGGAAAGTACGCTCAACGCCTACGCCGCTGGAGATCTTGCGCACAGTGAAGGCGCTGTTCAGACCACGGTTACGCTTGGCGATTACCACACCTTCGAACGCCTGCAGACGCTGACGGTCACCTTCCTTCACTTTCACCTGAACGACTACGGTGTCGCCCGGGGCAAAGGTCGGGATCTCTTTGCTCATCTGCTCAGCTTCGATTTGCTGAATGATTTTGTTGGTCATGCTGCGCTCCTAAGACGGGCCGTCAGGCCGGCCATCGATATTAGTTATCGTCCCGCTGGCGGATGTATTCCTCCAGCAGCTTCTTCTCTTCTCCAGAAAGCGAGCGGCTATCCAGAAGATCGACACGGCGTTCCCAGGTGCGTCCCAGGGACTGCTGCAAACGCCAGCGCCGGATGTGTTCGTGGTTGCCGCCAAGCAGCACCTCCGGAACACGCTTATCCGCATACACCTCCGGACGGGTGTAGTGCGGGCAGTCGAGCAAGCCATCCGTGAAGGAGTCTTCCTCGGCCGAATCTGCATGACCCAATGCACCAGGCAAAAGGCGCGTTACCGCATCGATCAGCACCATGGCTGGCAGCTCACCGCCAGACAGGACGTAGTCGCCGATCGACCATTCCTCGTCGACGTGCGCTTCGATGAAACGCTCGTCGACGCCTTCGTAGCGGCCGGCAATGAGGATCAAACGCTCCTCCTTCGCCAGCTCGCGTACCGCCGCCTGCGTCAGCGGGCGGCCTTGCGGCGACAGGTAGATCACCTTCGCCGCAACGTCGCTGGCCTGCCTG
The DNA here is from genome assembly GCF_001945375.1 of Pseudomonas sp. PA1(2017). Classification (NCBI taxonomy): domain Bacteria; kingdom Pseudomonadati; phylum Pseudomonadota; class Gammaproteobacteria; order Pseudomonadales; family Pseudomonadaceae; genus Pseudomonas; species Pseudomonas sp. PA1(2017). The sequence goes on from NZ_MSXU01000013.1 coordinate 42,249, forward strand.
GCATCGGCCAGAGCATCTTCCAGCGGCTTGATCTTCATCACCATGCCGGGACCACCACCGAAGGGGCGGTCGTCAACCGTGTGATGACGATCCGTGGTGTAACTGCGTGGGTTCCAGCAGGTCAGCTGCAACAGCTCCTGCCTCACCGCACGACTGGTGATGCCGTAATCGCCGATGGCGGCGAACATCTCAGGGAACAGCGTAATGACATCGACGCGCAGGCTCGCCATGGCGTCAGAAATCCGCATCCCAATCGACCCGCATCTCGCCAGCCTCGAGGCTGATCGACAACACGCACTGCTGCGTATAAGGCAACAGACGCTCACGATCATCGAGGCTGTCAGCGCAGGGCTTGACCACCATCACGTCATTGGCACCGGTCTCGAACAGATGATCGACCTTGCCGAGCAGTTGCCCTGCCTGATCGATAACCTTCAGACCTTCCAGCTGATACCAGTAGAACTCGCCGTCATCGAGCTCCGGCAGCTGGCTGCGAGGAACGCAGATCTCGAAGCCCGCGTAGGTACGCGCCACTTCACGATCATCGAGCCCTTTCAGCCTGGCGACCAGAACCTTGCCCTGCAAGCGTCCACCAGCCAGTTCAACCTGTTTCACCTCACCGTCGCGCCGTAGCGTCCAGCGAGGGTAATCGAGCACGTTATCCAGCGGATCGGTAAAGGAATACACCTTTATCTCACCCTTGACGCCATGCACCGAAACGATCTTGCCAAGAACCAGAAGATCCTCGGCGGGGGCCGGCGTCGTGCTCATAGAAGTGCTTAGGCAGCAGCCTTGGCAGCTTCTTTCAGCAGCTGAGCAACACGCTCAGACGGCTGGGCACCCTGGCTCAGCCAGTAAGTGGCGCGCTCTTGATTCACGGACAGCTTGACTTCAGCACCCGAGGCGATCGGGTTGAAGAAACCGATGCGCTCTACGAAGCGACCGTCGCGCGCATTGCGGCTGTTGGTCACGGTGAGGTGGTAGAAGGGGCGCTTTTTGGAGCCGCCACGAGCGAGACGAATAGTTACCATGTGAACATCGTTCCTGTAGTCGGTGCTAACTTGAGGCACACATCAAAAATGGGCCTAGGCCCGAAAGGCCGCATATTCTAAGGATTATGCGGCTGTTTGCAAATCTCTTTTTCCACAGGCCGCCAGGCGGCCTGCCAGAGCCATCAGAACTTCGGCATGCCGCCGCCCGGCATCATGTTGCCCATGCCGCGCATCATCTTGGCCATGCCACCTTTGGCACTGAATTTCTTCATCATCTTCTGCATCTGCTTGTGCTGTTTGATCAGCCGGCCGATGTCCTGCACCTGGGTGCCAGAACCCATGGCGATACGGCGCTTGCGCGAGCCGCTGATGATATCGGGGTCGCGGCGCTCGGCAGGCGTCATCGAGTTGATGATCGCCTCCATCTGCTTGAACTGCTTTTCCGCGGCGCCCTGGGCATTGCCCATCTGCGCGAGATTGACGCCCCCCATCTGCGGCAGCTTGTCCATCAGGCCGCCGAGGCCGCCCATGCTCTTCATCTGCACGAGCTGGTCGCGGAAGTCCTCGAGGTCGAAACCCTTGCCCTTCTTGAGCTTCTTGGTGAGCTTCTCGGCCTTCTCGCGATCGAGGGTCTGCTCGGCCTGCTCGATCAGGCTGAGCACGTCGCCCATGCCGAGAATGCGCGAGGCGATTCGCTCGGGATGGAAGGGCTCGAGCGCTTCGCTCTTCTCGCCCATACCGATGAACTTGATCGGCTTGCCGGTGATGGCGCGCACCGACAGCGCGGCACCGCCACGGGCATCGCCGTCGACCTTGGTGAGCACCACGCCGGTGAGCGGCAGCGCATCGTTGAAGGCCTTGGCGGTGTTGGCGGCGTCCTGACCGGTCATGGCGTCGACCACGAACAGGGTTTCCACCGGCTTCACCGCAGCGTGCAGCGCCTGGATCTCGGCCATCATCTCGGCATCGACGGCCAGGCGACCGGCGGTATCGACCAGCACCACGTCGATGTACTTGAGCTTGGCTTCGCGGATCGCCGCCTCGGCGATGGCCACCGGTTTCTGGGTGATATCGGACGGGAAGAAGGTCACGCCGATGTCGCTCGCCAGGGTTTCCAGCTGCTTGATCGCCGCCGGACGGTAGACGTCCGCGGAGACCACCATCACGCTCTTCTTCTTGCGCTCCTTGAGCAGGCGCGCCAGCTTGCCCACGGTGGTGGTCTTACCGGCACCCTGCAGACCAGCCATCAACACCACCGCCGGCGGCGTGGTGCTCAGGTCGAGGTCTTCGTTGGCGGCGCCCATGAGGCTTTCCAGCTCCAGACGCACGATCTTCACGAACGCCTGGCCCGGGGTCAGGCTCTTGGACACCTCGGTGCCGACCGCGCGATCCTTGACGCGGGCGACGAAATCCTTGACCACGGGCAGCGCCACGTCGGCCTCGAGCAACGCCATGCGCACTTCGCGCAGGGTGTCCTTGATGTTGTCCTCGGTCAGCTTGGCCTTGCCAGTGACGCTGCGCAGAGTCTGCGAGAGGCGATCGGTTAAGTTTTCGAACATGCGCGTTCCTTTCGGGCCGTCTGGCCGGGATGGGCTGGCAGCAAACGGCGGATTATAACGAAGACCGCGACGCTTTCGAGGCTTCTTTGTCGGCGCCGCTGCGACCCAGGGTCTGTTGACGGTTCAACGCGAGCCGCGTTGCCGCGAGAAATCTCGCCAGGCCGGGCGGCGATCCGCTAGGCGGAGGACGCAGGGAATGGTCATTCCCTTGCCAAGTCCTCCAACGACGCATGGCGAGTTTTCTCGCGCAACCCGCAGGGCCGGGCCCGTTTTTTCGCGATGCAGCGTTTCTCGCCGGCTCATTTAGCCAGCTAAACTTCGCGGCGGTGTGACCCACATGGATGTGGGAAATGCCGCAAGCCCGCAGGGAGCGGGCGCGGCCCTTGCCTCGCGAAAAAACGGGCGCCGGCGCGGCCGTGCGTGAACCGTCAACAGACCCTAGTGAGAGCGGATACCGCTTGCAGTCTTTTTGCGACACCGGTTGTGTGCCACACTCAGCGCCTTTGAGCCCGCGTATCCAGGATCTATGCACCCTCTGTTGCCCAGCCTCGCCGCCGCCATCCTCTATTTTGGCGCCGCCAGCTATCAAGGCCTGCATCTGGCCCGCCGCAGCACGCCCAGCCAACCGGTGTTGCTGCTGGCAGGCTTTATCGCCCTATTGTTCCACGGCGGCAGCCTGTTCATGCAGATGCGTGGCAGCACCGGGCTGAACCTGGACTTCTTCAACACCGCCAGCCTGATCGCTTTCACGGTAATCGCGCTGATCCTGCTGGCGTGCCAGCGCATGCCGGTGCACAACCTGCTGCTGTTTCTGTTTCCGCTCGGCGGGCTGACGGTGCTGTGCGCGCAGTTCATGCCCAGCGGCACCAGCCAGCCGATAGAGGAAGGCCCCGGCATTCTCGCCCATATCCTGTTGTCTATCGCCGCCTACGGCATGCTGACCATCGCCATGTTCCAGTCACTGCTGCTGCTGGTGCAGGATCACCAGCTCAAGCACAAGCATCCCTCCGGACTGATCCGCAACTTCCCGCCGCTGCAAACCATGGAAAGCCTGCTGTTCGGCTTCCTGTGGAGCGGCTGGGCGCTGCTGTCGCTGTCGCTGTTGTCCGGCGCAGTATTCATCGACAATCTGTTCACCCAGCACCTGGTGCACAAGACCATCCTGTCGTGCTTCGCCTGGGTGGTGTTCGCCGTGTTGCTGTGGGGCCGCCACCAACTCGGCTGGCGCGGTCACAAGGCGATCCGCTGGACGCTGGCCGGGTTCTGCCTGCTGATGCTGGCCTTCTTCGGCAGCAAGCTGGTTCGTGAATTCATCCTGCACATCTGAGCCGTGGACACGCCCTCACCGCTTTTCCAGCTGGCCCTGCTGCTGACCCTGCTGGGCTGCGCGACCTTCTTCATCTGCGCGCGCACCGTGCTGTTCGGCCTCAACCGCTATCGGCTGCGCTACCGGGCGCGTCAGGGCCATCGCGCCGCCGCTCGGCTGATCGCCCTGCTCGACCAGCCACAGCGGCTGTCGGCCACCCTGCGCATCGGCACCATCTGCAGCACCATGGCCGCCTCGGTGGCCGCCACCTTGCTGGCCTTGCGCCACGGCGCGCCCGGCAACCTGGCGCCATCGCCGTTCATCCTGACGCTGGCCGTGCTGATGCTGGCCCATCCGTTCGGTCGCCTGCTGGCCATCCTGCCGCCGCCGCTGTTCGCCTACCCGGCAAGCTATCCGCTGACGCTGGTCAGCCTGGCGCTGGCTCCGCTCACCCGACTGCTGATGACCATCGGTCAGGGGCTGCGCCGGCGCATTGGCAAAACGGACCAGAGTACCGAACCCGATGATGCGCCGAGCCTCACCGAGCTGCGCGACGCGCTGCAGGCCGACGACCTGCCGCTGCCCGCCGAGCGACGCGCGATGCTGCTGGGCGTGCTGGAGTTGGACAAGGTCAGCGTCGAGGACGTGATGATTCCGCGCCACGAGATCAACGGCATCGACCTGTCGGGCAGCACGCCGCTGCTCGAACAGGTACGCGCAGCCTCGCACACCCGCCTGCCGGTGTACCGCAACGGCCTCAACCAGACCGAAGGCATCCTGCACATGCGCCGCCTGGCCGGGCGCAGCGAGCTGGACGAAGCGGCGGTATTGCAAGCGTGCGACTCGGCGTACTTCGTGCCGCAAGGCACCACGCTGGCAAACCAGTTGGTGAATTTCCAGCAGCACAAGTACCGCACGGCCGTGGTGATCGACGAGTATGGCGAGGCCATGGGCATCGTTACCTTGGAAGACATCCTCGAAGAGATCGTCGGCGACCTGAGCTCGGTGGAAACCGCCCATCCTCGTGAGTTTCACGCAATGGGCGACGGCACCTGGTCGATCCAGGGCAGCGCCTATCTGCGCGAGGTGAACCGGGCACTGGGCTGGCGGTTGCCGGTCGACGGGCCGAAGACGGTCAACGGCCTGGTGACCGAAGTGCTGGAGAACATTCCGGACTGCGCGGTGTGTTTGCAGGTAGGCCGATACCGGCTGGAGATTCTCCAGGCCAGCGGTAGTCGGGTGCTGGAAGTTCGGGCCTGGGAAGCGCAGCAGCACTGAAGCATGATCAGAGGCAAGATGCCGCTGGTGCCGAGAAGCTGTTCGCGGGCGCCCGTAACTGAGAGCTCACCTTATTCACGGGTTGACGGGAAGAAGGCATGAGCAGCCACTCAAACCAACCTGTGGGAGCCCCGACCTCGGGGCGAAACGATTGCAGCCTGACTGCCTATTTCGGCGGTGCCTGAGCGAATCGCCGCGAGGTCGCGGCTCCTACAGTGGATCGAATAACGGCCGCTACCGCCACATTGCGGCCGTTGCGCCAGTGAACAGGAATCGAAGCGTTACAGCTCGACCTTGACTGCCTGTGCCGACCGCAGCGCCTTGGCGCGGGCTGCTTCCAGCGACTCGTCGCGCGCCAGAGCAACGCCCATGCGGCGCTGACCGCTGACTTCCGGCTTGCCGAACAGGCGCAGGGCGGTATCCGGCTCGGTGAGCGCGGCGCCGAGACTGCCGAAACTGACCTGCCTGGACTCGCCCTCGACCAGAATCACCGCCGAGGCGGACGGGCCGAATTGGCGGATCGCCGGGATCGGCAGGCCGAGAATGGCCCGTGCATGCAAGGCGAATTCGGACAGATCCTGAGAGATCAGGGTTACCAGGCCGGTGTCGTGCGGGCGCGGCGAGATTTCGCAGAACCACACCTGATCGCCCTTGACGAACAACTCGACGCCGAACAGACCACGACCACCGAGCGAGCCGGTAACGGCCAGGGCGATACGCTCGGCCTCGGCGCGAGCGGCCTCGCTCATCGCCTGGGGCTGCCAGGACTCCTGATAGTCGCCCTTCTCCTGGCGATGACCGACCGGCGCGCAGAAGGTGGTGCCACCGACGTGGCGCACGGTCAGCAGGGTGATTTCGTAGTCGAAGTCGATGAAACCCTCGACGATCACCCGGCCCTTGCCGGCACGGCCACCCGCCTGGGCGTAGTCCCAGGCTTTCTGCACGTCATCGGCGCTCTTGAGCACCGACTGGCCCTTGCCCGACGAACTCATGATTGGCTTGACCACGCACGGAAAGCCGATGGTGCCCACGGCCGCCTGGAACTCTTCGAAGGAGTCGGCGAACTTGTAGGGCGAGGTCGGCAGGCCGAGTTCTTCGGCGGCCAGGCGACGAATGCCTTCACGGTTCATGGTCAGCTGCGCGGCGCGAGCGCTGGGGATCACGGTGTAGCCTTCGTTTTCCAGCTCCACCAGCGTGGCGGTGGCGATCGCTTCGATCTCCGGCACGATGTAATGCGGTTTCTCCTGCTCGATCACGGCACGCAGCGCCGCGCCATCGAGCATGTTGATCACGTGGCTGCGATGCGCCACCTGCATGGCCGGTGCGTTGGCGTAGCGATCGACGGCGATCACTTCCACACCGAGGCGCTGCAGCTCGATGACCACTTCCTTGCCGAGCTCGCCCGAGCCACACAGCAACACACGGGTCGCGCTGGGCGACAGGGGGGTTCCGATACGGGGCATAACAGGATCCTTGGGTAGCAGGAGAATTCAGGCGGCGATTTTAATCACGCCCGGCCGCGATCGCGACCAAAATCGGCAGACCGGCCGACGCGCAGTGTTTTCGCCGTTATCCGCAGGCTGCTCGCGAGGCCATTATTGATCCCGCGAATTGCCCTGGATCAGCCTCGGCGCCCCGCCACTGGACTACGCTCAAGGTGTAGGCCAGCGCTGCATTGCAACCAAGGTAGCGGCGCAGCTCATGGCACGCGACACTTGCGAGGAGGCTTCGCCATGGACGCTTTCCACATCATGATCGTGCTGCTGATCAGCGGCTTTCTGCTGCTGGGCATCGGCTTCAACAACCGCGAACAGGAATGGGGCATCTGGCTGACCGGGCTGGGCGCGCTGTCGATGTTCGCCCCGCTGTTCTTCAAGGTATTCATCGAGTTCGGCTGAAACGCCTTTCAGCTGTCGGCCTGCCAGCGCCGAGCGGAGACCTGATCGCTGTCGCGCCCCTCGACCCAGCGCGGGCCGCTGGGGGTGTCTTCCTTCTTCCAGAACGGCGCGCGGGTTTTCAGGTAGTCCATGATGAACTCGCAGGCCTGAAAGGCCGCCTGGCGGTGGGCGCTGGCTACGCCAACGAAGACGATCGGCTCACCCGGCTCCAGCCGCCCGACGCGGTGGATCACCTCGACGCCCAACAATGGCCAGCGCTCGCGGGCTTGGCTCTCGATGCCAGCCAGGGCCTTTTCGGTCATACCGGGGAAATGCTCGAGAAACATGCCGGCCACGTCCTGGCCGTCATTGAAATCACGCACGTAGCCGACGAAGCACGCCACGGCGCCGACGCCGGTGTTGGCGGCATGCACGGCGTTGGTTTCCAAGCCGGGATCGAAAACGGCCTGCTGGACGCGAACTGCCATCTCAGCCTCCGGTGACCGTGGGGAAGAACGCCACTGCATCCCCGTCGACCAGCGCCTCACTCAACGCGCAGAGTTCTTCGTTGCGGGCGCACATCAGGCCGCGCTCGGCGAGCACCTCCCAGGCGCCGCCGCGGGCCAGCAGGTGCAGGCGCAATTCATCGAGGGTCGCGAAATCGCCCGGTAGCTCCTCGGCATCCACCCCCAGGGTTTCGCGATAACGGGCGAAATACTGCACGTGGATCATCGCTCGCCCTCGCCTGCCAGGAAGTGGCCGCTCTTGCCACCAAGTTTTTCCAGCAGGCGCACCTGCTCGATGATCATGCCGCGATCCACCGCCTTGCACATGTCATAGATGGTCAGCGCCGCGACACTGGCGGCGGTCAGCGCTTCCATCTCCACGCCGGTCTGGCCGGTGAGTTTGCAGCGCGCGCGGATCAGTACGGCGTCGTCGCCATCGGCCCGCAGCTCGACCTTGACGCTGGTGAGCATCAGCGGATGACACAACGGAATCAGATCGGACGTCTTTTTCGCGGCCTGGATGCCGGCGATACGCGCCACGGCGAAGACATCGCCCTTGGGGTGCTCACCGTCGACGATCATCTGCAGCGTGGTGGGCAGCATGCGCACCCGGGCCTCGGCCACGGCTTCACGCACGGTCTGCGCCTTGTCGCTGACGTCGACCATATTGGCGCGCCCCTGGGAGTCGAGATGGGTCAGCACGGGCAATCTCCAAGTAGAAAACCTGGCGATTGTAGGCCCCGCACCGGCCCCTGCAAACCATGGGCGCCGCAATGAATGCCCGGAGCCGCCAGGCGGCTCCGGGGCGAGGGGTTACATGTGGCTTTCGGCGTACTCGGCGAGGATCGAGCGCGGCACGCCCTGCAGGGTGATGTGCACACCGTGCTCGAAGCCCTTGAAGCGCTCGGTGAGGTAGGTCAGCCCCGAGCTGGGCGCCGAAAGGTACGGCGTATCGATCTGCGCCAGGTTGCCCAGGCAGATCACCTTGGAGCCATTGCCGGCACGGGTGATGATGGTCTTCATCTGGTGCGGGGTGAGGTTCTGGCATTCGTCGATCAGGATCAGGCTCTGCTGGAAGCTGCGCCCGCGAATGTAGTTCAGGGATTTGAACTGCAGGGGCACTTTTTGCAGGATGTAGTCGACGCTGCCATGGGTGTTCTCGTCATCCATGTGCAGGGCTTCGAGGTTGTCGGTGATGGCGCCCAGCCAGGGCTCCATCTTCTCGGCCTCGGTGCCGGGCAGAAAGCCGATTTCCTGGTCCAGGCCCTGTACCGAACGGGTGGCGATGATGCGCCGGTAGCGCTTGCTGACCATGGTTTGCTCGATGGCCGCCGCCAGCGCCAGGATGGTCTTGCCCGAGCCGGCTGCGCCGGTCAGGTTGACCAGATGAATGTCCGGGTCGAGCAGCGCGTAGAGCGCCAGCGCCTGGTGGATGTCCCTTGGTTTGAGCCCCCAGGCTTCCTGGTGCAGCAGCGGCTCCTGGTGCAGATCGAGAATCAGCAGTTCGTTGCCTTCGACCTCCTTGACCCAGCCGACGAAGCCCTGCTCATCGATGATGAATTCGTTGACGTTGACCGCCGGCAAGTCCTCGCTGAGCTGCACGCGGTGCCAGGTACGCCCATGGCCCTGGCGGGTATCGACCTTGGCGACGCGGTCCCAGAAGGCACCTTCGACGTCGTGGTAACCCTTGGAAAGCAGCGAGATGTCGTCGACCAACTGGTCAGTGTGATAATCCTCGGAATCCAGCCCGCAACCACGCGCCTTCAGGCGCATGTTGATGTCCTTGGTCACCAGCACGACGGACATGCCCGGGCGTCGCGACTTCAGCTCCACAAGCTGGTTGATGATCTTGTTGTCGTTGAGGTCTTCCGGCAGCCAGGTGACCGGCGCCGCACTCTTGCTCATGAGAATCGACAGAAAACCGCAGGGTCCGCTCTTGTCGCGCTGGATCGGCACCCCGTGCTCGACCTCCTCGGGGGTAGCGCCATCGAGAATCTTGTCGATCAGGCGGATGGCTTGCCGACATTCGGCGGCGACGCCCTGCTTGCCGGTTTTCAGCTTGTCGAGTTCCTCCAGCACCGTCATCGGGATGGCAACGTGGTGTTCCTGGAAATTGAGCAGCGCATTGGGATCGTGAATCAGGACATTGGTGTCGAGAGCGTACAAGGTTGGGGCGGTGGGCTTGATGCGTCCGTGGTCATCCATACTCGTCACCTCTTGTCGGATCCAGCGACGGAATGCCAGGACGGCGCTCCGCCACACAGGACCACCGACTCCCGATCAGGAGCGCCGCAAACGGATGAGGGCCGAGGGCCGCCACCTGTCTGCAGGGTTCGGCGGTCTTTCAAGGCGTTGTCTGCACGGGCCGGTCATCATGCCCGGCTCGTCGCAAACCACAGTTCGTTGATACTCCAAAAAATGTGACAGGCAAATGATCTTTTCAGTTTTTTTATTTTTATTTGTCGGTTGGACGAATGACCTTGGCAGCGGCGCCCGCCGGGCACTAGAGTCATGAGTCCAGCCCCCTGCCGCGCAACACGCGGGCCCTGCCGAATCGGCTAGAATCGCCGCTCCGCCGAAGGAGACGACTCATGCTGATGGTGATTTCACCTGCCAAGACCCTGGACTACGAAAGCGCACCGGTGACCGCGCGCTTCACCCAGCCCGAATTTCTCGATCATTCCCAAGAGCTGGTCGCCCAGTTGTGCGACTTCACGCCTGCGCAGATCGCCGAGCTGATGCACTTGTCCGACAAACTGGCCGGGCTCAACGCCGCGCGCTTTGGCAGCTGGACGCCGGCCTTCGACACGCAGAACGCCAAGCAGGCGCTGCTGGCCTTCAAGGGCGACGTGTACACCGGGCTGGACGCGGAGAGCTTCACCGAGGCCGACTTCGATTTCGCCCAGCAGCACTTGCGCATGCTCTCCGGCCTGTATGGGCTGCTGCGCCCGCTGGATCTGATGATGCCCTATCGCCTGGAGATGGGTACCAAGCTGGCCAACGCCCGCGGCAAAGACCTCTACGCGTTCTGGGGCGAGCACATCAGCGAGTGGCTGAATCAGGCGCTGGTCGCCCAGGGCGACGACGTGCTGCTCAACCTGGCATCCAACGAATACTTCGGGGCGGTCAAGCGCAAGGTGCTGAAGGCGCGAATCATCGACACCGAATTCAAGGACCTGAAGAATGGCCAGTACAAGATCATCAGCTTCTACGCCAAGAAGGCCCGCGGCCTGATGGCCCGCCATGTGATCCGCGAGCGAGTGACGGACCCGCAACACCTCAAGGATTTCGACGACCAGGGCTACCGCTTCTCGGCAAAGGATTCGAGCGCCGACAAGCTGGTGTTCCTGCGCGATCACGCGCCGGAGTGAGGACTCCGGCGCTTCATCACGAGCTGCCTCGTGGCGAGAAACGGACGTTGGCGAAACATCCACCAATCCCTGGGCGGGTGCCGAGCCCATCGGCCTTGTGTAGGATTGGCGGACACTCGACATTCAAGGTCCAGTCATGATTTTCGGCGCGATTCTGGTTCTCAGCTGGTTCATCCTGCTGATCCGCTACCCGGCCAAGGCCCTGCCCATTTCCCTGGCCGCACTGGCCGGGCTGGGCTTGGTGACGAGCTGGGTGCTGTGGCAGGAAAGCCGCGAGAACCGCGACCTGGCTCACCTGGAACTGCGCCTTACCCACGCCCCGCAGAGCTGTCCGGCCGATCGTCCGTTGAGCCTGCACCTGCACAACGGCAGCGAGGCTGCTCTTCAGGAGCTGCGCTGGCAGATCACCGCCTACCGGCCGGGCGACAGCGTCAATCTGGCGCAGCGCCTGTACGAAGCACCTCGCTACAGCGGCCCCGGTGAATTGTTGCCCGGTGCCGACTGGCAAACCTGCCTGCCCCTGCCTACCCTGCGTAGCGGCTATCGCGCCAGCACCCTGGAATTCCGCGCCGAGCAGCTGCAAGGCACCTTCAGTCGCTAGGCGCTGTTTCACGATCCACACAACAACAATCACAAGGATTATCCATGAGCCACCCTACGGTTCTGATCACCGGCTGCTCCAGTGGCATCGGCCGGGCACTGGCCGACACCTTCGCGCAACAGGGTTATCAGGTCTGGGCAAGCGCCCGCAAAAGCGAAGACGTGGCACGCCTGAGCGAAGCCGGGTTCCATGCCGTGCAACTGGACGTGAATGACGCCAGCGCCGTCGAACAGCTGGCCGCCACACTCAAGGAACGCATCGGCGGGCTCGACGTGCTGATCAACAATGCCGGTTACGGCGCCATGGGCCCGCTGCTCGATGGCGGCGCCACGGCGATGCGCAAGCAGTTCGAGACCAACGTGTTCTCCCTGATCAACGTGACCCGTGCGCTGTTCCCGCTGCTGCGCCAGAACAAGGGCCTGGTGATCAATATCGGCAGCGTATCAGCGGTGCTGGTGACCCCGTTCGCGGGCGCCTACTGCGCCTCCAAGGCCGCGGTGCACGCCGTCAGCGACGCCCTGCGCCTGGAGCTCGCGCCATTTGGCGTCGGCGTGATGGAGGTGCAGCCGGGCGCCATCGAATCCAGCTTCGGCACCCACGCCAGCCGCCAGGCCGAGCAATTGATCGGCGAGCATTCGCCATGGTGGCCAATGCGTGACGGCATCCGCGCCCGCGCCATCGCCTCCCAGGACAACCCGACCCCAGCCAGCCACGTCGCACGCAACGTGTTCGCCGCCGTAGCCAGCCCCAAGCGCCCTCGGGTGCTGCGCCTGGGCAACGGCAGCCGGGCCTTGCCGCTGCTTTCGGCACTGTTGCCCGGCGCCCTGCTCGACCGCGTGCTGAGCCGCCGCTTCGGCCTGGATCGCCGCTTGTAGAACCTGGCGTCACGGGCGAGACTCCAAGTTTCATCGCCATCGTTGAGCCCTGTCGCCATGCCGCCTTCCCATCAGCCTGTCGCCATGCTGCGCTACGCCATCATCGGCGTGGTGGCGGCCGTGCTGCTCAACGTGCTGCTGCGCAGCTTCGTCAAACTCGGCGGCGTGCTGGCCACCCTGGTGATCGCTGCCAGCATCGCGGCGCTGATGGCGTTGCTGTTCGCCTGGCAGCAACGCCGCCCGCCCACGCGTGGTGAGCGACGCCGCCTGGTGTGGCTGTACGGCGGCATGCTGGCGCTGCTGTACGCCGGGCTGCTGACCATGATGACTCTGCAGGACGAGCCCAGCCCCATGGGCATAGTGATCTTCATCCTGCATTACCTCGCCTATCCGCTACTCGCCCAATTGCTGTTCTCGGAGCGCATCTTCAAGCGCACGCCCTGATCAGCCGGCACTTGCCGGCCAATCGCTGCTCTACACTCGATGACAAAGAACGATTTGGAACCTCGATGAGAAGCAGCCGGCACATCAAGACCCAGGAGCGACGCATCATCAAAGTGCTGCTCGTGGCGCTGCTGAGCGTACAGGTGGTGATCTACCTGGTCAGCACCCGCACCAACCGCAGCATCGTCGAGGAAACCATCAGCAGCAGCTTGCAGACCACCACCCAGGTGGTCGACGAGCTACTCGAACTGCGCCAGCGGCAACTGGCCCAGGGCGCTGCTGTGCTGGCTGCCGACTACGGCCTCAAGGAGGCCATCGCCACGGGCGAGCGCTCGACCATCGAATCCATGCTGGGCAATCACGGCAGGCGGCTGAAGGCCGACCTCGCACTGCTCAACACCCTCGACCGCCAGTTGATCGCCAGCGTGCCCAGGGAGCTGCAGCAAACCGATATCGCGCCGCTACTCAAGGCGGCCGCCCAGTCCGCCAGGCCTGATGCCCAACCGGTGAGCCTGCTGCGCAGCCAGAGCGGTGTGCTCTACCAGCTCATCCACAGCGTGGTGAGCATGCCCACCCCCCAGGCCGAGCTGACTCTCGGTTTCGCCATCGATGATGAACTCGCCGAAGCCCTCAAGCAGGTCACCGACACCGACTTCGTGTTCCTGTCCCGGGGCCAGAATGGTGCCTGGCAGTTGCACGGCAATACCCTGAGCAGCAGTTTCGAACGCTTGCTGGGCAACCCGGCGGCATTGGTCGACGGTGCCGAATGGACGCTGCAGGATGAGCACGACGAATACCTGATGCGCTCGGTAGCGCTGAGCAACTTCAACGCCCAGGAGGCCAGCGAGGTACTACTGATCGCCGGCAAGTCGCTGAGCCAGAACATGGCCGCTTACGAGCGCATCGAGCGCTTCCAGCGCTACCTGCTGCTGGCCAGCCTGGGGCTCTCGGCACTGGTGGTGGTGCTGATCGGCCGGCACCTGCTACGGCCTCTCAACACCCTTGCCCACCAGGATCCGCTGACCGAACTGCCGAACCGCCGGGTGTTCGACCACAGCGTCGCCAGCGCCCTGGCCAAAGGCCGCTCGGCATCCTTCGCGCTGATGATGATCGACCTGGATCATTTCAAGCAGATCAACGATCGCTACGGTCACGCCGCCGGCGACGAGGTGCTCAAGGTCAGCGCCCGACGCCTGCGCGGCCTGCTGCGCAGCATCGACATGCCGGCGCGCCTGGGCGGCGACGAGTTCGCCGCGCTCCTACCCGGCCTCGACAGGGCCGCGGCCATTCGCCTGGGGCAACGCATCGAGGACGAGCTGGGTGAACCTATCGCCTTCAATGGGCAGAGCTTGCAGGTAGGCATCAGCATCGGTATCGCCATCGCGCCGGAGGACGGCAGCACCGCCAGCGAGTTGCTGCGCATGGCTGACACCGAGATGTACGCCGACAAGGCGCAGCGCGAAAGCAATCCGGTCTGAAAGGTCGAACGTCCGCGTCAGGGTGCCGGTCGCTACTGAAGTCACTTCCAGTTTCAGGATGCCTTATGGAGTACCTCGACTGGCTGCAATGGCCAGCCATGCTGATCACCGTCATCGCCGCCTGGCTGGTCGCCTCCAAGCAGCGCCGCCGCCGCAACCTGGGCTTCTGGGTATTCATGGCCAGTAACCTGCTGTGGATCGCCTGGGGCCTCTACAGCCACGCCTATGCGCTGATCGTGCTGCAACTGTGCCTGGGGGCGATGAACATTCGCGGCGCCCTCAAGACCGAGACGTCAGCCGAACGCGCCTGAGTGGCCGCAGTGCTGCCATTCCCGGGCGAGCTGTGAGACCATCGGCGGCTTGCCATCGTTTTCCAACAGCCATGCCAGACCTCGCCCTGATGCCAGAGAGCCCGCCCGATGCCTGACATCCTGCACCTGCAGCAGGCCGACTGGCGCGGCGACTTCGACGAAGGCGCGCTGCGCCGCGGCCAGGACTACGCCACCCGCGGCCTGAGCCGTCTGCTGAGCCTCAAGGATCACAGCCTGCTCGCCAGTTGCCTGGGCAGTGGCGAGCGCCCTTACCAGCAGCGCATCACCCTGCACGCCTACGGCAAGGGCTGGGGCGTGACCGGCCATTGCAGCTGCCCGGTGGGTTTCAACTGCAAGCATGTGGTGGCCGCCCTGCTCACCCTCGAGGCGCGACAGCGTGCTGGCGATGACATGGGCACCTTGATCGTTACCGAAAAGCCGGTGGACGAAACCGTGCTGGACGATGTGCAGCCGCAGCCGATCCTGACCCTGGGCAGCCACGTGCGCGTGCATTTCGATGCGCGCAAGGGGCGCATGCTGGAACAGACCCAGCACCGTGCCGCCCTGGCTTTCGACTATCAGGGCCACAGCGCGGTGGGTAAAACGGCCAAGGATCTGCTGGTGCGCCTGGGGCCCAATCGCCAGTTGCGCATCCCTCGCGACACGGCCCGGGAAGCCGAGCTACGGCGCCGCCTGGAAGCCGCTGGCCTGCGCATTGCCCTGAGGCAGAGCGAAGCCCTGGCCCAGCACCCTGGCGAGCATTTCGAACTGCAGGGCGATGCCGCCTGGCTGGGTTTCATGCAGCAGCAGGTTCCGGCGCTGCGCACCGAAGGCTGGCGCGTCGAGATCCAACCCGACTTCCAGTACAACCTGGCCGAGATCGACGACTGGTACGCCGATGTCGACGAGCTACCCGAACAGGGCTGGTTCGACCTGGAGCTGGGTATCGAGGTGGAAGGCCAGCGCATCAGCCTGCTGCCCGTGTTGCTGCAGGCCATCCGCCGCTCGCCCTGGCTGCTTTCCGGCGATGCCCTGGCGCAGCGCCAGGACGAAGAATTGCTGCTAGTCAGCCTGCCCCACAGCCAGCGCCGCGTGGCCCTGCCCTACGCACGCCTGAAACCCTTGCTGGCCGCACTGGGTGAGCTGTTCATCGGCGATGCCGACGAGATCGGCACCCGCGTGCGCCTGGCGCGGGCCGATGCCGCTCGCCTGAATGCCCTGCAGCAGGGGCCGGCGCTGAACTGGCACGGCGGTATCGAGCTGCGCGAGTTCGCCAGGCGCCTGCAGCACACCAGCCAACAGGCGGTGAGCGCGCCCGACGATCTGGCCGCGCAATTGCGCCCTTACCAGCTTCAGGGGCTGGGCTGGATGCAGGCGCTGGGGGAGCTGGAGGTCGGCGGCGTATTGGCCGACGACATGGGCCTGGGCAAGACCTTGCAGACCTTGGCGCACATTCTCCTAGAGAAGCAGAACGGTCGCCTGCAGCAGCCGGCGCTGATCGTCATGCCCACTAGCCTGATCCCCAACTGGCAGGACGAGGCTGCGCGTTTCGCGCCGACCCTCAAGGTGCTGGCCTTGCACGGCAGCAAACGGCGTAGCCAGTTCAAGCTGATCGCCGAGCACGATGTAGTGCTTACCACCTATGCGTTGCTGCCGCGCGACCTCAAGACGCTCACCGCCCAACGCTTCCACCTGCTGATTCTCGACGAAGCCCAGAGCATCAAGAACCCGCGCAGCAAGGCCGCCCTCGCCGCCGGTCAGATCAACGCCCGCCAGCGCCTGTGCCTGAGCGGCACGCCGCTGGAAAACAACCTGGGCGAGCTGTGGTCGCTGTTCAACTTCCTGATGCCCGGCTGGCTCGGCGACGCCAAGCGCTTCACCCGCGACTACCGCACGCCTATCGAGAAGCACGGCAGCGAGCAGCGCCTGGCGCACCTGCGTGGGCGAATCAAACCATTCGTGTTGCGCCGCAAGAAGGAACAGGTCGCCCGCGAGCTGCCGCCCAAGACCGAAATCACCCAGTGGGTGGAACTGACGCCTGCCCAGCGCGACCGCTACGAGATCCTGCGCCTGGCCATGGATCGCAAGGTGCGCGAGGAGATCACCCGCCAAGGCCTGGCGCGCAGCCAGATCGTGATCCTCGAAGCGCTGCTGCGCCTGCGCCAGGTGTGCTGCGACCTGCGCCTGCTCGACGATGCGCCAGCCGAACTGAGCAGCAGCGACTCCGGCAAGCTCAGCAGCCTCCTGGACATGCTCGAAGCACTGATCGGCGAAGGCCGCCGCGTGCTGCTGTTCTCGCAGTTCACCTCGATGCTGGCACTAATCGAAAGCGAGCTGCAGGCGCGCAGTATCGGCTACGCCAAACTGACCGGCAGCACCCGTGACCGGCGCACGCCCGTGGAACAGTTCCAGGCCGGGCAGTTTCCGGTCTTCCTGATCAGCCTCAAGGCCGGTGGCGCAGGCCTGAACCTGACCGCTGCCGACACGGTGATCCATTTCGATCCCTGGTGGAACCCGGCAGCCGAGGCCCAGGCCAGCGACCGCGCCTACCGCATCGGCCAGGACAAGCCGGTGTTCGTCTACAAGCTGATCGCCCGCGGCAGCGTGGAAGAAAAGATCCAGCACTTGCAGCAGGCCAAGGCCAACCTGGCCCACGGCCTGCTCGAAGAAGGCGGCAGCCAGAGCAGCTGGCAGCTCAGTGAAGACGACCTGCAGGCGTTGTTCGCGCCGCTGGCTGACTGAGCGCCCTCAGCGCTCGCTGTAGTTGTCGCCCACCACCTCGCCGGTGGAATCGATGGCCTTGCTGGACGGGAACTTGTACGACGCGAAACGCACCGCCAGCACCGACAACGCCAGGAAGAAGATGCCGCCGCACAGGTAGAGCAGGCCGATGTCCGGCGCCTTGTGATGGGATACGTCGCCAATCAGGTAGCGGGTCAGCGCGGTGATGGCGATATACAGCAAAAAGCGGATCGGCAAATGGTTGGTCTTGAAGTAGATGCCGACCATCGCCCCCAGCTCCAGATAGATGAACAGCAGCAGAATGTCATCCACGCTGGCACTGCCCTTTTCCACCATGCCGATGAACGCCGCGACCGACGCCCAGGCGGTCGCCGCGCCGATGGCGAACAGCCCCAGGTAATGAAAGCCCTCGACGAACAGATTACCGATCGAATTCGCGCCCCTGTGCATCCGCTTGCGGCTATCGTCCACCCACTTCATGGCATTCCCCTTTCCGATTGATGCAGCCTGGCGCCGTGATCATGACGCGCCCGCATGACATTCCCATGCAGGAACAAGACCAGCGAGCCGACTGCGATGGCATACAGAAGCCTGCTGGGGCGGAGAAGGCACATTGCCCCCGTTGAGCGAGACGGGATGCCGCGCACGTTCGGCATCTCAGGTTTACGCTGTTCAAACGCAGCGCAGTTGATTATGCTTGCCAAAACTGTATGTATGAACAGTATTTTTTCGATTATCAGCGAAGGCGTAGAGGTGATGAATGGCCGTCGAAGTGGTGTACCGCAGCAGTCGCGACCCGGAGCGTTTGTTTATGGATAAGGCCGAAGCAGATCGTCATGACAAGATGCTGGAGCTGGCCGAACTGCTCAGCGATGTATTGCGCAACGCGGTACCGTCGCTCAGCGAGGATCAGGGCGAGGAGCTGGGTATCTACATGGCCAGAAATCGCGATGTATTCGCCAAGGCGTTCAAGAATCAGCCCGATGCTCTCGGTGAATTGAGCACTCAACCGGAAGCGGAATGACCGCCCCGCACGCCCATTAACATCTCTTCGCTCTTGCGGGCTGGACGGCCGAAGCGCGCGCAGCTACAACAGGCTCATCCCCCGGGAGGTGACCATGAGCGCGCGCGATCACTGCCTTGCCTGTCTGAACGGCGAACAGCCGGCGCTGTTCGAAGCCGCACTCTGGGTCGCGGCCGAGCATGACTCCTCGGTACAGCCCGAGCAGGTCATGCACGAGCTCGAGAACCTCAGGCATCAGGTCAGTGCCGGCCTGCCCAACTTCCCGCCCCAGGAATTGGCGCAACCCTTGTTGCGACACCTCAGCGATCTGCACTTTCATGACGATGACGACAGCCCGGTGCGCCCGCAAGCCGCGCTGCTGCACAAGGTGCTGCAGCGACGTCGCGGACAGCCGCTGAGCATCGCGCTGATCGCTCTGGAGCTGGCGCGTCGGCTGCAGATTCCCCTACAGGGCGTCAGCTTTCCCGGCTACTTTCTGCTGCGTGTGCCTGGCGCCGATCACCTGCTCGACCCCTGCGGCGGGCGGCGCCTGTATACCCGCGATTGCCGAGAACTGCTGTTGCGCTACCTCGGCCCCCATGCCCAATTGAGCGCCGAACACATGCTGAGCTGCGATGCCCGCAGCATGATCGTGCGTCTGTCGCGCAACCTGCGCCACCTGCATACACAGGCCGAGGATTACCTGAGCGCGCTGAAGGACGCCGAACGCGTGCTGCAACTGGCACCTCCCAACGCCAACGACCACCTCGCCAGGGCCGATCTCTACGGGCATCTGGAGTGCTCCCATGCCGAGCGCTTCGACATACAGCGTGCCCTGCTCTTGTGCGAAGAGCCAGCTCTGCGCCTCAAGCTCAGCGAGCGCTTGCGCCAATCCAGTACGCAGCCCGCGTTTCATTGAGGCCCCCGCGGCGGGGGTAGCCGATCCCAGCCAACCGTACTGATTCCAATACACCGTATCCAATACGACACAGGCGTAGCCAAAGGCGACACACGGGGGGCCGCTGAGTGCTAGCGGTCCGGGCACGCAATATTCGTATCGAAATCAATACAACCCCTTAAGCACCTGGCCAAAAAAAATATTATAAGTTATTGATTTTAATTGATATTTTCACATGGCACTGAGTTTGCTAAGCAGTTCCCGATAATCGCGCCCACCCAGATGGGCACAAAGGCCAACAAGGGAGCCCCCATGAGCGAATTGCGTTTCACCGTCGAACACGAATGGCTGCGTCAGGAGGCCGATGGCCTGGTCACCGTAGGGATCACCGCCTACGCTCAAGACGCACTGGGCGACGTGGTGTTCGTGCAGTTGCCCGAACTGCAGGCTTATGCCGCCGGCGATGAGGTGGCGGTGCTGGAGTCCGTGAAAGCCGCCAGCAACATCGGCATGCCACTCGATGGTGAAGTGGTCGAAGTGAACCCCGATCTCGAGGCCAGCCCCGAGCTGGTCAATGCCGAGCCCTTGGGCCAGGGCTGGTTCTTCCGCTTCCGCCCAGCCGATGCCAGCGCCCTGGCCGGCCTGCTCGATCAGGACGCCTACGAGCGCCTGCTCAACGCCAAAGCCGACGCTTGAGAGAAAGCCATGACTGATCTGAACACCCGCAACGAATTCATCTCCCGCCATATCGGCCCCCGCGATCAAGACACCGCCGCGATGCTGGAAACCTTGGGTTACAGCGACCTGGAAGCGCTGACCGCCAGCGTCATCCCGGGCAGCATCAAGGGCACCAGCGTACTGCCAGCCGGCGACGGCCAGAGCGAAGCCGATGCCCTGGCCGCCATCAAGGCCATCGCTGCCAAGAACAAGCTGTTTCGCAACTACATTGGCCAGGGTTACTACGGCACCCACACACCCTCGCCGATCCTGCGCAACCTGCTGGAAAACCCCGCCTGGTACACCGCCTACACGCCTTACCAGCCGGAAATCTCCCAGGGCCGCCTGGAGTCGCTGCTCAACTTCCAGACCCTGATCAGCGACCTCACCGGCCTGCCGATCGCCAACGCTTCGCTGCTCGACGAAGGCACCGCCGCCGCCGAGGCGATGACCTTCTGCAAGCGCCTGTCGAAGAACAAGGCCGCCAACGCCTTCTTCGCCTCCCAGCATTGCCACCCGCAAACCCTCGACGTGCTGCGTACCCGGGCCGAACCCTTGGGCATCGAGGTAGTGGTCGGCGATGAGGCGGCCATCGACGATACCAGCGCCTTCTTCGGCGCCCTGCTGCAATACCCGGCGAGCAATGGTGACATCTTCGACTATCGCGAAGTGGTCGAGCGCTTCCACGCTGCCAATGCGCTGGTAGCCGTTGCCGCCGACCTGCTGGCCCTGACCCTGCTGCAGGCACCGGGCGAATTCGGCGCCGACGTTGCCTTGGGCAGCGCCCAGCGCTTCGGCGTGCCACTGGGCTTCGGCGGCCCGCACGCTGCCTACTTCGCCACCCGCGATGCGTTCAAGCGCGACATGCCGGGGCGCCTGGTCGGCATGTCGGTAGACCGCTTCGGCAATCCGGCCCTGCGCCTGGCCATGCAGACTCGCGAACAACACATCCGCCGCGAGAAGGCCACCAGCAACATCTGCACCGCCCAGGTGCTGCTCGCCAACATCGCCGCCATGTACGCCGTGTACCACGGCCCACAGGGGCTGACGCGGATCGCCGAGCGCGTCCACCAGTTGACCGTGATTTTCGCCCGCGGCGTGCAGAGCCTCGGCCTTGCTGTCGAGCAGCAGGCGTTCTTCGACACCGTCACTCTGCGCACCGGCGCGCAGACCACAACGCTGCACGACAAGGCCCGCGCCGCCGCCATCAACCTGCGTGAAGTGGATGCCGAACGCCTCGGCCTGTCGTTCGATGAAACCACTACCCAGGCGGATATCGAGCAACTCTGGTCGCTGTTCGCAGACGGCAAGCCGGCGCCGGATTTCGCTGCGTTAGCTACTCAGGCCGACAACAGCCTGCCCGCCGGGCAACTGCGCCAGTCAGCGATTCTCGAGCACCCGGTGTTCAATCGCTACCACTCGGAAACCGAGCTGATGCGCTATCTGCGCAAGCTCGCCGACAAGGACCTGGCGCTGGATCGCAGCATGATCCCGCTGGGCTCCTGCACCATGAAGCTCAACGCGGCCAGCGAGATGATCCCCGTCACCTGGGCCGAGTTCGGCAACCTGCACCCGTTCGCCCCTGCCGAGCAGAGCGCCGGTTATCAGCAACTGACCGACGAACTGGAAGCCATGCTCTGCGCCGCCACCGGCTACGACGCCGTGTCGTTGCAGCCCAACGCCGGCTCCCAGGGTGAATACGCCGGCCTGCTGGCGATTCGCGCTTATCACCACAGCCGCGGCGACGACAAACGCGACATCTGCCTGATCCCGCAATCGGCCCACGGCACCAACCCCGCCACTGCCCACATGGCCGGCATGCGCGTGGTGGTGACCGCCTGCGACGCCCGCGGCAACGTCGACATCGACGACCTGCGCGCCAAGGCCGAGCAGCATCGTGACCAGCTAGCCGCGATCATGATCACCTACCCGTCCACCCACGGCGTGTTCGAGGAAGGCATCCGCGAGATCTGCGCCATCGTCCACGACAATGGCGGCCAGGTGTACATCGACGGCGCCAATATGAACGCCATGGTCGGCCTCTGCGCACCGGGCAAGTTCGGCGGCGACGTTTCTCACCTGAACCTGCACAAGACATTCTGCATTCCCCACGGCGGTGGCGGCCCGGGCGTCGGCCCGATCGGCGTGAAGGCCCACCTGGCGCCGTTCCTGCCCGGCCACGGCCACATGACGCGCAAGGAAGGTGCAGTCAGCGCCGCACCGTTCGGCAGCGCCAGCATCCTGCCGATCACCTGGATGTACATCCGCATGATGGGCGGTACTGGCCTGCGCCTGGCGTCGCAGATGGCGATCCTCAATGCCAACTACGTCGCCCGTCGCCTGGAAGAGCACTACCCGGTGCTGTACAGCGGTGAAGGCGGCCTGGTGGCTCACGAATGCATCCTCGACCTGCGCCCGCTGAAGGACAGCAGCGGCATCAGCGTCGACGACGTGGCCAAGCGCCTGATCGACTTCGGCTTCCATGCTCCGACCATGTCCTTTCCGGTGGCCGGTACGCTGATGATCGAGCCGACCGAGAGCGAGTCCAAACAGGAGCTGGATCGTTTCTGCGACGCCATGATCGCCATCCGCGAAGAAATTCGCGCGGTCGAGCGCGGCCAGCTGAATGCCGACGACAACCCGCTGAAGAATGCCCCCCACACCGCCGCCGAACTGGTGGGTGAGTGGACGCACCCGTACAGCCGCGAACAGGCGGTCTATCCGACCCGCAGCCTGATCGACGGCAAGTACTGGCCGCCCGTGGGCCGCGTCGACAACGTGTTCGGCGACCGCAACCTGGTCTGCGCCTGCCCGTCCATCGAAGCCTATCAGGACGCCTGATCGCGCCTGGGCTGCCAACTGCTTCGGCAGCCCTATCCCTCTATGCCCGCACGCGGTTGCGGGCCGCTCACGACCTATACAGGAGAGCGCAATGAGCTCTGAAATTCTGGCGAAAACTCCCCTCCACGCCTTGCACCTAGAGTTGGGTGCACGCATGGTGCCGTTCGCCGGTTACGAAATGCCGGTGCAGTACCCGCTCGGCGTGATGAAGGAACACCTGCATACCCGTGAAGCCGCCGGCCTGTTCGACGTTTCGCACATGGGCCAGATCATCCTGCGTGGCGCCGGTGCAGCCAAAGCGCTGGAGAGCCTGGTGCCGGTGGATATCGTCGACCTGCCAGTGGGCATGCAGCGCTACGCCATGTTCACCGACACCAACGGCGGCATACTCGACGACCTTATGGTCGCCAATCTGGGCGATGACACTTTGTTCCTGGTGGTCAACGCCGCCTGCAAGCATCAGGATCTGATGCACCTGCAACAGCGCATCGCCAACCAGTGCCAGGTCGAGTCGCGCTTCGAGCGTGCCCTGCTCGCCCTGCAAGGCCCCAAGGCAGTCGAGGTGCTGACCCGCCTGGCGCCGGAAGTCGCCAAAATGACCTTCATGCAGTTCAAACCCGTGCGCCTGCTCGGCGTCGATTGCTATGTGAGCCGTTCCGGCTACACCGGCGAGGATGGTTTCGAGATTTCCGTACCCGCCAGTCACGCCGAAGCACTGGCGCGCAGCCTGCTGGCCGAGCCGGAGGTGCAGCCCATCGGCCTCGGCGCTCGAGACTCCCTGCGCCTGGAAGCCGGCCTGTGCCTCTACGGCCACGACATGAGCGCCGACACCACGCCCATCGAAGCCAGCCTGCTGTGGGCGATATCCAAGGCACGCCGTGCCGACGGCGCTCGCCCTGGCGGCTTTCCGGGCGCGGAGCGGATCTTCGCCCAGCAGCGCGATGGCGTCGCTCGCAAGCGCGTTGGCCTGCTGCCCCAGGAGCGTACGCCAGTACGCGAAGGTGCCGAGCTGGTGAACGCCGAGGGCGAAGTCATCGGCCAGGTATGCAGTGGCGGCTTCGGCCCGAGCCTGGGCGCTCCACTGGCCATGGGTTACGTGCCGAGCAGCCATGTCGCCGTGGATAGCGAGGTCTGGGCCCTGGTGCGCGGCAAGCGTGTCGCCATGAAGGTCGCCAGGACACCATTCGTGGCCCAGCGCTACTACCGGGGTTAAGCCATGCGGGGCGGCAATCCCTGCCGCCCTTTTACGCTTAGCCAGCGTCCAGGCAGCTGCGACGGTTACTGAACGCTTCGCGGCGCATGTCGCGTACATCTACCGACAGGCTTTGAACAGCCGGCAGGCGTTCCAGCAGCGCACGTACGATGGCCATGGACAGCGCTTTCTTCTGCTCGTCGGTACGACCGGCCAGCAGATAGGCGATCACGTGCACGAAATCCTCCTCGCTGCCGCCGACCGTGAAGTGATCGTAAAGGCTTAGTCGCACCTTCACCTCGCCCTCCTTGAACAGTCCGCTGCCCATGGCGGCAGCGTGAACCCTCGTTACCAATTCGCTACCGGTCACGCTTTGCAGCAAGGAGCGGGAACCTTCGATCAGGCAATGTGGCATGTCGCTTCTCTTGTTTTGATGTCGTCATCCGTTATCGCACAACATTGATCCAATGACGAGGGCGTCTGTAAATCATCCGCGCAGCGACGTGGGAAAGCCTTCCAGAGCGCGCCGCTATGACCTGAAAGCCACTATCCATAGGGATCCGGCTATAGGTGGCGAGCACCGACCTGGCTCAAATGGAAATATCAGGTGATCTTTTCATCGGCTTGCGTTGACAAGCCGATTGGGAGCTGTCGATAATCGCCGCCAATGTTGTATGACAACAAAGCCTTATAAAAACAAAAAAGGTCGCATCATGAAGCCAGCCTTCACGTCCCCTGCATACCGTCTTCCGGGCACCCGCGTCCGATCCGTCGCATTTATCTCGATACCTGCGCGCCACTTATTCGCCGATGGCTAGGGCCTGAGGCAGAGCCCTGCGCATCGCGCAGGTCTGCGCCCTGTAAGGGGCATTCCACACCGACCTCACGGCATGTCGATCAGCGATTGGCAGAGGGCGGGCTGTTCAAAAATCGGGAGCACAACAACAATGACCGCACGCAAAATCATCTCGCTGGGCCTGATCGGGGCCGGAACCATGGCCCTGGCCGTGCCGTTCGCCGCCCATGCCGAAGGCTTCGTAGACGATGCCAAGGTGTCGCTGAACCTGCGTAACTACTACTTCAACCGTAACTACCTCAACGGTACCGACCCGGTCATCAATGGCGAGCGCCAGGGCCAGGCAGAGGGCTGGACGCAGAGCTTCATTCTCGATGCTCGCTCCGGCTACACCGCAGGCCCCGTGGGCTTCGGCATCGATGTGCTGGGCCTCTACTCGGTCAAGCTGGACGGCAATGCCAACACCAGCAACAGCGGCCTGCTGCCAGAGCATGGCCCCGCTGGCAATCGTAACGTTCCTGACGACTTCGGCCGTACCGCGGTAGCCGCCAAGGCCAAGATCTCCAAGACCGAACTCAAGGTCGGCGAGTGGTTCGCCGTGCTGCCGATCCTGCGTGCCGACGACGGTCGCTCGCTGCCCCAGACCTTCCAGGGTGCCCAGATCACTTCCGCTGAAATCGACGGCCTGACTCTGTTCGGCGGCCAGTTCTGGAAGAACAGCCAGCGCAACGACGCCAGCCGTGAAGATATGTCCTACAGCGGCATTTCCGGGGGCGACTTCAACTTCGGCGGTGGCGAATTCAAGTTCAACGGCAACAACACCCTGATCGGCCTGTGGCATGCCCGCCTGGAAGACATCTACAAGCAGAGCTACCTGCAGCTGACCCACAGCCAGCCGGTTGGCGACTGGGTACTGGGTGCCAACCTCGGTTACGTCACCGGCAAGGACGAAGGTTCGGCCAAAGCCGGCGATCTGGACAACAAGGTCTATCAGGCCGCTCTGTCCGCCAAGCACGGCAACAATACGTTCCTCGTGGGCTATCAGCGCATGGGTGGCGATACCAAGTTCATGCGCGTGGACGGTGCCAGCGGCGGTACGCTGGTCAACGATGGTTTCACCACCAGCTTCGACAGCCCTGAAGAGCGCTCCTGGCAGGTTCGTCACGACTACAACTTCGCAGGCGTAGGCATCCCTGGTCTGGTGCTGATGAACCGCTACATGAGCGGCTCGAACATTCACACCTCGGGCCGCAGCGATGCTGAAGAGTGGGCTCGTGAATCCGAACTGGCTTACACCGTGCAGGATGGCACCTTCAAGAACCTGAGCATTCGCTGGCGTAACTCCAGCGTCCGCCGTGACGTCGGCCAGGACGCCAGTGAAAACCGCCTGATCTTCAACTACCCGTTGTCGATCCTGTAACACGCACATCGCATCGCTGACTCCAGTGGCATAGTTGGCCCGTCCTCGTGACGGGCTTTTTTATGCGCCACGAAGCGGCCCTCCCCCATGAGCCACCGATAGCTTTGGTTTACACTGCCGCGCCCCGCCTGCCGATAACTGCGCACCATGAATGCCAACCACCTCGCCCTGCTCCACCAACATCTGAGCGACGCTCTGCTCAACCCGCCCAGGGAAACGCGACGCCTGTTCCACGGCCGTGGCCGCTGCTGGGAGGGGCTGGAGCACATCACGGTCGACTGGCTGCAGGGGATCGTGCTGGTGTGCCTGTTTCGCGAACCCCAGGCCGATCAGTTGCTAGCCCTGCAGGACATGCTGCGGCAGTTGAGCGAATCGGATCAGTGGCGAGGCAGCAGTGCCCACAGCCTGCTGCTGCAGCAGCGCTATCTGCCCGACAGCCCGATGCAGTGCCTGGTCGGGGAGTTGCCTGAAGAATGGGTCATCGAGGAAAACGGGCTGCGCTTTCTACTCGACCTGGGCCGCAAGCAGAACACCGGCCTGTTTCTCGACATGCGCCTGGGAAGGCGCTGGGTGCGCGAACAGGCCAACGGCCAGCGGGTACTCAACCTGTTCGCCTACACCTGTGGCTTCTCGGTGGCCGCGCTTGCCGGCGGTGCCGAGCATGTGGTCAACCTTGACATGGCCAAGGCCGCGTTGAGCCGCGGCCGCGACAACCACCGCCTCAACGAGCACGACCTGAGCCGGGTGAGTTTTCTCGGCCACGAGCTGTTCAAGTCATGGGGCAAGGTCAAGCGCCACGGCCCGTACGACCTGATCATCATCGACCCGCCCTCGTTCCAGAAAGGCAGCTTCGCCCTGACCCGCGACTACGGGAAGATTCTGCGCAGGCTCCCCGAACTGCTCAGCGCCGAAGGCTGCGTGCTGGCGTGCGTCAACGACCCGGATACCGCCAGCGACTTCCTGGTCGCCGGCATGGCCAGCGAAGCACCCGAGCTGCGCTTCGAACGACGCCTGGACAACCCGCCGGAGTTCCCCGATGCGAGCCCCGAAGGCGGGCTCAAGGTCCTGTTGTTCAGGCGCGGTTGAACCAGTCCCATAGCCCCAGGGAAAAGCCGGAGAACAGATTGATGCCCAATGCCGACTTGATCAGGTAGAGGAACAGCAGGCCGATCGCCAGGGAAATCATCAGGAACAGGCTGACGCCCAGCGCCTTGGCGGTCAGCGACAGCTCCTGCTGGGCGCGACTGAGGTCGCGCTTGTTACGCCCGGCCAGAAACACGAAATAGTAGCGCCAGCGCCACAGCTTGAGCGTGCCGCGCAGATCCACCGGGTGGCGGCCCCACTGCCGTGCGCCGAAGGCCACCTTGAGCGCGGCGAGCTGCTCGGCGGTGAAGGAATTCTTGAGATCCTCGGGCAGGCGATCCTTTAGGCCGGTGATGAAGGCGTCTTGCTCGTTCACGTCATTTCTCCAAATCGCTGGAAGCTTAGCAGCCCCCACAACGAAAACGGGCCCCGTCATCGGTGATGACGGGGCCCGCTCGATTCGCTCGTCAAGGCTCAGCGCGAGGCAAATGCCGCACAGAAACCGCTGACGTTGTCGACGCCACAGATGTGGTTGACCGAAGTCATCAGCATCTGGCTCGGCGTGGCCTGGAAGTCCACCGACATCATCACGCTAAGCGCGGTGATAGTGACGATGGAGAACACGAACAGCTTGCGTGCCCAGACCTTGTCATCGACGGCCTTGTAACCCGACACCCCCATCCACAACCAGTAGGCGCCGCTGACTGCCGCTACCACGAAGTAGCTGTAGCCGGCATAACCACTGATGGTCAGCATCAGGGTGGCGACCAGGAACGCGGCGATGTACAGGACGATGCTGCGCTTGGCAGCGGGAACGCCCTTGATCACCGGCAACACCGGAATGTTGGCGGCCTGGTAGTCGTTGAAACGAAAGATGGCGATAGCGTACGAGTGGGGCATCTGCCAGAGGCTGAAGATCAGCAGCAGAATCGCTGCCCCCATGTCGAACTCGTTGCTTACAGCGCAATAGCCCACAACAGGCGGAGCGGCGCCCGACAGACTGCCAACCAGGGTTCCATAAACCGAATTGCGCTTGAGGTACAGGCTGTACAGCCCGACATAGACGACGAAGCCCATCAGGACCAAGGCGACTGCAAGCAGATTCGTGGCTTTATAGAGCAAGGCAACGCCTGCAATCCCGAGGATGCAGGCGTAAACGATGGCATGAGTCGGCGGAACCAGGCCTTTTACCAGCACCCTGTTCTTGGTCCGCTCCATCTTTTCATCGATGTCCATATCGATGTAGTTGTTGAACACGCAACCGGAAGCAATCACCAGAGCGACGCCGAGTGCTGTTGCCAGGAACAGCATCAGGTCGATATCCCCCTTCGAAGCCAGGAAGAAGCCACCGGCCACGGAAATCATGTTCCCGAAGACGATGCCCGGCTTGGTCAGGAGCAGGTATTGCTTGAACATCAGGCTGCTCTCTTTTAATTGGCCATCATGTAGTAGTGCATGCTCCAGATGATCCAGATGGAGAGCGCTACGACGATGATGGTGATCAGGATGGTGAACACGAAAGCAACCGTGTTCCAACGCTGCTCGGACGAGGTGTTCATGTGCAGGAAGTACACCAGGTGCACGTAGATCTGCACGACCGCGAACGCGACGATGGTGAACAACGTGGCCGCTTTCGACATGACGGGGTTCATCACGATCGCGAACGGGATCACGGTGAGGATTACCGACAGCACGAAGCCGACGACGTAATCCTTGGTGCTGCCATGGCTCTCGCCAGCGACAGAGTGGTGATCATGAGCCATTACAGAGCCCCCATCAGATAAACAACGGTAAACACGCAGATCCAGACCACGTCGAGGAAGTGCCAGAACAGGCTGAGGCAGCTCAGGCGAGTCTGGGTGACCGGAGTCAGGCCACGGCTGGCGACCTGGTGCATCATCACAGCCATCCACACCAAGCCGGCACTGACGTGCAGACCGTGGGTGCCGACCAAGGTGAAGAACGCGGACCAGTAGGCGCTGACCTGCGGCGCGGCACCTTCGTGGATCAGGTGGTGGAACTCGTACAACTCGATCGAGATGAACACCACACCGAACAGGAAGGTCGCGGCAAGCCAGGACAGCACTTTGCCCTTGTCGCCACGGTACATGGCCAGCATGGCCATGCCGTAGGTGATACTGGAGAACAGCAGGGCGAAGGTTTCGACCAGAACCAGCTTCAGGTCGATCAGATCCTTCGGAGTAGGACCGCCGGCGTACGCGGTGCTGAGCACCGCGAAGCCTGCGAAGATACTCGCGAACAGGATGCAGTCGGTCATCAGGTAAATCCAGAACCCGAAGACCTTCATTTCACCCGCGTCGTGGTGATGCTCGTGCTCATGATCATCGTCATGAGCGGCGTGGTTGCTCAAAACTTCACTGGACATGGTTTACGCCTGCTTAGCCTTTGCTTGAATGTGTGCATTCTCGATGCGCTCGATCTCGTCGGGCTGCACGTAGTAGTCGACATCCGTGTTGTAGCTGTTACGGATCAGCACCACGAAGGTCGCGACGAAGCCCAGCGCAGCCAGCCACCAGATGTGCCAGATCAGGGCGAAGCCGAAGACCATTGCACCAATGGACATGATCAGGCCAACACCGGTGTTCTTCGGCATGTGGATCGGCGAGTACTTGCTCGGCGCAGGCTTGAGGCCATCACGCTTCTGCTCGTGGAACTCGTCGATGCGATCACCACGCGGAGTAACGGCGAAGTTGTAGAACGGAGGCGGCGAGGAAGTCGACCACTCCAGGGTGCGAGCATCCCATGGGTCGCCAGTCACGTCGGCCAGTTCCTTGCGCTTGATGATCGATACAGCGAACTGGATCAGGGTGCACAGGATACCGATACCGATCATCACGGCGCCGACCACGGCCACGTACAGCCACGGTTCCCACTCGGGGTTGGTGGTGCTGTTCAGACGACGGGTCATGCCCATGAAGCCCAGTACGTACAGCGGCATGAAGGCGAAGTAGAAGCCGACGATCCAGAACCAGAAGGACGCCTTGCCCCAACCTTCGTGCAGCTTGAAGCCGAACGCTTTCGGGAACCAGAAGGTGATACCGGCCATGTAGCCGAATACCGCACCGCCGATGATCACGTTGTGGAAGTGGGCGATCAGGAACAGGCTGTTGTGCAGCAGGAAGTCAGCACCCGGAACGGCCAGCAGTACGCCGGTCATACCACCGATGGAGAAGGTGATGATGAAGCCCAGGGTCCACAGGATCGGCGAAGTGAACTCCAGGCGACCGCGGTACATGGTGAACAGCCAGGTGAAGATCTTCACACCGGTCGGAATGGCGATGATCATCGTCGCGATACCGAAGAAGGCGTTGACGCTGGCGCCAGAGCCCATGGTGAAGAAGTGGTGCAGCCATACCACGAACGACAGTACGGTGATCGCCACGGTAGCCCAGACCATCGAGGCATAACCGAACAGACGCTTGCGTGCGAATACCGCAGTGACTTCGGAGAACACGCCGAAAGCCGGCAGGATCAGGATGTACACCTCAGGGTGGCCCCAGGCCCACAGGAGGTTGACGTACATCATCGGGTTGCCACCCGCTTCGTTGGTGAAGAAGTGGAAATCCAGGTAACGGTCCAGAGTCAGCATGCCGAGCACGGCAGTCAGGATCGGGAACGCGCCGCAGATGATCACGCTGGTGCACAGGATGGTCCAGGTGAAGATCGGCATTTTCATCAGGGTCATGCCAGGGGCACGCATCTTGATGATGGTCACGAAGAAGTTGACACCGGTGAGCAGCGTACCGATACCGGATATCTGCAGCGCCCATATGTAGTAGTCGACCCCGACCCCCGGACTGTACTCGATGCCTGACAATGGCGGATACGCGACCCAGCCGGTCATGGCGAACTCACCCACGAACAGGGAGATGTTGGTCAGCAGCACGCCAACCACGAACAGCCAGAAGCTCAGCGAGTTCAGGAACGGGAAGGCAACGTCGCGCGCACCGATCTGCAGCGGCGTGACGATGTTCATCAGACCGACCACCAGTGGCATGGCCACGAAGAAGATCATGATCGTACCGTGAGCGGTGAAGATCTGATCGTAGTGGTGCGGTGGCAGATAGCCTTCGGAGCCACCCGTGGCGATCGCCAGCTGGGTACGCATCATGATCGCGTCAGCGAAGCCACGCAGCAGCATGACCAGGGCGACGAGAATGTACATCACGCCGATTTTCTTGTGGTCGACCGAAGTCAGCCACTCGGTCCACAGGTAGCCCCACTTCTTGAAGTAGGTCAGGGCGGCGACCACCCCGAGACCACCCAGCGCGACTGCAATCATCGTGACGACGAGGATGGGCTCGTGCAGGGGTATTGCATCTAGTGTCAGCTTTCCGAACATCGTTTATTCCTCCGCACCTGAAGCGTGCGCGGCTTCGCTCACAGGGTTGCTCTTGTAATCGATGTACTGGCCGAGGATCTGCCGGAACAGACCTGGCTGAGCATTGAAGTACTCGACTGGGTTGTTTTCACTCGGTTTGGCGAGCATCTGGTAGCTGCCGTTGAAGTCCAGCGTGTTAGGCGACTGCTTGACCTTGGCCACCCACTGCTCGAACTCTTCCTGGCTGGTCGCGTGGGTCTGGAACTTCATGCCCGAGAAACCGTGACCGCTGTAGTTGCCCGAGACGCCGAAGAACTCGCCCGGCTCGTTGGCAATCAGGTGCAGCTGGGTGCGCATGCCGCCCATGGCATAGACCATGCCGCCGAGCTGCGGGATGAAGAAGGTGTTCATCACGGTTTGCGAAGTGATCTGGAAGCTGATCGGCGTATTGGCCGGGATGTACAGTTCATTGACCGAGGCGATGCCTTGCTCCGGGTAGATGAACAGCCATTTCCAGTCCAGCGAAACCACTTCGACGGTCAGCGGCTTGTTCTCGTGCTCGATGGGCTTGTAGGGGTCGAGCGAGTGAGTGGTCTTCCAGGTGATCACCGCCAGCACGATGATGATCACGCAAGGGACGCCCCAGACGATGGCCTCGATCTTGTGCGAGTGAGCCCACTCAGGCGCGTAGGTCGCGTCCTTGTTCGAGGAGCGGTAGCGCCATGCGAACAGAATGGTCATGAAAATGACGGGTACCACCACGATCAGCATCAGCAGAGTGGCGGTAATGATCAGGTTGCGCTGCTCGATGCCGATTTGGCCTTTCGAATCGAAAAGAACCCAGTCGCAGCCACTCAGGGAGACGGCCACGACAATCGTCAGAAGCGTGCGGAACAAGCGGTGGTACTTCTCTTCTCTCATTTCACGACCTTCAGCAAAGTGATATCCCACATAGCGTTCTGTTCAGCCTGACGCCCAATACCGCAGGGCATGCCAGGAAAACGATGCGCCGAGGCACCGAAATCGTTTCAGCTTCGAAACTACTAAACGGAGGGGGCGACATTTTCGGTTAGGCGGCCAAAAAAACCAACCTCATAACGACGATGGGCCTACAAATAGTCGGGGTGTATTGCTCGCCCCGGCCTGCCCCGACCCAGCCAACCCAGCCGCTATCCGGCAGCTGGTCACAGCTCGCTCAACTCGCAAAGCCCCACATGACCGCAGCTGTAGCCCCAGAGCGAAGGATTGCTCGCAGGCAGAGCGCGAATCACCGGGAGAGTTGCGACTCATAATAGTGGCTCATATCCGCGCAATTGCGCGGCAATATGTCGCACAGCAATAACCACACATACCTCATGGATTACTGCGGTAAATCAACGACCCTTGTCCGCTTGCCAGTCGCAGTAGCAGCCCACCGCCATGGTGTTGGCGGCCGAGACGCTGCGGTTGGCCGACAGCGCATCGAGAATCGGCTCGACGAAGCTGTTCGAGGAGTTGCATACCAACCCCTCGCTATAGGGACCAGCGTAGGCCAGGTTCCCTTTCTGATCCCAGATGGCGATGGCCGGGCTGGCCGGAATCGACTCGATGCCCTCGATCGATTCCAGCTCCGTCAGCTTGCCTCGCAAGAACGGTAGCATTTCGCCGGTGCTGCCCGGTTTCTGCACGCTGTAGAACTCGACGCCGGAATAACGATAAAGACCGATCAGGTAATTGAGGTGCGCGTCGGTTTCCTTGTGGCATGGGCACTGCGGGTCCCAGAAATGAACCACGCGAATCTTGCCCGGCCCGGCCAGTTCGTCAGGCAGCTTGAGGCCTCCGCCCTGAAAGAACACCGCCTGCTGCTCCTGGTCGCCGAACGGCCGCAGATAAGACACTCCGAAACGGCTCCATGCCCAGGCTGCCATGGCTACGACGATGACCAGCACCAGCAGGCACAGAATCAGCAGAAAGCGCTTTGACGGCGCGGCCTGTTCCTGGCTCATCACTGGGGATCCCGGTCGTATTTGATGCGGAACTGCTTTTCCATCTCCTTGCAGCTGTCGGTGGCGAAGGCGCGCGACGTGGGCGTGGCGGACGGGTCGTTAGCCTTGACCCAGCAGGCCTGGATGGCGCGCTGCTCGTTGGCCTGCACATCGGCGGTCTGCTCACGGGTGATGGCGAAGATGATGATGCCGAACACCAGAACGATGAAGCCGAGCCCCAACAGGGTCAGCCACAGACAACCGCCGCGCTTGCCGTCGTCCGATTGCTCGGGGGATCGAGTATGTGCCTTGTCGTCGCTCATGTTCTGGCCCTGCCTGAGAGGGTGCGCAACATAGCACTTTTGCCTCACCCGAGGCAGGGGCCAAAGAGCACACAGAAAACATAGGGCTTTGAGCCCTCCCCTCCCCTGCCGCTTCGCCGGAGCGCACGACTGCAGGGCTCTGCGCCCGTGACTGCCGACGCTTTTCCAGCCTGCCTGGACATACTCCGTTACGACCCATCACCGCTCACCTGCGAGCATGGCGGCGCCCCGCCAGACGCGGCCTTGAACGCTGCGCCGCAGATCATGAAAAGACCGCACGCGCAGCAGCGTCGAATTTCTGGTCAAACCTATTGCGGTGAACTTCACTCATACCTGTGAGGGCTGAATTGAATGGCACTTGCCGCACAATCCAGGCTGATCAGCTCTCGGGGATCTCATGCCGGCGCGATGCTGGAGTCAGAGGAGAAGAGTCATGATCAATCACATTTGGGGGCTGCTGGCCAATCCGGGCCGCGAGTGGCGCAACATAGATCGGGAAAAGGAAAGCATCACCAACCTTTATGCCCGTCACGTTCTGCTGATGGCACTCATTCCCGTCGTCAGCGCTTTCATCGGTACCACCCAGATCGGCTGGCACCTGGGCGGTGAGGCGTACAAGGTGGCGGTGCCGACGGCCGCGGCACTGGGCATCGTATTCTACATCCTGATGCTGATCGGCGTGGCCATCATGGGTAACGTCATCCACTGGATGTCCGACTCCTTCGCCAGCCGCCCGAGTCGTCGCCGCTGCATCGTCTTCGCCGGTTACGTGGCTACGCCGCTGTTCATCGCCGGTATCGCTCTGCTCTATCCGAAGGCCTGGCTACTGCTGATCGTCGGCCTCATCGCACTGGCCTACAGTGCGCGCCTGCTTTACGTGGGCATGCCAGCGTTCCTGCGCATCCCGGTCAACGAGGGGCTGACCATCTCTGGCGGTACCCTGGCCATCGGCGTGCTGGTGCTCGAGCTGCTGCTGGCGCTGACCGTGGCGCTGTGGGGCCTGGGCTTCAACGACTACGCAGTGAGCTGGTCGCTGTTCCGCTGATCCGGCGCAGTATGGAGAAAACCCGCCTTTTGGCGGGTTTTCCATTTTTGTCGCGAAGAAACTCACAGGAACCAGCGGTATTCGCGGGCGTTGATGTGCGTCATGAACGCCAGGTGATCCTGACGTTTGTTCTCGCAGTAGACCATCACGAACTCTTCGCCCAGCCCGACATTGACCGCCGGGTGATGGCGCATCTGCGCCACGGCACCGAGCATGTCCATGGGAAAGTCGATGCCGCTCTGGCGATTCTCGTTCAACGGCGCGATGGGTTCGGCGCGCTGCTGCATGCCATCTTCCATGGCCGCCAGGATCGCGGCCAGCACCAGATATGGGTTGGCATCGGCGCCGGCCAGGCGATGCTCGATGCGCAGATTGCGGGCGTCGGAATCGGGAATCCGTACGCAGGCATCGCGATCCTCATAACCCCAGCTGGCGCGGCTGGCGGCGTTGACCCGCGAGCCGTAGCGGCGATAGGCATTGTGATGCGGCGCGAAAATCGGCATGCAGTGCGGCAGCCAGTCCAGGCAACCGGCCACTGCGTGGCGAAGCGGCTTGCCGTCGTCCGGCGCCAACAGGTTGTTGCCCTGCCGGTCATAGAGGCTCACGTGCACGTGCATGCCGCTGCCCGGCGCATCCAGGTAAGGCTTGCTCATGAAACTCGCGCGGTGGCCGTGCTTGAGGGCCACACCGCGGGTCAGACGGGTGAACAGCGCGGCCCAGTCGGCTGCCTGCAGGCCGTCCTCGCAGTGGCCGAAATTGATCTCGAACTGCCCAGGACCGATCTCCGCGGTGATCACGTTGGCGTCGATACCCTGCTCATTGGCCACCTCGACGATCTCGTGAAGAACCGGGGAGAACCGTGACAGGCGCTCGATATGCAGGTTGGGCTGGTCGTCCTCGTCGCCGCACAACGGGTCGCGGGGGAATTGCGGTAAACCGTCCCTCAGCGCCCGGTCGAACAGATAGAACTCCAGCTCGAAGGCAACCACCGGATGAATGCCTTTGGCCGCCAGGCGCGCCAGCACGCGAGCCAGCACTTCCCGGGGCTCGAACTCGATGGGCGATTCGGTGCCGTCCGAGCTGATCAGCATCTGCCCAAGCGGCTGGTGCTCCCAGCGCACGGGTTTCAGCGTGCCGGGAATCAGCCGCCGCGTGGCATCCGGGTCACCGTCGTTGAAGCAATAATCGCCGATCTCGTGCAGGCCGCCCTGAGCACCCAGCAACACGCAGTTCTGCGGCAGCTTGAGCAGGCTGCCGGCGGCGACCTTCTCCAGCATGTCGATGGGGTAGCGCTTGCCATAGAAATGCCCGGGGATGTCCAGACAGATCAGGTCGACATAACGCACGTCGGGGTGAGCGGCGCGAAAGGCGCGGACTTCGTCGGACAGGCTGGTAAAGGTCATGTGTGATTTCCCGTGTCCGCCTAGCGGAACACCCAGAGTACCCGTGCGGGCTGGTCGGTAAGGTTGGCGTAGCGAAACTGGCTGTGCGCTGGCAACTGGAAGCTGTCATTGGGGCCGAGGGTCACCGGCTCAGGCTGATCGTCCAGCCAGATGCTCAGTTGGCCTTCGAGCACGAAGCCGCCCTGCTCCGAGCTGTCGGTCAGGTGGCCCTCGCCGCTGGTGGCGCCAGGCGCCAAGTGGCTTTCCAGCATGGAGAAGCCGGCTGACATGCTTGGCGAAGCCAGCACATCGGTGATGCCACCTGCGTAATAAAGGGTGCGACGCTCGCCCGGGCGGGTGACCCATGGCAGTGCCCTGGGTTTTTGCAGGCTGTAGAAATAGGTGGTCGATACGCCCAGGGTTTCGCTGATGGCGGTCAGATCCGCCACGGTCGGCCTGGACAGGCCGCGCTCGACCTGGGACACGAAGCCCACCGAGCGCCCGATGCGCGCGGCCAGCTCGCCGAGCGTGAGGTTCTTGTGCTTGCGCAGGTCGCGGATCAGGATCGCGAGACCTTCGATTTCTTCCTGCATGTCCATGCCGGTCGAGCCCTTCATAGAAAGTCACGCAGCCGATACCAGGCTTTGCCTGCGGCCTCCAGCGGCGCCGCCAGCCAGCTGCCGCCGGGAAAACGGGGGTTGCCGATGCGTTGGTAGAGCGCCAGCAAGTGGTCGTCGCCAGCAATCGCGTCGGTCACCGCCCGCGCCGCGGCCAGAGTCGGCAGCACGCCATGGCCGGAGAACCCCTGCAGCCAGTAGCACTGGGCGCTGCGCCCGACATCCGGGGTGCGCTTCATGGTGACGTCGATATGCCCGCCCCAGCCGTATTCGATGGCCACGCCCTTGAGCTGGGG
The DNA here is from genome assembly GCF_001945375.1 of Pseudomonas sp. PA1(2017). Lineage (NCBI taxonomy): Bacteria > Pseudomonadati > Pseudomonadota > Gammaproteobacteria > Pseudomonadales > Pseudomonadaceae > Pseudomonas > Pseudomonas sp. PA1(2017). The sequence continues at coordinate 79,508 of NZ_MSXU01000013.1, forward strand.
AAATACGCGCTCCAGATACGGGCGGGTCGCCGCGGGCACGTCTTTCGGCAAGCCGCCGAGATAGGTGCAGCCACCGCCGAACAACAGGCGGTTGTCCGGGGTCAGGCGCAAGTAATCGGGAACGAACTGGTTGTCGATCACGCAACTGTTGTGCGGCAGCAGCGAACGCGCCAATTGTGGGTCGAGCGCTTGGGTGGCCACCTGATAGGAGCCGACCGGTAGCACGCGCCGGGATAGCGACTCGTCCAGCGTGTCGAGGTAGGCATTGCAGGCCAGAACCAATACATCAGCGCGCACCTCGCCATGCGCGGTGCGCACGCGGTAGCCTTCCGGCAGCGTTTCGTAGGCCAGGGCTCGGGTCTGCTCGTAGATACGGCCGCCGGCCTTCTCGATAGCAGCCGCCAACCCCTGGGCCAGCTTGAGCGGGTCGAGGTGGGCGCCCCTGGCGTCATGCAGCGCCGCCACGTAACGCGGGCTGTCGATCCATTCGCGCAGCTCCGCGCCTTCGATCAGCCGCAGGTCGTGGTAGCCCCATTTTTGCAGCGCCTCATTCTGCGCCTCACGAAGCTGCCCGACCCGGCGCGGCAGTACCGCCGTCCACAGGCTGCCGACACGGTAATCCACCTCGAAACCATGGCGCGCCGGCAACTCGCGAAGCTCATCGGCGGCCCAGCACATGCTGTCCCAAAGCTGCCGGGCACCGTCGAGGCCAAGGGCCTTTTCCAACGGCGGCATATCGCATGACCAACCCAGCAGCGCCTGCCCACCGTTGCGCCCCGAGGCCGCCCAGGCCACGCGGCTGGCCTCCAGCATGATCACCCGTTTGCCGGCCTCCGCCAGGCGCAGGGCACAATGCAAACCGCTGAAGCCGCCTCCGACGATCACCACGTCGCAGTCCAGGTCCTCTTCGAGGCGAGCACGCTCGGGGATAGGGCCTGGATAACAGCCTGCATAGTAGGTGGCGAGATGCCGAGGGGACTGCCGGAACATGGAATGAAATTATCGAGCGATTATTTCATGAAAAAATACACGATTAATTTCACGCAACCAAGCAGCATCGTTCACCGGCAGGCGAACGGTTTGCCGACCAGCAGGTCGAATCTCGACAATAATCGCAGCACCGACGGCTCTCGACATGAGGCGCAAGCCGTCCTTCCCGGAGCCCAAGCATGACCCGACTGTCCGTATTCACCACGCCGTTGCTGCTCGCCAGCGTTCTCGCCCTGCTCGCCGGTTGCGCCAACCGCCACCAGCCCCAGGCGCCTGCGAACCAGAACCCAACAGGCGCGGCGTCCCCCGAGCAGCAGGCCGCCGAAGGTGACTTTCAGCGCCTGACCGCCCTGGCACAACGGGGCGACCTGGACAGCCAGTTCAAACTGGGCAGTTTCTATTTCGTCGGCAAGCCGCAGAAGGACCTCAAGCAGGCCGAATACTGGTGGAAACAGGCAGCCGACCGCGGCCACGCCGAGGCCGCCGTCAGCCTGGCTTACCTCTACACCGGCCGGGACAACCCGGAGTTTCGCAACCCGCCCGCCATGCTCAAGTACCTGAACCAGTCCGCCAGTAGCGGCAATCCCATGGCGCAGCATATTCTCGGCAACCTATACATGCGCGGCATCGACGGCGTTCAGCGCGACCCAGACCAGGCCCGCCGCCTGTTCCAAAGCGCCTGCAAACAGAACTATGCGGCCAGCTGCAAGGCCTTGGATAGCAAACCCGGCGCCTGAGCCCCGTTTTATGACATGGATGTAATTAAAAGATGAGCCGCGACGAAACCAGCAAACTCCTCAGCTACGTGCTGCGTCATGAGCCCCAAGCCATAGGTCTGCAGCTGGACAGCGAAGGCTGGGCCGACATCGACGCACTGATCGAAGGCGCAGCACACAGCGGTCGCGCGCTGGATATCGAAACCATCGAAGACGTGGTTGCCAGCAGCGACAAGAAGCGTTTCAGCCTGTCCGCTGACGGTCGCAGGATCCGCGCTGCCCAGGGTCATTCGACCGCCCAGGTGCAACTGCAGCACGTTCGGAAAAAGCCGCCCGAACGCCTCTACCACGGCACCGCCAGTCGCTTTCTGGAATCCATCGAAGGCCAGGGCCTGATCGCCGGAGCGCGCCATCATGTGCACCTGTCTCGGGATATGGAAACTGCCCAGCAGGTCGGCCAGCGCTACGGCAGCCCGGTGATCCTCGAGATCGACGCGCTACGCATGCACGAGCAGGGCTTCGCGTTCTTCCAGGCCGACAACGGCGTCTGGCTGACCGAAGCGGTGCCCGCCGAATTCCTTCGGCGGGCCTGAGCGGCTCACACCAAGGCCTGCAAGGCCTCATCCAATGCATCGATCAGCAAATCCGCATGCGCCTGCTCGAACGCCAGCAACGGCCGAATCTTCAGGATGTTCTCCAAGGGCCCGGCCGCGCTGATCAGCACGCCGCGCTCGCGCATGCCGTTGACCACCCGCTTGGCCTGCTCGGCCGCCGGCGCCTTGCTGGCCCGATCACTGACCAACTCGACGCCGATGAACATCCCCGCCCCGCGCACATCGCCGATCAGCTCGTGGCGCCCGGCCAGGCGGCGTATACCCGCCAGCAGGTAATCGCCGACCTGCGCCGAGCGCTGCAGCAGCCCCTCGTCGCGGATCACGTCGAGCACGGCCTGGCCGGCGGCACAGGACACCGGGTTGCCGCCAAAAGTATTGAAGTAGCGCATGCTGCGACCAAAGGGTTCGAGTACCTCGGGGCGCACGACCACGCCCGCGATCGGCTGGCCATTGCCCATGGGTTTGCCGAGACTGACCAGATCCGGCTGCACGCCATGGCGCTGAAACCCCCACATGTGCGAACCGGTGCGAGCGAAGCCGCACTGCACTTCATCGGCGATGTACAGCAACCCCTCTGCCTGGGCGACCGCAACCGCTTCGGCGATACAGCCTTCGGGCCCTGCGAAGATGCCATCGCTGGCGAAGATGCCGTCGATCAGCAGCGCCGCCGGCTTAATGCCGTGGGCGCGCAGATCGGCGATGGCGGCCCGCACGTCTTCAGCGAACAGCTTGCCCGCCTCGGGCCCGAGGCGATAGACATCCGGGGCGCGCACGGTACGGGCATGGCCGGGAAGCTGGATACTGGCGCCCAGCGATGGCGACAGCGCGGAAATATCGCCGGTCACCCCGTGGTAGGCGAAACGGGTGATGATCACTCCGGTGCCGCCGGTGTAGTGGCGGGCGATGCGCAGCGCCAGGTCATTGGCCTCGCTGCCGGTGCAGGTGAACATCACCTGTTCGAGCCCGGCCGGGAAGGTCGCCAGCAACTGCTCGGCATAATCGAGAATGCCTTCCTGCAGATATCGGGTGTGGGTATTGAGCACCGCCGCCTGCTCGGCAATCGCCTGCACCACGCGCGGGTGACAATGGCCGATGGATGCCACGTTGTTGTAGGCATCCAGGTAACGCCGCCCCGCAGCGTCGTAGAGCCATACACCCTCGCCGCGCACGGTGTGCAGCGGGCGCTCGTAGAACAACCGGTAGGCCGGGCCGAGCAGCCGTTCGCGGCGCTCGATGAGGCTGCGCTCCCTTTCACTCAGCCGTTCGGCATCCGCCGCACTGAAGCCGTTGATCATGCTCATGGCTGCAAGGCTCCCCGGCAGGCTTGATGGATTCGTTGGCGCACCAGCGCCGGCTCGCTGGCCGCCAGACCGCGCAGGCTGGCGCTGGCCTGGGGTACGTTGCGCAGGATGTAATCGCGATTTTCCGGGTGCAAGCTGGCGCGCCAGGCGGTGATGGCGATGGTCATCACCAACCGCGTGGCGATCAGCTCACCGAGGATATCCAGTTCCTCGTCACGCAGCGGGTTGCATCGGTGATAGGCGGCCACGAAGTCCAGGGCCGGCGCCAGCACGTCTCCCCCATGGCCAAGCTGGTACGCCGCGGCGACGCCGACCTCGTTGATCAGCGGCGCCTCGACCATATCGCCGAAATCGAGGATGTTCAGCACACACTCGGGCCGCAGGGGGTCGACGATGACGTTATGCGGGTTGAGGTCGTTGTGGATCACCTGACGACGCAGGGTCGGGTAACGCGGCAGGGCGTGCGCCTCGAAAGCGTCCAGCGCCTCGCCCACCAGCGCGCGCAGTGGCTGGTCATCGATATGCGCCAAAAGCGGCCGTAGCCGGGCGGCTTGCTGCATATCCCAGAGCAGCTCGTGTTCAGATGCAGGATGCCTGAAGTCAGCCAGCGCCCTGTCGAGCCGCGCCATGGCGTCGCCCAGGTTATGGCGCAACCCGGCACTACGCGCGCTGACCTGATGCAAAGGCAGCCCTTCGACGAACGACAGCAGACGCACCAGCATGGTCTGGCCATCGATATCGACCGCGGCCTGATAGCGACCGTCACGCGCGGCATACACACGCTGCACCGGCAGCTCGGGATCGGCGCGCTGGATCTGCAGCAGCGCCTGGTTCTGGAAATCCACCACCTGAGGGTTTTCCAGCGGATGGGAAATCTTCAGCAGATAGGACGTACCGTCCGCGCAGGCGAGTTGGAAATTCAGGTCGCGTTCACCAGCCAACGGGCGAACGCCGCCCAGCACGCCAAAGCACTCGCTGGCGATGATTCCGGCGCGCACCGCGCTGACCTGCGCCGGCTGCGCCTGCAATAAGGGGTCATGCACAACCTGGGTATTCAGCGACACATCCATACACTCCGCCAGGATCTGGCCCTCGTTAAATTCATGTACTGCCTGTTGTGATAAAACAAGACCCCAAGGAGCAATCCGGCCGTACCCGAATTTTGCGGCACGGCCCGCTGACACTCCCGGGGCCTGTTACCTCTTTTACTTGCTGGCCCAGGCGTTGAAACGCTGCTCCAGGTCTTCGCCGTGGTCGATCCAGAACTCGATATCCATGGCGCGGGCGTTCTTGAGGTTCTGCGGCGCCGTCGGCAGGCTGCCCTGTATGGCCGGGTCGATCAGCGCCATGGTATGGGTGTTGGTCGGGCCATAGGGAATGCCCTCGGCATAGACCTTCTGCAACTCGGGCGTGCTGGCCATGGCGATGAACTTCTCGGCCAGCTCCTTGTTCTTGCTGCCTTTGACGATGGCCCAGTGATCGAGGTCGTAGAGGCTGCCGTTCCATTGCATGACGAAGTCGCGGCCTTCCTTCTGCGCCGTGGTCACGCGGCCGTTGTAGGCCGAGGTCATCACCACGTCACCGGCGGCCAGCCATTGCAGCGGCTGCGCGCCGGCTTCCCACCACTGGATGTTGGGCTTGAGCTGATCGAGCTTGCGGAACGCCCGCTCGACGCCTTCTTCGGTGTCCAGCACCTTGTACAGATCGGCCTGCGCCACGCCGTCGGCAAGCAGGGCGAACTCCAGGGTGAACTTGGCGCCACGACGCAGGCCGCGCTTGCCCGGGAATTTCTGCACATCCCAGAAATCCGCCCAGCCCGCGGGGGCGCCTTTGAGCTTGCTGCCGTCGTAGGTCAGTACCGTCGACCAGATGAAGATCCCGGCGCCGCAATCGCTCACCGCCTCGGGAATGAAATCCTCACGCTTGCCGATCTTCGCCCAGTCCAGCGGCTCGAACAGCCCTTCACTGCAACCACGGATCAGTTCCGGGGTCTCCACTTCGACGACGTCCCAGGAAACCTGCCCGGTATCGGCCATGACCTTGATCTTGGCCATCTCGCCGTTATACGCGGAGGCTTCGATGCGCACCTTCTCGCGCGCCTCGAAGGGTTTGTAGAACGCTGATTCCTGAACCACCTTGTTGTCACCGCCAAAGGAAACCACGGCGAGTTTTTCAGCCGCTTGCGACATGGCGGCGCTGCTGGCGAGGGCGATCAGTAGTGCGGTTTTCTTGAACATTGAGGGTTGCTCCTGGCAGGGCCGAGGCTCTGGTTGGGTAAGGGCAGCTTCAAGGAAGAAACACCGGTGCTTTACCGACAAGAACCATTGGCACGGCGCTGGGGAGCTGAGCAGGTCCACTAGGCCATCTATTTGTTGTTATTGGCGTGCACGGCGGAATCATTAAAGCATCCTGAAATTTATGATGCATCATATTTTTCATTGAGCGATTATTTGCCCAGCTACAGTGCTTGCGCAAGCCCCACCACTGCGGAGAAATGCCATGAGCGATCAGAAAACCCTGCTGCTGACCGGCGCCAGCCGGGGCATCGGCCATGCGACGGTCAAACACTTCAACGCGGCGGGCTGGCGCATCTTCACCGCCTCGCGCCATGACTGGGTCGCCGAATGCCCCTGGGCCGAGGGCAAGCTCAACCATATTCATCTGGACCTCGAGGACATCGAGCACTTGCAGGAGAGCCTGCCGCTGATCCGCGAGAAGCTCGGCGGGCGGCTGGATGCACTGGTCAACAACGCCGGCATGTCGCCCAAAGGCAGCGAGGGCGAACGCCTGGGCGTGCTGGGCAGCGACTACGCCACCTGGACCAAAGTGTTCAACGTCAACCTGTTCTCCACCGCCCTGCTCGCCCGCGGGCTGTTCGAGGAACTGAAGGCAGCCCAGGGCAGCATCATCAACGTCACCTCCATCGCCGGCTCACGGGTGCATCCTTTCGCCGGCTCCGCCTATGCCGCCTCCAAGGCGGGGCTGGCGGCACTGACCCGCGAGATGGCCCACGAATTCGGTTGCCACGGGGTGCGCGTGAACGCCATTGCGCCGGGCGAAATCGACACCTCGATCCTGTCGTCGGGTACCGAGCAGATCGTCGAGCGTGATATTCCCATGCATCGCCTGGGCAAACCCGAGGAAGTCGCGTCGCTGGTGTATTTTCTCTGCACGTCCGGGGCGACTTACGTCAATGGCGCAGAAATTCACGTCAACGGTGGCCAGCACGTATGAAGCCTCGCAAGGTAGAATCGCCTGGCCTGCGCCCTGGAAGTCACCACCATGAAATACCCCATCGACGGTCTCAGCCACACCTACCTGGGTAGTGGCGTTTACGCCTTGCTGCGCGAGGCCTTGATCACCGGCCGTTTCCAGCCGGACGACCGCCTGCGCATCCGCGACCTGGCCGAACAGTTGGGCACCAGCGTCACCCCGGTACGCGACGCGATCCTGCAGCTGGCGAAGGAAAAGGCGCTGATCCTGAAGACCCCGCGCGACATCCGCGTGCCGGTGCTGACCTTGGAGCAGTACGCGGAAATCCGCAGCATTCGCCTGGCGCTCGAAGGCCTAGCCGCCGAAACCGCGGCCGGCAAGGTAAGCGCCGAACAGTTGAAGATGCTCGAGCGCAACATCCGCGACAACCTGGAGGCGGTGCACGACGGCGACCTGATCGCGGCACTGAAGCTCAACCAGGCATTTCACTTCGCCCTGGCCGATATCGCCGGCATGCCACTGCTGCGCGACGTACTCGACAGCCTGTGGATGCGCACCGGGCCGCTGATCGCCCGTGCCTATGGCGACTTCAGCGAACGCATGGCGATCGAGCATCACTGGGAGGTTTTCCATGCCCTGCAGAAGGGTGATGGCGCGGCGGCGCGCCAGGCGATCTGCACCGACATTCTCGATGGCAACCAGCTGATGACGGCATTCATCGCAAGGCGTGAGGCCACGGTGGCCTAGAGAACCGGTGCGCTTGTGGCGCACCGGGTGTCGCTCGAGGGTAGAAACCGCGTTCGGGCTTGTGGCCCGGCGCGTATAAGCGAAGCCGCTTGCGCGGCTCGCCTATTCGGTTCGAACATGCTCACGATCTAGCGAGCTAGAGCCATGCAAGGCAAAAGCAGGCGAGGACGCGGAGTTTACGAGCTGTAAATGAGCAGTCCGAGCGGGCTTTTAACGCCGCAGGGCCGACGCGCAGCAGATCGTGAGCATGTTCTCAGAGCGGGGTGATCAGCTCACCACGCTCAATAAAGGCATCGAGATTATCGAACACCAGGTTCTCCATGGCCAGCCGGGTTTCCTCGGTGGCGCTGCCTACGTGGGGCAACAGCACCACATTGGGCATGGCGAACAGCACCTCGGGCACCCGCGGCTCGTCCTCGAAAACGTCCAGCCCTGCGCCGCCGAGTGTGCCGGCCTGTAGCGCGGCGACCAGCGCCTGCTCGTCCACCACGCTACCGCGGGAAATGTTGACCAAAATGCCGTCAGCGCCCAGGGCGGCGAGCACCTCGGCGTCGATCAGGTGATGGGTGGAGGCACCGCCAGGGCAGGCCAGCACCAGAAAGTCGGCCCAGCTTGCCAGTGCCTTGAGGTCGGCCTCGTAACCGTAAGTAGTGCTCGGGTCAGGCCGGCGGTTGTGGTAGCGGATGTCCAGGTCGAAGCCCGCGGCGCGCTTGGCGATTTCCTTGCCGATCCGCCCGAAGCCGACGATGCCCAGCTTCTTGCCACTGACCTTGCGGGTCAGCGGGTACTGGCCCTTGAGCCATTTACCCTGGCGCACGTGCTGGTCGGATGCAGCGAACTGCCGGGCGGTGTCGATCACCAGGCCAATGGCCGTGTCGGCCACGCATTCGTTGAGCACGTCCGGCGTGGTGCTGATGACGATGCCACGGGCCTTGGCCTCATCGACGGCAATCGAATCATGGCCGACACCGAAACTGCAGATGGCCTTGAGGTTGGGCATCTGCGCCAGTTGCTCGGCCGAGCAGCCGTAGCGCGCCGAGGTCACGACGATATCGATCTCGGCACCGCGCTCGGCGAGCAACTCCTTCTGCTCCCACAGGCGGATCAGTTGATAGTCGCGCTGCAGGCGCTCATTGAAACGTGGCGGGAAACGACCGACCTGAAGCACGGTGGGACGACTCATGCAGCTCTCCTATCGTGGATATCGAAGTGCGGATGATACCTGCCTCGGCACGGGCGAAAGCGAGGCGGCTCGGGATCTCTTCAGAAAAGAACCCGCTTCAAGTCTTGCGAGCTAGAGCCCTGCAAGGCAAAAACAGGCGAGGAAGCGGAGTGTACTGGTGTACATGAGCATTCCGAGCCTGTTTTTAACGCCGCAGGGCCGACGCGCAGCT
>NZ_MSXU01000013.1:88492-111089 GCF_001945375.1 Pseudomonas sp. PA1(2017)
ACTTGGGGCGGGTTCTCAGGTGACTGGGGCGGGATTGAACAGCACCAGATCGTTATGCAGGCGATGCTTCTCGGCCCAGGTCTGCTGCTTGCCGCTGGCGATGTCCAGGTAGAGCTGGAAGATGTGCCAGCCCATTTCCTCGAGGGACATGCGCCCCGAGGTGATCTGCCCGGCGTCGACATCAATCAGGTCCGGCCAGCGTTCGGCCAGCTGGGTGCGGGTGGCCACCTTGATCACCGGCACCATGGACAGACCGTAGGGCGTGCCGCGGCCGGTGGTGAAGATGTGCAGGTTCATGCCGGCGGCCAGTTGCAGGGTGCCGCAGATGAAGTCGCTGGCCGGGGTGGCGCAGAACCACAGGCCCTTGCCGCGAATCCGCTCGCCGGGCGAGACCACGCCGACGATCGGGCTGTTGCCGGACTTGGCGATCGAGCCCATGGCCTTTTCGACGATGTTGTTGAGGCCGCCCTTCTTGTTGCCCGGCGTGGTGTTGGCGCTGCGATCAGCCATGCCACGCTCGAGATAGCGGTCATACCAGTCCATTTCGCGGATCAGCGCATCGGCCACTTCGACGCTGGCGGCGCGCGGAGTCAGCAGATGGATTCCATCACGCACCTCGGTGTTCTCGGAGAACATCACGGTGGCGCCGGCCCGTACCAGCAGGTCGGCCGCTACGCCCAGCGCCGGGTTGGCGGTGATGCCGGAGAAGGCGTCGCTGCCGCCGCACTGCATGCCCACCACCAGCTCGGAAGCCGGCACGGTTTCGCGGCGACGCTGATCGAGCACCTTCAGGCGATCTTCGATCATGCCCATGATCTGCTCGATCATGCCGGCGAAACCGGTGCCCGAATCCTGCAGGCGGAACAGCCACTCTTCCTCGTCCTGGCCGCAGGTCAGGGCGTCACCGTCCATCAGCTGGTTGGCCTGCAGTTTCTCGCAGCCCAGGCTGATCACCAGCGCCTGGCCGCCCAGGTTGGGGTTGCGGCTGATGTTGTAGAGCGTGCGGATCGGCACCACGGCGTCCGGTGCGTTGATCGCCACGCCACAGCCGTAACTGTGCGACAGCGGCACCACGTCATCGACATTCGGATACTTGGGGAGGATTTCCTTGCGCACGCGCTCGACGCAGTGGTCGAGCACGCCGACCACGCACTGCACCGTGGTGGTGACGCCAAGGATGTTGCGCGTGCCGACGGTGCCATCGGCATTGCGGAAGCCTTCGAAGGTGTAGCCGTCCAGCGGTTCGGGCGTCGGTGCCTTGATGGTCGCCTTGGGCAGGTTGTCCAGCACCGGCGGCTCGGGCATGCGCAACAGCGCCTCGGTCACCCAGGTGCCGGCAGGAATAGGATTCAGGGCGTAGCCGATCACTTCCCCGTAGCGCACCACGTTGCCGCCTTCGGCAATCGCCACCAGCGACACCTTGTGGCTCTGGGGAATGCCCTCCAACGCCTCCAGGCCGTCGGCAAAACGGCCACCGGCCGCCACCCCCTGTTCGTTGACCACCACGCCGACGTTGTCATCGGGATGCAGGCGGATGTATCGCGGGGAGTCCTGATGTTGAATGAGATCCATGGGGCTAATCCTTTTCTTGTTGTAAAAGCACGGTCATGGCCTCGCCTGCCGGTGCCAGGCGAGGCCGCGAGCGGTCAGGTTGCCGGAGCGGGCGAAGCCTGTTCGCCAAGCGCCTGGCCATTTTCATCCTTCAGCACCACGCGCTGAATGCGACCGACGATGAACAGGTAGCTGAACACCGCGACCAGGGCGTTGGCGCCAACGTACACCAGTGCCCACTTGAACGAGCCGGTGGCGCTGATGATGTAGCCGATGACGATAGGCGTGGTGATCGAGGCGATGTTGCCGAAAGTGTTGAACAGGCCGCCGGACAGGCCCGCGATCTGCTTGGGCGAGGTGTCCGAGACCACGGCCCAGCCAAGGGCGCCGAGACCTTTGCCGAAGAAGGCCAGGGTCATGAAACCGACCACCATCCATTCGGCCGACACGTAGTTGCACAGCACCATGCTGGTCGACAGCATCAGGCCGCAGACGATAGGCAGCTTGCGCGCCAGGGTCAGGCTATTGCCACGGCGCAGCAGCCAGTCGGAGATCACCCCGCCGAGCACGCCGCCGACGAAACCCATGATCGCCGGCAAGGAGGCGATGAAGCCGGCCTTGAGGATGGTCATGCCACGCTCCTGGACCAGGTAAACCGGGAACCAGGTGAGGAAGAAGTAGGTGATGGCGTTGATGCAGTACTGGCCCAGGTACACGCCGACCATCATGCGGTTGGTCAGCAATTGGGTGATGTAGTGCCACTTCGGCCCACCGCTGCCCTTGGCCTGATCCATGTCGACCAGGCCGCCATTGCTGGCGATGTGCTCGACCTCGGCAGCGCTGATACGCGGGTGTTCCTTGGGGTTGTAGATGGTCTTCATCCAGATGCCGGCGAAGACGATGCCCAGTACGCCCATGACCACGAACACGTGCTCCCAGCCGAAGGAATAGACGATCCAGCCCATCAGCGGCGCGAACAGTGCGGTGGCGAAGTACTGCGCCGAGTTGAAGATCGCCGATGCGGTACCGCGCTCGGCCGTCGGGAACCAGGCCGCGACGATACGGGCGTTACCCGGGAACGACGGCGCTTCGGCGAAGCCGACCATGAAGCGCAGCACGAACAGGGTCACCACCGCCCAGGCCACCGGCATCATGCCGACGAAGCCCTGCAGCAGGGTGAACAGCGACCAGATGAAAATGCCGGCGGCATATACGCGCTTGGAACCGAAGCGGTCGAGCAGCCAGCCACCCGGGATCTGCCCGATCACGTAGGCCCAGCCGAAGGCGGAGAAGATGTAGCCGAGGGTTACCGCATCGATACCCAGATCCTTCTGCATGCTGGAGCCTGCGATGGAAATGGTGGCGCGGTCGGCGTAGTTGATGGTGGTTACCAGAAACAGCATCAGCAGTATCAGGTAACGGACGTGGGTTTTCTTTGTGTCTCCCATGGAGATCTCACCTCGATGTTATTTTTATTGCTGACAGGCGCGTCCGGACGCGCCAGCCGCCCAAGGGCGGGGTCATGAAGTTTGAAAACGGAGTTGTATCTGGCCGGCTAGCTCGTGGCAGGAGCCGTCGCGACACCCGGATAGGGTTTCGAAGCGTTGGACGCAGACAGGGACGAACGGAAACTGCCCGTGTTGGGGCATGGAGAGGACGTGCGGATACTGTTTTTCACGGTTTTATTATCCTTATTGGCTGACGGCGCCTGGCTGGCAGATCGGCAATCGATGATTGCGCAATCAATGCAGCATTCGATACGGCACTACGCAGTTCGCTACACAGTCGACTTTACTATGATTGCGCAATCATTCAAGCAATTTCTTGTTACGTTGTCAGTTGTCTGATGAGAGGTTGATTCGGGTCAGGTGGTTTCGCGGTCGATCAGCGTGAAACCGGTGTCCAGCCGCACCGGCTGCTGCTCGTCACCGTCGCGAAAACGCTGCAGCAGCGCACTGGCGACGTGCTTGCCCATGCGCCGACCATCGATGTTCACCGTCGACAGTGCCGGATGAAGATGGGCAGCACTGGACAGATCCCCGAAGCCCATGACGGCCAGCTGACCCGGCACCTCGATGCCCCGGCTCGCCGCCTCTGCCAGGATGCCCTGGGCCACGGTATCCGAACTGCAGACGATCACCTGCGGAGCGTGCCCGTCGGCAAGCAGCTGACGCAGCCCTTCCCTGCCGCTCTGCAGGGTGGCAGGCGCGGCGAGCACCGCCATGGGCACCTCGTCGATGCCCAGCGCCTTGAGCTGGTCGATCACGCTGCTGCCGCGCTTGAGCGCCCGGGAGTCATCGACCGAAACGATGGCGAAGCGGCGGTAGCCCTTGCCGTGCAGGTGATCGGCAATCGCCTGGCCGACCTTCTCATGGGAGAACCCCACCTGCATGTCGATGGGCGATGCGCCCAGGTCCCAGGCCTCGACCACCGGAATGCCCGCCGCCTGCAAACGTAGCCGGCTTTCCTCGGTGTGCAGGGTGCCGGTCAGCACGATGCCATCGGGGCGCCGACCAAGCACCGCGCCGAGCAGCCGCTCTTCCTGCTCGGCCGAGTAGCCGGTCAGGCCGATCATCGTCTGGTAGCCCGCGGTGGTCAGGTGATCCATCAGCGATTGTACGGTTTCGGCGAAGATCGAGTGGGCGATGGTCGGCACGAAAATCGCCACCAGCCGGCTCTTGTTCGAGGCCAGTCCGCCAGCCAGCATGTTCGGCACATAGCCGGTCACCCGCACGGCTTCGAGCACCTTCTTGCGGGCGCTTTCGCTGACCACGTCGGGCCGGTGCAGAGCGCGGGACACGGTGATCGGCGAAACGCCGGCCACCTTGGCCACGTCGATCAGCGTCACGCTCGCGCCCTTGCTCGCAGGCGTGGAGGAAGATGAAGCGCGAGATTTCTTTGCCATGACGGGCCGCTGGCTGCGTGAAGGATCGCGCATCTTAACCAGCCGGCCGGGCAGTAACCAGAGATCCCGCGGTAATCGGATGGCGCCTGGCAGAACGAAAAAACCCGGGCACGAGGCCCGGGCTTGTGGAGCGGCAGCGTCGCCGACTGGCCGACGCGCAGCCAGTCGTGGATGACCGTTACTGCGCGCCCTGGGCGTCGATCAGCGCCGCAAGCTGCTCGTACTCGCCTGGCAGCAGCTCGGTCAGCGGGGCGCGGACCGGGCCGGCGTCGTAGCCGGAGATCTTGGCGCCCGCCTTGACGATGCTCACCGCGTAGCCGGATTTACGGTTACGGATGTCCAGGTACGGCAGGAAGAAATCATCGATGATCTTGCCGACGGTGGCGTGATCTTCGCGGGCAATGGCGTGGTAGAAGTCCATCGCGGTTTTCGGGATGAAGTTGAACACCGCCGAGGAATAGACCGGCACGCCCAGGGCCTTGTAGGCCGCAGCGTAGACTTCGGCGGTCGGCAGGCCGCCCAGATAGGTCAGGCGCTCGCCCAGGCGGCGACGGATGGAGACCATCAGCTCGATATCACCCAGGCCATCCTTGTAGCCGATCAGGTTCGGGCAACGCTCGGCCAGTTGCTCGAGCAGATCGGCGTTCAAACGGCAGACGTTGCGGTTGTAGACCACCACACCGATCTTCACCGATTTGCACACCTGCTCGACGTGAGCGGCGACGCCTTCCTGGGAGGCTTCGGTCAGGTAGTGCGGCAGCAGCAGCAGGCCCTTGGCACCCAGGCGCTCGGCTTCCTGTGCGTACTGGATGGCCTGGCGGGTGGAGCCACCGACGCCGGCGAGAATCGGCACGCTGCCTGCGCAGGTATCGACGGCAGTCTTGATCACCGACGAATACTCGTCAGCGGCCAGGGAGAAGAACTCACCGGTGCCGCCGGCGGCGAACAGCGCGGTGGCGCCGTACGGGGCCAGCCACTCCAGGCGGCGGACGTAACCTGCCGGGTTGAATTCACCGGCAGCGTCGAAGTCGGTCAGCGGGAACGACAGGAGGCCGGAGGAGAGGACGGTTTTTAATTCTTGTGGAGTCATTCTTCTTACACCCTTGGATGAGGACATGGAGGCCGTTACCGGCAACTGACGTCATACGTTATCGTACAACTATAAAAAATCCAAGCATCTCGATGCATTTTTCTTCGTGATCGAGACCATCGGCTGGCTCTAGGCACAAAGCCCCGAATTGTCCAAAAATTAGCCAAAACCTCAATAATTCTCCAATTACATGGCTATTTCTATGCTTTATATTGAAGAAAAGTCGCTTTCCAGCCTGACGACAAGGTTGCCGCACGCCTGAATCGCCTCAGACGGCTGGCAACCAAGTCATACGATGACTTCGCTTGGAAAGCCTCGTTATTCGAACAATGACAAAGGTGCGCTACATGACGACACCCACTACCCGCTCCATCCGGCCACTGCCCTCTCCCGCAGGCGCGACGCACCAGCGGATGCCTGCCTCGTTCAGCCCAGCGCCCTGCGCAAGGTCGCCAAGAACATACGGCTGAGCCAGCGCTCTCCTCCATCGCGATATCCCGCACCAACGCGGCCCTGATCGGCTGCGCCGAAATCGGCAGCTCGCTGCTCGCCGAGCTCCGCCATGCACAACAACAAGAGAAGGAATCACTTCATGCCACAGACCTCCCTACGCACTGCACTCGGCCTGGTCGCCGCGCTTTGCATGAGCGCCGCTGCCACTCACGTCCAGGCTGATGACAGCTACCCGAACAAGGCCATCCAGGTGGTTCTGCCCATCGCCCCCGGCGGGGACACCGATGTCAACGCCCGGGTCTTCAACCGCTACCTGGAAAAGGAGCTGGGCAAACCGCTGGTGGCGGTGAACGTCGATGGCGGCGGTGGCACCATCGGCATGCGCCGCGTGATGTCGGCCAAGCCCGATGGCTACACCGCGCTGTTTTTCCATGGCGAGGCCATGGTGCCGAAACTGGCTGGCCTGTCGGACATCGATATCGACGATTTCCAGATGGTCGCCGTGGCCATGGAAGACGACACCACCATTCTGGTGACCGGCAAGGATGCGCCCTACAAGGACATGAAATCCTTCGTCGACTACGCCAAGGCTAACCCCGGCAAAACCCGCTTCGGCATGCTCACCGGCGGCTATCCGCACCTGGTGGGCGTGGCGCTTGAGGAGGAACTGGGCGTGAAGATGAATCTGATCGACGTGGGCGGGAACACCGCCAAGATCGTCGCCCTGCGCGGCGCCCGCGTGGATCTGATCAACGTCCAGTACAACCTGGTGCGCGACTACCTGAAGGCAGGCAGCTTCGTCAGCCTCGGGCTGCTCTCCGATGAACGCAACCCGTTGATCGCTGACGAGCCGACCACCGCCGAACAGGGCTTCCCGGCCAGCTTCAGCAAGTTCTTCTTCTTCGCCATGCCCAAGCAAACACCGCCCGATGTGGTCGAGACGTTCTCCGCAGCGGTCAAGCGCGTGGTCGACAACCCCGAGTACCAGGCAGAAGCCAGGAAGATGCTGGTGACCCCGACCTACCTCGGCCCGGAAGAGGGTGCGGCGTTCGCCAAGGCACAGCAACAAACCCTGCAGCAGTACCAGAGCCTGCTGCGCGGCCAATAGGCCTGCCTGCTCGGCATCCATGGCGTCGCCAGGCGGCGCCCTCGCCTGTTTCCATCCGCCGCGCGGCGTTGCCGAGCGGCGCGGGAGAGTCTGCATGTCTCGATTTGCCCTTCGCGATTACCGCGACCTGATCACCGGCTCGGCGGTGATACTCGGTGCCGTGGCGATGTTCGTCGCCTCCGCCAACCTCAAGGACTTCGCCGCCATTGGTGTCGGCGCCTCGTTCATGCCGCGCCTGACCGCCCTGCTGCTGTTCATCGTCGGCCTGGTGATCGCCGCGTCCACCTGGCGCACCGGTGGCCGCAACCGCAAACCGCTCAAGACCGAAGCTGCAGAGCCCGGAGTGTTCGGCGGCCTGCCGGCCGTGCTGCTGAGCATGGTGCTGATGTTCATCTACCTGGCATTGCTCGACCCGCTGGGTTTTCTGCTGTCGTCGGTGCTCTACGCCTTTGCCCAGATGATCGTGCTGACCAAGGACGGCAATCGCCGCTATGGGCTGTTCGGCCTCTGCGCCGTGCTCACGGCCATCGCCGCCTATTACCTGTTCGTCAATGTGTTCGACATCAGCCTGCCCGCCGGGCTGCTGGGCTAGCGCACTGAAAGGAGCTTCATCATGTTGATCGAAGGCATTCTGTCGATTCTCAATTTCCAGACCCTGTTCCTGATCATCGGCGGCACGGTGCTGGGCATCATCATCGGCGCCATTCCCGGCCTGACGGTGACCATGGGCGTGGCACTGTTCCTCCCGGTGACCTTCGCCATGAGCCCGGTGGACGGTCTGTCGCTACTCATGGGCCTGTATATCGGCGGCACCTCGGGCGGGCTGATTCCGTCCATTCTGCTGAACATTCCCGGCACCCCGGCTTCGGTGGCGACGACCTTCGATGGCTATCCCATGGCGGTGCGCGGTGAAGCCGGCAAGGCGCTGTCGGTGGCGATCATCTCGTCGTTCCTGGGCGGCGTGTTCAGCCTGCTGGTGCTGTTCGCGGTGTCGCCGATCCTGGCGGAGGTGGCGCTCAAGTTCGGCCCCTACGAATACTTCGCCGTGGCGCTGTTCTCCCTGACCCTGGTCGCCGGCCTGAGTGGCGGCTCCCTGGCGCGGGGCATGGCGGCGGCGGGTATTGGCCTGACCGTCTCCTTCGTCGGCATGGCGCCAATCACGGCCTTTCCGCGCTTCACCTTCGACTGGCACGAACTGGACGCCGGCATCACCCTGCTGCCAGCGTTGATTGGCCTGTTCGCGGTGTCGCAGATCCTCGAAGAAGCCGAATCGCGCAAACCGCAGAAGAAGCTGCAGGTACTCAGCTATAAGCTGAGCAATCTGGGCTTTTCGGTGAAGGCCACCATCGCCCACTTTCCCAACTGGCTGCGCTCGTCGCTGATCGGCACCGGCATCGGTGTCCTGCCGGGCCTGGGCGCCGCGGTGTGCAACATCCTCGCCTACGGCGCGGCGAAGAAGCGCTCCAAGCACCCGGAAAAGTTCGGCACCGGAGTCAGTGACGGCGTGATCGCCAGCGAATCCTCGGGCAACGCCTCCACCGGCGGCGGCATGGTACCGCTACTGACCCTGGGCATTCCCGGCGACAACACCTCGGTGATCCTGCTGGCCGGCTTCATGATCCACGGCATCACCCCCGGCCCAATGCTGTTCGAAACCCAGAGCCTGCTGGTGTACGGCATCTTCGCGGCCCTGGTGGTCTCCAACCTGGCGATGATCATCGCCCTGTTCGGCCTGATGCGCGGCTTCGTGCACATCCTGTCGGTGCCCAAGCACATCCTCCTGCCGATCATCATGCTGCTCTGCGTGATCGGTGCCTACGGCATCAACAACCGCCTGTTCGACGTTGGCTGCATGCTGGTGTTCGGCGTGCTCGGCTGGCTGATGAAAAAGGCCTCGATGCCGATCACCCCACTGCTGCTGGGCTTCATTCTCGGCCCGATCATCGAGACCAACCTGCGCCGCGGCCTGATGAGCAGCCAGGGCGACTTCATGCCCTTCATCACCGAACCGATCTCCGGCACGGTGCTGGTCGCCACCGTGATCGTGGTCATCGTGACCGCCTACAGGGAATGGACGAAGATTCGCCGGCCACACGGGCAGGTGATCACCAGCAGCTAAGCGACAAGGAAACACCAAGCCGCTGCGCCCTCAAGGGTGCAGCGGCTTTTTTGTGGGCGCGAAAATCTGTTGCTCGCCAGGCGGGCAAGCGTTCTGTAATCGCCGGATCGATGGCTGCAATATGGCGGGAGCGGTCGTTATTCGATCTACTGTAGGAGCCGCGACCTCGCGGCGAATCGCTCAGGCACCGCCGAAATAGGCAGTCAGGCTGCAATCGTTTCGCCCCGAGGTCGGGGCTCCCACAGGTTGGTTTGAGTGGCCGCTTTTGCCTTGCAACAACCATCCAAAAACGCAAAAGCCCAGGCACAAGGCCTGGGCTCTTTCGTATCGCCGCTCGCGCGTGAAGCTTACTGAGCGCCTTGCTTCTTGATCAGCGCAGCCAGCTTCTCGTACTCGTCCGGCAGCAGATCGGTCAGCGGGGCGCGGACCGGGCCGGCGTCGTAACCGGAGATCTTGGCGCCGGCCTTGACGATGCTCACGGCATAGCCGGCCTTGCGGTTACGGATGTCCAGGTAAGGCAGGAAGAAGTCGTCGATGATCTTGGCGACGGTAGCGTGATCGTCCTTGGCGATGGCGTGGTAGAAATCCATCGCGGTTTTCGGGATGAAGTTGAACACCGCCGAGGAGTATACCGGCACGCCCAGGGCCTTGTAGGCCGCAGCGTAGACTTCAGCGGTCGGCAGACCGCCCAGGTAGCTGAAGCGATCACCCAGACGACGACGGATGGAAACCATCAGCTCGATATCACCCAGGCCGTCCTTGTAGCCGATCAGATTCGGGCACCGCTCGGCCAGTTGCTCGAGCAGCGGCGCGTTCAGGCGGCAGACGTTGCGGTTGTAGACCACCACACCGATCTTCACCGATTTGCACACCTGCTCGACGTGAGCAGCAACGCCTTCCTGGGAAGCTTCGGTCAGGTAGTGCGGCAGCAGCAGCAGGCCCTTGGCGCCCAGGCGCTCGGCTTCCTGTGCGTACTGGATGGCCTGCCGGGTGGAGCCACCGACGCCGGCGAGAATCGGCACGCTGCCTGCGCAGGTATCGACGGCGGTCTTGATCACCGACGAATACTCGTCAGCGGCCAGGGAGAAGAATTCACCGGTGCCGCCGGCAGCGAACAGCGCGGTGGCGCCGTACGGGGCCAGCCACTCGAGGCGGCGCACGTAGCCTTCAGGATTGAATTCGCCTTGGGCATCGAAATCGGTCAGCGGGAAAGAAAGCAGACCGGAGGAGAGGACGGATTTTAATTCTTGTGGGGTCATTCTTCGAACACCTGTAGCGCATGTGGAAAGAGGCAGCCGCTGGCTGTAGAGATACGTTATCGTACGACAATAACTAAAACCATCCCCTCTGCGACCTTTTATACGCCAAGGGTTCGCAAAAGTCGTCGCTCGAAGCACCGCTGACTGCCGATAAATGCCCGTGACCAACCAGTCATTTCCTGGCTGTCGACATTGCGCAAAACCATGCGCAAACGCACCACGCCTGCGGTTTCTGGCATACCAGATGGATTGCCGAGGTTTTGCGTTGACAGCGCAATCGGAGGCTGTTGATAATCCTCTCACGTCATACGACAACCGATAACAAGCTCTCCATAAAAACAAACCAGAGACCGCTTCCGCCATGACTACCTCTTCCAATGCGCAACCGCCCTTCCATCGCCTGCTGCTCACTGGCGCGGCAGGCGGATTGGGCAAGGTGCTGCGTGAGCGCCTGCAGCCACTGACCGAGATCCTGCGTCTTTCCGACATCGCCGAAATGGCGCCGGCCGAAGGCCCGCACATCGAGTTGCAGATCTGCGATCTGGCCGACAAACAGGCCGTTCACCAGTTGGTCGAAGGCGTCGACGCCATCCTGCACTTCGGTGGCGTATCGGTGGAGCGTCCGTTCGAGGAAATCCTCGGCCCGAACATCAGTGGCGTGTTCCATATCTACGAAGCGGCGCGTCGCCATGGCGTCAAACGCGTGATCTTCGCCAGCTCCAACCATGTCATCGGCTTCCACAAGCAGACCGATACCATCGACGCCGACGCGCCACGTCGCCCGGATGGCTACTACGGCCTGTCGAAGTCCTACGGCGAGGACATGGCCAGCTTCTACTTCGATCGCTACGGCATCGAGACCGTCAGCATCCGCATCGGCTCCTCGTTCACCGAGCCGCTGAACCGCCGCATGATGAGCACCTGGCTGAGCTACGACGATCTGGTACAGCTGATCGAACGCAGCCTCACCACGCCTAACGTCGGCCACACCGTGGTCTACGGCGCCTCGGCGAACAAGACCCTGTGGTGGGACAACAGCAAGGCCGCCCACCTGGGCTTCGCACCCAAGGACACATCAGAAGTATTCCGCGACAAGGTCGAGGCCCAGCCCCCAGTGCCGGCGGATGACCCGAATGCGCTCTATCACGGCGGCGCCTTCACGGCAGCCGGCCCGTTCGGCGACGACTGAGACCGCACCCTCCCCTCGACAACAATAACAAGAGGTCGGACATGCCCAAGCAAGCCGAACTGATTCTCGATGCCCGTAATGCCGTGGGCGAAAGCCCAGTGTGGAGCGAGCGGGATCAGGCCCTGTACTGGGCCGACATTCCCAACAAGCGCCTGTACCGCTGGAACCTGGCGGACGCCAGCACGCAAAGCTGGGAAGCCGACGAAATGCTCGCCTGCATCGCCCAGCGCGCCGATGGCAGCTGGGTCGCTGGCATGCAGAGCGGCATCTTTCAGCTCACCGCTGGCGACGACGGGCGCCTGAACGGCGAGCGCCTGGTCGAGGTCAGCCATGCCCGCGAGCAGATGCGTTTCAATGACGGCCGCTGCGACCGCCAGGGGCGCTTCTGGGCCGGCAGTATGCTGATGGACATGGGTGCGGGCGCCAACGTCGGCGCGCTGTATCGTTACGATGGCGCCGGCCAGGCCAGCCTGCCGGTGCTGCTCGACGACCTGATCGTGCCCAACGGCCTGGGCTTCAGCCCGGACGGCCGCATCATGTACCTTTCCGACTCGCATCCTTCGGTGCAGGCCATCTGGGCGTTCGACTACGACATCGACAGCGGCACCCCGCACAGCCGGCGCCTGTTCGTCGACATGAACGACTACCCCGGCCGCCCAGATGGCGCCGCGGTGGACGCCGATGGCTGCTACTGGATCTGCGGCAACGATGCCGGCCTGATTCACCGTTTCACCCCGGCCGGGCGCCTCGACCGCTCCCTGGAAGTGCCGGTGAAAAAGCCGACCATGTGCGCCTTTGGCGGCCCCAACCTCGACACCCTGTTCGTCACCTCGATTCGCCCGGGCGGCAACCTGGACGATCAACCACTGGCCGGGGGCGTGTTCGCCCTGCAACCGGGTGTCAGTGGTCTGGCAGAAACCCCGTTCGGGCACTGATAACAACCCTGGCCCTGGCGATTCGCGGGGCGCCAGCCGTTACACAACGCTGCAAACCAACAACAACAAAACGGAGCTTCACATGAACTTCAAGCGCAAGTTGCTCATCGCCGCACTCCCGCTGGCATTCGGCCTGTCCAGCCTGGCTCAGGCGGACATCACCCTGAAGATCGCTGAAATCCACCCGGCCGGCTACCCGACCGTGGTGGCCATGGAAAACCTCGGCAAGAAACTCGATACCGCCACCAACGGCGAGATCAAATCGCGCATGTTCGCCGGTGGCGTACTGGGCTCCGAGAAGGAAGTGATCGAACAGACCCAGATCGGTGCCGTACAGCTGACCCGCGTCAGCCTCGGCTCGGTCGGCTCGGTGGTACCGGCCACCAACGTCTTCAACATGCCGTTCGTGTTCCGCGACATCGACCACATGCGCAAGGTGGTGGACGGTGAAATCGGCCAGGAAATTCTCGACTCCATCACCAACTCCGACTTCAACATGGTCGGCCTGGCGTGGATGGAAGCCGGCAGCCGCAGCCTCTACACCAAGAAGCCGGTACGCAAGATCGAAGACCTCAAGGGCATGAAGATCCGCGTGATCGGCAACCCGCTGTTCATCGACACCCTCAACGCCATGGGCGGCAACGGCATCGCCATGGACACCGGTGAAATCTTCAGCGCCCTGCAGAGCGGCGTGATCGACGGCGCCGAGAACAACTCGCCGACCCTGCTCGAGCACAACCACTTCCGCGAAGCCAAGTACTACACCCAGACGCACCACCTGATCCTGCCCGAGCCGCTGCTGATGTCCAAGACCACCTGGGAGAAGCTGACCCCGGAGCAGCAGACCCTGGTCAAGAAGCTGGCCAAGGAAGCGCAACTGGAAGAGCGTGATCTGTGGGTCGCCAAGGAAAACGCGTCCAACGAGAAGCTCAAGGCCGAAGGCGTCGAGTTCATCGAAATCGACACCAAGCCGTTCTACGACGCGACCGCTCCGGTACGTGAGAAGTACGGCGCCCAGTACGCCGATCTGATCAAGCGCATCGAAGCCGTCAAGTAACAGGTCTTGAAAAGCCAGCTGCGTTGCCGCTGACGCTTTTCAATGACCTGATAAAAATCTCGCGCAAGCGTACGGAGCCGGTGTTCTGCCGGCTCCACACCTTCCGGTGAAGTCTCATGAAAAATCTGGTTCTGGGCGTCAATGACGCCATTTATCGTGCCTGCATCATCGTCACAGGTCTCGCGATCGTGATCATGGCCACGATCATCCCCTGGGGCGTCTTCAGCCGTTATGTGCTGGGGCAAGGATTGGGCTGGCCCGAGCCCATCTCCGTCATGTTGATGGTGGTGTTCACCTTTATCGGTGCCGCTGCCAGCTACCGTGCCGGAGCTCACATGGCCGTGACTTCGCTGACCGACCGCATGCCGCAAGGCGCGCAGCCCGTCATCACCCTGTTCGTACGCCTGATGATGGGCGCCGTCGCCCTGTTCATGCTGATCTGGGGCTACAAACTGTGCATGGCTACCTGGAACCAGTTCCTCAGCACCCTGCCTTCGGTTCGCGTCGGCATCAGCTACATGCCGATTCCGGTCGGTGGTTTCATCACCCTGTTGTTCGTGATCGAACAGATCCTCTACGGCGACCAGCACAAACGCCGCGCCGTCAACTTCGAAGCCGCTGAAGAAGCCAAGGAGGCCGTGTAATGGATGCCCTCATTCTGGTGGGCAGCTTCATTGCCCTGATCATGCTGCGCGTCCCCGTGGCCTATTCGCTTGGCATCGCGGCGCTGATCGGCGCCTGGTGGATCGAGATCCCCCTGCATGCCGTGATGATCCAGGTCGCCGGTGGCGTCAACAAGTTCTCCCTGCTGGCCATTCCGTTCTTCGTGCTGGCTGGCGCGATCATGGCCGAAGGCGGCATGGCGCGTCGCCTGGTGGCGTTCGCCGGTGTGCTGGTGGGCTTCGTGCGCGGCGGCCTGTCGCTGGTGAACATCACCGCGTCCACCTTCTTCGGCGCGATCTCCGGTTCGTCCCTGGCCGACACCGCCTCGGTGGGTTCGGTGCTGATCCCGGAGATGGAAAAGAAAGGCTACCCCCGTGAATTCGCCACCGCCGTGACCGTTTCCGGTTCGGTGCAGGCGCTGCTCACTCCGCCCAGCCACAACTCGGTGATCTACTCCCTGGCAGCCGGCGGCACGGTGTCCATCGCCGCGCTGTTCATGGCCGGTATCGGCCCGGGTCTGCTGATGAGCGCCACCATGGCCACGCTGTGCCTGTGGTTCGCCAAGAAGCGCAACTACCCGAAAGGCGAAGTGATCCCGCTGCGTCAGGCCATCAAGATCTGCGTCGAAGCCCTGTGGGGCCTGATGACCATGGTCATCATCCTCGGCGGCATCCTCTCCGGCGTGTTCACCGCCACCGAGTCGGCTGCCGTGGCGGTGATCTGGGCGTTCTTCGTGACCATGTTCATCTACCGCGACTACAAGTGGCGTGAACTGCCGAAGATGATGCACCGCACCGTGCGCACGCTGTCGATCGTGATGATCCTCATCGCCTTCGCCGCCGCGTTCGGCTACATCATGACCCTGATGCAGATCCCGTCGAAGATCACCACCGCGTTCCTGACCCTGTCGGATAACCGCTACGTGATCCTGATGTGCGTGAACATCATGCTGCTGGCCCTGGGCACCATCATGGACATGGCGCCGCTGATCCTGATCCTGACCCCGATCCTGCTGCCGGTGGTGACCTCCTTCGGTGTCGACCCGGTACACTTCGGCATGATCATGCTGGTCAACCTGGGCATCGGCCTGATCACCCCGCCGGTCGGCGCGGTGCTGTTCGTCGGCGCCGCCATCGGCAAGGTGACCATCGAAGCCACCGTGAAGGCGCTGCTGCCGTTCTATCTGGCCCTGTTCATGGTGCTGATGGCCGTGACCTACATCCCGGCAATCTCGCTGTGGCTGCCTAGCGTCGTACTCTGATACCGCTCCACCCGCGGCGGGTCATGCCTTGGCATGACCCGCCGTTTTTTTAGCGCAGCGAGAACGGTGATCAAACCGTCAGGCGCTCAAGGCTCAACTCGATACGGAAATTGTTTATGACTGCCCCTGCCCTGTTTCCCCGCCACATCGCCGTCATGATCCTGGCGTTGCTGGCCTGCTCCTTTGCCGGCAACCACATTGCCGCGCGTATCGCCTTCGACAACGAAACCGGCCTGCTGCTGGCGATCCTCTGCCGCTCCGGCGTGACCATGCTGGTGCTGCTCGGCATCGTGCTGTGGCAACGCCAGGCCCTGCAGATGCCGCCTGGGGCCTGGCGCTGGCAATTGCTGCTGGGCCTGTTGATCGCCACCCAGAGCATCTGCCTGTACTCGGCCGTGGCGCGTATTCCCGTGGCGCTGGCCCTGCTGATCGGCAACACCTTCCCGATCCTCCTCGCCCTGCTCACCTGGGCACTGGGCGGCTCGGCGCCGACACGCCGTACGGTGATGCTGATGGGCCTGATTCTGCTGGGCCTGGTTTTCGCCCTGGATTTGCCAGCGCGCCTGGGCGCCAGCGAGCAGATCGGCCCCGAGTGGATCGTCGGCGTGAGCGCGTCATTCCTGGCCGCCTGCGTATTCGCCTGCGCGCTGTGGATAACTGACCACAAGCTCTCCAGCCTGCGCGGCTCGGTGCGCAGCATGCTGACCCTGATGATCGTGTTCAGCAGCATGGCACTGGCCGGCAGCGCCGACCTGATTCCTGGCGGCATGAACCTGCCGGCCAATTCCACTGGCTGGACCGCCCTGGGAACGCTGGTGCTGCTTTACGGCATCGCCTTCTGCATGCTGTTCGTCACCGTGCCGCGCCTCAACATGGCCAAGAACGCCCCGGTGATGAACATGGAGCCCATCGCCACGCTGCTGTTCGGCTGGCTGCTGCTGGATCAGGTACTGAGTGGCATGCAGATGATCGGCGGCGCGATCGTGCTGGCGGGAATCGTGTTGCTGACCTACCGCAAGGACGCCTGAGCACCGATATGCGATCAGCCGTGCCTCCGCCTCGCGGCAACGAAAAAGGGCTTGGGTGCCGATCTACGCAGGTAGATTCGGCACCCAAGCCCTCTGGGGGTCTACGGGCTTCAGGCCTGCTTGGCCGCCACCTCGGCGGACTCGTGGGCCTGACGCAGGCGCTCCCGGCTGTTGGTCAGGTGCAGGCGCATGGCGGCACGGGCGGCATCGGAATCCTGGCGAGCGATGGCCTCAAAGATCTGCTCGTGCTCGCGCTCAAGACGCGCCATGTAATGGGCATGGTCGTCATGGGCGATACGCGCCGAGTTGAGCCGGGTACGTGGAATGATGCTGGTGCCCAGGTGGCTCATGATATCGGTGAAGTAGCGGTTGCCCGTGGCATGGGCGATCTGCAGGTGAAATTGGAAATCAGACGACACCGCATCGCTTTCGTGGGCAGCGCCCTCGTTGAGCGCATCCAGCGCCTGGCGCATGGAAGCCAGTTGCTCGGGCGTGCGACGCTGGGCGGCCAGACCAGCGGATTCCACTTCCAGGCTGATCCGCAGCTCGAGCACGGCCAGCACCTCACGCAGGGTGACGATGGTCGCCGGGTCGATGCGAAAACCGCCGGGATTGGGCGTATCCAGCACGAAGGTGCCGATGCCGTGGCGGGTTTCCACCAGGCCAGACGCCTGCAGACGCGACAACGCTTCACGCACCACGGTGCGGCTGACGCCCTGCTCTTCCATGATCGCCGACTCGGTCGGCAATTTGTCACCACGCTTGATCACCCCGTCGCGAATGCGCTGGGACAACTCTGCGACCAGTTCCTGTGCCAGGCTGCGATGCTTGCGCCGCGCACGTGGCTGCGTGTTCTGAGTTTCCATAGAGATCGTTATCGTCTGGATGGCCAAAGCGCATCATATCTCAGAGAGTTGTATGATGACACGTTCTTCGTTTATCTCCGCCTAACGGCTCGATAACTGCACAGGTACTGCCCTATGTCGACCGACACTCTACACCTGCACGACGGTATTACCCAGCTCACTCTGTTACCGGGAGTTGGCGGGGCTATCGGCAACTGGGCGGTGGTCGCCACTGGCCAGCCGCTGTTGCGCCCTGCCGACGAGCAGGCGCTCAAGGCCGGTACGCCGCGCCAGCTCGGCTGCTACCCACTGGCGCCGTGGTCCAACCGCATCACCGGAGGCGGTTTCGACAACCCCGAGGGCTGGCTGGCCCTGGCTGCCAACGCCGACAATTCGCCTCTGCCGATTCACGGCAGCGCCTGGCAGCAACCCTGGCAGGTGATCGAGCACAGTGAGCGCTCGGCGCTGCTGCGCCTCGAGAGCCAGACGCCGTTCGCCTACACCGCCGAGCAGCGCTTCGAGCTGGATGACGGTCGTCTGACGATTCACCTGCAGGTCACCCATCGCGACAAATCCCCCACCTGGCATGGCCTGGGCCTGCATCCGTATTTTCCGCGTACGCCCCATACGCGCCTGCAGGCCGGCGCCGGACAGGTCTGGCAATGCGATGCCAACAGCCTGCCCACTGGCTTGAGCTCACTACCTGAGCACTGGAATTTCGCCGAGGAGCGGCAATTGCCGGCAGTCCATACCGACAACGCCTTCATCGGCTGGAACGGCCAGGCGCGAATCGTCGAACCAGACGCTGGATACAGCCTGGAGATCGCTAGCGATCAGGGCATCTACCTGCTGTTCTGCCCCGAAGGCAAACCCTTCTTCTGCTTCGAACCAGTCAGCCATCCGGTCAACGCCCACCACCTGCCCGGCAAACCCGGCCTGGTGCTACTGAGCGAAAATCAGCGCCTAGGCCTCACCTTCACCTTGCAATACCGGCCCCTGAATTGAGCCGAGTGGTTCACGCCGCGGGGCTGCCGTGCTGGACTTTCCGCGCGGGTTGATGATAATCACCCGCTTGCCCCGTGTTCGGTCGCAGCTGCGAATAACCTGAACTATCGAAGGGGTATAGGCTTCATAAAGATGTGGTGACCGTATCAGTGAGACCGCCTGGTCTTACGTTGTTGCCCATCTCTCCATCAGAAACCATGGGTACTATCGTGACGAAAGACGAACTGCGCGCCGAACTCGAGCGCCAGGCGCAGCGTTACAAGGATGTATACGGCGGTGAAGTGATCACCTATGCCGCCCAACCGGATCCGGAACGCAAGCCGTGGCGCAAGAAGGCCAGCCTGCTGGACCAGGCCTTCGACAAAGAAATCGAAAAGATCGAAAAAGATCTGTCCAGCAAGGCCGAGGCCAGAGCCGAAAGCGCCTGATGGCGTAACGGCTCCCGGGCTGCGCCAGGCAGCCCACGAACAGGCTCAGCGCCGCCTGGAACCTGACTTGCCGCCCAACAGCGATCCCAGTACGCCCCGTACCAACTGCCGACCGAGTTGATTGGCGACTTGGCGCATGGCGCTTTTCACCGCCTGGCTCGCCAGGCCGCCGAGAAACTCGCCCGCCACGCTGACGGTCGACGGCGCCTGCTTGCCTGCCTGTACCTGCTCGCTCGCCTGGGTCGCGCGGGCGGTGAGAATCTCGTATGCGGATTCTCGGTCGAAGGGTTTGTCGTACTGCCCGGCCAAGGGCGATTGGCGGATCAGCGCAGCGCGCTCGCCATCCGACAGGGGCCCTATGCGCGATTGCGGCGGCGCGATAGCGACACGCTGGACCATGGCTGGCGTGCCCTTGTCCTCCAGCGTACCCACTAGTGCCTCGCCGATGCCCAGCTCGGTGAGCACGCTCAGGCAATCGAACGCCGGATTGGGCCGAAAGCCTTCGGCCACGGCGCGCAAGGCCTTCTGTTCACGGGTGGTGAACGCCCGCAGCCCATGCTGGATGCGCAAGCCGAGCTGGGCCAGCACATCGTCGGGCAGATCGCCCGGCGACTGGGTGACGAAGTACACGCCCACGCCCTTGGAACGAATCAGCCGTACCACTTGCTCCAGGCGCGCCTGCAGCGCCTTCGGGGTGTCGGCGAACAGCAGATGGGCTTCATCGAAGAACAGCGCCAGCACTGGCTTGTCGGCATCGCCGCGCTCGGGCAGTTGCTCGAACAACTCGGCCAGCAGCCAGAGCAGGAAGGTCGCGTAGACCTTCGGCGCCTCGTGAACCAGGCGGCTGGCGTCGAGCAGGTGAATACGCCCACGGCCATCGCGATCCGGCTGCAGAATGTCTTCGAGCTGCAACGCCGGCTCGCCGAACAGCGCCTCGCCGCCTTGCTGCTCGAGGCTGGCCAGGCGGCGCAACAGCGCCTGGGCCGAACCGCTGGTGAACAGCGCGCTGTCGGCGCCCAGTACCTCGGGCTGTTCCTTGAGATGATTCAGCAGCGCCTTGAGATCCTTCAGGTCGAGCAGCAGCAGGCCTTCACGGTCGGCGACCTTGAACGCCGCGTACAACGCTGCCTGCTGGCTGTCGGTGAGTTCCAGCAGCGCGCCAAGCAGCAGAGGCCCCATTTCGCTCAACGTAGTGCGCAGCGGATGGCCGCTCTGCCCGTGCACATCCCACAAACTGACCGGGTAGGCCGTTGGGCTGTGCGCCAACCACGGCATGCTGGCGATACGCTCGGCAACCTTGCCTTGTGGCGTGCCGGCTGCGCCCAGGCCGCACAGGTCGCCCTTGACGTCCGCCGCGAATACGGCGACCCCGGCATCACTGAAATTCTCGATCAGACGCTGCAGGGTGACCGTCTTGCCGGTGCCCGTGGCACCGGCGATCAAGCCGTGCCGATTGGCCAGGCGCAGCGACTGGCCGACGGCTTCGCCATCAATGCCCGCGCCCAGAACGAATTGCTGATTCAACGCCATACCACCGTCCTCTGGATTAAAGCTTTAGGGTGCTGCTGCCGACATAACCGCCAGGTTACGACCGATTCAGCCTGCGCCGGATCGCACGCCCTGCCCCACTCGCCACCTGGCGACGCCCCACAAGACTGGTTCCAGTGATTATCGGACGCAAGATGCCATGACGAGAAACCTGCAGTTCAGCCACAAGATCCTGCTGGCCGCCACCCTGGTGGTCACGGTCGCCTTCGCTCTGTTCAGCCTCTACAACGACAGCCGCCAGCGTAGCAGCATTCAGGCATCGCTCCAGAGTAACCTGAGCCAGGCCAGCAACGCCGCCGCCGGCAATATCGAAAGCTGGTTGTCCGGGCGTATTCTGCTGGTCGAGAGCCTGGCCCAGAACCTGGAGCTGGCCGTTGCGGGCGGCAACCTGCAAGACGTCATTTCCCGACCGGTGTACAAGGGCGCGTTCCTCTCCACTTATATCGGTGTGCAGAGCGATGGCCGCTTCCTGTCCAGCCCGCCGACCCAAATGGCCGCCGGCTACGACCCGCGCACTCGCCCCTGGTACAAGGACACCGCCCAGGCCAACCGCACCATCCTCACCGCGCCCTACGTCGACCAGATCACCAACTCCCTGGTGATTTCGCCGATCGCTCCGGTGCGTGGCCCGGATGGCAAGCCGTTCGGCATGACCGGCGGCGACGTCAGTCTGGACACGCTGGTGAAGATCATCAACTCCATCGAACTGGGCGACCTGGGCTATGCGTTCCTGGTCAGCAAGGACGGCACCGTACTGGTTCACCCCCAGGGCGAACTGGTGATGAAGAACCTGCGCGACCTCTACCCGAATACCACCATCGGCCTGGACAGCAAGCTCACCGAGGTCACCCAGGACGGCCAGGAACGCCTGCTGACCTTCTCGCCGGTAAAAGGCCTGCCGGACGTGCAGTGGTACGTGGGCCTGTCCATCGACAAGAACCTGGCCTACGCGGCGCTGGATGAATTCCGCCTATCGGCTGCCATCGCCACGCTGATCGCCGTAGTCCTGATCATCGCCCTGCTCGGTGTGCTGATCCGCGTGCTGATGCAGCCGCTGACCACCATGGGCAAGGCCATGGAAGATATCGCCCGCGGTGAGGGCGACCTGACCAAACGCCTGGCCATCCAGTCCCAGGACGAATTCGGTGCGCTGGCCAGCTCGTTCAACCGTTTCGTCGAGCGCATCCACGCCTCGATCCGCGAAGTGTCCTCGGCCACCGCCCAGGTCAACGAAGTCGCCAAGCTGGTGGTCAACGCCTCCAACTCCTCGATCGTCAACTCCGACGAGCAGGCCAGCCGCACCAACAGCGTGGCCGCGGCGATCAACGAACTGGGCGCCGCCGCTCAGGAAATCGCCCGCAACGCCGCGGACGCCTCCAGCCAGGCCTCCGACGCCCGCCATCAGGCCGAGGACGGCGGCAAGGTTGTGCAGCAAGCGATCAACGCCATGACCGACCTCTCGGCCAAGGTCGTCGATGCCCGCGGCAAGATCGAGATGCTCGCCGGCAAGACCGCGGACATCGGGCAGATTCTCGAGGTGATCAAGAGCATTTCCCAGCAGACCAACCTGCTGGCCCTCAACGCCGCCATCGAAGCCGCGCGCGCTGGCGAGGCGGGCCGCGGTTTCGCGGTGGTGGCCGATGAAGTGCGCAACCTGGCTCACCGCACCCAGGAGTCGGCCCAGGAAATCGAGAAGATGATCGAGGAGCTGCAGGTCGGCTCCCGCGAGTCGGTCACCACCATGACCGAAAGCCAGCACTACAGCGAGCAGAGCGTGGAAGTCGCCAACCAGGCCGGCGAACGCCTGGGCAGCGTGACCCTGCGCATTGGCGAGATCGACGGCATGAACCAGTCGGTGGCAACTGCCACCGAGGAGCAGACCTCGGTGATCGAGGCACTGAACATGGACATTACCGAGATCAACACCCTCAATCAGGAAGGCGTGGAAAACCTACAGGCCACCCTGCGCGCCTGCGCCGACCTGGAGCAGCAGGCCGCGCGCCTCAAGCATCTGGTCGACAGTTTCCGGATCTGAGAGCCTGTTCATAATCGTTAAGCCCAGGTTCGTCGACTTTGGCGGCTAAGTGGCGGGAGCGGCCGTTATCCGATCCATTGTGGGAGCCGCGACCTCGCGGCGAATCGCTCAGGCACCG
>NZ_MSXU01000013.1:111099-176863 GCF_001945375.1 Pseudomonas sp. PA1(2017)
GCGCATACAAGACTTTGAACAGACTCTGAGACCAGGGCAAACAAAAAGGGCGCCGCTGGCGCCCTTCTTTCATTTATCCGAGCGCTGCTGCTCGCGCTGGGTGCGTTGCCACAAGGCCTCGGCACCTTCGAACGCGGTGCCGTCCTCCTCGCTCAACGCCTCGGGATCGAAACGCTGCACGCAGCCCTGGCCGATCACCCGGGGAGCCGTGGCCGTACCTGGTGCATCCGGTTCGTCGTCAGCCATGGCGATCAGCCCCGTGGGCGGCCTTGCTCATGCTGGGCGAATTCCTTCACCGCCAGCAGCACGTCGTGGCGGCTGATCTGACCGACCAGCTTGCCCCCTTCGACCACCGGGAAACGCCGGCGACGGCCTTTGAGAAAGCGCTCCGCCACTTCGATGATGTCCGCCTCGGGCGAGGTGGTTTCCACGTTGGTGGTCATGTACGAAGCGATGGTGCCGCCAGTGGCTTCGTAATAGGCGCCCTGCAGGATGCCCCGCAGACAGTCGCCCTCCGACAGCAGGCCAACCAGGCGCCCCTGGCCATCGACCACCGGCGCTCCGGAAATGCGATGCTCGAGCAATCGATTGATTGCAGTGAACAGATCGGTATCGGCATGAAAGGTCACCAGGTGACGAGTCATGTAATCACGCACTTTTACGGACTTGAGCATGAACGCGAACTCCTTGTTCGAGCATCGGGCCAGACGGCTCAGTCGAATACCACCGTCTTGTTGTTGTGCACCAGCACTCGGTCTTCCAAGTGATAGCGCAGACCACGGGAAAGCACCATCTTTTCCACGTCCTTGCCGAGACGCACCATCTCCTCGATGGACTCGCGGTGGCTGACGCGGACCACGTCCTGCTCGATGATCGGGCCGGCATCAAGCTCTTCGGTCACGTAGTGAGAGGTCGCGCCAATCAGCTTGACGCCGCGCAGCGAGGCTTGGTGGTAAGGCTTGGCGCCGACGAACGACGGCAGGAAGCTGTGGTGGATGTTGATCACGCGCTGCGCATAGTCCTGACACAATTTGGGCGGCAGAATCTGCATGTAGCGCGCCAGCACGATGACATCCGCCTGGTGCTCTTCGACCAGTCGCGCGACCTCGTCGAACGCCGGCTGCTTGTTCTGCGGATCCACCGGCACATGGATGAACGGAATGCCATGCCACTCGACCATGCTGCGCAGGTCATCGTGGTTGGAGATCACGCAGGGAATGTCGCAGTCGAGCTCGTTGCTGTGCCAACGGTGCAGCAGATCGGCCAGGCAGTGGGATTCGCGACTGGCCATCAGCACCACGCGTTTCTTTTGCGCCGAGTCGGTGATGCGCCACTCCATGGAGAATTCCCGGGCGATCGGCGAGAACGCCTGGTTGAAACCGTCCAGGTCGAAAGGCAACGAATCGGCACGAATTTCATGGCGCATGAAAAACCAGCCGCTCTGCGTGTCCGAATGATGGCTCGCTTCGGTGATCCAGCCGTTGTAGGTCGCCAGGAAGTTACTGACCTTGGCCACGATGCCGGTACGATCAGGGCAGGCGATTACCAGCCGAAAAGTGCGCATGAACAACTCCAGAGAATTAGCGAAGGCGCGCATTTTAGCCAGACTAACGAAAAACTGCAGTATCTCGTGCAGGCCTCCGCCCGCCACGCCATGGCCCCAGCCAGGCCCTGAAAAACAACTGGCTTAATTGACACAGCGGCCCGTGCTGTAACCGGTTAAATGGCCTTGTTTTTAAGTGGCAATTAAATCTGATGAATTGTTGCTGCCTCTGCAACTTCTGTTGTTCTAATGCGTCTGTTTACTACAAAGCGGTTTACTTAAAACCAGCCGCTGTCTACTATAAGCAACACTTGGTCACACCTCCCTTGCATTGTATTAAAGGTACGCACATGTCTCTGATCACCGAATACCGCAGCCTCGAAGAAAACATCAAAGAACTGCAAGAACGCCTGAAAAGCCTGTCGCAAGACGACAAGCTGAAAAAGGAACTGGAATTCGAAGGCAAACTGCGCACGCTGATGGGTGAATATCAGAAGTCGCTGCGCGACATTATCGCCCTGCTCGATCCTGAAGCCAAAGTTGGCAAGGCACCGCGCACTGCAGGTAAAGCAGCGGCAACCGGCAGCAAGCGTGCTCGCAAAGTTAAGCAGTACAAGAACCCGAACACCGGTGAAGTGATCGAAACCAAAGGCGGCAACCACAAGACCCTGAAAGAGTGGAAAGCCAAGTGGGGCGCCGACGTCGTCGAAGGCTGGGCTACCCTGCTGGGCTGATGCCAGACCGGGGCGGTGAGTCCATGAAGAACGCCAGCATTGCTGGCGTTTTTTATGGGCGTTTATTCAAGTCGATTCAATAGCGAGACTTCGCTGCCCCGCCACGAGACCAACACGTGGCGCTCGCTCTTATATCCCTTCGTTTTGTAATCCATATCGCTGACGCAACTGCTGCGCGTGCTCGATCCAGGCTTGCAATATCAGGCGCTGGCTATCTGTGGCCTGGTTCAAATAAGCCGCCATGTCCGCCTCGAAGCTCGCCAAGGTATTGGGCGCACCCAATTCGCTTTGGGTAAGACGCTGACGGCAGAAGGCGTGCCAGCGCTGTTGCTCTTCACTGTCGAGCGTCGTCGGGAAGTTGCGAGCCCGGTAACGAAACAGCAACTCGGGCAAACGCGCATCATCGAACGGCCAGGACTGAGCCATCAATTGCATCGGGTCACAATTGCGTACCTGCTCGCACAGTCGACGGTCACGGTCACCAATAAAGCCGTCGTATAACTGCTGCTCGGGATCGACGGTCGCTGCGAAACTTTCTTCTGCATAAACCTGCGGCAATTTGTCTCGCCATTGTTCCTGGCTGTCTGCCAGGCGCTGCGCTCGCGTCAGGAACTCGGCCTTGTCCAATTGCAGGCGCTGACAATCCTCCTCACGCAACACTCCGAGCGGCGCGACCACCGGGCAACGGTTGATATGGATGAGCTTGAGCGGCACCGGCAGCTCGTCGCCCAACTCATCGCGCCGGGTGTACAGGCGACGGCGCAAGGTGTCGGCATCCTCATTCAGCAAGGGCGCAGCATCGAGGTGCAGATCGCAAACGATCAGGGCATTACGGTTGCGCGGATGCCAAGCCAGCGGCAGCACGATCGCCAGGTAATGACGAGCCCCCGAAAAACGCCCGGACACATGCACCAGGGGTTGCAGCAGGCGGACCTGGTCGAGCACCTGTTGCTTGCTGCGCAACCCGTACAGGTAGTCGTAGAGTTTGGGCTGGCGCTCCCGGATCAGACGCGCCAGGGCGATGGTCGCGCGCACATCGGACAGCGCATCGTGGGCCTGGCCGTGGTCGATGCCATTGGCGGCGGTGAGCCGCTCGAGCTTGAGGCTGACGCCGTGTTCATCCTGCGGCCATTCGATGCCTTCGGGGCGCAGCGCATAAGCGGTGCGCACCATATCGATCAGGTCCCAACGGCTGTTGCCGCCCTGCCACTCGCGGGCATAGGGGTCGAAGAAGTTGCGGTACAGGCTATAGCGCGTCACCTCATCATCGAAACGCAGGCTGTTGTAGCCCACGCCACAGGTACCGGGCCTCACCAACTCGGCGTGCACGCGGGTCATGAACTCGGCTTCACCCAGGCCTTCGCGCGCCAGACGATCCGGGCCGATGCCGGTGATCATGCAGGCCGCCGGGTGCGGCAGGATGTCGTCGCTGGGCTGGCAGTACAGGTTGATCGGCGCGTCGATCTCGTTGAGCTGCTCATCGGTGCGGATACCGGCGACTTGCAGCGGCCGGTCACGGCGCGGGTCGATACCGGTGGTTTCGTAGTCGTACCAGAACAGGCTGGAAGGCACGGCGGACTCCTGTGGGGCACCTCTGAAAACGCAGCGATGGCAACGCAGATAGTTCTAGAGATGCCCTATTGCGAATGAGCGTCGCAGTCTAGGTGGGTTGCTGAGCGATCACAAACCACGACGGTGTCGCAAAAACTTGATGGCCGTCACGGGCTTCGCCATAGGCTGGCAAACGAGCCCTTGTTCGGGATTTGCTCCGCCATTAATATCAGGAAACAATCTTATTACCGCTCGCCAAGGATGAATCATGAGTGACGTCACTTCCAATCCCTATGCCGTTCCCACCAGCCAGTTGCAGGATGTACCCACTGGCGATCAGGCACCGAGTGTCGAACAGGCCCTGAGCCGCGGTTACGACTTCACCATTGGCGGCCTGCTCAGCGAAGCCTGGCAACTCACCAATGGCACCAAAGGCATCATCATCGGCGGTTTCCTGATCTTCTACGTGGCGATCCTGGTGGCCTCGTTCGTGGTCGGCGCCGTACTGGGCATCTTCAGCCTGTTCAGCGATAGCCTGGTACTGATCATCATCGGCCAGTTGCTGACCACCATCATCGCTTCCGCGGTGAGCTACCCGTTCTTCGCCGGCCTGAACATGGTCGGCATTCGCCGCGCCGCTGGCCAGCCGTTCAGCTTCAACGAAATTTTCAGCCACTTCGGTAGCCTGGTGCCACTGCTGATCGCCGCCGTACTGATGATGGTGCTGATCTATCTCGGCATGATCCTGCTGCTGATCCCCGGCATCTACCTGGCCGTGGCCTACATGTTGGCGATTCCGCTGATCGTCGAGCGCGGTCTGTCGCCCTGGCAGGCCATGGAAGCCTCGCGCAAGGCCATCACTCAGCACTGGTTCAAGGTCTTCGGCCTGTTCCTGCTGCTTGGTCTGATCGTCATCGTCAGCGCCATCCCGCTGGGCATCGGCCTGATCTGGAGCATCCCGCTGTTCGTGATGGCCATGGGTGTGCTGTACCGCACCATTTTCGGCGTTCTGCCCGTCGCTCGCTAATACAGCACCTGCAGCCTGGGCCGCGTTCGCGCGGCCTGGTTGCTTCCCGCCCCGCTGCTGGCTAGCATCGGGCTTTGCTCCGTACGACGTGACGATGCCGCCTTCCTCTTCTTCCACCGTTCCTCGATCTCAGCAGACGGTGCTGGACACGCGCTATCAGGTGGAAACCCCGGAAGGGATCGACCTCGCGCTGCGTCCCGCCGGCCTGGTGCCCCGCGCATTGGCCTTCACCATCGACCTGCTGATCCGCGGCGCCATCCTCGCCATCGTCTACCTGACGCTGGGCCTGTTCGGCCAGCTGGGCATGGGCCTGGCGACCATTGCGCTATTCCTGGTGACCTGGTGGTACATGGTGCTGTTCGAGGTGCTCAACCAGGGCCGCTCGCCGGGCAAGCAGCTGCTTGGCCTGCGCGTGGTGCATGACGACGGTACGCCGATCGGCTGGCCGGCATCGCTGACTCGCAACCTGCTGCGCTTCGTCGACCTGCTGCCGTTCGCCTACACCCTGGGCATCATCAGTTGCCTGAGCAGCCGCGGCTTCAAGCGTCTCGGCGACATCGCCGCCGGCACCTTGGTGGTCTATCGCGAGCACCCCATCGAACGGCCCAACCTGCCCGAGGCCGAGGCCCTGGCGGCGCCCTTCGTGCTGGATTTCGCCGAGCAGCGCGCCGTATTGGCCTTCGCCGAGCGTGGCGAAGGGCTGTCGACCGCACGCCGCGCCGAGCTGGCGGGCATTCTCGCCGAACCGCTGCAAGTCGACGCCAGCCAGGCGGAAGGCCGCATCAACGGCATTGCCCGCGGCTTGTTGGGCCCTACATGAAACAGAGCGTTTTCGAAAACCGTCATCAGCCCCAGTGGCAGGCCTTCGCCGAGCAGCTTACGCGCCTCGAGGCCGGTGGCCGTGACGCGGAAAAGAGCCGCACCTTCGCCGCCGAGTACCGCCGCCTCTGCCAGCATCTGGCGCTGGCCCGGGCGCGGGGTTACAGCAACCACCTGATCGAGGAATTGCAGCACCTGGCCCTGCGCGGCCACCAGCAGTTCTATCGGCATCGCAGCGCCATCGGCCCGCAGCTGATCGGCTTCGTGCTAGCCGGCTTCCCGCGTCTGGTGCGCGAAGAGTGGCGCCTGGTGAGCATCGCCAGCCTACTGTTCTTCGGCAGCCTGGCGCTGATGGGCAGCCTCGTCTACCTGTTTCCCGACCTGGTCTACAGCGTCATGGATCCGGCCCGCGTCAGCGAGATGGAGAGCATGTACGACCCCGACACCACGCGCCTGGGCCGCTTTGGCGAGCGTGACTCGGGCGATGACTGGATGATGTTCGGCTTCTACATCATGAACAACATCGGTATCGCCTTCCAGACCTTCGCCAGCGGCCTGCTGTTCGGCGTCGGCAGCCTGTTCTTCCTGCTGTTCAACGGGCTGATGATCGGCGCGGTGGCCGGCTATCTGACGCAACTCGGTTACAGCGAAACCTTCTGGTCGTTCGTGATCGGCCACGGCGCCTTCGAGCTGACCGCCATCGCCCTGGCGGGCGCATCGGGCCTCAAGCTCGGCTGGGCGCTGCTGGCCCCCGGTCGCCTGCCGCGCGGCGAGGCGCTGCGCCTGGCGGCGATCCGCGCCGTGCGACTGCTCGGCGGCGCCACGCTGTTCCTGCTGGTCGCCGCCTTCATCGAGGCCTACTGGTCGTCCATGACCTTCTCGACGCCCACGGTGAAGTACTGGGTCGGCGCGGGCCTCTGGGCCTTGGTGCTGGCTTACCTGGGCCTGGCAGGCCGGAGGCACCATGCGCCTGACTGATGCCAGCGTGGCGATCCGCCCGCGCACGCCCTGGGAAGCCATCGACCTCGGCGTATTGATGGCCCGCCAGAACCGCCGCCTGCTGATGGCCAGTTGGGCCGCAGTGACCCTGCCGCTCTTCGCGGTGCTCTGCGCGCTGCTCTGGCAGTACCCATCCTGGGTGATGTTCGTGTTCTGGTGGCTGAAGCCGGCCTACGAGCGGCTACCGCTGTACATCCTGTCGCGCTCGCTGTTCGGCGAAGCGCCGACGCTCAAGCAAGCGCTGAAGGCCTTTCCCGGCCTGCTCAAGCCGCAACTGCTGGCCAGCCTGACCTGGCGCCGCCTGAGCCCGACGCGCAGTTTCGATTTGCCGGTGCTGCAGCTCGAAGGCCTGAAAGGCAAGGCACGCACCCAGCGCCTCAACGTGCTGGCGCAACGCGATGCCGGCGCTGCCACCTGGCTGACCGTGGTCGGCATGCACCTGGAAACCGCCCTGTGGATCGGCCTCGGCAGCCTGGTCTACTTGCTCATTCCGACCCAGGTCTCAACCGAGTGGGACTGGCAAAGCCTGATCAATGGCGACACCAGCGACTGGCTGTGGCTGGAGCACTTATCCAATCTCGGTTATGCGTTGCTGCTGATTCTCTGGGGGCCGATCTACGTGGCCGGTGGCTTCAGCCTCTATCTCAACCGCCGTACCGCCTTGGAAGGCTGGGACATCGAACTGACCTTCCGGCGCCTGCGCCAGCGCCTGACCGGCGTGGCCTACGCCGTGCTGCTGGGCGTCGGCGTGCTGGTGCTGCAAGCCCCGACGCCAGCGTTCGCCGAACCGCTCGCCAGTTGCCCACTGCCCAGCGAAGACCCCAACGGCCCGGAAGCGGCGCGCATGCTTGCCCAGCCGCTGACCAGCCAGGCCTCGCGGGAAGCGGCGCTGCAAATTCTCGACGCGCCGCCGTTCGAGAACCGCGAAACCGTGACCCGCTGGCGCTTCGGTGAAGAAACCAAGAAAGACGAGCCCGAGCCGCCCGAGAACCTGCAGAAACTGCTCGACCTGATCGAGAACTGGGGCGCCCTGAAAGGTCTCGCGCTGTTCTTCGAAGCGGCCCTGTGGGCCCTGGTGATCGGCGTCATCGCCCTGGTGCTGTGGCGCTACCGCGAATGGCTCGGCACCTTCGTCAGCCGCGGGCGCTTCAAGCTTGCGCGCAAGAGCGAATCCCCCGATCAGCTGTTCGGCCTGGACGTGGTGCCGGAAAGCCTGCCGGACGACGTGGCCAGCAGCGCCGAACGACTCTGGTCACAAGACCCGCGCGCGGCCCTGGGCCTGCTCTACCGCGCACTGCTCAGCCGCCTGATCCACGATCACAAACTGCCGCTGAAAAGTTCCCATACCGAAGCCGAGGTGCTGCCGCTGGTCGATGGCCTCGACGACCCCGAGCTGAGCAACTTCAGCCAGACCCTCACGCGCCACTGGCAGAATCTCGCCTACGGCCATCGCCTGCCGCCGGCCGAGCTGTGCCCGGTGCTGTGCAATGACTGGCGGCGTCTGGTGGAACAAGGGGGCCGCCCATGAGCCGCGCCTTGCGTTTCAGCCTCGTCGCCGTGCTGGTGAGCGCCCTTGGCCTGCTCG
The DNA here is from genome assembly GCF_001945375.1 of Pseudomonas sp. PA1(2017). Taxonomy (NCBI): domain Bacteria; kingdom Pseudomonadati; phylum Pseudomonadota; class Gammaproteobacteria; order Pseudomonadales; family Pseudomonadaceae; genus Pseudomonas; species Pseudomonas sp. PA1(2017). The sequence continues at coordinate 119,358 of NZ_MSXU01000013.1, forward strand.
GCAACTACCTGCTGCAGCGCGCCGAATCCTACGAGGAAGTGCTCACCCACGGCCCGTCGCCCGAAGCACGCGCCAATCCCTACTTGGCCGCCGAAGAGTTCCTGCGCAAGCAGGGGCTTGAGGTGACCCGCGCCGACAACCTGGCCGGCCTCGACAACCTGCCCAGTCGCGGCCACACCCTGCTGCTGCTCGCCAACCGCAGCAACCTGACGCCGCGACAGAACGAGCGTTTGCTGGAATGGACCGCCCGCGGCGGTCACCTGCTGTTCATCGCCGAACGCATGTGGGACGAGGAACAGGGCAAGAGTGGCGACGGGCTGCTCGACAAACTGAACGTGCAGCAGTACCCGGTCGAGCAGCTCGACGAGGAAGACGCCGAGCAGGAAGGCGACGGTGCTGCCGACGAACAGCCAAGCGAGCCGGCCAGCGAAGAGGATCAGCAAGAGCCGACGGACGCCTACCCGAACCTGACCAAGCTGTACCTGGAAAATGAGCAGGCACCGGCCTATGTCGGCTTCGATACCGACTTCCACCTCTATGACGCCGACAACCTGGCCCATGTCTGGGCCAACAGCGGCGAGGCCACGCACCTGCTGCAGATCTACCACGGCGACGGGCTGATCAGCATCGTCACCGATGCCTGGATCTGGCAGAACGCCAAGCTGGGCGATTACGACAACGCCTGGCTGCTCTGGTACCTCAGCCAGGACAGCGCCGTGACCCTGGTCTACAACGCCGACCGCGATGATCTGCTGACCCTGCTGCAACGCCACTTCAGCCCCGCGCTGCTGGCCCTCGGCCTGCTGCTGGTGCTGACGCTTTGGCACGTTGGTCAGCGCCGCGGGCCGCTGTTGCAGCCGCACCCGGCCAGCCGCCGGCAGCTGCAGGAGCACCTGCGCGCCGCCGCCGACTTCCTGTTGCGCCAGGGTGGCCAGCAACGCCTGCTGGGCAACCTGCAACAGGACATCCTGCGCCGCGCCCGCCGTCGCCACCCCGGTTTCGAGCGCCTTGCCGTGGCCGACCAGTGGCAGATACTCGGCCGCCTCAGCCGCCAGCCATCGACCATCATCAGCCAGGCCATGCGCCCACTGGGCCAGAAACGCCTTTCCGCCAGCGACTTCACCCGCCAGGTCGCCCACCTGCAAACACTCAGGAATGCCCTATGAGCGAAAATACGCCCGACCAGCCGAGCAGTCCGATCAGCGAGTCCGCCGCAGCGCCAGCCGCTGCCACGACCGCCAGCAACATCGCCCAGCAGCGCCAGCGTGCCAGCCAACTGGCCCAGGGCCTGCGCCAGGAACTGCAGAAGGCGGTGATCGGCCAGACCGCGGTGATCGACGACGTGCTCACCGCGCTCATCGCCGGCGGCCACGTGCTGCTCGAAGGCGTGCCCGGCCTCGGCAAGACCCTGCTGGTACGTGCCCTGGCCCGCTGCTTCGGCGGCGAGTTCGCCCGCATCCAGTTCACCCCCGACCTGATGCCCAGCGACATCACCGGCCACGCGGTGTACGACCTGCAGAGCGAGCAGTTCAAGCTGCGCAAGGGGCCGATCTTCACCAACCTGCTGCTCGCCGACGAGATCAACCGCGCGCCGGCCAAGACCCAGGCCGCGCTGCTCGAAGTCATGCAGGAGCGCCAGGTGACGCTGGAAGGCCGTCCACTGGCGGTGCCGCTGCCGTTCATGGTGCTGGCCACCCAGAACCCGATCGAGCAGGAAGGCACCTACCCGCTGCCTGAAGCCGAGCTCGATCGCTTCATGCTCAAGTTGCACATGGATTACCCCGAGCAGGACGAAGAGCTGAACATGGTGCGCCAGGTCACCCGCTCACCGAAGGCCGACATGCTCGACGTCACCCCGCTGCGCACCCTGCTGCAGGCCAAGGACGTGCTGATCATGCAGAAGATCGCCAGCGACCTGCCGCTCGACGATCAGGTGCTCGACTATGCCGTACGCCTGGCCCGCGCCACCCGCAGCTGGCCGGGCCTGGCCATCGGCGCCGGCCCACGTGCATCCATCGCCCTGGTGCGTGGCGCCCGTGCCCGTGCCCTGCTGCGCGGCGGCGATTTCGTGCTGCCCGACGACATCAAGGGCTGCGCCCTGGCCGTGTTGCGCCACCGTGTGCGCCTGTCGCCGGAGCTGGACATCGAAGGGCTGTCGGTCGACCAGGTTCTGCTGCAGTTGCTCGACCAGGTGCCTGCGCCTCGTCTATGACCGAATCCAACCGGGATAAAGCGGCATGAAGCCCTCTTCCACTCTGCTGCGTCTGCTGGTCGGATTGCTCGTGATCGCCATCGTGCTCGGCGCGCTGGACGCGCTTTCGGTGACGCTGCCCGAGCGCCTCACCACCCTGTGGTGGGGCCTGTTGCTGCTGCTCACCGGCGCAGCGCTGGTCGATGCCCTGCGCCTGTCCCGCATGCCCTCGCCGCGCCTGCAGCGCCAGCTGCCGGGCAACCTGCCGCTGGGCCGCTGGAGCGACGTGCGCCTGAGTGCCGAGCACGCCTACAAAAACGGCCTGCACATCGAGGTGTTCGATCACGCGCCTCAGGACATGGCTGTCGAGCACATGCCGCAACGGGTCGAACTGCGCGCTGGCGAGCACACCACCTTCACTTACCGGGTACGCCCGCTGGTACGCGGCCACTTCGTATTTGCGCGCTGCGAAGTCAGCCTGCCGAGCCCGCTGCGCCTGTGGCAATCGCGCCGCACCCTCGAGCTGCGCGACGAAACCCGCGTCTACCCGGACTTCGCCCGGTTGTACGGTGCCCAGTTGATGGCCGTGGACGACTGGGTCAGCCAGCTGGGCGTACGCCAGCGCCAGCGTCGCGGCCTGGGCCAGGAATTTCATCAGCTACGCGAATTCCGCGAAGGCGACACGCTACGCCAGATCGACTGGAAAGCCACTGCCCGCAAACGCACGCCGATCGCCCGCGAATACCAGGACGAGCGCGACCAGCAGATCCTCTTCCTGCTCGACTGCGGTCGGCGCATGCGCAGCCAGGACGGCGAGCTGTCGCACTTCGACCATGCCCTCAACGCCAGCCTGCTGCTGAGCTACGTGGCGCTGCGCCAGGGCGATGCGGTGGGGCTGATGACCTTTGCCAGCGAGCAGCGCCGCTACCTCCCGCCAGTCAAGGGCCAGGCCCAGGTCAACGTGCTGCTCAACGCCGTGTACGACCTGCAGAGCACCCAGCGCCCGGCCGACTACAGCGATGCGGTGGACGCCCTGCTCAAGCGCCAGAGCCGCCGCGCCCTGGTGGTGCTGATCACCAACCTGCGCGACGAGGACGACGAAGACCTGTTGGCCGCCGTCAAGCGCCTCGAACGTCGCCATCGGGTACTGATCGCCAGCCTTCGCGAAGACGTGCTCGACACCCTGCGCCACACTCAGGTGCAGGGCTACGAATCGGCGCTGAATTACTGCGGTGCGGTGGATTACCTCAATGCCCGCCACACCCTGCACGAGCGCCTGGCGGCCCATAACGTGCCAGTGCTCGATGCACGCCCGGGCGAGCTGGGCCCCGAGCTGGTCAACCGTTATCTGGCCTGGAAAAAGGCCGGCGTGCTGTAAGAGCCTGTTCATAATCGTTAAGCCCAGGTTCGGCGACTTTGGCGGCTAAGTGGAGTAGCGGCCGTTATCCGATCCATTGTGGGAGCTGCGACCTCGCGGCGAATCGCTCAGGCACCGCCGAAATAGGCAGTCAGGCTGCAATCGTTTCGCCCCGAGGTCGGGGCTCCCACAGGTTGGTTTGAGTGTCTGCTTCTGCCTTGTAGTTGCCGCTTCATGCGCAGATAAGACTTTGAACAGGCTCTAAAAGCCTGCTTACGATCCGCCCCGTGAAAGCTGGCTCCGGCCGGGCGCCCTCGCGCTGGCGTTACTTTGTAACAGCCTACTGCCCAGGCATGCGCCTTTCCCTATACTGCGCTCCCTTCTTCTAGCCTGTGGAGCTTGATCCCGTGAACTTCTCGTCCTGGACACCCAAGGAGCGTCTGATTTGCGCAGCGTTCTTCGCCGTGGCCATTGCTTGCCTGCTGTACGGTTTCGCCTCGGGCGTTGCGCCGATGAGCAGCGAGTTCTTTTCGATGTTCGCCGTGGTTTCGCTAATCATCGGCCTGGCCCTGACCCCACGCTTCATGCTGCAACCGCTGAGCGAGAGCCTCGGCACCAACCTGTCCACCCCGCTGCGCATCGCGCTCGGCTTCTTCTGCGCCTTCCAACTGGTCGCGGTCATCCGTGTGCTTGCAAGCTGAGCAGACTAAAGCGGCGTGACCGTCACCTGCACATCAGGGTCATGATGGCCGCCGCCGAGAATCACCCCGCGCAGGGGTGACACGTCCCCGAAATCACGTCCCCAGGCCAGGGTGATGTGCTCCAGTGCCGGCAGCAAGTTGTTGGTGGGGTCGAAATCCACCCAGCCGTTGTCCGGGCAATACACCGATACCCAGGCGTGGGAAGCATCGGCACCGACCAGCCGCGCCTGCCCCGGCGGTGGCTGGGTCAGCAGGTAGCCGCTGACGTAGCGGGCGGCGAGCCCCCGCGAGCGCAGACAGGCGAGCATCAGATGAGCGAAGTCCTGGCACACCCCGCGGCGCTGCTCGAGCACGCTCGCCAGCGGCGTCGCCACCAGGGTGGCGCTGGCGTCGAAGGTGAACTCGCCGTGGATCTTCTGCATCAGCGCCTGCACCGCTTCCAGCAGTGGGCGCTCGGCTGGGAAGCAGTCGGCCGCGAAGGCTTCGAAAGCCGGTTCCAGGCCCACGTAGGGCGAGGCGAATCGGTAGCGCAGCGCCTCCAGCGCCTCTGTAGCCCAGGCGCGTCGCTGGTAGCGCAGGGCCTGGCGTACGGTGGTCCAGGATGGCGAGCCGTGCAGGTCGACCGGACGGCGCGGCAGCACTTCGACGGTCAATTGCGCCCGTACGTGCAGAGCGTCGTGGGGCCGCTCGAAGGCCAGGCGGGTCAGCGGGTTACCGAACACATCGACGCCATCGTGACGCTGGCAGGGCTGCGGACCGACCTGCAGGTCGTGCATCAGGCAGCGCTGCCACGGACAGTCGCGCGGCCACAGATGCGCCAGCTGCTGGGCCAGGGAAACCGGCGCCGCATAGCGGTAATGGGTGTCGTGCAGCACCTGATAACGGCGACTCATGACGACTGGGTTCCCTGGCTGGCAGCCACGTGGGCGAAGAAGCGCAGGCTCAGTTGCTCGGAAACCGCTCCTGCGGCCTGGCCGATGGCATCGAGCAGCCCGACCAGTCCTTCGAGCACAGCACGAATGCCGCCGCTACCGAACAACGGGTTTTCCAGGCTGTGGAGATCGAGGGCGCTCAAGCGTCGCTCGAGCTGCGCGAGCTCGGGATTGGCCGGGATGTCGAAGCCCTGGGCGAGGCGTTTCAGGGCACGCAGCAGCAGGCGCAGCTGATACAGCACGGCGTGCGGGTTGCGCTCATCGAGCAGCAGCAGGTCGAGCACCGGAATCAGCTGCGCGCTGGCCATGTAGCGCGTGCGGTAAGTGATCGAGCTGTTGCCCAGCTCCAGCAGCCAATCCAGTGCCGAAGCGTCGTCGCTGGCGCCGATGCGCAGGAAGCCACCGATGCTGTCGCAGAGAAACTGCAGGCGCTCGATGCAGCGGCCGATCATCAGGAAGCGCCAGCCGTCATCGCGGGTCATGTCATCGAGGGCGAACCCGGACAGCGCAGCCAACGAGATCATCAGCCGATTGAGTACATCCAGTAGTTGCCCGAGGTCGCCTTCACGGCCCTCCAGGCGTTGCAGGTCGCGCTGCAACTCCACCATGGCCTGCCAGTTGGCCTGGGACAGCTTGCCGCGCACGCTGCCGGCCGTCCATTGCAGGCGCTGCAGGTTGACGCGCACGCTGGCCGGCCACTCGGTGCCGAGCAGCGCCTCACGCAGACGCGCCTCCACGCTGCCGTGAGCTTCATCGGGCAGGGTGCCGAGCTTTTCGGCGAGCTGGAACATCGCCTGCAGCGCACGCGGGTCGTCGTCGTCATCGACGTAGCGCGCCAGCATGATGCGCAACAGCCGCGCATTGTCCTCGCAGCGCTCGCTGTAGCGCCCGAACCAGAACAGGTTTTCCACCACCCGCGACGGGAGGTAGGGATCGCTGCGCACCAGATCGGCAGCGCCCAGGGCGCGCGTGCCCTGCCATTGCTCACTCGGCGCCTGGCGCTCGCCCAACACCCAGGTGTCCTTGCTGACGCCGCCGCGCTGCATCGACACCACCTCGGTATCGGCGGCCACGGCCACCCGGGTCAGGCCGCCAGGCATCACCCGATAGCCGTCGCCGCTGGCCACGGCGAACACGCGCATGCCGATGGTGCGCGGCTGCATGCCCTGCTCGCCGAGCCACACCGGCGCCTGGGACAGTTGCACGGGCGCCTGGGCCACATAGGCCTCGGGCTGCTGACGCAGGCGGCTGGCCAGTTGTTCGGCATCAGGGCTGCCGCCGTGCCCAGGCGTCAGACGCTGGGCCGCCGAACAGGGGCGAATCAGCCAGTTCGGCAGGTCTTCGAGCACCTGGGCCAGTACCGGCGCCTCCCCGCACCAGGCACTGGTAATGCCAGGCAACGACAGCGGCTCGCCGAGCCATCGCTCGCTGATCGCCGGCAGGAATGCACTCAAGCCCGGTGCCTCCAGCAGGCCGCAGCCCAGGGCATTGGCCATCAGCACGCGACCCTGGCGTACCACTTCCAGCAACCCGGGCACGCCGAGCGCCGAATCGCTGCGCAGCTCCAGGGGGTCGCAGAAATCGTCATCGAGGCGGCGCAGCACAGCATGCACCCGCTGCAACCCCGCGAGCGTCTTCAGGTAGAGCGTGGCGTCGCGCACGGTCAGGTCGCTGCCTTCCACCAGCGGGTAGCCGAGCTGACGCGCCAGGTACAGGTGCTCGAAGTAGCTCTCGTTGAAACGCCCGGCGGTCAGCACAACCACCAGCGGCGTGTCGTTGCCGGCCGGCGCCTGGCTGGTCAGGGTGTCCTGCAGAGTGCGAAAGAAACTGGCCAGGTGCTGCACGCCAAGATCGCGATACAGCTCGGGAAAGGCCCGCGAGATGATCTGCCGGTTTTCAAGGGCGAAACCGGCACCGGCCGGCGCCTGGGTGCGATCGGCAATCACCCGCCACTGGCCGTCCGCCGAGCGGGCCAGGTCCACCGCGTACAGATGCAGGTAAGTGCTGCCGGGCGGCTGCACACCCTGGCACGGCCACAGGAAGCTCTCATGGCCGAACACCAGTTCCGGCGGCAGCAACCCATCGGCGAGCAACTGCTGAGGGCCATAAAGGTCGGCCAGCACCTTGTCGAGCAGGCCCGCGCGCTGCGCCACGCCCGCAGCAATGGCCTGCCATTCGGCCGCCGGAATCAGATTGGGCAGCAGGTCCAGCTCCCAGGGCCGATCGGCGCCATCGGGATCGGCGTAGACGTTGTAGGTGACGCCGTTGGCCTGGATCTGCCGGGTGACCATGGCCTGACGCTGCTGCAACTGCGCGGGCGTATTGCGCCGCAGTTGGCTCAGCACGGGCCGCCAGTGCGCGCGCGGCTGCCCGTGGCGGTCGAGCAGTTCGTCATAGGCCGCCTCGTCAGGCAGGTAACAGGCAAGCAGATCAGGCATGAAGATTCCAGTGCAGTGCATCGATGGCGCGGCAACTTCTCGCGCCGTGAAAGCGTAGCCGCTGTGGGCGTCGATCGGCCAGCAAGATATGCGCCAGCGCACTGCCACGCCCCAGCGCCGCACGATGCCCCTTCGCCAGCGCCCTGCGCTTCCGTTACCATCGGCACATCCAGTAGCGAGACGCGGCATGTATATCTATCGATTGGTTCTGATTCTGGTAGTCGGCATCTACCTGTTCTCGCCTGCCATCATGGACTGGTGGATCGATCCCAACGGTGCCTGGTACCGCCCCTACATGCTGTGGCTGATCCTCATCGTGGTGACCTTCATCCTGCAGAGCCAGCGCGATGCCGACGAGCTCTGACCCGATGCGCCAGCCAAAACCCGCCGCCGCCCCTGACTCGCCGAGCCGTGAATGCCGATGAACTTTAGCCTCGGTGGGCTGATGCTGATCAGCGCCGCCTACCTGCTGGTGCTTTTCGCCGTCGCCTGGTGCGCCGACCGCGGCCTGATTCCGCGCCGCTTCATCCGTCACCCACTGACCTACACCCTGTCGTTGGGTGTGTACGCCAGCGCCTGGGCCTTCTATGGCAGTGTCGGCCTGGCCTATCAGTACGGCTACGGCTTCCTGGCCAGTTACCTGGGCGTGACCGGCGCCTTCCTGCTCGCCCCGGTGCTGCTCTACCCCATCCTGCGCATCACCCGCACCTATCAGTTGTCGTCGCTGGCCGACCTGTTCGCCTTCCGTTTCCGCAGTACCTGGGCCGGTGCGCTGAGCACCCTGTGCATGCTGATAGCCGTGCTGCCGCTGCTGGCCCTGCAGATCCAGGCGGTGACCGATGCCATCGGCATCCTCACCCGCGAGGCGGTGCAGCCACAGGTCGCCCTGGCGTTCTGCGGGCTGTTCATCCTGGTGACCATCCTGTTCGGCGCGCGTCACCTGGCCACCCGGGAAAAACACGAAGGCCTGGTGTTCGCCATCGCCTTCGAGTCGGTGGTCAAGCTGCTGGCCATGTGCGCCATCGGCCTTTACGCCCTGTATGCGGTATTCGACGGCCCCCGCGAGCTGGAGCAATGGCTGGTGCTCAACCAGGCTGCCCTGGCCAGCCTGCACACGCCCCTGCAGGAAGGCCCATGGCGCACCCTGCTGCTGGTGTTCTTCGCTTCGGCGATCGTCATGCCGCACATGTACCACATGACCTTTACCGAGAACCTCAACCCCCGCGCCCTGGTCAGCGCCAGTTGGGGCCTGCCACTGTTCCTGCTGCTGATGAGCCTGGCGGTGCCCCTGGTGCTGTGGGCCGGACTAAGGCTGGGCTCGACCACCAGCCCGGAATATTTCACCCTCGGCCTGGGCATCGCCGTGGACAGCCCAGCGCTCGCGCTGATCGCCTACATCGGCGGCCTTTCGGCTTCCAGCGGGCTGATCATCGTCACCACCCTGGCGCTGTCCGGCATGCTGCTCAACCACGTGGTGCTACCGCTCTATCAGCCGCCAGCCGAAGGCAACATATACCGCTGGCTGAAGTGGACGCGCCGCGCGCTGATCGTCGCCATCATTCTGGCCAGCTACGCCTTCTACAACCTGCTCGACGCCCAGCAGGACCTGGCCAACCTGGGCATCGTCTCCTTCGTCGCCACCCTGCAGTTCCTGCCTGGCGTGCTCTCGGTGCTGTACTGGCCGACCGCCAATCGCCGCGGTTTCATTGCAGGATTGCTGGCCGGTATCGCGGTGTGGGGCGTGAGCATGCTGCTGCCGCTGCTCGGCACGCTGCCGGGCCTGTACGTGCCGGTGCTGGATCTGGTCTACGTGCTCGATGACAGCAGCTGGCACCTGGCGGCCATCGCCTCGCTGGCCATCAACGTGCTGGTGTTCACCCTGGTCTCGGTATTCACCGACTCCAGCCCGGAGGAAGACAGCGCCGCCGAAGCCTGCGCAGTGGACAACGTACGCCGCCCGCAACGCCGCGAGCTGCTGGCCCTGTCACCCCAGGAATTCGCCGCCCAGCTGGCCAAGCCGCTGGGTGCCAAGACCGCCCAGCGCGAGGTCGAACAGGCCCTGCGCGACCTCCACCTGCCCTTCGACGAGAGCCGACCCTACGCGCTGCGCCGCCTGCGTGATCGCCTGGAGGCCAACCTGTCCGGCCTGATGGGCCCCAGCGTGGCCCAGGACATCATCGAATCCTTCCTGCCCTACAAATCCGGCAGCGAAGGCTACGTGACCGAGGACATCCACTTCATCGAGAGCCGCCTGGAGGATTACCACTCGCGCCTCACCGGCCTCGCCGCCGAGCTCGATGCCCTGCGCCGCTACCACCGCCAGACCCTGCAGGAGTTGCCCATGGGCGTCTGTTCGCTGGCCAAGGATCACGAGATCCTGATGTGGAACAAGGCCATGGAAGAACTCACCGAGATTCCCGCCCAGCGCATCGTCGGCTCGCGCCTGTCGACCCTCGCCGAGCCGTGGCGGGAGTTGCTGCAGAGTTTCACCGAGATTCCCGACGAGCACCTGCACAAACAGCGCCTGGCCCTCGACGGCCAGACCCGCTGGCTGAACCTGCACAAGGCGGCCATCGACGAGCCTCTGGCGCCCGGTAACAGCGGGCTGGTCCTGCTGGTCGAGGATCTCACCGATACGCAGATGCTCGAAGACAAGCTGGTGCACTCCGAGCGCCTGGCCAGCATCGGCCGCCTGGCCGCAGGGGTGGCCCACGAAATCGGCAACCCGATCACCGGCATCGCCTGCCTGGCGCAGAACCTGCGCGAGGAACGCGAGGGCGATCCTGAACTGACCGAGATCAGCGGGCAGATCCTCGAACAGACCAAGCGGGTCACGCGCATCGTTCACTCACTGATGAACTTCGCCCACTCCGGTAACCACCAGCAGGCGGACGAACCGGTGTGCCTGGCCGAAGTCGCCCAGGAAGCCATCGGCCTGCTGGCCCTCAACCGGCGCAGCGTCGACGTGCAGTTCTTCAACCTGTGCGACCCCGCACACCGCGCCGGAGGCGACCCCCAGCGCCTGGCCCAGGTGCTCATCAACCTGCTCAGCAATGCCCGCGACGCCTCGCCCGAAGGCGGCGCGATCCGCGTGCGCAGCGAAGCGTCGGAACACACCGTCGACCTGATCGTCGAGGACGAAGGCAGCGGTATTCCCAAAGGTGTGATGGACCGACTGTTCGAACCGTTCTTTACCACCAAGGACCCCGGAAAAGGAACCGGACTCGGCCTCGCGCTGGTCTATTCCATCGTGGAAGAGCATTATGGCCAGATAACAATCGACAGCCCGATCGACCCCGAGCAGCAACGTGGCACCCGTATCCGGGTGACGCTGCCGCGGCACATCGAGGCAATGCCACTGGCGAACTAAATTCCGAAGAACCGCATTCCCGGGGATGCGCGTGGCCCATCTTGGCCGCAGCACCGGGAAGCAGGTTCCGAGACCGTCGAGAGAATTCGTTTAAATGCCTCATATCCTGATCGTCGAAGACGAAACCATCATCCGCTCCGCCCTGCGTCGCCTACTCGAACGCAACCAGTACCAGGTCAGCGAAGCCGGTTCGGTACAGGAAGCCCAGGAACGTTTCGATATTCCCGGCTTCGATCTGGTGGTCAGTGACCTGCGCCTGCCTGGCGCACCGGGCACCGAACTGATCAAGCTGGCCCAGGGCGCGCCGGTGCTGATCATGACCAGCTATGCGAGCCTGCGCTCGGCGGTCGACTCGATGAAAATGGGCGCCGTCGACTACATCGCCAAGCCCTTCGACCACGACGAAATGCTCCAGGCCGTAGCGCGCATCCTGCGTGATCGCGAAGCGCGCAGCCAGGCCGCCGGCGCACCTGCCGCGGCACGCAGCGCTGACAAGGGCGACAAGGCGGCCACCGGAGAGATCGGCATCATCGGCTCCAGCCCGGCCATGCTGGAGCTGTACAGCAAGATCCGCAAAGTGGCGCCCACCGACTCCAACGTGCTGGTGCAGGGCGAGTCCGGCACCGGCAAGGAGCTGGTCGCCCGCGCCCTGCACAACCTGTCCAAGCGTGCCAAGGCGCCGCTGATTTCGGTCAACTGTGCGGCAATTCCGGAAACCCTGATCGAGTCCGAGCTATTCGGCCACGAGAAAGGCGCCTTCACTGGGGCCAGCGCCAGCCGCGCCGGCCTGGTGGAAGCGGCCGACGGCGGCACCCTGTTTCTCGACGAAATCGGCGAGCTGCCCCTGGAAGCCCAGGCGCGCCTGCTGCGCGTGCTGCAGGAGGGTGAGATCCGCCGGGTCGGCTCGGTGCAATCGCAAAAGGTCGATGTGCGCCTGATCGCCGCGACCCACCGTGACCTGAAAACCCTTTCGAAGACCGGCCAGTTCCGTGAAGACCTTTACTACCGCCTGCACGTCATCGCCCTGAAGCTGCCGCCGTTGCGCGAGCGCGGCGCCGACGTGCTGGAGATCGCCCGCGCCTTCCTGGCCCGCCAGTCGGCACGCATGGGCCGCACCGACCTGCACTTCGGCCCGGACGCCGAGCAGGCCATCCATCATTACAGCTGGCCAGGTAACGTGCGTGAACTGGAGAACGCCATCGAGCGTTCGGTGATCCTCTGCGACGGCAGCACCATCAACGCCGACCTGCTAGGTATCGACATCGAGCTGGAGGATCTGGACGAAGACGTGTTCATGGGCCTGGCAACGCAGAGCGCCGCAGTGAATGCGACCAGCCAGGACCCCAGCGAAGACCTGTCACTGGAAGACTACTTCCAGCACTTCGTACTCGAGCATCAGGACCATATGACCGAGACCGAGCTGGCCCGCAAGCTGGGCATCAGCCGCAAATGCCTGTGGGAACGCCGTCAGCGCCTGGGCATTCCGCGCCGCAAATCGGGCGCCGCCAGCGAATAGAGCACCGCGCGGCGCTCTAGAGTGGGTGTTACCGCCGATCATGACAACACGTAACAAAGCCGGGGTTTACGGTAACGGAATCCCGGCTTTTTTCTGCCCGGGGAAATGACAAAAATCTTAAGATATTGATTTTAAAGGAAAAATAAAAACTGGCACGCTGAATGCTTTATCTCTGGCACAACAACAATAACAAGCATGACCCACGATAATAAAAATAAGACGTAACGACTTCAGCACAATAAGAACAAGATCGCAGAAGGCGCAGCTAACTGATTATTTTGGAGAGGATCGCCTCTCGGCTCCACAGCCAGACAGATAACAACAATAAATGTCGACGGGCATCACCCCTGGGTGAGGTCTCGGGCCTGAGGTAGCGTCAGCATCCAAAATAATCCGTTCGCTCTTGCTCCCACTCGGGAGGTACTCCGGACTCGATCCGGAACAGGCACCCCAACAAGAACAACAGCCTGCATAACAAGAACGACGTAACGCACTACTTGAGGGGAGCTTCGGCTCCCCTTGTCGTTTCCCGCCCCGGCCTGCCCCGCCACCCTGCTTACGCCTCTGAGCCACCTGATGCTAGAATCCGCGCTATTTCTGCGCCTTTCCTTTATTCTGGCCGCTCAATTCGTCATACAGTGCCCTCCATGCTGAAAAAGCTGTTCAAGTCCTTTCGCTCGCCGCTGCGCCGTGCGCACCAGCCTCACAGCACACCGCACGTGCTGAACACCAACCAGCACCCGATCCAGCGCGGGCAGATCAGCCGTCACGCCATCAGCGTGGTCGAGCGCCTGCAGAACGCCGGCTACGAGGCTTATCTGGTTGGCGGCTGCGTGCGCGACCTGCTGCTGGGCATCGAGCCCAAGGATTTCGACGTCGCCACCAGCGCCACGCCGGAGCAGGTGCGGGCCGAGTTCCGCAATGCCCGGGTGATCGGTCGCCGCTTCAAGCTGGTGCATGTGCACTTCGGCCGCGAGATCATCGAAACCGCCACCTTCCGCGCCAACCACCCGGAAGGCGACGAGCCGGAAAACAGCAACCAGTCCTCGCGCAACGAGAGCGGCCGCATCCTGCGCGACAACGTGTACGGCACCCTGGAAGACGACGCCCAGCGCCGCGACTTCACCATCAATGCGCTTTACTACGATCCGGTTTCCGAGCGGATTCTCGACTACGCCAACGGCATGCACGACATCCGTAACAATCTGGTGCGGCTGATCGGCAACCCGACCCAGCGCTATCAGGAAGACCCGGTGCGCATGCTGCGCGCCGTGCGTTTCGCCGCCAAGCTGGACTTCGACATCGAGAAGCACAGCGCCGACCCGATCCACGACCTGGCGCACCTGCTGGGTGGCATCCCGGCCGCGCGTCTGTTCGATGAAGTGCTCAAGCTGTTCCTCAGCGGCTACGCCATCTACACCTACGATCTGCTGGTCGATTACGGCCTGTTCGGCCAACTGTTCCCGGCCAGTGCCGCGGCGCTGCGCCAGAACCCGGAATACACCGACACGCTGATTCGCAACGCTCTGGACAACACCGACCTGCGCATCCATCAGGGCAAGCCGGTGACTCCGGCCTTCCTGTTCGCTGCCCTGCTCTGGCCCGCTCTACCTGCGCGGGTGATCCGCCTGCAGGAGCGTGGCATGCCGGCCATCCCGGCCATGCAGGAAGCCGCCCACGAGCTGATCGCCGAGCAGTGCCAGCGCATTGCCGTACCGAAACGTTTCACGTTGCCTATCCGCGAGATCTGGGACATGCAGGAACGCCTGCCACGGCGCAGCGGCAAGCGCGCCGACCTGCTGCTGGAAAACCCGCGCTTTCGAGCCGGTTACGACTTCCTGCTGCTGCGCGAAAGCGCCGGCGAGGAAACCGGCGGCCTGGGCGACTGGTGGACCGAGTATCAGGACGCCAGTGACAGCGACCGCCGGGTGATGATCCGCAACCTGTCCAGCAAGGACGAGCCCGGCAGCGCGCCGCGCAAACGTCGTCGCAGCAGTGGCGCCAAGCGCAAGCGCGCACCTCAGAACGGCGGCGCCAGCGAGTAAGTGATGGAACGCGTCTATATCGGCCTGGGCAGCAACCTGGCCGACCCCGCCGAACAACTGCGCCAGGCACTGGTGGCACTCGAGCAGTTGCCGCACACGCGCCTGGCCGCAACGTCCTCTTTCTACGCCAGCGACTCGCTGTTGCCCGGCCAGCCCCGTTACACCAATGCCGTCGCGGCGCTGGATACCGGGTTGCAACCGCTGCAGCTACTCGACGCGCTACAGGCCATCGAGCTGGATCAGGGCCGTGAACGCGGCGAGCGCTGGGGGCCGCGCACCCTGGATCTGGACATCGTGCTGTTCGGCCAAAGGCTGATCGACGAGCCGCGTCTGCGCGTGCCGCACTACCACATGCATGCCCGCGCGTTCGTGCTCTATCCCCTGGCGGAGATCGCCAGCGAAGACTTGCAGTTGCCCGACGGCCGCCCGCTGAGCGAGCTACTGGCAGCCTGTCCATTCGAGGGCCTGGAGCGCCTGCTGCCCTGATACGCCGAGCACCCGGCCAGCGGTAACGGCGTAACAGCGCGGTAACACATTCGATTGACTTGCGCCCCTGCCATCGGGACTATAGCCACCCATCGCCCCTGTTGGGGCCACATTGAAGCAGCGTCGCTGCCCCTTCGATGCCAACGTGAACCTGCTCCACGAGAGCCTGCCCGAACAGGCCCGCACAGGTTCCGAGTGAGGATACCTTCATGCCTGATGTAACCCTGACCACCCTTCGAGCGCTCAAGCAAAAGGGTGAGAAAATCACCATGCTGACCTGTTACGACGCCACCTTCGCCGATGCCTGCTGCAAGGCCGGCGTCGAAGTGCTGCTGGTCGGTGATTCGCTGGGCATGGTGCTGCAAGGGCACGACAGCACCCTGCCGGTGAGCATGGCCGATTGCGTCTACCACACGGCCAGCGTCAAGCGCGGCAACGCCGGTGCACTGATCGTCGCCGACCTGCCATTCATGGCCAACGCCACCCTGGAACAGACCCTGCACAACTCGGGCCTGCTGATGCAGGCCGGCGCTCACATGGTCAAGGTCGAAGGCGCCGCGTGGCTGGCCGAGTCGATCACCAAACTGGCTGAACGTGGCGTGCCGGTGTGCGCGCACATGGGCCTGACCCCCCAGGCGGTGAACATCCTTGGTGGCTACAAGGTGCAGGGCCGTGAGCACAACCAGGCACGCCAGATGGTCGCCGATGCCATCGCCCTGGAGCAGGCCGGCGCCGCCATGCTGCTGCTCGAATGCGTGCCGAGCGACCTGGCTGGCGAGATCAGTCGTGCGGTCAAGGTGCCGGTGATCGGCATCGGCGCCGGCCCGCAAACCGACGGCCAGGTACTGGTGCTGCACGACATGCTCGGTCTTTCACTGAGCGGCCGGGTGGCCAAGTTCGTGAAGAACTTCATGAACGGCCAAGCGAGCATCCAGGACGCCCTCGCCGCCTACGTCAACGAGGTCAAGGCGGTCAGCTTCCCGGCTGCCGAGCACGGATTCTCCGCATGAACACCGTCAAGACCGTGCGCGAGCTGCGCGCCGCCGTGGCCCAGGCCCGCCAGGAAGGCAAGCAGATCGGCCTGGTGCCGACCATGGGCAACCTGCACGCCGGCCACGCCGCCCTGGTGGAAAAAGCCGCCCAGCGCGCCGATTTCGTGGTCGCCAGCATCTTCGTCAACCCGATGCAGTTCGGCCCGGCCGAGGATCTCGACAAGTACCCGCGCACCCTGCAGGCCGACCAGCAGCGCCTGATCGACGCAGGCTGCCACCTGCTGTTTCATCCTGACGTCGAGGAGATGTACCCCGGCGGCATGGGCGAGCAGACGCGCGTCAGCGTGCCCGGCGTTTCCGAAGGCCTGTGCGGCGCCAGTCGCCCGGGGCACTTCGAAGGCGTGGCCACGGTGGTCACCAAGCTGTTCAATATGGTGCAGCCGGATCTGGCGGTGTTCGGCCAGAAAGACTTCCAGCAACTGGCGGTGATCCGCACGATGGTGCGCGACCTGAACATGCCGATCCAGATCATCGGCGAGCCGACGGTACGCGCCGAAAGCGGCCTGGCGCTTTCCTCGCGCAACGGCTACCTCAGCGACGAGCAGCGCGATGTCGCCAGCGTGCTCTATCGCTCGCTCAAGCACATCGCCGGGGCCATCCAGGGCGGCGAGCGCGAGCTACCCGAACTGCTTGCCGACGCCCAGCGTCAGCACGCCGCTGCAGGCCTGCGCGCCGATTACCTGGAAGTGCGCGAAGCCCAGAGCCTGCGCGCGGTCAGCCCTGGCGACCGCGAGCTGGTGGTGCTGGTGGCGGCCTACCTGGGTAACACCCGGCTGATCGACAACCTGAGTTTCACCTTGGATCAGGGCTACTGAAATCCCTCTGCACGCGTACACTGAAAAGCCCGGACGATCTGCCGGGCTTTTTAATGCCTGAATCACCGCCAACCGAAGCCTCAACAAGGAAGCCCCATGGCGTACCACCGTCAGCCGCTCGATGTTCTCGCTCTTCCCACCTGGCAGGCGCTGCAACAGCACCGCCAGGCCATGCAGCACTTCAGCATGCGCGATGCCTTCGCTGGCAATGCGCGGCGTTTCGAGCAGTTCTCGCTGAGCAGTTGCGGGCTGTTTCTCGACTATTCGAAAAACCTCGCCAGCGACGAGACCATCGCCCTGCTGATGGCCCTGGCCCGTGAAGTCGGCCTGGAGCAGTCGATCCGCGCCATGTTCGACGGCGAGAAACTCAACGCCTCGGAAGGCCGCCCCGCGCTGCACACCGCACTGCGCCGGCCATTGGGCGACAAGGTGCTGGTCGATGGTGTGGACGTGATGCCCCAGGTGCAGCGCGTACTGCAGCAGATGACCGAACTGGTCGGGCGCATTCACAGCGGCCTGTGGCGCGGTTTCACCGAAAAACCGATCACCGACGTGGTGAATATCGGCATCGGCGGCTCCTTCCTCGGCCCACAGCTGGTCTCCGAGGCGCTGCTGCCGTTCGCCCAGCGCGGCGTGCGCTGCCATTACCTGGCCAATATCGACGGTAGCGAATTCCATGAGCTGTCGGCCAAGTTGCAGGCCGAAACCACCCTGTTCATCGTTTCGTCGAAATCCTTCGTCCCCTGGAAACCCTCAAGAATGCCCAGGCCGCGCGCGGCTGGTACCTGGCCCAGGGCGGTTCGGAAGCTGAGCTGTACCGGCACTTCATCGCCGTGTCGAGCAACCGCGAGGCGGCGGTGAGTTTCGGCATCCGTGAGGAAAACATCTTCCCGATGTGGGACTGGGTCGGCGGGCGTTATTCGCTGTGGTCGGCCATCGGCTTGCCGATCGCCCTGTCCATCGGCATGTCCAACTTCAAAGAGCTGCTGGCCGGCGCCTACAGCATGGACATGCACTTCAAGACCGCGCCGTTCGAGCAGAACATGCCGGTGCTGATGGCCTTGCTGGGCATCTGGTACGGCAATTTCTGGGACGCTCAAAGCCAGGCGATCCTGCCGTACGACCATTATCTGCGCAACATCACCAAGCACCTGCAGCAGCTGGACATGGAATCCAACGGCAAGAGCGTGCGCCAGGACGGCAGCCCGGTCAGCGGCGCCACCGGCCCGGTGATCTGGGGCGGCGTGGGCTGTAACGGCCAGCACGCCTATCATCAGTTGCTGCACCAGGGCACCCAGCTGATCCCGGCGGATTTCATCGTGCCGGTGGTCAGCTTCAACCCGGTCGCCGATCACCACCAGTGGCTGTACGCCAATTGCCTGTCGCAGAGCCAGGCACTGATGCTCGGCAAGTCCCGCGAGGAAGCGCAAGCCGAGCTACGCGCCAAGGGCATGGGCGAGGACGACGTGCAGCGCCTGGCGCCGCACAAGGTGATTCCCGGCAACCGGCCGAGCAACACCCTGGTGCTGGAGCGCATCAGCCCGCGCCGCCTCGGCGCACTGGTGGCGCTGTATGAGCACAAGGTGTTCGCCCAGAGCGCCATCTGGGGCATCAACGCCTTCGACCAGTGGGGTGTGGAACTCGGCAAGGAACTCGGCAAGGGCGTCTACTCGCGCATGGTCGGTAGCGAGCCGAGCGCCGCGGAAGACGGCTCGACCCAGGGCCTGATCAACTACTTCCGCGGGCGCCACCGCGGTTGACCAGGATTGCAGGCGCCCGGCGACGGGCGCCTGCAATGCGTTGCGCCCTCGCCCTAAAACTTGGCTGCTACCCTTAGTGTCGATTGGGTGTCTCTAAAAACGTTGGCGAGGCAGTCAGCGCAAGGCAAAAACAGGCGAAAAAGCGGAGTGTACGAGCTGTACATGAGCATTTTGATTGGACTCGCATCCGAGCCTGTTTTTAACGCCGCGCTGACAACGCAGGTAGTTTTTAGAGGCGCCCATGCGGATATAACAACAAAGGGTACCCGCCATGTCTCTCCCTCACCGCTACCCCGTCAGCGACACCGCCCGCCAGCGTACGCACCTCGACGACGCCGCCTACCAACGCCTCTACCGCCAGTCGGTCGACGACCCGCAGACCTTCTGGGGTGAGCAGGCCAAGGCTTTTCTCGACTGGTTCAAACCCTGGAACGAAGTCTGCAGTGGCAGCCTGAGCAAGGGTGACATCCGCTGGTTTTCCGGCGGCCAGCTGAACATCAGCCACAACTGCATCGACCGCCACCTGGCCAAGCGCGGCGATCAGGTCGCGCTGATCTGGGAAGGCGACGATCCGAAGGATTCGGCCTCCATCACCTACAAGCAGCTGCACGAGCAGGTCTGCCGCCTGGCCAACGTGCTCAAGAAGCGCGGCGTCAAGAAAGGCGACCGGGTGTGCATCTACATGCCGATGGTGCCTGAAGCGGCCTACGCCATGCTCGCCTGCACGCGCATCGGCGCCGTGCATTCGGTGGTATTCGGCGGCTTCTCGCCGGACGCTCTGCGCGACCGCATTCTCGACGCCGACTGCCGTACGGTGATCACCGCCGATGAAGCGGTACGCGGCGGCAAGCTGATCCCGCTCAAGAGCAACGTCGACAAGGCCATGGCGAGCTGCCCCAACGTGTCCACCGTGCTGGTGGTGAAGCGCACCGGAAACGCAGTCGGCTGGGATGAAAAGCGCGACCTCTGGTACGGCGAGGCCGTGCAGCAGGTAGACGCCGACTGCCCCGCCGAGCCGATGGACGCCGAGGATCCGCTGTTCATCCTCTACACCTCGGGCAGCACCGGCAAACCCAAGGGCGTGCTGCACAGTACCGCCGGCTACCTGTTGCAGGCAGCGATGACCCACAAGTACGTGTTCGACTACCACGACGGTGACATCTACTGGTGCACTGCCGATGTCGGCTGGGTCACCGGGCACAGCTACATCGTCTACGGCCCGCTGGCCAACGGCGCCACCAGCCTGATCTTCGAGGGTGTGCCCAACTACCCGGATACCTCGCGCTTCTGGCAGGTGATCGACAAGCATCAGGTGAACATTTTCTACACCGCGCCGACCGCCCTGCGCGCACTGATGCGTGAAGGCGAAGCGCCAGTGAAGAAAACCTCGCGCAGCAGCCTGCGCCTGCTCGGCAGCGTCGGCGAGCCAATCAACCCGGAGGCCTGGGAGTGGTACTTCAAGGTGGTCGGCGAACAGCGCTGCCCCATCGTCGACACCTGGTGGCAGACCGAAACCGGCGCCATCATGATCACCCCGCTGCCCGGTGCCACCGATCTCAAGCCGGGCTCGGCGACGCGGCCGTTCTTCGGCGTGCAGCCGGTATTGCTCGACGAACAGGGCAAGGAGATCGACGGCCCGGGCGCCGGCGTGCTGGCGATCAAGGCCAGCTGGCCGAGCCAGATCCGCAGCGTGTACGGCGACCACCAGCGCATGCTGGAAACCTACTTCACCGCCTACCCCGGCTACTACTTCAGCGGTGACGGCGCGCGCCGCGACGAGGATGGCTACTGGTGGATAACCGGGCGCATCGACGATGTGATCAACGTCTCCGGCCACCGCATCGGTACCGCCGAGGTGGAAAGCGCCCTGGTGCTGCACGACGCCGTGGCCGAGGCCGCCGTGGTCGGTTACCCCCATGACGTCAAAGGCCAGGGCATCTACGCCTTCGTCACCACCATGAACGGCGTGGAGCCGAGCGATGAACTGAAGAAAGACTTGCTCAGCCTGGTCGGCAAGGAAATCGGCAGCTTCGCCAAGCCGGAGCTGATCCAGTGGGCGCCGGGCCTGCCGAAGACCCGCTCGGGCAAGATCATGCGCCGCATCTTGCGCAAGATCGCCTGCAACGAGCTGGACACCCTGGGCGACACCTCGACCCTGGCCGATCCGGCGGTGGTCGACAGCCTGATCGAGCAGCGCCTCAACAGCTGACGCCTGCCCCATGGCCCCACACAGACGGGGCCATGGGGTCTCTTGCCTTGGGCCGGGCAAGCGCCGAAACTGCGCGGCATGGAAAGCCTACGTCGTCAGATCGAAAAACAGGTGCACAGCCTTACCGGCGCGTCCTTGGGCGTGCTCGACCTCGATCAGCCGCGCTTCGATGCCGGTCTGTTCGGCCCCGAATCGATGGTCTGGAAGGTCCACGCCGACTTCACTTCGATGATGGTTGGCGGCATCTCCGCCCTGCTCCTGCAGATGCTCCACCCGCTGGCCCTGGCCGGTGTGTGGGACCACTCCACCTTCCGCCAGGACATGATCGGCCGGCTGCGCCGCACCAGCCTGTTCGTTGCCGGCACCACCTACGGCGGCCGGCACGACGCCGAGCAACTGATCGACAAGGTGCGGCGCATCCACCTGCAGGTGGTTGGCCAGGCGCCGGACGGTCGGCCCTATGCCGCGTACGATCCCGATCTGCTGACCTGGGTGCACGTTTCCGAAGTCAGCCAGTTTCTGGCCGGCTACCTGCGCTATGTGGACCCGCAGCTGCCGGTCGCCGAGCAGAATCGCTACTACCGCGAGGTGGCGCTGATCGCCGAACGCCTGGGCGCCCAGAACGTACCCAAGTCCAGCCAGGACATCGACGATTATCTGCAGCGCATGCGCCCGCAGCTGCTGTGCGATGAGCGCACTCGCGAAGTGGTTCGGCTGCTGTATGCCGCGCCGGTGCCCAACATTCTGGCCAAGCCCTTTGGCAGCCTGATGATGCAGGCCGGCGTCGACCTGCTGCCGGACTGGGCCAGCGAGCTGCTCGGCGAACACCAGGCTGCCTGGCGCCGCCCGGTGATCCGCGCCAGCGTCAGACGCACCGCCAAGCTGCTGCGCTGGGCGGTGGTCAACAGCGCGGCGCAGCGGGCCGCCCGGCGCGTAGCACCCTGACCTCAGGCATCGACCGTGATCCGGCAGCCGGCGCTTTTTTGCTAAACTGCCGGCCCTCCCTTTTCCGAGACACCGCGCGTGCCTTCTCTTGACCAGGCGCTGCGCGCCGCCCTCGCTGCCCGCGAAAACCTGCTCCACGACCTGCACACCCAGGGCACCGATTGCTATCGACTATTCCACGGCAGCCAGGAAGGCGCCGGCGGCCTGACCGTCGACCGCTATGGCCCGCAACTGATGGTGCAGAGCTTTCACCAGACGCTCGGCCGCGACGAGTTGCTGGCCCTGCACGCGCTCGTCGACGAATTCCTTGGACTGCAGACGGCGCTGGTCTACAACGACCGCTCCAAGGGCAACTCGCGCGTCGACCGCAGTGACCCGGTCTACGTCGCCGAAGACGCGGCGCTGGTCGACCTGGTCGGCCAGGAATGGGGCCTCAACTACCGGGTGCGCGGCCGCCACGCCGGGCAGGACCCACTGTTGTTTCTCGACCTGCGCAACGCCCGTGGCTGGGTGCAGCGCCACAGCGCGGGCAAGAGCGTGCTCAACCTGTTCGCCTACACCTGTGGCGTAGGCCTGAATGCCGCCGCAGGCGGTGCGCGCGACGTGGTGAACCTCGACTTCGCCGAAGGCAACCTGGCGGTCGGCCGCGAAAATGGCGCGCTCAACCCGGCTCTGCCGGCCATGCAGTTCGTGCAATCGGATTACTTCCCGGCGATCCGGCAGTGGGCCGGGCTGCCCATCGCCGCGCGCCGTGGCCAGAAGCTGCCGAGCTACCCGCGCCTGGAACAACGCCAGTTCGACCTGGTGTTTCTCGACCCGCCCGCCTGGGCCAAGAGCGCCTTCGGCACCGTCGACCTGCTGCGCGATTACCAGAGCCTGCTCAAGCCCGCGATTCTCGCCACGGCCGAGGACGGTACCCTGGTGTGCTGCAACAACCTGGCGAAAGTGCCCATGGACGATTGGCGCGAACAGGTGCTTCGCTGCGCCAGCAAGCTAGGCCGCCCGGTGCGCGAGCACGAGCAGCTGCCGCCAGCGGCAGACTTTCCCTCTAACGATGGCAATCCTCCGCTAAAGACCCTGGTTCTGCATTTCTGACAGGCCCGCCCCCCTTCCCGCGGAACCTAGGCTCCATGCCATAATCCAAGGCACTCCCGCCAGGAAGATGAAGCGAAACCATGCCCAAAGGATTGCGCCGCGCCGCCACTGCCCTGTTGATCGCCGTGGGGCTGTATAGCCTGATCGGCTTCCTGATCCTGCCCGGTGTTGCCCTGCGCATCGCCAATCAGCAACTGGAGAACTATGCCACCCAGCCGGCGCGGCTGGATCGCCTGCAGCTCAACCCCTTCACCCTGGAACTCAAATTGTGGGGCCTGCACCTGGGTGAGCCCGGCAAGGAACAGGTGGCCTTCGAACACCTGGCGGTCGACCTGCAGCTGGACAGCCTGTGGAGCGGCGCCCTGCACCTGGCGAACGTCAGCCTGGTCAAGCCGCACACCGAGGTGCGCTTCGACAAGGACGGCACCCTCAACCTGGCGCAGTTGTTCAAGCTGCCGCCCAGCGAGCCCAAGCCCGATGAGCCGAGCGAGCCGTTCCCGCTGCGCATCGACCGTATCGAACTGCTGGGCGGCAACCTGCGCTTTCAGGACCTGCGCCCGCAGGATGCGATCGACATCCACTACGACGACCTGAACCTCGAGCTGCACAACCTCAGCACCCTGCCCGACGACAACGCCGACATGACCCTCGTGGCCACCGGCCCGGCTGGCGGGCGCATCGACTGGAGCGGCGAGCTGAGCCTCAGCCCGTTCAGCTCCAGCGGCACCCTGAAGATCACCGACGAGCCGATACAGGCATTCTGGCCGTACGTACGCAATGCCGTGCCGCTGGTGCTCGAACAGGGCGTGGTCAACCTCAGCACCGACTATCGGCTGGACCTGCGCAAGGGCACCGAGCTGACCCTCAGCAACGCACGCATCAAAGCCGCACCGTTCGCCATGAAAACGCCGGACGGCAAGCCACTGGTCAAGCTGCAATCGCTGGAGGTCAGCGAAACCTCGCTGGATCTGGCCAAGCAGCAGGTGGTCATCGGCAAGGTTCGCGGGCAAACGCTGGAAGCCTGGGCGAGTCGTGAAAAGGATGGCGAGCTGGACTGGCAGAAGCTGTTCGCCGGCGAGCCACGGCCAGCGCCAGCGCAGGCACCAACGGACGACGGCAAACGACCGAGTGCCGGCGAAAGCGACAGCCAAGCCCAGCCGGCCACCAAGCAGCCGGCCAAGCCCTGGCAGGTGCAGGTCAAGGACGTGCAACTGCGCGACTACCACGCTCACCTGGTGGACCGCGTGCCGGACGAGGAAGTGGCCGTCGAACTTGGCCCGCTCGATCTGGACATGCAGAACTTCGACAGCCTGGGCACCTCGCCCTTCACGCTCAAACTGGATACCGGGGTCGGCAAACAGGGCAAGCTGCAGGCCGAGGGCCAGGTGCAACTGAGCCCGACTACCGCCAGCCTGAAGGTCGCCACCCGCAATATCGACATGCGCACGGCCCAGGCTTATATCAGCCCCTTCGTGCACCTGGAGCTGCGCAGCGGCCTGTTGAGCAGCGACCTCGACGTCGCCCTCACCGGCACCGAACCACTGGCGCTGCGCGTACAGGGCAAGGCGCAAGTGACCCAGCTGCATACTCTCGACACCCTCAAGGAACGCGACCTGCTGCGCTGGAAGCAGCTGGATCTGGGTGGCATCGACTACCGCCATGGCGAGCGCCTGGACATCGAGCGGGTGGACCTGGAACAGCCCTACGCGCGCTTCATCATCAACGAAGACCTGACCACCAACGTCAACGAACTGATCATCAAGCAACCAGCCGGCAATGCCTCGCAGGCGAAGGCGTCTGCAGATGCCTCTGCGGACAAGCCACTGGCGATCCGCATTGGCGAGGTCAGCCTGAAAGATGGCTCGGCCAACTTCGCCGATTTCAGCCTCCGGCCCAACTTCGCCACCGCCGTGCAGCAGCTCAACGGCCGCATCGGCACCCTAGACAGCACCGCCAACAAGGCCGCACCGGTGAACATCACCGGCAAGGTGGATCGCTACGCGCCGGTCAGCATCAAGGGCAGCCTGACGCCGTTCGACCCGCTGCAAAGCCTGGACATCGCCACCCAGTTCCGCCAGGTCGAGCTGACCACTCTGACGCCCTACTCCGGCAAATTCGCCGGCTACCGCATCCGCAAGGGCCGCCTGAACCTGGATCTGCACTACCGCATCAACGACGGCAAGCTCAACGCCGAGAACAAGGTGCTGGTCGAGCAATTGCAGCTGGGCGAGAAGGTCGACAGCCCAGACGCCGTCGACCTGCCGATCCGCCTGGCCGTGGCCCTGCTCAAGGATACCCAGGGGCGCATCTCCCTGGAACTGCCGCTGCAGGGCAACCTCAACGACCCGCAGTTCAGCGTCATGCCGATCGTCTGGCAGACCCTGCGCAACCTGGTGCTGCGCACCGCCCAGGCGCCGTTCAAGTTCATTGGCGGGCTGGTCAGCGGCGGCAGCGACATGGACCTGAGTACCGTGCTGTTCGCCCCCGGTAGCGCCGAGCTGGACGGCCAGGCGCGCCAAGCCCTGGACACCCTGGCCAGCGCCCTGCGGGAGCGCCCGGCCCTGCGCCTGGAAATCGAAGGCGCCGCCGCCCAGAGCAGCGATGGCCCGCTGCTCGCCGAACGGCGGTTGGAGCGCGAGTATCAGAACTACCTGTACCGCATCATGCAGCGCCGCGGTGACCAGGTGCCAGCCAACGCCGAGGCGCTGGTGGTGCCGGATGACGAAAAAGCCCCGCTGCTCGAAGGCATCTATCGCGCGCGTCTCAAGCAGCAGCCACCGGCCGAATGGGCCACACTGGACGATGAGGAGCGCACCGCCAAACTGCACGCGGCGGTGCTCGCCTCCTGGAGCGACAGCCGCGGCCTGCAGCGCCTACTGGCGCAGCAGCGCGCGGCGGCGATCAAGGATTATCTGGTGGACCACGACAAACTGGCGGACGAGCGCATCTATCTACTCGACGTCAACCTCGGCCAGGCCGAACCCGATGGCCGCGTGGCCACTCCCCTACACTTGGGCAGCGAGTGATAAGCATGAAACGACTGGGCCTGTTGCTGGCGCTTTGCGCCAGCCCGCTGCTAAGCCAAGCCGACACGTTGCGCTGCGGCAGCAAGCTGGTGAACCTTGGTGATCGCACCTTCGAAGTGATGCAGAAATGCGGCGAGCCAGCGTTCCGCGACCCCGTCGGCTACACGGTCGGCCCTTACAACCGGCGCGAAACCAGTATCGAGGAATGGGCTTACGAGCCCAGCAACGGCATGTTCACCATCCTGACTTTCGAGGGCAATCGGCTAACGCGCATCGAGCGCAAGCGCCGGCAATGACCATGATCAAGACACTGATTTCCTGCGCCCTGCTGGTGCTGCTGGCTGGCACCGCCAATGCCGCGACCTGGCGCTGCGGCAGCGCGATCGCCAGCACTGGCGATACCACCGCCGAAGTACAGGCCAAATGCGGCGAGCCGAACAACCGCGACTTCGTCGGCTACAAAGACCAGACCGACCGCTACGGCTTCACCCATGAAGTGCAGGTCGAGGAATGGAACTACGGCCCACGCAACGGCATGAGCTACTTCCTGCGCTTCGAAGGCAATCGCCTGCAGCGGATCGACAGCAAGCGCGGCGATTAGTCTGCTGTTCTGATCAGCGAGGCGATGACAGGAGGTCGCCGCCGGAGAATTCCTGGAACCGGTTCAAAGTCCTTGAGCCCAGGTTCGTCGATTTTGGCAGCTAAGCGTGGCGGGAGCGGCCGTTATCCGATCCATTGTGTGCCGCGACCTCGCGGCGAATCGCTCAGGCACCGCCGAAATAGGCAGTCAGGCTGCAATCGTTTCGCCCCGAGGTCGGGGCTCCCACAGGTTGGTTTGAGTGTCTGCTCCTGCCTTATAGCAGCCTGTTTCATATCGCCTGAGAAGATCCTGATCAGGTTCTTAACCGCGAGCAGCGTTGACTGCCGCGATATAGGCCTCGGCATTGCGCTGATCCTGAATCAGGGCGACGAAGTCGTTGCCGTCGGCGTCCTTGGCCTCGAGGTCATAACCGGCCTCGATGAAGAAACCCAGGAAACGCTCGAAGTCGTGATCACGCAGGCCGCGGTAGGCTTTCACCAGTTTGTGCAGCGACGGCGGCGTGGCATCGGCCGGTTCCACGGCGAGAAACAGTTTGATCTGCTCATCGCTGATGTCGTCGCCAATCACCTGCTTCTTGTCTTTGCGCATCGCTCACTCCAGCTAACCACTTCACGGGGCCGGCAGTGTAACTCCGGCGCTGCACGCACTCAACGAAGGGCGCAGCCGGCGCCTGTAGCATCCACCCCGTGCAAGCGGTACGCGACCTAAGTCAACACCCAGGCTCCAATCGTCGCTCTATACTGGCGGCATTCCTTCCAGGAAGCGCCGCCATGCCCACCCTGTTCGCCGCCTGCCGCCAGAGCCTGCGTAGTGGCTATTCCTGGGCCAGCCTGCGCGGCGACCTGGCCGCCGGCCTCACGGTGGGCATCATCGCCATTCCCCTGGCCATGGCCCTGGCGATCGCCGTTGGCGTGGCGCCGCAACACGGCCTGTACACGGTGCTGGTCGCCGCCCCACTGATCGCCCTGTGCGGCGGTTCACGCTTCAACATTTCCGGCCCCACGGCGGCTTTCGTGGTGATTCTGCTGCCGATCACCCAGCAGTTCGGTATCGGCGGGCTGTTGCTGTGTACGGTGATGGCCGGTTTGATCCTGATCGCCCTGGGCCTGCTCAAAGCCGGAAGGCTGATCGAGTTCGTGCCTTACCCGGTCACCCTGGGCTTCACGGCCGGCATCGGCATCGTCATCGCTACCCTGCAACTCAAGGATCTGCTCGGCCTGCAACTGGCTGGGCAGCCGAGTCACTACGTGCAACAGATTCAGATGCTCTGGCAAGCCCTTCCCGGCATCCAGCCCGGCGATACCCTGGTGGCGCTGGCCTGCCTCGGCGTGTTGCTGCTGTGGCCGCGGCTGGTGCCGCGGGTGCCCGGGCACCTGGTGGCGCTGACGGTGGGCGCAATACTGGGCCTGGCACTGGAGCGCGGTGGCTTGCCGGTGGCGACGCTGGGCGAGCGCTTCAGCTACAGCGTCGATGGCATCAGTTACCCGGGCATTCCGCCGTTTCTGCCGAGCTTCGCCTGGCCCTGGCAACTGCCAGGCGCCGATGGCCAGCCACTGGTGCTGTCGTTCGAACTGATCCGCCAGTTACTGGCGCCGGCCTTTGCCATCGCCATGCTCGGCGCCATCGAGTCACTGCTTTGCGCAGTAGTGGCCGATGGCATGACCGGCAGCAAGCACGACCCCAACGCCGAATTGCTCGGCCAGGGTATCGGCAACCTGATGGCGCCGCTGTTCGGCGGCATCACCGCCACCGCGGCCATCGCCCGCAGCGCCACCAACGTGAGGGCCGGCGCCCGCTCACCACTGGCCGCGATCATCCATGCCGGCGTGGTGCTGGCGGCGATCCTGTTTCTCGCCCCGCTGTTCAGCTACCTGCCGATGGCAGCGCTGGCCGCTCTGCTGCTGATGGTGGCGTGGAACATGAGCGAAGCCCATCACGTAGCCCATACCCTGCGCATCGCGCCGCGCAGCGACGTGCTGGTGCTGCTCACCTGCCTGCTGCTGACGGTGCTGTTCGACATGGTGCTGGCGGTGGGCGTCGGCCTGCTGCTGGCCGCCGGACTGTTCATCAAGCGCATGAGCGAACTGACCGATGCCAGGCGCCTGCCGCGCAACGGCCATCAGGCCCTGAGCGACCTGCCCGAGCACGTGCTGGCCCTGGCCATCCGCGGACCGCTGTTCTTTGGCGCGGCGCAGCGTACCCTGGAAGCGCTGCGCCGGCTCGACCCGCATATCCGCGTGGTGATTCTGGATGTCAGCGCAGTGCCGATGCTCGACATGACCGCCCTCGCCGCCCTGCACAGCACCGTGCTCGAGTACCGCAAGCAGGGCATCGCCCTGATCGTCAGCGGCGCGTCACCGTCATTGCGCCTGAAGCTGCGTCGGGCCGGCCTGCAACGCACCCACGGGCGCCTCAGCTACGCTCGTGATCTGCACCAGGCGCGAGCGATCTGCGAAAGCTGGCCAAGCGAAGCCTGAATCGCGTGGCAGTTGGCCGTGGGGCTTGGAAGCCATTCACGATCTTTCGGCTCGATTCAAGCGCTTTGCCTGCAAAGTGGCGGGAGCGGTCGTTATCCGATCCACTGTGGGAGCCGCGACCTCGCGGCGAATTGGTCAGGCACCGCCTGATAGGCAGTCAAACTGCAATCGTTTCGCCCCGAGGTCGGGGCTCCCACAGGTTGGTTTGAGCGGCCGCTATTACCTTGTAGCCGTCTCTTCATGTCGCCAAAAAGATCGTGAGCGGGTTCTCAGAGCCCCTTGACCGCGAAGATGCCCGGGGCGTTGCGCCAGTAGCCCTTGTAGTCCATGCCGTAACCGAAGATGTAGCGGTCGATGCACGGCAGGCCGACGTAATCGGCTTTCAGGTCCGGGCGCGCCTTGCGGTCGTGATCCTTGTCGATCAGCACCGCAGTGTGCACGTTGGCGGCACCGGCGTGGTGACAGAAATCGATGATTGCGCCCAGGGTGTGCCCTTCGTCGAGGATGTCATCGATGATCAGCACGTCGCGGTCGATGAACGACACTTCCGGCTTGGCCTTCCAGAACAGCTCGCCGCCGCTGGTCTGGTTGCGGTAGCGGCTGGCGTGCAGGTAGCTGGCTTCCAGGGGAAAGTCGAGCTGGGTCAACAGCTTGCCGGAGAAGATCAGCCCGCCGTTCATCACGCAGAACACCACTGGGTTGCGCTCGGCCAAATCGGCGTTGATGGCGGCGGCGACGCGGGTGATGGCCGCTTCCACGTCGGCTTCGCTGTACAGGCAATCGGCTTCGGCCATGACCTGGCGGATGTGGGCGAGATCGGCAGACATATCGTGTCCTCGTAGGCGGGCCGGCGTGGCGCCGCATGGGTGGCCCCGGCGCAGGAGCTGAACACCGGGTCAGAAAAAAGCCGGCAACGTTACGCATCCGCCCGACGAGGCGCAAGCACCGCCATCGACACGCGACAGGTGGCATAACCGTTGCTCGATGATTATAAAAAGTTCCACATCCGCAGCGCCAAATTGCAACGCAATGCTTTAATCTAGCGTGTTTTTTGCCCATTTTTGCCGGAGACCCTGCAATGCCCGTCCTCGAGATCCGCCACCCGCTGATTCGCCACAAGATCGGCCTCATGCGCCGCGCGGATATCAGTACCAAGAACTTCCGCGAGCTGGCCCAGGAAGTGGGCGCCCTGCTCACTTATGAGGCGACCAAGGATCTACGCCTGGAAAGCTATGAAATCGAAGGCTGGGCCGGCCCCGTGCAAGTCGAGAAGATCTCCGGCAAGAAGATCACCGTGGTGCCGATCCTGCGCGCCGGCATCGGTATGCTCGACGGCGTGCTCAGCCTGATTCCGGGCGCCAAGGTCAGCGCCGTCGGCGTGGCCCGCAACGAGGAAACCCTGCAGGCGCACACCTATCTGGAAAAACTGGTACCGGAAATCAACGAGCGCCTGGCGATGATCATCGACCCGATGCTCGCCACCGGCAGCTCCATGGTCGCCACCATCGACCTGCTGAAGAAAGCAGGCTGCAAGGAAATCCGCGCCATGGTGCTGGTCGCCGCGCCCGAAGGCATCAAGGCGGTTAACGAGGCGCACCCCGACGTGCAGATCTACACCGCGTCCATCGACCAGTGCCTCAACGAGCACGGCTATATCATCCCGGGGCTGGGTGATGCCGGCGACAAGATCTTCGGCACCAAGCAGAAGGACGCCTGATCGATGCGCGACGAATTCAACGACCCGTTGTGGCGGCAGGTGCTGTCCGGCGCGCAGATGCTCTTCGTAGCCTTTGGCGCGCTGGTGCTGATGCCGCTGATCACCGGCCTGGATCCCAACGTGGCGCTGTTTACCGCGGGCCTGGGCACCATCCTGTTCCAGATCGTCACCGGCCGCCAGGTACCGGTGTTCCTGGCCTCGAGCTTCGCGTTCATCACCCCGATCATTCTCGCCAAGGGCCAGTTCGGCCTGGCGGAAACCATGGGCGGCGTGGTCGCGGCGGGCTTCGTCTACACCTTTCTCGGCCTGGCCGTGAAGATCAAGGGCACCGGTTTCATCGACCGTCTGCTGCCGCCGGTGGTGATCGGCCCGGTGATCATTTCCATCGGCCTGGCCATGGCGCCGATCGCCGCCAACATGGCCATGGGCAAGGCCGGTGACGGCAGCGTGCTGCTGCCCTACAGCACGGCGATGTGGATCTCCATGCCGACCCTGCTGACCACGCTGATCGTCGCCGTGTTCGGCCGTGGCATCTTCCGCCTGGTACCGATCATCTCCGGCATCCTGATGGGCTTCGCCCTGTCGATCTATTTCGGCGCCCTGGACCTGAGCCACGTGGCCGACGCGCCCTGGCTGGCGGTACCGGCGTTCACCGCGCCGGCGTTCAACTGGCAGGCGATCCTGTTCATCGTACCGGTGGCCCTGGCGCCGGCCATCGAACACATCGGCGGGGTGATCGCCGTAGGCAGCGTGACCGGCAAGAACTACCTGAAGAAGCCGGGCCTGCATCGCACCCTGTTCGGCGACGGCCTGGCCACCTCGGCAGCCGGCCTGTTCGGCGGCCCGCCCAATACCACCTACGCCGAAGTCACCGGCGCGGTGATGCTGACCAAGGCCTACAACCCGAAGATCATGACCTGGGCGGCGATCTTCGCCATTACCCTGGCGTTCATCGGCAAGTTCGGCGCGATCCTGCAGAGCATTCCGGTGCCGGTGATGGGCGGCATCCTGTGCCTGCTGTTCGGCTCCATCGCCGCGGTGGGCATGAACACCTTGATCCGCCACAGCGTCGACCTCAGCGAAGCGCGCAACCTGGTGATCGTCTCGGTCACCCTGGTTTTCGGCATCGGCGGCGTGCTGATCGGCACCGGCGACGGCCCGGATGACTTCGGCCTCAAGGGCATCGCCCTGTGCGCCATCGTCGCCATCGCCCTGAACCTGATCCTGCCCGGCAATGACGGCTGGAAGAAGAAAAGTGCCGACGAAGCGCCCGATATCTGAGAAAGAAAAATGCCCGGTTCTAACCGGGCATTTTTTTACAAGCTCTGCGGGGCTCGCTCGCAGAGCCGCTTGAGCGCCGCCACCCAGCTCGGGTGATCGTTCAGGCAAGGCACCAACTCGAGGCTTTCGCCGCCCGCTTCCTGGAACTGCTCGCGGCCACGGTCACCAATTTCCTCCAGGGTCTCGATGCAATCGGCCACGAACGCCGGGCACATGACCAGCAGCTTCTTCACGCCCTGGGCGGCCAGTTCATCGAGACGCGCCTCGGTATAGGGCTCGATCCACTTGTCCTTGCCAAGCCGCGACTGGAACGACACCGACCACTGCTCCGGGCGCAGGCCCATGCGCGTCGCGAAGGCTTCGGCGCTGCGCATGCACTGGGCGCGGTAGCAGGTGGCGAGCACCTCGGGCGACGCCGTGCGACAACAGTCGGGCCCGCGCAGGCAGTGGCCGGTCGGGTCGAGCTTGCGCAAGTGGCGCTCCGGCAAACCGTGGAAGCTCAACAGCAGGTGATCGAAATCCTTTTCCAGATACGGTCGGGCGCTGTCGGCCAGAGCCTCGATGTAATCCGGGTCCTGGAAGAACGGCGGCAGAATCGAGAAGCGGATCGGCAGCTTGCGCTCGCGCACCACGCGCTTGGCCTCTTCGATCACCGTGGTGGTGGTGCTGTCGGCGAACTGCGGGTACAGCGGCGCCAGGGTGACCTGGGTGATGCCCTGCCCGGCCAGGCGGGTCAACACGGTATCCAGTGACGGCTCGCCGTAACGCATGGCCAGTTCCACCGGCCCATGGGTCCACTGGCTCTTCATCGCTTCCTGCAGGCGTTTGCTGAGCACGATCAGCGGCGAGCCCTCCGGCCACCAGATCGAGGCATAGGCGTGGGCCGACTGCGCCGGCCGACGGATCAGGATCAGCGAAACCAGCAGGCGTCGCAGTGGCCAGGGCAGGTCGACCACGTAGGGGTCCATCAGGAACTGATTGAGATAACTGCGTACATCGGCGACTTCGGTGGACGCCGGCGAGCCGAGGTTGACCAGAAGTAAGGCGTGATCGGTCATGCAATATCCCTTGAAGGTGCCACGATCAGGACCCACCCGGATCGCGAACAGGTGTTAATGAAGACTCAACAGGTCGACCAGCGCCACATCCAGGCGGGTGAAGCGGAACTCGAAACCCGCCTCCTGCGCCCTGACCGGCAGCGCATGCTGACCACCAAGCAGCAACAGCGACATTTCCCCCAGGCCGGCCCGCAGGGCAAATGCGGGCAGCACTATGAGGGTCGGCCGGTGCACGGCGTGGCCCAGCTCCTTGACGAATTCGGCGTTGCGCACCGGATGCAGCGAGCAGGCATTATAAGGACCGCGCGCCTGCTCATGCTGCAAGAGAAAATCAATCAGGGCGATTTGGTCAGCGATGTGAATCCATGGCATCCACTGGCGTCCGCTGCCGATGCGCCCACCAAGGCCGAAACGAAATGGCGTGGCCATGCGCTTGAGCATGCCACCTTCCTTGGCCAGCACCAGGCCGGTGCGCAGCAGCACCACGCGGATGCCCAGCGCCTCGGCCTGCTGGGCACTCTCCTCCCAGGCGATACACAGCTGGGCAGCGAAATCGGCGCCGGGCTTGGCCTGCTCGTCGATGATGTGCTCACCAGCGGCGCCATACCAGCCGACTGCCGAACCGGACAACAGCACCGCTGGTTTCTGCTCGCGGCCCTGCAGCCAGGTCACCAGGCGCTCGGTAAGCCCGATACGGCTCTCCCACAGCAGTTGCTTGCGTGCCTTACTCCAGGGCCGGTCAGCGATGGGCGCGCCGGCCAGGTTGACCACCGCATCGAGGGGCTCGTCACCGATGTCCTCGAGGCGTGCCACGCCCCGCACGGCGGTGCCGCACAGCACCGGCACCTGCTCGGGTCGCCGGCTCCACACGGTCAGCTGATGGCCCTGTGCAGCCCACTGGTGGCAGAGCGCCTGGCCGATCAGGCCAGTGCCGCCGGTGATCAGAATATGCATGGCAGACTCCTCGTTATGCTGTGTCTAAGAACCTGTTCACGATCTCGCGAGCTAGAGCCATACAAGGCAAAAACAGGCGAGGAAGCGGAGTTTACGAGCTGTAAATGAGCATTCCGAGCCTGTTTTTAACGCAGTAGGGCCGACGCGCAGCAGATCGTGAGTAGGTTCTGAATGTTCGACACGTGTCGGTCAACCTTGCTCAAGAACAATCCGCGCCTCGCCCCGCAGCCGACACAAACGGGGGAAACTATTGCCGTGCGCGCCTATTCTGAAGAATAGATGCCCTGGCTGCAGATACTGCCGGCGCCCATGCATGGACTGTACATTGTCTGGGCAGTGTTCGAGGCGTAGCCTGAGGCCCAGCGAGTCGACGACAGGCAGTCACGGCGACTCGACAGCAGGTGAGGTAAACATGACCAGCACAGCCCCCATCGCCATCATTGGCACCGGTATCGCCGGCCTGTCCGCTGCCGAAGCGCTCCACGCCGCCGGTTTCCCCGTACAACTGTTCGACAAGAGCCGTGGCAGCGGCGGCCGCATGGCCAGCAAACGCAGCGACGCTGGCGCGCTGGATCTCGGCGCCCAGTATTTCACTGCCCGGGACCGGCGCTTCGCCGCCACCGTGGCCCAGTGGCAAGCCCGTGGTTGGGTCGAGCAATGGACGCCCAGCCTTTATCAATATGCCAATGGCGTGCTCAGCCCGTCGGCCGACGAGCAGGTGCGCTGGGTCGGCAACCCGCGTATGAGCGCCATCACCCGCGCCATGCTCGGCGCCTTGCCGGTGAAGTTTTCCTGCCGCATCACCGAGGTGTTCCGCGGCGAGCAGCATTGGCATCTGCTCGATGCCGACGGCGAAAGCCACGGCCCGTTCGCCCAGGTGATCATCGCCACGCCCGCACCGCAGGCCAGCGCGCTCCTGGCCACGGCACCGAAGCTGGCAGGTACCGTAGCGGGCGTCAGCATGGAGCCGACCTGGGCGGTCGCCCTGGCGTTCAAAGAGGCATTGAACACGCCGCTCGAAGGCTGCTTCGTGCAGGACGAGGTACTCGACTGGACCGCGCGCAACCGCAGCAAGCCTGGCCGCGACGCTACTCTGGACACTTGGGTGCTACACGCCAGCAGCAGTTGGAGCCGCCAGCATCTGGACCTGCCCAAGGAGCAGGTGATCGAGCAACTGCATGGTGCCTTCGCGGAGATGATCGGCTGCGCCGTGCCCGCCCCCGTGTTTAGCCTGGCCCATCGCTGGCTGTATGCGCGCCCGTCCGGTGCCCATCAGCTGGGCGCCTTGGCCGACGCCGACCTGGGCCTCTACGTGTGCGGCGACTGGTGCCTGTCCGGCCGTGTAGAAGGCGCCTGGCTGAGCGGCCAGGAAGCGGCCCGCAAACTGATCGCCCATAACCAATGAACGGCGCGAGACACCGGCTGACGCCGCGCAAATTGCTGCTGTCGAAGTGGACCGCCGCCAGGCCGCAGAACCGCGAAAAGCACTTTCTGGTTACCGAGCTGTTCTGCGATGAAGAAGGCACCGTGCTGCAAGTAGAGTTGCAGGCGGTGCTCAGCAAGCGCTCCCAGCGCCTGGACTGGCGTCAGCTACAGAATGCCGAGCAATGGCTGATGGGATGGCGTTGAACCTGCCGGCGGCGAACGGCTCTATGACTATGACCCTGTACACGAAATTTGACTTGTACAAGATCAGGCTTAAGATGAAATAAACCTGTACATACACAAATTTTTGTACAAGTTCATTTTTAAGGTGTGCCATGCTCCTCAGCCCGCTCCACCGCAGAAAACCCACGCTCGGCGTCAGCGCCTGCCTGCTGGGGGCCGAAGTTCGCTACAACGGCGGGCACAAGGCATCCAGATTGTGCCTGGATCAACTGAGCGAGTACTTCGACTTCGTGCCCTACTGCCCCGAGGTCGCCATCGGCCTGGGCACGCCGCGCGAACCGATTCGCCTGGTGGGCGACCCTGCCGCGCCCCGCGCCATCGGTACCGTTCACCCCGATCAGGATCACACCGACGCCCTGGCAGCCTACGCCGAACAGGTCGCGGCCGAGCTGCCGGCCATCAGCGGCTACATCGTCATGCAGCAGTCGCCGTCGTGCGGGCTGGAGCGGGTCAAGGTCTATCAAGACAATGGCCATCCCAGCGAGCCGAAGGGCCGTGGCATCTTCACCCGGGTGCTCGCCGAACGGCACCCTAACCTGCCGATCGAGGAAGAAGGCCGGCTCAACGACCCGGTGCTGCGCGAGAACTTCCTGACCCGCGTGTTCACCTATTCGCAGTGGCAGGTACTGTGCGAATCGGGGCTTACCCGCGGCAAGTTGATCGAATTCCACGCCCGCCACAAGTACCTGCTGATGGCCACCGACCCGCTGCGCTACAAGCGCCTGGGGCGGCTGCTGAGCGATCTCTCCGCGCAAGATCTCGACGAGCTGGCAACCCGCTACATCGCCGAACTGATGACCGCACTCAAGCGCTGCGCCACCCGTGGTACCCACAGCAACGTGCTGCAGCACCTCAGCGGCTACCTCAAGGGCGCCCTCAGCGCTGAAGAAAAGCAGGAAATGCAGCAGTTGATCAGCCAGTATCGAAAGGGCATCGTTCCGCTGGTGGTGCCGCTGACCCTGCTCAAGCACCATTTTCGCCTGCACCCTGATCGCTATATCGCCCAGCAGGTCTACCTGCAACCGCACCCGGAAAACCTCAGCCTGCGAAACGCGCTATGAGCCGGTCGACCTCCAGCGAGCCGGGCGCCAGCACCACGCAGGACCTGGTCGCCGCCGGCTACCGGCCGATTCGCGACGTGGCCAGCATCACCGGCGTCAATCCGGTGACCCTGCGGGCCTGGGAGCGCCGCTATGGGCTGATCGTGCCGCACCGCACCGCCAAGGGCCACCGCCTGTATTCCCCGGAACAGGTGCAGACCATCCAGACCGTACTCGGCTGGCTGAACCGCGGGGTCTCCGTCGGCCAGGTGAAAAGCCTGCTGCGCGCTGACCAACCGCTGCCCGCCGAACAGGCTTCGCAGTGGCAGGAAAAGCGCGACCGCCTGTGTGATGCCATCCACACCTTGGACGAGCGACAGCTGGACGAACGCTTCAACGCCGAACTCGCGCTCTATCCGGTGCAGATCCTTTGCCAGCACCTTCTGCTGCCGCTCCTGGTGACCCTCGAAGCACGCTGGCCTCAATTGCCCGGCGCGGCTACCGAGCGCCTGTTCCTGCACAGCTGGCTGCGCAGCAAGCTTGGCGCGCGGGTCTACCACGACAACCGCCAGCATCAGGGCCAGCCGCTGATGCTGATCAACCTGTGCCAGTCGCCGATGTCGCCGCAGCTGTGGCTGTGCGCCTGGCTGATCGGCACCGCTGGCTGCCCGGTGGACGCCTTCGACGGGCCGATGCCCCTCGATGAGCTGCCCCTGGCCATCCGTCGCCGTCGCCCGCGCGCCTTGTTGCTGTTCTGCGAGGCCGACTCCAACACCAGCGCCCAATCCACGCTGCAGCAGTGGCTGGGCGACCATGGCGTGCCCTGTGTGCTGATCGGCATCGAGGATCAGCAGGAGGCCGAACAACTGGTCACCCGCGCGCCCGCTTCGGCGGATGTCACCGTGGCCGCCGACCCGCTGGCGGCACTGCAATACCTCGCAGATCGTCATCTGCTCGAATAGGACGTCCCATGCTGCAACTGAGGTGGTTTCGAACCGATCTGCGTGTCACCGACAACACCGCTCTGGCCGCCGCCATGCAGGCCGGGCCGACGGTTGCGGTATTCCTGCTCAGCCCTGACCAGTGGCAACGACACGACGATGCGCCGTGCAAGGTGGATTTCTGGCTGCGCAACCTGGCTGAATTGAGCCGCGAGCTGCG
This sequence comes from Pseudomonas sp. PA1(2017), assembly GCF_001945375.1. Classification (NCBI taxonomy): domain Bacteria; kingdom Pseudomonadati; phylum Pseudomonadota; class Gammaproteobacteria; order Pseudomonadales; family Pseudomonadaceae; genus Pseudomonas; species Pseudomonas sp. PA1(2017). The sequence goes on from NZ_MSXU01000013.1 coordinate 157,253, forward strand.
GCACCTCAACGTGCCGCTGCTGGTTCGCGAAGCGGATGACTGGAGCACGGCGCCCAAGGTGCTCGGCAAGCTGGCCCAGGAACTGGGCGCTGCAGCCGTGCACGTGAACGAGGAATACGGGGTCAATGAAAGCCGTCGCGACCAAGCCGTTGGGGCGGCGCTGGACGAGTTGGGGATCAACTTTCACAGCCATCTCGACCGCCTGCTGTTCAAACCGGGCAGCGTACTGACCCGCACCGGCACCTACTTCAAGGTCTATAGCCAGTTTCGTGGCGTCTGTTATCAACGTCTGCACACGACCCTGCCCACCCTGATGGCGCTGCCAAAGGCGCAGGGCAAGCTGGAGATCGCGGCCGACAAGCTGCCCGATCAGGTCAAGGGTTTCGAGGCGCCCAGCCAGACGCTACGCGATGCCTGGCCTGCCGGTGAACAGGCCGCCCGCGAACGCCTGCAGCGCTTCGCCGACGAGTGGATCGAGGATTACCACGACAACCGCGACTTCCCCATCCGCCCCGGCACCAGCCAACTGTCAGCCTACCTGGCGACTGGCGTGTTGTCGCCCCGCCAGTGCCTGCACGCAGCGCTGAACGCCAACAGCGGCGAGTTCGAAAGCGGCAGCCAGGGCGCCGTCACCTGGATCAACGAGCTGATCTGGCGCGAGTTCTACGCCCACATTCTGGTCGGCTACCCGCACGTCTCCATGAGCCGTGCCTTCCGCCCGGAAACCGAAGCACTGCCCTGGCGCAACGCCGGCAAGGATCTGCAGGCCTGGCAGGAAGGCCGCACCGGTATTCCGATCATCGACGCAGCCATGCGCCAGTTGCTGGAAACCGGCTGGATGCACAACCGCCTGCGCATGGTGGTGGCGATGTTCCTGACCAAGAACCTGCTGATCGACTGGCGCGAAGGTGAGCGCTTCTTCATGCGCCACCTGATCGATGGCGACCTGGCCGCCAACAACGGCGGCTGGCAGTGGAGCGCCTCGACAGGCACCGACTCGGTGCCCTATTTCCGTATCTTCAACCCGATCAGCCAGTCGCAGCGCTTCGACCCGGACGGTCGCTTCATCCGCCGATGGCTGCCCGAACTGGCCTCGCTGAGTGACAAGGCGATTCACGACCCGCACGCCGGCAGCAAGAGCCAAGCCAGCCTGTTTGGCGGCGGTGTGGATTATCCCAAACCGATCGTCGACCTGCGTGCCAGTCGCCAGCGCGCGCTGGATGCCTTCAAGAACCTGCCTTCGGCCGGCGAGGCGTCATGAGCGCGTTCAGCCGGCGCATCTGGCTGACCGGGGCTAGCAGTGGCATCGGCCACGCCCTGGCCGAGCGCCTGCTGAACGATGGCCATCGTCTTGCCCTGAGCGCTCGTCGCGAGGAGCCCTTGCAGGCGCTGGCCGAGCGCTTTCCCGGCCGGGTGCTGGTGCTGCCGGGCGACCTGGGTGAAGCCAGCGAGGTGGACGCCATCGCCGCCCAACTTACCGAACGGTGGGGCGCGCTGGACTGCGCGATACTCAATGCCGGCGTCTACGAACATGTCGACGCCAGCAACTTCGGGGCCGACGCCCTGGCGCGGGTGATGCGCGGCAACCTGTTCTCGGCCAGCCACTGCATGGTCGCGGCCCTGCCGCTGCTGCGCCGTGGCCAGTCGCCGCACCTGGTTGGCGTCGCCAGCGCGGTCACCTATCTGCCGCTGCCGGGCGCGGGTGCCTTCGGCGCCTCCAAAGCGGCGCTGCGCTACCTGCTCGAATCCCTGCGGGTGGATCTCGCCCAGGAAGGCATCGCCGTTACCGTGGTCACGCCGGGCTTCGTCGACACGGCGCAGTCGGAAAGCAGCGGCTTCTCCACCCCCATGCGCTGGTCCGCGCACAAGGCCGCCCGACATATCGCCAAGCGGCTCGATGCCCGGCCACTGGAAATCGCCTTTCCAGGTCCGTTCATCGCTGCACTCGGCCTGCTGGGAAGGCTACCCGCTCGCCTGCAACTGGCCCTGGGCAGGCGCCTGGTCCGTGGCGAGCGGGACATGTCCTGACACGCCCCAGGGTTGCGCCGGCATTACCCGCCCAGGCACCATCGGCGCCCTTTGTCTGCCGCCACCGGATGCCGCCCTGTGTCTAGAAACCTCCTCAACGCCCTGCTGTTCATCGCTGGCTGGCTTGCCTGCCTGCTTGGCGGCGGCCTGTGGCTGTGGGGCGTAGCGACGGCACTGCTGGCGCACCTGATCTGGATCGGTAACTGGCAGCGCGAAGGCAAACTGCTGATGAGCGCCTTGTTGTTCGGCAGCGCGGTGGAGAGTTTTCTGCTGCAGCTTGGGATGTTCGACTTCGGCGAGCCGCGCCAGTTGATTCCGCTGCGGCAGGCGCTCATCTGGCTGCTGATCGGCACCACCCTGTGCCATTGCCTGGCCTGGACGGCTCGCCCCTGGTGGCGCGCCAGCCTGCTCGGCGCCACACTGGCGCTGCTCACCTACAGCGCCAGCCTGTGGCTTGGCCTGGTTCGCCTGCCCTACGGCAATGCCGCCACCCTGGCGCTACTTGCGGCAATCTGGGCAGCCATGCTGCCGCTGCTGCAAGGCTTTGCCAGGCTGTATACCGACCGGCCGGCTTGAAATCCCTCGGTGGTGAGCCCGCCTGGCGTAGACTAGGCGGATGAGTAACGCGCTCCATATTCCCCACACCCAGCTCGCCGACGATGCCCCCGTCACGTGCAGCACCTGTGCAGCCTGCTGCTGCCAGCTGGAAGTGATGCTGATCACCGATACCGGTGTGCCCGAACGTTTCATCGACAGCGACGAATGGGGCGCAGAGGTGATGCGCCGCCTCGACGACGGCTGGTGCGCCGCGCTGGATCGCGACACCATGCGCTGTACCATTTATGAAGTACGGCCATTGATTTGTCGCGAGTTCGAAATGGGCGCGCCCGAATGCCTGGAAGAGCGCCGCGGCCTCGACACGATATATCGCTAAGTACACTTATACATACATGAAGCCATGCATAAAAAAACCGGGCCAACGCCCGGTTCTTTTGATGCGCCTAACTTAGAAGTTGAGGCGATAGTGTAGCGAGTAAGCTTCGACGCCATCGTTGGGCTGCTTGATACCGGCGTTGGAATAGTGGATCGCACGGATACCCACTTCATGCCCACCGGCGAAACGCAGGCCAGCACCGATGCGGTCTTCGAACTGGAACGACGAACCCAGATCGTTGGACTCCAGGCGCGTGCTGGAGAATGCCGCGACCCCGATACCAGCTTCCAGATAGGGTTTGACGGTCTGCCCGGCGAATTCGTAAACGAATACCGGTGCGAACGAAACGCTGTGATTGGTGGCGGTATCGTCGCCCTGCCAGTAGGTGTAACCGGCATCCCAGTAGCCACCGAGATGACCGACGCTGCTTTCGAACCAGCGGCTGTTGAAATCGAACTGTGCACCAAGGCGATAAACCATGGTGGAATCACCAGACTGACCCACGGAAAAGGTCAGCCCCGTTGCCTGAGCGGCTGTAACCGATCCAAGAGACAACGCAACTGCAGCGGCCAAGCCCATCAGCTTCTTCATTGGAGCATCCTTGTAGAGGAACTTATTAGTTTTTTAAGTGCGGCATTGTGAAACTCATCGTTACAGACTTTAGACAAGTTCCGGTGGTTCTAGAAATATTTAATAGCGTATGGCCGATTAAATATTCTCGACCAATGAATTCACCTGCTCGGCACTGCCCCACAGCTGCGGTAATACACCTTGCATGGCCAATGGCTCACCGCTGCACCAGAACCCATCGGCACCACGCGGCCCGGCAGCCAGCAAATCGCGACTGGCCAGCAGCCGTTGCAGCTGCCGGGCGACCGCCGCGCCGGTGTCGATCAGGCTGATCGACGAATCCAGCCACTGTTCGAGCAGCGGCCGCAGGAAGGGATAGTGAGTGCAACCGAGAATAAGCGTGTCGCAACCCTCGGCCAGCAACGGCTCGACGTAACCGCGCAGCAGCGCGTGCAGGGCCGGATCGTTCAGATCTCCGGCCTCGATCAGCTCGACCAGCCCCGGGCAAGGCTGCGTGACCACCCGCACATCGCTGGCGAACTGATCGAGCAAGGCGGCGAAGCGCGCACTCTTCAGCGTACCGGTGGTGGCCAGCACGCCGACCACGCCGGAGCGCGTCGCTGCCGCTGCTGGTTTCACCGCCGGCTCCATGGCCACGATCGGCAGTTGCGGATACAGCATGCGCAGTTCGCCGACCCCCGCCACCGTCGCGGTGTTGCACGCCAGCACCAGCGCCTTGGCGCCGCGCGCGAGTAGAAAGGCAGCGATGACCCGACAGCGCTCGCGAATGTACTCGGGGCTTTTTTCCCCATAAGGCACGTGGCCGCTGTCGGCCACGTAGAACAGCCGTTCATCGGGGAGCAAGGCGCGAATTTCCCGCAGTACCGTGAGCCCGCCAACGCCGGAATCGAACACTCCGATCGGCGCGTCACGCATCGGCGGCACTCCCGCATACGGCGCAAGCCGGGTCGCGCCTTACCCGCAGCTCACGGAAGCGCGAGCCGAAGGCGTCGATCAACAGCAAGCGGCCGACCAGGGGCTCGCCGAAGCCGGCAAGCAGCTTCAGCGCTTCCAGCGCCTGCAGGCTGCCGACTAGGCCGACCAGCGGCCCGACCACGCCGGCTTCGCTGCAGGTCAGCTCGGCTTCGCTGCCATGGCCGTACAGGCAGTGGTAGCAGGGGCTGTCTTCGCGGCGCGGATCGAATACCGACAACTGGCCTTCCAAGCGGATCGCCGCGCCACTGACCAGCGGCCTACGCGCAGCCACGCAAGCAGCGTTGACGGCTTCGCGGGTGGTGAAGTTGTCCGAGCAGTCGAGCACCAGGTCGACCGTCGCCACGGCAGCGGCCAAAGAATCGGCATCCAGGGCCTGACGATGGGCGCGCAGCGTGACCTGGGGGTTGAGTGCGCCGAGTCGCGCCAGTGCCGAGTCGACCTTGCTCTGACCGATGCTCGCGGTGTCGTGGGCGACCTGGCGCTGCAGGTTGCTGAGATCGACGCTGTCGAAGTCCGCCAGGTGCAGCTCGCCCACACCGGCCGCCGCCAAGTACAGGGCCACGGGCGAGCCTAGGCCACCAAGGCCGACGATCAGCACGCGGCTGCTCTTGAGGCGCAGTTGGCCGTCTACATCGATCTGCGAGAGCAGAATCTGCCGGCTGTAACGCAGCAGTTCCTCGTCGCTCAGGTGTTCATTCATGTGGCCACCGCCCCAGGCTGATGCGCTCATGATCGGCGAGATCAAGGCGGCTGTGAACCTCGACGAAGCCGCGCCGGCTCAACAATTCGCGCACCGACTCGGCCTGATCGAAACCGTGTTCGAGCAGCAGCCAGCCGGGCGCGGCCAGATACGCCGGCGCCTGATCGATGATCAGGCGGATATCGTCCAGCCCGTCGACGCCGGAGACCAGCGCACTACTCGGCTCGAACCGCACGTCGCCTTCGCCCAGGTGATGATCGTCGCTGGCGATATAGGGCGGGTTGCTGACGATCAGCCCATAGCGTTCGCCAGCCAGCGCCGCGAACCAGTGGCTCGGGCGGAACGAAGCATTCGCCAGGCCCAGCCGGGCGCGATTTCCGTCGGCCAGCGCCACGGCTTCATCCACCCGGTCGACGCCGGTGACCTGCCAGACCGGCCGTTCGCTGGCCAACGCCAGGGCGATGGCGCCGGTGCCGGTGCCCAGGTCGAGCACCCTGGCCGGGCCACCGGGCAGCAGCGCCAGCGAGGTTTCCACCAGCAGCTCGGTGTCCGGGCGCGGGATCAGGGTGTGGGGCGCGACGTCCAGATCCAGGCTCCAGAACCCCTGACGACCGAGGATATAGGCGACCGGCTCACCGTTACGTCGACGCGCCAGGCTGGCGTTGAATGCATCGGCGGCTACGCCTTCCACCTCATGGTCGGCCCAGGTGCGCAGGTAACTGCGCGATTTGCCCAGGGCGTGGGCCAGCAGCAGCTCGGCGTCCAGGCGTGGCGTGGGCGAGTCGGGCAGCGCGACGCTATTGAGCAGGGATTCGATAGTGGCCATGGCTAGCTTCCTGGACGGTCGGGGCGCTGGCAGCGTGGGTGGATGAGAAGCGGGCAGCGACGTGCCCCGCTCCACCCAACGTTCCGATCAATCGCTCAACGCGGCCAGTTGATCGGCCTGGTACTCGGCGAGCAGCGGCTCGATCACCGCATCGACGCCGCCGGCGATCACTTCACCCAGGGAATACAGGGTCAGGTTGATGCGGTGGTCGGTCACTCGCCCTTGCGGAAAGTTGTAGGTGCGAATGCGCTCGGAGCGATCACCCGAGCCGACCAGCAGCTTGCGGGTGTCGGAGATTTCCTTGTGGGCTGCCGCGTCCTGCTGATCCTTGAGCTTGGCCGCCAGCCAGGCCATGGCCTTGGCGCGGTTCTTGTGCTGGGAGCGCTCTTCCTGGCACTCGACCACGGTGCCGGTGGGAATGTGGGTGATGCGAATCGCCGAGTCGGTGGTGTTGACGTGCTGACCGCCGGCGCCGGAGCTGCGGTAGGTGTCGACACGCAAGTCTGCCGGATTGATCTCGATGGCCATCTGCTCGTCCGGCTCGGGCAACACCGCGACGGTGCACGCCGAGGTGTGGATACGGCCTTGGGACTCGGTTTCCGGCACGCGCTGCACACGATGTGCGCCGGACTCGAACTTGAGCTTGCCGAACACGTTGTCACCCTCGACCCGGGCGATCACTTCCTTGAAGCCGCCGTGCTCGCCTTCGTTGGCCGACAGCACCTCGACGCGCCAGCCCTGCTTCTCGGCGTAACGCGAATACATGCGAAACAGATCGCCAGCGAAGATCGCCGCCTCGTCGCCACCGGTACCGGCGCGCACTTCGAGGAACACGTTGCGTCCGTCGTTGGGGTCCTTGGGCAGCAGCATGCGTTGCAGGCTGTCTTCTAGCTCGGAGAGGCGCGCACGGGCGGTGTCGACTTCCTCCTCGGCCATTTCGCGCATGTCGGGGTCGCTGTCCTTGAGCAGCGCCAGGGCGCCCTCGAGATCGGCCTGCACCTTGCGAAACTCGCGAAACGCCACGATCACCGGCTCGATCTCGGCGTATTCCTTGGAGTAAGCGCGGAACTGGGTCTGGTTGGTGATCACCTCGGCGTCGCCGAGCAGCGCCGTGACCTCTTCGAAGCGGTCCTGCAGCAGGTCGAGTTTGTTGATCAGCGAAGCTTTCATTGCATGCCTTCTATTTATTGACCAAGCCGGACGACGCGCCTTCGTCGAGGGCGAACAGCTCCTGAGCCACGCCCAGCGCATCGATGCGCCCGGTGGCGGAGAATTTCTTCAGTTGCACGCTGGGCGCGTGCAGCAGCTTATTGGTCAGGCCCCGGGCCAGCTGGGCCAGTACGTCTTCGGCGGCGGCGCCATTGGCGAGCATGCGCTGGGCTCGAGCCAGTTCGTCGTCGCGCAGGCGCTCGGCCTGCTGGCGATAAGCGCGGAGCACATCGACGGCGGCCAGCTCGCGTAGGCGCGCCATGAAATCGTCGGTGCCGGCGGCGACCAGTTCCTCGGCGGCCTGGGCCGCGCCCTGGCGACTCTTGAGGTTTTCGGCGATGACTTCGTGCAGGTCATCGACGGTATAAAGGTACACGTCATCCAGCTCGCCGACCTGAGGCTCGATGTCACGCGGCACGGCGATGTCGACCATGAAGATCGGCTTGTGCTTGCGCTGCTTGAGGGCGCTTTCCACCGCGCCCTTGCCGAGGATCGGCAGCTGGCTGGCGGTGGAGCTGATGACGATATCGCTGTGCACCAGCTCCTGGGGAATGTCGGACAGCAGCACGGCGTGGGCACCGAACTGCTCGGCCAGGCTGCTCGCACGCTCCAGGGTGCGGTTGGCGACCACGATGCGCTTGATGCCTTGGTCGTGCAGGTGGCGGGCCACCAGGCTGATGGTCTCGCCGGCGCCGATCAGCAGTGCCTGGCTGCGGTGCAGGTCGGCGAAGATCTGCTTGGCCAGGCTGACGGCGGCAAAGGCCACCGACACCGGGTTCTCGCCGATGGCGGTATCGGTGCGCACGGTCTTGGCGGTGCTGAAAGTGGCCTGAAACAGGCGCCCCAGCAGCGGGCCGAGGGTGCCGGCCTCGCGGGCCACGGCGAAAGCCGATTTCATCTGACCAAGAATCTGTGGCTCGCCGAGCACCATGGAATCGAGGCCGGAGGCCACGCGCATCATGTGACGAACGGCCGCATCGTCTTCGTGAATATAAGCGCAGGCACGCAGCTCTTCGACGCTCACATGGTGGTAATCGGCCAGCCAGCCGAGTACCGCCTCGACGCCTGGGCCGTCCTGTTCGAGGTACAGCTCGCTGCGGTTGCAGGTCGACAGGATCGCCGCTTCGCGGCTCGGCGTATCACGGCAAAGCAGCTGCAACGCCTCTACGAGCTGCTCTGGAGTAAAAGCCACGCGCTCGCGAACATCCACCGAAGCGGTCTTGTGGTTGATACCGAGGGCGATAAAGGCCATGCACGTCGCTGACAGGGGGTTGGAAGCCGACAATTGTCCTACTTCGGCCGGTGCAGGACAACCATCGCACCGTGCATCGCGCCGATAGCCATGACCGATGACCAACGATGAGAACGACTTTTCCGGCACCACGAGCGTGCGCCTGGATTGGATGCAACCCACCCGGGCTTCGGCAGTCCAACCCCACATCGCCAGGACACACGGGCTGCCCCATGGGCTTGCCCAACGGCTTGTGTCATGATGGCCAAAACCGCAGGTTAGTCGCATTTCCTCTTATGAATAGACCCATCGCGTTGCTCACCGCCCTGGCCTTGCTGGGTGGTTGTCAGACTTTTGCGCCGTCCACACCGGACGGTAGCGTTCCCGTTGAGGAACCGGGCACCGAGGCAACCGCCAAGGCGCCGGAAACCTACGGCTCGTTCAGCCAGGAAACGCTGCTGGCGCTGCTGACCGCCGAGCTGGCCGGCCAGCGCAACCGCTTCGACATCGCCCTGAGCAACTACGTGCAGCAGGCCAATGCGACCCAGGATGCCGGCGTCGCCGAGCGCGGCTTCCGTATCGCCGAATACCTGGGCGCCGAGCAGGAAGCCCTGGAGACCTCACTGGTCTGGGCCAAGAACGCACCCGATGAGGTCGATGCCCAGCGCGCCGCCGCCGTGCAGCTGGCTCGCGCCGGCCGCTACGACGAAGCCATGACCTACATGGAGCGCGTGCGCCAGCGCCAAGGCAACACCCATTTCGATTTCCTCGCGCTGTCTGCCGCGGAAACCGACCCCGACACTCGTGCCGGCCTACTGCAAAGCTTCGACCGCCTGCTCGGCAAGTACCCGAACGACGGCCAGTTGCTGTTCGGCAAGGCACTGTTGCTGCAGCAGGACGGCCGCGCCGAGGAAGCCCTCAAACTGCTGGAGACCAGCGAAGCCAAGCAGGACCAGTCCGCCCCGCTGCTGCTGCGAGCGCGCCTGCTGCAAAGCCTCGGCCGCGGTGAAGAAGCACTCCCGCTGCTCAAAAAGGGTATGGAACGCAACCCGAGCGACAAACGCCTGCGCCTGACCTACGCCCGGCAACTGGTCGAGCTGGGCCGCATGGACGAAGCCCGCGGCGAGTTCTCATCGCTGCTGCAGCAATTCCCCGAAGATGACGACCTGCGTTTTTCCCTGGCCTTGGTATGCCTGGAGGCCGAAGCCTGGCGCGAAGCCATCGTCTACCTGGAAGAACTGATCCAGCGCGACGCCCATGTGGATCCCGCCCAGTACAACCTCGGTCGCGCTCACGAAGCCCTGGGTGAAGTGGACGAAGCGCTGCTCGCCTACTCGATGGTCGGCGGCGGCACCGACTACCTGCCCGCCCAGGCACGCATGACCGATCTGCTGGTCGCCAATGGCCGCGGCGCCGAGGCCTCCCGGCATCTGGCCGAAGCTCGTGACAGCGAGCCGGACTACGCCCTGCAGCTTTATCTGATCGAAGCCGAGTCGTTGTCCAAGCAAAGCAAGCCCGACCAAGCCTGGGATCTCATCCAGCAGGCGCTCAAGCAGTACCCGGGTGACATCAACCTGCTTTACACCCGCGCCATGCTGGCCGAACCGCGCGGCGACCTGAAGCAGTTGGAGCGCGATTTGCGCCTGATCCTCGAGCGCGAGCCGGACAACGCCATGGCCCTCAACGCCCTGGGTTACACCCTGGTCGACCGCACCGATCGCCATCAGGAAGGCCTGGAGCTGATCCAGAAAGCCCATGACATCAATCCGGAAGACCCGGCCATCCTCGACAGCCTGGGCTGGGCCAACTATCGCCTCGGCAACCTGGCCGACGCGGAGAAGTGGCTGCGCCAGGCATTCGAACGCTTCCCGGACCACGAAGTTGCCGCCCACCTGGGTGAAGCGCTGTGGGCCCAGGGCAAACAGCGCGAAGCCCGCAAGGTTTGGCGCGACGCTCTGAAAGAACAACCCGAGAGTGAAATTCTGCGCAGCACCGTGCAGCGCCTGACCGGATCGGAGAAACCCTGATGTCGCTTCGCCCCCTTCTCGTACTCGCCCTGGTCACCCTGCTGGCTGGCTGTTCCGGCCTGTCCACCCGCGAGGCGCTGGAACAGGGCCTTGGCGACCCGGCTCGCTGGCAGGCGCACAAGCAACAGATCAGCACCCTCGATGGCTGGCAGATCAACGGCAAGGTCGGCATCCGCGCCCCGCGTGACTCGGGCAGCGGCACGCTGTTCTGGCTGCAGCGCCAGGATTACGCCGATATCCGCCTCTCCGGCCCGCTCGGCCGCGGCGCGGCGCGCCTGACCGGTCGCCCTGGCAAGGTCGAGCTGGAGGTCGCCAACCAGGGGCGCTACCAGGCCGAATCCCCGGAAGAGTTGCTGCAGCAAAGACTGGGCCTCAACCTGCCCGTCTCGCATCTGCTGTGGTGGATTCGCGGACTGCCTGCACCGGACAGCAAGAGCCGCATCACCCTGGATGCCGACAGCCGCCTGGCGCAATTGAGCCAGGATGGCTGGGAAGTCAGTTACACCCGCTACGCCGAGCAAGACGGCTACTGGCTCCCTGAGCGCCTGCGCCTGGAAGGTCACGATATCCAGGTAACCCTGGTGATCAAGGACTGGCAGCCGCGCCACCTCGGTCAGTAATCGCTCCCGTATCGCGCGACTTTCACACTCGCAATTCCCGCGCCGCAACCTGCGGTTGAGCGCAGCGATACCCAGGACCAAACTCCCGGGTGTCGCTGCGCTCGACCCGGGCTACGGGCTGCGCTAGCCTGCGCGACTCTCTTATCCCCTCTTGCCAGCCATTGCCCCATGACGACTCACGCCATTCCTGCTGACGCCGAGCTGACTCTGCCGGCACCGGCCAAGCTCAACCTGATGTTGCACATTCTCGGGCGCCGCGACGACGGCTATCACGAGCTGCAGACCCTGTTTCAGTTTCTCGATTACGGTGACGAACTGGGCTTCAGGAGTCGCGAGGACGGCGTGATCCGCCTGCATACCGCAATCGACGGCGTGCCCCACGACAGCAACCTGATCGTGCGCGCCGCCAAACAGTTGCAGCAGCAGAGCGGCACTCGCCTGGGTGCGGACATCTGGCTGAACAAGCGCCTGCCCATGGGCGGCGGCATCGGCGGTGGCAGCTCGGATGCGGCGACCACCCTGCTCGGCCTCGATCACCTGTGGCAACTGGGCTGGGGCGAGGATCGCCTGGCGGCCCTGGGCCTCGGCCTGGGCGCCGACGTACCGGTCTTCGTGCGCGGCCGCGCGGCCTTCGCCGAAGGTATTGGCGAAAAACTCACACCGGTCGAGCTGCCGGAGCCCTGGTTTCTCGTCGCCGTACCGCAAGTGCTTGTCAGCACAGCAGAAGTTTTCTCCGACCCTGAGTTGACACGCGATACGCCGCCCATTAAAGTTCGCAGCCTTCTTGAGGGGGGTGGTCGTAACGACTGCCAGCCGGTCGTCGAGAAGCGTTACTCAGCTGTTCGTAACGCGCTGATCTTGCTGAACAAATTTGTTCCGACAAGATTGACCGGCACTGGAGCTTGTGTGTTTGGGAGCTTCCCAAACCGGGACGATGCTGATAAAGTCGCCCGCCAACTTCCAGCCACACTGCCAAGTTTTGTTGCGCAGGGTGCCAACGTTTCGATGTTGCACCGCAAGCTGCAAGAACTGGCCAGGAAGTGAATGCGTAGCATCGGTTATACGTTACAGGGGCGTCGCCAAGCGGTAAGGCACCAGGTTTTGATCCTGGCATGCGTTGGTTCGAATCCAGCCGCCCCTGCCATAACCACCCAAGGGTGGCTCGTACTACCGAATTGAGCAGCATTGCGTCACACACGATACAGGGGCGTCGCCAAGCGGTAAGGCACCAGGTTTTGATCCTGGCATGCGTTGGTTCGAATCCAGCCGCCCCTGCCATTTTTATACTCATCCAGGTTACCCTCAGCCGGCAGGTACTGCGCGTGTCCAAGATGATGGTCTTTACGGGGAACGCTAACCCCGATCTGGCGCGACGTATCGTTCGTCAGCTGCACATTCCCCTCGGTGATGCCTCGGTCGGTAAATTCTCCGACGGCGAAATCATGATCGAAATCAACGAGAACGTCCGCGGTAAGGACGTTTTTCTGATTCAGCCGACGTGCGCGCCAACCAATGACAACCTGATGGAACTGGTCGTGATGGCAGATGCCTTCCGCCGCTCCTCAGCGACTCGAATCACTGCAGTCATCCCCTACTTCGGCTATGCCCGCCAGGATCGCCGCCCGCGCTCCGCTCGCGTGGCAATCAGCGCCAAGGTCGTGGCCGACATGCTCACCGTGGTAGGCATCGACCGGGTTCTCACCGTCGACCTGCACGCGGATCAGATTCAAGGCTTCTTCGATATCCCGGTCGACAACATCTACGGCTCGCCCGTACTGGTCGACGACATCGAAGATCAACGCTTCGACAATCTCATGATCGTATCCCCGGACATCGGCGGCGTGGTGCGTGCTCGCGCCGTGGCCAAGAGCCTGGGCGTCGATCTGGCGATCATCGACAAGCGTCGTGAAAAGGCCAACCACTCCGAAGTGATGCACATCATCGGTGACGTGGAAGGTCGTACCTGCATCCTGGTCGACGATATGGTCGACACCGCCGGCACCCTGTGCCACGCGGCCAAGGCTCTGAAGGAACACGGCGCTGCCAAGGTGTACGCCTATGCCACGCACCCGGTGCTGTCGGGTCGTGCCATCGAGAACATCGAGAACTCGGTACTGGACGAACTGGTGGTGACCAACACCATCCCGCTGTCCGCCGCCGCGCAATCCTGTTCGCGTATTCGTCAACTGGACATCGCGCCGGTTGTGGCTGAAGCGGTACGCCGCATCAGCAATGAAGAATCGATCAGTGCGATGTTCCGCTAACCCGGAACGCCCCTGACGAAACATGCCTGGCCACCTGGCCAGGCCTTTCACCGAACCGCCCCGCCGCTGGTCGCAAGCGTAACGGGCGGTTTGGTTATTCTGGAGAAGTGAAATGACTGCTGAATTTACCCTGAATGCCGAAGCGCGTTCCGACCTGGGGAAAGGTGCGAGCCGCCGCCTGCGTCGTAACGCCAGCCTGGTTCCTGCCGTGATCTACGGTGGCGACAAGGCTCCCCTGTCCATCAGCCTGGTTGCCAAGGATTTCGCCAAGCTGCTGGAAAACGAAGCTGCGTTCAGCCACGTGCTGAACCTGACCGTTGACGGCAAGAAAGAAAACGTTCTGATCAAAGCCCTGCAGCGCCACCCGGCCAAAGGCTTCGTTCTGCACGCTGACTTCATCCGCGTGGTGGCCGGCCAGAAACTGACCGCACACGTTCCGCTGCACTTCATCAACGAAGCTACCTCCGTTGGCGTGAAGCAGAAAGGCGGTGAAGTTCTGCACTCGCTGAACGAAGTTGAAGTCTCCTGCCTGCCGAAAGACCTGCCGGAGTTCATCGAAGTCGACTTCGCCAACGTTGATCTGGACCAGACCGTTCACCTGTCCGACATCAAACTGCCGAAAGGCGTTGAGCTGGTTGCTCTGGCCCACGGTAGCGATCTGCCGGTTGCCAGCGTTCACCTGCCGCGCGTTCGTGCAGAAGACGCAGCTGAAGGCGAAGGCGAAAGCACCGCCGAGTAATTCCGGCTCGCTACGCCTGCTTCAAGAAAGGGCTCCTGTATGACTGCCGTACAACTGATCGTTGGCCTGGGTAACCCGGGCCCCGAATACGACCAGACCCGGCACAATGCAGGGGCCCTTTTCGTTGAGCGCCTGGCGGAAAGCCTGCGCGTCAATCTCAGCGTTGATCGCAAGTATTTTGGCCTGGTGGGCAAGTTCAATCACCAGGGCCGCGAAGTTCGTCTGCTCATCCCCACCACCTTCATGAACCGCAGCGGCCAGTCCGTGGCGGCGTTGGCGAATTTCTTCAAGCTCAAACCCGAAGAAATCCTGGTGGCCCACGACGAACTCGACATGCCTCCCGGCGTCGCCAAACTCAAACAGGGTGGCGGGCACGGCGGGCATAACGGGCTGCGCGACATCATTGCCCAGCTCGGCAACCAGAACAATTTCCACCGCCTGCGGCTTGGCATCGGCCACCCCGGGCACGCCAGCATGGTCTCCAACTTCGTACTCGGCCGCGCGCCGCGTGGCGAGCAGGAGCTACTGGATACCAGCATCGACTTCGCCCTGGGCGTCCTCCTGGAAATACTCGCCGGTGACTGGACGGTAGCGATGCGCAAGCTGCACAGCCAGAAAGCCACTCTCTAATTTCATCTACCGCCATTGGCGCGAGGGATACACCATGGGATTCAACTGCGGCATCGTCGGCCTGCCCAACGTCGGCAAGTCCACCCTGTTCAATGCCCTCACCAAGTCCGGCATCGCCGCTGAGAACTTCCCGTTCTGCACCATCGAGCCGAACAGCGGCATCGTGCCAATGCCCGACCCACGCCTCGACGCACTGGCCGAGATCGTCAAGCCCGAGCGCGTGATCCCCACCACCATGGAGTTCGTCGACATCGCCGGCCTGGTCGCCGGCGCCTCGAAAGGTGAAGGCCTGGGCAACAAGTTCCTCGCCAACATCCGCGAGACCGACGCCATCGCCCATGTGGTGCGTTGCTTCGAAGACGAGAACGTCATCCACGTCGCCAACAGCGTCGACCCCAAGCGCGACATCGAGATCATCGACCTCGAGCTGATCATGGCCGACCTCGACAGCTGCGAGAAGCAACTGCAGCGCGTCGCCCGTACCGCCAAGGGCGGCGACAAGGAAGCCGTGGCGCAGAAGGCGCTGCTGGAAAAGCTCATCCCGCACTTCACCGAAGGCAAGCCGGCGCGCAGCCTGCTCAAGAACCTGGGTGACGACGAGAAGCGCCTGGCCAAGACCTTCCACCTGCTGACCACCAAGCCGGTGATGTACATCGCCAACGTCGCCGAAGACGGTTTCGAGAACAACCCGCACCTGGACGTGGTGAAAGCGATCGCCGAGGAAGAAGGCGCCATCGTCGTGCCGGTGTGCAACAAGATCGAAGCCGAGATCGCCGAACTGGACGATCTGGAAGAGATGCAGATGTTCCTGGAAACCATGGGCATGACCGAGCCCGGCCTGAACCGCGTGATCCGCGCCGGTTACTCGCTGCTCAACCTGCAGACCTACTTCACCGCCGGCGTGAAGGAAGTGCGCGCCTGGACCGTCAAGGTCGGCGCCACCGCCCCGCAGTCCGCTGCCGCCATTCACACCGACTTCGAGAAAGGCTTCATCCGTGCCGAAGTCATCGCCTACGACGACTTCATCCAGTACAAGGGCGAAGCCGGTGCCAAGGAAGCGGGCAAATGGCGCCTGGAAGGCAAGGAATACATCGTCAAGGACGGCGACGTGATGCACTTCCGCTTTAACGTCTAAGCCTCTGCCGTAACGAACGAAGCCGCGCGAACAACGCGGCTTCGTTGTTTCTGCAGTACGAGAGTTGTACATCGCGGCCTGCGATACGGCTTTTTGCCAGCATCGCCCTATGCATCGCGCCGCGCAGCAGTATACTGACCCTGCCCTCCCCAGCAGGCGCTGTACCGTGAAACCCGACACCCCGTGTTCTGCTTCGGTCAGCCTTCCATCAGCGCGATTCGCTGCGCTGCTGCGCCTTGCCGGCCGCCTGAGCGGCTTCGGCCTCTGCGGCATCGCCACCGGCGATGACACCCTGCAACTCGACCCACCGCAGCCCGCTACCCTCCGGCAAGCCCTGCAGCCTCTGCTCATTCGCACGCGACTCGGCCAGTCACCACTCATCGTGCCAGACGCACGCCTGGGCCTATCTCATCCGCATCATTCGCTCGGCTGCTTTATCGGCTACCCGCTACGTGTCGATGCCGGCGACTGCCTCGGCGTGCTCTACTTGGCCGATGCGGCGGCCCAGGCGATCGACACCATCTTGCAGAGCACACTGCAGGACATCGCCGACAGCGCTGCCCGGTTGCTCACCCAAACGCCGACCGACGACGCCTCGCTGGAAGAAAACCGCATGGCCCTGGCCATTCAGGGCAGCGGCACCGGCATCTGGGATCGAGACCTGCTCAGTGGGAAAATCCACTATTCCACCGCCTGGAAAGCCATGCTCGGCTATGCCGAAGACGAGATCAGCACGCGCATCGAGGACAGCTACGCTCGCGTTCACCCCGACGAACTGGAGCATGTGCAGCAAGCGATGCAGGCGCACTTCAGCGGGCAGACCGAGCAGTACCAAGTGGAGCATCGCCTGCGCTGCCGCGATGGCAGCTACAAATGGGTGTGCAGCCGCGGCAAGGTGGTCGCCCGCGACGCGCAAGGCAATGCCCTGCGCATGCTCGGCACCACTACCGATATCAGCAACCTGCGATCACTCGCCGAGCGCCTGCAGCACAGCGTTGAACTGGTCACCCGGCTGACCGACCAGGTACCCGGCGTGGTCTTCCAATACCGCAGCTACCGCGACGGCAGTGGCTGCTTCACCTATGTCAGCGCCGGCGTGCGCGATATCTTCGAAGTCACCCCGGAGCAACTGCTGCACGACCCGGAAATCATCCATCACTGCGTGCACCCCGACGACCTCGCCGTCTACAACACCGCGCGCAAGGAGGCCGAGCGAGCCTTCTCCAACTGGCACGTCGAATACCGCGTGCAGTTGCCTCGGCAGGGCCTGCGCTGGCGCCTGGGGGAAGCGCGACCACAGCGCGAAGCGGACGGCAGCATCGCCTGGCACGGCGTGGTGACCGACATCACCGAACGCAAGCGCTTCGAACGCGAACTGCACGAATTCGCCTCCATGGATGCCCTCACCCAACTGGCCAACCGGCGCGTGTTCATGGCCTACCTGGGCAGCGAACTGGCGCGCATCCAGCGTCGGGATATGAGCGTGTCGAGCCTGCTGATGTGCGATCTGGACCACTTCAAACTGGTCAACGACCGCTGGGGCCACGGCATCGGCGACCGCGCCCTACGCCATTTCAGCGACATCCTGCGCAGCCAACTGCGCACCAGCGACCTGGCCGGCCGCGTCGGCGGCGAAGAGTTCGCCGTGCTGCTCAGCGGCGCCGGCAGCTTCCCGGCGCGCGACTTCGCCTGCCGCGTGCAACACACCCTGGCCAGCCAGCCGCTGCGCGTCGACGGTGAGGAAATCCACCTGACCCTGAGCATCGGCCTCACCCAACTGACGCCACAGGACTCCACCCCAGACACCGCCTTCAGCCGCGCCGACAAAGCGCTCTACCGCGCCAAGCAGAATGGTCGCAATCGCGTGGAGATCAATTGAGGGAGCCGCAGCAGGAGAAAAACCGGGCCAGGCGCCTAAGCGGTTGAAAGTTCGTAAATTTATTCTGCCTCAGGGCTTGACACCCCACCGACAGATAAGGAAAATGCGCGCCACTCGGCTACGTAGCTCAGCTGGTTAGAGCATAGCATTCATAATGCTGGGGTCCGGGGTTCAAGTCCCTGCGTAGCCACCAAACAAAACAAGGGTTTACCGAAAGGTAAGCCCTTTTTTGTTTATGGGGTGTCCCCAAACTGTCCCTTTCTTGTCCCGCCATCATCAGGCGATGGGCTCACCAATGCAGCGTTCGAAAATGGCGGTCATTGCGCGATAGTCGCAAACCACCGAGTCGATGTTTGCCTGAATCCATTCGGCCTCACCTACGCCCCACCAGTCGACCTGATAGCCCGCGTTGATGATCAGGTGCTCGAACAGAATCCGCTGAGCCCGGCCATTGCCCTCGCGAAACGGGTGGATGATATTCAGATCGCCGTACAGTTCTGCAGCCGCAACGACCAGATCCGGGCGAGCCATCTCCTCGAACCAGCCAGTTGAAGCTACTTGCTTGAGCCGCTTGGTGAATTCAGCCTCGATGCGGGTCACATTGCAGAAATGCGTTCCACCCTTCGAGATATCGACCGTGCGCAATTCACCCGCCCAATCGTAAACGTCGCCGAACAGATGCCGGTGTATACGCTGCAGGTAAGCGAGGTCGTAGGGAGGGAGGTCGAAGTCCAGCTGGCTGGCAGCGATTTCAGAAAGGTTGCGCTCAGCCTGATGGAGAGCGCTATCGTCAGTCAGGCCAAGACGATTACGTAGAACACCGGTGCCTGGATAACAGTAAGGATCCTGCCCGACACCGTACTTGTCGAGCATCAGGCCTGACTAGACCGCGCAGCGTTCAGAGCAGCCTCACGAGTCGGGAGCTTACGCTCGGCATCGGCCTGGGTCGTATTGAACCCTTCAAGGCGCAGGCTGGCCGTGTAGTTCGACCGGCGGGCCTTAGCGCAGTAAGCCCTCTTGGCTTGCAAAGATACACCTGTCATAGGATTGCCTCATTCGTTTCGCCAGCGATGATTATAGCGGATTGCCCTTCATTCTGGCTCAGTAACCCAAGTGGTGAAAGGGTCAAGGCAGTGGCGAAGTGATCAGGCGCCAGATGCGAATAGCGCATGGTCATCTTGATATCGCCATGACCCAGGATGCGCTGCAAGGTAAGGATGTTCCCTCCCTGCATCATGTAGTGGCTGGCGAACGTGTGCCGCAGGATGTGAGTCAGCTGCCCAGGCGTATGCAACCCGGTGCGCTCATAGGCTTTGCGGAAAGCGCCACGGCAGGGGCCGAACAGCCGGCCAGATCCAGGGTAACCCCGCTCCAATATCAGCGTTTCAAGCTCAGCCGGGATAGGCACTGATCGCCCCTTCCCGTTCTTGGTACGTACAAACCGCACCTGACCATTGCGCACCTCTGCCCGAGCCAGGCTTTCGGCTTCATCCCAACGTGGTCTGTCCCGGAGCTAGTGGACAGGCAGTTAAGAGCGACTGCTCGTATTTCGCCGCTCAAATTCCATCGGACTGAGATAGCCCAGTGTCGAGTGGCGGCGGCGGTGATTGTAAAAACGGATGTAGTCGAACAGGTCGGTTTTCGCCTCCTGGTAGCTGGCGTAGCGGGTCAGGTACACCCGCTCGGTCTTCAGCGAACGAAAGAAGCTATCCATCGCTGCGTTGTCCCAGCAGTTCCCCGGGCGCGAATGGCTGGGCACGATGCGATGTCGCCGCAGCAAGGCCTGGTAATCGTACGCGCAGTATTGGCTGCCACGATCCGAG
>NZ_MSXU01000013.1:176873-206407 GCF_001945375.1 Pseudomonas sp. PA1(2017)
CTTTTTTTGCCTGGGATAAAGTGGCAAGCGCGCCAACCTCACGACCATTCCATCCGTTGAGCGGCGCCATGGCAGATACGCGAGCACTGGCTAGACTCTCTCCACCTCACCGGGAGACACGTCGATGGACATCCAGATCCGTGCATCGCAAGGCCCCCTCGGCACCTGCTGGCAGGTGCGCCTGGGCAAGCATCAGGTCAGCTTTCGCAGTGAAGAGGAAGCGTGCCGGTTCGTGGCGACGCTGCAGGCACGGGTGCAGGCTCCGCACCCGCTGCCGGCCGAAAAACGCCAGGCCGGCTGAGCGTCAACCGTTCGGGTGGCCGGCGCGACGCTCTGCCCAGCGGGTGAAACGCGACGCGCCCACTGCCAGTACGCCGCAGCTGAAGATGACCAGTGCCATGGGTACGGCGCTGCCATCGTGCAGCACGCCGACCATGGAGGCCGCACTGGCGGCGATGGTGAATTGCAGGCTGCCCATCAGCGCCGAGGCGCTGCCGGCATGGCGGCCCTGCCCAGCCATGGCGCAAGCAGAGGTGTTGGGCAGCAGAATCCCCAGCGAGGCGATGCAGCCGAAAAGCGGCACCATCAATGGCCACAGGGCTTGCGGCCCTACCCACGCCAGCACCAGCAGCCCGGTGCCGCAGGCCAGATAGAACCAGACGATGCGCCTGGCCCAGTAAGCCGGCCCATGCCGTGACACCAGCCAGGCGTTTACCTGGGCGGCGAGGATGAAGCCTGCAGCGTTGGTGCCGAACAGCCAACCGTAGTGCTCGGCCGGCACGCCGTAGAGCTCGATGAACACGAAGGGCGAACCGGCGATGTAGGCGAACATGCCGGCAATGGCCAGACCGCCGGTCAGTGCATGGCCAATGAACGGCAGATCACCGAACAGGCGCATGTATTCCCTCAGCGCGCCGCTCAGGGGCGGCGGCTGGATGCTCGGGCTCAGCGTCTCCGGCAACCACAGGGCGAGGGCGACCAGGCAAGCCGCGCTGAACAGCGTCAGGCAGACGAAGATCGATGGCCAGCCGAACAGATTCAGCAGCAAGCCGCCCGCCACCGGCGCGAGAATCGGCGCTAGGCCCATCACCAGCATCAGTTGCGAGAACACCTTGGCGGAACTGATCGGGTCGCACAGGTCACGCACCACCGCGCGAGAAATCACCATACCCGCACAACCGCCCAGGGCCTGGACGAAACGGGCGGCGATCAGCCACTCCAGGCTCGGTGCCAGGGCGCAGGCCAACGACGCCAGGGTGAACAACGACACCCCGACCAGCAAAGGCGTGCGTCGGCCGAAGCGGTCGGCCAGCGGCCCGTACACCAGTTGCCCAATCGCCAGGCCAGCGAAATAGGACGCCAGCGAAAGCTGCACGTGCTCGGTGTCGGTATCGAAGGCCAGCGCCAACGCAGGAAAGCTGGGCAGGTAGAAATCGATGGCCAGTGGGCCGAAGGCGCTGAGCGCGCCAAGGATCAGTAACAGGCGAAGCGGCATTGGCGATGTACTCGACAGGTGTCCCCCTCCGGC
Organism: Pseudomonas sp. PA1(2017); assembly: GCF_001945375.1. Lineage (NCBI taxonomy): Bacteria > Pseudomonadati > Pseudomonadota > Gammaproteobacteria > Pseudomonadales > Pseudomonadaceae > Pseudomonas > Pseudomonas sp. PA1(2017). The sequence goes on from NZ_MSXU01000013.1 coordinate 178,402, forward strand.
GAAAAAGACGGTTGAGGCGCTTGAAAGAAGTGGACGCCGACAATTACATACAAGTTCGTCTGTAAAACAAACATCCGCTGCAAAAAATAATTACACTTGCTGCTTCCTGAACCGATCGATTCCTGTCGTATGCGTCGAACCAAAGAACAAGCAGAGCAGACCCGCACCACCATACTGGCATCTGCCGAAATACTGTTTCTGGAAAAGGGCGTCGCTCACACCAGCCTCGAACACATCGCCAAGCACGCAGGGGTGACCCGCGGGGCTGTCTACTGGCACTTCCAGAACAAGGCCCATCTGTTTCACGACATGCTCAGCCAGGTACGCCTGCCCCCGGAGCAATTGGCTGGGCGCCTGGTCGAGAACGACCAGGGCAACGGCCTGCAGTCACTGCACACGCTTTGCGTGGAAGGTATCGCCGGGATCGCCGAAGACGAACAGAAGCGGCGGATCTTCACCATTCTGCTGCACCGCTGCGAGTTCACCGAAGAACTGCGGGAGGCGGAAGAACGCCACGAGGCGTTCATCAATCAGTTCATCGCCCTGTGCGAGATGATTTTCGCCCAGCCGGCCACCCAGCAGCGGCTGCGCCCAGGCATGACACCTCGCCTGGCCGCCCGCACCCTGCATGCATTGATCGTCGGCATGCTCAGCGACTGGCTGCGCGACAACAGCCTGTTCGACCCTAAGCACGATGGGCCGATCATGATCGACGGGCTGTTTCGCGGCCTGATCAGCGACTGGTCTTAGCCGCAGGCACCGCTTCGGCCTTGTAACCTTCGTTGATGATCGCTTCGAGCACCTGATCGACCGGGTGGGTGGTGCGTACCCTCACTTCACCGCCCGCGATATCGACCTGCACCTGCGCCGAGGCGTCGACCGCCTGTACGGCACCAGTGATCGCGCGCTCGCAATGTGCGCAGGTCATGCCTTCCACCTTGAATATCTGCATCGTCGTCTCCTCTGCCCATGGGTTTGGATTGGGGTGCTGGCGAGTATCGAGCTTGCCATCGTGGCAAGGTCAACAGACCGCTTGTTGAACCGGCCAACCTCAGCCAAGCTCAGATCACTCAACCTTCTTTATGGTCTGACCATGACCCGCCTCCTGTTCTCACTGTTTCTCGCCCTGCCCTTGCCAGCGCTCTCCCAGGTGCTGCCGTCGCACACCACCATGGGCGATGGCTACGCCGTGCTGATCATTTCCCGCGAGCGCCTGGAAGTCGCCTCGCCGTGCGAATTCGGCGTGTACCTGCAGGATCAGCTCGCCGCCCGGCTGTTCCAGGGCCAGTCGGTGTCGTTCAACCTGCCGCCCGGCGATGTATCGGTGCGCCTGGGCATGATCGGCACGGAAAGCTGCCAGGCTGGCATCACGCACCTCGACAGCCAGCGGCTGAGCCTCACCGCCGGCGAAATCCGCCGCTATCGCATCGGCCTGAGCCCTTCCGGGCCCTACCTGACACCCGCGCCTTCCAGCCAGTGACCCCTCTCGTTACCGCCAGGGCTTGACCTTACCCATGTGGCAAGGTTGATCCTGTGGGCAACTGCCTGGAATCGCGGAGACCGCCATGCCTACTTTCGACCTGCCGATCAGCGGTATGACCTGCGCCAGCTGTGCCGGCCGGGTCGAGCGCGCCTTGCGCGGCGTGGCGCAGGTCACCACTGCCCATGTAAACCTGGCCAGCGAGCGGGCACGGGTGCAGGCTCCTGCCGAGCAACTGCCGGCACTGGTGGCGGCCGTGGCAAAGGCGGGTTATGAGGTGCCAGCGCAGCATTTGGACCTGGCTATCACCGGCATGACCTGCGCCAGCTGCGTGGGCCGCGTCGAACGTGCGCTGGGCAAGCAGCCCGGTGTGTTGGCGGTCAGCGTCAACCTGGCGACCGAGCGTGCCCGGGTAGAGGTGCTGCCTGGTACCGAGACTCAGGCCTTGCTGAACGCCGTCGATGCCGCGGGCTACGCGGCCAGCCCCGTGACCGCACCTGCCGTGAATGGTGACCGCCACCTCATCGGTGAGCGCTGGCGGCTGGCGCTGGCCCTACTCCTGGCCGCGCCGCTGGTGCTACCGATGCTGCTGACACCTTTTGGCGTGCACCTGATGCTGCCGGCCTGGGCGCAGTTCCTGCTGGCCACCCCGGTGCAGTTCGTACTCGGTGCGCGCTTCTACCGCGCCGCCTGGCACGCGCTGCGCAGCGGCGCCGGCAACATGGATCAGCTGGTCGCCCTCGGCACCAGCGCCGGCTATGGCCTGAGCCTCTATCAATGGGCGATCACACCGGCCGGGCACGCGCCGCACCTGTACTTCGAAGCCTCGGCTGTGATCATCGCCCTGATCCTGCTCGGCAAATACCTGGAGAGCCGCGCCAAGCGCCAGACCACGGGTGCCATTCGCGCTCTGCAGGCGCTGCGCCCCGACGAGGCCACACGCCTGCAAGACGGCGTCGAACAGCGGGTGGCGCTCAGCGCACTGAGCGTGGGCGAGCATGTCGTGGTCAAGCCCGGCGAGCGCTTTGCGGTCGACGGCAAGGTGCTGGAGGGCTCCAGCCACGCGGACGAGGCGCTGATCAGCGGCGAAAGCCTGCCCCAGGCCAAGGTGCCCGGCGACCGGGTGACCGCCGGCGCGATCAATGGCGAAGGCCGTCTGCTGATCGAGACCACCGCCCTCGGTGCGGAAACCGTGCTCGCGCGCATCATCCGCCTGGTCGAGGACGCCCAGGCTGCCAAGGCGCCGATCCAGAAACTGGTGGATCGCGTCAGCCAGGTGTTCGTGCCGGTGGTCCTGCTGGTCGCCCTGCTGACCCTGATCACCTGGCTGGCCCTCGGGGCTGGCATCGAGCAGGCGCTGCTCAACGCCGTGGCCGTGTTGGTGATCGCCTGCCCGTGCGCCCTGGGCTTGGCTACGCCCACGGCGATCATGGCAGGGACCGGCGTGGCCGCCCGCCATGGCATTCTGATCAAGGACGCCGAAGCCCTGGAGGTTGCCCATGGCGTGACAGTGGTGGCCTTCGACAAGACCGGCACCCTGACCTCGGGCACACCGCGAATCGCGCACCTGCACGCCGTTGGGATCGATGATCAACAAGCGCTGCGCCTGGCCGGTACGCTGCAACAGGGCAGCGAGCACCCGCTGGCCAAGGCGGTGCTGCAGGGCTGCCAGGAGGCCGGCGCTGCACTGGCCTCGCTCGGCGCCAGCCAGGCCCTGGCCGGTCGCGGTATCGCCGGGCAGGTCGAAGGGCGCGCCCTGCAACTCGGCAATCGTCGCCTGCTCGAGGAGAGCGGCGCCGCCGAACCCACGGAACTGGCCGCGGCCGCCCATGACTGGGAGGCCGAAGGCCGTACCCTGTCCTGGTTGATCGAGCAGGGCGACACACCACGGGTGCTGGCGTTGTTCGCCTTTGGCGATACCCTGAAGGACGGCGCCGGTGAAGCGATCGTCGCCCTCGACGCACGGCATATCCACAGCCACCTGATCAGTGGCGATAACCGAGGCAGCGCTCAGGCCGTCGCCCGCCAGCTAGGCATCGCGTCGGTACATGCCCAGGTGCTGCCAGCGGACAAGGCGCGTATCGTCACCGAGCTGAAAGAGGCCGGCGTGGTGGCCATGGTCGGCGACGGCATCAACGACGCCCCTGCCCTGGCCGCGGCACACGTCGGCATCGCCATGGGCGGCGGCACCGACGTGGCCATGCAGGCAGCCGGCATCACCCTGATGCGCGGCGACCCGCGCCTGGTGCCTGCGGCCCTGGATATCGCCCGGCGCACCTATGCGAAGATCCGCCAGAATCTGTTCTGGGCGTTCATCTACAACTTGGTGGGCATTCCCCTGGCGGCCTTTGGGCTGCTCGATCCGATGCTCGCCGGCGCGGCCATGGCGCTGTCGAGCGTCAGCGTGGTGAGTAACGCTCTGCTGTTGAAAACCTGGCGCCCCCATTTCGAGGAATAACGCGATGAATATCGGTCAGGCTGCCAAGCACACCGGGCTCAGCGCCAAGATGATCCGCTACTACGAAGCCATTGGCCTGCTGCCCAACGCCGGGCGTAGCGAAAGTGGCTATCGCCAGTACGCTGACGACGACCTGCAGCGCCTGCGCTTCATCCGTCGCGCCCGTGACCTGGGCTTCTCGCTTGCCGAGTCCGGCCGGCTGCTGGCCCTGTGGCACGACCGCGAGCGGGCCAGCGCTGATGTGAAGGCCCTGGCGGTGGAACATATCGAAGCGCTCAACGGCAAGATCGCCGAACTCGAAGCCCTGCGTGACACCCTGCAAACGCTGGTCGATCACTGCCAGGGCGACCAGCGTCCCGACTGCCCGATACTCGAAGACCTGCAGGCCGGCAGCGACTGCTGTCAGCCTGCTGCGACGCCCAGCGCCAGACGCTGAAGCGCGGTGCAATCGGCGACGAAGTGATCGGCCAGCTCAGGCCACGGATTGCTCGGCAGGTTGACCAGCACCGTGGCGGTGCCGGCGGCGCGGCCACAGGCCAGGTCATGGCGATGATCGCCGATCATCACCATGTCTCGCGGGGCGACCTGCCAGCGGTCGGCCAGGTGCAGCAGGCCGCCGGGATCGGGCTTCGGCAGCGCCTCGTCACGGCCGAGGATGTCGTCCGGCGCGAAGCAATCCTCCACACCGATGGCCTGCAAGGTCAGCAGCGCCAACTCCCGGGCGTTACGGGTGAGGATGCCCAGGCGCACGCCGCGTGCTTGCAGGCCACGCACCAGGGCCACGGCACCCGCGGCCGGGCGTGAGGCAACGGCAAGCTCGCGCTCGTGCTCCAGCAACCAGGCGTGTTTGGCCCTCGACACCTCGGGCGGTAGGGCGGCCAGATGATGGAGGATGTCGTCGTCGGGTGGAATGTCCAGCGCCTCGCGGATGGCGGCGAAATCATGCACGGCAATGGTCAGAGTGCCGTCCATGTCGAAAACCCAATGGCTATAGCGCTGCAGGCTCATCGCCCCTCCGGCAAGCGTGGAATCGAGGCCGCAGCATAACCGCTCGGGCCTTGGTCTCGCGACTACGCCTCAACGCCAATCGTCGCGCAGGCGAATCAGCCCTTCCTGAGCCACCGAGGCGACCAGCTGGCCCTGGCGATTGAAGACGCTGCCGCGGGAGAAACCGCGGGCATTGCCGGCCCAGGGGCTGTCCATGGCATAGAGCAGCCAGTCGTCCATGCGCAGGTTGCCGTGGAACCAGATGGAGTGATCGAGGCTGGCGACCTGCATGAACTTCTGCCATACCGACACGCCGTGAGGCAGCATCGAGGTGGTCAGCAGGTTGAAGTCCGAGGCGTAGCCCAGCAGGTATTTGTGAATCGCCGGCGTATCCGGCAGTTCTCCGTCGGCGCGGAACCACACGTACTTGGCCGGCTCGCTGACCTGGGGTGAAAACGGATTGTCGACGGTGACCGGACGGATCTCGATGGGCTTGTCGAACAGCACGCGCTCGCGCACCCGCGGAGGCAGCGAGTCGGCCACCAGGCTGGCCAGTTCGGTCTCCGAGCGCAGGCCTTCGGGGCCGGGTACGTCGGGCATCTGCACCTGATGGTGGAAGCCTTCTTCCTGGTTCTGGAACGAAGCGCTGCAGGTGAAGATCGCCTTGCCCTTCTGTACCGCCGTTACCCGGCGCGTGCTAAAGCTGCCGCCGTCACGCACGCGGTCGACCTGATAAACCACCGGCAGCGTGGCATCGCCGGGGCGCAGGAAGTAACCGTGCAGCGAATGCACATGGCGGTCGGCCTCGACCGTCTGGGTGGCCGCCGACACGCACTGGCCAAGTACCTGACCGCCGAAGAGCTGGCGAAAGCCCAGATCCTGGCTCACGCCGCGGAACAGGTTTTCCTCGATGGCTTCCAGGCTCAGCAGCGCCACCAACTCTTGCAGGACTTGACTCATAACGGTTCTCCACGGCCCTGACTGGGCGATGCTACGGCTCGCGCGGGGTGCGCGGACGGTGAATGGTAATGCCTTTGCCGGCGCTCAGGAATCGCGCCGTGGTGCCACTGATGACAGGCTCAGCCCTGCTTCGGCCATTTGCTCCCGGGCATTTCGTAAAGCGCGTGCCGGCGCAGCGCATGCCCGGGCGCCAGCGACGGATGCTCGAACTCGCCAGCCGGCTGCATGCCGAGGGCTTGCATCACTCGCTGCGACGGCGCGTTGCTCAGTGTGGTGAATGCCACCACGCGATCCACCGCCAGGCGCGTAAAGGCAAAATCCTGCGAGGCACGCGCCGCTTCCTGGGCAAGGCCCTGCCCCCAGAATGCCGGCGACAGGCGCCAGCCGATCTCCACCGCCGGAGTGAAACTCGCCTCGAATCCGACGTTGGCCAGCCCGGTCATACCGACGAAGCGACCATCTTCGCGTTGCCAGAGCGACCAGAAGGTAAAGCCGTGATCGGCGAAGTGCTGTTGCAGGCGGATGAGCAGCGCCTTGCTCTGCTCGCGGCCCAGGAGCGCCGGAAAATAGCGCATCACCGCCGGATCCGCGCACAGCGTGGCCAACTCGTCCAGATCCTCGTCACGCCAGGCGCGCAGGAGCAGACGCGGCGTCTGCAGCTCGGCCCCATCCCTTTCGCTTCTCATGCATACTGCCCCAGGTTCACCCGATGACCGCCATTGTATGCCCCTGCCGCTGATCTACCACGACGACTACAGCCCACCGTTCCCCGACGGCCATCGCTTCCCGATGGAAAAATTCCGCCTGCTGCGCGATCACCTGGTAGCCAGCGGCCTGACTCGGGATGAAGAACTGCTGCGGCCCGAGATCTGCCCGGCCGATATCCTCGCGCTCTGCCACTGCCCCGCCTATATCGAGCGCTACCTGAGCGGCGAACTGAGCCACGAAGATCAGCGCCGCCTCGGCCTGCCCTGGAGCCCGGAATTGGCGCGGCGCACCGTGCGGGCCGTCGGCGGCTCGCTGCTGGCCACCGAGCAGGCCCTGCAGCACGGCCTGGCCTGCCACCTGGCCGGCGGCACCCATCATGCCCATTACGATTACCCGGCGGGCTTCTGCATCTTCAACGACCTGGCGGTGATCGCCCGCTACCTGCTGGAAAGCGGCAAGGCCGGGCGCGTGCTGATCTTCGACTGCGACGTGCACCAGGGCGACGGCACCGCGCGCCTGCTCGAGCACGTGCCTGACGCGATCACCGTGTCCCTGCACTGCGAACAGAACTACCCGGCGCGCAAGGCCAGCAGCGACTGGGACATTCCCCTGCCGCGCGGCATGGGCGATGCCGATTACCTGAAGGTGATCGACGACACGCTGGGCTACCTGCTCGCCCTGTACCAGCCGGACATCGTGCTCTACGACGCCGGCGTCGATGTGCACAAGGACGACGCCCTGGGTTACCTGCAACTCACCGATGCCGGCGTCGCGGCCCGCGACGAGGCCGTGCTCGACCACTGCCTGGGCCGCGACATTCCCGTGGTCGGGGTGATCGGCGGTGGCTACAGTAAGGACCGCCACGCCCTCGCCCGCCGACACGGCATCCTCCATCACAGCGCCGCGCGGGTATGGCAGCAGCGAGGGCTCGGGTAAACTTCGCCCTTTGCCCAGCCGACGCCGCCATGACCGATTTCTCCCCGCCCACCGCCCACTCGGTCGCCATCATCGGCGGCGGCCCTGCCGGCCTGATGGCCGCCGAAACCCTGGCGCTCGCTGGCGTGCGGGTCGACCTCTACGACGCCATGCCCTCGGTAGGCCGCAAGTTTCTGCTCGCTGGCGTCGGCGGCATGAACATCACCCATTCCGAAGCCTATCCGGCCTTCGTCGGCCGCTATGGCGAGCGCGAGCGGGAAATCCATGCACTGCTGCAAGGCTTCGATGCCAATGCGCTGCGCGAGTGGATCCATGGCCTGGGCATCGACACTTTCGTCGGCACCTCGGGCCGCGTATTTCCTACCGACATGAAGGCCGCGCCGCTGCTGCGCGCCTGGCTCAAGCGCCTGCGCGAGGCCGGTGTGCAGTTGCACACCCGGCACCGCTGGCTGGGCTGGAATGCCGACGGCAGCCTGTGTGTGGCGGGCCCCGAAGGTGAACAGGTGATCCGCGTCGACGCGGTGCTGCTGGCCCTGGGCGGTGGCAGCTGGCCGCGGCTCGGTTCGGACGGCAGCTGGGTGGCGCGTTTGCAACAGGCTGGCGTGCCCGTCGTGCCGCTACAACCAAGCAACTGCGGGTTCGACGTGGCTGCCTGGAGCCCGCTGCTGCGCGAAAAATTCGCCGGTGCGCCGCTGAAGAACGTCGCCCTTGGTTTGCCGGGCGACGCACCGCGCCCCGGCGAATTCGTGCTGACCGCCACCGGTATCGAAGGCAGCCTGGTGTACGCGCTGTCCGCCGGCATTCGCCAGCGCATCACCCGGGACGGCAGCTGTACCGTCTACCTCGACCTGCTGCCACAGCGTAGCGAGGCGGCCCTTGGCAATGCCTTGAGCAAACCCCGCGGCTCGAACTCCATGGCCAAGCACCTGCATCGCCAGGCCGGCTTGGATGGCGCGAAAGCGGCGCTGCTGCGCGAAGCGACGCCCGCCGAGCACTTCACCGATCCGCAGCGGCTGGCTGCCGCCATCAAGGCGCTGCCGATCACGCTATGCCAGGCGCGCCCGATCGAAGAAGCGATCAGCAGCGCTGGCGGCGTGCCGTTCGAAGCCCTCGACGACAATCTGATGCTGACGCAACTACCCGGCACCTTCTGCGCCGGTGAAATGCTCGACTGGGAAGCGCCCACCGGCGGCTACCTGCTCACCGCCTGCTTCGCCAGCGGCCGCGTTGCCGGTCAGGGCATGCTGCGCTGGCTGCAGAGCACATCCCGATAATCCACGGAACAGGACATAGCATGCTGACCAGCATAGAACTCAAGACCTTCATCCCCGCCAAGGACTACCCATTGAGCCAGGCGTTCTATACCGCCCTGGGCTTCAAGCCGGCCTGGCAATCAGAGGCGATGAGCTATTTCAGCCACGGCGAGCACTGCGCCTTTCTGCTGCAGAACTTCTACGTGAAGGAACAGGCGGAGAATTTCGTCATGCATATGCTGGTGGACGATGTAGAGGCCTGGTGGGCGAAGGTTCAGGCGGAGAACATCGCCGAGCGCTTTGGCGTACGCACCATCGCCCCAGAAGATCAGCCCTGGGGCATCCGCGAGTTCATCGTCTTCGACCCCAGCGGCGTGCTGTGGCGGATTGGCCAGAACATCTGAGCCTGGAATCGGCGAAGTAGCCTGGGTTGAGCAGAGCGATACTCAGGGTTGTGAAGAGGTAAGAGGCCTAAGCTGCGAGAGCTCGCACCACCATCTCGGCCAGTCGCTCTGGCCAGATAGTCTCTTCGCTTAACGGCAGATCATCGAGCGCCCACCAGCGATGCTCTGCAATGACCGCCACCTCTTCATCAGTCCAACGCGAGTTGCATATCTCTTCGTTTGCAGCTCGAACGTAAAAGTAGTGCTCCAGCGCCTCAACGACCTCACCATCGGACATACGCATTTCAAAACGGCGAAAGCCTACTGGCTCGCCGAGCGATGAAACCCGAATACCCGTTTCTTCCAGCAGCTCGCGCATGGCCGCAGAGACGAAGGTTTCACCTTCTTCGACGGCGCCGCCAGGCGTAGCCCAATAGCTGCTGCCGTTCAGCGCGCCGTTGGCGTGGGCAAACCTGAACAGCAGAATCCTGCTGGCTGGGCTGACAACCAACAATCGCGCTGACTTCCGAACTCGCATTGCGGCTCTACCGTCCGCCCTTCGGCTTACCACCGAAACTCGGCACCTTGCGGATGGCCTTGACCGGCGGCTCGGCCGGCTCGTCGCTTTCCATCCAGCGGCCCAGACCACCGGCTTTACCGCCGCCCACCACCTTGGGCTTTTTCGGTTTCTTGGGCTTTTTTACCACCAGGCCACCAGCGACCGTCTGCGGCACGCGGTGGTCGGGGATGAAGTCCGGTTCGTCGACGCGCTGCAGGATCTGCTGGGTCAGCGCTTCGATGGCCGAGAGCAGTTGCACTTCATCGGCGCAGACCAGCGAAACCGCCTGGCCGCTGGCCCCCGCGCGCCCGGTACGACCAATGCGGTGCACGTAGTCTTCGGCGACGATGGGCAGGTCGAAGTTGACCACCAGCGGCAGGTCGTCGATATCCAGGCCGCGGGCGGCCACATCGGTGGCCACCAGCACGTCGACTTCACCAGCCTTGAAGCGCTGCAGGGCACGCAGGCGCGTCGGCTGCGGCTTGTCACCGTGGATCGAATCAGCGCGAATGCCTTCGGCCAGCAGTGCCTGCTCGAGTTCGTCGACACCCTTGCGGGTCTTGGCGAACACCAGCACTTGCGACCATTTCTTGCTGCGGTACAGGTGCAGGAACAGCTCGGCCTTGCGCTTCTTGTCCACCGGAATCAGCCACTGTTTGACCGACTTGGCGGCGGCGTTACGCGGGCTGACTTCGATGCTCAGCGGGTCGCGCAGCATTTCCTTGGCCAAACCGCGGATTGCGTCGGAAAAGGTCGCGGAGAACAGCAGGGTCTGGCGCTTCTTCGGCAGGGCGGCGAACAGGTCATCCAGCTCGCGGGCAAAGCCCAGGTCGAGCATGCGGTCGGCTTCGTCGAGCACCAGCACCTGCAACTGGGAAAACTTCACCGCGTTCTGACGGTACAGGTCGAGCAAGCGGCCCGGCGTGGCGACCAGCACGTCGAGGCCCTTGCGCAGCTTCATCATCTGCGGGTTGATGCTCACCCCGCCGTACACCGCATAGCTGCGCAGGGGCAGGAACTGCGAGTAGGTCTGCACGCTCTGCTGCACCTGCTCGGCCAGCTCGCGGGTCGGCACCAGCACCAGGGCACGCACCGAATTGCTGGCCACCACCGGGCCTTCCATCATCAGCCGCTGCAGGATCGGCAAGGTAAAAGCTGCGGTCTTACCGGTGCCGGTCTGCGCCGCCGCCATGATATCGCGGCCCTTGATGATCGGGCCGATGGCCTGGGCCTGAACGGGCGTCGGGGTCTTGTAGTCGAGGCCGTCGAGGCAGCGCAGCAGGGGTTCGATCAGGCCGAGGGAAGCGAAGGTCATGGCGGGCAACATGGCGGGCAGTGGAGATGGCGCGCAGTTTAGCGCGTCCGGGTATCAATCGCTCAGCCGATGCTGCGCGGGGGACGTAGCCGCGGTCGGGCGCGGCAATACAGACCGTTTACGCGGCGGCGAGCAAGGCGCGCACCTTGGCGGCGGACATGCCCTGCAGCTGACGCAGGAAATCGTGATCAACGGCGCTGCGGCCATGCTGCTCGCGCAGCACCTTGCACAGGTGCAGGGTCAGGTTGGCGGCCATTTCCGCATCGGCCAGCGCCCGGTGCGCCTTGCCGGTATCGGGCAGCCGCGCCCAGCGATTGAGGTTGCCGAGCTTGTGGCTCGGCGCACCTGGCAGCAGGCGGCGCGACAGCAGCAGCGAGCAGGCGAAATGCTGCACGCGGGTGCGCCCGATCAGGCCCAGCTCGGCGTCCCAGAACTTCTGGTCGAAGGACGCGTTGTGCGCCAGCATCGGAATGTCACCGACGAACTCGGCGACCTCGTGCATCACCTCGGCCGCCGGTGGCGCGCTGCGCACCATGGCGTTGCTGATACCGGTCAGTTGCTCGATGAAGGGCGGCACCCAGGCTCCGCTATTCATCAGGCTCTGGTAGCGGGCAGTGATCTGCCCGCCTTCGATGATCACCACGCCGATTTCGGTGGCGCGCGCCTGCTGGGCCGGCGACATGCCGGTGGTTTCGAAGTCGATGACAGCGATGGGTTTCACAGGAACCTCAGTGTTTGAGCAACAGATGGCCCTCGATGGGCACGTAACGGCTGGCTGCGCGCACCAGCGACTGCGCGGTAAGCCCAGGCACGCCGTAAGCCACGGCTTCGACGCCATGACGCTGGCGAATGCGTTCGAGCAGCAGGTCGAAATCGCCGTCACCGGAGGCCAGCACCACGCTGTCGACATTCGCCGCAGCGTCCATCACGTCGATGGTGATGCCCACGTCCCAGTCGCCCTTGGCCGAGCCGTCGCTACGCTGGATGTAGGGTTTGAGCTTCACGGTGAAGCCCAGGTTGCGCAGGATCTGCTGGAACTGCTGCTGCTTGGGATCACCGCGATCGATGGCATAAGCGTACGCCTCGACGATCTCGCCGCCCGCCGCCAGCTCATTCCACAACGCCGTGTAATTGAAGTGGCAGCCATAGGCCTGGCGCACGGTGTAGTAGAGATTCTGTACGTCGGCGAACACGGCAATTTTCTTCACCGGACATCCTCACAAGGTTCGCGCGGGTTGCACGGGTGGCCAGTATGCCAGCCCTGGCCCCTCGAGGTCGAAGGCAGCGCCACGGCGGCGACGAACGTCATCGCTGGTGGCCGGCCTGCCACGCTCGTATCATGGCGGCCTGTTTTTCCGCCTGCGACCCTTCATGAATCCCCTCGACGCCCTGCGTGACGCCTGGTTCTTCTTCCGGCAAAACTTCTTGCAGATCCTCCTGTTGTGCCTGCCCTTCCTGCTGCTCGAAGCCTTCGTGAGCCTGCAGCTCGAGGGCCTGGTCACAACCGCCAAGGTACCGCTCTATGAAGTGCTGCTCGGCCTGTTCTTCTATCCGCTGTACAGCGCCGCACTGATCCTGTTCATCGATGCCCGCAGCCGCGGTGAGGAGCCCGGCAAGGGCGCGCTGGTAGCCATGAGCCTTAGCCTGTGGCCGCGCTTCGTGCTGCTGGCCGGTATCGGCACCCTGGCGATCATGCTCGGCATCTCGCTGTTCATCCTGCCGGGGTTGTGGCTGATGGTGCGGCTGGTGTTCGCCGACTACCTGTTGGTGCTGCGCGGCCTCACGCCGTTGCAGGCGCTGCATGAAAGCCTGCAACTGACCCATGGTCACTTCTGGCCGATCTTCACCTGCGTGATGCTGGTGATGGTGCCGCCATGGCTCGCCGGCTTCTGGGCCGCCGATATCACCGCCGAGCCAGCCGGGCGCCTGCTGCTGGACGTGCTGTTCGGCCTCTGCCAGCTGTTCACCACCGTGGTGGTGTTCCGCCTGTACATGCTACGCGCCGGCGACAATGCCGCGCCGCTGCCGTAACCTTCGCGAATCGACCCTACCCCCATCGAGACGAGCACGTGGCAAGAAAATCGCGCAGAGAACTGGCCAAGGACCGCGGCGACCTCAGCGATCTGCCGGTGACGGTCAAGGATGTCGCGCTCAGGGCTGGCGTGTCGCCGATCACCGTGTCGCGGGCGATCCAGCGGCCCGAGCTGGTCAGCGATGCCACCCGCGAGCACGTGCTGGAAGTGGTGCGCGCAATGGGCTACGTGCCAAACCTGATGGCCGGCGGGTTGGCCACCAGCAAGAGCCGCCTGGTGGCCATCGTGCTGCCGACCATCGCCAACTCGATCTACGCCAGCGTGGTGCAGGCGATCATGGATCGCCTCGCCGAGGCGGGTTATCACACCTTGGTCGGGCCCAGTGGCTATGTACCGGAACAGGAGGAAACCCTGCTGGCCGCCATTCTAGGTCGTCGCCCCGACGGCATCGTGCTCACCGGTACCTTCCATACCCAAGCTAGCCGCGAGCGCCTGTCGTCCGCCGGCATCCCGGTAGTGGAAGCCTGGGACCTGAGCGACGACGGCCTGGACATGCAGGTGGGCTTTTCCCACGAACAGGTCGGCGCAGCGGTGGCCGAGCACTTCTTCGCCAAGGGTTACCGCCGCTGGGCGGTGGTCGGCGTCGACGACCCGCGGGCGCTGCGCCGCTGCAAGGCGGTGATCGGCCGCCTAGCCGAGCTGGGCGTGAGTAACGTGGCGGTGCAGACGCTACCGCTGCCCGCCACCTGGGAGGTCGGCCGCAAGGGCCTGGCCAACCTGCTTGATGCCGGCGAGCAACCCGACTTCATCTTCTGCAGTTCGGACACCGTGGCCCTTGGCGTGCTCGCCGAAGCTTCCACGCGCGGGCTGGACGTTCCGAACGACATTGCCGTGCTGGGCTTCGGCGATACCCTCAACGGCCAGTTCGCCAACCCGGCGCTGTCGACCGTCAGCGTCAACGCTACCGAGATGGGCCAGCAAGTGGCCGAGGCGCTGCTGCGCCGCTTCGCTGGCCAGAAGGCCGAGCCCAGTGTCGATACCCGCTTCGCCATCATCGAACGGGCCAGCACCGCCTAGGCAAAAACACCTCTCGTAGCCTGCGGTTGAGCGTAGCGATACCCAGGTTTTCGATGTTCGCGCTGCGATGCCCCCGGGTTTCGCTACGCTCGCCCCGGGCGACGAACTGCCCACCGCTCCCCACCCACCCCATCGACGGCTGCGTCCGCACCATAACGCCTGAAATTTCCACTTGAATGATAACGTTATCTGACTATGATGATAACGTTATCTTTGAATGCTGCCGGTAAGCAGCCAGACCCACCGCAACGCCGAACGGCACAGGAACCACGCGATGAACAATAACAACACCCATGCAGGTACCCCGGTCATCACCGCCCTGGAAGTCATTCCCGTTGCCGGGCACGACAGCCTGCTGCTCAACCTGAGCGGCGGCCATGCACCCTTCTTCACCCGTAACCTGCTGATCCTGCGTGACAACGCCGGCCATGTCGGCGTCGGCGAAGTTCCGGGCGGCGAAGCCATTCGCCAGACCCTGGAAGACGCCCGCCAACTGTTGCTCGGCCAGCCCATCGGCCAGTACCAGAAATTGCTCGGCCAGGTACGCCAGGCTTTCGCCGATCGTGACTCCGGCGGCCGCGGCCTGCAGACCTTCGACCTGCGCATCACCATTCATGCGGTAACCGCCGTCGAGGCTGCCCTGCTCGACCTGCTCGGCCAGTACTTGGACGTGCCGGTCGCCGCCCTGCTCGGCGAAGGCCAGCAGCGCGATGCCGTGGAAATGCTCGGCTACCTGTTCTACGTCGGCGACCGCAAGAAAACCGACTTGCCCTATCGCCAGGAAGCCGACGCCGACAACGCCTGGTTTCAGATGCGCAACGAAGAAGCACTAGACGCACAAGGCGTGGTGCGCCTCGCCGAAGCCGCCTACGAGCGTTATGGCTTCAAGGACTTCAAGCTCAAGGGCGGCGTGCTGCGCGGCGACGAGGAAATCGAAGCGGTCACCGCGCTGGCCGAGCGCTTCCCGGAGGCACGCATCACCCTGGATCCGAACGGCGCCTGGTCACTGCAGGAAGCCATCCGCCTGTGCCGCGACCAGCACCATGTGCTCGCCTATGCCGAAGACCCCTGCGGCGCCGAGAATGGTTATTCCGGCCGTGAAGTGATGGCCGAGTTCCGCCGCGCCACCGGCCTGCCAACCGCCACCAACATGATCGCCACCGACTGGCGCCAGATGGGCCACGCGATCCAGCTGCAATCGGTGGACATCCCCCTGGCCGATCCGCACTTCTGGACCATGCAGGGTTCGGTGCGCGTGGCGCAGATGTGCAACGACTGGGGCCTGACCTGGGGCTCGCACTCGAACAATCATTTCGATGTGTCGCTGGCCATGTTCACCCACGTGGCAGCAGCCGCGCCGGGCAAGATCACCGCCATCGACACCCACTGGATCTGGCAGGACGGCCAACGCCTGACCAAGGAACCGCTGCGTATCGAAGGCGGCCTCGTGCAGGTGCCGAAAAAGCCCGGCCTCGGCGTGGAGCTGGACATGGACGCCGTGGCCAAGGCCCACGAGTGCTACAAGGGCATGGGCCTGGGCGCGCGCAATGACGCCGTGGCCATGCAGTACCTGATCAGCGGCTGGACCTTCGATAACAAGAAGCCCTGCCTGGTGCGCTGAGCAGGATCACACTGCAATTAGTTGGTGGGCTGAAGCGGATCGCCGCCCGGCCTACCCTACGCCCGAGCGCAGGCCTTTGTGGGAGGGTGCCATGCGCCCGATTCGCGGGCAGGAACTAGGCTGCCCCGCCCGCTCCCACGGCCTGACGCTGATCTGGCTACAGTGATTTACCTAACTGTGATTCAACTGCGCCTTGAGCCGATCACGAAAGCTCTGGATCAGCGGTTCCCGTGAGCGGCCGCGGCGCAACGCCAGGGTGAATGGCGCCTGGTAGCCGAAGGTGGTGGGCAGCAGCACTTTCAGACGTTTCTGATCGGCCCACTGCTGGGCGTAATGCTCGGGCAAATAGCCAATATAGGCGCCGGATAGCACCAGAATCAGCTGCGCCTCCATCGACTCCACCGTCGCTGCACTGTGCTTGAAGCCATGGCGCGCCAGCTCGGTCTGACTCCAGTAGCCGCGGCCGACCATGCGCTGCTGGGTGATCACTTCCGCCGGAATCTGCCGCTGGGTATACAGCGGGTGCCTATCGCTGCAGTACAGCCAGTGCTGCTCGCGGTACAGCGCCTGGTAGATCAGCCCGTTGGTACGCACCGAAAAGGCACCGATGGCCAGGTCCAGCCGATTTTCCAGCACGCCGAGTTGCAGTTCAGCCGGACTGAGCACCGCCAGATGCAGGTGCACGGCCGGGTGTTCCTGGCTGTAGGCGCCGATCACCTCGGCCAGCGGCAGGGATGGATCGCTCACCGTCGAATCCAATACACCCAGATTCAGGGTACCGCGTAGCTCGCCCTTGAGCGCCGCCGAATAACGCTCGAACCCCTCCAGCTCGGCCAGCAGCCGCAACGCTTCCTGATGGAACAGCTCGCCCTTACTGGTCAGGCTGAAGCCGCCACGCCCACGATGGCAGAGCACGAAGCCGAGCTGCGCTTCGAGCTGGCTCATATAGGTACTGATCGCCGAGGTGGACAGGTTCAGCTCCTGCTGCGCCGCAGCGAAACCCTGGTGGCGCACGACACAGACGAACAGGCGCAGCAGCTTGAGATCGGGCATTGGCGAACCATGACGGTGGAGGAACCCGGCTCATGCTAAAGCCTGCCCGTTAGTTTAGGAATTTCTGAACTGATTATTTGCGCTGCCCGATTCTTCCCGCCGCAAACCCTGACCAGAATCGGGCCACGACAACCACAAGAACTGAGAGGCCCCCGTGGACAATTCCCTCCACCAGCCCCTGGGCGGCAACGAAATGCCCCGTTTCGGCGGGATCGCCACCATGCTGCGCCTGCCCCACGTGCAGGCACCCGAGGAGCTGGACAAGCTCGACGCTGCCTTTATCGGCATCCCGCTGGATATCGGCACGTCCCTGCGCTCCGGCACCCGGTTCGGGCCGCGGCAGATTCGCGCCGAGTCAGTGATGATCCGCCCGTACAACATGGCAACCGGCGCCGCGCCGTTCGATTCCCTGAACGTCGCCGATATCGGCGACGTGGCGATCAACACCTTCAACCTGCTCGACGCCGTGCGCATCATCGAAGAGCACTACGACCGCGTGCTCGCCCACGACATCATCCCGCTGACCCTTGGCGGCGACCACACCCTGACCCTCCCGATCCTGCGCGCCATGCGCAAGAAGTACGGCAAGATCGGCCTGGTGCACATCGACGCCCATGCGGACGTGAACGATCACATGTTCGGCGAGAAGATCGCCCACGGCACCACCTTCCGCCGCGCCCAGGAAGAAGGTCTGCTCGACAGCCAGCGTGTGGTGCAGATCGGCCTGCGCGCCCAGGGTTACACCGCTGACGACTTCAACTGGAGCCGCAACCAGGGCTTTCGTGTGGTACAGGCCGAAGAGTGCTGGCACAAATCTCTCGCCCCGCTGATGGAAGAAGTGCGCGCCAAGGTCGACGGCGGCCCGGTGTACCTGTCCTTCGACATCGACGGCATCGACCCGGCCTGGGCGCCCGGCACCGGCACGCCGGAAGTCGGCGGCCTGACCACCATCCAGGCGTTGGAAATCATCCGCGGCTGCCAGGGCCTGAACCTGATCGGCGGCGACCTGGTCGAGGTCTCCCCGCCCTACGACACCACCGGCAACACCTCGCTGCTGGGCGCCAACCTGCTCTACGAAATGCTCTGTGTGCTGCCGGGTGTGGTGCGCAAGTGAGCCGCGTGCTCGCCCGGTAATCCCGGTTTCACATCACTGGAAAAACCCGCGCGGGCCAGCAGAAGCCCGCCGTGGCGCATTACCCGTTCGCGGGTCATGGAGCGCACTTCGCTCCACGCGGCCCTGCCGCACTGCCCAAGCACCACTACCCGACGGCTGTCGGGGGTGAATAACAAGGTCGGCGCCATGGCGCCACCCTGACAAGAATCGTGACAGGCGCTGGAGAAACACATGATCCTGGATATATCCGTAGTACTGATCTACGCCGCCGGCATGCTACTGCTCGGCTGGTACGGCATGCGCCGCGCGCGCAGCCAGGAAGATTACCTGGTGGCCGGACGCAACCTCGGCCCGGCCTTCTACATGGGCACCATGGCCGCCACCGTGCTCGGCGGCGCCGCGACCGTCGGCACCGTGCGCCTGGGTTATGTGCACGGCATTTCCGGGTTCTGGCTGTGCGCCGCCCTGGGCGCCGGCATCATCGTGCTCAACCTGTTCCTAGCCAAACCATTGCTCAAACTGCGCATCTTCACCGTCACCCAGATCCTCGAACGCCGCTACACACCGGCGGCGCGTCAGGCCAGTGCGGTGGTGATGTTCGCCTACGCGCTGATGATCTCGGTGGTCTCGGTGCTGGCCAGCGGCACGGTGCTGCAGGTGCTGTTCGACCTGCCCTTCTGGGCGGCCATCCTGCTGGCTGGCGGCGTAGTGGTGGTGTATTCCAGCATCGGCGGCATGTGGTCGCTGACCCTCACCGACATCGTGCAGTTCGCCATCAAGACGGTCGGCCTGATGTTCGTGCTGCTGCCCATCTGCCTGTACCGCGTCGGCGGCTGGGACGAACTGGTAGCCAAGCTGCCGGACACCGCCTTCAGCCTGACCACCATCGGCTACGACACCATCATCACCTACTTCCTGATCTACTTCTTCGGCATCCTCATCGGCCAGGACATCTGGCAACGTGTGTTCACCGCCCGCAACGAGAACGTCGCCCGCGTGGCCGGCAGCCTGGCCGGCGTGTACTGCGTGCTGTACGGGCTGGTCGGCGCACTGATCGGCATGTGCGCCAAGGTGCTGCTGCCGGATCTGGCCAACGCCAACAACGCCTTCGCCTCCATCGTGCAGAGCGCGCTGCCCGACGGCATTCGCGGCCTGGTGATCGCCGCCGCCCTGGCCGCGATGATGTCCACCGCCAGCGCCGGTCTGCTCGCCGCGTCCACCACGGTGACCGAGGACCTGCTGCCGAAACTGCGCGGCGGTCGCCCTTCGAGCCTGGGGGTCGCCCGCCTGTTCACCCTGCTCACCGGCCTGCTGGTGCTGGCGATCTCCCTGGTGGTCAGCGACGTGATCGGCGCTCTGACACTGGCCTACAACCTGCTGGTGGGCGGTATCCTGATTCCGATTCTCGGCGCCATCTACTGGAAACGCGCCACCACCACTGGCGCCATCGCCAGCATGGCACTGGGTTGCGCCACCGCACTGGTCTTCATGTTCAAGGATGGCCTGGAAGCCAACACGCCGATCTACTACAGCCTGGCAGTCGGCCTGCTGACCTTCGTGATCGGCAGCCTGCTGACCCGTCCGCAAGCGCGCGCTGCCAGCCTCGCCTGAACCAATCAAAGATGCCGGTGCGACTGCCGGCATCTGCAGATTCATCATCAAGGAGCCTGCATGACCACCTGCGGTGAATTTCTCGTCAAGCAACTCGAGGCCTGGGGCGTCGACACCGTGTTCGGCATCCCCGGCGTGCACACCGTCGAGCTGTACCGCGGCTTGCCCGGCAGCGGCATCCGCCACGTCACCCCGCGCCACGAACAGGGCGCGGGCTTCATGGCCGACGGCTACGCGCGCGTCTCCGGCAAGCCTGGCGTGTGCTTCATCATCACCGGGCCGGGCATGACCAATATCGCCACCGCCATGGGTCAGGCTTACGCGGACTCGATCCCGATGCTGGTGATTTCTAGCGTCAACGAACGCGAGCGCCTCGGCCATGGCAACGGCTACCTGCACGAGCTGCCGGACCAGCGCGCCCTCGTGGCTGGCGTCGCCGCCTTCAGCCATACGCTGATGAGCGTCGACGAATTGCCCGAAGTGCTGGCCCGCGCCTTCGCGGTGTTCGATAGCCAGCGACCACGGCCGGTGCATATCGAGCTACCGCTGGATGTGATCACCGCCGCCGCCGACCACCTGAGCGTGCAACCGCGGGTGAAAGCTCCACGCCCCGCACCGCAGGCCGAGTTGATCCAGCAAGCGGCGCAGCGCCTGAGCCAGGCCCAGCGCCCGTTGCTGCTAATCGGCGGCGGCGTAGGTGAGCCCGATACGGTGCGCCGCCTGGCCGAGGTGCTGGATGTACCGACCGCGCTGACCATCAACGCCAAGGGCCTGCTGCCCGCCGCTCATCCGCTGCTGATCGGCAGCAACCAGTCGCTGCCGCCGGTGCGCCAGCTGGCGCTGGGCGCCGACGTGGTGCTGGCCATCGGCACCGAGCTGGGCGAGACCGATTACGACGTGGTGTTCGACGGCAACTTCAGAATCGGCGGCGAGCTGATCCGTATCGATATCGACGCCGAGCAGTTGCAGCGCAATCACACGCCGACATTGGCGATCCACAGCGACGCCGGCCTGGCCATCGAGGCGCTGCTCAAGCAATTGCCGCAGCGCGAGAACGATGAAAAGAGCAGCGGCGCCACGCGCGCGGGCGCAGTTCGCCAGCAACTGGCCGCAGACTTCGCCGGCTGGGCGCACTACCGACGGCTGTTCGACTGCATCCTCGACGTGCTGCCCGACGCGCGCTTCGTCGGCGACTCGACGCAGACCGTGTACAGCGGCAACCATCTCGTAGAACTGGATGGCCCGCGCCGCTGGTTCAACGCCTCCACCGGCTACGGCACCCTCGGCTACGGCCTGCCGGCAGCCATCGGCGCCCGGCTGGCCGAGCCAGCGCGCCCGGTGATCAGCCTGATGGGCGACGGCGGCATCCAGTTCACCCTGCCGGAGCTGGCCAGCGCCGTGGAAGCACAGGTCGGCATCATCGTGCTGCTGTGGAACAACCTGGGCTATGGCGAGATAAAACGCTACATGGAGCGCCGCGACATCACCCCGCTGGGCGTCGACATCTACACGCCGGACTTCCTGGCCATCGCCCGCGGCTTCGGCTGCCTGGCCGAACGCGCCCACGACCACGCACACCTGCAAAGCCTGCTGCGCGAGGCGCCAAGCGACCGGCCGCTGCTGATCGAAATCGCCGAGGCGCCGCCGTTTGCGCCGTGAAAGCATGACGCGGGTCGCTACTTGCGCGGCTTGGCCCGCGCGGTGGGCTCGGCGATCAGCGGATCGTCCGGCCAGTAATGCTTCGGGTAGCGCCCCTTCAAATCCTTCTTCACCTCGGCGTAAGTGGTGCGCCAGAAGTTGGCCAGGTCCTGGGTCACCTGCACCGGTCGACGCGCCGGGGACAGCAAGTGCAGCAGCACCTGCTGACGACCATTGGCGATTCGCGGCGTCTCGGCCAGGCCGAACAGCTCCTGCAGCCGCACCGCCAACACCGGCGGATGCTCGCTGTAATCCACACCGATACGTGAGCCGGACGGCACGGCGATGCTGCGCGGTGCCCACTCGTCCAGGCGCTGCGGCAACGGCCAGGGCAGCATGGTTTGCAGCATCGCATGCAGGTCGAGATTGCCAAAATGGCTGAGCCGGGTGACTTTGCCCAGGTAGGGTGCCAACCAGGTTTCCAAGGTATCCAGCAGCGCTGCATCCGATACATCCGGCCATTCGCTGCTGCCCTGCTGCAGCTCCAGCTCACGCAGCAGCATCACCCGCGCCTGCCACTGGCGCAGCTCCGGCGTCCACGGCAGCAGCGCCAGCCCTTTGCGCCGTACCAGGCCGATCAACGCGCTGGTACGTGCTTCGGCATCCAGCCCCGGCAAGGCCTCGCTGCTCAGCACCAGGCCACCAACCTTGCGCTGCCGCTCGGCACGCAGTACGCCTTCGCGCTCATCCCATTCGAGCAGATCCTGGCTGCTCACCTGTTCGGCCAGCACCGAGTCGAACAGTGCTGGCTCCAGTTCGGCAGCCAGATAGATGCGCTCCTCACGCTGGCCCAGGCGACTGCCCAGGTCGGCCACCACAAGCCAGGTATGCTTCATCAGCCCATCGGCCTCGGTAAACTGCGCCGCGCGACCATTGGCCAGTCGATATTCGGCGCCGCCCTCACGGCGCTGACGGGCAATGCGATCCGGGTAGGCGAACGCCAGCAGTGCGCCCAGCCAGCGGCCATGCTCGGGGTCGCTGACCGCCTCGCTGACCGGCATCCGGCGCAAATATCCTTGAAACTGTTTGGCCAATTGTCGCGCACGCTGCACGCCGCCATTGGCGCCACGCGTCGCCCGGCTCTCGCCCGACAGCAGCGCCAGGCGACTGTGCAGGTCGGCCCCGCCACCTCGCTGAATGTCGCGCTCCCCCAGCAGAGCCGCCAGGTCGCAGGCCATCTCACCAAGCCCGAGCGCCTGGCCACGCAGCAACAGATGAGCGATGCGCGGATGAGCCGGCAGCTCGGCCATGGCCTGACCGTGGGCAGTCAACACACCACGTTCGTCGAGCGCGCCGAGGCGCTGCAGCAGATCGCGCGCCTGGGCGTAGGCGGCAGCGGGCGGCGGGTCGAGCCAGACCAACTCATCCACTTCGACGCCCCAGCGCGCCAGCTGTAACGCCAGGCCCGCCAGGTCGGCCTGGAGAATTTCCGCTGCGCTATACGCAGGCAAGTGCTCGTGCTGGGCCTGGGACCATAGCCGATAGCAGGCACCCGGTTGCAGACGCCCGGCACGGCCCGCGCGCTGGGTGGCCGAAGCGCGGGAAATACGCGCAGTGTCCAGGCGCGTCATGCCGCTGCCGGGGTCGAAACGCGGCACCCGCGCCAGCCCAGCGTCGACCACCACGCGTACGCCGTCGATGGTCAGGCTGGTCTCGGCGATGTTGGTGGCCAGCACCACTTTGCGCAGCCCGGATGGCGCCGGCTCGATAGCCGCACGCTGGGCCGACAGTTCCAGCTCGCCATGCAGCGGACAGACGCGAACGTCGCTGCGCCCGCCCAGTGTTTCCTCCAGTTGCTCAGCCACGCGGCGAATCTCCGCTTGGCCGGGCAGAAACACCAGCAGGCTGCCGGGCTCGTCGTCCAACGCCTGCAATACCGTTTGCAGCACTCTGGGCTCCAGCCACTCCCCCGCCTGCCAGGGCGCGCCCCAGCGGATGTCTACGGGGAACATGCGCCCTTCGCTGCGCAGCACTGGCGCGTTACCCAACAAACCAGCCAAGCGCTCGCCTTCCAGGGTCGCGGACATCAGCAACACTTTGAGCGGCGCCTCGCCACTGTCGGCACCACGAAACATCGCCCGACCATTGAGGGTCAGCGCCAGGGCCAGGTCGGCATCCAGGCTGCGCTCGTGAAACTCGTCGAAAATCACCAGCCCGACGCCTTCCAGCGCCGGGTCGTCCTGCAACCGCCGCGCGAGAATGCCCTCGGTCACCACCTCGATGCGCGTGTTAGGCCCCACCTTGCTGTCCAGGCGGATGCGATAGCCCACCGTTTCGCCAACCTTTTCCCCCAGCTCACTGGCCAGCCGCTCGGCCGCAGCACGGGCTGCCAGGCGCCGCGGCTCGAGCATGATGATGCGCTGCCCGGCCAACCATGGCTGGTCGAGCACGGCCAGCGGCACGCGGGTGGTCTTGCCAGCACCGGGCGGCGCCTCGAGCACCACTTCATCACGGTCGGCCAGGGCGCGGCACAGGTCGGGCAGCAGGGAATCGATCGGCAGGCTGTTCATCGGGGCTCCAGTTCAGGCCGGCGATTATAACGGCGAACTGCCGCCATGCTTGCCCGGTCATATACCGTCGAAGGCTGCGTGTTGAAGTGCCGCAGCAGCTTTGCAATGCTCGCCTTGCTATAGTGGCGTCCACTTTTTCTGGAGGTGCTCGATGCGCACGAAATCCCGCGTTATCGGCGGCGTTCTCGCCGTTACATTGGTCACTCAACTGTCCGCTTGCGGCACCATCTTCTTCCCTGATCGCCGCGGCCAGATCGAGGGCCGGATCGACCCCCTCGTCGCCGGCCTGAACGCCATCGGCATTCTCTTCTACGTGATTCCCGGGCTGATCGCTTTTGGCGTCGACTTCGCCACCGGCGCCATCTACCTGCCAGGCGGCACCACCGCACAGGTCGATACGCAGTCCCTGAAAAACGTGGTGGACGCGGACGGCAAGGTCGACACCGCCAAGCTCAAGGCGCTGATCGAAACCCAGACCGGCCACAACCTGCCGCTCGACGACCCACGCCTGATCCAGCACAGCGGCAGCACCGAGCAATTGGCGGCCTACGGCCTGCGCCCCTCCGCCTGATTCCTCCCGCAGCCCGTCAGTGATGACGGGCTCAGCCCGCCATCGTGCATGGATTGCCAATGACCCTCGACCGCCAGCACGCCCGCCTGATGCGCCAGGCCACCGCCGCCGCACTCTGCGTGGCGCTGACCCTGGTGTTGTGCAAAGCGATCGCCTGGTGGGCCAGCGGCTCGGTCAGCCTGCTCGCCGGCCTCACCGATTCGCTGCTCGACAGCGCCGCCTCGTTGCTCAACCTGATCGCCGTGAACATCGCCCTGCGCCCCGCCGACGATGATCACCGTTTTGGCCACGGCAAGGCCGAGGCACTTGCGGGTTTGGGCCAGGCGCTGTTCATCGGCGCCAGTGCCATCCTGGTCGCCGTGCAGGGCTTCGAGCGCCTGCGCCAGCCTGAGCCGCTGACCGCTCAGAGCCTGGGCATCGCGGTGATGCTGCTGTCCATGGCACTGACGGTCGCCCTGCTGATATTCCAGCACCACGTGGTGCGCAAGACTGGCTCCACCGCCATCCATGCCGACTCGCTGCACTACCGCTCCGACCTGCTGCTCAATGGCGGCATCCTCCTTGCGCTGCTGCTCGCCTATCTCGGCTGGCAACAGGGCGACGCGCTGTTCGCCATCGGCATCGCGGCCTACATCTTGTGGAGCGCGGTGAGCATCGCACGCCAGTCGGTCAGCGTGTTGATGGATCAGGAACTGGCGTCCGAAGTCAGCACGCGCATGGGCGAGCTGGCCTGCACCGTTCCTGGCGTCGTCGGCATTCACGACCTGCGCACACGCCTGTCCGGTACTCACTGGTTCGTGCAGTTGCACGTCGATCTGCCCGGCAGTCTCAGCCTCACCGAAGCACACGCACTGTGCGAACAAGTGGAGGACGCCATCCGCAGCGAATTCGCCCAGGCCGAGGTGCTGGTGCATGCCGACCCGGTCGAAGTCGCACCGATTTGAGGCAGGCGATGCGCCATCAGAAAAACAGTGAACCGTCATCGCGAAAGGCCAGTCAGCTTCACTAAGCCCAAACGATTTGGGTGGGACGCTCCCGGCTCCCCTCACCCTCAACCAGAGCGGCACCGGGAATCTATTCGTGATGAGAGGATTACCACATGAAGCGCGTATCCATGTTCGTCATTGCCGCCGTACTGGCCGCACCGGCCTTCGCAGCTGATGACCTGTGCACCGTCAACCTGCAGAAACTCGACAATGCCGTGGCCGCCAAAGCCACCCTGCCCGAGCCGCTCAAGCAGCAGGTTGCAGACGCCAAGAAAGAAGCCACCGACGCCCAGGCTGCTGGCGACCTCGAAGCTTGCGGCAGCCACGCCGAGCGTGCACTGCAACTGCTCGACGCGCCGGGTGATGATGGCAGCGGCGCCACCAGCTGATAGCTGACGGGCCGGCTCAACGCCGGCCTGTTTGCGAGCGCGCCGTGTAGCCCGGGTCGACGCCACGAACCCTTTTGGCGTACACTGCGCGTCTCGCAAGTTTCGGGGCCGATTAGGATTCGACGCCGGTGGCGAAGCTCGAGGTGCATGCCGACTTGGTAACAGAAGTCGTAAATCCACTGTTGCAACTTTCTATAGTTGCCAATGACGAAAACTACGAGGGCTACGCTCTCGCTGCGTAAGCGGCGCGACTAGTCCTTCTGGTAGCTTCGGCTCCAGCGATCACTAGGGGATGCCTGTAAACCCGAAGTGATTGTCATGCAGAACAGGATCGCCGCGTAGTACGTTGTGGACAAAGTGGCTAAAACTTACACAACTCGCCCAATGCACCCTGCCCGTCGGGCGGCTGAGGGTTAACTCAATAGACACGGCTAAGCATGTAGTACCGACAGTGGAGAACTGGCGGACGGGGGTTCAAATCCCCCCGGCTCCACCAAATCGAAACACCATAAGCCCCTGATTATCCTAGAGATTTTCAGGGGCTTTTGGTTTTCTGGGATTGCGACTGTCCCAAAAGTGTCACAGCTACCAATAATCCGGCTTAATGATTGCTGGCTTCTTGAGTAGCGGCACCTTGACCGGAAGCTGGCAAGAGGAAAGCTCCTCATCAGTTATGTAGGTGCGCATCCAGTCCGCGTGCCGCTTCAATGAGCCAGGCGGATTACGCACAAGCTCATTGCCTTCTTGCCTATGGGGAAGAATCACGCCTAGCCGGATATGCGGGAAGTCTTGGCGAATCGCGGCTAGGGCAGGCGCAAGATCGGTATCACCTGAAACCAGAATGATCTGTTCTATTTGCAACTGCTCTGCGCGGCAAGCCGCACGGTACATTCCCAGCGCGATGTTCACGTCTGTCTCTTTCTCTTCGAGCTGCCAGACAGCAACCTGATCCTTTCGAGACGCCTTCTGCCCTTCGACGTACCGGGGAGCGTACCCCTTAGCCAAACGATGATTGCCCTGGGTAACAGAAACACCTCTCGCCTGTAGAGCGCGGATGTAACGATGCTGCGCATCATTCAAGGCTTGACCACGAGTGGCGAGGCGGGCAATGACAGGCGAAGTGAAGTAGTCGATGGACGCTGGTACAGACGCAGGATCCTGGACGTGAAGAACGGCAGTTAGTAACGCAGTCAGATCCAACCATTTGTGGTCGGAGCCATGCAGAACGCCGTAATAGAGGTTGTAGCCGTCTACGAAGAAAGCTGTACGCACAATGCCCTATCCCTAGAAACGAAAAAACCGGCTTTAGGGGCCGGTTTCTTCACCCGAGGCTAAGGCTGAACTAAATCGGCCCGCCAAGGGTTGAGTCGTGAGCGAAGTATCGCGCAATAACCGAGGTTATACAAGAGTTCGTACGGACAGGGCCGGACAGCCGCGAACAACACTGACGCTTACCCTAGCCCGCTTTTCTCATCAGAACCAACCAGCGAAACACCTACCAACGGGCTCAGCTTCACCGCTTCCGCCAGAAGGTCTGTCCCGGAGCTAATGGACAGGTAGTTAAGAGCGACTGCTCGTATTTCGCCGCTCAAACTCCATCGGACTGAGATAGCCCAGTGTCGAGTGGCGGCGGCGGTGATTGTAAAAGCGGATGTAGTCGAACAGGTCGGTTTTCGCCTCCTGGTAGCTGGCGTAGCGGGTCAGGTACACCCGCTCGGTCTTCAGCGAACGAAAGAAGCTCTCCATCGCTGCGTTGTCCCAGCAGTTCCCCGGGCGAGAATGGCTGGGCACGATGCGATGTCGCCGCAGCAAGGCCTGGTAATCGTACGCGCAGTATTGGCTGCCACGATCCGAGTGCAGCAGTACCTCGGTTTGCGGCTGTCGGCGAGCCACGGCCATCTCCAGCGCGGCGTGTACCAGAGCCTGCTGCATCCGATGGTGCATCGCCCAACCGACGACAGCACGTGAAAAAAGATCGAGCACGACGGCCAGATACAGCCAGCCTTGGGCCGTCCGCACGTAGGTCATGTCCGAGACCCAGTGCCGATTAGCGCGATCCGAGGCGAACTGGCGATCCAGGTGATTCGGGGCAATCGCCAGAGCATGACGACTGCTGGAAACCAGCCGCCAGCGCTTACGCGAACGAACGCGCAGACCGGCTTCGCGCATCAGTCGAGCTACTCGGTGTCGACCACACACATACCCCATGGCCGCCAACTCGGCCTAGATTCGGCGATGGCCATAGATTCCATTCACCTCGCGGTGGATGGCGCGGATCTCCTTGCTCAGACGCCGATTCGCCAT
>NZ_MSXU01000013.1:206417-206625 GCF_001945375.1 Pseudomonas sp. PA1(2017)
GCAGAGCATGACGACTGCTGGAAACCAGCCGCCAGCGCCTACGCGAACGAACGCGCAGACCGGCTTCGCGCATCAGTCGAGCCACTCGGTGTCGACCACACACATACCCCATGGCCGCCAACTCGGCCTTGATTCGGCGATGGCCATAGATTCCATTCACCTCGTGGTGGATGGCGCGGATCTCCTTGCTCAGACGCCGATTCGCCAT
>NZ_MSXU01000014.1:0-146520 GCF_001945375.1 Pseudomonas sp. PA1(2017)
TAAGCTCAACACCAGCTTGCAGTTCATCCATTTGGCTTTTCTCGTACTACTGCTCAAAAGATCGTAAACAGGCTCTAACGTGCGGGTTCGGGCCGTGCAAGCTTGTAGGGTGGACAACGCGAAGCTTGTCCACCATGGTTCAAGCTACACGACGTTCAAGAATGAACCGCCATGCCCAATTACCGCCGTGCCCGCGTTCCCGGCGCTACCTACTTCTTCACCGTCAACCTGCAAGATCGCCGCAGCGATCTGCTGATCCGCGAGATCGATCTGCTGCGCGAGACCGTGCGCGCAACACGGGCTCGGCATCCCTTTCATATCGACGCCTGGGTGGTGCTGCCCGACCATATGCATTGTATGTGGACGCTACCGCCAGGCGATGCCGGCTTCACCCTGCGCTGGAAGGTCATCAAGTTCGCCTTCGCCAAACGCCTCCCCGTCACCGAGACTCGCACAGATAATCAGCAGCGCCGCGGCGAGCGTGGTATCTGGCAACGACGCTATTGGGAACATCTGATCCGGGATGAACGGGATTACCAGCAGCACTTCGATTACATCCACATCAATCCACTAAAACATGGCTATGTCGAGCAGCTGGCGGATTGGCCGTATTCGAGTTTTCACCGTGCAGTGGCGATGGGCGTCTATCCCGCTGGCTGGTGTGTAGAGCCCGAGCGGTCGGACAGAAATTATGGTGAGTAAGGGGTTCGACGTTATATCGCTATGGTGGATGAAAAGAGCGTCGGCTACGCGCCCCGATCCACCCTACGTGACCGCGCCCCTACGCGGAGCGTGGAACGATCACTCGGACTTCTGCCCTTTGCCCTTCTTCTTGGCAATCGCCTTCATCCGCGCCGCAGCCTTCTGCACCGTGGCCATCTTCTCCGGCCGCTTCATGCCTCGCCACTTGCGGATTTCCTCCCGCGTGCGCCCACAGCTGACGCACATTTCGCTGTTGAGCTGACACAGCGACACGCAGGGGTTTTCAATGTCCTTGGCCACGTTTGCCCCTTGCCGGCTGCTCGACCGAAAACGCCACGTGCTCATTGATGCGGGCCACGCTGATGCCTACTGCCTCGAACGCGGCCAGGGTCAACGCCAGCATCCTGGCCTTTTCCGCGCCTGCTAAAGCCCGCGCTCTGTTGGCTTCGCTGTCGAACATCCAGGTAACCAGCAGGCTCTCGGGAAAGCGCTGGTAATCGACGTCGTGGGTGAGCCACTGGAAACCGACGATTTCGCTCTTGGCCGTCTCGCAGGCGTCGGTCAGGGTGCGAATCAACTCGCGCTCGATACCTGCATATTTTCGTTTCGACGCTGCCATAAGGCCCTTCTGGATCAATGCTCGATGCGCCGCCATGTTACCCGAGACGGCACGCCCATAGGCCTTCGGCGCCAACGCCCGCAAGCCCTACGGGTTACAATGCCGCCCGCCGTTTTTATCAAGAGCCCGCCCGATGTTCACCCTCACCCACCTCGACGCCCCGCCACCCGAGTCCCTCAAAGCCCAGGTGCTGCAGATGGTGGTGGACTACTTTAGCGATATCAGCCCAGTGCCGCTGACGCCCAGCAACCCGCTGTTCCAGCTGTACCAGTACGTGATCGGCTACGAGGTGCACCTGTATCTGCAGGCCATGAATGGCGAAGCCGATAGCCCGACACAGTTGCTGCTGGCCCTGGACGATCAGGACCCGGTCGTGGTGCTGGGTTTCGCCCTGTACCTGCCCAGCCAGGACGACGCCGAGGCCTGCACCCTCGCCTACATGGCCGTGGCCGCAAGCCACCGCTGTCGGGGTATCGCTCGCGCCATGCTGCAGCGCATCACCGAGCGGCATCCTCATCTGGAGCTGGCTTGCGTCGCCGGCAAGGTGCCGACCTTCGAGGCCATGGGCCTGCAGGTGCTCGCCGCCCAAGGGCCGCAGGTGCTGATGAACACCCGCGACCAGCGCTCCGATGGCCTGGTGGCCGTGCAGGACCTGGCGCCGGTGTTTCAGTCCACCGAAGTGCGGCAGATCCACGCCTACCTGCTCAAGCAGCATGGCAAGAAGGCCATGAGCGAGGCCGAGAAACAGCGTGACTATCACCTGGATCAGCTCGCCCATCAGGCTCGTCAGCTGGTTGCCGAGCGGCTTACGCCGACGCTGCACTGATCACATAGCCGAGGACGCTACCGATTTGCGTGCCGGATCACGCAGCATGACGAACAGATGCCATAACCTGCCGAGATTGCCGAGCAGTTATGGGCAGGAAGCCGGCGCAAAGCCTTTCAATGCTATGCGCCCACGGCCCTGGGAACACCCAGTAGTCAGACCTCTGGACGAGAATGCGCCTATGGACATCCGCTTTCTGACCTTCCCCGATTTTCACAGCGTATATTTCTATCGCGCCATCACCCTGGCGATTCTGATGGCGATTGGCAGCTTGGTGCTGTTCAAGGCATCGGCCATGCGGCTGCCCGAACTGCTGCTGGTTGGCGGCTGCCTGCTGCTTATGGGTTGGCGATTTGCACTGGAATGGCGACGCATGAACAAGGCCGGGCCGGCCTCTATTCACAACGATGAGCTGATCATTGCCAGCGAAAGCAATCAGCGTCAGATACCGCTGAGCAGCGTGCGCGCTGTGGCCTCGAAGCACAGCCTGTTCATGGTGCGGCGCTATCGCTCATGGAGCGAGCATCTGGCGTTCGTGGAATTCACCCTGCACAACGGCGAGCGCCTTTACACGCTGGCCGAAAGTGCGGTGTTCGAGTCGCCGGCGGCCAAGCGCAGCCTGGCGGCGATCCAGGCCGCCGTGTTGGCGGCCAAGGTGAAAAGCGCAGCGGCTGACAGCGCTGCAGCGCTGGCCAGGTAACCGGCGCTGCAGGCCTACGCCGAAAGCTTGGATAACGGCGACAAGCAAGGTCAATGGCGCGCGAAGCGAATACCCACTGTGAGCTCCAATGGTCGGCAACACGACAACCCGCCAGAAGTATCTCGGCTGCTACGGGACATCCATGGAGCTGGCGCATAACGAGACACAAGTCGCAAAAGGAGAGTCAAAACTTTATCAGCGCCGCCTCGGTCATGTGGATTACGAGCGATTGGCTCGTATCGCCATTTCATAACGGGACTGCCAACATGACTCGCAATGATCGTAGTGCTCCAACCAGCTACACCGACCCAGCTCCCCACGACTTAACTGCAGCAGCACCGCTGCTCAAACGCATTTCCTGGAGTGCGGTACTCGCCGGCGTAGTGCTTGCCATGATGGTTTCCCTGCTGCTCAGCGTGCTGGGCACCGCCATCGGAAGCGCGAGCATCGACCCGCTTCAAGAAACCAATCCTACTGCGGGCATGGGTTTTGGCGCAGCCGCCTGGGTGGTGATCAGCTCGGTAATTTCGCTATCGGTAGGTGGCTGGGCAGCTGGCCGCCTGGCACAACGCGAGGGCGCCTTTCACGGCCTGCTGGTATGGGCGAGCGTATCGCTGATCACCGTCTACCTGCTGTCCAACGCCATTACCGGTGTGGTGCGCGGCGGCATGAATCTGGCTGGCAGCGGGATTTCGGCCTTGGGTAGCGGCATCGCTCAGGTGGCGCCGGCGCTAGGCGGCAAGATTCAGGAAGAGCTGCGCGAACAAGGGATCGATTTCAATCTGGACGACATTCAGGGCGAACTCGAAAAAGCCATGCGCCAGACCGGCAAGGCTGAACTGGATCCGGAAAACCTCAGTGAGGACGCCCAGGCCACCCAGCAGGATGCGCAGGAAACCGCACGACGCAGCGTGGAAAATCCACAACAAGCTGACGAGCAACTGAGCGGTTTGCTAGACCGTATCAAGGACAAAGGCGATCAGGTGTGGGACGCGGCTGACCGTGAAGCCCTGGTCAACTTGATCAAAGCGCGTGGAAACAAGACGGACGCCGAGGCCAATCAGATCGTCGATCAGGCTGAGGCCAGCTACCGCGAGGCCTATACCAAGTATCAAGAACTCAAGGCACAGGCCGAGCAAAAAGCTCGTGAAGCAGCAGAAGTGGCCGCCAAACGCGTTTCCCAAGGCGCATGGATCGTACTGATCACCTTGATCATATCTGGTCTGGTAGCTGCTGGGGCTGGTGCACTGGGGCGTCGCACTCAGCCGCCAGCCAAGGCAGTCGCTGCGGTTTGATCGATTTGTGGTAACTGCCGACCGGCCGAACCACCGTGCCCGCATTGGCCTAGAGCCTTGCGGGCGCGGTGGTTTCCGGACAAGTGGCTGGCAGGGAAAACCTGACCATCCCTGCAAGAGGTATCAGCGCGTACATCAGCGCTTCACGCAAACGAACAGCGCGTTGCCGGCGTTCTCGCTGATCGGCAGGATTTTCTGATAGTCGTGCTCTAGCACATGAACCTCGAAGTGCGGCTCGAGCAGCGCCTCAAGCTCAGCGAAGCTGACCGCGACCATGGGGTGTTCGTCGTGCCAGGTCAGGGTTTCATCGCCCGTGATCTTTTCGATGCGTAAGCGCAGCGCCTGCCGTTCCCCCGTCCCGATGTAGTGCCAGCCAGAGCTGAAGGTAAAGCGCCCCGCTTCGACCTGCACGGTGTGCGAGGCGAACAGGCGATTGTCGATGCGGGTGCGGTCGACCGCATTGAAACAGAACAGCCCGCCGGGCTGCAGGGCGCGGTGCACGCTGGCGATGCAGGCGGCGAGGCGCTCGATGCTGGCGCTGTAGTGGATGGAATAAAGAAAGCAGGTGATCAGGTCGACCGGTTCGTCGACGCTGAATGCGCACATGTCCTGTACCGCGAAGTGCGCTTCGGGGCAGCGGATGGCGGCCTTGTCGAGCATCGGCTGGTTGATGTCCAGCCCGCTGCTCTGGAAGCCGGCATCGAGAAAATGCCGCACGTGGGGCCCGGTGCCACAGGCCAGGTCCAGGTGCCGCTTGCCGCCGTTGCCGAACAACTGCTGCAGGCGCTGCACGGCGTGGCTTTGCGCCTGATAGTCGATATCGGCGCACATCAGGTCGTAGTAATCGGACAGGTCCGTATAGAGGGCATTGACGGGCATCGAGACCTGACCATGACGGGGTGTTTTCGAGGGTGGCGGATCATAGCCGAAAACCCGCGTGGCGCTGCCACTATTCGCTGTGCGGCTGCAGCAGGCCGCGGGCGGATAAGCCCGGCTGATGGCCGCCCCGCGCGAAACGCCATGCAGCCTGCCAGACGGCGAACGGCAGCTTACGCGGCGCTGGCGATCCATTAGACTGCCCGGCAAAATGGCGCCCCGCTGCACACCTCCCCTCGCCCGGTCGACTCCGATGCCCAAGGCTCACACCTACCTGCTCCGCTACCCATCCGCCAGCCTGCTGTTCGTGCAGTTGCTGGGCATCGTGCTCTACCCGTTCATGGAACGCCTGTCCGAGGGGCGGGCCATCGTCGGCGCCTTTGGCATCGTGGTGCTGGCAATGTCGCTGCGCATGGTGCGCAGCAGCCCGACCATCCAGTGGATCGCCTTCACCCAAGCGGCGTGCATCCTGATGCTGACCGTGGCCCTGGAGTTCGAATACAACACCGCGCTGTCGATCCTCCTCGCGGCGCTGGAGTCGAGCTTCTATTTCTACGCAGCCGGCGGCCTGATCGCCTACATGATGGAAGACCAGCGCGCGAGCACCGACGAGCTGTTCGCCGTCGGCGCCACCTTCACGCTGCTGGCCTGGGCCTTCGCCCATGCGTTCCATGTATGCCAGTTGCTCAGCCCGGGCAGCTTCACGGCGGCGATCAACCCCGAGGCGCAGCGCACCTGGGTGGAGCTGCTGTTCCTGAGTTTCACCACCCTGTCGGGCGTCGGCCTGAGCGACATCATTCCGCTGCGGCCCTTCGCCCGCGCTCTGGTGATGCTCGAGCAATTCGCCGGGGTCATGTACATCGGCCTGGTGGTCACCCGCCTGGTCAGCCTGACGGTCAGGCCGAAACACAGCTGAACCCGTGGTTGCAGGACTGAACGGGTGGGTATTCATGGCTCGGGAAAAGCCTGCCAGCCACCCGGTTTCGCCCATGACGGCTACGCTCAAACACACGATCGCCGCCGCTCGAATCCAGCGGCGCAGCTCGCTCTCGATTCTTCTACCCGCAGGCCCAGCAGACCATGGCGTTCGACCCCCTAACCATACTGACGATCACCATCGCCCTGGCGTTGGCGGCCGCGTTGTATATGGCCATCGAATGGCAAACCGTACGCGAGCCTTCGCTGCTGTTCTGGAGCGCCGGTTTTGCATTGATCAGCGTAGGCTGCACCCTTGCCTTGCTGCGCAGCAGCGGCCTGCTGCTGATCGGTATCTGGTTCGCCAACGGCCTGCTGATAACCTCGCACTGGCTGTTCTTCGCCGGGGTGGCGCGCTTTACCGAAACGCGGCTGTCGCTGGCCTGGGTCCTGGTGGCCGTGGTCTGGTTCGCGATGTTACTGCTGCCGGAAGGGCCGGAGTGGTCGAAGATCATGCTCGTGGTCAATTCGCTGCTGATCGCGCTGATCACCATCAGGGCCAGTTTCCTGCTGCGCCCTCGGGGTAAATCCCTGGGCGCCGGCGCTGCCCAGTTACGCTTCGTACTGCTGGGCCACGGGCTGTTCTACGTCGCCAAGACCTTTCCGGTACTGGTGCCGGGCACGCTGATCGACCTCGCGGCATTTCGCGGCGAGATCATCCAGATCTCGCTGGTGGAGGGTGTGATGGCATTGATGCTGATCGCCCTGTCGATGACCGGGACCGTGCGTTATCGCCGGGAGAAACGTATCGAACGCCTGGCCGCCCGCGACCCGCTGACCGCCATGTACAACCGCCGCGCCCTGGAAGCGCGAGCGCCCAAACTGCTCGACGGGGTTTCGCCGAAGCACCCTGGCGCGCTGCTGCTGATCGATATCGACAACTTCAAACAGGTCAACGACCTGCACGGCCATACCGCCGGCGACAAGCTGTTGATCGCACTTGGCGAGATGATCCGCCGGGTGCTGCCCGAGGGCTCGCTGGCGGCACGGCTGGGCGGTGACGAGTTCGTGATTCTGCTCAGGGATGCGTCACCAGCGCGTATCACCAGCCTCGGTGACCTGCTGCGCCAGCAATTTCAGAGCACCACCGCGCAGACGTTCGCCACTCCCGAAGCGGTGACCCTGAGCATCGGCGCCAGTCTGTTCGACCAGCCGCCTGCCAGCCTGGCAGCGCTGATCGAACAGGGCGACGTGGCGCTGTATCAGTCCAAACGCGGCGGGCGCGACAGTATTCGGCTGGTCGATCGCACCGCCAACGCCGAACCGCTGGCGGGATAGGGTCTGTTCCCGTTTCAGCGCGAGCCGCGTTGCTGCGAGAAATGGCCTCCGGTTAGGCGCAGGACGCAGGGAATGGTCGTTCCCTTGCCAAGTCCTGCAACGACAGCGGAGGTCATTTCCCGCGCAACCCGGAGGGCCGGGCCAGTTTTTGCGCGATTCGGCGTTACTCGATGGCTCATTTGGCCTGCCAAACTTCGCATCTCGTGCCTTGCCTCGCGCAAAAACTGGCTCCGGCGCGGCCGTGCGTGAAACGGGAATAGACCCTAACTGAACATGCTGTCGTCGTCGAAGAAATCCGAGCTGTCGAAGGCATCGGTATCGATGTCGTTGCTCATGTCGCTGTTGCCCGCGTAAGGGGCGTCATTGGCGAAACTGTCCTGCATGGGCGCGTCTTCGCGGATGACTTCGACGATTTCCTGGGGCTGGTTGTGATGGAACATGTTGGTGAGCAGATCCGCCACCATCACCCCGCCGGCCACGCCCGCCGCCGTCTGCAGCGCGCCGCGCATGAAGCCACCACCCTGGGCTGCCGGCGCCGCGCCGGGCATGGCCGCGGGCGCTGCAGGTGCGGCTGGGGCATTCTGGGAAAAGCGTGTTTCACCCCAGCCAGCCGGGCGCTGGCTCGGCTGCGGCGCGCTGGCCGGCTGCCCGCCACCGAACAACCCGGAAAGAAAGCCGCCGCTGCCCGCGCGCTGGCGCTGCGCGTCAGTCGCCTGGGCTTCCAGTTCACGCACGCGCTTGTCCAGGCGCTTGATGGCCGCTTCCTGAATCAACAGCGCCTGGGCCATGTAGTACGGCGCTGCAGGCTGCCGGGCCAGATGGTTCTTGATCTGCGCCTCGGCCTCGCTATCGCGCAGCCCGCCCTCGTGCTCGGCTTCTTGCAGGCGGGTGAACAGGCCATCGATCAGGGTTTGCTCTTCGGAATTCATGGGTGCCTCGCTTGAGCCATGGAGAAATGCACGTCCCTGTTCAAGGTGCCAGGCGGCGTCTGGCGTCGCTTGAGCGATACATTGGAGTGAACGACAAAATTACAAGTTCCGGGCCGGCCCACTAAACCTGGCGTCGCCCATGGCCTGCCCACGCTGGCCTCGAAACGGCCGGCCGCCAGGTCGTAAACGCCTTCCCAAGCGGCGTATCTGGGCAGGATGACGCACCAATTTGGAGCAATCATCGGGGCAATCCATAACAACAAGGAAAGCCGCGATGAACGACTCGGCGCGCGGCCTGCTGCTGGTTACCAGCGGTATCGTGCTGCTCAGTTTCGATGGCCTGCTGGTGCGCCTGGTGCAGGCCGATGGCTGGAGCATCGTGTTCTGGCGCGGGTTGCTGATGTTCATCGCCCTGAGCGCCTTCTCGCTGTCGGCCCGCAGCCGGGCGAGCCTGCTGGCCAAACCGCTGCCGAGCGCCATATCGGCTGTACTGCTGGCCTTGATCTCGATCTTTTTCGTGCTGGCGATCATTCAAACCACGGTGGCCAATGTGGTGGTCATCCTCAGTACCGCGCCGCTGTTCGCAGCCTTGTTCACGCGCTTCTTCCTGCACGAGGCGGTGGCCGTGCGCACCTGGCTGGCGATCGGCGTGGCGACGTTGGGCATCGTGCTGGTGTTCGCCGGCTCCTTCAGCGCCAGCGACCTGCTGGGCAACGGTTACGCGCTGCTGTCCTCGGCGGCGCTGGGCGCCAACCTCACCTTGCTGCGCCGCCATTCCAGCCTTGCCCGCATGCCGCTGATCGCCCTTGGCGGGCTGGTGGCCGCGCTGATCGCCCTGCCCAAGGCGCAGCCCCTGGGCCTGGACCCGGCCAGCTACCTGGCGCTGGGCATCATGGGGCTGATGCAGATGCCAGTGGCCACCTTGCTGATCAACAGCGCGACGCGCTACCTGCCATCCGCCGAGGTGGCGCTGTTCTACCTGCTGGAAAGCGTGCTGGGCACCTTGTGGGTCTGGTACTTCCTGAGTGAGGAACCAGCCCGAGCCACGCTGTACGGCGGCGCGCTGGTGATCGCCACGCTGGTGGTGCATGCCGGCATCACCCTGCGCGCCCGCCCCGCTCTTGCGGCATGACCAGGCAGCGCGAATACGCACGCCCATGTCGACCCCAGACAACTGAGCGATTCAAACGCCGCCTAAGGTGAACCACTTTCGTCCAACATCAGGAGCCGTTCATGGCCAACAAACCGATTACCGTTCTGCGCGACACCCAGCCCATGCCCGTGGTCGATGCCTGCAAGTGGGAGCGCATCGAGGGCGAGCCGCACACGGTCAACCTCAACGCCTACACCAGCGACGACGGCAGCAAGATCATGGGCACCTGGATCTGCACGCCCGGTAAATGGCGGGTCGAATACGTGAAGTGGGAGTACTGCCACTTTCAGGAAGGCTACTGCATCATCACCCCGGACGGCATGGCACCGATCCACCTCAAGGCCGGCGATATCTTCGTCGTCGAGCCGGGCATGAAAGGCACCTGGGAAGTGGTTGAGACGGTGCGCAAGTACTTCGTGTTCGCCTGACTTCTTTCAGTGATCGGCCATCGCTGTCGCGGTGGCCGATTATCACGTCATCAGACAACCAATCTCGCCCCCGCCATGCACCCCAAGACAACTCCAAGTAAAACAGCTAAATATCAACGAGATAGAAATCAATCTCGGCGACGCCGTTATTCCGTCGCGATAAATCTTTCGCAGTCATCGTACATCTTGTAGCTTGTTCAGGCCGTTTCGGCCCGACAAAGACAAGAAGGGACATGACATGAACGACACCCAGCCAACTGGAAGCTCGCGCCGCCGCTTCCTCAAGCACTCGCTGATCTGCTCCGCCGCTGCCGCCAGCGCCGGCTCGCTGCTGCCACAATTGGCGGGCGCCGCCCAGCCGCTCGGCCTGCGCTACCCTGACAGCGCCGTGCAGGTGCTCGATGACAGCTTCCTGCAACTGCGCCTGTTCAACGCCAGCGTGGAAAAACTCGCCGACGGCCTGCGCTGGGCAGAAGGCCCGGTATGGTTCGGTGATGGCCGTTACCTGCTGGTCAGCGATATCCCCAACAACCGCATCATGCGTTGGGACGAGATCAGCCAGTCGCTCGCCGTCTATCGCCAGCCCTCCAACTACGCTAACGGCCTGGTGCGCGACACCCAGGGCCGGCTGATCGCCTGTGAAGGTTCCACCACCCAGGAGCTGGGGCGGCGCATCACCCGTACCGAGCACGACGGGCGCATCACCGTGCTGGCCGACAAATTCGAGGGCAAGCGCTTCAACTCGCCGAACGACCTGGTGGTCAAGCGTGACGGCTCGGTGTGGTTCACCGACCCGCCCTTCCAGACCGGCAATTTCTACGAGGGCTACAAGATCGAGCCCGAGTTGCCCCATGGCGTCTACCGCATCGATGGCGAAACCGGCCGGGTCACCCGCGTGGCCGACGACCTGGGCGGCCCCAACGGCCTGTGCTTTTCGCCGGACGAAAAGACCCTGTACATCGTCGAAGGGCGCGCCAAGCCCAACCGACTGGTCTGGGCCTACGCGGTGAACGACGACGGCACCCTCGGCCAACGCCGCAAGCACATCGAAGCCACCGACACCGGCGCGCTGGACGGCATCAAATGCGATGAGTTCGGCAACCTCTGGTGCGGCTGGGGCAGCAACGGCACACCAGAAAGCGAGCCGGAAAAGCTCGACGGGGTGCGGGTGTTCAATAGCGAAGGCAAGGCCATCGGCCATATCTCACTGCCTGAGCGCTGCGCCAACCTGTGCTTCGGCGGCGAGAAAGGCAACCGCCTGTTCATGGCCAGCAGCCATGCGATCTACTCGATCTTCGTGAACGCCCGGGGCGCTAACCTGGTGTGAAAACGCCGATCATGCCCGGCCAATCCGGCATGATCGCAAGGTTGCGTCGGCGCAATGCCGGCGCACTGCGCGTGCACTACAAAATATCCCTAGTAGCACGGGGCCAGCTTCGGGCAAAATTGCCCGCATATTCATCTCCTCCCCCAAACCAAACGGCGCAATCGCCAGGACGCGCTGGCAATCTCGTGCGCCAAGGTGGCCCGAAGGACGTTTCAAATGCTGGCTCCAGTCGATCACAGTGATCAGTCCCGGCGCAGGATGTTCAAGACTCTGCTCTGGGTGACCATGTGCTTCGGTGTGCTGTTTTCGGTATTCAACGCCACCCGCGGGCTGTGGTTGCTGGTGGGCATCGAGGTCATCTACACGCTGCTGTCGCTGTACATGCTGGTGGTGGTCGAGCGCACCCGCCACCTGCGCGCCCTGACCATCGTCTACCTGATTCCCTTTCTGGGCGTGATGATGGCCACCCTGGCCAACCCGAACACCTCGGTGGGCATCTTCGCCTGGATCCAGACCATCCCGATCATTCTCTACCTGCTGCTGGGCCTGCGCCTGGGGCTGATCGGCTCGATCCTGTTCGTCAGCCTGGGCCTGTATCTGTACACCCAGCATTACGCCGAGAAAAACCCCAGCGACAGCCTGGGCTTTCTGCTCGACATCGGCATGGCGACCCTGGCGATCACCATCTTCTCGCACACCTACGAACACACCCGCGCGCAGACCGAGAAGCGCCTGATGGAGCTGATCAGCACCGATTACCTCACTGGCCTGGCGAACCGCTCCAAGCTGACCGAGATCTTCGCCCGCGAGCGCGCCCACGCCCAGCGCAACGACACGCCGCTGGCCCTGGTTTACCTGGATATCGATCACTTCAAGCAGATCAACGACCGCTTCGGCCACGAAACCGGCGACCAGGCGCTGCGCCATTTCGCCAGCGTTCTGTCCCAGCGCCTGCGCGCCACCGACCTGCTGTGCCGGCTCGGCGGCGAGGAATTCGCTGCCCTGCTGCCCAACACCACGGCCGCCCAGGCCAGCGCAATCGCCGAGGAGCTGCGCGAGCGTCTGGCCAGCACCCCGATGCTGGTCAATGGCACGCCCATGCAGATGACCCTCAGCGCCGGCGTGGCCAACCTGGGCCAGGATGGTGAGCGCCTGGACGAGCTGATGAACGCGGCCGACAAGCGCACCTATGCGGCCAAACGTGCAGGTCGCAACCGAGTGGTCAGCGATGAGGCACTCGCCCTCGGCTGATCACGGGTTGGCGTTGAAAAACCGGGCTTTTTTGCTGACGAAGCGAGGTCCGGCGCGGCGAAAAAGCCGGCTCGAGGCCTGGCAAGCGTCATCAGCGCGACTATGCTGAAACTCCATATCGTCCCCCCCGGATCGTTCCCAGGAGTTTCATATGGATATCGCCAGCCTGTTTGCCGAATTGCACACCCTGCCCACCGTGCCGAAGGTCGCCCAGGATCTGATCCAGCAGTTCGACAATCCCTCCACCAGCCTGGAAAGCGTGGCGCGCAATATCGAGCGTGACCCGGTGATCGCCGCCAAGGTGCTGCGCCTGGCCAATTCGGCGCGCTTTCGCGGCTCGCGCGATGCCAGCAGCGTAGAGGATGCCGCCATGCGCCTGGGCTTCAACACCCTGCGCACCCTGGTGCTGGCTTCTGCCATGACCGGCGCCTTCAAGGTCGATACCGGCTTCAACCTGAAGAAATTCTGGCTGCGCAGTTTCCGCGTGGCGAGTATCGCCCGCACCCTGGCCAAACAGTCGAAGCTCGACGCGGATGCCGCCTTTACCTGCGGCATGATGCACAACATCGGTGAGCTGCTGATCCAGACCGGCGCCCCGGACTTCGCCCGCCGCCTCAACCGCCACCCGCAACGTGAGGCCGCGGCCCAGGCCGCCGAGGAAACCCTGCAACTGGGCTTCGGCTACCCGGAAGTCGGCGCCGAACTGGCGCGCCGCTGGCAGTTGCCGGCACTGATCCAGAACGCCATCGCTTACCAGAACAAACCCACCCAGGCGCCGGGCGATGGCCAGTATGCGCGCCTGGTGGCGCAGGCTATTCACGTCGAGGAAAGCCTCGAGGCTCATGGGCTGAGCGATGCAGCCAAACAGGACCTGGAAGGCCCGCTGTTCGAAGGCGTGGACCTGAACAAACTGTTCGAAGCGCTGCCCGCCGTACTGGAAGCGGACAAGGCGTTTGGCGACCTGTTGAACTGACCTGGCGTCACGGCGGGCCCCATCCGAGCGGCCCGCCTTGCAGCATTCCTTCCCCTGGTATCGCAGCGCTCAATACGGGCTACATATCGCTCACGCGTTCATGCAGCACTGCTTGTACTTCTTGCCACTGCCACAGGTGCATGGGTCGTTACGGCCAACCTTCGCCTCGTCGCGGCGAACCGGCAG
Organism: Pseudomonas sp. PA1(2017); assembly: GCF_001945375.1. Taxonomy (NCBI): domain Bacteria; kingdom Pseudomonadati; phylum Pseudomonadota; class Gammaproteobacteria; order Pseudomonadales; family Pseudomonadaceae; genus Pseudomonas; species Pseudomonas sp. PA1(2017). The sequence continues at coordinate 13,519 of NZ_MSXU01000014.1, forward strand.
CACCGGTTCCAGGTGCTGCTGCCAGTAGTCGTAAAGTGCCAGGGCCGCTGGCTCGACGGTGGCGACCGAGGCGTCGTATTGCCCATCGGACATGGCGTTGAGCGTATCCACGCCCTCTTCGCTGCCGTGCAGGGTGATGTTCGCCAGTGCTGTCTGCTGCGCCTCGGGTAGCTCGGCATCGATCCAGCCCGCCACCTGGGCGCCGCGCAGATAACCGGCGCACCACTGCGAGACGATGAGTTTCTCGCCCTGGCCATTGTCGTCGGCCAGGAAGATGGCCTCGTAGTCGTCCGGCTCCTCGCCAAGCATGTAGGCGGCTTCGCTCATCAGCTCGACAGCCAGCTTGGTGAAGCGCTCGCCTTCCTTGTCATTGGCCCATTTGGGCAACTGCTCGGCCCAGATGTGCGGATACCAGATGCCGGGATCGATCTGCCGAGGCCCGGACACGATGGCCGCGAAATAACCGTCCAGTTCGCTGGCGGAAAGAATCGAGTCGTCGTTGCCATACTTGAGCAACAACTGATCGAGTTTTTCGAGCCCTCTGTTATCCATCGCAAACGCCCTCCGAAAAAAGGCCGCTACTTTCCCACAGATGGCCGGCCGCCGACAGCCTGACCAGCCGTCCGGCACATCACGGGTGCCGAGGCGGCTATGGCCCGGTACAATGCGCGCCAAACCGTGCCCCAGAGGAACGCTGCAGCGCCTGCAGCCCCTCGCTGCCTATAAAGAAAAACCATGTCCTTGCCCAAGAACCATCTGGAACTGCTCAGCCCTGCCCGCGATGTCGAGATCGCTCGCGAGGCCATTCTGCATGGCGCCGACGCCGTTTATATCGGCGGCCCGAGCTTCGGTGCCCGGCACAACGCCTGCAACGAGGTGGCCGATATCGCCAGGCTGGTGGAGTTCGCCCGTCGCTATCACGCACGTATCTTCACCACCATCAACACCATCCTGCATGACGACGAGCTGGAGCCGGCGCGCACGCTGATCCACCAGCTCTACGACGCGGGCGTGGACGCGCTGATCGTGCAGGATCTCGGCGTGCTGGACCTGGACATTCCGCCGATCGAGCTGCATGCCAGCACCCAGACCGACATCCGCACCCTGGGCCGCGCGAAATTTCTCGACCAGGCCGGCTTCTCCCAGCTGGTGCTCGCCCGTGAGCTGAACCTGCAGGAAATCCGCGCTATCGCCAATGAAACCGATGCTGCCATCGAGTTCTTCATTCACGGCGCGCTGTGCGTGGCGTTCTCCGGCCAGTGCAACATCTCCCACGCCCAGACCGGGCGCAGCGCCAACCGCGGCGACTGCTCCCAGGCGTGCCGCCTGCCCTACACCCTCAAGGATGAAAAAGGCGGCGTGATCGCCTACGAGAAACACCTGCTGTCCATGAAGGACAACAACCAGAGCGCCAACCTGCGCGCCCTGGTCGAGGCCGGCGTGCGCTCGTTCAAGATCGAGGGTCGCTACAAGGACGTGGCCTACGTGAAGAATATCACCGCGCACTACCGCCGCGAGCTCGACGCGATTCTCGAAGACCGCCCGGACCTGGCCCGCGCCTCCAGCGGCCACACCGCGCACTTCTTCGTGCCCGACCCGGACAAGACCTTCCACCGCGGCAGCACCGATTACTTCGTCACCGAGCGCAAGGTGGACATCGGCGCCTTCGACTCGCCGACTTTCACCGGGCTCTCCGTCGGCCATGTCGAGAAGGTGAACAAGCGCGACCTGATCGCCGTCACCTTCGAACCGCTGTCCAACGGCGATGGCCTCAACGTGCTGGTCAAACGCGAGGTCGTCGGCTTCCGCGCCAACATCGCCGAGCTGAAAGGCGAGTTCGAGGAAGATGGCGAGAAACGCTATCGCTACCGCGTCGAGCCCAACGAAATGCCCGAAGGGCTATTCCGTCTGCGCCCCAATCATCCGCTGTCGCGCAACCTCGACCATAACTGGCAGCAGGCGTTGCAGAAGACCTCGGCAGAACGACGCATCGGCGTGAGCTGGAAAGCCGAGCTGCGCGAAAACGCACTCAAGCTCACCGCCACCAGCGAGGAAGGCATCAGCGCCAACGTCAGCCTGGACGGCCCCTTCGGCGCGGCCAACAAGCCAGAGCAGGCGCTCGATGGCCTGCGTGACCTGCTGACCCAGTTGGGCACCACCATCTACCACGCCCAAGGCGTCGCCCTCGATGCACCGCAGGCATTCTTCGTGCCCAACTCGCAGCTGAAAAGCCTGCGGCGCGAGGCCATCGAGGCGCTGACCGCAGCCCGCGTCGCCGCGCACCCACGTGGTGGGCGCAAGGCCGAGAGCAACCCGCCGCCGGTGTACCCGGAATCGCACCTGTCGTTCCTGGCCAACGTCTACAACCACAAGGCCCGCGAGTTCTATCACCGCCACGGCGTGCAACTGATCGACGCCGCCTACGAGGCCCATGAAGAAGAAGGCGAAGTGCCGGTGATGATCACCAAGCACTGCCTGCGCTTCTCATTCAACCTGTGCCCCAAACAGGCCAAGGGTGTTACCGGCGTGAAGACCAAGGTCGCGCCGATGCAGCTGGTACATGGCGACGAGGTGCTGACCCTGAAGTTCGATTGCAAGCCGTGCGAGATGCACGTGATCGGCAAGATGAAAGGCCACATCCTCGACCTGCCCCAACCCGGCAGCGCCGCCACCCAGGTAGTCGGTCACATCAGCCCGGAAGACCTGCTGAAAACGGCGCGGCGCCAGGCGCCGCACTGAGGCAGATGGCGCGAGCGTCAGCCTTCACTGGCTGACGCTTCGCCACCTCCAGGCGCGCAAACTCCACCCCTGCTGCATCCCCGCCGCCGCCATTAGAATGGCCGCGACGCCCAGCCACTGTAGCGCACTGAGCTGGTGGTCGAAGGCGATCCAGTCGACGGCAATCGCCGCGATCGGGTAGATGAAGGACAGCGCGCCGGTCAGCGCCGTGGGCAGCTTCTGAATGGCGCCGTAGAGCAGCACGTACATGCCGCCGGTATGCACCACGCCCAGGGTGAGCAGGATCGACCAGGTCTGCTGGCCCTGAGGCAGCGTGGTGAAGTCGGCCAGCGGCGCCAGCATCAGCACGCCAACGCTCACCTGGATCAGCGCGATCAGGTGCGGCGGAACGCCCTTGAGCTTCTTGATGATCAGTGCAGCCACGGCGTACAGAAAGGCCGCGCCCAGGGCGAAGGCGATGCCCGTCAGGTAGTCGCCGCCGCCCTGCCCGGCGCTGCCGTGGGCGCTGACGATGGCCAGCATGCCGAGAAACGAGATCGACAGCCAGGCGAGCTTCTGCAGAGTGAGTTTTTCGCCGAGAAACAACGCCGCCAGAATCACCAGCATGAATGGCTGGACGTTGTAGACCGCGGTGCCGATGGCGATCGAGGCGCGGGAATAGGAGGCGAACAGCAGCAGCCAGTTGCCGACGATGGCCACCCCGCTGACCACCGCCAGCATCGCCGTATAGCGGCTGAGCAGACCCGGGCGCAGGAAGCCGAGCATGGCGCAAACCACCAGCAGGGTCAGCGCACCGAACACGCAGCGCCAGAACACCACCTCGAGTACCGGCAGGCCGGCGAGCAGAACGAACCAGCCGATGGTGCCGGAAATGAGCATGGCGGCGACCATTTCCAGCGTGCCTCTATGAATCTTCTTGTCCATCATCGTGCTCCTTGAGTGAGGCACGAATTATGGCAATCGGCACAGCGGCGCTCCATGGCGAAAGGCATGCAAAAGAAGCCATCCGGCTTTAGTATCAAGGCCAAAACGCATAATCGCCTTTGGAGCCAATATGATCGACGAAATCGACCAGCAACTGATCGTCGCCCTGACCGAAGACTCGCGTCGCTCGCTTAAAGCGCTGGCGCAGATCAGCGGCCTGTCCTCGCCCAGCGTGGCGGAGCGCCTGCGCAAGCTCGAAGATAAAGGGGTGTTGAAAGGCTACGGCGCGGACATCGACCCACGCGCGTTCGGCTACCAGCTGCAGGCGATCGTGCGCATCCGCCCGCTACCCGGCCAGTTGCATGAGGTGGAACGGCAGATCCAGGCCACACCGCAATTCACCGAGTGCGACAAGGTCACCGGCGAGGACTGCTTCATCGCCCGCCTTCACGTGCGCTCGATGGAGCAGCTGGACGAGATACTCGACCACATCAACGTCTACGCCCTGACCAACACCGCCATCGTCAAGAAGACCACGGTCAAGCGACGGCTGCCGCCGATGGCGTGATCAAAATGGCGAGATGGCTCGCCATCGTCCCCGGCCTCACTTCAACTGGCTGGCAAAACGCTCCACCGCACCGAGCACCTGCTTGGCGCCCTGACGAATCTCGACGATCACCTCGCCCGCCTGATTGGCCAGCTCCAGGCCGGCTTCGGCCTGCTGCCGGCTGCTGGCCATATCGCGCACGGTGGTGTCGACCAGCTTCTGGTTTTCCTGAACTACACCAACTATCTCCTCGGTAGCCTTGCTGGTGCGGCTGGCCAGCTGCCGAACCTCATCGGCGACCACCGCGAAGCCGCGCCCCTGCTCGCCGGCACGCGCTGCCTCGATCGCGGCGTTGAGCGCCAGCAGGTTGGTCTGCTGGGCGATGCTGCCGATGGTCTGCACCATAGTGCTGATCAGCACCGACTGCTTGCCCAGCGCCTCGATCCCTTCGGAGGCCGAGCCCATCTGTTCGGAGATGCGCTGCATGGTCTGCACCGTATCGGTGACCACCTGTGCGCCGCGCTGGGCGGTGGTGTCGGTCTGCTGGGAAATGCCATAGGCGATTCCCGCCGCATCGTTGACCTCTTCCTCGCGGTTGACCTGGTCGGTGATCACGGTGGCGAACTTGACCACCTTGTAGAGCTTGTCCTGGGTGTCGTGGACCGGGTTGTAGGTCGCCTCCAGCCAGACCACATGGCCGTGGCTGTCGATGCGCTTGAAGCGCCCGGCCACGAACTCGCCACGATTGAGGCGCTCCCAGAACTGCTTGTACTCGGGCGAATGGGTTTCCTGGGAATCGCAGAACATGCTGTGGTGCTTGCCCTTGATGCGATCCAGGCTGTAGCCCATGCCGTGCAGGAACTGGTCGTTGGCAGTCAGTACGTTGCCAGCCAGATCGAACTCGATCACCGCCGTGGAACGCAGCAAGGCATTGATGAAATCCTCGTTTTCCCGCGCACGGTTCATGCTTTCGGTGACCTCGGTACCGAAGCACTGCGCGCGGCGCACCTTGCCACTTTCGTCGACAACCGGCTGCCAGCAGGCCTGGATCCACACCAGGGCACCATCGGCGCGGGTAAACCGGTAGCGATCGCTGACCGAACGCCCGGTACGCACCGCCTCGCTCAGTTTCTTGAAGCACGGCAGGTTCTTCACGTACGCCGGCACGATGTCGCTCATCGGCCGGTTGGCCAACTGCTCAGGGGCGTGGCCGATGAAACGTGAGAAGTTGGCGTTGGCCTCGATGATTCGAAAATCGGGATCGATGGTCAGCGTGATCATCTCGTTATCGATGCCTTTGTACAGCTGTCGGAGCAGCGACAGTTCGGCATCCTTGGCCTGCAGTTCTTTCTTGAGGTGACTACCGAACATGCTCTTTCTCCAAAAAGCAACGATGTGGAAGGTCATCGGCTGCCCTGCCGATTTGTTGAGGGGCCGACCATCGGCGCAATTGGATGCCGATCTGCCATCAAGCATAGAAGGTAGGCACACGGTCATCGGGGTTTTGCGCTGGAAAATTGCCGCTCGCCGTCGGCGAGAAGTCGCGTACTCGAACAGACCAGAAACATACGGGCGAAGTTTGATAAAAAATAATTTGAAAACAGATAGTTACGTCAGAAACACCCCCACGGATTGGTACTGCCTCACAAAACCATCTGATCAGCGCTGGCCTTGTCTCTACGCGATGCCTAAGATGGCGCCCCGCTTTAAGGGGGAGCGCCGCGCTCTGTGAGCTCGCCCGCGTTCAACTCTCAGTTTTTCAAGGAAGAAGCATGAAAAAGCTGCTTTATCTCGGCACCCTTTCCCTATTGCTGATGCTGACCGGTTGCGTGTCCATGGTGCCGGCCGGCCCGATCGGCGACCCCGCGCAGAAAGCCACATCGACTCAACCGCGCGCCGCGATGATCGACGACGTGGTGATTACCGACCCCAAAGTACGTGAAGCCCTGCGCAAGACGCTCAGTGCCCAGTTCACCGCGCAGCTGGCTCGCCGTGTGGAGCGTGGCGAGTACTTCGAGGAAGTGATCAGTTTTCCCGCCACCCTCGGCAAGGACGACGTAGCACTCAAGTTCACCTTCACCTCGCTGAAAGCCAAACGTACACCGCACCCAGCCTACTTTCCCGGCGCCCTGCTGACGCTGACCGTGTGGATCTGGGTCAACGGCCCGATCTATGTCGACAAGTACGACCTCGCCGGCAACCTGCAGATCGCCGATGCCCAGGGCAAGCTGCTCAGCAGTAGCGAGCAGGCCGTCAAGCTCAACCAGAACACCGGCCTGTGGGACAACGATTACTTCAACCCTTCGCTCGGCGCCGATCAGTTGAACCAGTTGGTCGAGCAATTGCTGCAAGACGCCACCGGCAAACTCGCCAAACCCTGACAAGGACGTAGCTCATGAAAAAGTTGTTTACCGCCATTCTCGCCACCGCCCTGCTCACGCTGACAGGTTGTGCGTCTTACTCGAATCACAGCCTGCCGGAGGTTGGCCAGTGGCCGTTGGCAGCACCCGCCGAAGCCAAACCCAGCGCGCAATTGAAGGTAGAGAGCGGCTACCTGTTCAATGACCAGAACCGGGCCGGTGGTTTCAATCAGGACAACCTGGAAAAGCTGCTGGTTAAGGAGTTCAAGGACAGCGGGCGCTTCAGTGCAGTGACCACCGCCAAGGAGCGCTCGGACGTCTATGTGAACGTGCGTGTGATCAATCATGAACGCGGCAGCATGGCCAGCGCATTCATAACCGGGTTCACGCTCTTCATCGTCCCTGGCCGCTTCAAGAACGAGTTTACCCTGCAAGCGCAGTTCAAGGACGCCGACGGCAAGGTGCTGGGAACGGTAGAGAAGAGCGAGACCGTCACCACCTGGATGCAATTGCTGCTGATCTTCGCCGTACCGTTCAATGAATCCTCGGATAACGTGCTGGTACAGCTGACCCGCAGCACCTTGGAAGAAGCTGCACGCCAGAAGCTCATCTGACATCCCGCGGGGCGCGCGATGGCTCGCCCCCACTGATGGACCGAACCATGTTTTCGAGGGAATGAAAATGGTGTACTACCCCAGGGAAGAGCAGCGTGACTTCCTGTTCACGCTGTCCTCGCTTTCGATCTGGATGATCCCGGCCTTCGCCTTCATCGCCTTTCTGGCGCAGAGCGGCGCGAGCATCGCGGTCATCAAACTGTGGTCGACCAGCGCAGAAGGCGTGGTCACCGCCGTGACCGCCATCGAGGGCAACAGCAGCGTCGAGCTTTACGAGTACAGTTTCCAGGCTGCAAACGGCACTCAGCTCAGCGGCTCGGCCGAACAGCGCCGGGCGCCGTCTACCCAGGCCTACCGCGAGGGCCAGCAAATCGAGATCGTGCAGTCTGCGCTGCTGCCACGCTTCTACCTGCCGCGAGATATCTACGAAAACAGCCGCATGAACTTCCTGGTGTTCTCGTTCTGCATCGCGGCAATTCTCCTGCTGCTCGCCGTATCGATCTACGCGCTGGTAAAACAGTGCTCCCACGCCCGTGAAGATCTGCATTACTGATCCGCCAACTGGGTTACCCTGAGCCCGTCTTCGGCACGGAGCACATCCATGGCTTACCCACCCCACCTGCAGGCCGGTGATCGTGTCGTGCTGTTCGATGGTGTGTGCAAGCTGTGCAACGGCTGGAGCCGCTTTCTGATTCGCCATGACCGCTCCCGCAGGCTCAAGCTATGCAGCGTGCAGTCGCCTCAGGGCCAGGCGATTCTGGCGTGGTTCGGCATGCCGCTGGATCGCTTCGACACGCTCCTGTATGTCGAAGGCGACAAGGCCCTGCAACGCAGCGACGCCATTCTGGCCATCCTCGGCCAGTTGCCGGCACCCTGGCGCTGGGCGACGGTGGCACGCGTCATACCACGCCGCTTGCGCGACTGGATGTACGATCCCATCGCCCGCAATCGCTACCATCTGTTCGGTCGCCACGACTATTGCCAGGTGCCACGCCCAGAAGACCGCGAGCGTTTCCTGCATGACTGACGCCCGTCTGGCGCGCCTGACAGTGGCCGCGATCTTCATCTACCACGGGCTGGTGCCCAAGCTGCTGATGCGAGACGCCACCGAACTGCAGTTGCTCGATGCCCACGGCCTGCCACACGGTTTGCTGGCTATGGCGGGTGCCGGTGAATTGCTGCTGGGGCTGCTCATCGTCCTGCTGCACCGGCAGCGCTGGCCGCTCTACGTGGCGCAGGCTGCGTTGCTGGTGCTGCTGGTGGATGTGGCGATCTTCGCGCCAGCGCTGCTGACCCAGGCCTTCAATCCGCTGACGTTGAACCTCGCCGCGCTGGTGCTCGGCATGATCGCACTGCGCGGCAGGCCGCACGCCTAAGGCCGCATCACTGGCCGGCCTGCTCCCGTAGCAGCCGCGCGATCTCGGCCTGGCGACGGTAGGCCGGTGCCTCGACGGCGTTGAAGTCGCGGCTGTAGCGCGCCGCGAAGCCAGCCGTGCCCCACTCCCGATACTGTTGCACATGGAGCAGTTCATGGGCCCACAGCGCGGCGTCTTGCTCGGCCATCCGTGCATCGCGAAAGACGATGATGTCGATCAGGGTGACCGCCTGGATGTCCGGGTTCTGCATGACGTTGCGGGCGGCGCTCAGCTCGTCCAGATCCCCCACCTTGTAACGCACCGCATCGAGCAGTTCGGCGGCGTAGAACGGCAGCAGCTGCTGGCGAATCTGCGGCGGGATCGGCAGGGTTCCCTGGCGCGCCGCCGACTCGCGCGAACGCAGGATCCAGCCTTTCAGCGCGCCGGCGGTGATGGTGCCGGCGCGCTCCTGCATCGGCCCGAGCACGCCGTTAGGGTCCGGCACGCAAATGCAACCACCCAGGCACACCTGGGTTTCACCCGGCGCGCAGGCCAATGCGGCAGGCACCGGCAAAACCGTCAACAGCACATACAACAGAACGCGTTTGGACATGCGTCGCACTCGATCGACCAAAGAGGCGACCTTGGCGCCAGCCGCTGCAGTTGTCCAGCCCTGCCGCCGGGTAAACCCGTTGCCTACGCGCCGGACGATGAAGAGCTGAGCATCTGGATTTCGCGGATATCGAAATCGCGACTCAGGTACTCCATGCGCCGCTCGTGAAAGTCGCGCATGTGCGGCAGCGCCGTGTGCACCGCCAGGTGCTCGCGGGACTGCCAGACCTCGAAGAAGATGAACAGCGTCGGATCCTTGGCATCGCGCAGCATGTGGTATTCGATGCAGCCAGACTCGGCACGGCTGGGCTCGACATAAGCGCGAAACAGTTGCTCGAAGGCATCGGCCCGCTCCGGGCGGGTATGGGCGTGAAGAATGAAGCCGTACATGGGAATCTCCGTGTTGAATACTGCTGCACCGTACCGCAGGTAAAAGCTCAGCATTCATGCATTCAAGGCAAAAGTAATTTGCCCTTGCCGGCATTTTTCGCCTGCGCGTGAAGCCGTAACCTAAGTTCATTCAATCAGTTACGGAGACGCCCCATGAAAAAGATCCTGCTCCTCAACGGCGGCAAACAATTCGCCCATTCCGACGGCCGCCTCAACCGCACGCTGCACGAAACCGCCGCTGCGTTTCTCGACCAGGCCGGTAGCGAATTCAAGACCACCGAGATCGACGCCGGCTATGACGTCGCCGAGGAAGTGCAGAAGATCCTCTGGGCCGATGTGGTGATCTACCAGATGCCGGGCTGGTGGATGGGTGCGCCGTGGATCGTCAAGAAGTACATCGACGAGGTGTTCACCGAAGGCCATGGCAGCCTGTACGCCAACGACGGCCGTACCCGCTCCGACGCCTCGCAGAAATACGGCAGCGGCGGCCTGATCCACGGCAAGCAGTACATGCTGTCGCTGACCTGGAACGCGCCGCAGCAGGCCTTCGACGACCCCAGTGATTTCTTCGAGGGCAAGGGCGTGGACGCGGTCTACTTCCCCTTCCACAAGTCCCAGCAATTCGTGGGCATGCGCGCCCTGCCGACCTTCCTGTGCGTGGACGTGATGAAACGCCCGGATGTCGAGCGTGACGTGCAGCGCTACCGCGAACACCTGGCCCGCGTGCTGAAGAGCGCCTGACACGGCATGACAAACGGGGCCGCGACCGGCACTATCGGTCGCTCCACTCTGCCATGGACTGCCCCCATGACCCTCCCCAGCCTTCACACGCCGCGCCTGCTGTTGCAGCCCCTGCAACTGGCCGACGCCGAGCAGATCCAGCCGCTGTTCGGCCAATGGGAAGTGGTGCGCTACCTCAATGCCCAGGTGCCCTGGCCCTACCCGGCCGACGGTGCGCTAGGCTACCTGCGCGATGTCGCCCTGCCCGCCATGGCCGCCGGCCAGGAATGGCACTGGACGCTGCGGCCCATAGCCGAGCCCGAGCGGGTGATCGGCGTGATCAGCCTGATGGATACGCCGGGCAACAACCGCGGCTTCTGGATAGCGCCAGCCTGGCAGCGGCAGGGCCTGATGAGCGAAGCCTGCGTGGCGGTCAACCGATACTGGTTCGAGGTGTTGCAGCGCCCGCTGATGGAGGTGCCCAAGGCGCTGGCCAACGTCGCCTCGCAGCGACTGTCCGAGCGCGAAGGCATGCGCCTGGTGGCGACCGGCGAGAGCGATTACGTGTGCGGCCGGTTGCCCTCCCAGACCTGGGCGCTCAGCCGCGAGGAATGGCTAAACCAGCAGACCTGAAATCTGCCGGTGCTGCATCAAAGCGGCTGTGGCTTGAGCGGCCGGGAAAAGCGGTAGGTGGTCACCCCGCACAGCAGCAGGCCGGCGATGCCAAGCAGGCCGCCGACGATGCCCACATTGGCCACGCCCAATTGGCTGCTCACCAGGCTGCCGAGCAAGGCGCCACCGCCGATGCCGACGTTGAAGATGCCCGAGAACAGCGCCATGGCCACGTCGGTGGCGTCCGAGGCGAGGTTGAGCACCTTGGCCTGCAGTGCCAGGCCGAAGCACATCATGGCGACGCCCCAGATCACGCTCAGTGTGGCCAGCAAAGCGTGCTCGCGGGCCACCGGCAGCAGGAGCAGCATGCACAGGCTCAGCGTGCCGATCGCGGTGATCACGAACCCTCGTGGAAAGCGCGTGCTGTAACGGCTGAACAGAATCGAACCGATGATCCCCGCGCAGCCGAACAGCAACAGCAGCACGGTGACCATATCCGCCGCAATACCGGCGACTTCCAGCGCGAACGGCTCGATGTAGGTGTACGCGGTGAAGTGGGCGGTGATCACCAGGGCGGTAAGCACGTACACGGTGACCAGCGCCGGGCGCTTGAACAGCACCGGCAGGCTGCGCAACGAGCCGGAGTTCTGGCTCGGCAGCAGCGGCAGGCTCTTGATCAGGCACAGCACCACCACCCCGGCCACCACGGCGATAGTGGTGAAGGTCGTGCGCCAGCCCAGCACTTCGCCGATCACCCGGCCCAGGGGAATGCCCAGCACCATGGCCAGTGCACTGCCGGTCGCCAGCAGGCCAAGGGCTTGCGCCTGCTTGCCTGGCGGCGCCACCCGCACCGCCAGGGACGCGGTGATCGCCCAGAACAGCGCGTGGGCCAGGGCGATGCCGATGCGGCTGATCACCAGCACGGTGAAATTCCAGGCGATGCCGGACAGCACATGGCTGGCGATGAACAGCACGAACACGAAGGCCAACAGCTTGCGCCGCTCGATATTGCGGGTCAGCAGCATCAGCGGCAAAGAGGCCAACGCCACCACCCAGGCATAGATGGTCAGCATCAGGCCGACGCTGGCGGTGGTCATCTCGAAGCTGTGGCCGATCTGGCTCAGCAAGCCGACCGGCACGAACTCGGTGGTATTGAAGATGAAGGCGCCCAGCGCCAAGGCGATCACGCTCAGCCAGCTACCGCTGTGCGCTTGTTCCGGTGTGTTCATTCGGCTGATATCCGCCCTTGGGGAACGCCTCGGCTACAACGGCCAATCGCCCGAAGCCGGATGGCAACGAGCGCGGTAGGAAGCGAACGGAAAAAATGTAAACCCCATTCCTGACGAACACGCACACGGCAGCTCGCGCTCCCAATGGCGATGAACGCTGGGAGTGGCGATGCGGAGAGCGGAAAATTATAGGTATGGGATGGCCTGCGGCGGCGATTCTACGCGCGGCCTGGAGGCTGAACAATATGCTCGGGAAAGCGTTATTTGGATGGGCGACGACTGGTCTTCGGAACGATCATCGACTGTCGTTTACGAGTATGGGAAGAGGCAGGTTCAAGGCAGAAGCAGCCACTAAAAACCAACCTGTGGGAGCCCCGACCTCGGGGCGAAACAATTGCAGCCTAGTTACCTATCGGCGGCGCCTGAGCGAATCGCCGCGAGGTCGCGGCTCCCACAGAGGATCGGGTAACGGCCACTCCCGCCACTCCCCTGCCCTAATCCGGCACTTCCACACTGATATGAATCGCATCATGGCGCCAGTACTCCAGGTCGCAGTCGATCAGCCGGCCATGCTGGTCGCGGTTGACCCGGGTGATGCGCAATGCCGGGCTGCCGGCGGCGACCTTGAGCGCCGCAGCGGCATCGGCGTGCAGCGCGGTGGGTACCATGTCGAAGCGCACGCGGCCGTAGCGCACGTCGTATTCGCTGGCGTACAGCTCGGTCAGCGAACGGGTCAGGTCGAAATCGAGAATGCCGGGAAAGTAACTTGGGTTCAGGTAATGCTCGACGTACAGCACCAGGCGCCCGTCGATGCGCCGCGCACGGCGGATCTGGTAGACGCTCGACAGCCCCGACAGGCCCAGCACCTGGCAGATCTGCGCATTGGCCGGCATCAGCCGGGCGCTCAGCACCTCGGTGGCCGGCACCCGTCCCTGCTCGGCGACCATGGCATGGAAGTGGGTGCGCACCGATGGGTTGTAAGCCACCCGCGCCGGCGACACGAACCAGCCGCGGCGCTCCTCGCGGTACACCAGCCCCTGGGCCTCCAGCTGCCCCAACGCTTCACGCAGGGTAATGCGGGTGGTATCGAACAGCTCGCTCAGCCGGCGCTCGGCCGGCAGCTTGCAGCCGGCGAGCAACAAACCGTGTTCGATTTGCTCCTGCAACGCGCGGCAGATGGTGGTAACGGCCCGCGGCGTGTCATCGCGCATCACCTTGATTCCTTTTGGACTAGACCAGCCCTATTACGGGGCATGTCGCAGCCATCTGAGCGGCTGCCTCTGGCCCGGCAAGCCTAGGCACGCACCATGACCGGCAGATGACAGCCAGGCTGCAAGCAGGGCTCATGCCAGACAATTCAACGGCTTGAGCTGGTCTACGCTCTCTAGGCGCAACGCCGATGCCGGATGGCCGATCCCGTCGACACAAAACTGTCATTGGCAGCGCCTACATTGGCTTGGCTCTTGCTGATCTAGACCAACCTCTCAATGCAAAGGAGTTTCCCGATGAAACAACTGCTACTGGCATCGCTGATGGGCAGCGCCATCGCTCTGGCCTCCCACGCCATGGCCGCCGAGACGGATTTAACTGCACTGGAACAGGCCGCACGCAAAGAAGGCGCCGTGAACAGCGTCGGCATGCCGGACAGTTGGGCCAACTGGAAGGACACCTGGCAGGATCTGGCCGACAAGTACGGCCTCAAGCACATGGACACCGACATGAGCTCGGCCCAGGAAATCGCCAAGTTCGCGGCCGAGAAGGACAACGCCACCGCCGACATCGGTGACGTGGGCGCCGCATTCGGCCCCATCGCCGTGCAGCAGGGCGTGACCCAGCCCTACAAGCCGAGCACCTGGGACCAGGTACCCGAGTGGGCCAAGGACAAGGACGGCCACTGGGCGCTCGCCTACACCGGCTCGATCGCCTTCATCGTCAACAAGCAGCTGGTCAAGGACGTGCCGAAAAGCTGGGCCGACCTCAAAACCGGCAAGTACCGCGTGGCAATCGGCGACGTCAGCGCCGCCGCCCAGGCGGTCAACGGTGTGCTGGCCGCGGCCATCGCCAATGGCGGCGACGAAAAGAACATCCAGCCGGGCCTGGATTTCTTCGCCGAGATCGCCGAGCAGGGTCGCCTGTCGCTGGCCAACCCGACCATCCAGACCCTCGAGAAGGGTGAAGTGGAAGTTGGTATCGTCTGGGACTTCAACGGCCTGTCCTACCGCGACCAGATCGACCCGAACCGCTTCGAGGTGCTGATCCCGTCCGACGGTTCAGTGATCTCCGGCTACACCACCATCATCAACAAATACGCCAAGCACCCCAACGCCGCCAAGCTGACCCGCGAATACATCTTCAGCGATGCCGGGCAGATCAACCTGGCCAAGGGCAACGCCCGGCCGATTCGCGCCGAGCACCTGACCCTGCCGGCCGAGGTCCAGGCCAAGCTGCTGCCCAACGAACAGTACGCCAAGGTCAAGCCGATCAAAGATGCCGCCGCCTGGGAAGCGACCTCCAAGGCCCTGCCGCAGCAGTGGCAGGAAAACGTGATCATCAATATGGAGTGATTCGGGAGACCGCATCCACCCGCTACGTGGCACGTAGGGTGGATGACGTTTTTCTATCCACCATTGCGATCGTGAAATGGTGGGCGGATCGGGCCGCGTAGGCAAGCGTCAGCTACGCGCCCCGATCCACCCTACGCTTACGATCTTCTCAACCCAGGACCACCCATGCCGTCCAAGGTCATCCTCGTCCTGCTCGACGGCCTCAATTTCGAGGTCGCCCGGCATGCGCTCGGTCATCTGCAGGCGTATCGCGCTGCTGGCCGTGCCGCGCTGTACAAGCTCGAGTGCGAACTGCCATCGCTGTCCAGGCCGCTCTACGAGTGCATTCTCACCGGCGTCGCGCCCATCGACAGCGGCATCGTGCACAACAACGTGGTGCGCCTGAGCAGCGAGCGCAGCGTGTTCCATTACGCCCGCGCCGCCGGGCTGAGCACCGCGGCTGCCGCTTACCACTGGGTCAGCGAGCTGTACAACCGCGCGCCCTTCGTGGCCGCTCGTGATCGACATACCGTTGAGCCCGAGCTGCCGATCCAGCACGGGCACTTCTATTACGTCGACCATTACCCGGACTCGCACCTGTTCGACGATGCCGAGAGCCTGCGCCTCGCCCATGCGCCGGACTTCCTGCTGGTGCACCCGATGAACATCGACGACGCCGGCCATAAGCATGGCCTGGGCAGCAGCCAATACCGCAATGCCGCGCGCGTCGCCGACATCCTGCTGGCCAACTACCTGCAAGGCTGGCTGGACGCCGGTTACCAGGTGCTGGTGACGGCCGACCACGGCATGAACGACGACCGCTCCCACAACGGCCTGCTGCCCGAAGAGCGCGAAGTGCCGCTGTTCGTGCTCGGTGATGCCTTCAGCCTCAGCGAGGCCGCCGCGCCGCAGCAACTGGAGCTATGCGGCACGATCTGCGAGCTGCTCGGCGTGGCCCATGACAAACCTCTGTGCCGGGAGTTGCTGCGATGAGCACCACCCACAAACCCCGCGGCAAATGGCTGGCAGCGCTGTGCCTGCTGCCCTTCGCGCTGTTCTTCTTCGCCTTTCAGGTCGCTCCGCTGATCTGGGTGGCGATCAACAGCCTCAACACCCCGGACGGCTGGGGGCTGGGCAATTTCGAGAAAGCCTTCGCCTCCAAGTTCTACATGCAGGCGGTCAAGCACAGCCTGCAGATCGCCTTCTGGTCGAGCGTGTTCGGCATGCTCATCGCCATCGTCGGCAGCTACTCGCTGCGCCAGGTGGACTCGAAACTGCGCGATTTCGTGATCGCCTTCTCCAACATGACCAGCAACTTCGCCGGCGTACCCCTGGCCTTCGCCTTCATCATCCTCCTCGGTTTCAACGGCGCGCTGACCCTGCTGCTGATCCAGGCCGGGCTGATCGACAGCTTCAACCTGTACTCCAAGAACGGCCTGATCGTGCTCTACACCTACTTCCAGATTCCCCTCGGTGTGCTGCTGCTCTACCCGGCCTTCGACGCCCTGCGCCAGGACTGGCGCGAGTCGGCAGCCCTGCTCGGCGCCGGCACCTGGGCCTTCTGGCGGCACATTGGCCTGCCGGTGCTGACTCCGGCGCTGCTCGGCACCTTCGTGATCCTGCTGGCCAATGCCCTGGGCGCCTACGCCACGGTGTATTACCTGACCACCGGCAATTTCAACGTGCTGCCGATCCGCATCGCCGCGATGATTTCCGGGGACATTTCCCTCGACCCGAACATGGCCAGCGCCCTGGCGATGATCCTGGTCGGCCTGATGGCGGCGATCACCCTCGTCCATCAGTTGCTGCTGCGAAGGAGCTACCATGTCCCGCGCTGATGTTCCCACCACGAGTCTCTACCACCGCGTGGTGGTCTGGCTGCTGTTTCTGATCCTGCTGCTGCCGCTGGCCGGCACCCTGCTCTACTCCCTGGCCACCAGCTGGTCGGCGACCATTCTGCCGGATGGCCTGACCTTCAAATGGTACCTGGAGCTGTGGGGCGAGCCGCGCTTTCTCAAGGCTTTCGGCCAGTCGCTGCTGGTCTGCTTCGGCGCCCTGGCGTTGTCGGTGGTGCTGATCCTGCCGCTGCTGTTCGTGGTGCATTACCACTTCCCGAAACTCGACGCGGTAATGAACGTGCTGATCCTGCTGCCGTTCGCCGTGCCGCCGGTGGTGTCCGCCGTGGGCCTGCTGCAACTCTACGGCTCCGGGCCCCTGGCCATGGTTGGTACGCCGTGGATCCTGATCGGCTGCTACTTCACCATCGCCCTGCCGTTCATGTACCGGGCCATCACCAACAACCTGCAGGCGATCAACCTGCGCGACCTGATGGACGCCGCCCACCTGCTCGGCGCCAGCACCTGGAAAGCCGCCTTTCTGGTGGTGCTGCCCAACCTGCGCAAGGGCCTGATGGTGTCGCTGTTCCTGTCGTTCAGCTTCCTGTTCGGCGAATTCGTGTTCGCCAACCTGCTGGTCGGCACGCGCTACGAGACGCTGCAGGTATACCTGAACAACATGAAGAACAGCAGCGGCCACTTCAACAGCGCCCTGGTGATCTCCTACTTCTTTTTCGTCCTGGTGTTCACCTGGGCGGCCAATCGACTGAACAGGGACAAGGCATGAGCTTCCTGAGCATCCAGAACCTGCACAAGAGCTACGGCGGCACCGCGATTTTCAGCGACATCAACGCCGAGATCGAGCAAGGCGAATTCGTCACCCTGCTCGGCCCTTCGGGCTGCGGCAAATCCACCCTGCTGCGCTGCATCGCCGGCCTCACCGAAGTCAACGGCGGCAAGATCCTGCTCGGCGGCGAAGACCTGGTGCCGCTGTCGCCGCAAAAGCGCGGCATCGGCATGGTGTTCCAGAGCTACGCGCTGTTCCCCAACATGACCGCCGCGCAGAACGTCGCCTTCGGCCTGCGCATGCAGAAGGTCGGCAAGGAAGAGTCCGCGGCCCGCGTGCAGGAAGCCCTGGCGATGGTCGAGCTGGGCGACTTCGCCAGCCGCTACCCGCATCAGCTGTCCGGCGGCCAGTGCCAGCGCGTCGCCCTGGCCCGCTCGCTGGTCACCCGCCCACGGCTGCTGCTGCTCGACGAGCCGCTGTCGGCCCTCGATGCGCGTATTCGCAAACACCTGCGCGAGCAGATCCGCAGCATCCAGCAGGAGCTGGGCCTGACCACGATTTTCGTCACCCACGATCAGGAAGAGGCGCTGGTGATGAGCGACCGCATCTTCCTGATGAACGCCGGGCGCATCGTCCAGAGCGGCGACGCGGAAACCCTTTACACCGCGCCGGCCGACGCCTTCGCCGCCGGTTTCATCGGCAACTACAACCTGCTCGACGCGCCCACCGCCAGCCGCCTGTTCGGCTATCCGGTCAGCAGCCAGGTGGCCATCCGCCCGGAAGCCATCGTGCTCGGCCAGGGCCCGATCAGCGCAATCATTCGCAGCCACGCCCTGCTCGGTAATATCATCCGCTACCGGGTGGACGCCGGCGGCGTGGAACTGCTGGTCGACGTGCTCAACCGCAGCGCCGACGACCTGCACGCCAACGGCCACCCCATCTCACTGGATATCGCGGCTAGCGCCGTAAAAGAGGTAGCTTGATGGCTTTGGCAATTTTCGATCTCGACGAAACCCTGATCAACGGCGACTGCGCCAGCCTGTGGAGCGAGCACATGGCCACGCTGGGCTGGGTCGACGGCGAGAGCTTCATCGCCAGGGATCACCAGCTGATGGCGCTGTATGCCGAAGGCAAGCTGGCCATGGAAGACTACATGAGCTTCAGCCTGTCGCCGTTGGTGGGGCGCACGCCGGAAGAAGTCGCCTTCGTGGTCGAGCCATTCGTCGAAGACGTGATCGAGCCGATCTTCTTCAGCGACGCCACCCGCTGCCTGGCCACCCACCGCGAGGCCGGCGACCGCATTCTGATCATCTCCGCCTCGGCGCACTTCCTGGTCAGCGCCATCGCCGAACGCCTCAAGGTCGACGAGGTGCTGGCCATCGATCTGCACGAGGAATACGGCCATTACAGCGGCAAGACCGAGGGTGTATTGACCTACCGCGAAGGCAAGGTCACCCGTCTGCACGCCTGGCTGGAAGAACACGGCGAGACGCTGGAAGGCGCCTACTTCTACTCCGACTCACGCAACGACCTGCCGCTGCTGCAGCGGGTCGACAAACCCCACGCGGTCAACCCCGACCCGGTGCTGCGCGAGCATGCCGAACGTGAAGGTTGGCCGATCTTGAGCTGGAGTTGAGGCAGAGGTCGATAGACGCAATGTGGCGGTAGCGGCATTCGCGATCGTGGGAGAGGCTTTAGCCCCAGGCTCTTACGCCTAGCTTGGTGAAAGATCGAGGCTAAAGCGGATCGCCTCCCGGCCTTTCCCACAAATGCTCCGTTCACCGTTCGCTTTCGGCGGCGGACTGTTGCCCAATAAATAAATCTGTCCCCTATTCCGTAAAAGGCTGCCTCGTAGGACTCAGTGTGACTGGCAACCGTCAACTTGTGCTAGCGCGAAGGATTGGCAGAGTATATCGAATCACCTGATACGCCGTTTGCTGGGACGCAGCCAATGACCAACGATGATTTGCAATTCACTGATGACCGGCCAATCACAACGCAGGAGCAAGATCTTCTCGATCGCGCAGGCTTTGCTCAACGCCTAGCCTTGACTGTTAGCTCCTGGAAAAACCAAGAAAGCCTGGTGATCAGCCTCACAGGGGGTTGGGGCAGTGGCAAAACCTCCATCAAGAACATGACTTTGGATCACCTGGCAGTGATTCAAGGTTGCCAGGTTATTGAGTTCAACCCGTGGCAGTGGGCGGGGCAGGATAGCTTGAGCAGCGCCTTCTTTGCAGAAATCTCCCGAGTTATACAGCGCAAGGATTCAAGCGACGACGATAAGAAACTGGCCAAGCTGCTGCAGTCGTATAGCCGGCGCCTCAATACCGGAGCCAGTTTGGCTGACGGCACGGCAAAGTTGTTGCCGATACTCCTTGGGTCGACCTTAGCAACAAGCCTGCTTGGCACCCTGGCGCAGGGGACCGTTGCGCAAATCACATGGTTGGGTGTGGCAGGCGCTAGCGCTCTAGGCAGCCTTTCCCTAATTCTGCAGCGGAGTGGGGCGTGGCTTGCCAGATGGGCCAAAAATTTAGATCAGGATGCCAAAGACTCCGCTCTTACACTCAGTCAACTCCGGGAAAAACTCCAGAAATTGCTTAGCACTCGGGACAAGCCATTGTTAGTAGTTTTGGATGATCTAGATCGGCTGTCAGCGGAGCAGATGAAAAGGATTTTCCAGCTGGTCAAGGCTCACATGGACTTTGCAAATGTTGTGTTCCTCCTGCTGTTTCAACGGGACACTGTCGAGCAGGGATTACGAAAGGAAGGGTTCGATGGAGCCGATTATCTAGAAAAGATCATTCAGGTTCCCTTCAGCGTGCCAACCATCGCGTCCAGTCAGCTGGAGGCCTTGCTATTCAAGAGACTGGACGAAGTCCTGGCCCGAGAGCCGCAGCTACAGCAGCGCTTCGAACAGGATTACTGGAGCCAAGTTTTTCGGCGTGGAATGCGGCCATTTTTTAGCAACCTACGCCACGTCTACAGATACTCCTCTACCTTGGCGTTTCACTGTCGATTACTTCGCGGCACAGAAGTCGCTGAGGTTAATGCGGTCGATCTATTCGCCTTGGAATGCTTGCGTATTTTCGCTCCAGAGGCCTATGCGGAGCTACCAAAACACAAAGTGTTACTGACGGGCAGCGATCCATATTCCCGGCAAGATGAACCACAGCGTGTTCGTATCACTCAGTTAATGGATCAACTAGTCAGACTCGCTCCTGTGCCTCACCAGGCGGCCACGCGCCAGCTGCTACTGGAAATATTTCCGACGCTGGATTGGGTGTTTAAAAACACCACCTACGACCAAGGAGTTCAGCTCCGCTGGTTAGTAAATTCACGCGTGTGTTGTGACGAGGTATTCGATCGCTATTTTGAAATGTCCATTCCTGAGCAGGACGTGCCTAATTCTTTGCTCCACGAATTAGGCCGACGAATCACTGAGCCCGAGCCGTTTACCAGTCTGCTAACCAGTCAAGCGGAAGACCGCCAGGCGGAAATCCTCCAACGCCTACTCGGATTGGCAGAAGAGTTTCCTCTAGATCAATCAGTCGAGGTTGTACGCACGTTACTGCATGCGGGCGAGCACGTTGGTCGCAAAGGATCAATCACAAACTGGTCTCCGCGACAGCAGGTAGCGCGGCTACTACGAGGTTATATCCAGCGTTTTGAGCAGGTGGCTGATCGTAGCCAACCTGTTATTGATGCCTTTGCCTTGAGCCCAGGTTTAGCCGTGACGGAGCAATTGCTAGCAGCCGACTATGCTCTCCGCCGGAAGGGTGATGTCGGTTATTTTGACGATAGCGGGCTAGAGCAGCTGAAAAGCATCTACATGCGGAAACTGCGTGAGAAAGCTGATAGCGACCCGGATGCTTTCCTGGCAGATGAGGACCATGCGTCCTATCTCTATGACCTGAACCATTACAGTGAGGGTGGTGACGAGGGGCACCGTTGGGTTGAAGCCAACGTCACCACTCCTGGCCGGTTCCTCCAATTTTCACAAGGGCAGGTCAACGTTCGAACTGCCTTCGGCGGCGGCACTACTACACGAACCTCTTATATTCCAGTTAGCTCATTGACAGATTTTTTGGGGTTGGAGCACTGGAAAGCATGGGCAGCACGGCTCGATTCATTGGTGCTGGATGAAGATCAATGTCGAACGCTGGCTTTGGTCAAGGAGGCTCTTGCTCAATCGGAGCAGAGTGCTACTGCCGAAGGGTAATAGTAGCCGCGAAAATGGCGTCTAAAGCGCTTCTATCTCTACAGTCCATTTCTGCCGGTAGCGGCCCGTGTCAGCGGCTACATTGCCTTGAAGCGTTCAAGAAGATCCTGAAAAGCCTCCTAGAAAGTCACACCCGCAATCAACGCAATATTGCTGTAAGGCCGGCATTCCCCCGTACGGATCTGCACGCGAGCCTTGGCACAAGCGGCCTTGAGTTCGTCGTGGCTGACCAGTTGGCGCTCACCCAACTCCCCGGCTGCGGTCAGCGCTTCGATGGCCTCGAGCGCCAGGGGCGCAACTTCCAGAGTTTCTCGGGCCAGCAGATGGCCCTGCACCTGCATCTCGCTGAGCACCACCTTGAGCGTGGTGACGAAGTCCGGTACGCCGGCGGTCAGCGCCAGGTCGATGCACGGCGTGCCGGGTGGAATCGGCATGCCGGCGTCGCCGATAACGATCACGTCGCCATGGCCAAGGCGTGCGATGGCGGCGGAGAGTTCGGCGTTGAGCAGCGGGGTCTTTTTCATGCGGGCAACTCGTGGCGATGGGGAATCGAAGGTTGGGCGCCCGGCCGGGTAACGGCCAGGGCGGCGGCCTGTTGGCCCAGGGCGATGGCCTCTTCGAGCGGCAGGCCCTCTGCCAGGCCGGCAGCGAAGCCGCCAACGAAGGTGTCACCGGCGGCGGTGGTGTCCACCGCCGCCACCGGCTCGACCGGCAGATGCAGATGCCGGGTGGCGTCGGCGTACAGCACGCCCTGGCGACCCAGGGTGATCAGCACGCGCCGGGCGCCTGCCGCGAGTAATTGCCGGGCGGCCAGCAGCGCCGTGTCGGGGCCGTCGACCGGCAGCCCGGTCAGCAAGGCGGCCTCGCTTTCGTTGGGGATCAGGTAGTCGACCAGGCCGTACCAGTGCGCGGGCAAGGGGCCGATGGCCGGCGCCGGGTTGAGGATCACCGTGCGGCCCAGGGCATGGGCGCGCGCCAAGGTGGCCTCGACCGTGGCGGCCGGCACCTCCAGTTGCGCGATCACCACATCGGCCGCTGCCAGCAGGGCATCATGGCGCGCGAGGCGCTCGGGGCTCATCTCGCCGTTGCCGCCAGCGACGATGACGATGGCGTTCTGGCCAGCATCGTCGACCAGGATCGACGCAATGCCGCTGGGCACACCGGCGGCCACCTCCACGGCGCTGCAGTCGATGCCTTCGGCCAGCAGGCCGCCGCGCAGTTCGCTGCCGTAGGCGTCATCGCCCACGCAGCCGACCATCGCCACCCGTGCGCCGAGGCGCGCCGCGGCAACTGCCTGGTTGGCGCCCTTGCCGCCCGGCGCCGTGGAGAAACTCTGGCCGGCCAGGGTTTCGCCGCCAACCGGCAGGCGCGGCGCCCGCACGATCAGGTCCATGTTCAGGCTGCCCATCACCACTACATTCGCTTGCATTGCAGGTGTTCCTCTCCATCGACCGCGAGGCGCCGGGCCTTGCGGTGAATCATGCGTCGGGTGCTGCGCTGGATTCGCGCAGCACCAGAATGGGTTCGATCAGCCGCTGGGCGACGGCCAGGCCGGGCGTGCGGATACGTTCCAGCAACCGCGCGGCCACCTGCTCGCCCAGCGCGCCGATGCACTGGCCGACGGTGGTCAGTGCCGGGTGCAGGTAGCGGCTCACTTCGATGTCGTCGAAGCCCACCACCGATAGCTGCTGCGGCACCTGCAACTGACGCTCAGCGGCGGCGCGCAGCACGCCCAGGGCGATCATGTCGTTACCGGCGAAGATCGCCGTGGGCCGCTGCTCGCCTGCCAGCAGCGCCTGGGCGGCGGCATGCCCGGCCGGGCTGGTGAACGGGCAGTCCGCCACCGCCCGGGCTGCGATACCCGCCTCGTCCAGCGCGCGGCGGTAGCCGGCGGCACGTAACTGGGCCACCTGGGTACTGGCCGGGCCGCCGATGCAGGCGATGCGTCGATGGCCCAACTCCAGCAGGTGACGGGTGGCCAGGTAGGCGCCCTGCTCGTGGTCGACCCGCAACTGGTCGGCGCTGACGCCTTCCAGGGAACGGTCGACCAGCACCAGCGGCACCCGCAGGTTGGCCAGGGCTTCGGCAAAGGCCGCGTCACTGGCCACGGTGGCGACGATCAGCCCGTCGATGCGCCGCTCCAGCAACACGCGCAAGTAGCGCAGCTGCTTGTCGGTGTCGTCGTCGGAATTGCACAGGATCACGCTGTAACCGTTGCGCTCGGCGTGGTCCTCGATGCCGCGGGCCAACTCGGCGAAATACGGGTTGCTGGCGTTGGGCACCAACAGGCCCAGGGTGCCGGTGGCGCGCACCCGCAGCGAGCGCGCCACGCCGCTGGGTACGTAGCCCAGTTCGGCGATCGCGGCCTCAACCTTGCTGCGCACCGGGTCGCTGACCGGGCGGGTGCCGTTCACCACGTGGGACACCGTGGTGTAGGAAATGCCCGCCCGGGCGGCGACGTCCTTGATGGTGGCCATGAGCGGTCAGGCCCGGCGCTTGGCGCGGTAGCTGCGGTAGGTGTCGAGAATCACCGCGACGACGATCACCGCACCGGTGATGATGCGCTTGGTCGGCTCGCTGGCGCCGATCTGCGCCAGCCCCGCGGCCAGCACCGAGATGATCAGCACGCCGAAGAAGGTGCTGATCACCGAGCCGCGCCCGCCCATCAGGCTGGTACCACCGATCACCACGGCGGCGATCACTTGCAGCTCCAGGCCAGAACCAGCGTTGGGGTCGGCAGCTTCCAGGCGGGAAATCTGGAACAGCGCGGCCAGGCCGGCGAGCAGCCCCATCAGGGCGAACACCGAGATCTTGTATGGCTTGGGGTTGATGCCGGCCAAACGTACCGCTTCCTCGTTGGTGCCGATGGCCACCAGATAACGGCCGAACACCGTGCGGGTGAGCAGCAGGTGCGCGGCAGCGATCACCAGCAGGGCGATCACGAACGATGGCGAGATGCCCGCAGCGAACGGCGTCGACAGCCAGGCATAGGCGTCGCCGATATAGGCGGTGCGCGAGTCGGTGAGCTGATAGGCCAGGCCGCGGGCCATTTCCAGCACGCCGAGGGAGACGATGAACGAGGGAATGCCCCAGGCCACGGTGATGATCCCGGTCACGCTGCCGGCCAATGCGGCGCAGGCCATGCCCAGTAACGCGGCAGGCAGGATGCCCCAGCCGAAACCGAGGGTGGCGACGCTGACCACGGCAGCCGCCAGGGCCAGTACCGAGCCCACCGACAAGTCGATGCCGCCGATGATCAGGATCAGCGTCATGCCCACCGCCAGCACCATCAGATCGGGAATCTGGTTGGCCAGGGTGGTGAACGTCGCGTAGGACAGGAAGTGGCTGCTCAGGCTAGAGAACAGCACGATCATCGCCAGCAGTGCACCGGCCAGGCCCAGGTAAGTGCCCAGGCCCTGATGCGTGCCGCTGCGCTTGGCCGGCGTGGCGGATGGAGTGGTCATTGGGAAAGCTCCTGTAACGGGGGGGCGACGTCGCCGAGCAAGGCCTCGCGGCTGCGGTAGCCGGCGAAGGCGGCAGCCAGCAGACGGTCCTGGGTCCAGTCATCGCGGTCGAAGGTTTCGATCAGGCGGCCAGCGGACAGCACACCGATGCGGTCGCAGATCAGCATCAGTTCGCGCAGGTCGCTGGACACCACCACCAGGGCCTTGCCCTGGCGCGCCAGCTCACCGAGCAGGCCGTAGATTTCGAATTTGGCGCCCACGTCGATGCCGCGGGTCGGCTCGTCGAAGAGCAGCACCTGGCAGTCACGCTCCAGCCAGCGGCCGATCACCACTTTCTGCTGGTTGCCGCCAGACAGCTCGACCACCGCCTGGTGGGCGCCGTTGCAGCGAATGCGCATGGCGTCGATCTGCCGCTGCGCCAAAGCCTGCTCCGCCGCTGGGCGCATCACGCCGTGCCTGGAAACGGCCGGCATGTTGCCCAGCGCCAGGTTGGCGGCAATCGGCTGGCCGAGCAGCAGGCCTTCGCCCTTGCGGTCTTCGGTGATCAGCGCGATGCCATGGCGCACCGCTTCGGCGGGCGAACGCACCTGCACCGGCACCGGCGGATTGCCGATGGCCACCTGGCCACTGTCGGCGCGGTCGGCGCCGTAGATCAGCCGCAGCAACTCGGTACGGCCCGCGCCGATCAGCCCGGAAATGCCGTAGATTTCCCCGGCCCGCACGCTGAACGACACGTCGTCGACCTTGCCGCGCCGGCACAGCTTGCTGACCTGCAACAACGGTGCGCCAATCTTTCGCTCGCCCAGGTCGATGGCTTCGCCGACCTCACGGCCGACCATCAGGGTGACCAGCTCGTCGCTGCTGTAGCGGTCGATGGGCTCAACCGCCACCAGTTGGCCGTCGCGCAGCACGGCGATGCGCTGCGCCACTTTCGTCAGTTCTTCCAGGCGGTGGGAGATGTACACGATGGCCACACCGGCCTCGCGCAGGCGCTGGATCTGCTCGAACAGCAGATCGACCTCGCGGGCGGTGAGCATGGCGGTCGGCTCGTCGAGCACCAACACGCGGCACTCGCCGATCAGGTTGCGGGCGATCTCGACCATCTGCTGATGACCGACGCCCAACGATGCCACCGGCGTGTCCGGGTCGATGGCCTCCAGGCCGACCCGCGCCATGGCTTCGCGCGCCATTTCGCGCAGGCGGCCACGGGCAATCCAGCCGCCGCGGCTGGGCAGGTTGTCGAGAAACAGATTCTCGGCCACGGTCAGGGTGGGCAGCAGGTTGAGCTCCTGCAGCACCATGCGCACGCCGAGGCGTTCGGCGTCGCGGCGGCTGGCCGGTGCATAGGGCTGGCCGAGAAAGCTCAGGGAGCCCGTGGTCGGTTGCTCCAGCCCACAGAAAATCTTCGAGAGGGTACTTTTGCCGGCGCCGTTCTCGCCGGTCAGCGCCAGCACTTCACCGGCGCGCAGCTCCAGCTCGACCCCGCCCAGCACAGGCTGGACGTAGGTCTTGCCGATATCGCGGGCGGCGAGAACGGTCTCGCCGCCGGTTACCGCATGGGTCACGGCTTGGTCACGAGTTCGACGGGGGTTTCGATCACACCGTCCTTGGCATCGGTGGGCTCACCCTTGACCAGCTTGAGCGCCGCTTCGATGCCGAACACCGCCTGGCGCGCCGCGAACTGGTCGGCGGTGGCGAGCACGCGGCCGTCCTTGAGCATCGGCTTGATGGCGTTGATGTTGTCGTAACCGACCACCTGCACCTGGTCTTTCTTGCCAGCGGCACGCACGGCGGACACCGCGCCGAGGGCCATGCTGTCGTTGCCGGCCAGCAGCGCCTTGAGGTTCGGGTACTCGTTGAGCATGGCCGAGGCCACGGCGTTGCCGCGGTCGATCTCCCAGTTGCCGGACTGCACGCCGACGATCTTCATGCCAGCGGCTTCCATGGCGTCCTTGAAGCCCGCGGTGCGCTGCTGGGCGTTGGTGGTGGTGGACACGCCTTCGATGATGCCGACTTCGTCACCGGCCTTGAGCTTTTCCTTGGCCAGGTACTCGCCGACCAGGCGCGCGCCCTTGCGGTTGTCCGGGCCTACGAACGGCACGTCCAGGCCCTTGCTCTTGACCACTTCCGGATCGAGGCGGTTGTCGATGTTGACCACCTTGATGCCGGCATCGCTGGCCTTCTTGATCACCGGCACCAGCGCCTTGGAATCGGCGGGCGCGATCACCAGGGCATCGACCTTGGCGACGATCATCTGCTCGACGATGCGGATCTGCGCGGAAGTATCGGTTTCATCCTTGATGCCGTTGGCGATCAACTCGAACTGACTGGGGTTCTCTTTCTGGTAAGCCTTGGCGCCGTCTTCCATGGTGCGGAAGAACTCGTTGGCGAGGGATTTCATCACCAGCGCGACGCGCGGCGGCTCGCCTTCGGCGGCATGGGCAGTGGAGAAACTGACGAGGGCTGCGGCACCAAGGGCGATGGCGGCGCACAGACGGGCAGGACGGAAACCGGACATGGGCGAACTCCGTGGTTATTGTCGTTGTTATCGATACGCAAACGTTTGCGTGCCCACAAAATTATGAAATGGGCCGCTCATTGTCAAATTTTCAAGCAGCATCGATACGATTTGAATGCCGTTGCACTATGGAGCTTCGAATAACCGCCAAGCTGGTTTCACCGGCGAACTTTTCGCTACCATAGTCATCAATTCATGCCGCCATGTTTGGCATGGACGGACGCCCCATGGATGAATCTCGAACAAGGAATGTCATCATGTTCAAAACGCGTCTTCTGGGCGCTGGCTTCGCTGTCCTTCTCGCCGGCTGCTCGAACCACCCTACCCAACCTCTGGATCAACGCCTGCTCGGCGAATGGCAAGGCATGCGTGACAAGAACGGTGCGTGCCAGTTCTTCGCCTGGAACTCCAGCTTTCGCCCTGACGGGCGCTTCGAGATCAGCTTCTTTGCCGATGAACAAAGAACGCGTCTGATCCAGACCGAACGCGGAAGCTGGTCGGCCCACGACGGCCAGAACCACCTGACAACCGATGGCGTGAAGACCACCGAGGTGTACGACTATCGCTTCATCGATGCCGACAGCGTCGAGTACGTCAACACCAAGGCCGACCCGACCGCCGATTGCCAGGCGGACTACCGTTTTACCGAGCAACGCGTCGGCAGTTGAAACAGCCTGCCGCGCCTGCCCATGAGCCTCTGGCTCGACAACCCCACCCCGAAAAAACGACAAGGATGATGATCGTGTTGAAAAAACTGATGCTCGGCTCCGCGCTGCTCGCTTCTCTGGTTCTGGCCGGCTGCTCTTCCGTGCCCATGGCTCCAGCCGAGCAGGACGCATCCATGAAGCAGTTCAGCGCACCCGCAGCTGACAAGGCAGGCCTGTACATTTACCGCAACAGCTTCGCGGGCAAGGCATTGAAGAAAAGCGTTTCGCTGGACGGCAAGGTGCTTGGCGAAACTGCCAACAAGGTCTATTTCTACAAGGAAATCGCACCTGGCAAGCACGTGATCTCCACCGAATCTGAGTTCAGCGACAACGCCCTGACCTTCCAAGCCGAGGGCGGCAAGAACTACTTCGTTCGGCAGTACATCAAGATGGGCGTTTTCGTCGGCGGAGCGGGTGTCGAAATGGTCGACGAAACCGAGGGCATGCAGGGCGTACGTGACTCGAAGCTGGCCATTTCCCAGTAACCCCATGCGCGGGCGCTGCAGCTAATCGCACGGCGCCCGCCTCTGCTCGCGGATGAACATCATGAAGAACCTGATAGCATCGATGAGCGTCGGCGCCCTGCTCTGCGGCTGCATGACCCTTTCCGGCACTTATCAACTCTCGCTACAGGATGCCACTGGCAAGCCGCTGCCCCAGAACATCAGCATGACGGCCCAAGGGAGTGGCATCTACAGCGCGCGCAACGCGATGTGCTCGGTCCACCCGGATGCCACGGTCATCATCCGTGACGTCCAAAGTGGTGAAGAGCTCAAGAGCGAAAGCCCCTACAAGTGCTGAGACGCGGGGCGCATCACTCGATGCGAATGCGATACTCGACGGCCCGGCGCTCCTGCTGGTTCGGGAAGGAGGAGAACTTCACCGAATCCTCGCCCGGCTTTTCGCCCGCCAGGTAGACGAAGCGGTCGACCTTGGCCACGTCGCCGTCGACCTGATACTCGCGTTTCCAGCGCCCCAGTTCGGGTGTGCTGTTACCCAGCTTCTCCACCGGCATCCACAGCTCGCGGCGCGTCCTGCGCCCTTCCTCGGTGAGATGGTCGAGGACCACGCAACGCTCACCCGGCCCGACTCGCACCGGTATCACCAGATTGCCGTGCACCTCATCGCGAAACGCAGCGCCGGTGTCCACTTCACAAGCCAGGCTCTGCGCACTGGCCAGCAGCAGCGCCGCTGCACACCAGGCACGACCACTCATTGGCATACCACTTCGCTGGCCGCATAACGCTGCGCCGGCTGGACGATTTGCTCCTGGGCGCTGACCAGCGGCAGGTCACGCGAGCCTTCGGCGGTGGCCCCGACCAGGGCGTACAGCGTGGCGGTAGCCAGTTCCAGGGCCTGGGGCAAAGCATGGCCGGACAGCAAGCGCGCCAGCAGGGTCGCCGAGAACACGTCGCCCATGCCGTTGGGCAGTGGATGCAGCGCCAGGCGCGGTGTGTTCACCAGCCAGGCGCCCTCGCCATTGACCGCCAGGGTGCACAGCTGGTCCGCGGGAATGTCCGGCGTGGCCAGGCTGGTGATCACCACCACGTCCGGCCCGCGACCGCGCAACTGACGCGCCACCCGCACCGCCTCGTCGACGCTGCCCAGTTTGCTGCCGGTGAGCAACTCGAACTCGAACTGGTTGGGGGTGATGATGTTGGCGCAAGGAATCGCCAGGTTACGCAGGAAATCGGGGATCGCCGCATTGACGAACACGCCACGCCCGACGTCGCCCATCACCGGGTCGCAGAGGTAGCGCACGCTGGGATTGTCGCGGCGGATCTCGTCCACCGCCTCGAGAATCACCGCGCCGATGGCCGCATCGCCCAGGTAACCGGACAGCACCGCCGAAACCCGCGACAATGCGCCGCGATCACGCAGGCCGGCGAGCACCTCGCGAATGTGCTCGGCATCGAACACCTGGCCGCGAAACTGGCCGTAGCCGGTGTGGTTGGAAAACTGCACCGTGTGCACCGGCAACACTTCGAAGCCCAGGCGCTGCAGCGGGAACACGGCGGCGTCGTTGCCGACATGGCCGAGGGCAACGTGGGACTGGATGGATAGCACCAGAGGTGGGTGGGTAGCGCTCATGGGCGGGCGGGATCCTGTCATGGACGGCGCAAGGCCAGTGCCGGCATTATTCGCCAATCCCCCCTGAGATTCCATGGCAAACGGAGTGCCCAATGCCCTACCCCATCGACCCAGTCATTCAGGAACAACCCTCGGGTTGCGGTATCGCT
This sequence comes from Pseudomonas sp. PA1(2017), assembly GCF_001945375.1. Taxonomy (NCBI): domain Bacteria; kingdom Pseudomonadati; phylum Pseudomonadota; class Gammaproteobacteria; order Pseudomonadales; family Pseudomonadaceae; genus Pseudomonas; species Pseudomonas sp. PA1(2017). The sequence continues at coordinate 43,934 of NZ_MSXU01000014.1, forward strand.
GCCTGCGCGGTGCTGACTGGGGTCAGCTACAGCGAAAGCCGGCGTATCGCCAACGGGCTGGGCGTTTACGCCGAGGACCAGGCGCTGTGGTCGGACACCGAGTACGTGACCCGACTGTTGCACGCCCAAGGGCTCGAGGCCCAAGCACCGGCGCCGTTTCCGGGCTGGGAGCGTTTGCCGGATCGCGCATTGCTGGCCATCCGCTGGCGCCTGGAAAAGGGCCGGCCGTTCTGGCATTGGGTGGTGTTCGCCCGCGACGGCGGGCAAGCTCGCGTGCTGGACTCCAAGCGCGCCCTGAAGCACAACGTGCGCACCGACTTCTGGCGCATGCAGCCCAAGTGGTTCATGGCCGTCACTATCGACAAGTAGAGAAAGCCACGCCAATGACCGCACGAACACGCGCCATCGAGGCGGATATCACCACGCTCGAGGTCGATGCCATCGTCAATGCCGCCAACTCGTCACTGCTCGGTGGCGGCGGCGTGGATGGCGCCATCCATCGTGCCGCCGGCAGCGACCTGCTGCACGAATGCCGCCTGCTCGGCGGCTGCAAGACCGGTGAGGCCAAGCGTACCGGCGGCTACCGATTGCCAGCGCGTTTCATCGTGCACACCGTGGGGCCCGTCTGGCGTGGCGGCGAGCACGGCGAAGAGGCGTTGCTGATCGCCTGCTACCGCAACGCCCTGCGCCTGGCGGCCGAGGTGGACGCCCATTCCATCGCCTTTCCGAGCATCAGCACCGGTATCTTCGGCTACCCCATCGAGCAGGCGGCTCGCACCGCGGTGAGCACGGTGCGGGCCGAACTGGCGCGGTATCCCGGCATCGACGAGGCGCTGTTCTGCTGTTTTTCGGCTAATGACTTGGCGGTCTACCAGAAGGCATTAGCCGAACGACACTGATTCAGCCGGGCAGGCACCAGCCAACGGTACGGTCAGGCCCTGGCGATCTCGGGAGCCAACAGCCACTCGGCGCTGTCATTCCAGACGTCCATGCGAGTGATCTTGCCGCTGCGCACTTCGAAACGATCGAGATAGCGGTTACCGGAAAAACTGCTGCCATCCGGCCACTCGCCATACAGCGTGCCGTTCGAATAGACGACGGTGTGGTCGTCACGCTCGGTCCAGTCGAACTGACCGAGGGCCTTTTTCACCCAGGCGTAACGCGAGCCGTTGAAGGCGGTGATGTCCTGGGGCGTGGGCATGTGCCGCCCGCCAGTGAAGGTGATGCGCACGTCATCGCTCATGTAGGTGGCGGCCTTGACGGGATCCGGCGCCATGGAGGCCGCTAGAAAATCGCTAACAATCTGCACCGCTTCATTCATCTCGCTCATGAATTACTCTCCTGCTCTATTGATTTGCCGAGGCACCTTTCGTGCCTGGATGTGGTGCAACATGCACGCTATTCGTGCATATCTGCCCTGATCTGTGCGGGACAACCCCGGCAGCACCAGTCTGCGCGTTATGGCACCAGGCTTGCTAGCAAATTATATACAAATGCTAGCAATCAGGAGAAAGGTCATGCGCAAACTGTTACCTCCACTACGCCGCCTGCTACCTTGCGCGGCGGCCGCCAGCCTGGCCATGGCGCTGAGCGCTACGGTACTCGCCGAGGAGCCGATCAAGGTCGGGCTGGTGGCCGCCCTGTCCGGGCAGTCGGCGAAATCCGGCGAGGCACTGACCCGCGGCTTGACGGTGGCGATAGACGAAATCAACGCCAAGGGCGGCATCCTCGGCCGCCCGGTGCAATTGATTCGTCGCGATGATGAAAGCAACCCGGCCAAAGGCATGCTGGCCGCCCGCGAACTGGCGCAGCGGGAAAAGGTCGCCGTGTTGTTCGGTGGCCTCGACACCCCGGTTTCCCTGGCCATCGTGCCATTGGCCAATCAACTGAAGGTGCCGTTCATGGGCATCTGGGCTGCCGGCACCAAGATCACCGAGAACGGTGCGAAGGACAATTACGTATTCCGCGTCTCGGCGGTGGACGAGCTGGTCGACGAAGCACTGGTCGAGTACGGCGTGAAGAAAGGCATGAAGAAGCCAGGGATGATCCTGATCAACAATCCCTGGGGCGAATCCAACGAACTCGGCTTCAAGGATGCCCTGGCCAAACGCGGCATGGATTACGCCGGCATCGAGCGCATCGAAGACAGCGACCTCGATGTGGTGCCGCAACTCACCCGCCTGAAGAATGCCGGCACCGACACCCTGCTGATGGTCGGCAACGTCGGCCCCTCGGCCCAGGTGGTCAAGTCCCTCGATCGCATGGGCTGGGACGTGCCGGTGGTTTCCCACTGGGGCCCGGCAGGCGGTCGCTTCAGCGAGCTGGCCGGCCCCAACGCCAGCCGCGTGCACTTCATCCAGACCTACGTGTTCACCGAGAACAACAGCGCCAGGGGTGACAGCGTGCTGGCGGCCCTCAAACAGCGCTTCCCGGAGATCAAGAGCCTGGCCGACGTGACCCCGGCAGTAGGAATCGCCAATGCCTACGACGCCATGCACCTGGCCGCCGCGGCCATCGAAAAGGCCGGCGACACCCAAGGCAGCAAGGTTCGCGATGGCTTCTATGCAATCGACAGCTACCAGGGCCTGATCAAGGACTACACCCAGCCCTTCACCCCGACCAAGCACGACGCCCTGGGCCCGGACGACTACGTCTTCACCCATTTCGTCGACGGCCGCATCGTCCCGCTCGCCCCCTGACGCCGTGAACGGGCGAGCCCTTGCGGCGCGCCCGGAGGATTATCGACATGATCACCGCCGCCATCATCACCGGGCTTGGATTGGGCAGCATGTATGCCCTGCTGGCCCTGGGCTTCCACATCACCTACGTGGTGTCACGTACGGTCAACTTCGCCCAGGGCAGCGCCATGATGGTCGGCGCCGTGCTCGGCTACAGCTTCCACATCACCTGGGGCTGGCCGCTGTGGCTGGCGGTTCCGGCCACCCTGGCGCTGTGCGCCCTGTATGGGCTGATCATCGAGCGTTTTCTGGTTCGCCCCTTCCATTCGCGCGGCTCCGAAGCCTGGCTGATGGCGACGGTGGCGGCGGGCATCCTGGTCGACAACCTGGCGCTGTTCACCTTTGGCAAGGAGCCACGGCAGTTCACCTCGGCGCTGGCCAATCAGCATCTGGAACTGCTGGGCAACAACGTCGGCGTGTTGCAACTGCTGATTCCGCTGGTAGGCGGCGGCATCGCCCTGGCGTTGTTTCTGGTACGCCGCCATACCCGCCTGGGCAAGGTGCTGGAAGCCTGCGTGCAGAACCCCAAGGCGGCGATGCTGATGGGCGTCCGCGTCAACCGGGTGGTGGCCGTGGCCTTTGCGGTGTCGACCGTGTTCGCCGCCATCGCCGGCCTGTTGATCGCGCCACTGTTCAGCGTGAATGCCGAGATGGGCCTGCTGTTCGGCCTCAAGGCCTTCGCCGTGGCGATTCTCGGCGGCATCGCCAGCGCTGGCGGGGTATTCGCCGCCGGCCTGCTGTTCGGGTTGGTCGAGGCGCTGGTGACCCTCTATTTCGGCTCGGCCTTCACCCAGTTGTTCACCTTCGCCCTGGTCATCCTGGCCCTGGCGCTGCGCCCCAATGGCCTGTTCGGCAGCAAGACCCTGGTGAAAGTATGACCCTGAAGAATTCGCTGTTCGCTCCCGCTTCCCTGGCCCTGCTGACGCTGGCCTGCATTGCCGCCACGCTGCTGCTCGACAGCTACTCGCTGCTGGTCTTCACCTTCTGCGCGCTGGCCGTGGTGGTTGGCGTGGGCCTGAACATTCTGATCGGCCTGAGCGGACAGATCTCTTTCGGCCACATCGCTTTCTACGCCATCGGCGCCTATGTGTCCGCGCTGCTGACCATGGCCGGCCTGCCCCTGGGCCTGGCGATGATCACCGCCGGCCTGGCCTGCGCGGCCATCGGCGCGTTGCTGGCGATTCCGGCCCTGCGCGTCAGCGGCCCGTACCTGGCGATGATCACCATCGCCTTCGCCCTGGTGGTCCACCACGGTTTGATCGAATGGCGCTCGCTGACCGGCGGGGCCAACGGCCTGATGGGCATTCCCATGCCGGAAATCGGCAGCCTCGATCCAAGCGTGAGCCTGGCCCTGATCGCCACCGCCCTGATGATTGCTGCCCTGGCGCTGTTCCAGCGCCTGCGTCGCAGTGGCTGGGGCATGGCCATGCGCGCCGTGAAATCCACCGAGATCGCCGCCCGCTCCCTCGGCTTCAACCCGGTGCAGACCAAGACCCTGGCCTTCGCCCTGTCCGCCCTGCTGACTGGCCTGGCCGGTTCTCTGGTGGCGCCGCTGATGATGTTCATCAACCCGGCCTCGTTCCCCTTCTCGCAATCGATCCTGTTCGTGCTGGCCGTGATCGTCGGCGGCAGCGGCACCCTGTTCGGCCCACTGCTCGGTGCCCTGCTGATCGTGCTGCTGCCGGAAATGCTCTCGGATTTCGCCGAATACCGCCTGCTGATCTTCTCGGTGCTACTGCTCTGCGTGCTCTGGGCTGCACCGCGAGGGCTGCTCGGCACCCTGGCCAGCCTGTGGCTGCGACCTGCCCACCAGGCCGCCCCGGCGACTTTCGATCAGGCGCAACTGAGCGCCTTCTTCCAGCAGGACAACGCCGCCCCCGAAGGCCTTCAGGTCAAGGACATCGGCATTCGCTTCGGCGGCGTGCAGGCGGCGCAACACGTCAGCCTGCATGCACCGGCGGGCAGCATCACCAGCATCATCGGCCCCAATGGCGCGGGCAAGACCACGGTGCTGAACATGATCAGCGGCTTCTACGCACCCGATAGCGGCAGTATCGACCTGGGCCGCCCCCTGGCCGGCCTGCCGGCCTGGAAGATCGCCCGCGCCGGCATCGCCCGCACTTACCAGACTACCCAGCTGTTCGGCGAACTGTCGGTGCTGGAGAATTTGCTGGTGGCCATGCAGCAGGGTCGTCTCGGCCTGCCCTTGAAGTGCGCCAGCGAAACCCGGCGCCAATTGGCGCTGCAATTGCTGACGTTGGTCGGTTATGGCGGTTCGGTGAACACCCCGGCCGATGACCTGGCCCACGTCGACCGGCGCCTGGTGGAAATCGCCCGCGCCCTGGCCACCTGCCCACGCGTGCTGCTGCTCGACGAGCCGGCTGCCGGGCTCAGCCGCAGCGACACCGATCGCCTGGCGGGCCTGTTCAGAACCCTGGCCGGGTTTGGTATCGCCGTCATCCTGGTCGAACACGATATGGGCCTGGTGATGGCCGTGTCCGAGCGCCTGCTGGTGCTCGACGCTGGCAAGCCCATCGCCTGGGGCGTACCGGAGGACGTGCGCAAGGACGAACGGGTGATCGCCGCTTACCTGGGCGGCACCCGCTATCAGGCCACACCGCGGGCCGAGGCCTGGGATGGCTCGCGCAATGCTCGTCTGTACATCAAGGATCTGGTGATCGACTACGGCGCCGCACCGGTGGTCGACAAGGTCAATATCGTGGTCAACCCTGGCGAGCTGATCGCCATCCTGGGCGCCAACGGAGCCGGCAAGTCGAGCATCCTGCAGTGCCTGGCCGGGCTGCACAGAGCCAGTGGCGGCAGCATTCTGCTCGACAACGAGAACATCGAACACGCCGACGCCAGCACCATCGCCACCCAGGGCCTGGCCCTGGTGCCGGAGGGCCGTCAGGTGTTCGCGCAACTCAGCGTGCGTGACAACCTGCTGCTCGGCGGCTACTCGCGCAAGGAAGCCTTCGATGCCGAGGCGGAAATCGACAGTATCCTGCGGCGCTTCCCGCGTCTGCGTGATCGCATCGACAGCCCGGCCGGCCTGCTCTCCGGCGGTGAGCAGCAGATGGTGGCGATCGGCCGCGGGCTGATGGCCAAACCGAAGATCCTGCTGCTCGACGAGCCTTCCCTGGGCCTGTCGCCCGCCATGATCGGCGAGCTGTACGACGCCCTGGCCGCCCTGCGCGACGAAGGCGTGACCCTGCTGCTGGTCGACCAGATGGCCAACCTCGCCCTGCAGGTGGCTGATCGCGCCTACGTGCTGGAAACCGGACGCATCGTCAAATCTGGCAGCGCCGAAGCGCTACGCGGCGACCCGGAACTGGAAGCGGCTTACCTGGGAGGCGCCGCAGCATGAGCGCACTGACCCTCATCAATGCCCGCCTCGGCGCCGATGCCACGGCACTTGAGACCCTGTACGTGGAAGACGGCCGCTTCGTCAGTGCGCCAGGTGCCGGCGCCGAGATCCTCGACCTGCAGGGCAAGCTGCTGCTGCCCGGCCTGGTGGAAACCCATATCCATCTGGACAAGGCCTGCATCATGCAGCGCTGCCAGCTGAGCGAAGGCACCCTGGCCGAGGCCATCGCCCAGACCCGCTCGGCCAAGGCCGAGTTCACCGAAGCGGACGTTTACCAACGCGGTGCCCAGGTGCTCGACAAGGCCATCATCCAGGGCACCACGCACATGCGCACGCACGTCGAGATCGACCCGCAGATCGGCCTGACCGGCTTCAATGCGGTGCGCCGCCTGCAGGCCGATTACGCCTGGGCCATCAGCCTGGAAATCTGCGTATTCCCCCAGGAGGGCCTGCTCAACAACCCCGGCACCGAAACCCTGCTGTGCGAGGCGCTGGCCATGGGTGCCGAGGTGCTGGGCGGCTGCCCGTACACCGATGCTGACCCTGGCGCACAAATCCGCCGGCTGTTCGAACTGGCGGTGGCGTTCGACCGCGACCTGGATTTCCACCTGGATTTCGATCTCAACCCCGAAAGCATGACCATCGGCGAGGTGATCCGCTGCACCCATCAGCACGGCTGGGGTGGCCGGGTGACCATCGGCCATGTCACCAAGCTGTCGACTTTGCCCAGGGAGACTCTGCTGGCGGTCGCCCAGTCGCTGGCCGAGGCCGGCGTGCAGGTTACCTGCCTGCCGAGTACCGATCTGTTCCTCACCGGCCGCGAACACTTCCACAACCGGCCCCGTGGCCTGGCGCCTTTGCAGCACCTGCACGCCTGTGGCGTGACCTGTTCGCTGTCGACCAACAACATCGGCAACCCCTTCACCCCGTATGGAGACGCCTCGCTGGTGCGCCAGGCCAACCTGTTCGCCAACGTCAGCCAACTCGCGACCGAAACCGAACTGCTGCGCTGCCTGAGCTGGGTGTCGAGTGAGTCGGCCCGCCTGCTGCGCCTGCCCGCCTATGGCCTGACGCCCGGCTGCCGCGCCGACTTCATCGTATTCGATGCGCCGTCGCTGGCCGCCGTGGTGGCTGAGATCAGCCCACCGCTGATGGGCTACAAGGCCGGCCGCAAGACCTTCGAGCGCGCCCAGGCACGGCTGTTCAAGCCATGACGGCGCCCATCGTGAAGGTGACAGGGTCGGCAACCGGGGCTCGTGCGCCAACCTGGGGCCTGTTTATCCGCGCTGCGCAGATATCGCCGTGATTACGTCACGGAAAATACCCAAGCCACTGAATTCAATGACTTTATCAACCTGGAACGGCACGTGCTTGCAGCTCTGCATACGCCACATCTGAAACAGGGAAAACCGATGAAAGACCGCAAACCTGAAAATCGTTGTCTCCAGCTGGATCGTCGCCAGTTGCTGAAGTGGCTGGGCGTGACGGGAAGCGCGCTGACGCTCGGCAGCCTGCTTCCTGCAGGCGCGTTCGCCGATGACGAGGAAATTCGTATCGGTTACTGGCCCATCGTCGGCGGTCTTCCGCTGTATGTCGGCCTGGAACAGGACTTATTCAAGGACGCCGGGCTGAACGTCAAAAGCGTCAAGTTCTCCAGCCCGCAGCAAATCGTCGAAGGCATGATCACCGGTCGCATTCACGGTTGCGCCAACGGCACAGCGACCGGCGCGCTCGGCCTCGGCGCGATCACCATGCCGGGGCTGTTCAAGATCATCTGCTCCAACCCGTCGAACCACCGCCTGGTTCTGGATGAGTTTCTGGTGCCGCTCAACAGCACCGCGCAAAGCATCGGCGATCTGCAAGGCAAGAAGATCGCCTGCGGCCCCGGCATCCAGAACGTCACCATGGCCAAGATCATTCTGGAGAAAAATGGCTTCTCCGACCCGTCGGTCATCGAACTCCCCGTCGGCCAGCACGCACCAGCCCTGGCGGCCGGCCAGATCGACGGGGTCTACACGCTGGAGCCGACCGGCACCGTGGGGCGCATGAAGAACCTGTCGCGCACCCTGGAAACCGGCGTCATCTCCAAGTACGTGCTCGGCAATGCCGATGCGCCCTGGTTCGGTGGTGCGGCGGCGCTGAACAGCAGCTTCATCGAGCGCAAACCGGAGCAGGCGAAGGCCTTCATCGCCGCCTACCAGAAGGCCGTGGAATTCATTGCCGTGCAGCCGGAGCAGGCACGCAAGAACATCGTCGGCTACACCAGCATCGAAGCGGATCTGGTCAACGAGGTGCCACTGCCGGGCTTCGTCATGTATTCCGAACTGCAAGGCGACAACCTGCAGTGGTTCCAGAAGTTCTATGACGTGTTCACAGAGCGGAACATCTTCAGCAAACCGATCGACGTGGCTGCGCTGATCTATCAGGGCTGAGGAGAATCGCCATGACATCACCCTGGTCCTCGCGCCTGCTGCCGCTGATCGGCCCGCTGCTGCTGTTCGCGTTATGGCAGCTGGCCGTCAGCGCACAGTGGCTGAATCCGGTTCTGCTGCCCTCGCCGCTCGAAACCCTGGGTTTCATGTTCCAGTCGTTCAGCGAATCATCCATGCGCACCGACATTGCCTCGACCCTTTACCGCACGTTGGCCGCGTTCGCCTTCGCGGCTGCGGTGGGCGTGCCCCTGGGGGTCATTCTGGGCAGCAGCGAAAAGGTCTACCGCAGCCTGGAGTTCCTGATCGACTTCTTTCGCTCGACGCCCTCCTCGGCGCTGATCCCGCTGTTCATGCTGATCTTCGGCATCAGCGATGCGAACAAGATCGCCATCGCCGCCTTCGCCGCCGTGCTGGTGATTCTGTTCAACAGCGCCTACGGCGTGATGAACGCCAAGAAAACCCGGCTGATGGCCGCCAAGGTGATGGGCATTTCGCGCTGGCACATTTTCAAGGACATCCTGTTGATGGAAAGCCTCGCGCAGACCTTCGTCGGCTTGCGTACCGGGGTGTCCATCGCCCTGGTCATCGTGATCGTCGCAGAAATGTTCATCGGCTCGGAGAACGGCCTGGGCCACCGAATCATCGATGCCCAGCAGGTCTTCAACATCAAGGACATGTACGCCTCGATCCTGATCACCGGCGCCCTGGGCTATCTGCTCAACCTGGCGTTCCTGCTCATCGAGAAAAAAACCGTCCACTGGAGTAGCCAGGCATGACGCACGCGCTTTCCCTCGCCCACACTCTTGGCACCTCACAGGCACCCGGCAACACACCGCGCGCCGATACCCATGTCACCATTCGCGGCCTGAGCAAGGCCTTTGCCGGCCAGCCGTTGTACACCGACCTGGACCTCGACCTGCCGCGCGGCAAGATCGTCTCGACCTTCGGGCCCAACGGCTGCGGCAAGTCGACCCTGATGAACATGATCGCCGGGCTGCTGCCGATGGACAAAGGCGAGATTCTGTTCGATGGCAAGACGCTCGCCCAGACCACGATCGGCTACGTGTTCCAGAACTATCGCGATGCGTTGTTCCCGTGGATGAGTGCCCGCGCCAATATCGCCTATCCGCTGGTTCGCCAGGGCATGAGCAAGGCGGATGTGAACGCACGCGTCGAGGAACTCACGCAGATGTTCGATATCCGCTTCGATCTCGACCGTTATCCCTACGAGCTCTCCGGCGGCCAGCAGCAGACCGTGTGCATCATGCGGGCACTGGCGCCGCGCCCGGAAGTGATGTTCCTCGACGAGCCGTTCTCCGCGCTGGATTTCGAGATGACCTTGTTCATCCGCGACAAATTGCAGGAGGTGCAACTGGCGACCGGCGTCACCATGCTGATCGTCTCCCATGATCTGGAAGACGCGGTATTTCTGGCCGATGAGATCCTGTTGCTGACCCGACGCCCCACCCGGGTTGCCGAAATCGTCAGGTTCGACCTGCCCCGCCCACGGGGTGCGGAGATCATGAGCCATCCGGAGTTCGTGCGGGTCAAGGCGCATACGCTGGAGGTGTTCAGGCGCGAGATGGCGCTTTGAGTCTCACCAGTTGCGCACACATTTATGGCAGATCCATGAGCTACCGCGTTACAGCCCCGCCAATGCCTGACGCAGGTTGATCTCGGGCTCGGCCTGGTCATCCAGGTCCAGCTGGGCTTCGAGTTCGTCCAGGTGTTCGAGCATCACCGCAGCAGCCTGCGCATGGTCGCCCTTCTCCAGCGCGGTGATGATCTGCTGGTGTTCGTCCGAGGCGCAGGACGGCACGTCATTGCGCTGGTAAAGGGCGACGATCAGTGAGCTGCGCACCATCAGGTTGGCGAGGATCTCGCTGAGCACCGAGTTGCCGCTGATCTCGCCGAGCATCAGGTGAAACTCGCTCAGCTCGCGAACGATGGCGCGCCGATCGGTAGCACTGGTGGCCTTGCGCTCGTTGCTCATGTGAGTAGCCACCCGCTGACGCTGCTTGTGCATGATCGCCGGCGTGATGCTTTCGACGATGGCCCGCTCGATGGCGCGCCTCGCCGCGAATATCTCCCGCGCCTCCTTGGCGCTGGGCTGAGCGACCATGGCGCCGCGGTTCGGCTCGATGGTCACCACCCGCTGCAAGGCCAAACGTTGCAGCGCCGCCTGAACATGATTGCGATTGGCCTGCAGGGTCTCGACGATCTGCGCTTCGATCAGGCGCGTTCCGGGCGGCAAGCGATGCTGTGCGATAGCCTTGAACAACACATCGACGATGCGCTGCACTTCAGCTTGCTTGCTGGTGACGGTCTTCGCTGCCATCTGGTCCTCTGATCCCACGTCGACGCGCCAAGATGGCCCGCCACGAACGCTTGCACCGGCGCATTATCCGTCAGCCACGTGAGTCGGGTAAACATGCTTCGCTAGCGCTATGCCAATGCGCGTCCAGCGAACGGGGCTGGGCAGTTTCGACGAACACCTGTGCAGCAAACAGCGCGAGATATCAGATGCTGCTAGCCATAACCAATCGCCTTGCTATCGAAGTGAAAGCCCTGATGGCGCCCTGCGCTGCCACGAAGGCAACGCAGTTACCCATGGCGCACCACGGGCCGCTCAGGTTGCGCTAATCAGAACGCCAGCTTGTAACCGATCACCATCAGCATGATCGCCAGGAACGGGCGCAGCACGTTGTCCGATACGCGCCCGGACAGGTGGCTGCCGAAGAAAATGCCCGGCAGCGAGCCCAGCAGCAGATAACCCAGCACGCCCCAGTCCAGATTGCCGAGCCCAGCATGGCCAAGACCGGCCACCAAGGTCAGCGGCACGGCGTGGGCGATTTCGGTGCCCACCAGGCGGCGCGTGGGCATCAGCGGATAGAGCAGGAACAGCGCCACGGTGCCCAGGGCGCCGGCACCGATGGAGGTCAGGGTGACCATGAAGCCGAGCACCAGGCCGACCACGACCGTCAACGCGTTGAGCCGCCCCGGGCTGAAGTGAAACCCATCGCCGGCATGGCGGCTGGCGAAGGAGAACAGCTGTTTCTTGAACAGGATCGCCGTGGCCGTGAGCAGCAGCACGATACCCAGAGAATGCTTGATCAAGGCGTTGGTGGCATGTTGATCGCCCGGCAGCAGAGTCAGCGCCAGCAGCGTCAACAAGGCCGCAGGCACGCTGCCCGCCGCCAACCAGGCGGTCACCGACCAGTCGATATTGCGGTTGCGCTGGTGGACGAAAACCCCACCAGCCTTGGTGATCGCCGCATACAGCAAGTCGGTGCCGACCGCCGCTGCCGGGTTGATGCCGAACCACAGCAGAATGGGTGTCATCAGTGAGCCGCCGCCCACGCCCGTCATGCCCACGATAAAGCCTACTACCAGCCCCGCGATGACGAAGCCCAAGCCACCAAAATCCATACCTGCCCCAATTGCCGTTGTCGGCTCATTTGTCAGGCGCGCAGGATAACTACTTGAACATAAAGGACATATACCGAGTAAGCATTTGCTTATAACGGTTTATCGACTCAGGCGAATCCATGTCGCCGCGCCTGGAAGATGATCGCTACGGTCACCAATCCCAACCCGGCAGCAGCCCATGGCAAGATCGTGCTGTCGAACCGAGCCAGCAGCAACCCGCCCGCGATACCTCCACCCGCGATGCCGAGATTCCAGGCCGTGACGCACATCGACTGAGCGACATCCGCATCCTTCCCTGATGCGCGGATCAATGCGGTCTGGAACAGCGCGGGTATGCCGCCGAACGCCACGCACCAAGCCGCCACAGCGCCGTACACCAGCGCGGCAGAATCATTCCACAACGCCAAGAGCGTGCAGGCCAGCGCCAGTGTCGCAGCACTGAGCAAACTGAGCGGCCGCAGACTGTGATCGATCAGCAGCCCCGTCAGCCAGATTCCCAGCAGCGCGGCCAGGCCGAATGCCAGCAGCACGCGATCCACCTCACCCGCCATGCCCAGATGAGCGAGAAATGCCGCGATGTAGGTGTAAAGCAGGTTGTGCGCCAGTACGAAGACCAAGATGGCGGCCAACACGGAACGTACACCCGGCAGCCTGACCACGCCGCCCAACGAGGCAGGCCGGGCATCGTCCTGGCCGGGAAAGTCTTTCAACACGACGTGCCCCCAGACCAGCAACAACAGGGTCAGAACACTCATCAGCGCAAAGGTGTAACGCCAGCCCAGCAGCGTCCCGAGCCAGGTTCCCGCCGGTATCCCCAGCGACAGCGCCAACGGCGTACCGACCATGGCCACGGCAATCGCCCGCCCAGCCAGATGAGGCGCGACCATGCGCGCCGCATACCCGGCAACCAGCGCCCAGAGAAGCCCGGCAAACACTCCGGCGAAGAACCGCGCGACCAGCGTCAATCCGTAAAGGCTGGACAACGCGGTGATGCTGTTGACCGCGGCAAAGCCGCCGATCGCCAGTAGCAGCAGTGGTCGCCTGCGCCAACGGCGTGTAGCGATGACCATTGGAATGGCCGCCAACAGCGATCCCAACGCATACAGGGTGACCATCTGACCGGCCATGGCCTGACTGACGTCAAGGTCGGCACTCAGCTGCGGCAGCAGGCCAGCCGGCAAGGCCTCGGTAAGAATGGTGATGAAACCCGCAGCGGCGAGGACCAGCAGCCCGTTGAGCGGCAGCCGCTCGGTGGTCGGCTCGTCTGCCGGACTCGCGATGAGCGTGGAATTGTCGTTGAGCATCGAATGGTGCGCCTGTCAGCTCTCGGTACCGCGACCCGCGGCCGACCGAGCACAGCCAGCGTAGGCAGCCGCATCATCGAGAAAAACAGGCCATTATTCTCAACTTATAGGACACTTGAGTCCGGAATCTTTCAGGCACACTAGCCGTATGGATAACCTCAGCGGCATCGCCGTCTTCGTACAAGTCGCCAACACCTGCAGCTTCACCGACAGTGCCCGGCTGCTGGGTGTTTCCGCCTCCGCAGTAGGCAAAAGCATCGCCCGCCTGGAGCAGCGTCTCGGCGTGCGCCTGCTGCATCGCAGCACCCGCAGCATGACCCTGACCCCCGAGGGCCAGCGGTTTCTGGAACGCTGCCGCAAGGTGCTCTGCGAGCTGGAAGCCGCCCAGCTGGAGATATCCAGTGCCGCCGCCGCCCCCAGCGGACGGCTGCGTATCAGCCTGCCGCGGGTGGGCGAACTGGTGATGCCGGTACTGATCGAATTCATGCAGCGCTACCCGCAGATCGAGCTGGACATCGACCTGTCGAACCGCATGGTCGATATCTTCGAAGAAGGTTTCGACGCGGTAACACGCACCGGCACCCTGCAGGACTCACGCCTGACCGCGCGCCAGCTTGGCAGCTTCAGCCTGAACCTGGTGGCGACGCCTGATTATCTGCATCAGCACGGCACGCCCAGCACACCCGCCGAGCTACGCGAACATGCCTGCCTGATGCACCGCTTCCATGCTAGCGGCAAGCTGGAGCGCTGGCCGCTGCGCGGCAACCACAGCGACCTGCAAGCCACACTAAAGCCCCGCGCGATCTGCAACAGCATCGCCAGCCTGCTGCAGGTTGCCTGCGCCGGCCAGGGTATCGCCTGCCTGCCGGACTTCATGGTCGCTCGGCAGATCGCCACCGGTCGTCTGCAAACCGTCCTCGCCGACCATCTCGACAGTGCGGGAACCTTCTGGATGCTCTGGCCGACCAGCAAGTATGCACTGCCCAAGCTCAGAGCCTTGATCGACCATATGGGCGCCAACCTGTTCGGGGCGCAGCCTGGCTGACTGCCAGCTCGGGACCGGTCGAGGGATGGCTCTCGGACAAGCGTTCAGCCGGACTCGCCTCGATACGCCATATGGATCAGCGGAAACGGTCGGCCTTCACCGTCCAATTCACTACGCCCGGTGTCCCGAAAACCGGACTGGCGATAGAAACCGTGGGCGGCTGGATTCTGCTCGTTGACGTCCACGGTCAGTGGCCCGAGCCGCCTCCGGGCATCGTCCAGCAGCTGCGAGCCCACGCCCTGACCACGGCAATCGGGGTCGACGAAGAGCATTTCCACGTGGCGGTCGCCGAGGCCGATAAAACCGCGCACCTGCCCGCCGGCGTCCGTCCACACGTGCACGGCCACGGCCGGCAGGTACAGCTCATCCATCTGACGATAGAGGCTCTGGACATCCTCGGCAGTGAGAAAGTCATGGGTGGCCAGCACGGCGCGGTGCCAGATATCCAGAAGCACGGCATGGTCGGCCGGTAGGCGTGGGCGAATGGGCATGGTCGCGCTCCGTCGTTGGCAGTCGCGCAGCGTACCTAACGGCACGCGGAGCAGACAACGGTGACTAGGTTCACAGGCCCGTTGCGGCGTCGAATGTAAAGCTTGCTTGACTACGCAAGTACATCACCCTAATGTAAAGCGAACTTTCCATCCACGGTGCAGCGCCATGACCGACTCCAAACGTTTCGCTATCCACTTCTGCCTGGCGATAACCGCCTATATCACAGCCGTGGCCGTCAGCAGCCTGACCCAGGCGCTCTTACCCGAGGGGATCTTGCGGACGCTGTGTGCACTGATCCCCATCGTACCGATGATCGTCGTGGCGATTACGGTGATTCGCCAGATCCGTCAGCTCGACGAACTGGCCCGGACGATTCACCTGGAGGCCCTGGCGCTGGCGTTCGTCGGCACGGCACTGATCACCTTCAGCTATGGCTTTCTGGAAACCGCCGGTTTTCCGCGCCTGTCGATGTTCTTCGTGTGGCCACTGCTCGCCGCCCTGTGGGGCTTTGGCGCGTGGCTGGGCTGGAGGCGCTACCGGTGATCAACCAGGTGCGCGGGTTGCGCAATGGCCAGGGTTGGTCCCAGGCGGAGCTGGGTGAACGCCTGGGCGTCTCCCGGCAGACGGTGAATGCCATCGAAACCGGCCGCTACGACCCCAGCCTGCCGTTGGCCTTCAAGATCGCTCGGCTGTTCGAACGCCCTATCGAAGCCATCTTCCAGGCGCCCGACGCATGAACATCCACACCCGCACGCCGCTCGAGGCGTACCGCTTGGCCGTCGAACAGCAGGGCTTCGTCAGTGATGCCGCCCAGCAGCACGCGGCCGAACAATTGCAGCGCTGCTACGAAGCCCTGCAGCGCGGTGACTTGCCCCAGGGCGTCTATCTCTGGGGGCCGGTGGGGCGTGGCAAGACCTGGCTGATGGACAGTTTCCATGGGGCGCTGCAGGTGCCCGCCCGGCGCCAGCACTTCCATCACTTCATGGGCTGGGTGCACCGCCGCCTGTTCGAGCTGACCGGCACCGCCGAGCCCCTGCAGGTGCTGGCCCGGGAACTGGCGGCTGAGATTCGCGTGCTGTGCTTCGACGAGCTGTTCGTCAGCGATATCGGCGACGCCATGCTGCTCGGGCGGCTGTTCCGTTCGCTGTTCGACGAGGGCGTGGTGCTGGTCGCCACCTCCAACCAGCCGCCGGAGCAGTTGTACGCCGGCGGCCATAACCGCGAGCGCTTCCTGCCCGCCATCGACGCCCTGCTGCTGCACATGCAGGTGGTGGCGGTGGACGGCAGCCAGGATCATCGCCAACACCCCGGCCAAGGGCACCAGCGCTATTGGCTGCGCCAAGCCGGCCAGCCGAGCGCCCTGCCCGGGCTGCTGGCAGCACTGCGCCAGGGCGAGCCGGTCAGCCACGAGCCGCTGCAGGTCGGCCATCGTCGGATCACCGTGCACGACCACAGCGAACGGGTGCTGCACGGCGGGTTCGACCAGCTTTGCGAACAACCGCTGGCGACCGGGGACTTCATTCTGCTCTGTGACCGTTTCAAGGCCATCGTGCTGGGCGATGTACCGGCCCTCAGCGCGCAGCAGCGCCCGGCAAGGATTGCCCGCGGCACCGAAGACGCCGCTGAACGGGTGGAGGCCGGCGACCGCCAGCTGCCAGCGCTGTCGATTCACGATAATGCGGTGCGGCGCTTCATCGCCCTGGTGGACGAGTGCTACGACCGTCGCGTGCCGCTGTACGTGGAAGCCGCCGTGCCGCTGGAGGCGCTGTATACCGAAGGCTATCTGGCCTTCGCCTTCCGACGCACCCTGAGCCGCTTGCAGGAAATGCAGCTGGAGCGTTTCGGCTGAAAGCCTGTGCGGTCAGATAGGTAGCCTGGGTTGAGCGAAACGATACCCAGGTTCGACGGCTCACCCCGTAGCAGCAGGCACCAGCCCGAGAAACGCCTGGATCTGCGCTTTCTTGGCGATGGCGTCCTGGTAGCCCAGTTCGATCAGTTCGCTGCAGTAACCCGGCTCGAACAGCAGGTAGCTAAGCACCCCGCCGCCGCCATCGCGGGTCGCGCCGGGGCCGCGCAGGAACAGGCGCAGCGCCGCCGGCATTTCGCGGCGGTGACGCGCGGCGATCACGTCCAGCGGCTGGCTCGGCGAGATCACCAGCACTTCCACCGGGGTGAGCCCGTAGGTGCGACTGCGCTGCTCGGCGGGCACCAGGCGGCCCAGCTGGTTGAGGCGTTCGAGCAATTCGATGTCGCTTTCCACGTTATCGATGAAGGTGCTGTTGAGCATATGCCCGGCAATCTGCGCCAGGCTCGGCTGCACGCCGCCCGGTACCGGCGCCGGTGCACCGCCGGCCTGGTTGCCGACCGGGTTGCCGCTTACGCCCACCACCAGCACCTTGGTCGCGCCCAGGTGCAGAGCCGGGCTGATCGGCGCCATCTGCCGCACGGCGCCGTCGCCAAAGTATTCGCGGTTGATCTTCACCGGTTCGAAGATCAGCGGAATCGCCGTGCTGGCCAGCAGGTGCGGCAACGCCAGGCGCGTTGGCACGCCGACCCGACGATGGCGGAACCAGGGATCGATGGCTGCGCGGCCCTGATAGAAGGTCACCGCCTGGGCCGACTCGTAACCGAACGCAGTCACCGCCACGGCGCGCAACTGGCGATGGCGAACCGCAGCGGCGATGCCGGAGAAATCCAGTTCCCGTTCGAGCAGCTTGGCCAGCGGCGAGCTGTCGAGCAGCGCCACCGGCACCTGCTTGCCGAGGCCGAGCATGCTGTGGCCGATGAAGCGGCTGGCCTGACGCAGCACGCCGGGCCAGTCGCTGCGGTACACCTGATCGGTATGAAAGCTGCGCCACACGCTGCTCAGGCGCTTGACCGCCTCGCGAAAGTGCAGCGCCCCGCAGGCCAGACTGACGGCGTTGATGGCCCCCGCCGAGGTGCCGACGATGACCGGAAAGGGATTGTGCGACGACGCCTCGGGCAGTAGCTCGGCGATCGCCGACAACACACCGACCTGGTAGGCGGCCCGTGCGCCACCGCCGGAAAGGATGAGCCCGGTGGTAGCCGGGTTGCCGCTAGCGTCCTGCTTCATTGCGTCGATTCCGGTTCGGGTGGTCAGTAGAGCTTGGGCTCGCCTTCTGGACGGGTCTTGAAGCGCCGATGCGCCCACAGATACTGCTCGGGGCACGTGACGATGGCCTGTTCGACCCACTGGTTAACCCGCAGGCAATCGGCCTCTTCGTTCTCACCGGGGAAATCGGTCAGCGGCGGGTGGATGGTCAAACGATAGCCGCCGCCATCAGGCAGACGCATCTGGGTGAACGGCAACACGATGGCGCGGCCGAGGCGCGCGAACTTGGTGGTGGCCGTGACGGTCGCCGCCTGGATGCCGAATAGCGGCGCGAACAGGCTCTGCTTACGGCCATAATCCTGATCGGGTGCGTACCAGATCGCTCTGCCGGCGCGCAGTACCTTGATCATCGCCCGCACATCCTCGCGTTCGATGGCGGTGGCGTCCAGGTTATGACGTTCGCGGCCGCGGCGCTGCACGAAATCGAACACCGGGTTGCCGTGCTCACGGTACATGCCGTCGATGGTGTGCACCTGGCCGAGCAAGGCGGCGCCGATTTCCAGGGTGGTGAAGTGCACGGCCATGAGAATCACCCCCTGCCCTTGTGCCTGGGCCTGCTGCAGGTGCTCGATGCCCTCGATGTGGGCCAGGCGCGCCAGCTTGTGGCGCGGCCACCACCAGCTCATGGCCATCTCGAAGAAGGCGATGCCGGTGGAGGCGAAATTCTCTTTGAGCAGACGCTCGCGCTTGTCTGCCGGCATGTGCGGGAAGCACAGTTCCAGGTTGCGCGTGGCGATGCGCCGACGCGAGCCAGCCGTGCGATACATCAGCCAGCCCAGGCCACGGCCCAGGCGCAGCAGCGCGCCGTAGGGCAGTTGCACGGTCAGCCACAGCAGGCCGAGCCCGACCCACAGCGGCCAGAACCGCGGGTGAAGGAAGGTGCGACGAAAGACGGGACGATCCATTGACGATCCAGGATGGCGTTCAAAGCCGCCTAGTCTACCAGCACGTTCGCCGCTCTCGGGAGTGAGGCGCCAGGACGCTCAGCGCTGCCAGTCTATCTGCAGGGTTTCGTCGGCCACCATGCGCTGCATATGGTCGGCCACCACGGGCTCGAGATGATCGAGCGTGTCGGTGTCTGGCGCCTCGATGACCGCCGTCAGGCCGCCCTCGAAGCGGGTCAGGACAAGGCGCGCCGGGTCGAAGACGATCTCGCCGCGCTGCTCGTCGAGGCTCACCTGGAACTTGTGGCTCCAGTGCCGGCACAGGCGGGTCAGGCAGCGCAGCCCCTGTTCGGTGGTGACCGTTGCACGGGATTCAGCCATGAGAATGATCCTGATGGGTTGATGACGCCCGGAATCTAGCACGCCGCTTCGCTGCACAGCACGCGCCGTCACATACACCATTATCGATGCAACCAATCGGAAATCCTGGACTTGCATGGCGGCTGAGGCGGCGTCAGGATCGTACCAGCCAATAAAAACATCCGCCTATCTGGTCAGGAGAACGTCATGCAAGAAGTCGTCATCGTCGCAGCCACCCGCACCGCCATCGGCAGCTTCCAGGGAGCGCTGGCCGATGTGCCGGCCACCGATCTGGGCGCCGCGGTGATCCGCCGGCTGCTCGAGCAGACCGGTCTGGATGGCGCACAGGTCGACGAAGTGATCCTTGGCCATGTGCTGACTGCCGGCGCCGGCCAGAACACCGCGCGTCAGGCGGCCATCAAAGCTGGCCTGCCCCACGCGGTGCCTGCACTGACCCTCAACAAGGTCTGCGGCTCCGGCCTCAAGGCCCTGCATCTCGGCGCCCAGGCGATCCGCTGCGGTGATGCCGAGGTGATCATCGCCGGCGGCATGGAAAACATGAGCCTGGCGCCCTACGTGCTGCCCAAGGCCCGCACCGGGTTGCGCATGGGCCACGGGCAACTGGTCGACACGATGATCAGCGACGGCCTGTGGGATGCCTTCAACGACTACCACATGGGCATCACTGCCGAGAACCTGGTGGACAAATACGCCATCAGCCGCGAGGAGCAGGACGCCTTCGCCGCCGCTTCACAGCAGAAGGCCATCGCCGCCATCGAGGCCGGGCGCTTCGCCGACGAGATCACCCCGATCCTGATTCCCCAGCGCAAGGGCGAACCCCTGTCCTTCGCCACCGACGAACAGCCGCGCGCCGGCACCACGGCCGAAACCCTGGCCAAGCTCAAGCCCGCATTCAAGAAGGACGGCAGCGTGACCGCCGGCAACGCCTCGAGCCTCAATGACGGCGCCGCGGCGGTGCTGCTGATGAGCGCCAACAAGGCCGAGGCGCTTGGCCTGCCGGTGCTCGCGCGGATAAAGGCTTACGCCAACGCCGGCGTCGACCCGTCGATCATGGGCATCGGCCCGGTATCGGCCACCCGCCGCAGCCTGGAGAAAGCCGGCTGGACGCTGGATCAGCTGGACCTGATCGAAGCCAACGAAGCCTTCGCCGCCCAGGCCCTGTCGGTCGGCAAGGAGCTGGGCTGGGATGCCGGAAAGGTCAACGTCAACGGCGGCGCCATCGCCCTCGGCCACCCGATTGGCGCCTCCGGTTGCCGGGTGCTGGTCACCCTGCTCCACGAAATGCTCAAGCGCGATGCCAGAAGAGGCCTGGCGACCCTGTGCATCGGCGGTGGCCAGGGTGTGGCGCTGCTGCTCGAGCGCGACTGAATACCCCCGGCCCTGCATCAGGCGCGTGCGGCCCTGGCCGTTACGCGCGGCACCCGTCCCAGACCTTCATGACCTGGGTGACCGCCGCGTCCAGCGCGGCGTGCTCGACCCCATCGCGGGCCAGGGTCGAGAGCCCCAGCAGAAAACTGTCGAACACCGAGGTCAACGCCGCGACATCGGTATCGCCAGCCAGCTCACCCGCAGCGATGGCCCGTGTGATGCAGTCGCTCAGCCCTTCTCGCGTACGCTGACGGTTCTCACCCGGCAGCGTCGCCCCTTCCAGCGGCGTGCACACGCCGATCACCCCGAGCGCCACCATGCAGCCGCGTGGGTGGCCGGCCTCGCACTGCATCCTGGCCGAGCGACGTAGCGCCAGCTCGACGGCCTCGCGAGCCGGCAGCGCGCTGTCGAACAGACTTTCGGTGACCCTGCCATGGGTTTGCATGTACAGCGCCATCGCCTCTTTGTAGAGGGCCTCCTTGGAACCGAACGCGGCGTAGAAGCTGGGCGCGGAAATGCCGCCAGCGATGCCGGCCTTCAGCTGACTCAAGGAAGTGGCTTCGTAGCCGTGCTCCCAGAACAGGTGCATTGCCTGTACCAGTGCCGCCTGCCGATCGAATGTGCGTGGGCGCCCCATCTGTGCCATGTGGATCCTCCTGCCTGACGACTTAAATACTAGTCGATACAAAAGTCATTGACCACTGGGAGCCGACAAGCCTACATTTGTACCGAACGATACATAAATGAGGACTCCCCCATGACCGACTCCACGAAACCCGACGCCTTGCCCGTGTCTGCGCTACTTGCCCTGGCGATGACCGGCTTCATCTGCATCCTCACCGAAACCCTGCCGGCGGGCCTGCTGCCACAGATCAGCGCCGGCCTTGGCGTATCTCCCGCCCTGGCCGGCCAGTTGGTGACCCTCTATGCCCTGGGCTCGCTGCTGGCGGCGATTCCGCTGACCATCGCCACCCAGGGCTGGCGGCGGCGCAACGTGCTGTTGCTGGCGATCATTGGCTTTCTGCTGTTCAACTCGATCACGGCCTGGTCGTCGAACTACGTGCTGACCCTGGTCGCACGTTTCTTCGCCGGCATGGCGGCGGGCCTGGCCTGGAGCCTGATCGCCGGTTATGCCCGGCGCATGGTCGCCGCGCCTCAACAGGGGCGCGCTCTGGCGCTGGCCATGGTCGGCACGCCCATCGCGCTGTCCCTCGGCGTGCCTATCGGCACCTGGCTCGGTGGCGCGGTGGGCTGGCGCACGGCGTTCGGATTGATGTCGCTGCTGAGCATCGGGCTGATCGTCTGGGTACTGGCCAAAGTACCGGACTATCCCGGCCAGGCGCGTACCCAGCGTGTGCCCCTGCGGGCGGTATTGCTGACGCCAGGCGTGCGCCCGGTACTGGCCGTGGTGCTGACCTGGATGCTCGCCCACAACATGCTCTACACCTACATCGCGCCCTTCGTCGCCCCAGCCGGGCTGGGCAGCCAGGTCGATATCGTGCTGCTGGCATTCGGGGTCGCCGCACTGATCGGCATCTGGATCACCGGCCGCCTGGTCGACCGCCATCTGCGCCAGGCGGTGATCACCAGCCTCGCCACCTTCGCCCTGGTCGCCCTGCTGTTCGGCCTGTATGCCCAATCAGCCACCGTGCTGTATGCCGGCGTGTTCGTCTGGGGGCTGACCTTCGGCGGCGCCGCGACGCTGTTGCAGACGGCCCTGGCAGATGCCGCCGGCCCCGGCGCCGACGTGGCGATGTCGATGAACGTGGTGATCTGGAACAGCGCCATCGCCGCCGCCGGCCTCAGTGGTGGCCTGCTGCTGGGTCAGTTCGGCGTCGGCGTATTCCCCTGGACGATGCTGGCATTGCTACTGATCGCCCTTTGGATCGCCTCGGCGGCCAGCCAGCACGGTTTCCCTTCCGGCCAGCGTCGCAGCGACGTGCTCGTCGCCGGCCATTGACCTAAACCTTCTGACAGGAGCTCAGCCCATGTCCCACTCGAATCGCCAATCCGTTCTCGTCCTCGGCGGCAGCCGCGGTATCGGCGCCGCCCTGGTGCGCCGCTTCGCCCGTGATGGCGCACAGGTCACCTTCACCTACGCCAGTTCGGCGGCGCCGGCCCTGCGGCTCGCCGAGGAAACCGGCAGCACCGCCGTGCAACTCGACAGCGCCGACCGCCAGGCCCTGATCGCGGGCATCGAAAAACTGGGCGCCATCGACGTGCTGGTGGTCAACGCCGGCATCTTCGTCGCCGGCGACCCGCTGGAACTGGATGCCGACGCCATCGACCGACTCTTCGCCATCAACATTCAGGCACCGTACCACGCTGCCATCAGCGCGGCGCGGCAAATGCCGGACGGTGGGCGGATCATCTTCATCGGTTCGAACATCGCCGACCGGACACCGATGCAGGGCGTCGCCGCCTATGGCGCCAGCAAGGCGGCGCTGACCGGCATGGCCAAGGGTCTGGCTCGCGACTTCGGGCCTCGCGGCATCACCGTGAACGTGGTGCAACCGGGCCCGACCGACACCGACATGAACCCCGCCGACGGCCCGCTGAACGCATTGATGCACAGCTTCATGGCGATCAAGCGCCATGCCCGCAGCGACGAAATTGCCGGCATGGTCGCCTGGCTCGCAGGCAGCGAGGCAGGCCTGGTAACCGGCGCTGCGCTGACCCTGGACGGTGGCTTCAGCGCCTGATGCCCGCTTCGCTCACGTTACCCGCTCGGCCACCGGCAGCTTGGCGATGGCCTCGCGGGTTTCCCGGTCCTGGGCGTCGCGCCAGGTGCGGAACGCATCCAGCTCGCTGCCCCAGGTTTTCATTACCCAGGCCAGCACTGCCAGGTCGTCGATCAAGCCAAGGCCGGGAATGAAATCGGGAATGGCGTCGAGTGGCGACACGAAGTAGATCAGGCCGGCCACGATCGCCACCAGCGCCTGGGGGTTGATCGCCCGGTAGCTACCGCGCCACCAGGCCACGCACAGCTCCTGCAGCAAGCCCAGGTCGCCTTTCAGCGATGACAGGCTGCGCGCCCCGCCCCCGCTCTTGCGGGTCACGGCGAGCAGCAATGCCGGCAGACGACCCCGCTTGAGGAAGCGCTGGGCGATGGGCAGGTAACGGGCAAAATTCCACGGTGCTTTCATGACCACTCCTCGTCAGCCCGCACTGCTGCTGGGCTGTCTGTGGTTATCCACCGTAGCTGTGGATAACCTTGTGAACAGTTATGGGATTAGCTTACCAAAGCCCCCTGTCGTGCGGCCTCGCCACAGATCGGACATTTTTTATCCAGCCGATAAAACCTTGCTAAATCAATTAGTTAAAAAATCAAAAGATTTCGTTAAAAACCTGACCAACTGAATAAGAAGCTTTGTCGCAGTGTGCATAACCGCACTGTCAAGGCTTGCAATTCCTGTTTTTTGCGATTAGGAACCCGCCCAGAAACGACAACGCCCCGACAGGCGGGGCGTTGTTTCAAGCAACTGACGCTTATTGGGCCGGAGCGGCCTCAGGTGCTTGCGGAGCGGCTTGCTCCTGAGCGTTCTGGTCCTTGATGCCCAGCAGCTCGAGGTCGAACACCAGTACCGAGTTGGCGGGAATGGCCGGGCTCGGGCTCTGGGCGCCGTAGGCCAGTTCGGCCGGGATGTACAGCTTGACCTTCTCGCCGACGTGCATCAGTTGCAGACCTTCGACCCAACCCGGGATCACGCCGCCAACCGGCAGGTCGATCGGGGTACCACGCTCGATGGAGCTGTCGAACACGGTGCCGTCGGTAAGCTTGCCTTCGTAGTGAACGGTAACCACGTCATCAGCCTTGGGCTGAGCGCCATCGGCCTTCTTGACCACTTCGTACTGCAGGCCCGAAGCGGTGGTGGTGACGCCGTCACGCTTGCCGTTCTCTTCGAGGAATTTCTTGCCAGCTGCGGCAGCTTCTTCGTTCATCTTGGTCATGCGCTCTTCGGCACGCTTCTGCAGAGAGGCAAAGGCCTCGATCAGCTCTTCGTCCTTCAGGCGCTGTTCTTTCTTGCCGATGGCGTCTTCGATGCCTTGGGCGACGGCCTTCGGATCCAGGTCATCCATACCTTCCTGAGCCAGGCTCTTGCCCATGTTCAGACCGATACCGTAGGACGCCTTCTGCGCCGGAGTTTCCAGTTTTACGTCGCTGGTTTGCGAATCACAACCGGCGAGCACCAGGCCCACCAGGGCGATCGCTGCTGCCAAACGATGCTGTTTCATGCTGATTCCTTGTCCGCTGCGCCCTAGGGCTATCGAGTGAAGGCGCGAGCTTAGGGTGTGTGAGTGTGTCAACGCAAGCCGCGGCGCCTGGATTTATCCAGGCAGATCACACGCGCTCTGCGAGAAGTGGCGAACGGTGGCATCGAAGCCAACCTGATCGTTCAGCACGCCGCGCCGATCTCGCGAAACAGCGACGTAACTGACTAGCCGGTAAGAGTTTTTCTGCTCGCAGAAGTTCACTGATGGCCTGCCCGGGAACGCGCTCGGGCGACTCGCGAGGCGGACTCCCGCCCGAGCACGCGGCTGATGCGCTGCCCCGCCTCGATCAGCCGCGGCAAATCCACCCCGGTCTCGATGCCGAGCCCCTGCAGCAGATAGAGTACGTCCTCGCTGGCCACGTTGCCGGTCGCCCCCTCGGCGTAGGGGCAGCCGCCAAGCCCGGCCACCGATGCATCGAATACCGCGATGCCTTCCAGGAGGCTGGCATAGATGTTGACCAATGCCTGTCCGTAAGTGTCGTGAAAATGCCCGGCCAGGCGATCACGCGGTACTCGCCGGCCCACCACCTCGAACAACCGCCGCACACCAGCCGCGGTGCCCACGCCGACGGTGTCGCCCAGGGACACCTCGTAACAGCCCATGGCCTGCAACTCGCCCGCTACCGCCGCTACCTGTTCGGCGGCGATGGCGCCCTCGTACGGGCAACCGAGCACGCAGGACACATAGCCGCGCACCTGCACGCCATGCTGCCGAGCCGCGTCCATCAACGGTTCGAAGCGCTTCAGGCTCTCGGCGATGGAACAATTGATGTTGCGCTGCGAGAAGGCCTCCGACGCCGCGGCGAACACCGCCACCTCGCGCACGCCGGCCTGCAGCGCCGCCTGCAGGCCCTGCAGGTTGGGCGTCAGCGCCGCATAGGTGACGCCGTGGTGCTGGGCGATGCCGCCGAACACCTCGGCGCTGCCGGCCATCTGCGGTACCCATTTGGGCGACACGAAACTGCCGACTTCTATATAGCCAAGCCCGGCGGCGCTCAGGTCATCGACCAGGCGTATCTTGTCGGCCACGCTGATCGGCTGCTTCTCGTTCTGCAATCCGTCACGGGGGCCGACTTCCACCAGGCGAACACGCCGGGGCAGGCTCATGGCTGTGCCTCCAGCTCGACCAGCACCGATCCCTCGGCGATCAACTCGCCCTCGGCGCAGTAAATGGCTTTGATGGTGCCGGCCTGGGGCGCGCGGACGCTGTGCTCCATCTTCATGGCCTCCAGCACCACCAGCGCGGCGCCCGCCTCGACGGATTGGCCAGGCGCAACCAGTACGCGCACGATGCTGCCGTTCATGGGCGCGGTGAGCCCGCCCTGGTGCGCGGTGTTGGCCGCGGCGGCGGCAAGCGGATCGAAAC
Source organism: Pseudomonas sp. PA1(2017) (assembly GCF_001945375.1). Lineage (NCBI taxonomy): Bacteria > Pseudomonadati > Pseudomonadota > Gammaproteobacteria > Pseudomonadales > Pseudomonadaceae > Pseudomonas > Pseudomonas sp. PA1(2017). The sequence goes on from NZ_MSXU01000014.1 coordinate 70,147, forward strand.
GACCCACCGCCAGCCACTCCACGCCCCAGCGCAGGTACAACGTATCGCCTTCACGCACCGCGTTTTTCGGCGCGGCTACCGGCTCGACGTGTACGCAACGGGTGACCTCGCCACACGTCAGCGTCATCGGCGTGATAGCAGGCAAGGCGCTGCGCCAGGCATTACGTGCTGCCCAAGGCGAGAACGGATCATCGGCTCGCTGGCGGTCGGCATCGGTGGCCAGCAAGGCGGCACCCGCCTGCTGCCAGAAGGCATCCGGCAGTTCCTGCGCAGGCGGCAGCAACTGCGCCTGATGCCGTTCGATAAAGCCGGTATCCAGCTCGGCAGCGGCGAACGCCGGGTGAGCGAGGATGCGCTGCAGAAACGCCAGGTTGGTCTTGAAGCCCCCCACCAGCGTTTCGGCCAACATGGCCAGCAGCCGCTGCCGCGCTTGCTCACGGTTCTCACCCCAGGCGATAAACTTGGCCAGCATCGGGTCGTAGAACGGCGATACCTCGTCGCCCTGCGCCACACCGCTGTCGACCCGCCGCCCCGGCCCCGCCGCGGGCTCACGGTACAGGTCGAGATGCCCACTGGCCGGCAGGAAGCCACCTTCGGGATCCTCGGCGTACAGGCGCACTTCGATGGCGTGACCCAGCAGCGGCACCTGTTCCTGGCTGATCGGTAGCGGCTCGCCACGGGCCACGCGAATCTGCCAGGCGACCAGGTCGAGGCCGGTGATCGCTTCGGTCACCGGGTGCTCGACCTGCAGGCGGGTGTTCATCTCCATGAAAAAGAAGTCGCCGCGGGCATCGAGCAGGAATTCCACAGTGCCGGCGCCCACGTAGCCGATGGCCTGGGCGGCCCGTACCGCGGCCTCACCCATGGCGCGGCGCAGTTCGGGCGTAAGCCCGGGCGCTGGGGCCTCTTCGACCACCTTCTGATGGCGGCGCTGGATCGAGCAGTCGCGCTCGTTGAGGTACAGGCAGTTGCCATGCCCGTCGGCGAATACCTGGATCTCCACGTGACGCGGTTGCAGCACGTATTTCTCCACCAGCATGCGCCCATCGCCGAACGCCGACTGCGCTTCTCGCTGCGCCGAGGCCAGGGCGTCGGCCAGGTCGGCCTCGCGTTCGACGATCTTCATGCCCTTGCCGCCGCCGCCAGCCGTAGCTTTGAGCAACACCGGGTAGCCGATCTGCTCGGCAGCACGGCGGAAGGTCTCCACGTCCTGATCATCGCCGTGGTAGCCGGGCACCAGCGGCACGCCGGCGGCCTCCATCAGCGCCTTGGCCGCCGACTTGCTGCCCATGGCGTCGATGGCGCTGGCCGGTGGGCCGAGAAAGATCAGCCCGGCGGCTTCGAGCTTGCGGGCGAAGGTGGCGTTCTCGGACAGGAAGCCGTAGCCGGGATGAATGGCCTCGGCGCCACTGGCTCTTGCAGCCTCGATGACCTTGTCCATGAGCAGGTAGCTGTCGCCGGGCTTAGCGCCGCCCAGGTCGATGGCGATGTCCGCTTCGCGTACGTGGCGGGCGCTGCGGTCAATGGCGCTGTGTACCGCCACGGTAGTAAGCCCCAGCGCCTTGGCGGTGCGCATGACCCGGCAGGCGATTTCGCCACGGTTGGCGATCAGCAGTGTGGTGATGGTTTTCATGACTGAGCCTGCCAGGCGGGTGTGCGTTTCTGCAGAAAGGCGTTGAGCCCCTCCTGCCCTTCTTCGCTGATGCGGATGCCGGCGATCACGCTTTCCGTGCGCTGGCGCAGGGCGTCGCTCAGCACGCCGCTGCCGACGCCGTGCAGCAGCGCCTTGGTTTCGCGCATGGCCTGCGGGCTGTTGAGCAGCAGCGTGGCGATCCACTGCTCCAGCTCGCTCTCCAGCTCGGCCTGTGGATAGCACTCGGCGAGTAGGCCCAGCTCTCGCGCCCGCTCACCGCTGAAACGCTCGGCGCTCAGGGCATAACGGCGTGCCGCCCGCTCGCCGATGGCCTGCACAACGAAAGGGCTGATCACCGCGGGCGCCAGGCCGATGCGCACTTCGGAGAGGCTGAACAGCGCGTCACTGGCTCCGATGGCGATATCGCAACAGGCGGTCAGGCCTACCGCACCGCCGAACGCCGCACCCTGCACCACCGCGAGGGTCGGGCACGGCAGGTGATAGAGCAGGCTCATCAACTCGCCCAGCTCATGGGCGTCGTGCAGGTTGGCGGCGTAATCCAGCGTGGCCGAGGCCTGCATCCAGGCCAGATCCGCGCCAGCAGAAAAGTGCTTGCCGCGCCCGCGCAGAATCACGAAGCGCAGGCTGTCGTCGGCGGCCAGTTGGTGCAGGGCCTGGATCAGCTCCGCGATCATCTCGGCATTGAAGGCGTTGTGCTTGTCCGGGCGGTTCAGCCACAGCGTGGCGACGCCACGCGGGTCGATGTGCAGTTCGAGGGTATTGAAGTCGGTCATTGCTCGATCCTCGGCCGGGCTACATGCGGAACACGCCGAAGCGTGTCGGCTCGATGGGCGCATTGAGGCTGGCGGAAATCGCCAGGGCCAGCACATCGCGAGTTTGCGCCGGGTCGATCACGCCGTCGTCCCACAGTCGTGCGCTGGAATAGAAGGCATGGGCCTGTCGTTCGTACTGTTCGACGATGGGCTGTTTGAGGCGCTGCTCGTCTTCGGCGGAAAACACCTGGCCGGCGCGCTGCGCCTGCTCGTGCTTGACCTGCACCAGCACGCCAGCGGCCTGCTGGGCGCCCATCACGCCGATCCGCGCGTTGGGCCACATCCACAGGAAGCGTGGGTCGTAGGCGCGGCCGCACATGCCGTAGTTACCGGCACCGAAGCTGCCGCCAATGATCACCGTGAACTTCGGCACCCTGGCGCAGGCCACCGCGGTGACCAGCTTGGCGCCGTGCTTGGCGATGCCGCCCTCCTCGTATTTCCTGCCGACCATGAAGCCGGTAATGTTCTGCAGGAACAGCAACGGGATGCCTCGCTGGCAGGCCAGTTCGATGAAGTGCGCGCCCTTCTGCGCAGCCTCGGCGAACAGGATGCCATTGTTGGCCAGGATGGCGATCGGGTAGCCGTGCAGGTGCGCGAAGCCGCACACCAGAGTGGTGCCGAACAGCGCCTTGAATTCGTCGAACTGCGAGTCGTCGACGATCCGCGCGATTACCTCGCGCACGTCGAACGGCTGCTTGGCGTCGGCGGGAATCACCCCGTACAGCTCATCGGCGGCATGACGCGGCGCCAGCGGCGTTTGCACCTGCAACTGGCCGAGCTTGCGCCAGTTGAGGTTGGCTACGCAGCGCCGCGCCAGGGCCAGGGCGTGTTCGTCGTTCTCGGCGTAATGGTCGGCCACACCGCTGGTTTTGCAATGCACGTCGGCGCCGCCCAGTTCCTCGGCGCTGACCACCTCACCCGTGGCGGCCTTCACCAGCGGCGGGCCAGCGAGAAAGATGGTCGCCTGCTCGCGCACCATGATGGTCTCGTCGCTCATCGCCGGCACGTAAGCACCGCCGGCGGTGCACGAGCCCATCACAACGGCGAGTTGCGCAATGCCCTGGGCGCTCATGTTGGCCTGGTTGAAGAAAATCCGTCCGAAGTGCTCGCGATCGGGAAATACCTCGTCCTGGCGCGGCAGGTTGGCGCCACCGGAATCCACCAGATAAATGCACGGCAGGCGGTTTTCCAGGGCGATGGCCTGGGCGCGCAGGTGCTTCTTGACGGTCAACGGGTAGTAGCTGCCGCCCTTCACCGTGGCGTCGTTGGCGATGACCATGCACTCGACGCCCTCGACCCGGCCGATGCCGGCAATCACCCCGGCGGCGGCGACCTCTTCGTCATACACCTGATAAGCGGCCAGCGCGCCGATTTCCAGAAACGGCGAACCGGGATCGAGCAGCCGGTCGATGCGCTCGCGCGGCAGCAGCTTGCCCTTCGCGGTGTGCCGCTCCTGGGACTTGGCACCGCCGCCCTCGCGGGTGTGGGCCAACAAGGTGCGTAGCTCATCGACCTGAGCGAGCATCGCCTCGCGGTTGGCGGCGTACTCGCTGGAACGCGTGTTGAGTTGCGTGTGCAGGGTTGCCATGGTGCGGCTCCGACTGACGGACACCGTTAAAAACGCACTGAGCGTTAACGGTGTCCTGAAACAGAAAAACGAGGTGCTCCGATCAAGCCGTTTCGTTGAACAGCTCGCGGCCGATCAGCATGCGGCGGATCTCGCTGGTGCCGGCGCCGATCTCGTAAAGCTTGGCGTCGCGCCACAGGCGGCCGACCGAAAACTCGTTGATATAGCCGTTGCCACCGAGGATCTGGATCGCTTCGCCGGCCAGCCAGGTGGCCTTCTCGGCGGCGTAGAGAATCACCCCGGCGCAGTCCTTGCGCACCTGGCGCACGTGCTCACGGCCCAGCGCATCGAGCTGCTTGCCGACGGCGTACAGGTATGCTCGGCAAGCCTGCTGAGTGGTGTACATGTCGGCGAGCTTGCCCTGGATGAGCTGGAACTCGCCGATGCTCTGGCCGAACTGCTTGCGGTCGTGAACGTAGGGCACCACCACATCCATGGCGGCCTGCATCAACCCCAGCGGCCCACCGGACAGCACGGCGCGTTCGTAATCGAGGCCACTCATCAGCACCCGCGCGCCCTCGCCGACGCCGCCCAGCACGTTCTCGGCCGGCACCTCGACGTCCTGGAACACCAGCTCGCCGGTGTGCGAGCCGCGCATGCCGAGCTTGTCGAGTTTCTGAGCTACCGAGAAACCCTGGCTGCCCTTCTCGACAATGAACGCGGTCATGCCTTTGGCGCCAGCGGCCGGATCGGTCTTGGCGTAGACCACCAGCACGTCGCAGTCCGGGCCGTTGGTGATCCACATTTTGCTGCCGTTGAGTACGTAACGATCGCCCTTGCGGTCAGCGCGCAGCTTCATCGACACAACGTCGGAGCCGGCGTTGGGCTCGCTCATGGCCAGTGCGCCGATATGGTCGCCGCTGATCAGCTTGGGCAGGAAGCGGCACTTCTGTTCGTCGCTGCCATTGCGGTTGATCTGGTTGACGCAAAGATTGGAATGGGCCCCGTAGGACAGGCCGATGCCACCGGCAGCGCGGGAGATTTCCTCCATGGCGACCATATGTGCCAGGTAGCCCATGCCGGCGCCGCCGTATTCCTCGCTGACGGTCAGGCCGAGCAGGCCCATGTCGCCGAACTTGCGCCATAGGTCCATGGGAAACTGATCGTTGCGGTCGGCTTCGGCAGCGCGCGGGGCGATTTCCTTGGCGGCGAAACCGGCGACCGCATCGCGCAGCATGTCGATTTCCTCACCGAGGAAGAAATTCAGTCCTGGCAGGGTGTTCATCTCACGACGCTCCATTGTTGTAGTTGTTGGATGGGTCAAAGGGTGGCGATCAGGCGGTGACGGGAATCTCCTTCAAAGCCGTCAGGCAGCGCTGCTCGGCGGTATCGAGCTCGCGCTGCATCTGTTGGATATCCAGCAGTTGGCGGGCCAGGTGCTCGCGCCGCTCGGCGATCTTTTCCAGAAAGTGGTCGAGCTGCTTGCGGTTGCCGCCCGCCGGATCGTAGAGGTCGATCAATTCCTTGCACTCGGCCAGGGAGAAACCGATGCGCTTGCCACGCAGAATCAGCATCAGCGTCACCCGGTCCCGGGCGCTGTAGATGCGCTCCTGGCCACGCCGCTCGGGCGCGAGCATGCCCTGCTCCTCGTAGAAACGAATGGTGCGGGTGGTGACGCCCAGCTCCTGGGCAAGATCGGAAATGCTGTGGGAAACGCTCATGGTGGGAGGCCAACCAATAATTACCTTTACGTAAACGTAAGCCTGCAAATGCAAGGCTGTCAAATCGATCGGTACTACCTGGCTGAAATTAAAAAGGCATGGCCTTCACGGCCATGCCTTCGATTGATTCAGGGCTGCGGCTTGCCGTCCCACGGCACGCCATCGAGGGGGCGACGACGCGCCATCTCTTCTTCATCGAGGCCTTCACCGGCGCCGATATCACCTTCGCCCACGATGCTCAGGTCACGATCAGCCGGTTTATCGTCACCGCGCTCGTGTGGCGAACGGGCACCGGAATCGTCGATCAGAGTTTCCGGGCTCAGGTCGTCCATGCTCACGCCATCTTCGTGGCGACCTTCCCTGAGGGTTTCGCCGCCGCTCTGCCCGGCTTCGCGGACACGCTCGTCGGGGTATTCGTGTTGCACCTCGTCGGCTGGACGACGGTCGCCGATGCGCCCTTCGCGATCATCCTGGCGGTCGCTGAAGTCGAGCTGCTCGATCGACCCCATGCGATCCTCCATGTCGTCGATCTCCTGGGGCGTGGGCGATTGCTTGGATGTGCTCATGATGGTCTCCGCTGTGGGTCTATCTGGTGGACTCGCCCCACAGCGGGAAAATTCAGGGAAAGTGACGAGCTCAACCCTCGCCGACCAGTTGCTCGAGTGCCTCTTCGATCACGCTGTCGCTGGTAGGCCGCACCAGGCGAGTGACCTCCACGCCATCGCGCAGCAGCACCAGCGTCGGCCACAGCTTGACCCGGAAGGAACGCCCCAAGGGCCGGCCACTGCCATCCTCGATTTTCAGGTGGCGCACTTCGGGGTAATCCGCCAGCACCTTGGCCAGCAGCGGCTGAGCAGCCTGACAATGACCGCACCAGTCGGTACCGAACTCGAGCACGGTCATAGCGGGCATCGCCTGCACCTCGGCGGATGTCGGGGCTGTGGCGCTATAGGAATTGCTCATGGGATCTCCTCGCCGCGAAACCGCCCCGATCAGGCGGGGCGGTGCGGGGTTGCAGCGTATCAAACGCCGTCGGTGACTTTCTTGACGACCGGCTTGACCCGCTCGGCGATCTCGCCTTCCAGGCGGCTCACGGTATCGGTGATGCGGTCCACTTCGGGGCGCATCGAGCGGGCGTCTTCCATGATGCTCTTGAGCCGGCAGTGCCCACTCAGACCGCGAGCCACCAGCATGCCGCCGAATGCTGCGCGCATCAGGCCGAGCACGCCACCGCGCTTGAGGCCGCCGCGGGCCATGGCGATACCGCTGCCGATGGACAGCGCGCGCTCCCAACCCTGGACGTTACTGCTGCCTTGTTTATCAGATATGGACATCGCGTTCGCTCCGCTCGGTGATTGATATGCAAACGACTGACCGAAGCGGCCTGGCGTTCGACCCCGCCGACAGGCGGATGAACGGCCGTCCATGAACGAAAATGGCTGCCCGAGGGCAGCCATCCGTGCAAAGCCGCTTAGCGCCCGATCACACCATGAAGGAAATGGCCCCGGTGATCACCGCCACGAAGGTGATGGCCAGGGACAGCAGCACCGCCCACTTGACCGTAGCCTTCTGGAAGTCGCCGATGTCCTTGTCGACCATGCCGACCAGCAGCAGCGTGGACGCAACCAGCGGGCTCATCAGGTGTACCGGCTGGCCGAGGATCGACGCGCGGGCGATTTCCAGTGGGCTGATGCCGTAGGCCGCTGCCGCCTTCGCCAGGATCGGCACCACGCCGAAGTAATAGGCATCGTTGGACAGCACGAAGGTCAGCGGCATGCTGGTGATCGCCACCACCATCGGGAACAGGTGCCCCCAGGATGGCGGGATCATGTCGACGATGCTCTGTGCCAGCGCGTCGACCATCTTGGTGCCCGAAAAGATCCCGGCGAACACGCCAGCGGCGAACACCAGCAGCACCACGGTCATGGCATTGCCGGCGTGGGACAGGATGCGCTCTTTCTGGATGTCGAGTTGCGGGTAGTTGATCATCAGTGCGATCACGAAACCGACCAGGAACAGCACCGCGGCGTGGGCCAGGCCCATCACCAGAGCGGTCATCACCGCCACCACCAGCAACAGGTTGATCCACACGAAGCGCGGGCGCTTGTAAGGCTGATCGCCAAGAATTTCCTTGATGTAGCAATCACCGCCACCGGTCTGCAGCTCGGTATTGCCGATGCGAGCACGCTCCTTGCGACCGAGGATGTAGGCGATCAGCACCACGCACGCGGCGCCGGCGGCCATGGTTGGCAGCAGCGGGATGAAGTACTCGGAGGCGTCCAGACCCAGAGCGGCGATGGCACGGGTGGCCGGGCCGCCCCAGGGAGTCATGCCGCTCATGATGCTCAGCGACGGCATCGATACCGTGGCGAGAATCATCGGGTTCATGCCGATGCGCCGGTACAGCGGCAACATCGCCGCGCAGGTGATCATGTAGGTGGTGGTGCCGTCGCCGTCCAAGGCCACGGTCAGCGACAGCAGCGCGGTACCGACGGCGATCTTCACCGGGTCGCCATTGACCTTGTGCAGGATCACGCGGATCAGCGGGTCGAACAGGCCGGTGTCGATCATCAGGCCGAAGAACAGGATCGCGAACAGCAGCAACGCTGCCGACGGCGCGACCATCTTCAGACCGTCGAGAATCATCTTGCCGGTGGAATCACCGAAGCCACCAGCAATGGCGAAGACGATGGGAATGAAGGTGAGTGCCACGATGGGCGACATGCGCTTGGACATGATCATGTAGGTGAACACGACCACCATCGCCAACCCGAGTAGAGCGAGCATCTGAATTCTCTCTTGTATTGTTATTGAGACGAGCGTCGGATGCCGCGCCGATACAGCCGGCGCGGCAGAATTTTAGTTGGCCTTCACTTCAACGGCGACTCGGCGGGGGCGGCCGGCTGCCAGCCGGGCTGCTGCTCTGCGCCTGGCGGCTGCGGGCGTTCGTCGAGCACGGCGTGCAGCGTGCGACGATCACAGGCGCCTTCGGAAATCGACACCACCACGGTGGCCACTGCGTTACTGGCCAGGCTGGTGAGCGCACGGGCTTCGGACATGAAGCGGTCGATGCCGATCAACAGCGCCAGGCCGGCCAGCGGCAGGTCGTGCATCACCGACAGGGTCGAGGCCAGCGCCACGAAGCCGCTACCGGTGACGCCGGCGGCGCCTTTCGAGGAGAGCAGCATCACCGCCAGCATGGTGACGATCTGGGTCAGCGACAGGTCGATGTTGCAGGCCTGGGCAATGAACACGGCAGCCAGGGACAGGTAGATGGCCGTGCCGTCGAGGTTGAACGAGTAGCCGGTCGGCAGCACCAGGCCGACCACCGACTTGCGGCAACCCAGGGCCTGGAGTTTTTCCAGCATGCGCGGCAATACCGGCTCGGTCGACGAGGTGCCGAGCACCACCAGGAACTCTTCGCGAAAATAGCGCAGCAGTTTCCACAGGCTGAAGCCGTACAGGCGGCACAGGCTGCCGAGCACCACGAAGACGAAGAACGCGCAGGCGATGTACAGCGTCATGATCAGCTTGGCCAGCGAGCCCAGCGAGGTGATGCCGTACTGGCCGACGGTGAACGCGATGGCGCCAAAGGCGCCAATCGGCGCGAAGCGCATCAGGTACGAGAAGATCTTGAAGACCATCTTCGAGGCGGCTTCGAGCACGTCGAGCACCGGCTTGCCCGCCTCGCCGATCGACGACAGGGCGAAGCCCGACAGCACGGCGATGAACAGCACCGGCAGCACCTCACCTTCGGCGAATGCGCCCATGAACGTGTTGGGGATGATGTGCATGAAGAATTCGACCACGCCGAGCTTGGCCGCCGAATCGGTGTACTGCGACAGCCCTGCTGTGCTCAGCTTGCTGGGGTCGACGTTCATGCCCACGCCCGGCTGGAACAGGTAGACCGCGCACAGGCCGATCAGCAGGCTGAGTACGGTCAGGCCGAGAAACAGCCCCAGGGTCTTGCCCATCAGGCGGCCAAGCGCGCTTTTCTCCGTCATGCCGGCGATGCCGGTGACGATGGTGCAGAACACCACGGGCGCGATCATCATCTTCACCAGCTTGATGAAGGCATCGCCCAGTGGTTTGAGAGCAGTGGCTTGCTGCGCCCAGAAGTGCCCGACCAGTACGCCCAGCAGCACGGCGCAGAGGATCTGGAAATATAACGATCTGACGACTTTCATCAGGCATCACCCATTTATAGAAATTGTTCGGATGCGCAAATTTTCGTGCGGGCCGGTCGCTCAACCGGCCAGACGTTGCCCTTCCGGGGCGTGTACCTCTCCGGAAAACAGCCGGCGGGCGGTGCGTACCACGGAGGCACGGATCGTCTGGCCGTTTTCACCCACGTACGCCAACGCGACTTCGATCGACCCGCTCGGGTGCTCGATGCGTACGTGATCCAGGCGCTCTGCGTTGTCATCGAGACCCAGCAGGTCGGCGGCCACGGTGTTCGGGCTGACGCAGGCAGTCGCCAGACCGATCGAACCGGTGATCGCCAGGGCGCGATGACAGTTGTGAGGCATGAAGTAACGGACCTGGATGGTGCCGCCTGCCGATGCAGGCGCCAGCAGGACCGGCTTGGGAATGACTTTTTCACTGACGTCGCCCAGGCCCATGGCCAGGCCCGCCTGCAGGCGGATCGACTCGAGACGGGCGAGAAAGGCGCTGTCGGCGTCCAGCTCGGCGGGCGACTCCTGGCCGGTCTTGCCCAGGCTGGCGGCGTCGATCAACACCATCGGCATGGCCATGTCGATGCAGGTGGTTTGCACGTCATCGAACCTGTCGCGGGTGTTGCCAGTGGGGAACAGCTTTCCGGTCTTGCTACCCGCCGCGTCCAGAAAGGTCAGCTCGATGGGCGCGGCAACGCCCGGTACGCCGTCGATGCGGGTATTGCCGGCATAGGTGACCACACCGCCCGGAGTCTGCACTTTCGAGCAGACGAAGGTGCCGGTGTTGAGGTTGCGAATACGCACTTCGGTGGTCGACGAGCCGGCCTTGATCAGGCCCTGCTCGATGGCGAACGGGCCGACGGCGCACAGCATGTTGCCGCAGTTCGGCGCGGTATCCACACGGCGCTGGGACACCATGACCTGCACGAAGAGGTAATCGACATCCGCGTCCGGGTGGCTGGACGGGCTGACGATGGCGACCTTGCTGGTCTGCGGGCTGCCGCCCCCGATGCCGTCGATCTCCAGTTCATGCCCTGCCCCCATGACAGACAGCAGCACTTCGTTTCGCTCGTCAATCGACTCAGGCAAGTCGCTGGCAAGGAAAACCGGCCCTTTGGAGGTGCCTCCGCGCATGAGCACACAGGGGATTCGCATGACTTTCTCTCTTGTACTGATCAATCAGGCCGATTGATGCCTTGAGCAAAAGAGTCACACGCGCTGACAATTCCATCAAATGCAAAGATTTCAGAATTTAATGCGCCATGCGCATCAAAAGAACACTTTGATTAGCTGCGTGCGAAACGCTTAATCGCACGAAATCCGTCAAAATAGTGCTTAAAATCTTGGTATATCTGCAAATTCAAGAAAATGACCATCGTGAAAACTGTCATCAGCGAATACATCGCTGTGGCCATATGGCGCTGATCCGATCAACAAAACAGGCTGTCCATTGACAAAAAAATCGGCAAGATTCCGCTCAAAAAACGCCACCCGTGGGCAGCGCTGTTCTTGAATGCAATTTCGCCAACTGATCTCGCGATGGCTTACGCAGGCTTGTCGGTGCCTAGTGCGGTGTAGCCAGGCCACTGCTTGAGCAGGGTATCGACGAACTGCTCGGCGGCCGGGGACAGCGAGGAACCATGGCGCCGCACCAGGCCCAGGGTACGGCTGATCACCGGGTCGACCAGCGGACGCTGCACCAGTATCGGGTGATCCTCGACCGGCATCGCCAGGCTCGGCATGGCGGCGATGCCCAACCCGGCCTCGACCATGCCCAGGGACGTGGACAGGTGCTGAACCTCGTAGAACCAGCTGGGTCGCCAGTCCAGGTGTGCGAGGCCATGATCGAGCAGGACGCGGTTGCCGCTCAAGCGCCCGACGCCGATCAGGCGATAGTCACTCAGCTCACGCCAGGCCACTTGCGGCTGTTCGGCCAGCGGGTGATCGCGCCGGCAGGCCAGCACGAAGGGTTCGTTGACCAGCGGCGTGAAATCGATCTCTGCGTGCTGACCACTGAGCATGTTGATGCCGAAATCCGCCTCGCCACGCAGCACCGCTTCCAGGCCCTCGTGGGCACTCAGGTCGAGAATGCGGATGCGAATTTTCGGGTACTGACGATTGAAATCGCGAATCACCGTGGGCAGGAAATAGAACGCCGCGGTGGGGATGCACGCCAGCGTCACCTGGCCGGACTGGCGCTCGGCCAGTTCGCGAATACCGAGAATCGAGCGTTCGAAATCGTCGAGCAGGCGCCGCGCCTTGGGCAGGAAATCACGACCGACCGCCGTGAGGCTGACCCGCCGCGTGGTGCGATCCAGCAGTTGGGTGCCAAGCCCCTCCTCCAGCTTCTGCATGCGTCGGGTAAGGGCTGGTTGCGAGAGATGGATGGCGTTGGCCGCTTCGTGAAAATTGCCGAACTCGGCGATCTTGACGAAGGCGCGCAGGTCCTGAAGTTCGTAATTCATGCAAAAAACCTATCAATTCATATTTTTATTTTTCAGCGCAGATTAGTGCATTAAACAACATCTGGCGATTTGCACCCAATGGAAGATCATCACAGGCGCATTAATGCATTTAAATTATCAATAAACAAAATATATGCAATTTACAAAACAAACGGCGATAACCACCATTTAGGGAAAGCAACAATAAGCAAATTTATTGCACTGGAGACATCATGCAAGCCATCCCCTGCGTGCTGATGCGCGGCGGCACCTCTCGCGGCCCGTTCTTTCTGGCCAACCACCTGCCCACCGATATCGCTGCACGAGACGAGCTGCTCCTCAACGTGATGGGTTCCGGCCACGAGCTGGAAATCGATGGCATCGGCGGCGGCAGCCCGCAGACCAGCAAGGTCGCCATCGTCAGCACCTCCGACCATCCCGACGCCGATGTCGACTATCTGTTCGTGCAGGTCATGGTCAATCAGCGCCGCGTCGACACAGCGCCCAACTGCGGCAACATGCTCTGCGCGGTCGGCCCGTTCGCCATCGAGCACGGCCTGGTCAACGTCAGCACACCGGTCACCCGGGTGCGTATCCGCAACCTCAACACCAATACGCTGGTCGACTCGGAAGTGCAGACGCCCAAGGGCAAGGTGCGCTACGAAGGTGATACCTGCATCGATGGCGTGCCCGGCAGCGCCGCGCCGATCAAGCTGACTTTCCTCGATGCCGCCGGCGCCAAGACCGGCCAGTTGCTGCCCACCGGCAAGGTGCGCGACAGCTTCGATGGCGTCGCCGTCACCTGCATCGACATGGCCATGCCCATGGTGCTGGTGCATGCCGAAGCGCTGGGCAAGACCGGCTACGAAACCCCGGCCGAGCTGGATGCCGACACCGCCCTGCTCGAACGCTTGGAGCGCATCCGCCTGCAAGCCGGCGCGGCCATGGGCCTGGGCGACGTCAGCCAGATGGTGATTCCTAAGCCGGTGCTGCTTGCCCCACCGCGCAAGGGCGGCACGCTGTCGACGCGCTACTTCATGCCCCACAACTGCCACCGTTCGATCGCGGCCACCGGCGCCATCGGCCTGGCCACCGCCTGCGCACTGCCCGGCAGCGTGGCGTTCGACATCGCTCCCATCACCGGCGCGGCACTGGTACGCCTGGAACATCCGGGCGGCGAGATCGAAGTGTCACTGGCACCCGGCGAAGACGCGCAACCGCACAGCATGCAGGCCTCTCTGGTTCGCACCGCACGCCGCCTGTTCGCCGGCGACGTGTACGTGCCGCAGGCCCTGAGAGGCACGCCCCGCAAGAACTGACGCCAACCAACGCTGCACCACGAGTAAATAATAATGACAACAAAGAACCTGTTTCACGCCGCCGTCACCCCCGCTTTCGTTCTGGCCAGCCTGCCACTGGCCGTCAACACGGCGCTGGCCGATGGTTTCATCGAAGACAGCAAGGCCAACCTGGAACTGCGCAACTTCTACCTCAACCGCGACTTCCGCGACGGCCCGGGGCAAAACAAGCGCGAAGAATGGGCCCAGGGCTTCATCCTCAACATGGAGTCCGGCTACACCAGCGGCACCGTTGGTGTCGGCCTCGACGCACTGGCCATGCTCGGCGTCAAGCTCGATTCCTCACCCGATCGCTCCGGCACCGACCTGCTGCCGCGCGACAGCCAACGACGTGCCGAGGACGACTACAGCAAGCTTGGCCTGACCGCCAAGGTGCGCGTCGCCGACAGCGTGCTCAAGGTCGGCACCCTGATGCCGAAGATGCCCACCTTGCAGTTCAGCAACGCCCGCCTGTTGCCCCAGACCTTCGAAGGCTGGCAGGTGCAGAGCAAGGACATCGAGCGCCTGACCGCTTCCTTCGGGCAGATTTCCCGCGTCGTGCAGCGCGACGTATCGGGCTCCGAGAAGCTGGCCCTGAACAACAAGAACGGCCGCTTTGGCGGCAGCCCAAGCAGTGACCACCTGCGTTTCGGCAGCCTCGATTACGCACTGACGCCCAATACCCAGCTCAGCTATCACCAGGGCGAACTCACCGATATCTACCGCCAGCACTTCTTCGGCCTGCAGCACACCCTGCCCCTTGGCACGGGCAAGCTGAAGAGCGACCTGCGTTACTTCAACAACAGCGAAAGCGGCCAGGCCCGCGCCGGCAATATCGACAACCAGGCGTACAACGCCATGTTCACCTACAGCCTGGCCGGCCATGCGCTGGGCCTGGGCTACCAGCAGATGCGAGGCGACGAGGGCTTCACTTATGTAGACGGCGCCACGCCGTATCTGACCAACTTCGTGCAGATCAACGATTTCGCCGGGCCTGACGAGCGCTCCTGGCAAGTGCGCTACGACTACGACTTCAGCAAGGTGGGCATTCCTGGCCTGACCTTCATGACTCGTTACGTACGCGGCAGTGGAATCGACCTGGCCAACGGCAGCACCGGTGCCGAGTGGGAACGCAATACCGACCTGGCCTATGCGTTCAGCCAGGGCCCGCTGAAGAACCTCACCGTCACTTGGCGCAACGCGGCCTACCGCGCCAACTTCACCCGGGGAATCGATGAGAACCGCCTGATTCTGAGCTACGCCCTGCCGATCTGGTGATACGGCGAACCACCTGCAAATAACTCCAATACAGGTAAAACACCGATGAAAAACCTCAAACACCGCCTTCTTCTGCCCCTTGCCGGCGCCCTGCTGATGACCAGCCTGCAGGCCCATGCCGCACAGCCCAACCGCCCCGAGTGCATTGCGCCCAGCAAGCCGGGTGGCGGTTTCGACCTGACCTGCAAGCTGGCCCAGGCCGGCATGAAGGACAATGACGTGCTCAAGTCGCCAATGCGGGTCACCTACATGCCAGGCGGCATCGGTGCGGTAGCCTATAACGCCGTGGTCGCCAACCGCCGTAACGAGCCCAGCACCCTGGTGGCTTTCTCTGGCGCCTCGCTGCTCAATCTGGCACTGGGCAAATACGGGCGCTTCGACGAGAACGAAGTACAGTGGCTGACCACCATCGGCACCGACTACGGCACCCTGGCGGTGCGTGAGGACTCGCCCTACAAGAACCTCGACGACGTGGTGAAGGCGCTCAAGAAAGATCCGAAAAGCGTCGTCGTCGGCGGTGGCGGCAGCATTGGCGGCCAGGGCTGGATGAAGATCGCCCTGCTCGCCAAGGCTGCCGGCATCAACCCGAGCGAACTGCGCTACGCCGCATTCGAAGGTGGCTCCGAGCACTACATGGCACTGATGGGCAAACACGTCGATCTGGTCACCGGCAGCGCCAGCGAAATCGCTTCGCAGAAAGGCAACAACATCCGCACCCTGGCGGTATTCAGCGAGGAGCGCCTGCCGGGCGACCTGGCCGAGATCCCGACCGCTCGCGAGCAGGGTTACGAGATCCAGTGGCCACTGATCCGCGGCTACTTCCTAGGCCCGGACGTGCCTGAAGAACAGGTGCAATGGTGGCGCGAGGCATTCGCCAAGCTGGAGTCCTCACCTGAATTCGAGCGCTACATGGTCGACCGCGACGTGCTGCCGATGTACGTGAGCGGCGCGGACCTGCAGGCACTGGTCCACAAGCAGGTGGCCGAATACCGCGAGCTGGGCCGCGAGTTCGGACTGGTCGAATAACCCCTTCCAGGCACCCCTGAAACGCAGGCACGCCCCTGCTTTCGGCGGTGCCTTTCGGGCCAGCCGTTCGGCTCTCCCCTACGGAGCACCACCATGCAAGACCGTATCTTTGCGGGCGTCAGCCTGCTGCTTTGTCTCGGCCTCTCGTTGGCCGCCTGGAGCTACCACGCCCCCTTCTCCTACGAACCCGTGGGGCCGCGCGCCTTCCCACTGCTATTGATCGTGATGATCGCCCTGGGCGCCATCTACCTGTTGGTGAAACCCTCACGCGCCAGCGACGAAGCCACCGAGCCGGCGCTGGATCGTCATGTGATCCGCAAGATCGTGCTGTGCATCGTCGCCCTGACGATCTACGCGGCGCTGTTCGAGCTCGCCGGGTTCATCGTCGCCAGCACCGTCTTCGCCATCGCCATGGCACGCCTGTACGAAGGCAGCTGGAAAGCCAGCCTGAGCTCCGGCGTGCTGCTCGCCGTCGGGCTTTACCTGCTGTTCGACAAGGCCCTCGACGTACCGCTGCCACTCGGCCTGCTTTCCGGCCTGGAGTTCTGACCGTATGGATACTTTCAGCTACCTGGGGCAAGGCTTCGGCGTCGCCCTGAGCCCCTACAACCTGTTCACCGCGCTGTGCGGCACCCTGATCGGCACCATCGTCGGCCTGCTACCGGGCCTGGGCCCGATCAACGGCGTGGCGCTGCTGATTCCGATCGCCTTCGCCCTCGGCCTGCCGCCGGAAACCGCGCTGATCCTGCTGGCTGCCGTGTACCTGGGCTGTGAATACGGCGGTCGTATTTCCTCGATCCTGCTGAACATCCCCGGTGAAGCCTCGGCGGTGATGACCACCCTGGACGGCTACCCGCTGGCCCGTCAGGGCAAGGCAGGCGTGGCATTGTCGATCTCCGCCTGGAGCTCGTTCGTTGGCGGCCTGATGGCCACCTGCGGCGTGGTGCTGTTCGCCCCGTTGCTGGCCAAGTGGGCGGTGGCGTTCGGCCCGGCCGAGTACTTCGTGCTGATGGTGTTCGCCATCACCTGTCTGGCCGGCATGGCCGGCAACAAGCCGATGAAGACGGCCATCGCCTGCTGCATCGGCCTGCTGCTGTCGTGCGTCGGTATCGATTCGAACAGCGGTGTATATCGCTTCACCTTCGGCAGCCTGGGCCTGGCCGACGGCATCCAGTTCGTGGTGTTGGTGCTCGGTCTGTTCTCGGTCAGCGAGATCCTCGTGCTGCTCGAACGCACCCACCATGGCCAGAAGGCCATCGAAGCCAAAGGCCGCATGCTGTTCAACCTCAAGGAAGGCCTCTCGGTACTGGCCACCAACCTGCGCAGCGGCGCACTGGGCTTCGGCCTGGGCATCCTGCCGGGCGCCGGTGCGACCCTGGCCAGCGCGGTGGCCTACATGAGCGAGAAACGCCTGGCGGTGAAGGACAACAAATTCGGCGACGGTGACCTGCGCGGCCTGGCCGCGCCGGAAACCGCCAACAGCGCCTCGGCCTGCGGCTCTCTGGTGCCGATGCTGACCTTGGGCGTGCCCGGCTCCGGTACCACCGCGGTGATGCTCGGTGCCCTGACGCTGTACAACATCACCCCCGGCCCGCTGCTGTTCCAGAACCAGCCGGACATCGTCTGGGGCTTGATCGCCTCGCTGTTCGTGGCCAACATCATGCTCATCGTGATGAACGTACCGATGATCAAGATCTTCACCAAGATCCTCGCCGTACCTTACTGGGCCCTGGTGCCGGCCATCGCCATCATCACCTCGATCGGCGTTTACGCCGTGCACGCCACCGCGTTCGACCTGTACCTGATGATCGGCATCGGCGTCGCCGGCTACATCCTGCGCAAGCTGGACTTCCCGCTGTCGGCCATCCTGCTGGGCTTCATCCTGGGCGGTTTGATGGAACAGAACCTGCGCCGCGCCCTGTCACTGTCCAACGGTGACCTGAGCATCCTGTGGAGCAGCTCGATCAGCCTGGCCGTATGGGCGCTGGTGGCTATGATGATAGCCTTGCCCATCTGGCGAATCTGGCGAGCCCGCCGCAACAACGCAGCGGCGCTGCGGAGCGCCAGCTGACCCCCACCGAATCAGGCTCCCTCGGGAGCCTGAACCGTTTTTGGAGCAGCCATGCATATCGTCATTCCCGATGACTACCAGAATGTCATTCGTACCCTCGACTGCTTCGCCACTCTGGCCGATCACCAAGTCAGCGTCTATCACGACGCCGTGGATGACGTGCAGGTGCTGGCCGAGCGCTTCGCCGACGCCGATGCGCTGGTGCTGACCCGCGAGCGCACCCGTATAGATGAAGCGCTGCTGGCACGCCTGCCGAACCTCAAGCTGATCAGCCAGACCGGCAAGGTGTCCGGCCATCTGGATGTCGAGGCTTGCACCCGTCACGGCGTGGCGGTGATGGAAGGCCGCGGTTCGCCCATCGCACCGGCCGAACTGACCTGGGCGCTGATCATCAATGCGCGGCGCCAGTTGTTCCCGGCCATGCAGGCCATGTACGCCGGCCAGTGGCAGACCAACCTTGGTCAGCGTCTGGCCGGGCAAACTCTGGGCATCTGGGGCTATGGCAAGATCGGCCAACGCCTGGCCCGTTATGCACAGGCCTTCGAGATGCCGGTGCTGGTGTGGGGCAGTGAATCATCACGCCAAGCCGCGGTTGCCGATGGCCATCAAGCAGCCTCATCGCGCGAAGCCTTTTTCGCCGAAGCCGATGTACTCACCCTCCACCTGCGTCTGGCCGAGAGCACCCGGCACCTGGTTACCGCTGCCGATCTGGCGCTGATGAAGCCCAGCGCCCTGCTGGTCAACACCAGTCGCGCCGAACTGGTCGAGCCGGGCGCGCTGCTCGAATCCTTGAACAAGGGCCGTCCCGGTTTCGCAGCGCTGGATGTCTTCGAGCAGGAACCGCTGTTCGATGCGAATCATCCGCTGCTGCGTCATTCTCGCATGCTGTGTACCCCGCATTTGGGGTATGTGGAGCGCGAGGGTTATGAGCTGTATTTCGGCGATGCCTTCGCCAATGTGCGTGCTTTCTTCGCTGGTGAAAATTGCGTACTGGCCAACCCGTCAGTCGCCTCGAACAAATGAAAAAGACGCGCCGATAAGCAACGCTGCCTTTCTATGTATCGGCGGGCAGTTATCAACGACAGCCTGCCACCCCTACTTCTCCATATATAGCCATGGTTAAGTTCGACAGTGATATCGTCATGCTGCTTCGACCAAACTCCGCAATGGCAGTTAGCCAGCAACTAATGGTTTATGCCTTTATATGAGAAACGCTTCATTAGAGCCCATTAACAGGCCTGCGCCATTACACGCTACGCATTGCCCAGCGGAAGATTGGACAACATCACGCCAACGCATGACTGGTGGCCAAAGGCCTTCAGGGCAAGGCTTCCAGCCTGTAATCGAGCTGGAAATTTTCGAAATGGCCATATGACTGGCTACTATTGCCAACCATATGCGTGTGCATCAGCAAAAAACTGCCGCCAATATTACGCCAATTATAAGCACTGCTTCTCTGAATATAAGTCGCTGTTCTTAGCCACGATTTGCCACGGCACGAACATTGCTCACTTTATATATCGGCGACGGCAGTTAATCTGGCTGTCATGCGCCAAGCTTATTATCCAACCGACGAAGTCAGCGCACTAAAAGGATAACCGCGATGTTCAACGGGGCGCTCTGCCATGATGACTTACCGCAAGGGCGCACCGGTATGCAGCGAACTCGGCGGTGATGCGCCAGGAACATGCACGAAAAGGTTCAGTGTTTTTTTATGGTGTCGAGGGTCACGAGTTTACTGGCCGCCGGGGAACTTCTTACGAGAGCCGACAACCAATGACTCATGAAAAATGGCCGCAAGTCAATGCGATAGGCAGCTGACATCCCCTTTTGTCAGGCACCCGATCACGATGCCGAGCGGCCTAGCCCATCAAGCGATAGACCCCGGGAAGGGATTTGGCACCATGAAACTCACCAAGATACTGACGGCTTCACTAGCAGGTACGCTGTCTACAGCCAGCTGGGCAACAGACCCACAACACATCGACCTGGCTGGGTTCGAGTTCACGCCAACCCTGAATGTCGGCGAAAGCTACGACAGCAACTACCGCGGCGTGAGCGATAACGTTCGCTCCTCCTGGGTGACCAGCATCAACCCGAAATTCCTCCTTAGCGCCGAGACCCGCAACACCGGCTACCAGCTCGAATACGAAATCGACGATCAGAATTACCACTCCGACGACAACGCCAGCCACACCGATCAGCACCTGCGCTTTCGCAGCATCATGGAATTCAATTCGCGCAACCGCCTGCGCTGGAATCTGGGTTATCACCGCGTCGAGGAAACCACTGACGTGAGAGACCCCGACGACGACGAAAACGACAAGTACAACCGCAGCGTGGCCGGCGCGGTGTACACCTATGGCACCCAGACCGGGCTCAACCAGATCGACTTCGGCGTCAACTACGAGTCCATCCGCTATCGCAACAGCGGCGACCTGAATGAAGACCAGGACCGCGACAGCACCATGTTCAACACCGTCTGGTATCACCGTCTGGGTGGCAGCACCCGCTCCCTGGTGGAGCTGCGCCACACCGTCAACCAGTACGTGCTCAGCGAAAGCGACCGCGACAGCACCGATGACGCCGCGCTGTTCGGCGCCACCTGGGATGCCACCGCCAAGACCTCCGGCACCGTGCGCCTGGGTGCCCAGCGCAAGAATTTCGACAGCAGCAGTCGTCAGGACTACACCAGCCCCATGTGGGAAGTTGGTGTGAAGTGGGAACCGCGCACCTACTCCATCGTCAAACTCGACACGCGTCGCTCTTTCGATGAAGGCGAAGATGGTGCCAGTACCGTTCAGGACACCACCACACGCCTGGGTTGGGAGCACGAATGGTCGGCCTTCATCAGTTCGGAGCTGTTCTATCGCTACTCCGAGCGCGACTACAAGGCAACCGATCGTACGGACGACCGTACCGGCTACGGCCTGGAGCTGACCTATTCGCCGCTTCGCTGGGCTGATGTATCGCTGGGTTACCGCCACACCGAAAACGATTCGAGCGTGCGGGAGAAATCCTATGACCGGAACATCTATCAGCTGTCGTTGAGCTTGAGCCTCTAACACCCGGGCTCCTCAGCAGGGTGACGATGCAGTCGTCACCACCCTTATCAACCTTTTCCCGTTTGTCCTAACAGGCGAGCGGCGGGCGCCCTTTTCCCTGCGCCTGATGACCAAGCAACCACAAGGAGTATGCGGATGTCAGTCCACCATCTGTTCAAAGCCTTCTCGCTGCTGCTGATGCTCGCATTCGCAGCGGGCGCACAGGCCAACCCGCAGTATCGGCTGAGCTCTGGCGACGTGATCAAGATCAGTGTCTTCGGCGAGCCGGATCTGTCCTTCGAGGAAATCCGCCTCAACGATGCAGGCACCTTCTCCTATCCGTTCCTCGGCGCCATCGAAGCCAAAGACAAAACCGCAGCCGACATCGAGCGCATCATCACCGAGCGCCTCAAGGCCGATGGCTACCTGGTCGACCCGCGTGTCTCGGTCGCCGTTTCCACTTACCGCGAGTTCTATATCAGCGGTGAAGTGAAGGCCCCGGGAGGCTACCCCTATCAACCCGGCCTGACCCTGGACCGTGCCATCGCACTGGCTGGCGGCCTGACCGAACGCGCCTCGACCAAACGCATCACCATCGCACGCGGCACGGGCGAATCCCGCGCCTCGGAAAAAGCCACGCTCGACACCCTCGTCAAGCCGGGTGACACCATCACCATCGATCAAGGGTTCTTCTGAATATGAACAGTCCTGCACGAACGATCCGACAGTGGCAGCCCTCGCCCTCGGAAGCAGATAGCGATTACATCGACCTGCGGCGCATCTGGAATGCCGTATGGATGCGCAAGTGGGCCATCGCCCTGTTCGTCGTGGTGGTCACGCTGATCGCCGCGGTAGCCGTCTCCCGCATGACGCCGATCTACCGTGCCGTCGCCTCGGTGATGATCGAGACCAAGGGCACCCAGCTGGTGTCCTTCCAGCAGGTCACCGACACCACCGGTGCGGTGAACGAGTACCTGCAGACCCAACTCGGCCTGATCAAGAGCCGCGTGGTCGCCGAGAAAGTGGTTCGTGAACTCAACCTCACCGAACACCCCGACTTCGACCCGCGCCAGCAGCCGCAACCGCTGATCAATTTCGGTGGCATCACCCGTGGCCTGCAGAGCGCCCTGTCGATCACCGGCCTGGTGGACGAGCCCGAGCCGGCCAAGCCGATGACCGAGGCCGAGCTGCTCGACATCGTCACCAAGATCCTGATGGACCGCACCAACATCTGGGTAGAAGGCAAGAGCCAGCTGGTGAACATCTCCGTCGATCTGCCGGATCGCCTGACCGCTGCCGCCATTGCCAACTCCCTGGCCAGCAACTACATCGACAGCCAGCTCGAAGCGCAGATGGAAATGTCGCTGTCGGCCACCACCTGGATGAACACCCGTCTCACCGAACTGCGCAGCTCGCTGCAGGAAGCCGAGAACCGCCTGCAGGCTTATCGCGAAGCTGAAGGCCTGGTGGACGTCAACGGTGTGGCCACCATCAGCAACAACGAACTGTCGCTGACCGGTGACCGTATGATCGACGCCCGTCGCCAGCGTGCCGAGGCCGAGAGCCAGTACCATCAAGTACAGTCCATGGGCAGTGGCGACTGGCGTCGCCTGGCCAGCGTGCCGGCCGTACTCGGTAACCCGCTGATCCAGCAGTTCAAATCCGAGGAAGCCCGTGCCCGCGCCAAGGTCGAGGAGCTGTCGCGTCGCTATGGTGACCGCCACCCGGCCATGCTCGCCGCCAAATCCGATCTGAGTGCCGCCTCGGCGAGCCTGCGTGCCCAGGTCGAGCAAGTGGTCGCCAGCATCGAGCGTAACTATCAGCTGGCCGTGGCCAACGAAAACTCGCTGAATGCCTCGTTCGACAAGAACAAGGAACAGATCCAGGATATCTCGCGCAAGGAATTCAAGGTGCGTGAGCTGACCCGCGATGTGGAAAGCAACCGCTCGCTGTACGAGACCTTCATGACCCGCCTGCGCGAAACCGCGGCTACTCAGGACGTCAACTCCAGCAACGCGCGCATCATCGACCAGGCCGTTGTCCCGCTGCAGCCGGCTGCACCGAACCAGAAGCTGATCATCGTACTGGCGGCAGGCCTCGCCCTGATCTTCGGCATGGCACTGGCCATCGTCCGCGACATCCTCAACAACACCTTCAAGAGCGCCGACGATGTTGAGACCAAGCTGAACCTGCCGGTACTGGGCATCGTTCCGCTGATCGCCAACAACTCCAAGTACACCGCCGCGCACCTGTTCGAGCATGGCGAGGATCCACGCTTCTGCGAGTCGATCCGCACCATTCGCACCAGCCTGATGCTGGCCGATACCAACCGCTCCCAGAAGGTTCTGGTGGTCACCTCCTCGTCGCCTGGCGAAGGCAAGAGCACCCTGGTGGCCAACATGGCGTTCGCCCTCAGCCAGCTGCAACGCGTGCTGCTGATCGATGCCGACCTGCGCCGCCCGACCCTGGCCAAGAGCTTCGACTTCCCGGTCGGCACCCCTGGCCTGGCCAACCTGATCACCGGCAGCGCCAAGGTCGAAGAGTGCATCCACAACATGGGCACCAACCTGGACATGCTGCCGGCCGGCGCGGTACCGCCGAACCCGCTGGAGCTGCTGGCCTCGCCGCGCTTCGCCAAGTTCCTGGACATGATCAAGGAACGTTACGACCACATCATCATCGATTCACCGCCCAGCCAGGCCGTGAGCGATGCCGTGCTGCTGTCCACCTTCGCCGATGCGGTGATCTACGTGGTCAAGGCCGACGGCACGCCGATCCCGCTGGCCCAGCGTGGCGTCGGCCACCTGCTGCAGAGCGGTGCCTCGGTGATGGGCGTGGTGCTCAACCAGGTGGACGTGGAAAAGGCTGCGCGCTCCGGCGAATACAGCGGCTACTACGACCACTACGGCTACAGCGACCGCAAGGTCTGATAACCGCCATGACCAACCAGCGCATGACAGCAGGAGGTGCCCGATGATCGATCTGCATAATCACCTGCTGCCGGGCATCGACGACGGCCCGGCAGACCTGCCGACCGCGCTGGAGATGGCCCGCATGGCGGTGGCCAACGGCATCAGCCACGTGGTCTGCACGCCCCACATCCACATCGGCCGCTACGACAACGACAGCCGCACCATCGCCGAGACCTGCAGCCGCTTCAACGCCGCGCTGCAGGAGGCAGGCATCGACCTGAAGGTCGGCGCCGCCGCCGAGGTGCGCTTCTCCGGCGAGCTGATGACCCGTGTGCTGGACGGCAGCATCCCGTTCCTCGGTCAATGGGAAGGCAAGAAGGTACTGCTACTGGAGTTTCCCCACGGGGATATGCCCTTCGGTGCCGAACGCCTGACCCAATGGCTGCTCGACAAGGGCATCGTGCCGATCATCGCGCACCCGGAGCGCAACAAGGCGCTGATGAACAACCCGAGCAAGCTCAAGCCGTTCATCGAGCAGGGCTGCCTGCTGCAAGTGACCGCCGCCTCTGCCGCTGGTCGTTTTGGCGAGCGGGCAATGCACCTGGCTCACGAACTGCTGAGCAATCGTGTGGTCAGCATTATGGCGACTGATGCCCACAACCTGGATCACCGCCCTCCCCTATTACAAGAAGGTCTCCTGCAAGCCGCCCGGATCCTGGGCGAGAGAGAGGCCGAACGTCTGGTCATCGACACGCCCTGGCGCATCGCACACCAGCATTTCGCTTAGTTGACTGCCTGATAACGCGTGCCTGTCGGTTCAGGCCGCAGGATTCGTATTTGTTGGAGGTTGGAAAACCATGCGTCGAGAGTTCAGTTTCAGGGCGCAACCCTTTCAGCAGGCGCTGATGCGCTGCACGACCCTGGGCACGCCCGCCACCGCTGCAACCAAGGACATGTCGCCTCTCGTGCGTTCTCCGGAGGCCACTTACTTCATCGAAGATTTGCACGAGGATCGCCGCAAATGATTTCCAAACGGATCAATCCTGCCGAGAACCGCAGGGGACTCACGTTCTGGGGTCAATGGACCTGCGCCATTACTCTGGTCAGCATGCTGCTCTGCTACCTGGTCGTTCAGCGCTACGGTGACGTGCCCACCGAATACCGCCTGCTGATCGTCCTCACGGTACTGGGTTCGGTACCGGCCTACGGTCTGCTGCGCGTGTACCACAAGCGCCTCGGCTACCTGACCGGCCTGGGCCATCTGCTCGGCGGCTGGTTGCTGCTGTTGGCTGGCCTGCTGTTCATCGCCTACTTCAGCCAGAGCCTGGAGCGCTTCTCCTTCGAGATCATGCGTGAATGGGCACTGCTTGGCTTCCTGGCCCAGGCCATCGCCTTCATCCCGCTGCGCTACTTCGCCCGCCTGCATTCGGAGAAGCTGCGCAATGAGCGCGTCTCGCTGATCATCGGCTCGGGCGAGAAGGCCCACGAGCTGGCCGAGCGCCTGACCGCCAACAACCGCGTGCCGCTGGTCGGCCTGATCGCCTCCAGCGACGATGCCCACACCCAGGACGGCCGCTTCCCGATCCTCGGCAAGCTGCAGGAGCTGCGTGACGTCACCGAGCAGCACGGCGTACGCCGCGTCTACATTGCCCTGACCTTGGACGAAATCTCGCACATCGAGAAGCTCTACATCGACCTGCTGGACATGAGCGTCGACGTGGTCTGGGTACCGGACTTCGGCAGCATGCCACTGCTCAACCAGTCGATCTCGCAGATCGAACAGTTGCCGGCCATCTACCTCAACGAAAGCCCGATCAGCTCGCACCCCGCTGCGGTGTTCAGCAAAGAGCTGATGGACCGCACCCTGGCCTTCCTGGCGCTGGTGGCCCTGAGCCCGGTATTCATCATCGCGGCCATCGCCGTGAAGCTGTCCTCGCCCGGCCCGGTGTTCTTCCTGCAGCCGCGCCACGGCTGGAACGGTGGCGTGATCCTGGTGTGGAAATTCCGCTCCATGCGCATGCACGACGACAAGGTCGTCAAACAGGCGACTCGTGAAGACCCACGCATTACCCCGGTTGGCCGCTTCCTGCGCCGCACCTCCATCGACGAGCTGCCGCAGCTGATCAACGTGCTGCGTGGAGAGATGTCCCTGGTCGGCCCGCGCCCGCACGCGGTGGCCCACAACAACTACTACAGCGACAAGATCCTCGCCTACATGGCCCGTCATCGCCTCAAGCCCGGCATCACTGGCCTGGCCCAGGTGACCGGTCACCGTGGTGAAACCGAAACCCTGGAAAAAATGCAGCAGCGCGTGGAGAAGGACCTGGCCTACATCAACAACTGGTCCCTGTGGCTGGACATCAAGATCCTGGTGAAGACGCCCTTCACCCTGTTCTCGCGCGACATTTACTAACGCGCCCGCTTTTGGCGCACGTAACGATTAACGTTAACTCAAGGAAAGTTTATCCATGAATATCACTGTCGTTGGAACCGGCTACGTCGGCCTCGTCACCGGCGCTTGTATCGCCGAGATGGGCAACACGGTTGTCTGCGTGGATGTCGATCCGAAAAAGATCGAGAACCTCAAGAAAGGCATCCTGCCGATTTACGAGCCGGGCCTGGAAACCGTGGTGGAAGAGAACTTCGAGGCCGGTCGCCTGCTGTTCACCACCGCGCTGCCAGAAGCGATGGAGCAATCGGACATCATCTTCATCGCCGTCGGCACGCCGCCCGGCGAAGACGGCTCGGCCGATCTGCGCTACGTGCTGGAAGTGGCGCGCCAGGTCGGCAGCCTGATGACCCGCCACACCACCGTGATCAACAAGTCCACCGTGCCGGTCGGCACTGCCGACCTGGTGCGCGCCGAGATCCTCGAGCAGCTCGAGCTGCGCGGCAAGAGCATCAGCTTCGATGTGGTATCCAACCCTGAATTCCTCAAGGAAGGCGCTGCGGTCGACGACTTCATGCACCCGGATCGCATCATCGTCGGCACCGACAGCGAACGCGCTCGCCAGGTGATGAGCGAGTTGTACGCGCCCTTCATCCGCAACAACCCGCGCATCAAGTTCATGGGCGTGCGTGATGCGGAAATGACCAAATACGCCGCCAACGCCATGCTGGCCACGAAGATCTCCTTCATGAACGAGATCGCCAGCCTGTGCGACCGCCTCGACGTGGACATCGAGAACGTGCGCCTGGGCATCGGCTCGGACCAGCGCATCGGTTATCACTTCATCTACGCCGGCTGCGGCTATGGCGGCTCGTGCTTCCCGAAAGACGTCAAGGCGCTGATCAGCATCGCCCACCAGAACGACTTCGAGCCCAAGCTGCTGCAGGCCGTCGAAGCCCGTAACGATCAGCAGAAGCAATCGCTGTTCAACAAGCTGGCCGCGCACTTCGAGGGCGACCTCAAGGGCCGTACCTTCGCCGTCTGGGGTCTGGCGTTCAAGCCCGGTACCGACGACATGCGCGAAGCACCCAGCGTGGTGCTGATCAACAGCCTGATCAACGCTGGCGCCAAGGTCAAAGCCTTCGACCCGATCGCCCGTGAAACCGCAGCGCGCGAATTCCCTGAGCACTGGCTCAACGAGGGTCGCCTGCAAATCGTCGACGGTCAGTACGAAGCCGCCATCGATGCCGACGCCCTGGTACTGGTCACCGAGTGGAAGCCGTTCCGTCGCCCTGACTTCAAGGCGCTGAAGAAGCTGCTCAAGCAGCCGGTGATCATCGATGGCCGCAACCAGTACGACCTCGGCCAGGTGAACCGCGAGGGCTTCGACTACTACGGCATTGGCCGTAAGCAAGTGAACGGCTGAGCCGCCGCTGACATGGACGTCATCACTCACACCCTCTCGGCCCACCCTGCCCTGCACGCCCACCAGGCGTGCCTGAAGCAGTGCGGCGCAGAACCTTTTGCGCCGGGCCAGCACGCTGCACACCTCGCCTGCCACCGTCACCCGCCTAGCACCCGCTCAGGCGTGCGAAGCGGTGCCCGGCGTGGTGTGCTAGCCGTGATCGGCTCAACCCATTTTCAACAGAGACCGGCTTCGATCCTATGACCGAACAATTGCCCACCATCGTCGTCATCGGCTACAACCGCCCCAAGAGCCTCAGCCGCCTGCTGGGTTCCCTGATCCAGGCGCAGTACCCCGAAGGCAACGTGCGCCTGGTGATCAGCCTCGACAACTCCGGCAACCCGGAGCCACGCAAGGTCGCCGAAGCGTTCGACTGGCCCCACGGGGAAAAGCGCATCATCGCCCATCCGCAGCGCCTCGGCCTGCGCCAGCACGTGCTGAGCTGTGGCGACCTGACCGAGCAATACGGCGACGTGATCATCCTCGAGGACGATCTGTTCGTTTCACCGTTCTTCTATGACTACACCCACAAGGCCCTGCAAGCCTATGCCGATGACGCCGGCGTGGCCGGTATCAGCCTTTACAGCGTGCAGTTCAGCCAGACCGTAGACCTGCCCTTCATGCCGGTCGACGATGGCGACTCCCACGTGCATTTCATCCAGATGGCCGCGTCCTGGGGCCAGGCCTGGTCGCGCCGGCACTGGCAGGGCTTTCGCCAGTGGCTGGAAAGCAACGGCACTGACATCAGCCATATCGATGGCATCCCGGCGGACATCCGCGGCTGGCCGGAGTCCTCGTGGCTCAAGCTGTACACCGCGTACATCATTTCCCGGGATCTGTACTTCGTGTACCCGTTCCGCTCGCTGACCACCAACTTCGGCGATCCGGGTCAGCACTTCAACATCGCCTCGTCGCGCTTCCAGGTGCCGATCCAGCAGAAGGTGGTCGACTACAAGTTCGCTCGCCGCGAGGACAGCCTGTCGGTCTACGACGCCTACTGCGAGCTGCTGCCGGCGTGCATCAAGCGTCGCAACCCGGTGCTCGCCGACTACGATTTCACGGTCAACCTGTACGGCAGCAAAACCTGCAAAGGGCTGCAACTGACCCGTACGAACGCCCGTGGCCTGCACAATTTCGCCCTTTCCATGAAGCCCATGGAACTGAGCATCCTGCACAACATCGAAGGTGAGGGCCTAGCCCTGATCGACTCCGCCGACCTCACCAGCGACAGCAAAGTGCGGCAGAAGGCTGAGTACGACATCTACCGTTTCTTTTACAAGTTTCCGTCGGTACGGATCATTTTTCTCGGCGTCATGGAACGTCTGCAATTGCTGCTCAAGCGCGCCTGATCCACCGACCGCGCGCAGCGATTTGGCTACAGCTCTCTAATCAATTGAATATCGCAGGTATTTTGCAATGGCACAGAAAAAAGCGCTCATCACTGGTATCACCGGTCAAGACGGTTCCTACCTCGCCGAGTTCCTGCTGGAAAAGGGTTACCAGGTGCATGGCATCAAGCGCCGCGCGTCGTCCTTCAACACCCAGCGTGTGGATCACATCT
The DNA here is from genome assembly GCF_001945375.1 of Pseudomonas sp. PA1(2017). NCBI lineage: Bacteria > Pseudomonadati > Pseudomonadota > Gammaproteobacteria > Pseudomonadales > Pseudomonadaceae > Pseudomonas > Pseudomonas sp. PA1(2017). The sequence goes on from NZ_MSXU01000014.1 coordinate 99,603, forward strand.
ACCAGGATCCGCATGTCGACAACCAGAACTTCATCCTCCACTACGGCGACCTCAACGACTCGTCCAACCTGACCCGCATCATCCAGGAAGTACAGCCTGACGAGGTCTACAACCTCGGCGCGCAATCCCACGTAGCGGTCAGCTTCGAAGCCCCGGAATACACCGCCGACGTCGATGCCATGGGTACCCTGCGCATCCTCGAGGCCATCCGCCTGCTGGGCCTGGAAAAGAAAACCCGTTTCTACCAGGCCTCCACCTCCGAGCTGTACGGCCTGGTGCAGGAAATTCCGCAGAAGGAAACCACCCCCTTCTACCCGCGCTCGCCCTATGCGGTCGCCAAGCTGTACGCCTACTGGATCACCGTGAACTACCGTGAAGCCTATGGCATGTACGCGTGCAACGGCATCCTCTTCAACCACGAGTCGCCGCGCCGTGGCGAGACCTTCGTGACCCGCAAGATCACCCGCGGCCTGGCCAACATCGCCCAGGGCCTGGAGCCTTGCCTGTACATGGGCAACATGGACGCGCTGCGTGACTGGGGTCATGCCAAGGACTACGTGCGCATGCAGTGGATGATGCTACAGCAGGAGCAACCGGACGACTTCGTGATCGCCACCGGCGTGCAGTACTCGGTGCGTGAATTCATCACCTGGTCGGCGGCCGAACTGGGCGTGCACCTGCGCTTCGAAGGCAACGGCGTGGACGAGCAAGGCATCGTCGAACGCATCGACGGCGACAAGGCACCGGCGCTGAAAGTCGGCGACGTGATCGTGCGTGTCGACCCGCGCTACTTCCGCCCTGCCGAAGTGGAAACCCTGCTGGGCGACCCGACCAAGGCCAAGACCAAGCTGGGCTGGACGCCGGAGATCACCGTGCAGGAAATGTGCGCCGAGATGGTCAGCGAAGACCTCAAGGTCGCCCAGCGCCACGCCCTGCTCAAGGAGCACGGCCACGAACTGCCAGTCTCCGTGGAGAACTGAGCATGAGCGCGCTTCTCAACCAGCGCGTCTTCGTCGCCGGCCATCGCGGGATGGTCGGTTCGGCGATCGTGCGCCACCTGCAGAGCCTGGGTTACCAGAGCATCATCACCGCGCCACGCGAAAGCGTGGACCTGGTCGATGCGGCCAGCGTGAAGCGTTTCTTCGCCGAGCAACGCATCGACCAGGTCTACCTGGCCGCGGCGAAGGTCGGCGGCATCCACGCCAACAACCAGTACCCGGCCGACTTCATCTATCAGAACCTGATGATCGAGGCCAACGTCATCAACGCCGCCCACGAGGCCGGCGTGCAGAAGCTGCTGTCGCTGGGCAGCTCGTGCATCTACCCCAAGCATGCCGAGCAGCCAATGCGTGAAGAAGCGCTGCTGACCGGCGTGCTGGAGCCGACCAACGAGCCCTACGCGATCGCCAAGATCGCCGGGATCAAGCTGTGCGAGAGCTACAACCGCCAGCATGGCCGCGACTACCGCAGCGTGATGCCGACCAACCTGTACGGCCCGCACGACAACTACCACCCGGAAAACAGCCACGTCATCCCCGCCCTGCTGCGCCGCTTCCACGAAGCGACCCTGCGTGGCGACGATGAAGTGGTGATCTGGGGCAGCGGTACGCCGATGCGCGAGTTCCTGCACGTCGACGACATGGCCGCGGCCAGCGTCCACGTGATGAACCTGGATGAAGCCACCTACCAGGCGCACACCCAGCCCATGCTCTCGCACATCAACGTGGGCACCGGCCAGGACTGCACCATTCGCGAGTTGGCCGAAACCATCGCGCGGGTCACCGAGTTCCAGGGCTGCCTGAGCTTCGACGCCAGCAAGCCCGACGGCACGCCGCGCAAGCTGATGGACGTCTCGCGCCTGGCCAAGCTCGGCTGGACGGCGAGCATCGACCTGGAAAGCGGCCTGCGTGACGCCTACCGCTGGTTCGTCGACAACATCGACGACGTACGGGGCTGACATGTTCCTGCCGGCCGACACCTTCAAGACCGTGGTCGCCAGCACGCCGCTGGTGTCCATCGATCTGCTGGTACGCAACCCGCAGGGCGAACTGCTGCTGGGCGAGCGGCTCAACCGCCCCGCCCAGGGCAGCTGGTTCGCGCCCGGCGGGCGCATTCTCAAGAACGAAACGCTGGACGCGGCGTTCGCCCGCCTGACCCAGGAAGAACTGGGCCAGGCGTTCAGCCGCGACCAGGGCAAGCTGCTCGGCGTGTACGAGCACTTCTATGACGACAGCGTGTTCGGCACCGCGCCGGATACCCACTACGTCGTCATCGCTTACGCACTGGAGCTGGACGCGCAACAGAACCTGCAGCCGCCCAGCGTGCAACACGGTCGCTACCGCTGGTGGCCGCTCGAGCAGATGCGCAATGAACCGCGCATCCACGGCAACACCCGCGATTACTTGCAGGCGCTGTACTAGATACCTCGCGAGGCACGCCTACGCGGCGTCGCCTGTGAGCCAAGACAATTTCGATATGGGAAGGCGAGCTTGTTCAAGCAACTCCTGGCATACCGCAATCTGCTGCTGATCTTGTTTGTCCTGAACTCGGCCTGTTTCTTTCTGACCGACGACAAGAAGGCTGGCATCCCCTACCTGCGCGAGCTGTGGCTGCTCGGGCTGCTGGGCGCCTCCGCCGCGCTGTTCCTGGTCTGGAAGCGTATCTACCAGTCCAAGACCAGCCTGTGGATCATCTTCATGGGCCTGGCACTGCCGGTCGTCTCGGCGATCATGGCCGAGCTCAACTTCGATCAGCCGTTCATCTATGGCCTGCTCGAAGAGCGCCGCAGTTTCGCCTACCTGGTGTTCTTCCCGGCGCTGTTCCTGATGATCAAGACCGCGCCGACCCAGAAGCACCTGGAGAACTTCTTCCTGTATTCGGGCCTGACGTGCGCCTTCATCGGCTACTGCTACTTCTTCAAGATCATCCCGGAAAACGCCAGCCTGTCCTTCACCATGGACGCCAAGGATGCCGGCGACGCGCTGCTGCGCCCTGACCGTTACCGCATCGGCTCGAGCTACGTGACCATCTGCGCCTTCATGCTGATGTACAGCATGAAGGCGCGTATTTCGCTGCCCAAGGTCTTCACCCTGCTGTTCTTCGCGTCCTACCTGTGGCTGGTACTGCAGACGCGCCAGACCATGATCATCTGGTGTCTGGCCGGCCTGTGGATCTTCCGCGACCGCATCGACTCGCTGCTCAAGCTCGGCCTGCTCGCCGCGACCATTCTGGTAGCCTCGTTCTTCATGTTCCCGGAGTTCTACTACGCGCAGTTCGACAAGTTCCAGGCGCTGCTCGACGAGGCCACCACCGGCCCGGGCGTACGCGACAACACCACGGCGATCATCATCGGCGCGATCGCCGACAACATGTACATCGGCATGGGCTCACTGTCACTGCAGTGGAAAGGCGGCTTCGGTGCCCTCTACAACCCGCACTTCTACCTGTCAGACGTGGGGATCTTCGGCGTTTACTACCGCTACGGCTTCCTCACGCCGCTGATTGCGCTGATCTTCTATTTCGGCTACCTGCGCATCATGAAGCGCTGCCCCGAGAAAGGCCCGCTACTCAGCGCCTTCCAGCTGATCTTCTGGTTCCAGATGCTCAACATGTTCCTGTCCAACTCCCTGATGTACGGCGGCGATATCTTGGGCATCGGTGCCGCCTGCTTCCTGTACTACTCCCGCGCATACGCCGCGCAAGCATCCCCGACTCGTGAGATCAGAGGCACACGCCATGACCCAATTCAGTATCGTAACCATCAACTGGAATAACCTGGAGGGTCTCAAGCAGACCTACCAGAGTGTGGCTGCCCAGACCTACCGCAACTTCCGCTGGATCGTCGTCGACGGTGCGTCCACCGATGGCGGCGCCGAGTGGCTGGCGACCATCGACGAGCCCTACGCCGAGATCACCTCCGAGCGCGACAAGGGCCTCTACGACGCCATGAACAAGGGCCTGATCAAGGGCTCGGCGACCGAGGGCTACACCCTGTTCCTCAACAGCGGCGACTTCTTCTACGACGAGAACGTGCTGCAGAAGGTCGCCGATGCCATCGAGCGCGCACCGGGCAAGCCGCGCTACGTGTATGGCGACTATCACCTGCAGGACGCCGCCGGGCGCCTGACGCCGCAAAAGGCGAAGAAGATCGAGCACCTGGTTCTGGGCATGCCCTCCAGCCACCAGGCGATGTACTTCGAGAACGAGCGCCTGCGCAAGGTGCGCTTTCGCGACGATTTCAAGCTCTCGGCCGACTACTGCATGATCGTCGAATTCCTGCAGGGCCAGGATCATCAGCGCGATGTGCTGAAGATCGAGTCGCCGCTGTGCATCTTCGACACCACCGGCGTTTCCACCAGCCGTCGCTTCGACGCGCTCAAGGAAGACATGCGCATTCGTCGGGAGGTCATGAAACTATCGCCGTTGCATAGCATCTCTTTGTATGTCCTGCACTACGTGCATACCCACAGCAAGTTGCTGAAAGCGGCTTTGGGCAAATGAATCGCGAGCAATACGAATCGTTGCCCGAGCGTGATACGCGCCAGTGGCGCAAAGAGGTGTTGATGAAGGCCTTTGATATCGAGTTCTACGCTGGCACCAAGGATCGCCTGATCGAGGACTTGGTTGAGCACAGCACCGACAAGTACAGCTACATCGTGACGCCCAACGTGAATCACGTGGTGCAGCTGGAAACCGACCGCGACCTCAAACGCGCCTATGCCGTGGCGCGCCACCGCATCTGCGACAGCCGCGTGCTGCTGCCGCTGCTGCGCATGCTCAAGGTGCCGGTCGAGGACGCCATTCCCGGCAGCACCCTGACCGCCGAACTGATCGGCATCGCCGATGAGCGTGCCTGGGACGTGACCATCATCGGCTGCGAAGACGATGACATCGCACGGCTGCGTGAGCGCTTCCCGAACATCAACTTCCACCACCACAACCCGCCGATGGGGTTCATCGACAGCGAAGAAGCGATTCAGGCCTGCCTGTCCTTCGTCGTCGAGCATCCGTCTCATCTGGTGGTGCTCTCGGTGGGTTGCCCGCGCCAGGAAATTCTCGCGCACAAGATCTTCGAGACCGACCAGGCCGTCGGCATCGGCCTGTGCGTCGGCGCCTCGATCAACTTCCTGTCCGGCAAGTTGCAGCGTGCCCCGATGTGGATGCAACGCTACTCGCTGGAATGGCTACACCGTGCTTATACCGAACCACGCCGTCTGGTCGGCCGTTACGTCCGCGACGCGTTCCTGATCCTGCCGATTCTGGTCCGAGAATTCCGCCTTCGGCAATCACTCTTCATGGGAGGAGCTCCACGATGATTCCTGTCATTCTTTCCGGCGGTAATGGCTCGCGCCTGTGGCCGCTTTCGCGCCAACTCAACCCCAAGCAGTTCCTGCCGATCGCCGATGACTCGCTGTCCATGCTGCAAGCGACCATTCGCCGCCTGGAAGGCCTGAAGGTCAGCCAGCCATGCCTGATCTGCAACGAGGAGCACCGCTTCCTCGCTGCCGAGCAACTGCGCACTCTGGGTATCGACAACGCCAGCATCCTGCTCGAGCCCGTAGGCCGCAATACCGCTCCCGCGGTTGCCCTGGCAGCGATCAAGGCGCTGGAAAAGGAACACGATCCGGTGCTGTTGATCCTCGCCGCCGATCACCTGATCAAGGACGTCGACGCGTTCCACCGCGCCGTGGAAACCGCCCTGCCCTTCGCCCAGGCTGGCAAGCTGGTGACCTTCGGCATCGTGCCGACCCATGCCGAGACCGGCTACGGCTACCTGCAGAAAGGCGCCGCGGCGGGCGAAGGTGGCTTCACCGTCGCGAAGTTCGTCGAGAAGCCCGACAGCGAAAACGCCGAGCGTTACCTGGCCTCCGGCGAGCACTTCTGGAACAGCGGCATGTTCATGTTCCGCGCCAGTCGCTACCTCGAAGAACTGCAGCGCTGGCAGCCGGAGATTCTCGAAGCCTGCCGCCGGGCCACTGCGCAAAGCGAAGAAGACATGCACTTCGTGCGCATCGGCAAGGAAGCATTCGCCGCCTGCCCGGAAGACTCCATCGACTACGCGGTGATGGAAAAGACCGAAGACGCCGTGATGGTGCCACTGGACGCCGGCTGGAGCGACATCGGCTCCTGGTCCGCCCTGTGGGACGTCAGCGACAAGGACGAACAGGGTAACGTGCACAAGGGCGACGTGCTCAGCCACGACAGCCAGAACAACTACGTGCATGCCGACTATCGCCTGGTGACCACCGTGGGCGTCGAGGACCTGATCATCGTCGAGACCAAGGACACTGTCATGGTCGCGCACAAGGACAAGGCCCAAGAGGTCAAGCGCATCGTCGAGCAGCTCAAGCGCGAAGAGCGTTGCGAGCATCTCAACAACCGCGAAGTCTATCGTCCGTGGGGCATGTACGACTCCATCGACAACGGTGCGCGTTATCAGGTCAAACGCATCACCGTGAAGCCCGGCGCCAAGCTGTCCGTGCAGATGCACCACCACCGTGCCGAGCACTGGATCGTGGTCAGCGGCACTGCACAGGTGACCAATGGCGATGAGACCTACATGGTCACCGAAAACCAGTCGACCTACATCCCGATTGGCCAGATTCATGCATTGGAAAACCCGGGCATGATTCCGCTCGAGCTGATCGAAGTACAGTCCGGGACGTATCTGGGCGAAGACGATATCATCCGCTTCTCCGACAACTATGGCCGCGTCAAGGAACTCAAGGTTTCCGCGGCCTGAGGTCAGGCCAGCGCTCATGTGCGCAGGCGCCCATCACCGGGGCCCTCTGGGGCCCCTTCGCCGGGTGGTTCGCCACCCCTGCCATGGCTCTGCCAGTTCACACCCGATGGGGCAAGGAATGCCTTACATCTCGCGATCAAACGGATTTCTACAAGAACAAGCAAAGCGCGAAGCCCACGTGAACACACACCGGATAATTCTCCTACTTTCCGACAACGAGGCTCGCCCGTGAAAACTTCCAAACTCCTGTACGACCCCGTTATTCACAAACTGAAGTTGCTGGAAGAACATGATGTGACGCCGTTGCTCGAAGACTTGAGCACTCCGAAGAAACCGACCATCGTCGGCTTTCTCAACCAGCATGGCTACAACCTGATCCAGCAAGACAAGCGCGCTCGCCGCCACTTCCTGCAGATCAACCACCTGCTGCGCGACGGCATCGGCATCAAACTGGCCTGCCAGTTGAACGGCCTGGCGCCCGGCGCCAACCTCAACGGCACCGATTTCATTCCGGCGCTGATCGAGCACGCCCTACAGGACGAACGTAGCGACCAGTACCAGTTGTTCGCCATGGGAACCTGCGAGCCGTGGACCGAGGAAGGTGCCAACGCCCTGTTCCGTGGTCGTGAGCACCACACCATCGATGGTTTCCAGCCGGTGGAGCGCTACCTGGAATTCGTCCAGGAACACCTGCAGCCGGGCAAGATCCCGCTGATCGTGATGGGCATGGGCATGCCACGCCAGGAAGAAGTCGCCGTCACCCTGCAGCGCAACCTCAACCGCCCTGCCCTGATGATCTGCGGTGGTGCGATCCTGGATTTCGCCGCCCAACGCTTCAACCGGGCGCCTGAAGTGTTTCGCAAGGTTGGCATGGAGTGGGCCTATCGCCTGCTGATGGAGCCGCGTCGGTTGTTCGCCCGCTACGTGCTGGGCATTCCGCAGTTCTTCTACTACATCGTACGCAACGGCCGCGACAGCAAGGTCGCGGTCAGTGAGCAAGGCGCCTACGACCGAAAATCCTGAGGTCGACTACCGGTACTACAACGCCCGGACGAGTGCATCTTCCGGGCGTTTTTTTGCGATTATCTCAGGAACATCCGTCTTGGCGCCGGACTGGCAAATCCGTTTGTCTTCTCGTTAGGTGTTTAGACGCAACTGCGTTGTGTGCAGAAACTCCCTGTTTCGCCCCCTCGGACGACTCACTTTTCGTTGAAGCGTGCAAAGAAAAGTAAGCAAAAGAAAGCGCCCCCATCATCCGGCTCCGACTACGTCGGGGTTTATTCGCTCCATCGTCGTTCCGAGGCTCCGAGGGTCGGCTTCCAAGGGCCCATCTTTAAACATACGAAACTCTGGTGAATTGCCTGCGATTTAGAGGGCGTGCAGAGCCCGTCCAGGAGGGCGAATGGAATCGTCGTGGAAGAGGTTGAGCGGCATGGATGCCGCGAGAGCCGCGATGGGCCATGGATGGCCCTTCGCGGCGGGCCTCTGGAACGGCGATGGAATGAGCGAACCCCGGCGCAGCCGGGGCCGGATGATCGGGCGGAGGGTTTTGGTTACTTTTGCCCGCAAAAGTGACTCGCCCGACAGGGCGAAACCGGAGACGTCAGTAGGACGTCGATAAGCCGGTAGGTTGCTTGAGCGCCGAAAACATCCCTAAACGCACACAAACTTGCCAATCCGGTATCAACAGGCGTCCCCCTACAGAAGTCTGGCACGCTGGAAAAGGCGGCGCAGCGGATGCTGCGTCGCCCCTATCCATTTAACGACCTGTCGCCACCGCGACCGGCTTCTCGCTACCCACGCTGCGGCCCTGCTGGATCAGCGCGAACACCTCATTCCACATCGCCTGAGTACGGGTCTTCAGCTCCGCGGAGTGCGCGTTCAAGCGCGCAGACAGCGCCTGCATCTGCACCGGATCGGTAAGGTTGTCGAGGGCGCGGTTCAGCTCCTCGTCGCTCAGGTTGATGTCCAGTACGCCTTCGGAGAATCCGTAGTCGGCGAACAGCATCTGGTACTTGTGGCTCCAGCCGGTGGCCAGCGACGGCACGCCCTGTGACAGCGCACTGACCAGGCCGTGGAAGCGGCTGCCCAGGGTGCCGCGACAAGCGCCAAGGATGCCCTTGATGGCCAGCGGATCGGTCTCGCGCAGGATCGGCAATCCCCCTACGGCTCTGGAGACCTGCTCGGCCAGACGCGCATCGCCCTCGCCTTCGTGGATCAGCAGGAACGGCTTGGCGCCACGCTCGACCAGCGCCTTGGCAGCGCGCTCGAGGAACGGCGCATAGCCCTTGGCGATGCTGTCGTTGGTCTTGTCGAGCATGCGGCAGTTGGGTACCAGGCAGATCTGATGAATTTCGGGGTCGAAATAGTCCGGCACCGGGCCCGAGATCAGGTTGGTGAAATCCGGGGCGATCTTGATGTTGTCGCGCTCGCCGACGATCTCGGTCAGGTAATCGTAGGAAATCTGTTCCCGGGCGAAGATCAGGTCGCAGTTGTCGACGAACGCCTTCACCGCCTCGCGGCTGCGCGGGTCACGGAACGGGCCGAACGCCTGGGGCAGCAGAATCACTTTGGAGCCCTGCTTCTTCCAGCGCTGGCTGGAGCGCGCCAGTTCCTCGGACAGATCCGGGCCCCACTGGTCGCTGTAGGCGAAGCCGGCGGCGTCCAGCACCACGTTGATATCCTTGTCGAGCACGATGCCGTACTGCTCGCGAATGCCAGCCGGTACCAGCGCCGCCAGGTCGCCGAACGGGATGCCCTTACGCCACAGCCAGGCCTTCTGATACAGCCCCAGAGAGGCGCGATTGAAATAGGGATAGGGGCTATTGGCCCGGCCGGGCTCCATCACCACCTTGGCAGCCGGCACGTTCTTGCGCACTTGCTGCAGGGCGGCGTGCAGCATCAGCGCAGCCCCCTTGTTGACGAAACCGGCTTTGCGAATCTCGACGTACATATCACGTTCTCCTGAATTCACGAATCAACTGGGGCACGCTTAGGAACACGTGCAGGCAAATACTCTTGGTCATCATGATGAACAGCGGCCGTGTCTTGCGTGACAGCAGCAAGCTCACGTAACCGGCGATGGAATAGGAAATCAGCGTCGCCCAGGCCGAACCGACCACACCGTGACTCTGGATGAGGTAGTAATTGAGCACGATGTTGCTCAGCGCGCCGAGGCCCTGGGTGACCAGGGAAAAGATGAAGGCCTCCTCGATGATGATCCACTTGCTGAACAGCGCACGCATGAACACGAAGGTCGCGGCGAAGATGTGGATTGCCAGCACCGGGCCGGCATCGGCGTACTGGGCGCCATACAGGACGTGCACGATCCAGTCGGAAAGGAAGAACACCACCACGGCCAGGGCGAAGGCCATGAAGAACAGCACGTCCAGCGCCACCTGCATGAAGCGGTTGTAGCCGGCGGTATCGGTCTTGTGCAGGTCGATCATCTTCGGGAAGACCGACGCCATGAGAATGGTCGGGATCAGGTACCAGGCCTCGGACAGTCGCGACGCCGCCGAGTACACACCCACGGCGTATTCGCCGAGCATGTACTGCAGCATGATCTGGTCGACCTTGAGGTAGATCACCGCCGACAGTGAGCCCAGGAAGATGAGGAAACTCTTCTTGAGCAGGGTCTTGCCCAATGGCCAGGAAAAGTCGAAGCGGAAATCGCGCTTGAGCATCACCGCGTAGCTGACCAGGATCGCCGAGGTGACCATGACCACCACCACGTGAGCCAGGGCGATGTACACCAGGCCCGCGCCGGCGATGGCCAGAATCATCTTCAGGCCGTTGCCGCCCAGCTGGCCGACGAAGCCGGCGACCGCCGCGTACTTGGCCTGCACCCGCGCCTGGAACCAGTCGATGAGCATTTCGAACGGGGTGAAGAACAGCGCCAGGGCGGTGAACAGCAGCACCAGGAAGTTCTGGTCGTTACCGAACAGGTAGGTGCTCATCATGATCGCGAAGGCGATCACCGAGCAGCCCACCTTGATCACGAATACCGTGGAGAGAATCTGGTCTTCGTTGTCCGGGTTGCTGCGCAGCTCCTTGACCACCAGACCAGTGAGCCCCAGGTGCACGACGATGCTGAGCAGTCCCAACAGCGCCAGCGCATAATTCAGGTAACCGAAATCCTCGGGCCCCAGGTAGCGCGCCAGCACCACCGTGGTGGCCAGGCCGATGGCCAGCATCAGGAATTTCTCGGCCAGCATCCAGCCGGAATTGAGGAGGTACTTCATGCCCTCCTGGACACGCGAGGCACTCATCGAGCGGACGACTCCAGACGCATGTAGCTGCGGGCTTCCTCCAGCGAGAGCTTCTGCGAGTAAGGCACCAGGCCGGTATCAGCGGCGTAGCCAAGGGAAATGAACATCACGATGCGCTCATCCGGGTCGAGCTTGAGAAGCTTGGCCGCCGCCTCTTCGCGCTCGGGAATGTCCGGCCAGTTGATCGAGCACGACGACACACCCTGGGTCTCCAGCGCGAACATGAAGGACATCGCCGCCAGGGCGCCATCGATGTAGATCACGTGGCGATCACGGACGTGGGGGTAGGCGCGCAGGCGGCCGACCACGGCGACGATGGCCGGGAAGTTGTGATCGAAGCCAGCCACCCCCATGGGCAGGCGCGAGGCCTGGGCCACCGAAGCGGGGTCATCGAACACCACGAAGCGATAAGGCTGGCGGTTACAGGCACTCGGCGACTGCACGGCGACTTCCACGGCCTTGTCGATCACCTCGCGCGGCACCGGGCGATCCTGCTGATACCAGCGCACCGAGCGACGCTTCATCGCCAGTTGACGCATGGCGGTGAAATCCACGCTGGGCGTGCTCACGTCGGCGGCGAACGGCACGCGCTCGGCGTCCGGATGACGCAAGGTTTCCGGCGAGCCACTGGGGCGCTCGAAACGGGCGAACTTTTCGCGGGCACGGTTGAGCACCGGGTGATCACCGGTGACGGCGAAGTACTCGGCGAGCACGTCATGGGCCCAGCTGACCTCGTCACGATCCACGTTGCCGTTGAGCGAGGCGATGTAGCTGTCCACGGTGTCATTGATGTAGTCGAGGGCGAACACCTGGCGCCGCGGCTGCATGATCAGGCCCTTCTCGATGCGGTGCACGGCGCGACGCAGGAAGTAGTTCACCGGCTCGGCGCCGGAGAGGTTCTGCTCATGCTGCAGGTGGCCGACCACTACCGCATAGGCTTCGCGGTCGAAGGCCGAGGAGAAGAACGAGTAATGGAAACGGCGCAACATGGCCGAGCGCGACAGCGCGCGGATCCAGCCCATGGCAAGTTTCTTCTGCAAGGCCTTGAGGTTATCGATACTGTCCCGCGGCAAGACCTTCTTGAGGGATTCCTTCAACATTTTCATAGGCTGTGATTACCGTTCAATGGTTAATATCTCCCCCACAATCGCCGTAACGGTACGGCGACACTCGATTGATGGACGCTGGCAGTTAGCAACCGAACCGCACGCATCTGCACACCCGTGAATGCTCATCGAGGTCGTGCAGAGAGCAGCATCCCTTCCCTTGGCAACCCACCGCACGCACTGCTCCGCGGTTCGGGCGCAGGCATAAAAAACGGCTTCTGGTGCTGCAACGGTTCGACATCCAACCCGGTGCTTCGAGGGTGTTGGAGGCGGCGTTCTGGGGTGCCGCTATTCGTTGTCAGGGTTTAGGACTACGGAGCAACGCTTTGATTCCGCATCCGCATGCTTTGCGTGAAAAAAGTTGCCGAAAGGCCGTGGCAGCGTGCCGCGAGCGCTCAGGATCGCCCCGGCAGAAGCTCGCCAAGGGTCTCGCCCAGCTCACGCATGGAGAATGGTTTGGCGATGCTTTTCAGCGCAGGCGCCGCAGCCAGTTGGCCGATATCCGATGCAGCGACGACCAGCAGAACCGACAATCCGGGGCGTACGCCCTGCGCCGCCTTGGCTAGCTGAACACCGCTGATCCCGGGCAGGCTGACATCGGTAATCAACAGGTCGAACGCCTCGCGATCGAGCAGATCGAGCGCTGCCTGCGGGTCGGCGGCATTGACCAGATCATGGCCGCGTTCGGCCGCTACCTCGCCAACCAACAGGCAAACCGACGAATCGCTCTCGACCAGCAGAATGCGCGAGCGCGCCAGTGGTGCCTCGCTGGCTGGCCTGTCGGCCTCGCGGGCCGGCGTCTCGACCACAGGCAGGTACAGACGCACCGTAGTGCCTACCGCGGGCTCGCTGTGAATGGTCACCTGGCCGCCGCTCTGGCGTGCGAAGCCATGCACCATGGGCAACCCCAGGCCACTGCCCTGACCGACCGATTTGGTGGTGAAGAAAGGATCGAAGACCCGCTCCAGGGTCTCACTGCTCATGCCGCTGCCGGTATCCGACAGGGCGATCAGCAGATAGCGGCCGGCTTTCAGATCCGGCAAGGCCGCGCGGTTTTCCTGCTGCAGATCGACGAGCGATGTATGCAGGCCGATCTGCCCGCCGCCCGGCATGGCATCACGGGCATTGACGGCCAAGCTGAGCATCGCACTTTCCAGCTGCCGTGCATCGGCAAGCACGCGCACGGCGCCATGCCGATAGTCGCCCTGCAGGGAGATGCCATCGCCGATGGAGCGCCTGATCAGCGCCTCGAGCGATACCAGCAGCAGCCCCACTTCGACGGGTCGCGCCTCCAGCGGCTGACGATGGGAAAGCGTCAGCAAGCGCTGGGTCAGCGCACTGGCGCGGTCGGCGGAAATACTGGCAGCCTCGATGAAGCGCGGCAGGTCATCGAAGCGCCCGACGGCCACGTGCCGTTTCATGATGTCGAGCGCGCCGATGACGCCGGTCAGCATGTTGTTGAAGTCATGGGCCACACCATCGACTACCGATTCGACGGCGTCCATCCGCTGGCTCTGCTGCTGGGCCAGTTCCTCGTCAGACGAGCGTCGTTCAGAATCCGCTCGCGAGCGGCCCTTCAGCGCCATCACCGCGCTGCACAGGGCGCGAGCGGTGAAAGGTGGCTCCACCAGCAAGGTGGAAGCGCGACCGGTCAGCGGTGGCAACTGAGCGTGACCGGCAACGCCAAGAATCACGACCGGAACGGCCGATTCGGCGAGCCGGGCAAGCTGCGCATCGTCCGCTCCAGCGAACATCTGTTCGGCCAACAGCACGGTATCGACCCGCCCATCCAGGGCATCGAGCATTGCGCCAAGATCATGGACTACACGGCAGGTCGCGCCCAGGGGTTCGAGCAGCGGCATCAGTTGGCGGGACTCGTGGCTGCAGATCAGGATGCTCATCGACGGACTCCCCGCATCGACGTCAGTGCGCTGATGCAGCATGTGGGCGAACTTCTTGGCAGCACGCCCAGCAGTGACCAGACGATCACGGCCACCCATCCGCGATACCGACTTCGCGATGGGCAATCTGGCATCGACCGACGCCCGCCCTGCACCTTCATCCATGGACATCGCACTCTCGACACACGGCTCTATTCGGGGCGCATGAATACGCGCCTCGGCTTGCGCAGCGTTCGACCGCTACGGCCAAGAGGCGTTCCGCTTGTGAAGAGGAGAACGAGAGCGTTACCGGGCAGGTAAGTGCGATTAGCTCGGGCCGATCAGTTCCTTGACCTTGGCGATGACCAGATTGATGTCGAAGGGCTTGTCGAACACCGCGGCGAACAGCTCGGGGCTGGCGCGCCCGACGCTGCCCTGAGCGCCGCTCATGAGAATGATCGGCAGTTCCGCCGAGCCGGGCCTGGCGCGAACGGCCCGGGCGAATTCTAGACCATCCATGACCGGCATCATGAAATCCGTGATCACCAACTCGGGGCGCTCACGGTCGAGCACCTCGAGGCCGCGACGGCCATTGCTGGCCTTCACCACCATGTAGCCTTCGTCTTCCATGGCATAGCCGAGAATATCCGCTATCAGGTATTCGTCGTCGACTATCAGGATGGTTGTCATAGTTTTTCGGCTCGGTCAGGCACACATGGCTCAGGCGTCCTGCGCAGGGACGGCATTGCCCGACAGCGCACCAGCCGCATGTCTGAAGGCCTTGCTGAGTTCAATACCATGATCACTGATGACCACTTCCAGGAGCGAGGGATCGTAACGGCTGTCCCTCATCTTAAGGATGGATAGGAGCCGCTTTAGTTCAGCGTCTTTTTCAACGAAGCGCATGAGGATCAGGTTGTCGACGATGCTCGACAACTCCGGCGCCGGCGCGTTGATCTCGGCGGCGAAAATGTCGCGCATTTCCCAGGTGGCGAACACCGTGACCCCCATGGCGCGCAATTGGCTCATCAATGCGCTGAAGAACTCGATCAGGCGCGCGCTGCCGGTGGCCAAACGGGCCATGCCGCCCAGGCTGTCGATATGCAGGCGTTTGATGCCCTTTTCGCGCACCGCCTTGATGACCCGTGCGCCTACACCATCGATCAGCCCTTCGGTAGTCGGCTGCCACATGATGTGCAGCGCGCCGCTGGCTTCCAGTGCATTCAGGTCGATGCCCAGGGCCTGGGCCTTGAGGCGCAGGCGTTGCGGCGTTTCATAGAAGCCGAAATGCAGGCCCGGCTCCTCGGCTGTAGACTGCGCCAGGAAATTCAGTCCCAGGGTGGTCTTGCCGACGCCCGCCGGCCCCATGATCAGGGTGACCGACGATGCCGACAGGCCACCACCGACCAGGTCGTCCAGGCTGGGGATGCCACTGGAGACGCGCTGCAGCGTATCGCTGTCCGGTTGGCTCGGATGGCTGTAGAGGCTCTCCAGACGCGGATGAATAACCAGCCCGTCATCGGTGATCTCGCACTCGTGCAGGCCGGACAGGGCGCCGCTTCCGCGGGTTTTGCGCAGGTGAATGCGGCGCACCGAGCGGGCGCCGAACAGCTCTTCACCCAGCTCGATCACACCATCGACCATGGTGTGTTCGGGGCTGCCGTCGTCCAGCCGCGAGCTGGTCAGGAACAGCACCGTGCACCCGGCGAAGGCCGCATGGCCCTGCAGTTCGGAGATGAACTTCTTGGTGTCGATCTGGTTCTCCGCCTTGGAGCGGGCGTTGAGCAGGCCGTCGACGATAAGCAAGGTGGCCTTCTGGCGACTGATCTCGCGCCGCAGCAACTTGACGACTTCGTCGAGCCCCTCGTTTTCCAGCGTGTCGAAGGCGCTGACGAACTGGATCTCGGCGCCGACCTTGGTCGGGTCGAAGAAGGTCATCGTAGAAAGAAACTGAAAGAGCCTCTCATGGGACTCTGCCAGCAGAGTGGCCACCAGAACACGGCCCCCGTCGCGCACGTGGTTGAACGCGACCTGGTTGGCGAGAATCGTCTTGCCTGAGCCGGGGCGCCCCTGAACGATATAGGATGCACCGGCCACCAGACCGCCCTTCAACAGAGCGTCAAGTCCCTCGATCCCACTTTGAAGGCGTTGTAGCTGTTCCAAGATCTGGCTTGCCTCAGTCGAATTTACGCAAATATGGCCTGGGTCGACATACGCATTTCCCAGGCCCCGCAGCGCTGGCTGAAAAGGTGATTGGCGATACTACCATGTTCATGCCGGCGCAACTGCCGCCTGAGCACAGTATGCCGGCAGGTAGATCGCCATGATGGTTCCCTGGCCGCTCACGCTCTCGACCTGCACCCCGCCACCCGCCTGGCGGGCAAAACCATAGACCTGGCAAAGGCCAAGCCCGGTTCCCTTGCCGACGTCCTTGGTGGTGAAGAACGGCTCGAACAACCGTGGACGAATCGCCGGGTCGATGCCGCAGCCCTGGTCCGCCACGGCGATCACCACGAAGGCGCCATGCAGGCCGTCCACCTCCCCCGCCAGTTGTCGGTTACCTGCCTGCAACTGCACCGTGCCGACGCCGCCCATGGCATCGCGGGCATTGAGAACCAGATTGAGCAGGGCCATTTCCAGCTCGCTGGGGTCCAGCTCCACGGTGTGCAAGGCATCGTCCACCTGCATCTGCAGGGTCATGGTTCTGGGCAGCGCCTGGCTGAAGAAGGTGGCAGCCGAATCCAGCAGTTCGTTGAGGGCGACCTGGCGGGTGTGCTTGGGCTCGTTGCGGGCGAAAGTCAGTAGGTTGCGGGTCATTTGCGCGCCCCGCTCGCCGGCCGTCTGGATGTTGTCCAACAGGCTGGCCAGGCGCTCGGGATCGTCGGTGCGGCTGGCCAGCTTGGCAGCACCGAGGATGATGGTCAGCAGGTTGTTGAAATCGTGGGCCATGCCGCCGCTCAACTGGCCAAGGGCCTCCAGTTTCTGGGCCTGGAACAGCTGGGCACGCAGAGCGTCGTAGCGACCTTCGGCTTCGCGGCGGTCGGTGATGTCGCGGGTAATCTTGGCCAGACCGATGACGTCGCCCTGCTCATTGCGAATCGCATCGATCACCACCAGCGCCCAGAAACGCGTGCCGTCCTTGCGCACCCGCCAGCCTTCGTCTTGGGCCCGGCCTTCGCGCAGCGCCCGTTCGAGCAGGTAGGCGGGTTTGCCTGCGCGGCGGTCCTCGTCGGTGTAGAAAACGGACAGGTGCTGGCCGATCGCCTCGGTCGCGTCATAGCCCTTGATACGCGCCGCGCCGGCGTTCCAGGACACCACGAAGCCGGCGGGATCAAGCATGAAGATGGCGTAGTCGACCACCGCCTGAACCAGCATTTCATAGTGGCGCTCGGTCAAGGTGCCTGGCGAGAGAGGCGCAAACTGGCTGTTCATGATGACCCGTTCCAGGCGGCGATGGAGGTGCAGTGTAGTCCGCGACCGATGCCGAGTGACAGTGAGTTGTACCATCCGTCCATCCCGCGGCGATTGCCAGATGACGGGCGGCCTGATATCTGTATAAAAAAACAGTACCCCGCCTGCCTCATGTCTTCAAGCATCGATCTGCGTTTCTATTACCTGCACAACTTTCGCAAGGCCCTGGCCTGGATCGGCGATCGCCATGCCGACCTGCTCGACGCCCGCGAACAGGCTTTCCTACAGGCCTTCGATGCCCTCGACTGGTCGGCCCAGGCCTTGCTGGTACGGATGATCATGCGTAAAGGCGTGCACTTTCGCGCCAGCAAGCTCAACTACGAAGAGATCGGTTGCTGCCGCCAGGCAGTTGCAGCGCTGATCGCCACTGGTTGGGTGCTCGACGATGCGCCGTTGCCACTCGATGCGTTGCTGGGCCTGCTGCGCAAGGACGAGATCGTCGCCAGCTTCGCCGCCCAGCTCAGCGACCGCCGCGCCCGCAAGGACGACCTGGCCCTGCAACTCGCCGAGCAGTTCCAGGCCAGCCAGCCCTTCGCCGCCTGGTGCCCGGCGCTCGACGACGCGCTCTACAGCCTGACCATCGATGACCTGAGCGAGCGCCTGCGTCTGATGTTCTTTGGCAACCTGCGCCAGGAGTGGTCGGAGTTCGTGCTCGCCGACCTGGGCATCTTTCGCTACGAGAGGGTCGACTTCCCGGCGGACTCGCGAGCCCTGCGTTGCCGCGAGGACGTTGACGACTACCTGCACCTGCAGCGCTGCCGCGAAGTCTTCGAGGCAGGCGAAATCAGCGATCAACTACTCGCCTGCATCGACGCGCGCCGCTATGACAATCCCTATATTGCCGAGCGCCGCGCCAAGTTGCTGTTTCGCATCGGCCAGCATCTGGAACGCTGCGCAGAGTTCGATCTGGCACTGCAGGTTTACGCCAGCAGCGGTTATGGCGCGGCGCGGCAACGGCGTATCCGCGTGCTGGAGCGCACCCTGCAGCACCGCGAGGCCTTCGAGCTGGCCAGCCTGGCCGTGGCCGAACCGGTCAGCGACGGCGAGCTGCAACTGGCCGAACGGGCCCTGCTGCGCCTGGCCCGTCATCTGGGTCTGCCGACGCAAAAACGCAGCAGGGCGCAGGCCCCGGCACGCCTGGATCTGCAACTGCCCAGAACGCCCATGCTGTCGGTCGAGCAGCGGGTGCAGCTGCACCTGCAGCGCACCGAGGCACCGGTGCATTACGTCGAGAACACGCTGATCTGCAGCCTGTTCGGGCTGCTCTGCTGGCCGGCGATTTTCGCTGCCATTCCCGGTGCGTTCTTTCATCCATTCCAACATGGCCCGGCGGATCTGCTCACCGCCGACTTCTACCCACGCCGCCGCGCGCTGTTTGCCGAATGCCTGGCGCAGCTCGATGATCAACGCTACCGCGACAGCATTCGCCAGATGTACCACGACAAATTCGGCATCCAGTCGCCGTTCGTGTACTGGGGCGTGCTCAGCGAAACGCTGCTCGATCAGGCCCTGGATTGCCTGCCGGCGGCACATCTTCAAGCCTGGTTTCGCCGCCTGCTCGGCGATATCCAGGCCAACCGCTCGGGCATGCCGGACCTGATCCAGTTCTGGCCCGAGGAGAAGCGCTACCGGATGATCGAGGTGAAAGGCCCCGGTGATCGCCTGCAGGACAATCAGCGGCGCTGGCTGGCGTTCTGCGCCGAGCACGACATGCCGGTGGACGTCTGTTACGTGCAGTGGGCCGACGCGTGAGTTACCGCGTGGCGGTGCGTGCCCTGTGCGAGTTCACCGCCAAATGCGGCGACCTCGACCTACGCTTCACGCCCTCGCCCACCGCCCAGGAGGGCATGGCCGGCCACGCCACGGTGGTCGCCCGGCGCGGCGAGCACTACGAGGCCGAAGTGCCATTGGCCGGGGAGTTCGCCTCCTTGCAGGTGCGCGGCCGGGCCGACGGCTTCGACCCATTAGGCAACCTGCTCGAAGAGATCAAGACCCACCGCGGCGACATCGCCCGTATTCCCGACAACCACCGCCAACTGCACTGGGCTCAGGCGCGGGTGTACGGCTGGCTGCTCTGCCAGAGCCGCGGCCTGCCGCAGATCGATCTCGCCGTGGTGTATTTCAACGTGCTGACCCAGAAGGAAAGCGTGTTTCGCGAAACCCGCACGGCCGCCGAGCTGCAGGCGTTCTTCGAGACGCTGTGCCAGCGCTTCGTCACCTGGGCCGAGCAGGAGCAGGCGCACCGCCGCAAGCGCGACGCCGCGCTGAGCGAGCTGCGCTTTCCCCACGCCGAGTTCCGCCTCGGCCAGCGGCAACTAGCCGAGGCGGTGTACCGCGCCGCGCGAGACGGCCACTGCCTGATGGCCCAAGCCACCACCGGCATCGGCAAGACCCTGGGCACGCTGTTTCCACAGCTCAAGGCGTTCCCGGAAAAACAGCTCGACCGCTTGTTCTTCCTGACCGCCAAGACGCCGGGCCGCCAATTGGCGCTGCATGCCCTGCAAATTCTGCGCGGCGACGCCCTGCCCCTGCGGGTGCTCGAACACGTGGCGCGGGACAAAGCCTGCGAGCACCCTGACAAGGCCTGCCATGGTGAGTCCTGCCCGCTGGCCCGCGGTTTCTATGACCGCTTGCCGGCTGCCCGCCAGGCGGCGGTCGAGCGCGTCTGGCTGGACCAGGCTGCGGTGCGCGAGATCGCCCTGCGGCATGAAGTCTGCCCTTATTACCTGAGCCAGGAGCTGACCCGCTGGGCCGACGTAGTGGTGTGCGACTACAACTATTACTTCGACCTCAGCGCCCTGCTCTACAGCCTCACGCTGATCAACGAATGGCGGGTGACGCTGCTGGTCGACGAAGCCCACAACCTGATCGAGCGCGCCCGGCGCATGTACAGCGCCGAACTCGACCAGGCACGCTTCGAGGCCATGCGCAGCAACGCCCCCAAGGGCCTGAGCGCGGTACTGACGCGCATCAGCCGGCACTGGAAGCAGCTGCACAAGGAACAGCGCGAGGATTACCAGACCTATCCGCAGCCGCCGGACCTGCTGCTCCTGTCCCTGCAGAAAGCGGTCAGCGCGCTCACCGACCACCTCACCGACCAGCCCACCGGCAACGATGGCGAGCTGCTGCAGTTCTACCTCGACGCCATGGCTTTCTGCCGCCTGGCCGAAGCCTTCGGCCCGCACTCGCTGTTCGATATCACCCGCAAGCAGGATCTGCGCAAGCGCAGCCACTCGGTGCTGTGCCTGCGCAACGTGGTGCCGGCGCCCTTCCTGGCCCCGCGCTTCGAGGACAGCCACAGCACCACGCTGTTCTCCGCCACCCTGAGCCCGGCCCGTTACTACGCCGACCTGCTCGGCCTGCCCGAGGCGACGCCGTGGGTGGATGTCGAATCACCATTCCAGGCCGCGCAGCTCGAGGTGCAGGCGGTGAGCAACCTGTCGACCCGCTACCAGCACCGCGAGCGCTCCCTGGCGCCCATCGTGGCACTGATGGCGCGGCAGTTCAGCGAGCGCCCGGGTAACTACCTGGCGTTCTTCAGCAGCTACGCCTACCTGCAGCAGGTGCTGGAACTGTTCGACCACCAGCACCCGCAACTGACGCGCTGGGTGCAGGCGCGGCAGATGGATGAAGGCGAACGCCAGCAGTTTCTCCAGCGCTTCGAGCCCGGCGGCCAGGGTATCGGGTTCGCGGTGCTCGGCGGCGTGTTCGGTGAAGGCATCGACTTGCCGGGTGACCGGCTGATCGGCGCCTTCATCGCCACCCTGGGGCTGCCGCAGATCAACCCGATCAACGAGCAGATCAAGCTGCGCATGGCCGAAATGTTCGGCAGCGGCTACGACTACACCTATCTGTATCCTGGTTTGCAGAAGGTCGTGCAGGCCGCCGGGCGGGTAATCCGCACGCCCCAGGACAGCGGCGTGGTGCACCTGATGGACGACCGCTTCACCCAACCCGAAGTGCGTGCCCTACTGCCGGGCTGGTGGCAGGTGCAACGCAGCCGGGTACCGCAAACGCCCATGCCGGCGATGATCCGGCAACCGACAACACGCTCGCAGCCGTCGCCAGCCCAGCAACTGCCCGCCCTCGGCCAACGCGGCCTTTTCGACCCGCCAGCCTGAGACAAGCCGGCAGCCGCTTGCCGCCCGTGGCAAAAGCCTGCCTTCCGGGTATCGGTACCAGAAAAAATAACTATCGATATCAGCCAGTTACCAGCACGCAGCGGCATGGCACAGGCCTTGCTGAGCTACAGGTTCACGGTCAAGGAGGCACGCCATGAGCATCATCGGTTCGCTCACCCACTACGGCATGAGCACTGCGCTGCAGCGCACCCGCGCCGAGGAACTGGACTTCAAGAAAAGCAGCGATGCAGCCCTTCTTGTCGAGCCCGGCAAACCACGCGAGAACGAGCGGGTAGCCCCGGCGTTCAAGAGCGATGACGCCAACGCCCATCAGCAGGCGTACGACGAAGCCTTCGCACGGATGCTCGTCACCCTCAACAGCACGTCCAACCCGACCAGTAGTGACGATGGGCAGAGCGCGGGCGCACTGTCGACCGGCGACGAGGCGAAAGCCCTGGCCAAGCCGAGCGCCGTGGATGAATTCATGGCCTACATGGCCATGACGCCGGCGGAGAAGATGCGCGATAAGATCCTCAAGGAAGTCGGCATGACCGAGGAAGAACTGGAGAACCTGCCCCCTGAGCAGCGCGCCGCGGCGGAACGGGAAATCGCCGAAAAAATGCAGACCCTCCAGGAGTTGCAGGCCACGCAGGATGAACAAGGCACCCTGCACGAGCATGCCTGATCAGCGCAGGCGGCCGACCATCTGGCCGATCACGCCGAGCATATCGCCCGCCAGTTTCATCGAGCGCTCGCCGCTCCAGCCGGTCGTTGGGTTCGGCGTGTCGTCATGGTCCTTGAAGGGCATCTCCAGGGTGAACGAAAGGCAATCGAACGCCTGCCCGACTGCATTGCAGGCCAGGTTGAGGTTGGCCTGGCCCGGCGCGCTGCGCGGGTAGCCGAAACGCGTCTGGAACTCGGCACCACTGTCCACCAGGCGCTGGCGAAACTCGGTTTCCAGGGCTTCCAGGCGTGGCGTGAAGCCCGGGTTGCCTTCGCAGCCGGCGGTGAATACGTGGGGAATTTCCTCGTCGCCGTGGATATCGAGAAACAGATCCACGCCAACATCGCGCATCACCTGCTGGACGAAAAGGACCTCCGGGCTTCGCTCCAGGCTCGCCGACTGCCAGGCGCGATTGAGATCCTGACCCGCTGCATTGGTGCGCAGATGGCCGCGGAACGCGCCGTCCGGATTCATGTTCGGCACCAGATACAGATCGGCCTGCTGCAACAAGGTGTCCAGTTCACTATCGCCGGCATCGCCAAGGCGCTTGATGATGCCCTCCATGAACCACTCGGCCATGTGCTCGCCCGGATGCTGCTGGGCGATGATCCATACCTTGCGCGTCGCGCTCGCATGACGATGCACGCGCAACAGCTCGATATCGCGGCCCTCGAGGCTGTGCCCGCAGGCCTGCAGTTCGACACCTGGCAAGGCCCGTGCCTGCCCGATCAGCGCGGCGTGGCGCTCACGGCTGTAGGGTTCGAAATAGGCGAACCAGATCTGCGCCTGCTCAGGCTCCAGGCCGAAGTGCAGCGCGCCATTTTCGAAACGGCTCGGCACCCGGAACCAGCTCTGCTGGTCGTACGAAGCGGCGGCGTGGTAGCCCGTCCAGGCATGGCTGTAGGCCGACTGTCCGGCATTGGTGATGCTGAAGTCGTGGCGCGCGCCGGGAGTCAGGCCCTCGACGTGAAAATGAAACCACTGGAAATGGTCGCTGTTGAGGTCCTTGCGCATGGCCAGCAGCACCTTGTGCGGGTCGCTGGCGTCCTGCACGAGGATGTTGCCGCTGTCGAAATCCGAACTGATCTTCATGGCTCTGCTCGTTGCTGTGTTCACGGTGGCCGCAGCATCGCAGGTTCCCGGCGCCGAGGAAATGCACAGGTGACGATTGCAGCGCGCGGTGCGCCGCCGCACACTGGCGCCTTCATTTACTGAATCAGCGGAGCTACCGTGTCCCTAGCCGATGACCCAAACCGCCAGCACGTGCTGGACGCCGCCGACGCCCTGGATTGCACGGTCTATCGCCCGGACGAGGACGACCTGGACGCCGAGGAAGAAGACCTGGGCGATGCCAAGGTGCTGTTCACAGGCTCGTTCGAGCCGCCCCAGGAGTGGGACGCTGCCGAACGCGAGGATTACTTCGACGGCACCGACCCGGCACTGTTCGTCACCGCGCTGATCGCCTGCGAAGCCAAGCCGGGTTCCAAAGCCTTTTTCACGCCCCAGGCCGGTGACCTGCTGGCCGCCATGAACGCGGGCAAGGTCGAGATGTACTTCGTTTGCGAGCGCCTGGACGACGAGAACGGCAGCAGCTACGTGCTGATCCGTGATGATGAGACCGACTGAGTAATCCGACCCAGCGAAAAGATCCGCCCTCTCGCGCTATAGGGTTCGACTCCAATCGGGTAGGAGCGTCGACCCGGCGCGAATGCGGTTGTGGCCATCCTGAATATTTGCGGGTTGCCTAGCATTCGCCGCGGGGTCGCGGCTTCCACAATTCAAATGTGGCTATTGCGAGATCCATCTCCGAGCCCATTCCCCGGCAAGCAAAGTGCATCCTTGACCCGGAATCTTCCGAGGCTGCGCCATCGGCTACAGTCGTGCCGCCCGGCGCGGCGTAGGAGTCGGCTCGCCAGCGATTTTCCTGCGGGGCGTAGGAAAACACAGAAATGAAAAAGGCGGACCATCAGGCCCGCCTTTCGTACATCCAACTCGGTTGATCAACTACGGATCAGGTGATCGAACGCGCTCAGCGAAGCCTTGGCGCCCTCACCCACGGCGATGACGATCTGCTTGTACGGCACGGTGGTCACGTCGCCGGCGGCAAAGATGCCGGGCAGCGAGGTTTCGCCACGGGCGTCGACGATGATCTCGCCGCGGTCCGACAGCTCGACCGAGCCCTTGAGCCACTCGGAGTTGGGCAGCAGGCCGATCTGCACGAAAATGCCTTCCAGCTCTACCGGGACGAACGCATCGGAGTTGCGATCCTTGTAGACCAAGCCAGTGACCTTCTGGCCGTCACCTTTCACTTCACTAGTCAGGGCGCTGGTGATCACCTTGACGTTAGGCAGGCTGTAGAGCTTCTTCTGCAGCACGGCGTCGGCGCGCAGCTTGCTGTCGTACTCGAGCAGGGTTACCTCGGCGACGATACCGGCCAGGTCGATGGCCGCTTCCACGCCGGAGTTACCGCCACCGACCACCGCCACGCGCTTGCCCTTGAACAGCGGGCCGTCGCAGTGCGGGCAGTAGGCCACGCCCTTGTTGCGGTATTCCTTCTCGCCCGGCACGTTCATCTCTCTCCAGCGGGCGCCGGTGGACAGAATCACGGTCTTGGCTTTCAGGCTCGCACCGCTCTCGAACTTCACTTCATGCAGGCCACCTTCGCTGGAAGCCGGGATCAGCGCGCTGGCACGCTGCAGGTTCATGATGTCCACTTCGTACTGCTTGACGTGCTCTTCCAGGGCGCGGGCCAGTTTCGGGCCTTCGGTTTCCTGGACCGAGATGAAGTTCTCGATGGCCATGGTGTCGAGCACCTGGCCGCCGAAACGCTCGGCGGCGACGCCGGTGCGGATGCCTTTACGGGCGGCGTAGATGGCCGCCGCAGCGCCGGCCGGGCCGCCACCGATGACCAGCACGTCGAAGGCTTCCTTGGCGTTCAGCTTCTCGGCATCACGGGCCGAGGCGCCGGTGTCGATCTTGGCGAGAATCTGCTCGGCGTCCATACGGCCTTGGCCGAACAGTTCGCCGTTCAGGTAGATGCTCGGTACCGACATGATCTGGCGGGACTCGACTTCATCCTGGAACAGCGCGCCGTCAATGGCGACGTGGCGGATATTCGGGTTGAGCACGGCCATCAGGTTCAGCGCCTGGACCACGTCCGGGCAGTTCTGGCAGGACAGCGAGAAATAGGTCTCGAAGTTGAATTCGCCTTCCAGATTCTGGATCTGCTCGATCACCTCGGCCGCCAGCTTCGACGGGTGGCCACCGACTTGCAGCAGGGCCAGCACCAGCGAAGTGAATTCGTGGCCCATCGGCAAACCGGCGAAACGCAGGCTAATGTTGCCATTCGGGCGATTCAGCGCGAACGATGGTTTGCGAGCATCGTTGCCATCGGTTTTCAGGGTGATCTTGTCGGTCAGGCTGACGATATCGTCCAAGAGGCCTTTGAGCTCCTGGGACTTGTCGCTGTCATCGAGGGACGCGACGATCTCGAACGGCTGGCTGACCTTTTCCAGGTACGCCTTCAACTGGGTTTTAAGGGTTGCGTCCAACATATACGAGTCCTCAATGACGAAATTCGGGCAATAAAACGCCCGGGCGGGTTACGCCCGGGCGTTCGGGTACCTTTAAAGCCTGTTGGCTTGTAGGTGGAAAATGGGATGTAGCGCGTCGCGAGCGACGGCAGTGCGAGGCGAAATCAGGCGAGGGCGCGGAGTTTACGAGCTGTAAATGAGCAGCCCGAGCCTGATTTCAACGAAGCAATGCCTAGCGCAGTAGCGCTACGCCCATTTTTAGATCTTGCCGACCAGGTCCAGGGAAGGAGCCAGAGTCTGAGCGCCTTCTTTCCACTTGGCTGGGCACACTTCGCCCGGGTGGGCAGCGGTGTACTGAGCGGCTTGCAGTTTGCGCAGGGTCTCGGCCACGTCACGAGCGATCTCGTTGGAGTGGATTTCGACGGTCTTGATCTGGCCTTCCGGGTTGATCACGAAAGTGCCGCGCAGTGCCAGGCCTTCTTCAGCGATGTGCACGCCGAAAGCGTTGGTCAGCTGGTGAGTCGGGTCGCCGATCAACGGGAACTTGGCTTTGCCAACGGCCGGCGAGGTTTCGTGCCATACCTTGTGGGAGAAGTGGGTGTCGGTGGTCACGATGTAGACCTCGGCGCCAGCCTTCTGGAAAGCTTCGTAGTTGTTGGCGGCGTCTTCGATCTCGGTCGGGCAGTTGAAGGTGAACGCGGCGGGCATGAAGATCAGTACCGACCACTTGCCTTTCAGGCTTTCTTCGGTGACTTCGATGAATTTGCCATTGTGAAAGGCATTGACCTTGAACGGCTGAACTTGAGTGTTAATCAAAGACATCTGTGAACTCCTTCGAGGGTTGAAAAATTTACAGGAGGGATAGTATCCCTATGTGGAACAAAGAGCCCATTGATTGAAAGCATCAAACCAATAAGCTGAGTCAATCGAACCACATAAAAAACCTTTTAAAACAGTAATCTGAAAATTTCGTGCTCTGCAATGGGCGAACGTTCAGCATACCGCGAGCGACCGATGACCAGATTTCAGACCACCCACCGTTGCGACACCATCCTGTCCCGACTGGTTCGCCACAATCCGGCGTACCGGCTCGCTCTGGCGCTTGCCCTGATGAGCGGCACCTGCCTGGCCGAGCAAGCCCCGCTGCGCTTCTCGATCACCGAAAGCGGCGTGATGCCGATGGTACTCATCAGCAACGGCGAAGCGGTCGACGGCATTCTCCATGACTTGGCCATCCAGGTGTCCGAAAAAGTCGGCCGCCGCGCCGACCTGCAGGTGATGCCGCGCATGCGGGTGCATCGTGCGCTGCTGAATCAGGAGATCGACGTGCGCTGCTACGTCAACCCGGCCTGGCTCGACACACCCTACCCAGGTTATGCCTGGAGCGTACCATTCATGCTGCAACGTGATCTGCTGGTCAGCCGTTCCGCACAACCTGTCGCTCCCGAACAACTCACCATGCAGTCGATCGGCACGGTTCTGGGCTTTCACTATCCGACACTGGAAGCTCTGTTCGCCGCCGGGCAGTTGCAACGCGACGATGCACGCACGCAAGGATTGGTACTGAGAAAGCTGGCAGCCGGACGTTACGATTATGCGGTCACCAACGAGCTGGCCCTGCTGTGGTTCAACCGCGGCCGTAGCGAGCCCGAAAAACTTCATGAAGTGCATGAACTTACCCACGTCGAGGTCGCATGCCTGGTCCGTGATGCACCTGATGTCCCCACCCAGGCACTGCTCCAAGCGATGCGCCAGATGGAGGAAAACGGCGAGTTCGCCGCCATCCTGCAGCGCTATCGCTGAAAGCTGCGCAGGTCACTATGGTTTTCTCGGCCTGCCAATGTGTGAATAATGCCCCGCCTGATTCGCCGCACCCCATGAGGTAAACCATGAGTGGCTCCGCCCACGCCGCCCCGCGCCTGAGTGCTGGGGCGATCCTGCTGATCGAACTGGCCCTGGCACTTGGCGGCTTCGCCATCGGCACCAGCGAATTTTCCATCATGGGCCTGATGCCCAACGTAGCCCAGGATCTGGGCGTCAGCGAACCCCAGGTCGGCCATGTGATCAGCAGCTACGCCCTGGGCGTGGTGGTCGGTGCGCCGATCCTCGCACTGCTGGGCTCGCGCCTGCTACGCAAGCACCTGCTGTTGCTGCTGATGGGCGTGTTCGCGGTCGGCAACCTGGCCAGCGCCCTGGCGCCTGACTACCTATCGCTACTGGTGTTTCGCTTCTTCGCCGGCCTGCCCCACGGTGCCTACTTCGGCGTAGCCATGCTGGTGGCCGCCTCCATGGCGCCGCCGCACAAACGTGCCAAGGCCGTCAGCCGGGTGCTGATGGGCCTCAGCGTGGCGATTCTGATCGGCAACCCGCTGGCCACCTGGCTGGGCCAGAGCGTGAGCTGGCGCTATGCCTTCGCGCTGGTCAGCGTGATTGCCCTGGCCACCGTGGCGATGATCGCCCTGCTGCTGCCGCTGGATCGCAGCGAGGTGCGCAGCAGCCCGATCAACGAACTGCGCGCCTTCAATCGCGCACCGATTTGGCTGGCCCTGGGCATCGGCTCGATCGGCTTCGCCGGCATGTTCTGCGTGTTCAGCTACATGGCGCCAACGCTGCTGGAAGTCACCCGGGTCAGCCCGGGCATGATCCCGGTGGCCATGGCGGTGTTCGGCGTCGGCTGCATTCTCGGCAACATGGCCGGCGGCTGGCTGTTCGACCGCCTGCGCTTCAAGTCGGTGGCGTGGATCCTGCTGTGGAGCGCGCTGGTGCTGCTGGTACTGCCCGCGGCCACGCATTCGATCTGGACGGTGCTGCCAGCGATTCTGGCCTTGGGCACCATCGCCGCGCTATCGCCGGCCTTGCAGACCCACCTGATGGACGTGGCCACCGGCGCCCAGACCCTGGCCGCAGCCTCCAACCATGCCGCTTTCAACATCGCCAACGCCTTGGGTCCGTGGCTCGGTGGCCTGGCGATCAGCGCCGGTTTCGGCTGGACCTCGACGGGTTACATCGGCGCGGCGACCGCGGTCGCCGGCCTGCTGATGTTTCTCTGGGCCTGGCGGGTGCAGAAGGCGCAAGCGCCGACCTAAGAACCTGTTCAAAGTCTGCTGCGCGTCGGCACTGCGGCGTTAAAAACAGGCTGGATTGCCAGCCCAGTCGGACTGCTCATTTACAGCTCGTAAAGTCGGGCGCGACTCCGACCGGTCCTCGCCTGTTTTTGCGGGGCCGCCCAGGCCTTGCATTGCTCTAGCTCGCAAGACTTTAAAAAGGCTCTAAGCCGACGTCGGCTCCAGCACCGGCACTGGCACAGACGGCTTGCGCCAGGCATGCAATGGCGCCGCGCCCTTGCCCGAGAACAGCCAGCCGGTGCGTGCACCGACCAGAGTGGTCACCGCGTGGTGACGGCCCATGGGCAGATGCCGCGCCACGAACAGGGCACTGTCGCGCAGCACAGCCAGCACGCTGCTATGCGACTGGAACAGCGGCGTCAGCAGGCGGCTGGCCTGACGGTAGTAACCCAGGTGAGCGCGGCGCACAGCGCCATAGGCGGCGAAGCAGGCCGCAGGATCGCCAGCCTGGCCAATCCCGCATGTGCCCAGGGCATCGCCCAGCACCACGGCATCGACCAGCGCCATATTGGCGCCCTGCCCCAGCTGCGGGCTCATGGCGTGGGCGCAGTCGCCGATGGCCAGTACGCGACCGTCATGCCACTGATGCATGCGCACGTCGGCATAGCTGGCCAGCATCAGCCGCTCGGGCGACTCGAGGGCATGCAGGAAGGCTTCGGCCGGCTCGCCTGCCAGCTTGCGCACCGCGTCCTTCCAGGCTTCCAACCCGGCCTCTTGCCATGTGCCGTGGCTGGCGACTGGAAGGCTCCAGAACAGGCTGCTCAAACGCGTATGGCGGTCGGCGTGGGTGCAACCGGTCGGCATGATGCCGAACATCTGCGAGCAGCCGCGGTACCACTGCCGCAGGTCCGTGGAGTCGGCGCCTTCGGGGGTCGGCACGATGCTCCACAACGCGCCCCAGGGATAGGCCTTGACCGCCTGGCGGACCTGCATCTGCGCACGCAGCTGCGAACGAGTGCCGTCGGCGAGGATCAGCGCGGTGTGCTCGCCCAATATGGCTTCGTTGCCCTGGCCATCGTCGGACAGCAAGCGCACGTGGGAAGGCGACTGCACGAAACGGGAGATGGAGACGCCGGTGCGCAGGGTTACCCCGGCTGCACGCGCGGCGTTGAGCAAGGCGGTCATCAGCACGCCGCGGTGGATGCCGAGACCAAAGGAGTCGGCCTGCCAGTGGGCATAGCGGGTGTCGAGAATCACCCGCTGAGCGCAGGCCGAGGTGCCGAACAGGCGGCTGACCGGCGCGCCGAGCGCGGTGCATTCGTCGAGCAGGCCCAGATGGCGCAGTGCCGCGAGCCCCGAGGGCTGCAGCAGAATGCCGGCGCCCACCGGCTGCAGGTCAGCGACGCGTTCGTAGAGCGTGACCGACCAGCCCTGACGGGCCAGCAGAATGGCGCTGGCCAACCCTGCGGTGCCAGCGCCGACGATCGCGATGGGTAGATCTTTCACGGGCACATCCTGTGCGGTATCGAGTGAAGGACGATTCTACCTCGCCTGTTCGGGAAGAATGTCGAAACCACCACGGTTCTGGCTGACGATGCGCAGATTGGCCACGCCGCCGGCCTCGACCTTCACCGCCACTTCGCGGTTGAGGCGGCCCTTGCCGCACAGGGTTTCGTCTTCGCTATCAGCGGCGATGCCGACGATGCGGTTGCCCGCCGGCACCTGGAAGCGCCCCCGTTCACCGACGGCGATACGCGCCGCCACCTTGCGGTCGACCAGTACGGCCACGTAGCAGCCGCCTCCCATCAAGCCCAGGTCACGGGTGACCACCACTTCGCCACCGCCCTGCACCGGCTCCTGATAGGCGCGCAGGCGCTCGCTCGGAATGTCGGTGATCTTTTCGGGATCGGCCTGGTAGGACGAGCAACCGGCCAGGACCAGCAGAGGCAGTACGGCGAAGATCAGACGCATGGGTTCTCTCCAGAGAATCACGGGGATGTCGAGCGACAGGCTCTGCTCACAGACAAGCACATTGCCATAAGCGTGCAATAAATCCATCGCGCTGGCCGGCACCGGTTGGCCGCACCATAATGGCGCCCCACTCCCTTACGAGCGAACCGCATGGACACGCGCAAGAACATCGATGGCCTGGCTGGCGGCCTGATGGTTGGCCTGTGCATGATCTGGGGCATGCAGCAGGTGGTGCTCAAGGCTGCCGCCGACGACGTGGCGCCGGTATTGATGCTGGCCCTGCGCTCGGGCATCGCCGCCCTGCTGGTGGCGGTGCTGATGTTGTGGCGGCGTGACGGGCTGGGGGTGCGCGCCGGTAACTGGCGGCCTGGGCTGGTGGTGGGTTGCCTGTTCGCCCTGGAATTCATGCTGGTCGGCGAAGGGCTGCGCCACACCAGCGCCTCACATATGGTGATCTTTCTCTACACGGCGCCGATTTTCGCTGCGCTGGGGCTGCACTGGCGGCTTCCTGCCGAGCGCCTGCGGCCCTTGCAATGGCTGGGTATCGGCGTCGCCTTCATGGGCATCGTGGTGTCGTTCGCCGGCGGTTCCAGCGGCGCGGAAACCAGGGACGCCGGGCGGCAACTGTATGGCGACCTGCTGGGCCTGCTCGGCGCCATGGCCTGGGGCGCCACCACCGTGGTGGTGCGCTGCTCGCGGCTGTCCAACGCGCCGGTCACGCAGACGCTGTTCTACCAGTTGCTGGGCGGCTTCGTGCTGCTGATCCTGGCCTGCGCGGTGACGGGCCAACTGGGATTCAACCCGACGCCGATCGCCATCGGCGGGCTGATCTTCCAGGCGCTGCTGGTGTCGTTCGCCAGCTTCCTGGCGTGGTTCTGGCTGCTGCGCAATTACCTGGCGTCACGCCTGGGCGTGCTGTCATTCATGACGCCGATGTTCGGCATCGTATTCGGCGTGGTGCTGCTGGGCGAACCACTGGAGGTCAACTTCATCGTCGGCGCCCTGCTGGTACTGGGCGGCATCCTGCTGGTCAGCGGCTACGAGTGGCTGAGCCAGTGGCTCAAGCGGCGGGTGCGCTAAACAGGATCGACGCCAGCCGATGCACTGACAGGAAAACGATGCGGGACTGCGTTTCTCGCCTCGCCCGCAGGCTACGGCCTGCGGACGAGCTTTTCGACGAGGCCGCCCAGCTCCGACGGCCCATGAACGTCGCTCAGGCGCTCTGAAAACGCTTCACCAGCCTGGCCTGCAGCTTTTCCAGCTCGGCCGGGTCGGCCTTGCCACTGGCGTGTTTCTGCAGCCCCTGCTCAGCGAAACGCGGAATCACGTGCATGTGGATATGAAACACCGTCTGCCCGGCGGGCGCGCCATTGAACTGGGCGATCTGCACGCCATCGGGCTGCAGCTCGTCGGCCAGCACACGAGCCACCTTCTGTACCGCCAGGGTCAGTTTGATCAGGCTGTCGGCATCGATTTCCAGCAGGTTGCGGGCCTCGGCGCGTTTGGGGATCACCAGGGTGTGCCCGAACGACTGCGGGAACAGATCCAGGAACACCAGCACGTCGTCATCTTCGTACAGCTTGTAGCAAGGCATCTCGCCGCGAATGATCTTGGCGAAGATGTTCTGCGAATCGTAATCGCCGTAAAGGCTCATGGGCTTCTCCATCGCGTTATTAACGTGCTCGCACCATACCGGCTCGGCCGGCAGGTGCAAAATAGCCGCGCGCTTAACGTCCCTTGCGCAGCAGGCTCAACCCAATCAGTACGCCCACGCCGCACAGGGCGATCAGGTAGTACGCCGGGCCCAGCGGGCCCCATTTGACCAGCAGCGACACCGCCACCGGGGTCAGGCCGCCGAACACCGCGTAGGACATGTTGTAGGAGAACGACAGGCCGCTGAAGCGCACCGGCGCCGGGAAAGCATGCACCATCACGAAAGGCACCGCGCCGATGGTGCCGACGAACAGGCCGACCAGTGCATACAACGGGAACAGCCATTGCGGGTTGGCGTGCAGGCCGCTGTAGAACAGCCAGGCGCAGACCGCCAGCGCCGTGCAGCCGACCACCAGCACCCGGCCGGCACCAATGCGGTCGCACAGGGCGCCGCTGACGATGCAGCCGATGCTGAGCATGACGATGGCCAGGCTGTTGGCCTTTAGCGAGGTGACCGCATCGAAGCCGTAGAGGGTCTGCAGAAAGGTCGGCGTCATCAGGATCGCCACCACGATGCCGGCCGACAGCAGCCAGGTCAGCAGCGCGGAAATCGCCACGCTGCCGCGATGATCACGCACCACGGTTTTCAGCGGCAGCTCCGCGGCCAGGGCCTTGCGCTGCTGCATCTCGGTGAACACCGGGGTTTCGTGCAGCCACTGGCGCAGGTACATGGCGAACAGGCCGAACACGCCGCCGATCAGGAACGGCACGCGCCAGGCCCAGTCGAGCACCTGCTCGGCAGTGAACACGCTGTTGATCAGGGTGGCCATCAACGAGCCGAGCAGGATGCCGGTGGTCAGGCCGCAGGTTAGCGTTCCGCAGGCGTAGCCGATATGGCGCGCCGGCACGTGCTCGGAAACGAATACCCAGGCGCCCGGCACTTCGCCGCCGATCGCCGCGCCCTGGATGATGCGCATCAGCAGCAGCATCAGCGGCGCGAGGATGCCGATCTGCGCGTAGGTGGGCAGCAGGCCCATGATCAGGGTCGGCACCGCCATCATCAGGATGCTCAGGGTGAACATGCGCTTGCGGCCGATCAGGTCGCCGAAGTGCGCCATGATGATGCCGCCCAGCGGGCGTGCCAGATAGCCGGCAGCGAAGATGCCGAAGGTCTGCAGCATACGCAGCCAGTCGGGCATGTCCGGCGGGAAGAACAGCTTGCCGACGATGGTGGCGAAAAACACGTAAATGATGAAATCGTAGAATTCCAGTGCGCCGCCGAGTGCGGACAGGGACAAGGTCTTGTAATCGCTACGAGTCAGGGGCCGGCCGGGGGCCGACGGGGCTGCAGATTGCATGGGGGGATTTCTCGGAGGTCTACGGAACCGCGGTGCGCTTGGCCCGCGGGGCGCTCACGATAGCAAATTCATGGCCCGAGGGCAGCGCCACAGCGCAGCGGAATCGGGCCTGACGGCGAAATTGTATGCGTATATTTCAGCTTGGCGACAGGTTGCGATGGAGAAAATGAAGCCTCGCCGGGTCATACCCGCATTCCGCATCCGTTAGCCCTCATTAAGGAACCCCATGGACTGGCTACACCTGCTCGTTCTTTCGCTCATCCAGGGCGTCACCGAATTCATCCCCGTTTCCTCTTCCGCTCACCTGATCCTGCCCTCGCAATTGCTGGGCTGGCCGGACCAGGGCCAGGCCTTCGACGTCGCCGTGCACGTCGGCACCCTGATGGCCGTGGTGCTCGCCTTTCGCCAGCAGATCGCCGCCATCGTCAGCGGCTGGCTGGGCCATGTGCTGCACCGCCGCGCCAGCCCGGAAAGCCGCATGGGCTGGATGATCATCCTGGCGACCATTCCGGCCGCCGTGGCCGGGTTGGTGTTCGAATCGCTGATCGAGCAGTACACCCGTTCCATGCTGGTGATCGGCACCACCACCATCGTCTTCGGCCTGGTGCTCTGGTGGGCCGACGTGAAAGGTAGCCGCGACGCCGACATGAGCCGCATGACCTGGCGCCATGCGCTGCTGATCGGCCTGGCGCAGATGCTCGCGCTGATTCCCGGCACCTCGCGCTCGGGCATCACCATGACCGCGGCGCTGATGCTCGGCTTCGACCGCAAGAGCGCGGCCAGCTTCTCGTTCCTGCTGTCGATCCCGCTGATTCTCGCCGCTGGCAGCCTCAAGGCGATGCACCTGATCGAGCAAGGCGATGGCGCGCACTGGGGCGACATGGCCTGGGGCATCGGCTTGTCGTTCGCCTCGGCGTTCCTGTGCATCAAGCTGTTCCTGGCCGCGCTGGATCGCGTCGGCATGCTGCCCTACGTGATCTACCGCCTGATCCTCGGCACCTTCCTGCTATTCGTGGCGCTCTGAGAGCCTGTTCACGATCTTTCATTCCATGTTCGCCGACGTTGGCGGCTAAGCGGCGGGAGCGGTTAGCGGCGCAGTGCCTGTGGGAGCGGGCGGGGACGCCTAGTTCACGCCCGCGATTTTTCGCGCGCATGGCGCGCTCCCACAGTGGATCGGCGAACGGCCGCTTCTGCCTTGCAGCTGCCGCGTCATGCGCACGAAAATCTTGAACAGTTATTGAGCACGGGTCGAGCGCCGACAGGCAAGCTGGTTGGCGCGGCGTTACCTTCTTCTACATCCGCCCACCACGCTGCCCGGCGAAACCCCAAAGCGGGCGACGCCGGGCACGGGCATGCTTATTGCCTGATTCTCGGACCCGTTACGAGAAGGCGTGCCCCCATGCAGCACTCCCACCTGACCACCCTTCACGCCGTCGTGCTGGCCCTGGATACGCTCTGCCAGGACGGCACCTGCATCGACGAACTGCTGGCCGGCAGCGGTATCGCTCCGGCCGACCTGCAGCGCCCGGAGATGCGCATCAGCATCGCCCAGGAGCGTCAGGTGTTTCGCAACGCCACCGCCCGCTGCCAGGATCTTGGCCTGCTGCTGGGCCGGCGCATGCACGTGTCGTCCTACGGCTTGCTGGGGTTCAGCCTGCTTTCCGCGGCGACGCTGGGTGAAGCGCTACAGGTAGCATTCAGCTTTCCAGCCTTGCTGGGCACCCTGTTCGAACTGCGCCTGCGTCGCGATGGCGCGCAGGCGTGGATCGAAGCCAGCGATTACCGCGACGCTGCGGAGCTCTCCACCTTCAATACCGAGTTCTGCCTGGCCTCCCTGAAGCTGATCTGCGATGACCTGCTCGGTCGCCAGCTGCCCCTCGAAGCCGCTCGTTTCAACCACCGCGCGCCGCGTTATCAGCGCCAGTACAGTCGCGATTTCGGCTGCCCGGTGCAGTTCAACGCCGCCGCTAACGTCATCGTCTTCGACAGCCAGTGGCTGGACCGCCGCCTGCCGCTGGCGGACCCGGTGACCCACCGCGACACCCTGGAACGTTGTCGCCAGCTGAATCGTGAGTTCCTATCCCATCAGGCGCTGATCAGCCGCGTACGCCAGCTACTCGCCAGCCAATTGCCCGACTCGCCGGGGCTCGATGGCCTGGCGCGCCAGCTGCGCTGTTCGTCGCGCACCCTGCGCCGGCAGTTGCAGGAAGTAGGCACCAGTTACCAGAGCCTGCTCGATGAGCTGCGTTTCGAACAGGCGCGTCGCCTGCTGGGCGAGGAGCGCCTACCCATCGCCCGTATCGCCGAAGCCCTGGGCTACAGCGAAACGGCCAGCTTTCGCCACGCCTTCCAGCGCTGGAGCGGCACCTCGCCAAGCCGCTATCGGCGCCCTGCCCTGGCTTGACGGCGGCACTCGGAGCCGCCGCCAGCATGGCAGTCAGGCGCACCGATTCGGTTCGGCGATGCGCGATCTGGTGGCCACATCTATCCCTTTTTGGCCGCTCCGCTCATTTCCCTGACGCCGAAATGCGACCAAGAATGCAGCTACCCAAAAGCGGAGGGCCGAGCATGCGCACGATCTATAGCGATGACCATCACCTGCACCATGGTCGCTGTGAAATCATCGACGGGGAGCTCAAGCCCTGCTTCGAGATGCCGTCACGGGCCGACCATGTGTTGGCACGCGTGCGCCAGCAAGGCCTCGGCGAGGTTATCGCACCGCGCGAGTTCGGCCGCGCACCGATCGAACGCATCCACGATGCCGATTACCTGCGCTTCTTCGAAGGCGCCTGGGCGCGTTGGGCGGAGATGGGCCGCGACGGCGACATCCTGCCCTTCACCTGGCCGGCGCGTACGCTGCGCAGCGTGCTGCCGGACAACCTGCTCGGGCAGCTCGGTTACTACAGTTTCGACGGCGGTGCGCCGATCACCGCCGGCACCTGGCAGGCGGCCTGGAGCTCAGCCCAGGTCGCTCTCACCGGCCAGGCGCTGATCAGCGACGGCGCCGGCAGCGCCTTTGCCCTGTGCCGCCCGCCAGGCCATCACGCCGCTGGCGATCTGATGGGTGGCTACTGCTATCTCAACAACGCTGCCATCGCCACCCAGGCATTTCTCGACGGCGGCTGCCAGCGGGTGGCGATTCTCGATGTGGACTATCACCACGGCAATGGCACCCAGTCGATCTTCTACGCACGCAACGACGTGCTGGTGACCTCGATCCATGGCGACCCGTCCTTCGAATTCCCGTTCTTTCTCGGCTATCACGACGAGATCGGCGAAGGCGCCGGCATGGGCTTCAACCTCAACCTGCCACTGGCCGCCGGCAGTGGCTGGGATCGCTGGAGCGCCGCCTTGGAACAGGCCTGCGCACGCATTACCGAGTACGCGCCCGATGTGATCGTGGTGTCGCTGGGCGTGGACACGTTCAAGGAAGATCCAATTTCCCAGTTTAAGCTCGACAGCCCCGACTACCTGCGCATGGGCGAACGCATCGCGCGCCTCGGCAAACCCACCCTGTTCGTGATGGAGGGTGGCTATGCGGTAGAAGAGATCGGCGTCAATGCGGTGAACGTACTGGAAGGCTTCGAGGGTTCCTGACCCTGCAAACTGCCGATAACCACGCATACAACGGAGCACATAACGATGAAAAACCTCCACCGTCTGTTCGGCGCCACGTTCTGCGGCGCTGCCCTGCTGGCCGGCAGCGCCATGGCCGATGCGCGGGAACTGCGCGTCTACAACTGGGCCGACTACATCCTGCCGCAAACCCTCAAGGACTTTCAGCAGCAGAGTGGTATCAAGCTGACCTGGGACACCTTCGAGACCAACGAGGCGCTGGAAGCCAAGTTGCTCACCGGCAACTCGGGTTATGACCTGGTGGTGCCGTCCAACATGTTCCTCGACACCCAGATCAAGGCCGGCGTGTTCCAGCCGCTCGACAAGAGCAAGCTGCCCAACTGGAAGCACCTCGACCCGGCGCTGCTCAAGCTGCTGGAAACCAACGACCCCGGTAACCAGTACGGCGTGCCCTACATGTACGGCACCGTGCTGATCGGTTACAACCCGGACAAGGTCAAGGCCGCGCTCGGCGACGACGCGCCGGTGAACAGCTGGGACCTGGTGTTCAAGCCCGAGAACATGGAAAAGCTCAAGCAGTGCGGCGTGACCATGCTCGATGCACCCAACGAAATCCTGCCCATCGCCCTGCATTACCTGGGCCTGCCGCCCAACAGCACCAACCCGGATGATTACGAAAAAGCCACCGAGCTGTTGATGAAGGTGCGCCCCTACGTGACCTACTTCCACTCGGCCAAGTACATGACCGACATCGCCAATGGCGACATCTGCGTGGCCATCGGCTACTCGGGCAGCTTCTACCAGTTCGCCAACCGCGCCAAGGAGGCCGGCAACGGCGTCAAGGTCGAGTGGCGCCTGCCCAAGGAAGGCGCGCCCATCTGGTTCGACACCTTCGCCATTCCCAAAAGCGCCAAGAATGTCGAGGAGGCCCACGAATTCCTCAACAACCTGCTAGACCCGACGGTGATCGCGCCGATCAGCGACTTCCTCGGTTACCCCAACCCGAACAAGGATTCCATGCCGCTGGTGGACAAGGCGATCAGCGAGAACACAGACCTGACTCCGACACCAGAAGCGCAGAAAACGCTGTACAGCGTCGAACCGCTGCCACAGAAGATCGAACGCATCCGTACCCGCGCCTGGACCAAGATCAAGAGCGGCAGTTGAGCCACCTCCCTCCCCGACGACCCCGCGCCTGACGCGGGGTCTGCATTTATGCCCGCCGCTGCGCCGCGGTTGTCTGAACCTGCCAGCGGCGCGGCCGCTCACATGCAGTGAATCGCCCGGCTACGCTTGAAAGCGACCGCTGACTCAACCTGCGCCTGCGGGCAACACAAACAAATCTCTAATGACAATAGTTTTCATTAGCGTCGTTTTGTCGCTAGAGTGGCAACCCTGTCCGGGCCACCCGCCCAACCCCATGACCGGTCAAGCCATACGAGGATAGAGATGTTCAATCGGATCCGCTTGCGCACCCTGCTCGCCGCTCTTCTGGTATCCCTGCTGCCGCAACTGGCCGCCGCCGAAGGCAAATTCAAGGTGGTGACCACCTTCACCGTGCTCGCCGACATGGCCCGCCAGGTGGCCGGCGATGCGGCCGAGGTCGAGTCGATCACCAAGCCCGGCGCCGAGATCCACAACTACCAGCCGACCCCGGGCGACATCCTCAAGGCCCGCGATGCGCAGCTGATCCTGCGTAACGGCATGAACCTGGAGCTGTGGTTCGAGCGTTTCCTGCAGCGCCTGCAAGGCGTGCCCGCGGTGACCCTCAGCGAAGGCGTCGAGCCGATCGGCATCGCCGAAGGCCCCTACAGCGGCAAGCCCAACCCC
Organism: Pseudomonas sp. PA1(2017); assembly: GCF_001945375.1. Classification (NCBI taxonomy): domain Bacteria; kingdom Pseudomonadati; phylum Pseudomonadota; class Gammaproteobacteria; order Pseudomonadales; family Pseudomonadaceae; genus Pseudomonas; species Pseudomonas sp. PA1(2017). Next base: position 138,904 of record NZ_MSXU01000014.1, read on the forward strand.
CATGCCTGGATGTCGCCGGATGCCGCGATGATCTACATCGACAACATCCGCGATGCGCTGGCCAAGCACGACCCAGCCAATGCCGCCACCTACGAGCGCAACGCCGAAACCTACAAGGCGCTGATCAAATCCACCGTGGGGCCTATCCGCGAACGCCTGCAGAAGATTCCCGAACAGCGCCGTTGGCTGGTGTCCAGCGAAGGCGCGTTCAGCTACCTGGCCCGCGACTTCGACCTCAAGGAGCTGTACCTGTGGCCGATCAACGCCGACCAGCAGGGCACGCCCCAACAGGTGCGCAAGGTGATCGACGCGGTACGCGCCAACAAGATTCCCGCAGTGTTCAGCGAGAGCACCATCTCCGCCTCGCCGGCCCAGCAGGTGGCCCGCGAAACCGGCGCCAAGTACGGCGGCGTGCTCTACGTCGACTCGCTCAGCGAGCCGAGCGGCCCGGTGCCGACCTACCTCGACCTGCTGCGCGTCACCTCGCAAACCATCGCCGACGGGCTGGCCGACTGATGCCCAACGCCCTGCACGAAGAAGATAGCCTGAACGGCATTCGCGTCGACGGCATCAGCGTGACCTACCGCAACGGCCACACGGCGCTGCGCGACGCCAGTTTCGGCAGCCCCGGCGGTAGCATCACCGCCCTGGTGGGCGTCAACGGCAGCGGCAAGTCAACGCTGTTCAAGGCCATCATGGGTTTCGTGAAACTGGCCCAGGGCAGCATCAGCGTACTGGGCATGCCGGTGCGCGACGCGCTGAAACGCAACCTGATTGCCTACGTGCCGCAGAGCGAGGACGTCGACTGGAATTTCCCGGTGCTGGTCGAGGACGTGGTGCTGATGGGCCGTTACGGCCACATGGGCCTGCTACGCCGGCCCAAGGCCGCCGACCGCGAGGCCGTGGACGCGGCCCTGGCGCGGGTCGGCATGGGCGAGCTGCGCAAGCGGCAGATCGGCGAGTTGTCCGGCGGCCAGAAGAAGCGCGTGTTCCTGGCCCGCGCCCTGGCCCAGGATTCGCGGGTGATTCTGCTCGACGAGCCATTCACCGGCGTCGACGTGAAGACCGAAGACGCCATCGTGCGGCTGCTCGGCGAACTGCGCGACGAAGGCCGGGTAATGCTGGTGTCCACCCACAACCTGGGCAGCGTGCCGGAATTCTGCGACCGCACGGTGCTGCTCGCGCGCACCGTGCTCGCTTACGGGCCAACCCAGCTGGTGTTCACCCGCGAGAACCTGGAGCGCACCTTCGGCGGCGTGCTGCGTCACTTCGAGCTGCCAGGCGAAGGCCAGCGCAGCTCGCCGCTGATCGGCATCATCACCGACGACGAACGCCCGCTGGTGCTGTACGACGGCAAATCGACCATCCGCGGCCGCGTCGACGACAAGGATCAATAGTGCCCAATCTGCTCGAACCCTTTTCCTATGGCTACATGGTCAACGCCATGTGGGTCTCGACCCTGGTCGGCGTGGTCTGCGCGCTGCTGTCGGTATACCTGATGCTCAAAGGCTGGTCGCTGATCGGCGATGCCCTGGCCCATTCCATCGTGCCTGGCGTCGCCGGTGCGTACATGCTCGGTCTGCCCTTCGCCCTCGGCGCTTTCGGCGCGGGCACCCTGGCCGCCGGCGCCATGCTGTTTCTCAACCAGCGCAGCAAGCTCAAGGAGGATGTGATCATCGGCCTGATCTTCTCTTCCTTCTTCGGCCTCGGCTTGTTCATGGTGTCGCTGTCGCCCACCTCGGTGAACATCCAGACCATCGTGCTCGGCAACATCCTGGCCATCACCCCAGGCGATACCCTGCAACTGCTGCTGATCGCCGGCATCACCCTGGCGGTGCTGGCGCTGCGCTGGAAGGACCTGATGGTGGTGTTCTTCGACGAGCACCACGCGCGCACCATCGGCCTGAGCCCGGCGCGGCTCAAGGCGATCTTCTTCATCCTGCTGTCGGCCTGCACCGTGGCGGCGATGCAGACGGTCGGCGCCTTTCTGGTCATCGCCATGGTGGTCACCCCGGGCGCCACCGCCTACCTGCTCAGTGACCGTTTCGAAAGGCTGCTGCTGATCGCCGCCTGCATCGGCGGGCTTTCCAGCTTCATCGGTGCCTACGCCAGCTACTTTCTCGACGGCGCCACCGGAGCGATCATCATCGTGCTGCAGACCTGCGTATTCCTGGTGGCGTTCGTCTTCGCGCCCAAACATGGCCTGCTCGCCGCACACCGCCGGGCCGCCCAGGCGCGGCTGGAGATGTGACCATGGAAGCCTTGCTGCTACCGCTGCAAATCGACTTCATGCAGTACGCCCTGCTGATCGCCGTGCTGGTGGCGATTCCGGCAGCGCTGCTGTCGTGTTTTCTGGTGCTCAAGGGCTGGGCACTGATGGGCGACGCCACCGCCCATGCGGTATTCCCCGGCGTGGTGATCGCCTATATCGTCGGTTTGCCCTATTCGCTCGGCGCCTTCGTGGCCGGCATGCTCTGCGCGGTCGCCTCGGGGTATCTCAAGGAAAACAGCCGCATCAAGCAGGACACCCTGATGGGCGTGGTGTTCTCCGGCATGTTCGGCCTGGGCCTTTTGCTCTACACGCAGATCCATAGCGACGTGCACCTGGACCATATTCTGTTCGGCGACATGCTCGGCATCGGCTGGGCAGATTTGCTGGAGAGCGGCCTGATCGCCCTCGTCGTCACCGCCTTCATCGGCCTGAAATGGCGCGACCTGCTACTGCACGCCTTCGACCCTGTGCAGGCGCGCACCGTCGGCCTGCCGGTGGGCCTGTTGCATTACGGCTTGCTTGCGGTGATGTCGCTGACCATCGTCGGCGCGCTGAAGGCCATCGGCATCGTGCTTACCGTGGCCCTGCTGATCGCCCCGGGCGCCATCGCCTTTCTGCTCACCCGTACCATGGGCGCCATGCTCCTCACCGCGGTGGCCATCGCCGTCGGCGCGGCATTGAGCGGCGTGTACCTGAGCTTCTTCATCGACAGCGCACCGGGACCGACCATCGTGGTGCTGCTCAGCGCCCTGTTCGTCGGCGTGTTCATCTACTCCAGCAGGCGCGAGCACAGGAGCGCCGCGCAGTTGTAGAATCACCGCGCCCTCACTCTCGGACAAGGAATGTCATGCTCAAGCCCTACCTAACCGTGCTGGTGGCGTGCCTGTCACTGGCCGCCTGCAGTACGCCCGAGCGCCCTGCCGCACCGAAAAGCGCCGACGATATCGCCAATGGACAATTCGTTCGGCTCGCCATGCAGGCGGTCTATCCCGTAGGCCGGGAGGCCAACCCCGGCTGGCGCCAGGCCAGCCTGGCAGTGCACTACCGCATCGACCGCCAGAACCAGATCGTCGATTGCAAGGCCAGGCCGGTCAGCAATTCCACAGTGGCAGGCGGGTTGCCTTTCGCCCCGAAGATAGCCGAGCGGATGAACCGCCTGTGCTGGCAAACCGTGCTGCCGCCGATGCCGACGAAGCTGATGGACAAAGGCCCGACCACGGAGCTGATCGCACCGTTGCTGTTTCCAGAGAAAGACGAGTATCCGCAAGACCAGGCCCAGGAAACGGCCGAGTACGCGCGCAACGCCTTTTTCTGGCAGCACCTGTTCGCCAACCGAACCCTGGACAGCATTGGCAGGGCGAGGCTAATTGGCATTCTCGACGAACAACGCAACGTCGGCGCCTGTGAAGTGATCATCGAACCCCATCCCATGCGGCGCCGCGAATTCAAGCAGGACAACGATCTGCTCGACCACCTCAGCCAGGGCTGCGCTCAACTCAATGGCGTGCCATTGGTTCCCAAACAGCGTCGCAATGCCAAAGGCCAATACGTGTTCATCGTGGATCTGGACTATTCGCCGTGGCGGCATAAGGCCGACGCCCCCGCAAAACCCTGATGCCGCCCATCGGTCGAGCATTATCGAAAACGCTCAACCATATGGCATACCAAATACCAATAGTTTACGCTCAGTGCGTGCGAAAAATAGCAATAAGCCAGCACGCAAAACCAGCATGTAGCCTCACGTCTTTTTCGACGGTTTCACCCGAAGAACAATATCCCTTGCCCGAGCAGGAACCACCGTGAACATCAAACAGAAGCTTACCTGGGGCTTTGCGGCCATCGCCTGTGTGCCCGTGGTGCTGGTCGCCATCGTGGTCGTCATCAACTTGCGCGAGCAGGCCCGGGAAGATTTTCTCGATAGCAGCAGCCGCGAGATCAGGCAGATCGACAACGCGATGAACCAGTTCTTCGATGCCATCGCCCAGAACGTCGAATACCTGGCCAAGAGCGATCTGCTGCGCGACACGCAGAACCTGAAGGACTACACCGCAGCCGACGCTGCCCGGGCGCCGCTACCGGCCAGCAATCAGGCGCTGCTGTACGGGCTGAACCAGTTCGCCACCAGCCATCCGACCACCGCCTACCTGCAGGTGGGCCACCAGGATGGCGGCTACCTGGTCTGGCCGGACGACCCCAAGCTCAACAGCTACGACCCGCGCCAGCGTCCCTGGTACAAGGCCGCCATGGCCACGCCCGGCAAGATCGTGCGCACTCCGGCCTACTACTGGGCGCCCGATGACGTGGTGCTGATGGGCACCGTGCACACCGTCGACAACGCTCAGGGCCAGCCGCTGGGCGCCATCGGCCTGGACGTGTCGCTCAAGCAGCTCACCGATCTGGTCAAGCAGATCAAGCTGGGCCAGAGCGGCTACCTGATGCTGCTGGAGAACAGCGGCAACGTGCTGGTCGACCCGCGCGATGCAGCCCACAACTTCAAGCGCCTGGACGAACTGGGTGACGGCTACCGCGAATTGGCGGCGGTCAAGAGCGGCTTCGCCGAGGTCGAGCTGGGCGGCGTGCGCTACATGGCCAACGTTTGGTCGTCGGAGAAGCTGGGCTGGCGCTTCATCGGCCTGATCGAACGCAGCGAAGTGATGGCCAAGGCCACCAGCCTCACCTGGCAGATCGGCGTGATCGCCGCAGTGCTGGCCGTGCTGTTCGCCATCGTTGGCGCCAGTTTCGCCGGACTGATCGTCAAGCCGATCCGCAGCGTGGCCGGTGGCCTGGAAGGCATCGCCCAGGGCGAAGGCGACCTGACCCGCAACCTCGACGTGCGCGGCAACGACGAAACCGCCCTGCTGGCGCGCTGGTTCAACCAGTTCCTCGGCGCCATCCGCACCCTGGTGCAGCGTATCGGCAGCGCCTCGGCGGACCTGCAGACCGCTTCCGACGCCACAACCCGTGTCGCCCTGGACATGAACGATGCCGCCGTGCGCCAGCGCGAAGCCGTGGAGCTGGTGTCCACTGCCTTCAACGAGATGGTCGCCACCGCCAATGAAGTGGCCCGCTCGTGCAGCCAGGCGGCCAGCTCAGCGGACTCCGGCCAGCGCCAGGTGCATGGAGGCCAATTGCAGATCGACGAAGCCACCGGCAGCGTCACCCAGCTCAGCGAGAACCTGCAGAAATCCGCCCAGGCCATGCAAGTGCTGGAGCAGGACAGCAAGAACATCAACGCCATCCTCGACACCATCCGCTCGATCGCCGAGCAAACCAACCTGCTGGCCCTCAACGCGGCCATCGAGGCCGCCCGGGCCGGTGAACAGGGCCGCGGCTTCGCCGTTGTCGCCGACGAAGTCCGCGCCCTGGCCAAACGCACTGCGGATTCAACGGGAGAAATCGACAGCCTGCTCGGCGGCCTGGCCAAGCGTACCCAGGACGTGACCAAGCAGATGCAGAGCAGCCTGAGCATGTCGCAGCAGAGCGTGGAGCGCATCCAGCAGGCGCGCGACAGCTTCGAGCAGATACGCGCCTCGGTGGACGAAATCCGCGATCAGAACAGCCAGATCGCCACCGCGGCCGAAGAGCAGCATCAGGTCGCCGAGGACATCAACCGGCACATCGCACAGATCCACACCGATGCCCAGCTGGTCGAGGAACTGGCCCACTCGGCACGCAGTGACTCGCAGCGCCTGGAGACCCTCTCCGGCGAGCTCAACGGCCTGGTTCGCCGCTTCAGAACCTGATACGCCCCTCCCCCGCATCCCGCCATCAACGCCTGCCCATCACGTGAAAAAACCTGATGGGCAGGCGCTCAAGTTTGCGCTCACCACGCCGACTCAGTGTTCACAATACCTACAAACTCGCCAACCAGCCTTTCTGCCTGCTTCAAAGCCGTAAAAACCCAACAAAAACGCTTTACCACCCAGCAGGAACCACCGTGAACATCAAACAGAAACTCACCTGGGCCTTCGCGGCCATTGCCTGTGTGCCCGTCGTTCTGGTCGCCGTCGTGGTAGTGGTCAACCTGCGCGAACAGGCGCGGGACGACTTCCTGGACAGCAGCAGCCGCGAGATCAGGCAGATCGAAAACGCCATGAACCAGTTCTTCGACGCCATTGCGCAGAACGTCGAGTACCTGGCCAAGCTGCCGGTGGTGCGCAGTGCAGGCGAGCTGAAGGACTACTCGGGCGCCGATGCCGCGACGGTCCCGCAGACCGAGCAAGGCAAGGCCTTTCTGGAGATGTTCGGCCAGTTCGCCGCCAGCCACCCGAGCACCGCCTACCTGTCGCTCGGCAAGAGCGACGGCGGCTACGCTTCCTGGCCGGACGACGCCAAGCTGAGCGGTTATGACCCGCGCGTACGCCCCTGGTACAAGGCCGCCATGGCCTCGCCAGGCAAGACCGTGCGCACCGCTGCCTATTACTGGGCGCCCGATGACGTGGTGCTGATGGGCACCGTGCACACCGTCGACAATACCCAAGGGCAGCAGGTCGGCGTGGTCGGCCTGGACGTGTCGCTCAAGCAGCTCACCGAACTGGTCAAGCAGATCAAGCTTGGCGAAAGCGGCTACCTGATGCTGCTGGAAAGCAACGGCAACGTGCTGGTCGACCCGCGCACCCCGGAACACAACTTCAAGCTGATCAGCGAGCTGGGTGATGGCTATGCGCAGTTGGCCGGTGTCGAGAGTGGGCTGGTCGAGGTCGAACTGGGCGGCGTGTCCTACATGGCCAACGTCTGGTCGTCGAAAAGCCTCGGCTGGCGCTTCATCGGCCTGATCGAACGCAGCGAAGTGATGGCCAAGGCCACCAGCCTGACTTGGCAGATCGGCGTGATCGCCGCGGTGCTGGCCGTGCTGTTCGCCATCGTCGGCGCCAGCTTCGCCGGACTGATCGTCAAGCCGATCCGCAGCGTGGCCGGCGGCCTGGAAGGCATCGCCCAGGGCGAAGGCGACCTGACCCGCAGCCTCGACGTGCGCGGCAACGATGAAACTGCCCTGCTGGCGCGCTGGTTCAACCAGTTCCTCGGCGCCATCCGCACTCTGGTGCAGCGTATCGGCAGTGCCTCGGCTGACCTGCAGACTGCCTCGGATGCCAGCACTCGCGTGGCCCGTGACATGAACGACGCCGCCGGCCGTCAGCGCGAGGCCGTGGAGCTGGTGTCCACCGCCTTCAACGAGATGGTCGCCACCGCCAACGAAGTGGCCCGCTCGTGCAGTAACGCCGCCTCGTCCGCCGACTCGGGCCAGCGCCAGGTGCACGACGGCCAACTGCAGATCGACGAAGCCACCGGCAGCGTCACCCAGCTCAGCGAGAACCTGCAGAAATCCGCCCAGGCCATGCAAGTGC
>NZ_MSXU01000014.1:146530-282042 GCF_001945375.1 Pseudomonas sp. PA1(2017)
CGAGCAGGACAGCAAGAACATCAACGCCATCCTCGACACCATTCGCTCGATCGCCGAGCAGACCAACCTGCTGGCCCTCAATGCGGCCATCGAGGCCGCCCGGGCCGGTGAGCAGGGGCGCGGCTTCGCGGTGGTCGCCGACGAAGTTCGCGCATTGGCCAAACGCACCGCGGATTCAACGGGAGAAATCGACGGCCTGCTCGGCGGCCTGGCCAAACGTACCCAGGACGTGACCAAGCAGATGCAGAGCAGCCTGAGCATGTCGCAGCAGAGCGTGGAGCGCATCCAGCAGGCGCGCGACAGCTTCGAGCAGATCCGCGCCTCGGTGGACGAGATCCGCGACCAGAACAACCAGATCGCCACCGCCGCCGAGGAGCAGCATCACGTGGCCGAGGACATCAACCGGCACATCGCACAGATCCACACCGACGCTCAACTGGTCGAAGAGTTGGCCCACTCGGCGCGCAGCGACTCGCAGCGCCTGGAGTCGCTTTCCGGCGAACTCAACGGCCTGGTGGGGCGTTTCAGAACCTGAACCTGCCGAGGCGCAAGCACCCTGCTTGCGCCTCGCGGCCAGCGCATCCACCCCGCTACGGCGCTCCGTAGGCAAGCCGCGCCGTTGCGCACCTCACCCAAGCTCCGCTTGCGGCGCTGGCCTCCCAGGCACTGGGGCTCGCGCCTTCATAATGGCCCTAGCCCCCGCGCCCCAAAAGTGTGCATCGCGAAACTGAGCACCTTCGCAACAGTGGCCGATTTGGGCTAACTGCGCCCCTTGCCACTTACCTACCATCGACTCGGCCCAACTGGTTCTGACCGCGACATTCGGATGCGAATGCCGTGACCGGCAACCGACTGCTGCCGCGCACGGCACGCCAAAGGCGCTCAGAAAAGCCAAGCGCCGCAGCGTATGCCCAACTGCGCCAGACCTGCACTTCCGACTCGAGAAATGCCATGACAATCAATACAAGAATCGATTTCCTCTACCTCTCCGAGCAGGACATGATCCGCGCCGGCGTGACCGACATGCTCGCTTGCGTCAATACCATGGAGGAGGTGTTCGACCTGCTCTACAAGGGCGACTATCGAATGGCCGGCGCCAACAACGATTCGCACGGCGCGCTGGTCTGTTTTCCAGAAGACTCACCGTTTCCCGACATGCCTCGCCATGCTGCCGACCGTCGCATGATGGCGATGCCCGCCTACCTGGGCGGCAGCTTCCGCACCGCTGGCGTGAAATGGTACGGCTCCAACGTCGAGAACCGCGAGAAGGGCCTGCCCCGCTCGATCCTGATGTTCACCCTCACTGACGTCGACACTGGCGCTCCGCTGGCGCACATGTCGGCCAACCTGCTGTCGGCCTATCGCACCGGCGCGATTCCAGGCGTGGGCGCACGTCACCTGGCCCGCAAGGATTCCAAGGTCGTCGGCCTGCTCGGCCCGGGCGTGATGGGCAAGACTACGCTGGCTGCCTTCATCGCCGTTTGCCCGCTGATCGACACCCTCAAACTCAAGGGTCGCAGCCAGAAGAGCCTCGAGGACTTCATCGACTGGGTGACGCAAACCTATCCGCAAATCACCACCATCGAAGTCGTCGACAGCAGCGAAGAGGTGGTGCGCGGCTCGGACCTGGTCACTTACTGCACCTCCGGCAGGACCGGCAACCCCAGCGAGTACCCGCTGGTCAAGCGCGAGTGGGTCAAGCCCGGCGCCTTCATGGCGATGCCAGCCGGCTGCAACATCGATGAAGGCATGGAGCAGCATGACGTACGCAAGGTGCTCGATAACATCGGCCTGTACCAGGCCTGGTACGAAGAGCTGCCCAAACCTGCCCACAACCATGTGCCGGTGATCGGCGTACGTTTCATGGACATGCTCGAGGAAGGAAAGCTGACCCTCGACCATCTCGAGGACATCGGCAAGATCATCGCCGGCGAAGCCCCGGGCCGACGCAGCGATGACGAAATCATCATCATGTCGGTTGGTGGCATGCCGGTCGAGGACGTGGCCTGGGGCACCGTGGTGTACCGCAAGGCGCTCGAACTGGGCATCGGCGTGAAGCTGAACCTCTGGGAAACCCCAGCCCTCCGCTAACCCTCTCACTCCTTCAAGGACGCTACGCCATGACCACCATCAGCAAAGTCAAAACCGGTTCCAAGTACGAAGAAATGGGCAGCTACTCCCGCGTGGTCGCGGTGGGCGACTGGATCTTCGTCTCCAACACCGCTGGTCGCAATCCACAGACCAAGGAAATCTCCGAGGACCTGGCCGAGCAGACCCATCAGGTGTTCGCCAACATCGAATCGGCACTCGCCGCCGTGGACGCCAGCCTGGCCGACGTCGTGTGTTCGCGCGTGTTCATCCAGAACCCGCAGGACGTGCCAGCGGTGATGACCATCGTCGGCGAGAAATTCCGCGGCATCGATCCGGCCTCGACGGTCACCTGCCCCCCCCTGGGATCGACCGTCTACAAGGTCGAGCTGGAGCTGACCGCCTTCCGTGGTGCCTCGCGCGCCGACGTGAAGAAGATCAACCTGGCTCAGTGAGCCAGGCTCGCGGCCACGTCATCCCCATTATTGTTGAGTGCTCTTTATGTCGCCTCGAATAGAGCCCGTACAAACCTCGACCGAGTTTCCCTCGAACAGCGCGGTGGTCATCATCGGTGGAGGCATCATAGGCCTCACCGCGGCCCTGACCCTGGCCGAGCGGAATATTCCGGTGGTGGTATTGGAAAAAGGTCGCATCGCGGCCGAGCAGTCTTCGCGCAACCTCGGTTGGGTGCGCAAGACCAACCGCCATATGCACGACATTCCCCTGGCCCTGGCCGCCGAACGGTTGTGGCAGCAGATGCCGGAACGGGTCGGCCAGGATGTCGGCTTTCGTCAGGCTGGAATCCTGTTCGTTGCCCGTAACGACGCTCAGATGGCCATGCACGACGGCTGGCTCAAATCCGTAGCCTCGCTGAACCTGGACTCGCGGCTGGTCAGCGCGGCGGAAATCGACAAGATGGCGCCTGGTGGGCAAGGCAAATGGGCCGGCGGCATCTACACGCCGTCCGACGCCCGCGCCGAGCCGACCCTGGCCTCCAGCGCCATCGCCAAGGCGGCAATGGCCAAGGGCGCGGTGATCATCGAGAACTGTGCCGTGCGCACCCTGGTCAACAGCGGCGGGCGCATCAGTGGCGTGCTCACCGAGCGCGGAGAAATTCGCTGCGAGCAGGTGCTGCTGGCCGGTGGCATGTGGTCGCGGCGTTTTCTCGGCAACCATGGCATCAACCTGCCGACCCTGCCGCTCACCTGCTCGGTGATGCGCACCAAACCCATGGGCGGGCCGACCGAGATCGCCCTGGGCGCGCCGGACTTCTCGTTCCGTCGCCACAAGGATGGCGGTTTCATCGTCACCCAGCGTGGCGCCCTGGATGCGCACCTGACCCTCGACCACCTGTTGATCGGTATGCGCTATCTGCCGCAGCTCAAGGCCCAGCGTGATTTCCTGCGGGTGTCCTTTGGCAAGGAGTTCTTCAAGGATCTGACCCTGGCGCGCAGCTGGAGCGGCAGCTCGGTCACCCCGTTCGAAAAGGTGCGTACCCTAGATCCGGCCGCCAACCCGTCACTCAATGACGAGGCGATGCGTAACCTGATCGCGGCCTGGCCGACGTTCGCGAACGCGCAGATCGAGCAGAGCTGGGCCGGTGTCATCGATATCACCCCGGACTCCAACCCGGTGATAGGCCCGGTCGCCAAGCTGCCCGGTCTGACCCTGGCCACCGGTTTCTCCGGTCATGGCTTCGGCACATCCCCGGCCGCCGGGCAACTGGCTGCCGACCTGTTGTGCGGCACTACCCCCCTGGTCGATCCGACACCCTATCGCTTCGAACGCCTCTGATAACAGCCGCGCGCAAGCAAAAAAGCCCTTCTATTTTGAAGGGCTTTTCATTGACGCAATCGCCTCAGCGATTGAACTCGGACTCGGCGGCCTTCAGCTCCTCCATCGCCTCATCGAGCTTGGCCTGGCGCTTGGCGATCTTTTGCGGGTCGCCCGCCAGCTCGGCTTCACGCAGGTCGGCCTCACGCTCGCGGATCTCCTCGCGGGCCTCGTTGACCTTGGCTTCGAATTCGCGCGCCAGCTTCTGGTCCGAGCAATTGTCGCGCACGCCTTCCAGGGCCGCACTGAGCCCCTTGGCTTTTTCGGTATGGCCCTCGGCCCAGGCCGCCTGGAGCTGCTTCTCGATGTTCGCCGCCTTCGCTTCGCACCGTGGGTTGGCAGCCGAGTCGGCCAATGCCGGCAGGGCGGCAGCGAGCAACAGGGTGGAAATCAGGGCTTTCATCACAACACTCCATTAACCGCGGAACAGCAACGCCGGACGGCGCGCCGGCATACAGACCACGGATTATCCCGATGATTTCATGGGCCAGGCAAACGTCGCGGCTAGGCAGACCGACAGGCGCTTAGCATGAACTTCACGCCACCCCGCCTGCCGATTGAATACAGGCCGGACAATGCGGTTCGGCGTTGCAGAGGAGTTGATGAAATGCCCGATGCTCAAGGCAAGATTCGTTACGCGGTCGTCGGCGGCGGCTGGATCTCCCAGGGTGCGTTCATGCCCGGCGTAGGCCAGACCGACAATTCGGTGATCACCGCACTGGTCACCGGCGACCCGATCAAGGCCGACAAGCTGGCTGAGCTCTATAACATCAAGAGCTACCGCTACGAGGAATTCCCCGCCCTACTCGCCTCGGGCGAGATCGACGCCATCTACCTGGCCACGCCCAACTTTCGCCACCGTGAATTCGCCGAGCCGGCCCTGGACGCCGGCATCCACGTGCTGCTGGAAAAGCCCATGGCCACCAGCGTGGAAGACTGCAAGGCCATCACCGCGGCGGCGGAACGCTCGGGCGCCAAGTTGATGATCGCCTATCGCCTGCATTTCGAGCCGGGCACCGTGGAGATGATCCACCGCATCCGCGCCGGCGATATCGGCGATCCGCGCTTGTTTACCGCCACCTTCACACAGACCGTCGACCCGGCCAACCACCGCATGCAGAGCGGCTACTGGGCCGGCCCGGTGACCGACATGGGCCCCTACCCGATCAACGCGGTGCGTAACCTGTTCGATGACGAGCCGCTGGAAGTGCGCGCCGTGGCCGTGCAGACCCCGGGCCGAGAGATCAACACCCCCGATACCGTGACCGTGACCATGCGCTTCGCCGAAGAACGCATGGCGGTGTTCACCGTGAGCTACAGCCTGCCGAGCACCGAGCGCCTGCAGGTGATCGGCAGCAAGGGTGAATTCGAGGCGTCACCCTGCTTCGGCTTCGGCGAGGGCACGGCGATCAGCTACCGCGCCACCATCGACGACGATACAACCGAGCACGCGCATCCGGTGGTCGACCAGTTCGCCGGGGAAACCCAGTACTTCTCTGACTGCATCCTGCAGAACCGCGAGCCGGAGCCCGATGGCGACGAGGGCTGGCGCGACGTGCGGGTACTGGAGGCCATCGAGCGCGCCTTGGAAAGCGGCCAGCCGCAGCGCCTCGATGCACTTCCCAAGCGCCCTGGCGTCAGCGTCGAGCAGGCACGCCGCCTGCCACTGGCCGAGGTGCCCGAGTACGTCAACACAAGCGAGCCGGTAAGCTGAGGTTCATCAGGCTGAAAACAAGAAGGGACGCCGAAGCGTCCCTTTTTGCATGCCGTTACTGGGCGCGAATTACAGCTGCACCACGTCGAACTGGACGTCGGTAGCCACGTCGGCGTCGTAGTCCACGTCGCTGCGTTCGAAGCCGAACAGGTTGAGGAACTGCTTCTTGTAACCGGCATAGTCAGTCATTTCGAACAGATTCTCGGTGGTCACCTGTGGCCACATGGCCTTGCAGGCATCCTGTACGTCGTCGCGAAGTTCCCAGTCGTCGAGGCGCAGGCGGGATTTTTCGTCGACTTCGGCAGGAGCGCCGTCGGCGCGGTACAAGCGGTCACGGAACATGCGGTCGAGCTGGTCCTGGGTGCCTTCGTGAACCCCCTTCTCCTGCATGATCTTGAAGACCATCGACAGGTACAGCGGCATCACCGGAATGGCCGAACTTGCCTGGGTTACCACCGACTTGAGCACTGCCACGTTGGCACCGCCTTTGACTTCACCGGCCAGTTTCTTGTCCAGGCGCAGGGCAGTTTCGTCCAAGTCCTGCTTGGCCTTACCCAGCGCGCCGTGCCAGTAGATCGGCCAGGTGATTTCCGTGCCGATGTAGCTGAACGCCACGGTACGTGCGCCTTCGGCCAGCACGTCGGCGCCAGCCAGGGCATCGATCCACAGCTGCCAGTCCTGGCCGCCCATGACGGTCACGGTGTCGGCAATTTCCTGCTCGCTGGCAGGTTCGATGGACGCTTCGATGATCACGTCCTTGTTGGTATCGATGGCAGTCGACTTGTAGGGCTGGCCGATGGGCTTGAGCGCCGAACGGATCACTTCACCGGTCTGCGGCAGCTTGCGCACCGGCGAGGCCAGGGAGTAGACGATCAGGTCGACCTTGCCGCCCATCTCGTTCTTGATCAGTTCGATGACCTTGGCTCGGGCTTCATCGGAAAACGCGTCGCCGTTGATCGACTTGCTGTAAAGGCCCTCGGCCTTGGCGAACTTGTCGAACGCTGCCGAGTTGTACCAGCCAGCGGTGCCGGCCTTGGTTTCGGTGCCCGGCTTCTCGAAGAACACGCCCAGGGTATCGGCGCCAAAGCCGAAGGCGGCAGTGATGCGCGCCGCCAGGCCGTAGCCACTGGAAGCACCGATCACCAGCACCTTTTTCGGACCGTCATTACGCACGCCCAGTTTGCGTGTCGCCTCGATCTGCTCGGCCACGTTGCGCTCGCAACCCAGCGGGTGGGTGGTGGTACAGATGAAGCCACGAACTTTAGGGTGAATAATCAACGCGTTTACCTCGTCATCGTTTTTTGGGCAGGCAACAGTTTACTGCCGATTTTGCGCCTGAGAAAAAGGCTAATTAGACCTATTGGTCGCTCCAAAAGCCAGCCAGGCCACATTTTGCCGGGCAGTTGTTTTGTCGCAGGGCTCTGACCACGCGCTGAGCAGGCGTCTGGCCAGCGGTACATCGCCTCGGCCAGTAGCCCGGGCAGAGCGCAGCGAAACCCTGTAGGCCAACGCCGGTCATATCCACGGCACTGGCCTTCGCGACGGCGATTCCTTACCATCGCAAGCCTTCCAACGCCAAGGCCGCACAGGCCGTATCGCGCCCCGCCTCCTGCCGGGCGTCCGTCTTGCTCGATCAGGTAACCCATGAAAATCGCTCGTCTGCGCGCCGATGTCCTGGCCGGTCTCACGTCCTCGTTCGCGCTGGTGCCCGAGTGCATCGCCTTCGCCCTGGTGGCCCAGGTCAACCCGCTGATGGGCCTGTACGGCGCGTTCTTCATCTGCCTGATCACCGCATTGTTCGGCGGTCGCCCCGGCATGATCTCCGGCGCGGCAGGCTCCATGGCGGTGGTGATCGTCGCGCTGGTGGTGCAGCACGGCGTCGAGTACCTGCTGGCTACCGTGCTGCTCGGCGGCCTGATCATGATGGCCTTCGGCTTGCTGAGGCTCGGCAAGCTGGTGCGTATGGTGCCGTATCCGGTGATGCTCGGTTTCGTCAATGGCCTGGCCATCGTCATCGCCACGGCGCAGTTGGAGCACTTCCAGCGCGATGGCCGCTGGATCGAAGGCAACGAGCTGTACCTGATGCTCGGCCTGGTGGCACTGACCATGGCCATCGTCTACATCCTACCGCGCCTGACCAAGGTGATCCCGCCGGCCCTCGCCGCGATCCTTACCGTCGGCCTGCTCACCTACTTCCTGCACCTGCCCACCCACACCCTGGGCGACATGGCGAAGATCGCCGGCAACCTGCCGGTGCCGGCACTGCCGCAGATTCCCTGGAGCCTGGAAACCCTGAAGATCATCCTGCCCTACGCGGTGCTGATGGCCATGGTCGGCCTGCTGGAAACCCTGCTGACCCTCAACCTCACCGACGAGATCACCGAGAGCCGCGGCCACCCGGACCGCGAATGCGTAGCCCTGGGCGCGGCCAACATCGCCTCGGGCATGTGCGGCGGCATGGGCGGTTGCGCGATGATCGGCCAGACCATGATCAACCTCAGCTCCGGCGGCCGCGGTCGGCTGTCCGGCATCGTCGCCGGGGTGATGATCCTGCTCTATATCCTGTTCCTGTCGCCGCTGATCGAGCTGATCCCGCTCGCCGCCCTGGTCGGCGTGATGTTCGTGGTCGCCCAGCAGACCTTTGCCTGGGCCTCGCTGCGGGTGCTCGGCAAGGTGCCGCTCAACGACGTACTGGTGATCATCGCGGTGACCATCATCACCGTGCTCACCGACCTCGCGGTGGCGGTGTCCTGCGGCATCGTCATCGCCGCGCTGAACTTCGCCTGGCAGCACGCCCGTGAGCTGCACGCCGAAAGCCGCCTGGAAGCCGACGGCAGCAAGCTCTACCTGCCCCGCGGCACGCTGTTCTTCGCCTCCACCACGCAGTTTCTCAACCAGTTCGACACCGCCAACGACCCCGAGCAGGTCACCGTGGATTGCCGCCTCCTGAGCTTCGTCGACTACTCGGCCATCGCTGCCCTGATGACCCTGCGCGAGCGCTACACCAAGGCGGGCAAGCACCTGCGCGTGGTACACCTGTCCGAACGCTGCAAGCAGTTGCTCAAGCGCGCGGGTATGCAGCCGGTTTGATGCGCTAGACGACAGTTAGAAAACCACTGCAGCGCTTTCCTGCGCCGAGATCTGCACACCAAAGCTTCTGATGTTAGCCAACGTGGCGGTGTGGTGGGTGATGATCTCGGCTGCACGCGCGTGTGGCTTGTCGTGGGTCGTGTGGGCGTCACTCACCATGATCACGTCGTAGCCCAGGCCAGCTGCGCTACGTACCGTGGTATCGACGCAGAACTCGGTGGCATAGCCGCAGACTACGATCTGCGAAACACCGGCCTGTTTCAGCAGCGCATCCAGATCCGTTCGCAGAAATGAATCGGGCGTGGTTTTACGCACAAAACTGTCGCGCTCATCCGTCACGAGACCAGAAGCGAGCTGCCACGCCGCACTCCCGTAGGTGAAGTACTCCCCGGTCGTGGCCTCGTGCTGAACCAAAATCACCGGAACGTCGTGCAGCCGGGCGCGCTGGGTCAGCTTATTGATCCGCGCGATGACGTCGCTGGAAAAGGCGGGCTTGGGTTCAGGGCCAAAGAGCCCCTCTTGTACGTCAATAACGATTAGCGCCTTCAAGCATTGCACTCCTGAGTTGGGCGCCGCTGGCGGCAGATGATGGGTTCGCAGAGCTATCGAAGCGGCAGTCCAGCGAATGTATCCAGCACGCGGATCATGCCAGCGCAGCCTTACCAATTAATACCCGTTAATCGCTATTGCGAGCCTCTTTCATCAGGCAGCGAGCGCCGTCTGCTAGGCGGTCTCAACGCCTACGCGAAGTCTGCCGCGGCTGCAATGCATCGAGCGCCGGTGCATTGTCGCGGGCCCAGCCGTAGATCATCTCGATAGGCTCGACCAACCGCTGGCCAAGCTCGGTCAGCGAGTAGTCGACCGTGGGCGGTACGCTGTCATGTACCTGGCGGTCGATCAGGCCGCTGGTTTCCAGTTCGCGCAGGGTTTGCACCAGCATTTTCTTGGAGATACCGGGCAGGCTGCGGTGCAGCACGCCGGTGCGGGCGATGCCGCCGTGGCGGGCATGCAGGGTGTGCAGGATCATGCTCGTCCACTTGGTGGCGAACAGTTCGAGTACGCGTCGCGGCGCGCAGTCTTCGCGCCATTGTTCATCGGGAGTGCCAGGTTGCATCGGGGTGGTTACCTTTTGGTGCCGTCTTGGTTTGAGTCTGCAGCGTCGCTATGGTGCCAATACTCGTTCTTGTGGAGGAATAGATTCATGGCACATCACGCACTGGTCGTCGGCGCCAGCGGTATCGTCGGCAGCGCCACATCGCGCCTGTTGGCCGAACAGGGCTGGCAGGTCACCGGCCTGGCTCGCAACCCGAACACCGCCGAAAACGTCACCCCGCTGGCCGCCGACCTGCTCGACCCGGCCTCGCTGGCAAGCGCGCTCGAAGGCATCGGGCCGACTCATGTGTTCCTGACCACCTGGGCGCGCCAGGCCACGGAGGCAGAGAATATCCGCGTCAATTCGGCGATGATCCGCAACCTGCTCGATGCCCTGCGCCCAGCCGGTAGCGTCAAGCACGTCGCCCTGGTCACCGGCCTCAAGCACTACCTCGGCCCGTTCGAGGCCTATGGCAAGGGCGTGCTGCCACAAACGCCGTTCCGTGAGGAACAGGGCCGCCTGGATGTGGAGAATTTCTATTACGCCCAGGAAGACGAAGTATTCGCTGCTGCCAAACGCGATGGCTTCACCTGGAGCGTACATCGCCCGCACACCGTTACCGGCGTGGCGGTTGGCAATGCCATGAACATGGCGACCACCCTCGCCGTCTACGCCTCGATCTGCCGGGAAACCGGCCGCCCGTTCCGCTTCCCCGGCTCGGCCGTACAGTGGAACAGCCTCACCGACATGACCGACGCCCGCCAACTGGCCAAGCAACTGCACTGGGCCGCGACCACCCCGGCAGCGGCCAACCAGGCATTCAACATCGTCAACGGTGACGTGTTTCGCTGGAAATGGATGTGGCAGCGCATCGCCGAATGGTTCGGCATCGAGGCCGCCCCTTTCGACGGACAGCCCGCTCCGCTGGAAGAACAGATGGCCGGTGACGCCGCAGCCTGGCTGGAACTGGTCGCCAAACACGACCTGGCCGAAGCCGACATAACCCGCCTGATCTCACCCTGGCACACCGACGCCGATCTGGGTCGCCCCATCGAAGTGGTCACCGACATGTCGAAAAGCCGCAAGTTGGGCTTTGTCGATTACCAAGCCACCGACGATGCCTTCTTCGCGGTATTCGAGCAGTTGCGCGCGGCCAGGCTGATTCCCTGAGCAACAGGTCGGCACGATCTGGAGGCCCGCAACGGGCTTCCCGCACCGAGGCGGCGCCCAGCCCAAACATTCCCAGCAAGCCCCCTCGCGCCGCTTCGTTAACCTGAACCAACCCGGCCCTTCCCGCCCTAACCAGTACCGCTGCAGGTAAAGGGAACCGGGCTGGCGTGGCCGGCTGGCAGCGTAATCGGGTTTGGGAATTTGGGCGTATTGCCCTATCCTCGCGCCCCTTCGAATAAGACGACCAAAGGAAGACGCCCGTGTCTGCGTTGCTCGATGCCTTCTCCGGCCTGCTCTGGACCTACCTTGCCATCCCCATGCTGCTGCTCAGCGGCATCTACCTGACCTACGTATGCCGCGGTGTGCAGTTGCGGATGATTCCGGAAATGTTCCGGGTGATCCTCGAGCGCAACCATGGTGACAAGGAGGCGATTTCCTCCTTCAAGGCCTTCACCATTTCCGCGGCGTCGCGGGTCGGTACCGGCAATATCGCAGGCGTCGCCACGGCCATTGCCCTGGGCGGGCCGGGTGCGGTGTTCTGGATGTGGATGGTGGCGCTGGTCGGTGGCGCCACCTCGTTCGTGGAGTCGACCCTGGGCCAGCTGTACAAATCGGACAAGCAGTACCGCTACCATGGCGGCCCCGCCTATTACATCCAGCGCGCCCTGGGCTGGCGCTGGCTGGCGGTGGTGTTCGCGGTGATGATCAGCATCACCTACGGGCTGGTGTTCAACTCGGTGCAGGCCAACTCCATCGTCGACGCCATGCAGACCTCCTTCGGCGGTGAAGGCGGCAGCCGCGAGCTGGCCTGGGGCGTGGGCATCGCGCTGACCGTGCTGACCGGCCTGATCATCTTCGGCGGCGTACAGACCATCTCCAAGGTGTCAGTAACCGTGGTCCCGGTGATGGCGGTCATGTACCTGGGCATCGGCCTGGTGGTGATCATCCTCAATATCGGCGACGTGCCGGCGGTGTTCGCCGACATCTTCGCCCACGCCTTCGGCCTGCGCGAGATCGCTGGCGGCGGCATCGGTGCGGCGATCATGATGGGCGTGCGCCGCGGCCTGTTTTCCAACGAAGCCGGGATGGGCTCGGTGCCCAACGCCAGCGCCACCGCGTCGGTGTCACACCCGGTCAAGCAGGGCCTGGTTCAGACCCTGGGCGTGTATTTCGATACCCTGATCATCTGCACCATGACGGCGCTGATCATCCTCCTCGCCGACCCGGGCCATGCTTACGGCGACGCCGCCCTGGGCGCCAGCCTGACCCAGTGGGCGCTGGCCGAGCAGCTAGGCAGCTGGGCGATCCATTACCTGACCTTCGCCATCCTGCTGTTCGCCTTCACCTCGGTGATCGGCAATTACTACTACGGCGAGTCGAATATCCAGTACATCTTCGGCAGCAAGCTGTACCTGAACCTGTTCCGCGTGCTGGTGATGGCCTTCGTGCTGATCGGCTCGGTGGTCAAGGTGTCGGTGGTCTGGGCCATGGCCGACGTATTCATGCCGCTGCTGGCATTGACCAACCTGGTCGCCATCCTGCCGCTGGCGGCAATCGCCGCGCGCCTGCTCAGCCACTACAACGCCCAACGGCGCAAGGGCGTGGAGCCGGTGTTCCACCGCGACGACATGCCGGACCTGAAAAACGTCGAGTGCTGGGACGGCAGCGACCATATCACCTGCGCAGAAACCTATAGCGAATCGGCCAGCAAGGCGCTGAAGAACTAGAGGCGAAGCAGCGCTGCTCGAACGAACGCCGACCCAACCCAGGTCGGCGTTCTGCCATCCGGCGCCACCAAGGAATGTCCGCCTAGGCGGCCCGCACTGCCAGCAGCCGCACGCCCAGGCCGATGAACAGCGCGCCAGTCAACCGCTTGATCAGCGAAATCCAGGAGGCTCCACCAAGGCGCTTGCTGAAGCGAAAGGCGGTGTAGCAATACAGCGCGTGCACGCTGATGACCACGGCAGCGATGGTCAGGTACATGATGATGAACTGCCCCGTCACCGAACGATCCGCCTGCAGGAACTGCGGCAGGAAGGCGCACAGGAAGATCATCGACTTGGGATTGCTGATCGACACTAGAAACGCCTCGCCGGCGATCCGCCAGCTCGCGACCGGGCTGGCCGCAGGCGCCACCACGCCCGTGCTGGCGCCTGGCTGGCGGCCGAGCAACTGGCGAATCCCCAAATAGATCAGGTAGCCGGCGCCGATGATTTTCAGGGCCAGGAACGCCGTGGGCATGGCAACCAGCAGCGCGCCGACGCCCAGTGCAACCCCGGTAACGACCAGAAGTTGAGCACTCAGGTTACCCAGCAAGGTAGCGCCCATGGCGGCCGGCCCGTGGCGCAACGCGTTGCGCACCACCAACAGCACGTTCGGCCCCGGAGTGAGGGTGGTAGCCAGGTAGGCCAGGAAGAAGGTGAACCAGAGATGCAGGGCCATGGCGGCGGCTCGTGGGGGCTGACGAGCCTGATGCTAGCAGTAACCAAATAGTTCAGGCAGTGCTGAATTCAACCGAGGCGCTTCATGCCCGTTCCGAGCTGCTGATGGCGAACGAGCAGCGGCTCAGCCAGGCCAGCAGGTCAACCGCCTCCAGCGGCCGCGAAATATAGAAGCCCTGGGCTTCCTGACAGCCCCAGTCGCGAATCACCCTGAGGGTGTGTTCGGTTTCGATGCCTTCGGCGACCACCCGCTGGCCCAGTTCCTTGGCCAGGCTGATCAACGCACGCACGATGTTCCAGTCCTTCTTGCCAGGCTGCAGGTCGTCCATGAACGAGCGGTCGAGCTTGACCGTATCGGCGGGGATGTCACGCAGGTACGACCAGTTGCTGTAGCCGCTGCCGAAGTCGTCGATGGCGATTTCCACGCCCATGGCCTTGAGCCGCTCGATCTGGGTGATCACCACGGAAAAATCGCCGACCAGCGCGCTTTCGGTGAACTCCACTTCCAGGCACGAGCCGTTCAGCTCGTTGCGCGCCAGCAGGCGGACGATCTCGTCGGTCAGGTGGTCGTTGTTCAGGTCTTCGGCAGAGACGTTGATCGCCACCTTGAGATCCACACCCTCGCGGCGCCAGGCGTCGATCTGGCTGATCGCACTGTTGACCACCCAGAAGCTCACCGCGTGGATCAGCGGCGTTTTCTCGGCCAGGGGAATGAATTCGGCGGGGCTGATCTCGCCCAGGGTCGGATGCGTCCAGCGTAGCAGCGCCTCGACGGACAAGCAGACGCCGGTGTGCAGGTCGACGCGCGGCTGATACACCAGGCGCAGTTGGTCGTCGGCGCGCACCGCGTCGGCCAGGTCGTTGAGCAGACGGTTACTGCGTTGCTGCGCGGCGTCCATCTGTTCGTCGTAGTAGGCCCACCCCAGGCCCGAGATGCGCGCCTCATCGGCGGCGCAGACGATCAGGCGCATCCAGTCCCCGGGCACCGCACCGGCCTCCAGGCGCAGCACGCCGATGCCGATCTGCGGCAACACCGGCAACTCCTGGCAATGAATGGGCTTGCCGAACGCTTCGATCAGGGTGGCGAATACCGCTTTGGCCTGCTCCAGCTGGTCACCGGGCACGGCGCAGGCGAAGCGCAGCGCACTGATCTTGTATAGCTCCCAGCTGGCTGGCAGCAGGCTACGCAGGGTGTTTCTCACCGACAGGGTGAAATCGGTCAGGAACTGGAAGCCCAACGACTTGAGCATGTCATTGAGTTGCGCCGGCGACACCAGTTCGATCGCCACCGCCAATGGGTTGTCGCCCTTGTCGATCGACTCACTGATGTCTTCGTCCAGCTTGGCGTGGTTGTACAGCCCGGTAGTGCCGTCGATGAAGGCCGCGGTGCGCATCTCGTCCAGTCGTGTGACAGCCAGGCGAGCGATCTGCTGCAGCATCGCCATATCGGCGGCGGACATCGGCGGGCGCGGCTGGGTATCGATCACGCACAGGTTGCCGAGCACCAGCCCGCCCTCGAGCACCAGCGGCACGCCGGCGTAGTAACGAATGCCCGGCTCACCGGTAACCAGCGGGTTGCAGCGAAAGCGATCGTCCTGCTGAGCATCGCAGACCTCGACGCTTTCACCGATGGCCACGCTGTAGGCGCAGAAGGAGTCGGCACGCGGGGTTTCCTGCAGGTCGGTGCCTACCCGCGCACGGAACCACTGGCGCTTGCGGTCGAGAATGGTGATCAGGCAGATGGGGGTGTTGAAGTACAACGCAGCGATCTTCACCACCTCGTCGAGGAACGAATCGCTGTTGCCTTCGGTGAGGCACGGGTGTGCGTCGATTAGGCGCTGGCGGTTGAGTTCGTTCAACGGCAAGGGTGGGTAAGGAGCCTGCATGGTCGTTCTCTCGGTTCTTGCGTACGGAAGCGGGTGCCGGAATCCCTTTCGCAGACCTTCCCGCAGATGATAACTAAATGACATCACAGCCAGTAGAGAGTTGCGCAAATCTTTGCAACCGTTCGGCCGATGAGAAACCGACACATTGGCCGGCCTGCGGATATCAGACATCAGTCAAGGTATGGAGTGCGGTGAATGCGTAAACTGGCCACTCGACATGGATGTTCACGAGGTTCACATGGCACGTCGCCGCTTGCTTTACGGCTGCGTAGTGATGGCCGCTCTGTGGTGCAACATCGGCCAGGCGCAGAGCCTGTCGGGCGGCACCGCGCAGTGGCCGCCCTACAGCTACCAGGATGAAAATGGCCGCGCCACGGGCATCGCCGTGGATGTGATGCGCCAGGTCATGGCGCAAAGCGACAACCAGATGGCGATCGTCTTCCTTCCGGTCAAGCGCCTCAACGCCCTGCTCGAGCAGGGCCGGCTGGATCTCAACTACGCCGACTCGCCGGCCTGGAACGCCCCGGGTGCCGCCCAGCGCTTCGTCTATTCGCAGCCTTATCTGCAGGTGCGCGAGTACCTGTACTTTCTCGACGATCATCCGGCCCGTCACCTGCCCATCGAGCAATTGCGCGGGCTGCGTATCGGCATGGTTCGTGGCTACACCTATCGCAGACTGGACGCTGCCCTGAGAAGTGGCCAGCTGAGCAAGCTGGAAACCTCGCGCGACCGCGCCCTGCTCGACCTGCTGCTGCGCCGCCGGGTCGATGCCATCGCCCAGATCGACGACGTGTTCGATGATCAACTCGCTGCACGCGGGCTCAGCAGCAAAGGCTTCGTCCGTGGCGCCCAGCTCAGCGACGCGCCGCTGGTGATCAAGCTGCAGCGCCAGCACGCCGAGCAGTTGCCACGCCTCGATGCAGCGCTGCAGGCGCTGGTGCGTAGCGGCGAGGTCGAACGCATCCGCCGCAGCTATCTGCGTACGGCGCCCATCCAGCCTGGCAGAGCTACCGCTGAACGTTGAAAGCGGCGCGACAGGCGAAGCGGCGTGTGCACAGGTCGTCGAAAACGCCCAAATATGGCGGAACGCCGCAGCGTTTTGGCCGCTCTTAGCTAGTGCCTCGATTACTGCGCTCGCCTTATGATATGGATCAGTTGACCAAGCCAGCCCCCAAGCAAACCGTTGCCGAACCCCTGGCGTTCACCGCCAGCGGTGGAAAGATCGGCGACCTGCTGCGTCGGTTCGACGAAAGCACCTCGCCGCTGGGCGCCCCCGCAGATTGGTCGACGGCCCTGAAAACCCTGATGAGCACCGTGCTGCCGGTGAAGGCGCAGATCGTCCTGTTCTGGGGCCCGCAATACATCGCCCTGTACAACGACGCCTATGCCCCGAGCATTGGCAACAAGCACCCCCGTGCCCTGGGCCGGCCGGCGGTGGAGAACTGGACCGAGCTGTGGGACGACCTCGAGCCGTTGCTGCGCGGCGTGCGTGAAACCGGCGAAACTTTTTCGGCCAAGGACCGACCCTTCTACATCGAACGCCATGGCCGTGGCGAAGCGGTGTATTTCGATGTTTCCTATTCACCCGTGCATGAGGCAGACGGCTCGGTCGAAGGCGTGCTGTGCGTGGTCAATGAAACCACCCAGCGCGTGCAATTCGAGCGCCGCCAGGCGTTCCTGCTGGAATTGGGCCAGGCACTGCCATCGATCAGCGAACCGGCTCAGGTCGAAGCGCTGGTATTGCGCAAGCTGACCGAAGAGCTGAACGCCTCGCAAGTATTCTTCGCCGAAAACCCGGGAACCGAAACACCACGTGCCACACCCGAGCAGCTCCTGCCGCGCTATGACCACGTGCAGAATCAGGTGCTGCTCGCCGGACACCCGCTCGTGCTGGAGCGAACCGCCAGCTCACCCGCCGCACTGCACGTGCCGGTGGTGCGCCATGGCGCGCTCGATGCGGTGCTGGTGATCGAGCATGACGACAGCCACATCTTTTCCGACTATGAGGCCCATCTCGCTGAAGAGACCGCCAAGCTTGCCTGGGCGTGGATCACCCATGCGCGCGGCGAAGTCGCGCTGCGCCTGAGTTCCACGCAGTTGTCGGCGATGTTCGACCAGGCCGGTGCCGGTATCGCCGTGTGCGACGCCAGCATGACCCTGGTGCGTGTCAACGACCACTATTGCGAGATCGTCGGGCGCAGCCGCGCGCAACTGCTTGGTCAGAGCCTGCACGAGCTGGCTGAATCGGGCGAATGCGCGCCAGTCACCTCGGCCTGCGAATACAGCCTGCGCCACGGCCGCTCCTTCGAGAACACCCGCTGCTACAGCCGCGCCGATGGCAGCGTGGTGTGGGTGCAGAATCATGTCTCGCCGCTGCTCGATGAACAACAGCGCGTCGCCGGCACCATCTGTGTGTGCGTCGATATCAGCGAACGGGTACGCGCCGAAGCGCAACTGCGCGAGCTGAACGAGTCCCTCGAAGATCGCGTCGCCACCATGGTGGCGCAGCGCGAGGCGGCCGTGGCGCAACTGCACGAAGCGCACAAGATGGAGATGGTCGGCCAACTCACCGGCGGCATCGCCCACGATTTCAACAACCTGCTGACGCCGATCATGGCCTCGCTGGAACTGATTCGCCGACGCCTGCCGGACGAACGCTGCACCAAGCTGGCCGACGGCGCGCTGCAGGCTGCTGACCGCGCGCGGATTCTGGTGGGCAGGCTGCTGACCTTCGCCCGCCGGCAAACCCTCAAGCCACAGCCCGTGGCCCTGTGTACGCTGATTCGCAACATGCGTGACCTGATCCAGCGTTCCCTCGGGCCGATGATCGAATTGCGCATCGATATTCCCGAGCGCATGCCCACCGTGTTCATCGACCCTCATCAGCTGGAGCTTGCGGTGCTCAACCTGGCCGTCAACGCCCGTGATGCCATGGGCGAAAGTGGCCGACTGAGCATCGCTGCCGAACTCGATGAAATGCTCGATGAGAACGCCGCGGGATTGAGCGGCGGCCAATACGCCCGTCTGGTGCTCAGCGATTCGGGCTGCGGCATGGATGAAGAAACCCTGCGGCGCTGCGCCGAGCCCTTCTACTCGACCAAGGGCGTCGGCAAGGGCACCGGGCTGGGCCTGTCCATGGTGCAAGGGCTGCTGGTGCAATCGGGTGGTGGTTTCGCCATCGACTCAGCGCCCGGGCACGGCACTCGGGTCAACCTGTGGCTGCCGACCACCGATGCGCCGGTCGTCTGCGAGAAGCCCGAACGCGATGAGGAGGTGCCGCGTGCGTCACGGCCCACTCATATCCTGCTGGTCGATGACGAAACGCTGGTGCGCGATACCACCAGCCTGCAACTGCATGACCTGGGTTATGAAGTGACCGAAGTGGAGTCGGCTGCCGCGGCCCTCAAGCTGATCGACGAGGGCTTGCGCCCGGATGCGCTGGTCACCGACCACATCATGGAAAACAAGACCGGCGCCCAACTCGCCCAGGAACTGCGCCAACGCATTCCGGAGCTGCCGGTGCTGATCATCACTGGCTACGCCAACCTGACGCCGACCCAGATCAGCAGTTTCGACGTGCTGGCCAAGCCCTTCCGTCGCCGGGATCTGGCTGATCGGCTGGCGCAGCTGCTGCAAACGACCGGCTCAGGCTAAGCCAGCGCACCTTTTTCAGGCGCGAATGCCGCTTTGCAGGGCACTACGCTCACGGCTCGGCACATGCGTGGACTCCAGTACGGTCACCTGCTGGCGCAGGCGCAGCACGAGTTGCGATATGGAACGAGAGCTGGACAGTTCGCTGCGCTGAATGCCCTTGACGCCAAGCAACATCTGATCGCCACCGACAGCGCGGATTTGTACGGTCAAGGTGTCGTCGGCCTCGACAAGGCAGCGGCAGTTGAGCGGCAGAAAGGCAGATTCGATGATCTGCCGTTGTTCGAGAATTGACATCATCACAGATCACCTTTGGAGACTGGTGGCAGATTGGTCGCGCAAGCGTGCGATAGCACGGTTCGGATCGACAAAAACCATGCATTGGTGATGCCAGAAGTTTTCCCAACGGAAACAAGGGTGTTCGAAATAATCGTCATGCACAATGCAATGAACGGCTCCTAGAACCCGGCATTTTGCATGCTCGCCCATCGCCATTGCGCGTAGCCATGCAAGCACTTCAATAGCAAAATGTGCCACTCGTCCTTTATTCAATTATTAACTTCGAACAAAAACCTTCGCCGCTAATTCGTATTTCCTGAGGTTTGCGTTATTCCCGAACAACAAGGAGACGAAAATGGCTCACCGCAATCCAGGTAACTTTGCAAACGATCCAACCAAAGCGGCGGAAGCTGGCCGCAAGGGCGGAAAGAAAAGCGGTGGCAACTTTGCCAACGACCGAGAGAAAGCTGCCGAGGCAGGCCGCAAGGGTGGCCAGAACAGCCATGGCGGTGGCGGAAAAAAATCGTCTTGAGTAAGAACAGCCAGGCTTGATAGCGGGCCTGGCATTTACCAGTGTTATGGTTGGAGATGATTATCGAGTCGTCCCACTCGAGAACTTATACAAAAGAGAACATTGCATAATTATCGAGTTAAATGACACGCATGTTTTTCCGAACTCAAATAAACCAGCTACCCGCCATTGCACAACGCTAATCAATCAACCACCCTGTACAGCCATCATAAATGTACAGCTTTATAATAAACTGCATTTTTCTGTCGTATGAGCAGGCGCGCTCGCCGTAGAACTTCGGCGATGAAAAAACAGTAATCCAAACCCTTCCTTTTGTTGCATAACCCGCCACTCAGTTATCGCCATGCGTCGCGGCGCAGCGGGTTATTGGCCTGGCTGATCATCGAGCACAGCCATGCAAGACGGCGCTCTGCCACTTGCGCACAGTGAAGCCCCCACACAGGAGGCTCCATGAATACCGCAACCGCACTTCCCGCCCCTACCAACGATTGGGCGTTGCTGTTCCTGCGCGTGACCGGCAGCCTGTTGCTGATGCTCGTGCATGGCGTGCCCAAGGTGATCAACTTCCAGGCCGAGCTGGGTCTGATCGAGGATCCGTTCGGCCTCGGCCCGCACCTGACACTGAGCCTGGCGATCTTCGCCGAGGTACTGTGCCCGCTGCTGATCATCACCGGCCCGTTCGCCCGGCTGGCCACGCTGCCGGTACTGGCGGTGATGCTGGTGTCCCTGGTGTTCGTGCATCCCGAGTGGAGCCTGGGTGAAGGGCAATTCGCCTGGCTGCTGGCGATCATCTTCACCACGCTGCTGATCGCAGGGCCCGGCAGGTTCTCCCTCGGCAAACGGCTGTCGTGGCAATGAGGTGCTTCGCGCTGATGTCGACGGCTGAAAAGCGACCCTTTGCGGTCGGCACCCGTGCACCAAACAGTAAATTGACGGGCCAAAGCCGTGATCGATTCGACACACGGCCGGCGCGGTGACTGAAATCCCTGGCGCAAGCGTCTACAGTGCGATTATCGGGGTATGAAAGTGGCGGCTGAATCAGAAAAAACAGTCCGAACTTTTTACCGCTCCAACACCCTGTATGAACACTGCAAACGACGTCCGGGAACACCATGCTCAAATCCGCCAAACACCGCGCCACCGTCATCTGCCACCAGCAGGGCAAAGTCCTGTTGGTGCGCAAGGCCGACGCGAAGTGGACACTGCCCGGCGGCAAGATCGAAGCCCATGAAGGGCCGGCCGAGGCTGCGCTGCGCGAGCTGAGCGAAGAAACCGGGCTGGACAGCCAGGCGCTGGAGTTTCTCGCCCTGCACGAGTTCGACAGCCGCCCCCATCACGTCTTCCGCGTGTCGGTACCAGAAACCCTGGCCGCGCGGCCGCTGAACGAAATCGCCGATTGCCGCTGGTTCTCGACCGTCGACCTGGACAAGGCGATCAAGAAATCCGCACGCAAGCTGCTGGAACTCTACTTCCCCGCCAACTCCAGCGAACCGGCCTGATCGATTGCAACCCCGGGCTCAGACCTGGCGGTCACCCTCGATCATCTCGTGAATGCGGTTGGCGATCGCCTGCATGGTGAAGGGCTTGGTCAACAGGCGCATACCCGGCTCCAGATGGCCGTTGCCGATCACCGAGTTCTCCGCATAGCCGGTGATGAACAGCACCTTCAGATCCGGCCGCTCCAGACGAGCCAGATCGGCCAGCTGCCGGCCGTTCATGCCGCCGGGCAGGCCGACATCGGTGACCAGCAGATCGATGCGGGCATCCGACTGCAGAATTCGCAAACCTGACGCACCGTCACCGGCTTCCAGGGTGGTGTAACCCAAGCCCTCGAGCACTTCCATGACCAGCATGCGAATGGCCGGCTCGTCGTCGACGACCATCACCGTTTCACGGCCGGCACTCTGCTCGTCGGCTTCCGGCTCGGCGGGCTCGGCGTCCACCTCGTCACTGCCGTAGAGGCGCGGCAGGTACAGGCACATGGTGGTGCCCTGGCCCACCTCGGAATAGATGCACACCTGGCCCCCGGACTGGCGTACGAAGCCGTAGACCATCGACAGCCCCAGGCCGGTGCCCTCGCCTATCGGCTTGGTGGTGAAGAACGGCTCGAAGGCGTGCTCGATCACTTCCTCGCTCATGCCGGTGCCGGTGTCCGTCACGCACAGCGACACGTACTGGCCCGGCGGCACGTTGCGGCCGCGCGCCGCGTAGTCGTCGATCCACTTGTTGGCGGTCTCGATGGTCAGCCGACCGCCCTGGGGCATGGCATCGCGAGCGTTGAGGCACAGATTGAGCAAGGCGTTTTCCAGCTGCGGGCCGTCGATGAAGCTCGACCATAGCCCCGCAGCCAACACCACTTCAGTGGTGATGTGCGGGCCGACGCTGCGGCGCACCAGCTCTTCCATGCCGGTGACCAGGCGATTGACGTTGGTCGGCTTGGGGTCCAGGGTCTGCCGGCGCGAGAACGCCAATAGTCGATGGGTCAGCGATGCGGCACGCCGCGCCGCGCTCTGCGCCGCACTGACATAGCGATCGAGATCGCCCAGGCGCCCCTGGCCGAGGCGCATCTGCAGCAGCTCCAGCGAACCACTGATGCTGGTCAACAGGTTGTTGAAGTCGTGAGCGATGCCACCGGTCAGCTGGCCTACCGCTTCCATTTTCTGCGACTGACGCAGGGCGTCCTCGACCACCCGCAGGCGCTCCTGCTCCTGCAGCCGCTCGGTGATGTCGTAGACGAACTGGTAGGCGCCGATCTGCCGGCCTTCGGTATCGTTCAAGCGGCTGAAATGCATCTCGAAATGGCGGGTTCCCTGCTCGTTGTCCAACGGCACCACCACCTCGAACTCTTCACCGGCCAGCGCACGTTGCCAGGGGCCGAGCACGGCTTCGAGGTGTTCGGGCTGATCCTTGAGGGCCTCCTGAAAGTTCTCGCCGATCTGCGGGCGGGCGCCGAACACCCGCTCGTATTCGCGCATGCCCGAGCCATTGATGGCGATCCAGCGGTAGTCGAAGCCCATGATGAAGATCAGCGCGTCGGCACTGTCCACCACGCCGGCCAGCACGCGACGCGCCTCGTTGGCATCGCGTACCCGCGCTTCCAGGGTTTCGTTGAGCTGGCGCAGCGACTCCTCGGCCTGCTTGCGCTGGGTGATGTCCTGAAACAGCACCGCTACCTGCTTACGGCTGGCGGGGCCGACGCGAAAGGCACTGATTTCCAGGTGCCGGCCGGTGGCGACCAGTTCCTGCTCGAAGCGAATCGACTCGCCGGTGTGCAGCACATGGGCATAGCGTTCGACCCAGCTGTCGGCTTCCTCGCCGACCATCTCGCGCAGTTTCTGCCCGACCACGTTAC
Source organism: Pseudomonas sp. PA1(2017) (assembly GCF_001945375.1). Classification (NCBI taxonomy): domain Bacteria; kingdom Pseudomonadati; phylum Pseudomonadota; class Gammaproteobacteria; order Pseudomonadales; family Pseudomonadaceae; genus Pseudomonas; species Pseudomonas sp. PA1(2017). Next base: position 169,660 of record NZ_MSXU01000014.1, read on the forward strand.
GGATGCCGGCGTGCTCGGCGTAAGCCGGATTGGCTTCGATATGCACGTAATCGCTGAGCGGGCCGTGAGGGCCGTCGAAGAATTCGATGACGCAGAACCCTTCATCCATGGTATTGAACAGGAATTCGTAGCGCTCACGTTCCTGGGCGAAGGCGTGCTCGACGCGACGCTGCTCGGCGACGTCAATTTCCTGAATGAACAGACCTTCGACCCGCCCCTGGGCATCGAACTGCGGCTGGTAGCTGAAATCCAGCTGCTGCCCAGGCCGGCCCGGCACCTCGAAATTGCGGGCACGCACCGCACGGCCGCGTCGATAGGCCTCTTCGAGCAGATCGATGAATCGCCGCGCCATACGCCCGCCCAGCACCTCCCGCGCCGGTTGACCGATCACCTCGCCGAGGCCCAGCAGACGCTGGTAAGCCGGGTTGATCGACTCGAACCGCAAGTCGGCGCCGCGCAACACGGCCATGGCGGCCGGCGCCTGCTCGAAGATCTGCCGGAAGTGTTCTACGCCAGCCGTGCCCAGGCCGGTGCCGGCAGCAGCAGCCAGACGGGCCATGAGATCGGCATTCTCTACCTCGAGCGTCTGCAACCGCTGCCGAAGCGCTTCGGCGTCATCAGATATCACGATAGATCCCAAGCTGGCAGAGAAAGGAGGCGGAGCGAGGCGCCATTGAAGCCTGTCTGGTGGTTTTTTGCTACCGGCCCGCCATTTAAATTCACAGCTGGCCGCAGTGCTCCGTGGCTGGGGTGACGCGCGGTTGCCCGCGCGCCAATGCCCGCTCAGCGGTGGTGTTTCACGCCAGTTTGAAGCGGTTGACCTGGGCTTGCAGGTCGGCGCCCAGGCGCGCCAGATCGATGCTGGCAGCCGAAGTTTCCTCGGTAGCCGCCGACGACTGCTCGGCCACGTCGCGGATGCTCGACACGCTGCGATTGATCTCCTCGGCCACCGAACTCTGCTGCTCGGCGGCAGTGGCGATCTGCTGGTTCATCTGCTGGATTTCCGAGACTGCCGCATTGATCGCGCTCAGGGCACCATTGGCCTGCTTGGCCGCGTGCACGGTGGTTTCTGCCTGGGCGCAGCTCTGCCCCATCATGGCCACGGCTTTCTCAGCGCCGCTCTGCAGATTGCTGATCAAGCCCTCGATCTGCTCGGTGGACTCCTGGGTACGCCGCGCCAGGGCGCGAACCTCATCGGCCACCACGGCGAAACCGCGACCCGACTCACCAGCCCGCGCTGCCTCGATGGCCGCGTTGAGGGCCAGCAGGTTGGTCTGTTCGGCGATACCCTTGATCACGTCGAGCACGGTGCCGATGTTGCCGCTGTCATGTTTGAGCGACTCGATGGCGTGGGCCGAATCCTCGATGGACACGGCCAGTTTCTCGATACGCGCCACCGCCTGCTGCACGGTCTGCTGGCCTTCCTGGGTCTGCTCGTCGGCGTTGCGGGCGTATTCGGCGGCCGATTCGGCGTTGCGCGCCACGTCCAGCACGGTAGCGGTCATCTCGTTCATGGCGGTGGCCACCTGCTCGGTTTCCATGCGTTGCTGAGCCACCCCGGCGCTGGTCTGTTCCGTCACCGCAGACAACTCCTCGGCCGCCGTGGCCAATTGCGCAACGCCGTTGCCCAGGCGCCCCAGTAGATCGCGCAGGCTCTGGGTCATGTCCTGCATGGCCTGCATTAGTTGGCCCAGTTCGTCATGGCGATCCGGCACGATATCGGCGGACAAGTCGCCATTGGCCACCTGCTTGGCCACACCGACCACACGCTGCAGCGGGCCGACGATCAGGCGGGTGATCAACAGCGCGCACAGCACACCAAGGACGAAGGCGATGGCGGCGGCACTGAATAGCAGTGTCTTGGCATTGCTGGCGTCGCTGTTGAGCAAACCGAACTGAAGCGCCAGGGCCTGGTTCGAGGAGTCCGCAACCTGACGGGCGCGCTGGGTCATGTCGTTTTCGGTGGTGGCGTAATCGGCAACTGCCTTGCGCATGTTGCCGAACTGTTCGTTGTACTGCTGCAACTGGACCAGCGCGGCTTCGACATCCGCCTGGTCATCGGGGTTGCCTAGCGAGCGAGTGAGGATCAGGCCCTTTTGTTCCAGCGACGCGAAATGCTGCTGCAGCAACGTGGCGTATTGCTCGTCCTTGCGCAGCAGAAAGTCTTTTTCCCGACGGCGTGCCTCGAGCAGCTCCACGGCCAGTGCATTGGCCTGGTTGGCTTGATCGAGCACATCGATACTGGCCTGATCCCCCGTCAGACGAATTTGCTCGACGGCCGCCTTGCGCAGACGCTCTTCCAGGGATGAGAACTTCTCAAGGGCGGCCCGCGCCGCGTTTTCCATGGCCGCCTGCGCCGAATGACTGTTCGCGGTGGCCTGTTTGAGGCTCAGCAGCTCATCTCGGTAGCCCTGCACATCGCCCTGAATCTTGCGCATCAGCTCCTTGTTCTGCGGGCGCTGCATCTGGTCTTCGCTGGCTTTGGCCTGTTGCTGGATCTCGTCGGTCATGGCAAGTGCCTGCTGCATGTACTTGTCGTCGTCACGCAGGATGAAGTTCTTCTCCTGCTGACGCGCCTGGGTCAGCTTGGCATCGATGCTGCTGACCCCCAACAGCACGTCGAAACGCCGCAAGGTGGTCTGCAAGGCCGACTGCCCCACCCAGACGATGACCAGAGTAATGGCCAGAATCAGACCAAAACCGACGAACAGCTTCTTTCTGACGCTCATGTCGAGCAGCAAGTTAGAGAAGGACATATGCAGACTCCCTGGATATTGCGATAAGGCCAAAGCCCTTTGGTCACGCGCCCTCCGGCGCATGCAGCAAGCGCAGTGGAAGCCGGCCGTGCGGAGGCGGCGGTTTTCCTGCGGCATGTCCAACACTATCGGCGGGCAGATATGAAACTGTAAGTTTTGTAACCATCCATAACCAGAGCACACGGCTCCAGCGGCTTCCAGGGCCAGCACAAAGGTGCTCCGGGACAGGGAATCGCGCGCTGTATCCGCCTGGCGACGGATTGCAGCAAAGCAGTGGCGCGGCGAACCGGGCGACGCCGGCCAGCGTGGTAGACACCCGGAGCCATCGACGACGGCCCCGCGCTCGCCAGGCAGCGAGCGTCGATCAGTGCTCGGGAAGCGAGGCCCGCACCTTCTCCAGCAGCTCGTTCATCTTGAACGGCTTGGCCAGCAGTTCCATACCGCTGCTCAGAAACACCTCGCGGTTGATGGCCTTTTCGGCATAACCGGTCATGAACAGGATCGGCAAGCCCTTGTGCAGGGCGCGCGCCCGCTCGGCCAGTTCGCGGCCGTTCATGCGCGGCAGGCCCACATCAGTGAGCAACAGGTCGATCTGCGCAGCGCTCTGCAGGTGCACCAGTGCAGTTTCCACATCACCGGCCTGAGTGCAGCGGTAACCCGCCTCTTCAAGCACTTCAGCGACGAAAGCGCGCACCGAGGGCACGTCCTCGACGATCAGCACATGCTCGCCGGCACCACGGTAATCCGACTGTTCGGCGCTGCCCTGCTCCAGCAGCGGCTCGCTGCTGACCGGCAGCATAACGGTCACTTCCGTGCCTCGCCCTGGCGCACTGCGGATGCCCGCGTGCCCACCGGACTGACGGGCGAAACCGTAGATGGTCGACAACCCCAGGCCGGTGCCCTGGCCCACCGGTTTGGTGGTGAAGAACGGGTCGAATACCTTGTCGATCAACGCGTGCTCGATGCCGGTACCGTCGTCGCGCACCGACAGGGCGATATAGGCGCCGTCGGCCAGATTGGGATCACCACTGAAATGGGCGGTGTAGGTGGCCACCCAGATGTGGCCGCCCTGGGGCAGCGCATCGCGGGCGTTGATCACGAGATTGAGCACCGCACTTTCCAACTGGCTCGGGTCGACCAGAGCGATCGATGGCTTGCCGTTGAGCTCCAGAGTCAGGGAAATCTGCTCGCCGATGGTACGCACCAGCATTTCTTCCAGCGAACGGATACGCTCGTTGACGTCCACCGCACGATTATCCAGAGGCTGCTTGCGGGCGAAGGCCAGCAGGCGATGGGTCAGCGCCGCCGCACTCATCGCCGAGTTGAGTGCCGCATCGGTATACAGCTGCACGCGATCCAGGCGGTGCTCGCCGACCCGCTTCTGAATCAACTCCAGGCTGGTGATGATGCCGGTGAGCATGTTGTTGAAGTCGTGGGCGATACCGCCGGTGAGGTTGCCCAGGGCTTCCATCTTCTGCATCTGCAACAGCTGCGCTTCGGTACGCGCGCGCTCGGCCACTTCGTAGGCCAGCTGGTTGGTGGCATCGTCCAGCTGGGCCTTGTGCAGGCGCTCACGGCGGCGATGTTCGGTGACGTCCTCGACGAACACCAGGCTCAGGGCCGAGTCCCGATAGGGCGACACCTGCCACTCGGTTTCCCGCGCCTCGCCGTGTACCTGCATGGTCAGCGAGCCCTTCCAGCGCTCGCCAGCCGCGAGCCGCGCGCGCAGCTCGTCGAGCATGCTCGCCTGGTCGTCGGCGAAGCACCGGCGCAGGCCATCCTCGTCATCGATCAGTTGGGCGAAGGCGTGGTTGCACTCGTGCACCGCCAGGTCGGCATCCAGCACGGCGATGGGCGCGCTGACGTTGACGAATATCTCCCGAAAGCGCGCCTCGCTGGCGCGCAGGGCGTCTTCGGTGATGCGCACGCGCAGCAGCGTGCGCAGCGTGGCCAGCAGTACGTCCGGGTCGACCGGATGCACCAGGTAGGCGTCGGCTCCCGCTTCGAGGCCGGTGACGATGTCGCCGGTCTGGATCGACGCGGCGGACACGTGGATCACCGGCAGCAGCGCGGTACGCGGCTCAGCCCGTAGAGTGCGGACGATATCGAAGCCGCTCATGTCCGGCAGGTTGACGTCGAGGATCAGCGCGTCGATGGCCTCGCTGCGGATCAGCGCCAGGCCGTCGCTGCCGGTTCCAGCTTCGAGCACCTGGTAACCGTGACGCTCCAGGCGCCGACGCAGGGCATAGCGGGTGGCTGCATTGTCGTCGACGATCAGGACACGGCTGTCAGTGCTCATCGGCGACCTCGGCGGCGATGGCCAGCGGGATGGTCACCGAGAACACCGAACCCACGCCCGGCTCGCTCTGCACAGCCACCTCACCGCCGAGCAGCGCCGCGAAGCGCTTGCACAGCGACAGCCCCAGGCCGGTGCCGCGCAGGCGCTTCTGCAGCGGCGAGTCGATCTGCGAGAAGTCCTCGAACAGGGCGTCGTGCAACTCGGGGGCAATGCCGATGCCGGTGTCGCTGACCGCGAACCGTATCCGGTCATTGCCTTCCAGGCGCGCCGACACCCGCACTTCACCGCGGGTGGTGAACTTCAGCGAATTGGAGATGAAGTTGCGCAGGATCTGCGCGAGCTTCTTGTCATCGGTGTAGAGGCGCGGCAGGCCGACCGGTTCTTCGAAGATCAGGTCCACCGCGCGGGCATCGACTATGGGCCGAAACATACCGCGCAGGGCCGAGAACAGGTCGAGCATGTCGAACCAGGCCGGCGAAATGCTGATGCGCCCCGCTTCGATCTTGGCCAGGTCGAGCAGGTCGTCGACCATGTCGCTTAGCTCGCGCGCCGCCGTGCTGACGAAGGCGACCTGACGGTGCTGCTCGTCGCTCAGCGGGCCATCGAGTTCGTCGCTGAGCAGGCTGGTGATGCTCAGGATCGAGCCCAGCGGGGTGCGGAACTCATGGCTCATGTAGGACAGGAAGCGGCTCTTGAGGTCAGACGCCTGGCGCAGCTCATCGGCCTGGTTGTCGAGCTCGGCGTACAGGGCTAGCACGCCCTGGTTGGTTTCCTCGAGCTCTTCGCGCAGTGCGGCGCTTTCGCTGCGCAACTGGGCGATCAGCGCGACCTGCTCGGTGTGGCTGAGGTTTTCGGGTTCAGCCATGGATGGCCTCCAACGCGATGACTACGACCGTGACATCGTCACGGCCGCGGCAGAAATCTCGGTGCAGCACGGCGGCGATCACCGCCGGGTGACGATAGGCCAGGCCCGGGTAATCGTTCAGATTCCAGCGCGACTGCAGGCCGTCGCTGTGCAGAATCAGCAGTTGCCCGGTCACCTGCTCGAAGTCGAACGGCTGCGCCTTGCGGTACTGGCCGCCGACGATGCCGGGATGCGATGCCAGGCCACGCGACTTGCCGGCGCTGATAAGGTTGGCGGCGATGTTGCCGATCCCGACGAAGCGCAAATGGCCGCTGTCGAACTGGGCCTGGGCGACGGCCACGGCGCCGCCGCGGGTGCCGTGCATGGCGCGGTGCAGGTCATCGATCAACAGCAATGGGTCATTGAACGGCCCCTGGGCGAAGGTTTGCGTACAGACCTCTGCCGCCTGCTGCGCTTCTTCACCATGGCCCAGCCCGTCGACCACCAGCGCGCTGACGGCGTTTTCGCCGAGCACCAGGTACCAGCCGTCGCCGCAGGCCGGGTCGCCGTTGAGCGCATGCTGGCTGACGCCGAACGGCAGGTCGGGCTTCTTGGCCGAACGTGGATAGAAGCGCGCCAGCAGCACGGCGCCGCGGGCATCGGCGTAGGCGTCGAAGACCTCGGCCTGACGGCTGATCGCGCCGAGGCCGATGCCCTGGGTGCCGCCTGTGGAATAGCCGTCGGTCAGGCAGGCATCGAGGTCGAAGCCGGCGGCGCGGTCCACGGCGACGATCTCCACCCCGGCGCCATTGCTGCGCGGCAATACGCGCAGATGCAGCTCGCCACGCCCGGCATGCTTGAGCAGGTTGCTGGCCAGCTCCGTGGCCACCAGCGCCACCCGCCCGGCATCGGACGCGTCGAAGCCCTGCCCCTCGGCCAACTTCTGCGTGGTGCGTCGGGCGTGGCCGACCTGGCTGTCGTCGTCGATGGGCAGCACCTGGGTGACGCTGCCGCTGATGTTCATGTCCATCGGGTAATCGTGATCCTGGTGCCTTTGCCCGGCTCGGTGTCCAGTTCGAATTCGTCGACCAGGCGCTTGGCGCCGGTAAGGCCGAGGCCCAGGCCGTTGCCCGAGGTCCAGCCGTCGGTCATCGCCAGCTTGAGGTCGGCAATGCCCGGCCCTTCGTCGCGGAAGACCAGGCGCAGGCCGACGCGGGTACTGTCGTCGAGCACCTGCCAGTCCATGTCGCCACCGCCGCCATAGACCATGGTGTTGCGTGCCAGCTCGCTGACCGCGGTGACCAGCTTGGTCAGATCGATCAACCGCATGCCGCACTCGGTGGCCAGTTTGCGGGTGGTCTGGCGGGCCAGCACCACGTCCTGCTCGATGGCGATCGGCTGAGTACCACTGCTGCGTACGATCATCGCCGCGCCACCCGCTCACGCAGGCGCTGCATGCCGCGCTCGACATCCAGCGCGGTGCTGACGCCCGGCAGGGTCATGCCCAGTTCCACCAGGGTGATGGCCACGGCCGGCTGCATGCCGACCAGCATGGTCTCGGCATCCATGATTCGCGAGAGGCCGGAGATGGTGCCGATCATCCGGCCGATGAACGAATCGACCATGTCCAGCGCGGAGATGTCGATCAACACGCCGCGAGCCGACGTCTTGCTGATCAGTTCAGCGAGATCCTCTTGCAGGGTCAGGGCCAGTTGGTCGTGCATGTCGACCTGGATGGTCACCAGCAGGAACTCACCCATTCGCAAAATCGGAATGCGCTCCATGGGCTTACACCATTTTGTCGAGGCTGACGCCCTGGCGGCTCAGCGCCAACTTCAAGGCATCGGCCAGGTTGGCCTTGGTGCTAACACCCTGCAGGTCCAGGCCCAGGTGCACGATGGTCTGGGCGATCTGCGGGCGGATGCCGCTGATGATGCAGTCGGCGCCCATCAGGCGAATGGCGGTCACGGTCTTGAGCAGGTGCTGGGCGACCAGGGTGTCGACGGTCGGCACGCCGGTAATGTCGATGATGGCGATTTCCGAACCGGTGTCGACGATGCGCTGCAACAGCGACTCCATCACCACCTGGGTGCGCTGGGAGTCCAGGGTGCCGATCATCGGCAGTGCCAGGATACCGTCCCACAGCTTGACCACCGGGGTGGACAGCTCCAGCAGCTCTTCCTGCTGACGCTTTATCACCGCCTCGCGGGATTTCTGAAAGGTGCGGATGGTGTGCATGCCCAGGTTGTCGAACAGCTCGGACACGTCCAGCAGTTGCTGGGCCTGCTCTTCCGGCCGGTCGCGGTAATGACGCTGCAGCAGGGTGAACAGCGGGCCCTTGAGGGCGAAGATGAAATTGGCGGTCTGGTGCGAGTCATGGCCCAGCAGTGCGCGGCTGGCCGACAGACGCTCGAGGAACTGGCGTACCTTCTCCCACTCCGGTGTGGCGATGTTCGAACCACCCTCGCCCTCCAGAGCAGCCAGGGTCAGCTGCAGAAACTCGGCGGTCTGCTGATGCAGCTCCTGCTCCTTGATATTGCGGGACGCGCCACTGGCCTCCAGGCCCTTGCTCCACTCATCCAGCAATTGCGCCTGGTTGTTCTTGATCGCCTGGACGGTGCCGGTCTGCAGTGCTGCCATGAGTCAAAACTCCTAAACGGATACAGGCCGACTTTTCTGATCGGCGTGAGAAAGTGACAGTGAGGGGTGGCAATAGTTGGAGCAGGTTTTGGCCGCGAATAGTACGGGTAAACAGGTGGCGTGCAGAAGCGCAAAACACCGTTAAAGTGACATCATCCGCAACGCCGCGGACCGGCGGTCTGACGGCTCATTCAAACGTAGTTGGAAAATTTCCTACAGCCTGCTCTGCGGTGCTGTTTTCCGGGCGTCCGTACAACTTTCCGAGCGGTCAGAAATGATGGCGCAGCAATCTTTAAGTGACCGTATACTGGCGCCACTCCAATGACATGGAACTAGACCCATGCGCCTCGACACGCTGACACTCAAGACCCGACTGATCATCGCAGTGGCCATCCCCTGCATCGCCCTGGTTCTGGTCGCGGTGACCAGCCTCAACAGCATGTCGAACATGCAGAAAGAGGCCAGCGCGCTCTACCTCAATACCTCCGCCCCAATGCGGGCGATGGCCGAAGCCGCCTCGCGCATCCCGCGCATGCGTGTCGGCATCGACATGATGCTGCTGCAGGAGACCGCTCTGCGCGACGAACGCGGCGTCAAGACCCGTGTGCAGGAAGCGCTCAACGAAGACATTCCCGGCATGCGCGAAGCCATGCGCAATGCTGTCGAGGCCCAGGTCAACCCCGAGCGCCGCGCCCAGGCGCAGCGCTTGCTCGACCAGTTCGAAAGCATGGTCAGTGGTGAGCTAACGCCGATGCTGCAGGCGCTCGACACCGGCGACATGGCCCGCGCCCAGCAGATTTACCGTGATCAGTACGCCAAAAGCTACGGCGTGATGCGCGGCGGCGCCAACGAGCTGCTCGACGCCCTGCTGCAACAGGCCGAACAGCAGAACCAGCGCAGCACCGACAATTATGAAGAAGGCCGTATGCGGCAGTTGGCGATCATCGCCCTGGGCCTGCTGGTATCGTTCGTCGCCTCCTGGCTGATCGTTGCCAACCTGCGTCGTCGCGTCTCCACGCTGCAGAGCAGCCTGGGCAACGCCGCCGACAACCTGGCGCTCAATGCCCGCATCGAGCTCAGCGGCAGTGACGAGCTGAGCGACATCGCCCAGAGCTTCAACCGCTTCCTGGAACGGGTGCACGGCATCATGCAACAGTTGGCCGGCAATTCCCGCCAGCTCTCAGCCATGGCCAGCGATGTAGCCGAGCGCGCACGCCTGACCCAGAGCAACTGCGTGGCCCAGAGTGACCGCACCGTGCAGGTGGCCACCGCCATCCACGAGTTGGGTTCGACGGTCAACGAAATTGCCGGCAATGCCGAGAACGCCGCCCAGGTAGCCCGCGAGGCGACCGGCTACGCCAATGGTGGTCGCGAAGTGGTGGACCAGGCCAACCGGCAGATCGACGCGCTCAGTGGCGAGCTGGAGCAGACCGCCAAGGTGGTCGGCGAACTGGCCGGGCAGATCGAGGCGATCAGCGCGACCCTGGGCACCATCCGTAGCATTTCCGAGCAGACCAATCTGCTGGCCCTCAACGCTGCCATCGAAGCGGCCCGTGCCGGTGAGCAAGGCCGCGGTTTCGCCGTAGTGGCCGACGAGGTACGCACGCTTGCCAGCCGCTCGGGCGCTTCCACCGAAGAGATTCAGAAGGTCATCGACCGCCTGCAGGCCGAGTCACGCTCGGCAGTCGAAGCCATGGCCAAGGGCCGCCAGCAGAGTGAACGAGTGGTCGAATACGCCGGCAAGGCCTCCGAGGCACTGGAGCAGATCAACGGCCATATCGGCCAGATCAGCGACCAGAACATCCAGGTCGCCACCGCCACCGAGGAGCAGTCCGCCGTGGTCGAGGAAATCAACCGCAACGTCGAGCAGATCAACCAGTTCACCCAGGAGACCACGCAGATCGCCGACCAACTGAACGACGCCAGCAGCAACCTGCAAGACCTGTCGCGCCAGCTCGACGAACTGGTCGGCAACTTCAAGCTCTGAGCCCGTTGCCACCGCCGGCGCGATGCCGGCGGTGGTGCTTCGCTATCCCTTCGCCTCGCGCTCCGGCGCCAGCAGGCGCGCCCCCAGCACCACCGCCCCGCCCAGGTAAGCCACGGCGCTCCACGCCGCCATCAGAATGCCGCCGAAGCGCTGGTCATCGAGTTGTTCGAAGCCGAACGCACCCAGGCACAGCTCAGCGGGATAGATCAGTTTCGGCGCCATGATCAGCACCACACCCAGCATGGTCATGTGCACGAACGTCAGGAAAAAGCCGAACATGGCCGCCGCCAGGCCACGGCGCGAATCGCTGGCGAACCCGAGCAGCCAGACGCCGAGCCCCACGGCAAGAAAACTGGCCTGCTGGGCGACGAAAGCCCAGACGTTGAGCGCCGCCGCTTCGTGCAAGGGCGGTGCATGCCAGCCCCACACCACCGCCATTTCGGCGGCGAATATCAGAGAGATCGCCGCACTGCTGTGGCGCAGCCGATCCACCCGCAGCCCGGCTCGGGCCAGGCCGATGGCCAGCAGCGGCGCAGCCAGCGCAATTACCCCCAAATGCAGCAGCATATGGGCGGAAAACGCCGTGCGACTCATCGCCGGCAACGGGCCCAACCAGCAGGTGGCCAGCACCACGAAGCCAAGAATCAACGGCCAGTTGCGCCCTGCAGTGCCTTTTCCGCGTCGCTCAGCCATCGCCTGAACGCCCCATCGCACTGGTGATTTCCCGGACCGCATCGGCTGGCGCCATTTGCAGCGAAATCAGGCTGGCCAGCTCCCCGTCCGGGCTCATCAGGTAAACCGAGCCGGTGTGATCGAGCATGTAGGTATCGCCCATCGGCACCTTGCGAAAATATACGCCGTAGGCGTCCGCCACCTGCCGGACCTGCTCCAGGCTGCCGGTCAGCCCGACGATGCGGGGATCGAAAAAGCTCGTGTAGGCGGCCAGCACCTCGGGCGTGTCGCGCTCAGGATCCAAGCTGATGAACAGCGGCTGGATGGCCGCACTTCGCTCGCCAAGGCCATCGAGCACCTTGGCGATCTGCAACAACGTGGTCGGGCAGATATCGGCGCAGCGCGTAAAGCCGAAGAACACCAATAGCCAGCGGCCTTCGAAACTCCGCTGGGTAACGTCGCGCCCCTGTTGATCATGCAGCTCGAATGGCCCGCCGATGCGCTGGCCGGCATCGACGGCGGCCGCCACCGGGATGCGTGCCGGCCACAGCTGATACGACAGCGGTAACGCGGCGAGCAGTAGCAACGCCAGGCCTGCGCTGGCGGCCAGGGTGCGGTTCACGTGGGCGGCCTCCTCGTCATGGTCGGCAGCGCCAGGTGGCTGCCTGCAGGTAGTGACCACGCCCGCCCAGGCAGAGTGCAACCTGTTGAAGGTAACCGCGCCTCTGCGCCCAGCGCGTCACACCTTGGCCGACGACGACAGTTGCAGCCAGACCGAGAACGCACCCAGCCCGGCCCAGAAGATGGTGAACATCCAGGGAGAGCGCAGTGAGAAACGCAAGGACTTCAAATAGCGCTCCTTGCTGGACTCGTGCTCGCTGAACAGCGGCGATTCGTCATACGCATGGCCGAACTTCGGCTCGCTCTGCAGCAACTGCTCCTGCTTGAAATGCCAGTGCGAGATGATCGCCGCCGAGGCACGAATGCCCGGCCAGGCATTGAGCGAGCTGACGATGCCCAGCAGCGCCAGCAAGGTCGGTACCACCAGGGTGAACATGTCGCCCCAATCGGGATTGGCGTTGGCCATCGAAGAGGCATAGGCGATGACCAGAAACGACTGCGCCGCCAGGTAGGCGTTGGTACGGTCGGCCATCAGGTTGGTTTCGTACTGGATTTCCCGACGGTAGAAATCCAGGCGTTCCTTGGGCGTACCGAACATCAGCGAGTCGGACACTTCGCTGCTTTCGGCGGGGGGGTCGGGGTCGGCGGAAACGATGATTCGGGACAATTGGAGATTACTCGTACGGCGGTGATCGGGGTCGAGCGCGGCGCTTGCAGCGGGCTGCAGGCGCCGTCACGCATTAACGCTTGGCTTGGGTGTCCGGCGCTTCCGAGCGGGTCAGGAAAGCATCGGTAAGTTCCGGCAGGTGATCCTTGATCCACTCGGCCATTGCCTCTTCCTGGGGCAGGATGGTTTCGCAGACTCGTTGAGTCTCCCGATCCCCCGCCGCCTTGGCCGCAGCGATCAGCACGGTGTAGGACGCGATCTCGAGGTTTTCGAACACGTAGCCGCTCATGGCGCCCTTGATCACTTCATCGCTCATCACCGAGCCACCGACAGCCTGGCCGAAGGCAGTCAGCTTGCCGGCGATATCCTTGAGCATCGACGGCTTCTCGCCGAGACGCTCCAGGCAGCCTTCCAGCAATTCGCGCTGGCCCTGGGTTTCCTCGATGTGTCGTTCGATACGGGTCTTGAGCTTTGGATAATGCTCGAGGCGCGAAGCCTGCGCCTTCAACATCTGTTCGGCCTGCTGTTCCATAGCATGGGCATCACGCAGCCAGCTCAACAGGTTTTCAGTCTTGGTCGCCATGATCGTTCGCTCCTGGGATATTCGAAGATTCATTATTGGGAACGGGGCCATGAGCGATACGTTCGCAATTAGGGACGAGCGGTTATTGAATGAATCAATATTCAACAGAGCCTGATCATTCATTTGATATAAAAACCATACAACTCAAAAAAAACCTATACAGCAGAGCTTTATATATAATTACCCGTATAAAAAATAACGGCCAGCTACTTCATTGGCGCAAATAAAAAGCCCCGCGAAGTGCGGGGCTCGGCAGCGGTATCGCTCAGGCGGTTGGGCGCTGGCGACGATCCAGGTTGCGGCGCGTCCACATCAATTTGGCGGCAGTCGGGCTCACCGGTGCTCCCGTGAAGGTAGGCAGCTTGCGGCGCACCCAGCGGGCGCCAGTGCCCTTCCACGAAATCTCGCCGCTGACCAGCTTCTGATCGCGCTCGAGCTCGTGCGCCAGGGCATGCAGCTCACTATGGTCGACCACGGTACGGCGATCTATGGCACGGCAAAGTTGAGTAGCGCCACCCTTGGCAACTGTCAGCAGAAATTTTCCATCCGGGCGCGGCGTCAGAGTGATTTCGTGATCGGGCAACGCAGACGCAAGCACTTCAATGGCAACAGCAGTCATCGGAAAACTCCCTTGGTGAATGACGATTTAACGTCACTCGGTAGTGCACACTGCATGCCAATACGACAACGTTAGCGAACACCTGTAAACAGGGCACTTTTCCGAACTTTAACAAGAGCCGATAGTGCAAAGTGCAAGATGCAACGTTAAACGCACCGCATTTTGCACGCCATCAAAATACAACTATGCCGAATTGATTTACCGCCATATATGACCAACCATCTCCAGCTAATTTACAAAGCTTACGAAATTAACGAAGTGCTTTCTTATATAGACAACAAGAACTATCTATCGGGTGCGAAGACCGCCCTCAGGCGATCCTCGCTACTACCACTCAAGGCCGCAGGATGACCTTGCGGCAATCGTCTTCCTGCTTGTCGAACAGGCGATAGCCTTCTGCGGCATCGGACAGGTTCATTCGGTGGCTGATGATGACCTCCGGCTGCAGCGCACCGTTCTGGATGCGCTCCAGCAGGTCCGGCAGCAGGCCGTGCACATGGGTCTGGCCCATCTTGAAGGTCAGGCCCTTGTCGAAGGCGTCACCGAACAGGAAGCCATGGATGAAGCCCGCATATACCCCGGGCACGCTCACCGTACCGCCCCGCCGAACCGCAGCGATGCACTGGCGCAGCGCCTTGCCGCTGCTGCCCTCGAGCTTGAGCTGGGTGAGCAGGGTTTCCGTGGCACTGCCCTTGGCCTCGAAGCCAACCGCGTCGATAGCGGCGTCCACGCCACGGTAGCCTTCGGTCTGCTCGATGATCGCCTCGGCCGGGTCATCGACCTTGTCGAAATTGATCGGCACCACGCCATAGGTCGCCCAGGCGTATTCGAGGCGGTACGGCTGGTTGTCGACCATGAAGATCTGCCTGGCCCCGAGCATCCGGGCGCAGGCGGCGGCCATCAGCCCTACCGGGCCGGCGCCATAGATGGCCACGCTGCTGCCCTCCTTCACCCCACCGTTGATCACCGCCTGATAGCCGGTCGGCAGGATGTCGGTGAGAAACAGCACGCGCTCGTCGTCGAGCTCATCGGGAATCTTGAATGGGCCAGCGTTGGCCTTCGGCACCCGCACCAATTCCGCCTGGCCGCCGGGCATGCCGCCATACAGGTGGCTGTAGCCGAACAGCGCGGCGCCGGACGGAATCTGCTTCTTGTTGAGGATGGCGCCGCGGCCGTCGTTGGTGGTTTCGCAGGCGGCATGCAGGTTCATGTCGCAGAAGAAGCAACTGCCGCAGGCGATCACGAACGGCACGATCACCCGGTCGCCCTTGCTGACCGCCGTCACGGCGCTGCCGACCTCCTCGACGATGCCCATGAACTCATGGCCGAACACGTCGCCGTGCTTCACCTGAGGAATCTTGCCGCGGTACAGGTGCAGATCCGAGCCACAGATCGCAGTGGCGGTCACCCGCAGAATGATGTCATCCGCTTCCTGAATGACGGGGTCGGGTACGTTGTCGACGCGAACGTCGTGGCTGCCGTGGTAGGTCAATGCGCGCATGCTGCTCTCCAGAACGAGGGTTTGGGGTGCCTGTTCTAAAGTCCGAGGAAGCGCCGAATCCTTTAGTTCAGCCGCCAGGATGAGTGGCCTGCACCCGCCGCTTACGCTTGTGGGGCGGGGCTTTTCGGCATTTTGAAGGGTTCAGGCGAGCGGCCCCTGCCCGTGTCAGGCACTACAGCCGACGGTGCGGGTGACGGCCAGGCCTGCACGCCATTGCGCGCCGCCGACGCCCGGCTTGCTACTATCGCCAGTTGCATCCATCGCGCGAGCCCCCCATGAGTGATGACCGACCAACCCGCAAGCGCGCGAGCCTACCCGCTGGCAAGGCGCCGACCCTGGCAGACGTCGCCAAGCTTGCCGGGGTCTCGCCGATCACCGTATCGCGCACCCTCAACCAGCCGGAGATCGTGCGCACGGCACTGCGCGAGAAAGTCTTTCGCGCCGTACAGCAGACCGGCTACGTACCGGCCATGCTCGCCGGCGCTGCCGAGCAGCGCAGCCGCCTGATTTCGCTGCTGGTGCCGACGGTAGCCAATTCGATCTTCGCGGACACCGTACAGGCGCTGATCGATACCCTGACCGAAGCCGGCCACGAAACCCTGATTGGCCTGACCAACTACAGCGCCGAGCGCGAAGAGCAACTGCTCGACACCATCCTGCGCCGGCGCCCAGACGGCATCGTGCTCACCGGTACCCTGCACACCGAGGCCAGCCGCATGCGCCTGTCGCATTCGGGCATCCCCATCGTCGAGTCCTGGGACCTGGCGCCGCGGCCGCTAGACATGCTGGTGGGCTTTTCCCATGAAGCGGTCGGCGCGGCCATCGCCCGCTACCTGACAGCCAAAGGCTATCGGCGTTTCGCCGTGGTGACATTGGATGACCCGCGCGGCCTGCGGCGCTGCGACAGCCTGGCCGAGGAGTTGGCCAGCCTGGGCATCGACGCCGTGCCCCGCGTCGTACTGCCACCACCGGCAACGGCCAACCTCGGTCGCGAGGGCCTGCAACGCTTGCTGGCCGCCGGTGAGCGCCCGGAAGTACTGGTGTGCAGCTCAGATACCCTGGCCCACGGCGTGCTGGTCGAGGCGGCCGAACGGGGCATCCGCGTGCCGGATGATCTGGCGGTTATGGGCTTTGGCGACCTGAACATCGCTGCGCACTTGCAGCCTTCCCTGTCCACGGTTCGCATCAACGGCGCCGAGATCGGCCTGCAGGCCGCCCGCGCCCTGCTCCAGCGCCTCGACCATCCCCATGAGGAACCGGTGAAAGTGCGCGTCGATACGGGCTTCAGCATCGTCGAGCGGCAGAGCGCCTGAGGCGCCGAAATCCACGGCTTTGCTGTTTGGCCGGTTGGTGGCGGGAGCGGTCGTTATTCGATCCACTGTAGGAGCCGCGACCTCGCGGCGATTCGCTCAGGCACAGCCGAAATAGGCAGTCAGGCTGCAATCGTTTCGCCCCGAGGTCGGGGCTCCCACAGGTTGGTTTGAGTGGTCGCCTCTGCCTTGAAGCAGCCCTCAGCCCTGTTCAATCCCTTGAATGATTACCTAATCAGCTTAACGTCCGGATTCACGCCAGTGTTTTCAACCACCTGGCGGCCCCAACAAGAACGTCAAGCGAGGTAATCCGCGTGAGTGAACAAACCCTTTCCCATGGCTGCGCAGACCAGGACCAGATCGCCTGGGTGCGCATCGCCTCGGTCTTTCTGCCCCTGGCCAACCCGATCAGCGATGCCAAGGTGCTGACCGGCCGGCAAAAGCCGATGACCGAAATCGCCATGCTGTTCGTGGAAATCGAAAGCAAGGACGGCCATCGCGGCCTGGGCTTCAGCTACTCGAAACGCGCTGGCGGCCCTGGCCAGTTCGCCCATGCTCAGGAGATCGCCCCGGCGCTGCTCGGCGAAAACCCCAGCGATATCCAGAAGCTGTGGACCAAGTTGTGCTGGGCCGGCGCCTCGGTGGGCCGCAGCGGTCTGTCGACCCAGGCCATCGGCGCCTTCGACGTAGCCCTGTGGGACATGAAAGCCAAGCGCGCGAACCTGTCCCTGGCCCGCCTGCTCGGCGCTCAGCGCGATTCGGTGCGCTGCTACAACACCTCCGGCGGTTTCCTGCACACGCCGCTGGAGCAACTGATGACCAACACCGACCTGTCTCGGGAAAAGGGCATCGGTGGCATCAAGCTGAAAGTCGGCCAGCCCGATTCGGCCCTGGACCTGCACCGCGTCGGTACCATCCGCAAGCACCTGGGTGACGAATTTCCGCTGATGGTCGACGCCAACCAGCAGTGGGATCGCCCCACCGCACAGCGCATGTGCCGACGCTTCGAAGACTTCAACCTGGTGTGGATCGAGGAGCCGCTCGACTGCTACGACGCCGAAGGCCACGCCGCCCTGGCCGCTGCGTTCGACACGCCAATCGCCACCGGTGAGATGCTCACCAGCGTGGCCGAGCATGCCGAGTTCATCAAAACCCGCGGCGCCGACTACCTGATGCCCGATGCGCCGCGGGTTGGCGGTATCACCCCGTTCCTGAAGATCGCCGCCATGGCCGAGCAGGCCGGCCTGATGCTCGCGCCACACTTCGCCATGGAGCTGCACGTGCACCTGGCCGCTACTTACCCGACCGAGCCCTGGGTGGAACATTTCGAGTGGCTGGAGCCACTGTTCAACGAACGCCTGGAAACCCGAGACGGCCGCATGCTGGTGCCGAACCGGCCGGGCCTGGGCCTATCCCTCAGTGAGCGGGTGGCCGGATGGACCGCCCAGCAGGCGGAATTCGGCCAGCGCGGCTAAGCTTCCCACAACGCGAAAACGCTACCGGCCCAGTGCCGGTAGCATCGTTTGCGCAAGAAACGATTGACGCCATTTTTTTGTGCAATGGCCCTTTAACAGCAAACGTCGAGGTACTACACTTCGCGCCCCTCGCGGTGGAACATCCTATAAATCGCGTGGAACGTCGGCGAACAGAGCGCCTGGTATTAAAGGTTCCGCGGCTCTGGTCGAAGTAATGGAAACCCAAGGATCTTTTCTCTGTCAGGAGCTGCGGCATGCAGTCGTTAAAGTCGCTGTACGATTCCATCGAGATGCACTTTTTCGATACCTTGACCAAGAAATTATCCAGCCTCTTCCTGTTGGTCCTGGTCAGCGGCCTGCTGGTCTGGGTAGCCCTCAGCCTGCGTGACGACATCGTACAGTTGCTGCACGGCGCGCAAATCGACCCGGCCCTGCTCAAGCAGGTGGAAGGCAAGCTCGACACCCTCGGCACTGCCCTGGCGCTCAGCGCGCTGTTCACCTTGGGCATGGTCAGCTTCATGGTCTGGTATTTCCGCCACCTGATCGTGCGCCCCGTGGACAACATGACCCGCGCTCTGGAAGAGATCGCCAGCGGTGAGGGCGACCTGTCACGCGACCTGCCGCTGCTCACCCACGACGAAATCCGCACCCTGGCCAGCACCTGCAACCGCTTTCTGGCCAAGCAGCGCGAAATCATCAGCAACGTGCAGGCGCTGACCGTGCAGATCGCCGTCGAATCGGCACGATCACTGAAGAACATCAGCGACTCCAGCGACAGCGCCACCCACCAGGCACGTTTCGCCAACGAGGTGATGAGCGAGAGCAACAGCGCGGTCGGCCGCATCGAAGAGGTCTCGCAGCAGACCCAGGCCATCTCCACCACCACCGCGCACAACCTGGGCATGGCCCAGGATTCCTACGCGGAACTGCTGGAAGTGACCGGCAACATCAGCGCCATTTCCAACAGCCTCAACGAGTTCAGCACCCTGGTCTCGGCGCTAAACGAGCGTTCGTCGAACATCAAGTCGGTGGTCGGCCTGATCCAGCAGATCTCCTCGCAGACCAACCTGCTGGCCCTCAACGCGGCCATCGAGGCGGCCCGCGCCGGCGAAAGCGGCCGAGGTTTCGCAGTGGTTGCCGATGAGGTGCGCACCTTGGCGCAAAACGTCAGCCAGGCGACCGGCGACATCTCGCAGAACATCGACGCCATGCTCAAGGAAGTCAGCACCACCCACGAGCAGACCGCACGTATCAGCCAGAGCGCCCGGGAAACCCAGGTGGTGGTCGAGCGCGCCACTGGCCACTTCGAGGTCATGATCAGCGATTTCGAATCCACCAACGGCAAGCTGGCGGAGATCGCCGAGCACATCCAGCAGGTGGCAGATGCCAATACCGGCATCAATGATCGCGTGACCCAGATCCATGCCGACAGCCAGGCCATCGACCAGCGTATGCAGCGTTCGGCCACTGCCACCCGGGACCTGTCCGCCGTTGCCGAGCGGGTGCAGGAATTGCTCGGCCGCTTCGTGCTCGGCGAGGGCGAACTCGATGCCGCCATCACCCGCGCCACCGGGTGCCGCGATGCCTTGCAGACTCGCCTGGCGACTTTGCAGCGCGAAGGCGTGAACCTGTTCGACCAGAACTACAAGCTGATCGCCAACACCGATCCCAAGCAGTACATGACCGGCTACACCGAGCGCTTCGCGCAGATCTGCCAGGAAGAGATCGACCGCCTCACCAAGGGCACGCCTGGCGGCATCGTCACATTCATCGTCGACACCAAGGGCTATTGCCCGGTGAACAACAGCTGGGTATCCAAAGCGCCGACAGGCAACCGTGCCGTCGACCTGCCGGTATGCCGCAACAAGCGCATGTTCTCCGACCCGGTGGGCCTGCGCGCGGCGAGCAACACCCAGCGCTTCCTGCTACAGACCTACCTGCGCGACACCGGCGAGATCATGACCGAGATCGACGTGCCGTTCTTCTTCGAAGGCCGCCACTGGGGCAACATGCGCATGGGCTTCGACGCCTCACGCCTGCTGGGAAAATCCTGATGTGCGCGAGTTGATCGGCCCTCACCCGGGCCAAAGAAAGCCCCGAATCATCGGGGCTTTTTCATGGGCGCATGATGCGCTCAATGCAGGGAATCCAGGTTGCGCCGCGACCACATCGTCTTGGCTGCGGTCGGGTTGACCGGCGCACCGGTGAAGGTCGGCAGCTTGCGCGACACCCACTGCGCCCCGATGCCCTTCCAGTTCACCTCGCCGCTGAGCAATTTGCGATCACGCAGAATCTCGCGCTCGAGGGCACGGGCGCCGTCCTCACTGTCCACGGCCAGCTTGTCGACGGCCTTGAGGAATACAGCTTCGCCTCCCTTGCTGATGCTCAGCAGGTACATGCCATCCGGGCGCGGTTTGATGGAAATATCGTGATCGGGCAGTGCAGTGCAAAGTTGTTCGATAACGGCAGTATTCATTTGGATGACCCTTCAGTGGTGGCAGGCGACTGCTTACAAGTACCAACAGACAGGTGCATCACATATGCCAACTTTATCGCTCAAGGAGTTCGCTGATTTCATTGATCATCGAGCCGCTTACGCTTGTGCCGCGCTCTTGCACTTTGCATGAATCGGTTTTATTGCACGGGCATCATGCATGCTCCAGCAAACGCCATTAAAAAGCGGTTTTAAAAGGCCATCATGGCCGAGCATCTTTTCAGGCGAACTTAATCAACTAAAGGCATTGCGTAATGGAACAGGGCTATGGCCCCGCCACACGCCGCAACGTTCGATCAAGCAATGGAGAACATCTCGGCAAGGCGCTTGCGACGTACTGTCCCAACCCGCGAACACCCCGACTTCACGGGCCTTCGCTGTAACGAAAGGAGATCCACCATGGGCGATCCTTCTGTGCTTTTCTGGCTCGGCGCATTCGTCGTAATCGGTTTCGTTGATCTTGTCACTGTCATGAATCTGTGGCGCAGTGAAAAGAGCTTCAATACGCGACTTATGTGGGCACTCATTATCGTGTTGCTGCCAGTAATTGGTTTGATCATCTGGGGCTATGCCGGCCCGCGCGGCATGCCAAAGCCCCCCACTTCACCGGAGCAAAGTAAGTAATCTCGATTGACAATAACGAACCGCCCTGCATTATTGCCTTAATAAAGGAGCAATGCCGAGAGCAATAATTGTGGCAAAGATGAAATTTCTGGACGCTGCTACGTTGCTGTACAACTATTTCCAGCCACTTATTGTACACGTGTCATTGGAGTCGCCAACGAGTATGGTCGTGCGGCTTTCGGAAATGGATTCGACGACCTCCCTCGAAGTGCGCGATATCCCTTACAGGACATCGCTCACTCCAACGGAGGTTTTCGCTATCATCGAGCAGATCGAGGAACGCATCCGCCGTGAAAAGCCCGAGCTGTTCAACCGCCATTGCGTGAACAAGCTGCGTCTGCCCTGAGACTCAAGCCTGAGGCTCGCGCTGGCGATCCTGGTAAATGGCATCGAGCAAGACCACCAGCTCGGCTGCCGTGGGTACGGTACGCCCGCCCAACTCATCCTGCACCGAAGCGCGCACACTCTTGGTAGCGAGCCCGAAGCGGCTCAGTGCGTCACTCATCGCCTGGTCATCCAACCCTTGTTGTTCGAGCAGGCGCATCAGGCTGTCCCACACGTCACGAAGGTCCGGCTGGTGATCACGGCCATCGGGCCATGGGTGGCCTACTCGCGGTTCGGGATGCATTTCCGCCACGGTCACTTCACCTTCGTAGGCGCGCACCGAACCACCCTTTTCGGCGATGCGCGCATCCCGTGAGGCACGGTTCCAGGCAGCCTGCGCCAGTGCCGGCGAGGTGGTCGCGCATTGCAGTTCCTCGTCGAGATAAATCCTGAATTCGCCCATGTCGTTCTCCCATCGATTGATTGTCGACTGTCCTCAGATTCGATTCGGTCGACGCCCAGGGATTCAGGTTTTCTGCCGCCCGGAGGCTGCGAAATCAGCGTGCTTGAAGCATCCGGATACATACGTCGATTGTCCGAACTCAAAGTGCAGTCGAGGCCTCGTAACTATCAGGGGCTGCCTGACCAGCCCTTCGATCATCAACCAGGAGGAAGTACCCATGAGCCAGACGCCAATCGACCCGACTCCGCCGAACAGCCCTGCCAAGGACGTGGAAGGCGACAACGTCAACGTGGTGAAAAAGGAAAACCAGCGTCCTGGAGAGAAGACCGAGACAGTGGATCGGGCCATTACCCCGACCACCATCAAGACCAAGGAGCAGGAGGCGGAAAAGATCAAACAAGCGTCTGAAGAAGCGCGTCGCAAGCTCGAGGAATAAGCCCAGGGCAGCCTTCGATCATCGTGAGAGCCGAGCCCCCCGGCGAATGGTGGTTACGGCGCCGTTACCGCAGCAAGGCCGCTATCGGTTCGCGCCGGGTCGGCGCTCCTACACGGACGGTGGGCTGCCTGCGATAACTGTGGGAGACGCGACCCGCGGCGAATGGTGGTCAAGACGCCGGTCCTGCAGCAAGGCCGCTATCGCGTTCGCGCCGGGTCGGCGCTCCTACACGGACGGTGGGCTGCTTGCGATAACTGTGGGAGACGCGAGCCGCGGCGAATGGCGCAGGCAACGATACTCTTTCGGAAACGGGCCCGCAGCGGACGTACTGCGGGCCCCGGGCCTTACGGCAGCGGATTGCCGCCGGTCACCCCAAAGGTTTCACCGGTGATGTAGCTCGACTCCTGTGAAGCCAACAGCACGTACAGCGGCGCGCACTCGGCCGGCTGGCCTGGGCGCTTCATCGGCACCTGGGAGCCGAAGGTGGGAATTTTCTCCTGGGGCTGGCCGTCGCTGGGTTGCAGCACGGTCCAGATCGGACCCGGTGCGACCGCGTTGACACGGATGCCCTGCCCGATCACCTGGCTCGACAGTGCCTTGGTGAACGCGACGATGGCCGCCTTGGTGGAGGCGTAGTCGAGCAACGTGCCGGATGGGTCGTAGGACTGGATCGACGCCGTGTTGATGATCGCCGCACCCGGCGGCATCTGCGCAACCGCCGCCTTGCACAACCAGAACATGGCGTAGACGTTGGTCTTGAAGGTGTGGTCGAACTGCTCGGTGGTGATCTCGGCAATATGCTTCTGGGTGATCTGCTTGCCGGCCACATTGACCAGAATGTCCAGGCCGCCGAGGGCGCCGACCGCATCGCGCACCAGCGACACGCAGAAGGCCTCGTCCTTGAGGTCGCCGGGAATGGACACTGCACGACGGCCCTCGGCCTCGATCAGTTTGATGACTTCCTGGGCGTCTGGCTCTTCCTCGGACAGGTAGTTGAGCACGATGTCCGCGCCTTCACGGGCGTAGGCGATGGCTGCCGCACGGCCGATCCCGGAATCGGCGCCAGTGATCAGCGCCTTGCGTCCGGCCAGGCGGCCGAAACCGATATAGCTTTCTTCGCCGTGATCGGGCTCGGGAGTCATTTCCAGATCCAGGCCCGGCTCGGACTGATGCTGCGCCGGAAATTCCGGCTGCGGGTACTGGGTCAGCGGGTTCTGCATGGCAAATTGGTTGGAAGTGTTGCGGGTCATCGGACTCTCCTGCCATCTGGGTGAATGCACGGTTGCCGCCACGTCTGAAGCGCAATCGCTGCAGGCGAAATCACCTGCGTTCCAGATTGGGAGAAAAGCCCGCCGCTTGAAGTTCCACCCTTCCGAGCAGCGGGCATGAGCCGCTCTAGCACGGCCGCTTCGCTTGTTCCTACGACGAAACGGTGTGCTAATCAGCGCTGAGTGACGATCAGCGTCGGTCGTGCATCGCCAGGCGCCACCGCAGTACTCGGGCTGAGTGTCACAGGGATGGATTTGGCGGCCGGCACCTTGCTGCGTTCGGCGTGGTGCCAGAGCGGCACCAGCGGATTGCACTCGGGGTAGTACGCCGCGCAGCAGCCCTGGGGGATGTCGTAAGCGAGAATCTGCAGCGGCCCGACCTGGCGCTCGACCTCCGGTTCCACGGCGGTGGTCACGTCCACCCAATCGCCGCCGGCCAGGCCAAGGCGCACGATATCGTCGGCGTTCATGAAGATCACCGAACGGGTGCCATGCACACCGCGAAAGCGATCTTCGTAGCCGTAGATGGTGGTGTTGAATTGGTCGTTACTGCGGATCGTCATCAGTTGCAGCACATCGCGCCGCTCATAGGCGGCGCTCACGACATTATCGGCGACGAGCGGCTGCGGCACCGCGAACTGCGCCTTGCCGCTTTCGGTCGCCCACTCGCGCTGCGCCGCGGCCACCGGACGACGAAAACCGTCCACCTGCCACATACGCTGCTCGAAGTCGTGGAAGATCTCAGGATAAATGGCCGTGATGGCCTTACGAATGCGTCCGTAATCTCGTCGCCACGCTTCCCAGTCGATATCGACCTCGTCTGGTAGCGTGGCACGCGCCAGCCCAGCGATGATTGCCGGCTCCGACCGTAAATGCTCACTCGCCGGCTCGCTCCTGCCGCGCCAACCACGTATGTAGCCAGTGCTGTCCTCGACGCTGTGGCTCTGCTCGACGCCGTCCTGACGGTCAATCTCGATACGCCCCAGGCAGGGCAACAGCCAGGCCTGCTCACCGGGCAGCAGGTGCGAGTGATTGAGCTTGGTGGCCACCTGCACGTTGAGCGCCAGGCGCTGCCAGGCCGGCTCGATCTGCCCGGTATCCGGAACCGCGCGCAAGAAGTTGCCACCCAGACTGACGAAGCCGCGCACCCGGCCATCGAGCATGGCGGTGCAGGCATCGACGGTGTTCAGCCCCATGCGCTCGGGCACCTTGAACTTGAAGTGCCGCTCGATCAACTCGCCCGGCACCTTGGCGGGATCCTCGGTGATGCCCACGGTACGCTGGCCCTGCACGTTGGAGTGGCCGCGCACCGGACAAATGCCGGCGCCCGGCTTGCCAATATTGCCGCGCAGTAACAGCAGGTTGACCAGCATCTGCACGTTCTGCACGCCCAGACGATGCTGGGTCATGCCCATGCCATAGACGATCATCACCCGTTGCGACTGCGCATAGACCAGCGCCGTCGCCTCCATGGCCGCGCGCTTGAGGCCGGTGATGCCCTCGATCTGCGCCCACTCCTGGCCCCGTACATAGGCAATGAAATCGTCGGCACCGCTGGTGTGCTCGGCGATGAATGCCATGTCCAGCACGCCGGGCTCGCCACGCTGCCGGGCGGCATCGTGCAGATCGAGCAGTGCCTTGCTGACACCTACGATGGCTGCGGTATCGCCACCGATGGCGACCTGGTGATACTGGGTGCTGATCTGCGTGGAATTAGGCCCGAGCATCTCGATTGGCGACTGCGGGTTGACGAATTCCTGCAGGCCCCGCTCCTTGAGCGGGTTGAAGGTGATGATCGGCACGTCACGCTGCCGCGCCTCCTGCAATTGGTGAAGCATGCGCGGGGCGTTGCTGCCGACGTTCTGGCCGAAGAACAGCAAGCAGTCGGTCTGCTCGAAATCGTTCAGGGTCACGGTGCCGACCGGCACGCCTATGCTCTCCTGCAGGCCCACCGACGTGCTCTCGTGGCACATGTTGGAACTGTCCGGCAGGTTGTTGGTGCCATAGGCGCGAGCCAGCAACTGGTACATGAACGAGGCCTCCAGCGAGGCGCGGCCGGAAGCGTAGAACACCACCTCGTCCGGCTGCAGCGCACGCAGGCCCGCACCAATTTCCTGGTAGGCGGCCTCCCAGCTGGTTTCCTCATAGCGGTCGGTGCCCGGGTTGTAGCGCATCGGATGGGTCAGGCGGCCGTGCTTTTCCAGAGCATGGGCCGACCAGCCGCGCAATTCGCTGACGCTGTGCTCGGCGAAGAACTGCGGGCTGCTGCGTTTGGTCGTCAGCTCCCATGCCGTGGCTTTGGCGCCATTCTCACAGAACTCCACCAGGTGGGTATCGCCAGGTTTGGCCCAGGCGCAACTCACGCACGCGAAACCTTCGGGCTTGTTCTGCTTGAGCAGCGCAACGCCGATCTTTGCCACCGCTCGTTCACGCAGCAAGATACCCGTCACCGACTTGGCCGACCCCCAGCCCCCGGCGGCGTTTGTATAGGGTCGAAATCGAGTTTTTGGATCAGTCAACATATCCCTCTCCCACGCGTGGCTCGTTCTGGTACGACGAAGCCATCTCGCGAAAGGTTCGGCTAAAGGCCAGGCTGGCGGGCATGCGATTAGTGAGGGCATATGTCGAACAAGCGAAACGGCGCACCGACGGGATTCTGGCAACGCAAAAAGGCACCTGCATGAGGTGCCTTTGCGGATGCGCCGGGCTTACTTGTTGGCGGTCAGCACCGCGCAGCTGGTCATCAGGTTGCGGTAGTCCGGGATGTGATCCGAGCAGATCGATGTACGGCGCGTCCGGGAACAGCTCCTTCAGCTCTAAAACCAGCGGGCCGTTGGGGCTGGTTTCGAAGCGGGTGGTGAGGATGGTCGGCAGATTGAAGAACTTGGCGATGTCGGCCAGAGCTTGAGAGCCTACTCTAGGCTCGGTGCGGTCGCGTCGCAGTCAGTTTGGGCTGCGAGAAAAGGCCCAAGGTGCGCACACTGATCGACTTTCTGGCGGAAGAGCTTGGGCGGAGTGATATGGCGTGAGGCATTTCGAAAGCCTGCGGGCACTGTTAAGAACCGACTCGCTGCGCTGGCAGGTACTGCAGCACGTGCGAGCGCTGCATCTGCCTGATTGCTGGGTGGCCGCAGGCTTCGTACGCAGTGCCGTCTGGGATCACCTGCATGGCCGCATTGCATGCTCTCTGCCGCCCGATATCGATGTGATCTGGTTCGATCCCGACAGTGCTTTGCCGGAGCAAGACGCCGAGCTCGAAGCCCAACTGCTGCAGGTCGATAACCGGCTCAACTGGTCGGTGAAGAACCAGGCACGCATGCACCTGCGCAACGGCGATGAACCTTATGCATCAGCAACGGATGCGATGACTCACTGGCCCGAAACCGCAACGGCAGTCGCCGTAAGGCTGGCTGCAGATAACGAATTGGAGATCGCCGCGCCCTTTGGTTTGGATGATCTCTTCAACCTCGTCCTGCGCCCAGCCGGAGCGTTTCAGAGAGAGAAGCGGCATCTGTTCGTCGAGCGGCTGCAGAACAAAAATTGGCTCCAGAAATGGCCCGGCCTAACTGTGCTCGACTAGGCCGGTAGGGTGGATCACGCTTCTCCGATCCACCGCCCTACGGTGCGCCACCCTGTAGCCTGGGTCGAGCGCAGCGATAAAGAAGGCATCGATCTACCGGGTATCGCTACGCTCGACCCGGGCTAGGAAAGCCCATCACATAACTACATGCTGAACAGACGCAAGTGCATGACGGATCGATGCAACCATCGCAGCCCCCACTTCGCCCTCGCTAACATCCTTCCCGAATACCGCGCAGGTCACCGTGCCGGCGTCGGTGACGCAACGGTAGACCGCAATCACACTACCCGGACCGCAGCCGGTATGACCGCATAGGGTTAGACCACCTTCCACATCGCCCTGCATCAAGCCCAGGGCATAACCCGCTACGACCCAGGGCCGGCCTGCAAGTGGACCTCCCAATACGCGGCGTGTCTGCATTTCAACCAATAGTGCCTCGGGTAACAGACCCGTACCGAATAGTCGGTCCAGCAGCAACGCGGCATCGGACACGCGGCCAGCCAGCAGCCCGTGGTAAACCCAGCCAGGGTGATAAGCGGCAGCGCTTCCCATATCGACGTCGTGCAAATCTGCCGGCGCCTCAACCAGGCGAACGTTTGACACACCAAGAGGCCGCAACACCCGCTGCGCAATGACACTCTGCAGCGCTTTTCCAGTGACGGCCTCGATCAACTGGCGGATGTACAGGTAGCCGACATTGGAATAGCCCCAGCCGACACCTGTTTGATAACGC
The DNA here is from genome assembly GCF_001945375.1 of Pseudomonas sp. PA1(2017). Taxonomy (NCBI): domain Bacteria; kingdom Pseudomonadati; phylum Pseudomonadota; class Gammaproteobacteria; order Pseudomonadales; family Pseudomonadaceae; genus Pseudomonas; species Pseudomonas sp. PA1(2017). The sequence continues at coordinate 197,556 of NZ_MSXU01000014.1, forward strand.
AGTCGTGTTGCATCGAGGCGCTTGAGCATTTCATCCGCAGACCAAGGCTCATCACCACGGGCAACGGCGGCATGGTAGTCGGCCAACTCGCCATAATCAGCCAATCCTGCCTCATGCCTGAGCAGTTGCCGCAAGGTGAAGGGGCCAGCGGGCAACACCTCATCCAACACCAGCATCCCATCACGCACCAGGGTCAGCGCTGTGGCGGCGAGCACGGTCTTGCCAAAGCTCCACCATGGCACTATCTGCTCCGACGGGGCCCCGGCGAGAAATTGGCCATTGATGACCAGTGAATTGGAAAGTGCTGACATCACCTGTCTCCGTGGGTTGGCGAAGCGTCCTGAGCAAAGCGGCGCAAGGTGCAGCAGTGAGTTTTATCGGCCTGAAACCTGGCAGGAAGAAGGTAGAAGCAGCCTTCACTGTTTTATTGTGGGAACGGGCCATGCCCGTGATTTTTCGCGGGCATGGCCCGCTCCCACGGGATAAAGGAACGGCTAATGCCACCACTTTTCCGTCAGATCGATTGAAGCAAACACACTAAGCCGGTCCTGAACAGTGCATGTCCACGACCGGCCAACGCCTGCATCATCCCTCCACCTGACTCCACTGCTTGCTCAGGCGCTTGTCCGAGACAGCCATCTTGGTTCCCAGCTGCTGGGCCCAGAGGGATACGCGGTACTCCTCGAGCATCCAGCGATACAGGGTCAGGTTGGGGTCGCGCTTGCCTTCCTGCAGGTGCTTGCCCAGGCGCGCCTGGTATTGCTCCCAGTAGCCGGCCAACTCGCCGCTCCACACGCGGTCGCGCTGCAGTTGCGCGGCGATCTTGTCGAAGCGTTGTTCGATGGCCTTGAGGTAGCGCGGCAGTTCCTTGAGCCATTCGGCCGGGGTTTCGCGCACGAAGCCGGGATACACGAGATTGCCCAGCTGCGCCTTGATGTCGTTGAGCGCCACGGCCTGGGCCAGGTCGATCTTGCCCTTGAAGCGCTTCTGCAGGCCGTGCCACAGCTTGAGAATCTCCAGAGTCAGGCGAGCCAGCTTCTCGGCGTGCTCGGCCCAGACGCCACGCCTCTTCTCGGCCAGGGCGGCCAGGGCTGCGCCGTCACGGGGCAGCGACGGCTCGCCTTCGAGGATGCAGCTGTCGAGGCTGGCCAGGAGGATGTCCTCGACGAGCGCCTCGACGCGGCCCAGCTCGCGGTGCAGCAGGCCCAGCTCGGTCAGCCCCGGCAACTTGCCACGCAGGAATTTGGCCGGCTCGGCCAGCTGTTGCAGCAGCAGGCGCTGCAAGGCACGACGATGCTGGAACTCGGCCTCGGCCTGGGTCGGGAAACGCCCTTCCCTGACCACGCCACCGTCCTCGACCAGCGCCGGGAACACGGTCATGGATAGCCCGGCCACCTTCTGCTGGGTCTTCTCGGCAACCTGGGCAAAGCCTTTGGCTTCCACCGGCTTCTGCACCTTGTCGGCCTGCGGAATGGCCAATGCAGCCTGGCTGGCCTCGGCGAAGCGGGCGGTCAGCTCGGCCAGGTCGCGGCCTTCACCGAGCAGCTTGCCATGGGTGTCGACCACTTCGATGTTCATCTTCAGGTGGTCTTCGAGCTGGCGGGTGGCCTCGATCCACGCCTCGGCGTCGATCCGCGCACCAGTCATGCGCTGCAGCTCGCGGCCCAGGCTTTCCGGCAGGCTGCCCTGGCCGAAGGTGAGCTTGCTCAGGGCCGCGCCGACGAAATCCGGCACCGGCACGAAGTTCTTGCGCAGCGCCTTGGGTAGGCCGCGCACCAGATCGATGGCCTTGGCTTCGATCAGCCCCGGCACCAGCCATTCCAGACGCTCGCCCGGCAGTTGTGGCAACAGCGGCGCCGGCACACGCAGGGTGACGCCGTCACGGGGGTGGTTGGGCTCGAAATGATAGGTGAGCGGCAATTGCAGCTCGCCGATATGCAGGGTGTCCGGATACTGCGCGGCGGTGACTTCCAGGGCCTCCCGGGCCAGCACGTCCTCCTCGCGCATCATCAGCAGTTGCGGGTCCTTGGCGCTCTCGCGCTTGTACCAGCTCTCGAAGGTGGCAGCCTGATAGATGTCCTCTGGAATCCGCGCCTCGTAGTAGGCGAACAGGGTTTCCTCGTCGGCGAGAATGTCGCGGCGGCGCGCCTTGGCTTCCAGTTCGTCGAGCTTTTCCAGCAGTTGGCGGTTGGCGTTCAGGCACTTGGCGCGGCTGTTGATTTCACCGCGTACCAGGCCTTCGCGGATGAACAGTTCGCGCGAAGCCTGCGGATCGATGGGCCCGTAATGCACCGGGCGGCGCCCCACCACGATCAAGCCGTACAGGGTGACCTGCTCGTACGCCACCACCTGGCCGCGCTTCTTCTCCCAGTGGGGCTCGAAGTGGTTCTTCTTGATCAGGTGCCCGGCCAGGGGCTCGATCCAGTCCGGCTCGATCTTGGCGACCTGGCGGGCGAACAGCTTGGTGGTCTCGACCAGTTCGGCGGCCATGATCCAGTTGGGTTTCTTACGACCGATCACCGACGACGGATGCACCCAGAAACGCCGCTGCCGCGCACCCTGGTAATCGCCCTCCTCGGTCTTCTGGCCGATCTGGCTGAGCAGGCCGCTGAGGATCGCCTTATGCACTGCGGCATAGCTCTTGGCGCGCTGCGCCGCCTCGCTGGCCTCGGCCTGCTCGCGCAGGATCACGTTGACCTTGGTATCGGTGGTCGCCTGCACCGGTTTCGCCGCGGGCTTGCCGCCCTCGGCGGTTTGCGCCGCGGCCCTGGCGGGCGCCAGTTGCAGATCCTTGGCGAGCAGCACCAGTTGGCGGTGAGCATCGCGCCATTCGCGCAAGCGCATGTAGTTGAGGAAGTTCTTCTTGCACCAGGTGCGCAGCGGATTGCTGCCCAGTTCCTGGCGTTTTTCCTCGAAGCCGCGCCACAGGTTGATCAGCGCGGCGAAATCCGAATCCACGTCCTTCCACTGCGCGTGGGCCTGGTCGGCGGCCTGCTGGCGATCCATCGGTCGCTCACGCGGATCCTGCACGGACAGCGCACTGGCGACGATCAGCAACTCCTGCAGGCTGCCGAGCTTGGCCGCTTCGAGCACCATGCGGCCCAGGCGCGGGTCGATGGGCAGGCGCGCCAGCTGGCGGCCCAGGGGCGTCAACTGGCTCTCGCGGTTGACCGCCGAGAGTTCCTGCAAGAGGTTGAAACCGTCGCTGATGGCCTTGCCATCCGGCGGCTCGATAAAGGGGAAAGCCTCGATGCTGCCCAGGCGCAGATGGAGCATCTGCAGGATTACCGCCGCCAGGTTGGTGCGCAGGATTTCCGGATCGGTGAAGGTCGGCCGGCCGAGGAAATCCTCCTCGCTGTACAGCCGCACGCAGATGCCCGGCTCGACCCGCCCACAACGACCCTTGCGCTGGTTGGCGCTGGCCTGGGAAATCGCCTCGATGGGCAACCGCTGCACCTTGGCGCGGTAGCTGTAGCGGCTGATGCGCGCGGTGCCGCTGTCGATCACGTAGCGAATGCCCGGCACCGTCAGCGAGGTTTCCGCCACGTTGGTGGCCAGCACGATCTTGCGCCCGGCCATGGGCGCGAAAATCTTCTGCTGCTCGGCGGGCGTGAGCCGCGCATACAGCGGCAGCACTTCGGTGAAGCGCAGGTTGGCCTTGCGCAGCACCTCGGCGGCATCACGGATCTCGCGCTCGCCGGGCAGGAAGATCAGCACATCGCCGGGGCGCTGGCCGACGCTTTTCTCGTGGGCGGCGATCTCGTCCAGCGCGGCAAGAATGCCCTGGTCGACGGTCAGGTCGTCGAGCAGGCTTTCGCCCTCCTCGTCCACCTCGGCAGCCAGCGGGCGATACCAGGTTTCCACCGGGTAGGTGCGCCCGGAGACTTCGACGATGGGCGCATCCGGCCGCCCATCACCACCGAAGTGCTTGGAGAAGCGCTCCAGATCGATGGTCGCCGAGGTGATGATCACCTTGAGGTCGGGCCGGCGCGGCAGCAGGGTTTTCAGGTAGCCGAGCAGGAAGTCGATGTTGAGGCTGCGTTCGTGGGCCTCGTCGACGATGATGGTGTCGTACTTTTCCAGAAAGCGGTCGTGCTGGGTTTCGGCGAGCAGAATGCCGTCGGTCATCAGCTTGATCAGCGTGGTGTCCTTGCTCTGATCCTCGAAGCGCACCTGGTAGCCGACCAGCTCGCCGAGCGGCGTACCGATCTCCTCGGCCACCCGCGTGGCCACACTGCGCGCCGCCAAACGCCGTGGTTGGGTGTGGCCGATCAGGCCATGCTGGCCGCGGCCGATCTCCAGGCAGATTTTCGGCAACTGAGTGGTCTTGCCCGAACCGGTTTCGCCAGCGATCACCAGCACCTGATGTTTTTCCAGCACCGCCTTGATCTCGTCGCGCTTGGCGGCGATCGGCAAGGCATCGTCATAACGCATCACCGGCACGCTCAGCCGCCGCGCTTCGACCTTGGCGCACGACGCCTGAAAACGCTCCAGCCACTGCGCCTGCTTGGCCGCATCGGGCTTTTTCTGCAGCTCGTGCAACTGCCGGCGCAGACGATGGCGGTCGGCGATCATGGCGTGGTCGAGTTTTTTCTGCAGGGCGGCGATATCGAAGGGGGCGTCGGTCATCAGGCTCGGGGCGGTTCGCGGAAAAGCGGCGATTGTCGCAGATTACGGACTGGTGCGCGCTACCGCCGCCCTGCACTGGTCAAGGCAGTCGCTGCCTGGCAGAGCCCAGCGCCTGACGCCTGCAGCGCACCTTTAACCAACTCGCAGAAGAGGCATGCCGACCGAGAAAATCTCCGGCGGTTGATCAACCAGACCTTGCAACCGACGAGCCAGGTCGCCCATCCTAGGCTCGGTGGCGCCATACCCGGCAATGCCATGAATATTGAAACGCCCTTACCAGGTCATACATGACGTCCCTCATCATAAAGCTGTGGGAACACGATCTATTACCGATCAAAGACGGTATCTACTTCAGTGACGGCCGCGCCTATTCGTGCACGATCCGTCAGCACCCCAGGCTAAGCCTCGAAAATGGTCCTTGCTTCGACCTCGACGCCTTTCACACGAACAACAGCGACGACCTCACCGCCATCGATGGCCTCAAGCAAATAAGACTGTCGAATCATGGCTACTGCCGAGTCGGTGAAGGTAGCCATGGCTCCGAGGGTTTTGTCGCGTATCTGGATAGTGAGCAGCGGCTAATCTGGGTGATCTACGCGCAGCAGTCCAACCCCTTCACGCAAGTCGGCGAAAACCCGAATGGCCTGATCACGGCCATATCAACCGCTGATATCAAGCTCGAAATCGACGTCGACGAGCCACTTGGGCTGCGCTTGTCGGCAAGCAGCGAACGCAGATAAGGCAGCGCCGTGGGGCGCTGCCCTGCAAGCACATCGCTGGGGCCGTTTACCGTGCCAACCGTAGCGCCTACAGCTCTGCTACTGCTCCTCGAACTGCAACTGCGGCGGCTGGCGGCGCAAGCCGCCGGTCAGCCAGAGCAGGTAGAAGCCGCCGATCATCAGCCAGGCGCAGCCGAGCATGATCGCCAGGCGGTCGAGGCTGGCCATCAGCCACAGCGTGGCCAGCAGGCCGATCAGTGGGCATAGCACATAGAGCAATAGCTGCAGCGGGCCGCGCGCCTGGGGTTGGCGGGCGAAGTGGACGATCACCGAGAGGTTGACCAGGCTGAACGCCAGGAAGGCGCCGAAGTTGATGAACGAGGTCGAGGTGGTTACGTCCAGCTTCAGGGCCAGCAGCGCCACCACGGCGCACACCAGGATAGCGCCCACCGGCGTGCCGAAACGCGGGCTAAGGGTGCCGAGCAGCGCGCGGGGCAGCACACCGTCACGGCCCATGGCGAACATCAGCCGCGAGGCACTGGCCTGGGCCGACAGGCCGGAGGTGAAATGGCCGACGATCAGGCCGATCAGGAACACCGACACGAACACATCGCCGCCGATATTGCTGGCGATTTCGTAGGCTGCCGAGTCGCTGCTCTGGAACACCACCGAAGGATGAGCCAGTTGCACGAAGTAGGCGGTGGCCACGAAGATCAACCCGCCGATCAGGGTGATCAGCAGGATCGCCCGCGGGATGGTGCGCTCGGGGTCGTGGGTTTCCTCGGTCAGGGTGCTGACCGCATCGAAACCCAGAAACGAGTAGCAGGCCACCGCCGCCCCGGCCATCACCAAAGACAGGTTCATGCCCTCACCGAAAAATGGCTGCAGCGACCACAAGGGTTTGCTGGAATCGCCCAGCACGTAGTGCACGCACAGCGCCACGAAGGCCAGCAGCACCAGGAACTGCACCAGCATCAGCACACCGTTGATGCCTTTGGCCAGGCGCAGCCCCACCACGTTGATCACGTTGGTGACCACGATGAAGGTCAGTACCCACAGCGCCTGGGGCAACTGCGGGAACGCCGAGTGCAGGTAGGCCGCGCCGATCAGCCAGATGGCCATGGGCAGGAACAGGTAGTCGAGCAGCACCGCCCAGCCGGCGATGAAGCCCAGGTGATCGCTGATGCTGCGGCGCACGTAGCTGTAGGCCGACCCGGCAACCGGGAACAACCGGGCCATGCGGGCATAGCTGAGCGCGGTGAAGAACATCGCCACCGAGGCAGCCACGTAAGCAGCCGGCACGGCGCCGCGAGTGATCTCGGCGAGAATGCCGAAGGTGCCGAGCACGATGATCGGCGTCATGTAGGCGATGCCGAACAGCACCACCGCGCCCAGGGAAAGGGATCGTTGCAGACGAGCCTTTAGGGTCTGTTGACGTTTCAGCACGAGCCGCGTTGCCGCGAGAAATCTCGCAAGGCAAGGCGGAGGACGCAGGGAATGGCGTTCCCTTTTCAAGTCCTCCAACGACGCATGGCGAGATTTCCCGCGCAACCCGAAGGGTCGGACCCGTTTTGTCGCGATGCGGCGTTTCTCGCCGGCTCATTTAGCCCACTAAACTTCGCGGCTCGTGCCTTGCCTCGCGACAAAACGGGTTCCGGCGCGGCCGTGCGTGAAACGTCAACAGACCCTAGTAGCTACTCCAGTTTTATACGTTGTTATGGCAGAGCCGAAGTCGGCAAAAGCACGCGGCGGGGCCGCAGCGGGCGCTTCGGTGGCGCCCAGCAGGTCAATCAGGGAATCAGTAGCTCACGCAGGCCGTTGGCGTGGTCGACACGCGTGCCCGGCAGCGCCATGCGCCGCTCTTCCAAGTAGCGGTAATCGCGGCGGGCTTCGGCCAGGCGCTGGAAGTCCAGGGTGATGCTTTGTCGGCACGGCTCGCGGCCGGCTTCCAGCAGCAGGCTGCCATTGGGGTCGACCACCGCGCTGCCGCCGGCGAACACCAGGCCGCCGTCGCCCTCGCCCACACGGTTGCTCATCACCGCGTAGACCTGGTTCTCCATGGCCCGCGCCATGATCGCGGTGCGGTGCGTCGGCCCGTACGGATCCATGTTGCCGTTGGTGACGATCAGCAGTTCGGCGCCCAGCTCGCCCAGGGCACGAGCGCTTTCCGGGAACTCGATGTCGAAGCACACCAGCAGGCCGACCCACACGCCGTCGAGCAACGCCGTGGCGTAGCGATCGCCCGGGGTGAACACGCCACGGTCGGACGCCCACAGATGGGTCTTGCGGTAGCTGAGCAGCAGGTTCTGCCCGTCCAGCAGCACCGTGGTGTTGTAGAAGGTGCCACCGTCGTTCTCGGCGAAGCCGATGGCCACTGCTAGCCCGCGTGCGGCGGCGGCCTGGCCGATGGCGGTCAGGCTGGGGCCATCCAGCGGCTCGGCCAGCGCGGCGATGTTGTCTGCGGTCGGGAAACCGGTCAGGTAGGTTTCCGGGAACACCAGCAGGCGCGTACCCGCCTGGCACGAGGCGATGGCCTCCAGGGCCTGGGCGAGGTTGTGGGCCGTATCACCGTCACGTCCGGTGAGCTGAGCGAGTTCGACTTGCATGACGGGGCTCCGTTCTTGTTGTTGCATCACGCGGGGGGCGCACACAGAATGCCGACACCGATGCGCCGGGGTTCGAGTATGGAGGCTGAGCCACCCAGGCGAAATCACGCACGCGGGGTAACCCCACAGGGGTAGACAGATGACCATGACCTTGCACGACATCGCCTTCCACCGCAGCGTGGCCGAGCTCATCGAGGCGCTGCACAGCCCGCCGTTCTGGCGCACCCTGGCCCGCACCCTGGCGCAATACGTGCACCATGACAGCTGGGTGGCGCTGATCTTCAGCGAAGGCCGCCCCCAGGTACTGGCCGAAAGCCCGGGCAACGACGGCGCGCCGGATCTGCTGTTCCAGGACTACCTGCACGGTCTCTACCTGCTCGACCCCTTCTACATCGCCAGCCGCGAGAGCACGCGTGAAGGCCTGGTGCACCTGAGCGAGGTCGCACCGGAATGCTTCGAGCAGACGGACTACTACCAGCGTTACTTCAGCCTCAACGTGGTCGCCGACGAGGTGCAGTTCAACGTTGCCTTGCCCGATGCACGTACCCTGTGCCTGTCCCTGGGCTCACGGCAACGCTTCCAGCCGGAGCAGATCGCCCTGCTCTCCCTGCTGCAACCCTGGGTGGCAGCGCTGATGCGCCAGCGTCTGGGCTTCGAGCCCGAACCCAGCGAGCCCGCCGCCGCACCGCCCTGGCAGGAGCGCCTGGAGCAGATGGCACATCAGGTGGAAACGGTGCTGACCGGCCGCGAGCTGGAAGTGGTGCGCCTGATGCTCGCCGGCCATTCCAGCAAGGAGGTCGCCCGCAAGCTGGCCATCTCCTCGGAGACCGTGAAGGTGCACCGCAAGCACCTGTACAGCAAGCTGGGAATCAAATCGCAGTCGGAGCTGTTCGCCCTGTTCCTGCAGGCGCAGCGCGGCTAGCCACAGCGACCTGCAGCCAGGCGATCAGCGAGGGTGAAGCGGGCTGCTCGGCTGGCTGCTGCCCGGCACCACCACCATCCGACAGGCGGGTAGTTTGCCGCGCAGGCGCGCGGGCATTTCCACGGCGAAGGCGATGCGCCAGTGGCTGCCCTCACGAATGGAGTCGAGCCGGTAACTGCCGACGTCCTCTTCCGAGAGGCCCAGATAATCGGCGAGTTGGCGATTGGTAGGTTTGGCGCTCATAGATAACCCTTTCCATGGATTTCGACAGGCACACAAGAAGGCAAGGCCGCCACTGTTTCGCGGCGTTATTGCAGAGTGGTTCATGTTCTGGCGATATGCAAAATAAAACCGGAACCATTTGCAACAGCCCATCTCGGATTTAGATCGCGTTCACACTTTCTGTGCCTGCAGCCACTTTCACGGAAGACAAAACAATGAATCTGAGCGAACACCCCGTCCAGGATCTTTCCGCCGACATCCTCAAATGTTTGCCCATGGGCATGGCTCCGCGCCTGGAAGCCCTGGTGGCTGCACAGAACTCGACCATCACCGACGAAATCATTCGCGCCATCGAAGCGCACCTGTGCAGGCAATCCAAGGCCAACATCCTGGCCATTGCCCGCGAAGCCAACGTGCTGCTGCAACGCGAAGCCTAGTCAGCAGCGCTGCGGTCACCTGGTTCGACCCGCTGCACCACCACTTCCTGCTGGGTGTACATGTCCGTCAGCACCACGTCGCCTTCGCTGAAATCCGGGGTGATCATCACCGAGCGGATCAGCCTCACCTCCTGCCCTTCGCGCTTCTGAATGTTTTCGAACGCCACCACGATCGACTTGTTGCGCCAGTGCCCGACATCGAAGCCACCGGCGGCGATGAACTGCCCGATATCGCGCTGATCGTTGAAGGCCGCTGCCGGCAATACCAGCGGCCGATCCCCGAGGAACACCTCGAAGTACTGGTGGCTGCTCGCCGGGAAGTTACGCACGATCACATGCTCGATGCGCCAGTGATACACCGAGTTCTCGTAGACCACCTTGCGCTCCACCGGCTTGCCGGTGCACGCAGTGAGCAGCGACAGGAGCAAGGCGCCGAAACACGGGCCTAGTTTACGCAGCATGAAGGATGGCTCCTCGCAAGGCATGGCGCTTCCCTGTACGAAAGGCTGACGCCATTCGCCCTGGCAGCGGTTCGCATGTTTTCGCTAACGCGGTAACGCTGAGCGCGCGGTGGCCGCGCTGTCAGGCATCGCTCTCAGCGGTTGCAGCCGGCTCTTTCGGCTTTTGCTGAGCGCGGCGCATCTGGCTGCGCTGCCGCCTGGCCTGCTGCTTGGCATGCAGCGCCTGGGCCGCGGTCACGGTACCAGCCGGCTGGCCGTTCAGATCCAGGCGCGGAGCATCTTCGACCATGCTGGCCCAGTAGCGACCGCCCCTGCACCAGGATGCCAGGCCGAGCTTGAGCTGCTCCTGGGTGATGCCCAGCTTCTCCAGATGCTGCTCGGCATCCTTGAGAATGCCTTCCTTGAGCGGCACCTTCGGCGCAGGGTTGACCGGGAAGGCCAGCGGGAAGTGCTTCTGCAACCGCCAGATCGCCTCCAAGGCAGGATCCTGGTCCTGAGGCTTGCGTGGCGCGGCAGGCTGGCGCTTGCGCTGCTTGGTACTCTCGGTCTTCACCTGCTCTTTCTTTTCAGCTCGCAGGCGGTCGCGTAGATCAGCTAGTTGCTCAAAACCCATCGTTCAGTTCACAGCTTGGTGGTTGATTAAAGGCGCAAGCTTATCCCATGCAGCCCTTCAGGGCAGCCCACAGGGGCATTTACTGTTGGCTTCGCCGTTGGGTACCTGCCAAAGCGAGCGCTCGAAGGGTTCGCGGAACACCCGCAAGAACCCTGTTTTCAGCCTTGCCAGTCCACCTGTGGCCCCTCTCGGCAATGAATTCCGCTAAGGTCGTCCGCTCGATCAGGTTTCGGAAGCCCCTTCATGAAGTCGCTGTTTCGCTTAGAGGATTTGGAGTTCAGCCAGGCGCAACTGCGCCTGGTGGTGGTTTTCGTCGTATCGCTCTATGCCGTGATCATGTATCCACTGGGGCTGCTCGACGCCGAGCTGCTCAAGGCCGTTCTGGTTACCGGCACGCTATTCACGCTGCTGTCGGTGCTGCTGCTCGCCCATCTCTGGTTCCTGCCGCAGCCCATGGTGTGGCGACGGGTTGCCGCCATGCTGCTGGACAACCTGGGCGCCTGCGCGGTGATGATCCTCGGCCAGGAGGCGCTGCTGCCCACGTTCTGCGTGCTTTTGAGCATGACGGTCGGCAATGGCGTACGCTTCGGCCGGCCCTATCTGATTCTGGCCACCACCTTTGGCCTTGCGTCCCTCACCCTCATCGCGTTCTTCGTGCCCTTCCTGCAGGAGCATCCGGCGGTTCTGGTGATGATGGTGCTGAGCATGCTGGTGCTGCCCACCTTCAGCTATTTTCTGCTGGGGCGTTTGCAGGAGGCCATGGCGGCCGCCAAGCGCGCCGACCAGGACAAGTCGCGCTTTCTGGCGCAGGCCAGCCACGACCTGCGCCAACCCATCCACGCCATCGGCTTGTTCACCACCTGCCTTCGCGGCACTCCGCTCAATGCCGAGCAGCATCAGCTGATCGACAGCGTCGACCGCTCCCTGCTCAGCGTCGAGCAGCTCTTCCGCTCGCTGCTCGACATCTACACGCTCGACCAACAGCAGGTGATGCCGCGCAAACAGACGGTGGACCTGCATCGGCTGCTGGTCGACCTGAAGAAGCAGAACGGCGAGGCCGCGCGCTGGGCCGGGGTGGATATCCGCCTACGCGGCGCCGCCACCCTGACCTACAGCGACCCCGCGCTGCTCGGCACCCTGCTGCAGAATCTGATATCCAACGCCATCAAGTACGCGCCGGGCAGACCGTTGCTCATCGCCTGTCGCCGGCGTGGTTCGACCCTCACCGTACAACTGCATGATCGCGGCCCGGGCATTGCCGAGGAGCACCTGCCGCACCTGTTCGAAGAGTTCTATCGCGTACGCCAGGAACGTGACCGCGATGTGGAAGGCATCGGGCTGGGGCTGAGCATCGTTCGGCGCATCGCCACCCTGCTCGACCTGCAGATCAGTGTCGCGTCGAGAGTCGGCCACGGCACCTCGATCACTCTGGCAGGCCTGCCCGCAGTCACGCCCCAACGGACCGCCCAGGCACTACCGTCAGCCGAGCCTGTCGCCGATCTGCAAGGCATTCACGTGCTGCTCATCGAGGATGACCGCAGCGTGCTGGAGGCGATGGCCAAGCTACTGCGCGCCTGGGGCTGCCAGGTGACCGCCATCGACGGCCCACCCAATGCAGCGTTGCCTTGCGATGTGGTGGTGACGGATTTCGATCTGGGCCACGAGGCCACCGGCATCGAGTGCCTGGCACAACTGGAAAAATGGCATGGCCGCCCGTTACCGGCCGTGATTCTCACGGGCCACGACCCGCAGAAAATCCGCTCGGCGCTACCGGATCCACGCATACCGCTGCTCTCCAAACCTGTTCGCTCAGTCGAACTGCAACGGGTCATCGCCGAATTGGCTGGGCGCCGGGTCAGCGCTCCCCTTCACTGACCTGAGCAGTGCGACTTGCAGCGCCCAGCCCATGTCGGGCGCCTAGCGCCGCGGCTGCCGAACGCGAACTCAGTTTGAGAACGCTGAGCAGCGCCGACACGTGAATACGCACGGTAAAGGGCGAGATGCGCAGAATCTGCGCGATCTCCTTGTTGCTCAGGCCATCGGTGATCAGCTGCAGCACCTCGAATTGCCGCGCCGTGAGCGACGAGAAACAGTCGGCGGCAGCCGGCGGCTCGTACGCGGTAAAGCTGCCCTGGGACGCACAGCGCACCACAGGCTCGCCATTCAGCGCGGCCGCAAGCGCCTCCGCGACTTCGCTCGGGGGAAGCGACTTGCCGATAAAGGCGCTGGCCCCCTGGTTCATCACGCGCTCGACCACCAGCGGGTCTTCGCACATCGACACCACCACCAGCAACGAGGCGGGAAACTCCAGGCGCCAGTCGGCAATGGATGCCCACGCGTTATCGCTCGAATACATCAGATCCAGCAGGATGCCCGCCGGAGCCTGCGCTCGCGCCAGTTGCAAAGCCTCGTCCAGCGTCGCCGCTTCCCTGATCATGGCCTCCGGTCGCGCCTGCGCGAGCAACCGCACCAGCCCATCACGAAAAAGCGGGTGATCGTCGGCGACGATGAAAAGATCATGGGGCATCTGCGTTGAGCATCCGGGCGTCTGTGGTCGACACCATACTCCATCGTCGTCGGCGTCGCAGCCTGGGTGTAGCTGGCCGATTTGCAGAAAACCGGCCATCTTTCGATTCAAGCGGCAACGCTTGCCGATCACGTAAGCGTCATCTGCGTCGCCTGGTAGGAGGCTTGCGTCGTTGGGCCGCCAGCTTGCGCGCCGACACCACTTAGCTTCTGCAAAAAGAGACTTGAGAATGGCAAACAAAATGGAGCTTCATGAGCGCTTGGATGAAATCAGGGACTCGGTAACCTTCCTGGAATTCGCGCAAGCCCTTGTAAAAGACAAAGGGGCCGATAACGGTGACTGGCAGAACATCTCGATAGAAGACTTTCTTGAGAGCGCTATTGCCTGGGCCGAGGACAGCGACTTTGGTTTGAAACAAGGGCTAGCGTCATCCAATCCGTGGCAACAGTTCGCGGTCTTTCTGTACTGCGGGAAGATTTATGAGTGATGCGCTGTGCTGTGTAGCGAATTGTGCAGATCAGCATTAAGGTACGAGTCAGAGCCCATGAATCTGGTATTTCGCGTTGTAGCACCGTACATACGCGCTAGCCATAACCGAGATAAATATGCCGCGTAATAATCTCGGCCGTTGGCCAGGCCGCTGCAAACGGATGTTACTCACCCTCACGCTGCTGGCGACGGCCCTTTACGCCGGGCTCAGCAGTGCTGCTCCCTATGTAATGCGCCTGGGCCAGAACGCGCCCTATGATTTTCTCACTTACGCCAATGCCGACGTGACGAGCGCCAGCCGCGCTTCACGGGCCGTGGTGCTGGTGCACGGGGTGCGGCGCAACGCCGACGACTATTTCGAAACGGGCCTCAAACTGCTGAATAACGCAGGCCTCGATGCCAACGACAACCTTCTACTGTCGCTCAACTTCCTGACCGCCGAGGATCGCCGCGCAGGTAACGACATGCCTCTGTGGGCGCGGGACAAATGGATGCACGGCACGGCGTCGGAGCAAGGTCGGCCGGGAATCGAGGCATTTGCGGTGCTCGATGACGTGCTGGCGTACCTGGCGGATCGCAAGCGCTTCCCTGCACTGAAGGAAGTGGTGCTGATCGGCCATTCGGCCGGCGGCCAGCTGATGCAGCGCTACGCCGTGCTTGGCGAAGGCGATGGACGCCTGGCGCGCCAGGGCATTGCGGTGCGCTATGTGATTTCCAGCCCTTCGTCGTACCTATATCTCGACGGCGACCGGATGCAGGCGGGCAATATCGGGCCCGTTTCCGTCGCCGACTGCCCGGATTACAACCGCTACCGCTATGGCCTTGAGGCAGCACCGCCGTACCTGGCGCGCCAACATCTGGGTGTCGAGCAGTTGGTTCGCCGCTACGCTGCCCGCGATGTGATCTTCATGGTCGGCGAGCGTGACGACAACCCCGAACACCGCGTGCTGGATCGCTCCTGCGCCGCCGCGCTCCAAGGCCCCAATCGGCTGGAGCGCCAGCGCAATTACCTGCGCTACGAGGCGTATCTCTCGCAAAAGTGGGGCGTCGCCATCCATCATCCGCAGATAACCGTGGCTGGCGTAGGCCACGACGCGGCGAGGCTTTTAACGCGGGATAGCGTTGCCAGGCGGTTGTTTCCCGAACACTAGGCTCACAAGCCAAAACAGCGCGAACTCAGGAGCGCCAGCGGACGGTCTGCCTGCCAAGGCAAAAGACGTACTGCTTAGCCCCTACGCTCTAGCCGCCCTGCCCCCAATCAACGGCATATCGCCGCAGCCACCGCCCTGGATCGCCAGGCAAACCCCAACACCATCAGCAGCCCGAGCGCCGCCATCGCCGCGCCGGCCAGGGAAATTGCCGGGTAACCGAGACCCGCGCTGATCACCGCGCCACCCAGGGCCGCACCAACGGCGTTGCCGAGGTTGAAGGCGCCGATGTTCACGGCCGAAGCCAGGTTGGGGGCGTCCTTGGCGGCTTCCATCACGCGCATCTGCAGCGGCGGCACGATAGCGAAACTGGCGATACCCCAGATGAGGATGGCCACGGCGGCCGGCAGCGGCCAGCGCATCAGCACCGTGAAGGCCAGCAGCACCAGGATCAGCGCGCCCAACGAGGCGATCAGGGTGCGGTCGATGGAGCGATCAGCCGCCTTGCCGCCCCACATGTTGCCCAGCGTCAGGCCCACGCCGTAGAGCACCAGCATGGCGGTGATGAAGCCGGTGGAGGCATGGGTCTGGGTGCTGAGTATCGGCGCGATGTAGGTGAACACGGTGAACATCGCACTGGAGCCGACCACGGTCAGGGCCAGCGCGGCGAGTACCGGGCCACGACCCAGCACGCGGATTTCGGCGAGCACGCCATCGCTCTTCGGCAGCTCGACGTTGGGCAAGGCGAACCACAGCGCGAGCATGGTGATCAGGCCCAGGCCGGCAATGCCCCAGAACGCCGTGCGCCAGCCGAGCAGCTCGCCGAACCAGGCAGCCAGCGGCACACCGCCGATGGTCGCCAGGGTCAGGCCCATGAACATCGCAGCGACTGCGCCAGCCCGTTTGTCCGGCGCGACCAGGCTGGCGGCGACTACCGAGCCGACGCCGAAGAAGGCGCCGTGGTTGAGCGAGGTGACCACCCGGGCGATCAGCAGGCTGGTGTAGTCGGTGGCCAGGGCGGACATCAGGTTGCCAAGGGTGAAGATCGCCATCAGCCCGATCAGCAGGTAGCGCCGGGGAATCTTGCCGGTGGTAAGGGTCATCAGCGGCGCGCCGATCAGTACGCCGATGGCGTAGGCGCTGACCAGCAGGCCGGCAGCGGGAATCGACACGCCCAGATCGCTGGCGATGCCGGGCAACATGCCCATGGGGGCGAACTCGGTAACGCCGATGCCGAAAGCACCGATGGCGAGCGCGACGAGCGGTGGATTGATACGCATGAGAGGCTCCTTATCTATGCCGCAAATGCTACGATCCCGCTCTCACGGGCGGTAGACCGCATTTCTGGCAAACACCTTTGCCTTGGAGGCACAAGTGGACGTAGGCGGCCGATCAGGCGAAATGGAGGTACTGGTGCGCGTGGCGCAGGAAGGCAGCCTGTCGGCGGCGGCGCGCACACTGGGCCTGACGCCTTCGGCGGTCAGCCGCATCATCGCCCGCACCGAACAACGCCTGGGCACCCGCCTGTTGCTGCGCACCACCCGGGCGATCACTTTCACGGCCGAAGGCGAGGCTTACCTGCGTGGCGCCCGGCGCATCCTCGCCGACCTGGCGGAGGTCGAGGACGCCATCGCCGACCAGAGCGTGCCCAAAGGGCGCATCCGCGTCAGCGCTGCGCTCGGTCATGGCCGGCTGGCCATCGTGCCGCTGGTGGCAGCGTTCAGCGCGCGCTACCCGAACATCGTGGTGGACCTGACCCTGGGTGACGAAGTGGTGGATATTCTCGGCGGCGTGGCTGATGTGGCGGTGCGCTTCGGCCCGCTGCCGGACAGCCCGTTGACCGCCCGCAAGATCGGCGACACCGGCCAGGTGGTGGTGGCCTCGCCCGATTACCTGGCGCGCCACGGCACGCCCCAGGTGCCGGAAGATTTACTGCAGCACAACTGCCTGCGCTTCAACTTCCGCCGCGCCGAACCCAACTGGCCCTTCGTGCGTGAAGCCGAGGTGTTCTCCCTGAAGGTGTGCGGCAACATCGAATGCAGCAGCGGTGAGGCCCTGGCACAACTGGCCCGGGTCGGCGCCGGCATCGCCCGCATCGGCGCCTTCACGGTCAACGAGGACATCGGCCGCGGCGACCTGATACCGCTGCTCGAAACGTACAACCCCGGCGAACGGGAACCGATCCACGCCGTGTTCGTCGGCGGCCCGACCATGCCGGCGCGGGTGCGGCTGTTCGTGGATTTTCTGATCGAGCATCACCAGCTGTAGGTGACTGTCGTGCGGCAGACAATGCGCTGCTTGTTCGCCGTTGCGGTTTCGCAGTGGTCGATGGGTCAAACGCTGCTTACCCTAGATGCTAGGCGAGCAAAAAGATGCAAAGGATGGTGATCGACAGGACAGTGAAGATCACGAAGCCGATGAAAGTCGGCAGGAAATACAGGTAGCTGTTGGTGTCCTTGTAACGACCACCTGTCAGTAGCTTCAATATCCATAATCCGAATAGCCGGAAGCCGCGCTCGACTAATCCGCCAAGGTAGTTCACAACCTCATCCATGATGCCCTGCCCACTCACCGATTCAGGCACAGCACGAACAGCAAATAAAGCCCGAACCCCACCACCGGCACCAAATGCCAGAGATTGGACAGCCAGGGCGCCGAGCTCAGGTAGCCGACCACCAGTAGGCCGGCGGTAGCCAGCGAGATGCTGGGGAGCAGCAGCATCAGGGTCGCCAGCAGGCGATCCTGGAAAGGTGTCAGCTCGCTGTTGTTGGCAATGGCGGCGCCCGAGAAGACCACGATCAGGCCTTGCAGGCCGGCGAAGAACAGTTGGGCGAATACGCCAATGATCAATGTCGTGAGGGACATGGGTTCGATTCCTTTCATTCACCCGGTTGCAGGTTGGCCAGCAACTTGCCGGTGAGCGCATGCAGCTGCTGTTTTTCCTCGTCACTGAGGGCTGCGAGTAGGTGTTGCAGGTTAGCAACATGGGCGGTGAGCATGCTGTCGATCAGTTCAAAGCCCGCTGGCGTCAGCGCTACCAGTATGCCGCGGCGATCGGTGGGGTGCTTGCGCCGCTCGATCAGCCCGGCTTTCTCAAGGCGGTCGATGCGGCTGGTCATGCCCCCGGAAGAAATCATCGCGCTTTCGTACAACACCGTGGGCATCAGCGCATAGGGCTCACCAGAGCGGCGCAGGGTGGCCAGCACGTCGAACTCGCCGGCCTGCAGGCCATGGCTGGCGAAAAACGGCAGCAGGTGATCGCGGCTAAGCACCTGGGTCAGTTCGCCCAACCTGCCCATAACTGCCATGGCGAAGCCGTCCAGATCCGGGCGTTGTTCACGCCACTGCTCGGCAGCCAGTTGTGCTCGATCCTGCATATCGCCCTCGATTTATCTTGCCATCAAGATACTTTTCAAAAAGAATGTTTGCATCCTAGCGTATCCAGCCCAAGGAGGCACCTGCATGGCAGGCACGCAGCATCGACCCGTTATAGCCCTGGCCCTGCTGTTCACCGTCGGCACGCTGATGGGGCTCACCAGCATTCTGGTCAAACTGGCCGGCAGCGCCGGCTGGCAGCCGATGGCCTATCTGCTGTGGGGCCTGCTGGGCGGTGGCCTGCTGCTGTTGCTGTTCGCCTGGTGGCGGGGCGAGCGACCTGGCATGAGCCTGTCGCAACAACGCTACTACCTGGCCTCGGGCCTGCTCAGCATCGCTGTACCGAACGGCCTGCTGTTCAGCTCCATCGGCCATGTCGGCGCCGGTTTCGCCTCGATGTGCCTGGCCTTCCCGCCCCTGTTCACTTACCTGCTGGCCCTGGCGCTGCGCATGGAAGCGCTCAGCCGCATCCGCTTGCTGGGCATCTGCATCGGCTTGTCCGGCAGCCTGCTGCTGGCCCTGGGCAAACTGCACGGCGGCGACAGCCCGGCTTTGTGGGTGGTGGCGGCGCTGTGCGTGCCGGTATTCCTGGCGCTGGGCAATATCTACCGAGCCCGATACTGGCCCAGCGGCGCCACGCCGCTGTCGCTGGCGCCCGGCATGCTGCTGGGCGGCGCGCTGCTGTTGGGGCTTACGGCGCTGTTTGGCGTGGACTTCTCGCCCAACCTGAACAGCCCCTTGGCCGTCGGCCTGATACTGGTGCAGATGCTACTGTTCGCAGCGGTCTATGCGCTGTTCTTCATCCTGCAGAAGCTGGCGGGTACGGTGTTTCTCAGCCAGATCGGCTCGGTGGCGGCAATCACGGGCGCGGCCATGGCCATCGGCCTGCTCGGCGAGCAGGGCAGCCTGAGCCTCGCGCTGGCGGCGCTGTGCATTGTGGTCGGCGTACTGCTGGTGGCCTGGCGTGGTGCCCAGGAGAAAGCGCAATGAAACGGCAAACCCTGTTGCTGCTGGCGATCATTCTGCTGGGCCTGAACCTGCCACCGGTACTCGCGGCCGTGGGCCCTCTGCTCGACCGCATCCAGCTGGACACGCACCTGGGGCATGTGGGCGCCAGCCTGCTGACCAGCCTGCCGATCGTGATCATGGGCCTCGGCGCGCTGGCTGCGACCTTTCTGCGTGGATGGCTCGGCGAGCGACGCGGCATTCTGCTCGGCACCCTGCTGATCGCCCTCGCCTGCCTGGCCCGCGGCCTGCTGCCGAACGCCACGCCGCTGTTGGTCAGCGCCCTGCTGGCCGGCGCCGGCATCGCCTTCGTACAGGCGTTGCTGCCAGGCTTGATCAAGGCGCGCTTCAGTCATGATGCCGGTCGACTGATCGGTTTCTACAGTTGCGCGATCATGGGCGGCGCGGCCTTCGGTGCTGCGCTGACGCCCTGGCTCGCGCAGTGGCTGGGCTGGGCCTGGGCACTGGCGGCCTGGGCAGCACCGGCCCTCGTCGCCTGCGCGGTGTGGAAGCGCGCCGCGCCGGCGGACGAGCCAAACGCGAACAGTTCGGTGGCACCACTCAACCCCTGGCGCTCGCCGCGCGCCTGGCTGCTGATGGCGTTTTTCGGGGTCGGCACCGCGGGTTATACGCTGGTGCTCGCGTGGCTACCGCCCTACTACACCTCGCTGGGCTGGAGCGCCGAATCCAGCGGCCTGCTGCTGGCCGCCCTGACGCTCTGCGAAGTGGCGGCCGGCCTGTTGGCCTCGAGCCTGCTGGCACGCTACCCCGATCGCCGGGTGCTGCTGGGTTTCGTGCTGACGTGCCTGCTGCTCGGGCTGATCGCCCTAGTGGTCGCACCCTTGGCGCTGGTGACGGTGATCTGCGTGCTGATCGGCATCGGTATCGGCGCGCTGTTTCCGCTGTCACTGGTAGTCGCCCAGGACCATCTCGACGACCCACGCCAGACCGGCGACCTGCTGGCCTTCGTACAAGGCGGCGGTTACCTGATCGCCGCCACCTCGCCACTGCTCGCCGGCCTGCTGCGCCAATACACCAACGACCTGCGCCTGAGCTGGCTGATGATGGCCGCAGCCACACTGCTATTGATGATCATGACCGCGCGCTTCAAGCCGGGCAGCGGGCATTTCCATACGCGACTCTGCACGTGACCGGGCTCGGAAACGCCAAGACGTAAGGCGGACTCGGAAGCGTCAGCGAACAGTCCCCATTGCGACGCTAGGCGTACTGCTTCGCGGGTGCGCCGTATGGTGCGGCTTCGCGAAGTAAAGAAGCGAGCGAGTCGGCAGGCCGCCCCCGCGCACGCCCTGCAACACTTTTCATCTTCCGCTCCTGTGCAAAACGTTTCGGGCGCTATCTAAGCTCCATGAAAATGCCCTAGCGGCGCCCACAGGATGATGCCATGAACGACAACAACGAGACGCGCGCACCGTCGATGGAAGAACCCTCCCAGTCAGCCCCGCCAAGCAGCACGGCGGCGCGCTGGAAGCTCATCGGCCCGGGCATCGTGGTCGCGGTCACCGGGGTCGGCGCCGGCGATCTGGTGGCGACCCTGATCGCTGGCTCGCGCTTCGGCTATGCCTTGCTCTGGGCCGCGGTGGTGGGCTGTATCGTCAAGATCGCCCTTGCCGAGGGTTCGGCGCGCTATCACCTGGCGACCGGCTCGACGATTCTCGAAGGCTGGCGCTCGCTGGGCAAATGGACGTACTGGTACTTCGGTATCTACATCGTGATCTGGGGCTTCGTTTACGGCGGCACGGCGATGAGCGCCACGGCATTGCCGCTGGCCGCGCTGTTCCCGGACGTGATGCCGTTCTGGATGTGGGGCGCATTGTCGGGGATCGCCGGCGCGGTGTTCGTGCTGTTCAACCGCTACAGCGCCTTCGAGACGGTCATGAAGCTGTTCATCGGCATCATGTTCGTCGTAGTGGTCGGCCTCGCCATTCTGGTCATGCCCAACCTCGGCCAGGCAGTGACCGGCCTGGTGCCGAGCATTCCCGAAGGCTCGGCGATCTATACGCTGGGCCTCATCGGCGGCGTTGGCGGCACCATCACCATGGCCTCCTACGGTTATTGGGTGCAGGCCAAGGGTTGGCGCACCCCGGCCTGGATGGGCATGATGCGCCTGGACAACCGGGTGGCCTACATCGCTACCGGCATCTTCGTGATTTCGATGCTGATCGTCGGCGCCGAGCTGCTCTATACCGCCCAGGTCACTCTGGCAGGCGGTGACCGCGGCCTGCTCGACCTCGATGAAATCCTGCGCGAGCGCTTCGGCAGCGTGGTGTCCACCCTGTTCCTGATCGGCTTCGCGGCGACCACTTTTTCCTCGATCCTCGGTGTCTGGCACGGCGTGTCGCTGTTGTTCGCCGACTTCGTGCGCCAGGTGCAGGGCGGCGAGCAGGCCAAAGGTGCCCGGCAAGACCTGGAAAAAACCCCGGCATTCCGCTTCTACGTGCTCTGGCTGACCTTCCCGCCGATGCTGCTGCTCACCCTGGGGCGGCCATTCGGGCTGGTGATCGCCTACGGCGCCTTCGGCGCGTTCTTCATGCCGTTCCTGGCGCTCACGCTGATCTGGCTGCTCAATTCGCAACGGGTGCCGGCAGAGTGGCGCTCGGGCTGGCTGTCCAACGGCCTGCTGGGAATTGCCGCGGCGCTTTTCGTGGTGCTCTGCCTGAACGAGTTGGCCCGCCTGATCGGCTAGGCCCACACCAGCCGCCGCGGGGGTTGGTGGCGCCGTGTTGCAAGGGGCACCGGCTGCGCAATTAATCCGGGAGCGTCGCAGCGCTGACCGCGGTCTGAAACTCCCTGCACAGCTGATTCCGAGACTCGCCCATGTCCACACCCCGCATTGGCTTCGCCTGCCAGTACCGCCACCCCGACCGCAGCCTGTCGGCCGGCGAGCTGAAAACCATCGAGGCGGCCTTCAACCCGCGTACCACCACCCTGCGCTGGATGGACAGCGTTGCGCCGGCCGTGGCCCATGAGAAGCTCGCGGAGATCGTCGAGCACAACCTGCTGGCCCAGTTACGATTGCTCGCCTATGTGGTCACCCTGCCCAAACCGTTGCAGATGCTGCGCCTGAGCAGCGACCTGCTGCCGTTCTACAGCCACCCGAAAGTCGCCGCGTTCTACCAGCGACCCGAGATGCAGCAGCGCCTGATCGAAGGCTTCGCAGCCATCGGCGAAATGGCACGTACAGCCAACATTCGCCTGTCCATGCACCCCGGCCAGTACTGCGTGCTGGGCTCCGATCGCCCGGACGTGGTGGAGAACAGCCTCGCCGAGTTCGAATACCACGCCGACATGATCCGCATGATGGGCTACGGCCGCACCTTCCAGGACTTCAAGTGCAACCTGCATATCGCCGGCAAGCTGGGCGGCGATGGCATCCGCGCGGTGTGGCCGCGGCTGTCCCATGAAGCGCGGCAGTGCATCACCTTCGAGAACGACGAGAAGACCTACGGTGTGGATGCCTGCCTGGCGCTGGCCGATCTCGCCCCCGTGGTGCTCGACGTGCACCACTGCTGGATCCACGAGGACGATTACATCGACCCGCACAGCGAGCGCGTGGCGCGGATCATCGACAGCTGGCGCGGCGTCCGCCCGACCATGCACCTGTCGCAACCCCAGGAGCGCTTGCAGGAGCTGGGGCTGAGTGCCGAGCAAAAGCTGGAAATGCCTGAGGTGCTGAAGGTCGCGCCCAAACGTGAGCTGTACGGCCACAGCGCACGCATGTGGAACGAGTGGACGAACCGCTATGTGCTGCAGTTCCTGGACCGCTTCGACATCATGTTCGAATCCAAGGACAAGAACGTGGCGACCGTGGAGTTCTACGAGCGTTATCTGAAAAACGCCTGAGTCGACGCCAGGCGCTACTCGGCACCGCGTTACTCACCGACCGATGGGAGCCGCGGCGAATGGCTCGGGCAACCTGGATAGCAAGGTGCGTCGGCCATTCTCCCCGGGTCGGGGCTCGCACTGGTAGGCAGCGGTTTATCCGGTGCGGTCGGATCGATTCAGTTGCCCAGCAGATCGTCCTGAGTATCGTCGCGCTCGATCCGGCCTACGCCGGCTCAGGCACCCTCGCCTTGTCGTTCCCAGCCGCCACCCAGCGCACGGTACAAGCCAACCAGCGCCAGCGCGGTAGCCTGGCGGCTGTCGAGCAGTTCTTCCTCGTTGCTCAGCAGGGCCTGCTGCACGCTCAGCACGTTGAGGTAATCCACCGTGCCTTGCTGGTATTGCAGCTCGGCATTGTCGAGCGCCACCCGGCTCTGCTCGACCGCTTCGCCCAGGCGATCATGACGGCGTTGTTGGGCCTGGTAGGCGGCCATGGCGTCGTCCACTTCGTGCCAGGCGCCGAGCACGGTGCGCTGGTAGGCGATGGCCGCTTCCTGCTGCTGCGCCTCACGCAATTGCAGGGTGCCGCGCCGGCGCCCGCCATCGAACAGCGGCACGCTGATCGCCGGGCCGATGGCGAAGCGATGGGCGGACCAGCCGTCCAGATCGCTGAGCTGCAACGCCTGTAGGCCAAGATCGCCGGACAGCGTGATGCGCGGATAGAAGTCCGCCTCGGCCACGCCGATGCTGGCGGTGGCCGCGTGCAATTGAGCTTCGGCCTGACGGATGTCCGGGCGGCGGCTGGCCAGTTCGCTGGGCAGGCCGACCGGCACGCGAGGCGGCCCCTGGGGGATGTCGGCCGGCGCGCCCCACTCCGCCTGCAGGCTGCCGGGCGCCTGGCCGAGCAGCAGCGCCAGGGCATTGCCCAGCCGCCGTTCGCGCAGGCGCAGCGGCTCCAGGCGGGCCTCCAGTGACGCCACACGGGAGGCCGCCTCGGCGACTTCAAGGTGGGTAGCCACGCCATCGTCCAGGCGGGTCTGGTTGAGAGTCAGGCTGCGCTGGGCGATCTGCAGGTTCTGCTCGGTGATCAGCCGCAGTTGCTGGGTGCCGCGTAGCTGGATGTAGTCGCTGGCGGTTTCCGCCAGCACCGACAGCGCCACGCCGTCGCGCAGGGCCTGGCTACCGCCGAGTTGCGCATCGGCAGCCTCCACTTCCCGGCGCACGCGGCCCCACAGGTCCAACTCCCAGCTGGCGCCAAGGCCGGCCTGCCAGAGGTCGTAGTCGTCCTTGCCGGCGTTGCCGGACGGGTCGTTGAGGCCTACCTCGCTGTTACGGGCACGGCTGTAACCGGCCCCGCCATTCAGGCTCGGCGCCTGCGCGGCGCCGCTGCTCAGGCGTACGGCGCGGCTCTGCTGGACGCGGCTAGCGGCCAGTTGCAGGTCGAAGTTGCCGGCCACGGCGCGCTGCAGCAAAGCTGAGAGTTGCCCATCGGCGAAGCTTTCCCACCAGCGCGCCTGCATGCTGGCCGCCTCGGGCTGGCTGCGTACCGGGCCTTGCTGCAAGGCCCAGGCTTCCGGCAGATGGGCATCGGGGCTGCGAAAATCCGGGCCCAGGGTGCAGGCGCTCAGGGCGACGCTCAGGCCAAGCAGCGTCAGTCGATGAAATCCCTTCATGTCAGTGCGCCTGCGCCAGCTGTCGGTCATCGAGTTGGTGGGTGTCGATGCTCGCCTCCACCGACATGCCGACGCGCAGATAACCCACCACCGGCTGGTCGGCATCGAGCACGATCTTCACCGGGATGCGCTGCACAACCTTGGTGAAATTGCCGGTGGCGTTGTCTGGCGCCACGGCGGCGAAGGTCACCCCAGTGGCCGGCGCCAGGCTCTCGACGTGGCCGCGCAACTGCAGATCCGGGTAGCTGTCGACGCTGATGCTCACCGGCTGGCCCGGGCGCACGCGGTTGAGCTGGGTTTCCTGGAAGTTGGCGACCACGAAGGCCTGCTCCAGCGGCACAACCGCCAGCAGCTCGTTGCCGGGGCTGACGTAGGCACCGACGCGCAGGGCGCGGCGACCTACCATGCCGTCCATGGGCGCACGCAGTTCGGTGTACGACAGATCCAGTTCGGCACGCTGCAATTCGGCGGCAGCCCGCTCGACCGCCGCGGCGGCCGCATCGCGCTGGGCGATGAGGATCGCCGTCTGCTGCCGAGTGGCGGCCAGTGCCGCCTGGTTCTGCTGCTGGCGCGCCAGGGCGGTATCGAAACGGCTCTGCGCCTGCTGGGCATTCTGCAGGGTGCCGGCGCCCTGCCCGGCCAGGTGTTTGTAGCGCTGCAGTTCATGCTCGGCGAAACGCACTTCGGCCTGATCGGCCTTGACCGTGGCGGCCGCCTGGTCGATCACCGACTGCTGGCGCTGCACGCTGGCCTCGGCATTCACCCGCTGCGCCTCGGCGCTGGCCACGCCGGCCTTGGCCACATCCAGCGCGGCACGGTAATCGCGGTCGTCGATGCGCGCCAGCAGTTGCCCGGCCTTGACGCGCTGGTTGTCCTCGACCAGCACCTCGCTGACGAAACCGGCGATCTTAGGTGCCACGAGGGTGAAGTCAGCGCTGATGAAGGCGTCATTGGTGCTTTGCTGATAGTGCTCGGCGAACAGCAGTTGCCAGGCGCCCCAGAGCAGCAGGCCGGCGACGGGCAGACCGATCAGCAGAGCGGGTTTGCGCAGGGTATTCATGGTGGTGTCCATCGGTTCAGTGGGCGGCACGCGGCGGATAGATGCGCGTGGGCACGAAGGGAATGATCAGGATCAGCGCGAAGGCGACCAGCGCCACGCACAGGTAGAGGTCGGCGTAGGTCAGCACCAGGGCCTGCTGATGCAGGCGGCTGGCCAGGTGGCTCGCAGCACCGTCGGGCAGCAGCGGCTGGTTGCCGAGGCGGTCGACCAGATTGTTAGAATGCAGATGCAGGCGCGCGGTGGTCAGCAGATCGAGAACCGCGGTGGCCACCACGGCGGCCAGGCCCTTGACGGTATTGAACCAGGCCGAGGCGAACGGCCCCTGGATCGGCTGGATGCTGCCGGTGGCGAGCATCAGCAGCGGCAGAACCGACATCGGTTGGCCAAAGATCTGCAGCAGCTGGATCAGCAGGAAGTCGTCACGAATCCACGCCGAGGTCAGCTGCGAGCCGAGCACGCAGGCCAGCCCCATCATTCCCAACCCAGCCGCCAGCACGTAGCGGCAATCGACCTGACGCAGGTTGCACAGCGCCGCCACCAAGGGCAATGCGAGCAGTTGCGGCACGGCCACCCAGAGCAGCATCGGTGCGGTTTGCAGCGGCCGGTAGCCCTGGACCTGGGCCAGGTAGGACGACGGAATCAGGCTCGCGGCCAATAGCACCAGCAACACCCCGGCCAGGGTGAACAGTGCGAAGGCGAGGTTGCGCGACTTGAGCAGTTGCAGCTTGAAGAACGGCAGCGGATGGTGCCATTCGTTGAGCAGAAACAGCACCAGCAACAGGCAGCCGCCGCCGAGTAGGCTGACGATCAGCGGCGAGTGCAGCCAGTTCAGGCGCTCGCCCTGGAGTAGGCCGATGACCAGCAGATTGATCGCCGACAAGCCGAGCAGCAGGCCGCGCCAGTTGAACTGGGCGAAGCGCTCCAGGCGCAGCGGGTCCTGGGGCAGACCCCAGGCAACGGCGGCCATGGCCAGCAGACTGCCGGGGATGATCTGCCAGAACGCCCACTGCCAGCCAGCGTACTCCACCCAGAAAGCAGCCAGCGGCGTGCCCATGCTGGGGCCGAAGGTCGCCGTCAGCGCATAGGTGCCCAGGCCGTAGAGCTTGATGTTGGCCGGCAGAAAACGCAGCGCCACACTCATCAGCATTGGCGGCAGCGCCCCGCCGGCCAGCCCCTGCAGCGCGCGCAACAGCATCAGCACACGTTCGTTGGGCGCCAGCGGCGACAGCAGGCCAAGTAACATGAAGGCGCCGATGGCGCACAGGGTGAAGCGGCGGATCGACAGGGTTACCGCGAACCACGGTGCGAACGCCATGGCGCTGACCGAGGCGGCCATGTAAAGCGCCAGCAGCCAGCTACCTTCGTCATGGCCAATGCCCATGGCGCCGCGGATATCGACCAGGGCGATCTTGGTGACGTTCTCGTTGAAGCCCGAAACCAGCACCGCCAGCAGCACACCGAGCAGGCCGACGACGATGCGCAACCCGAACGGGGTCGCCTGCATCGGCGCGGCTTGAGGGCTGGGAGGCGCGGCAAGGGACGCGGGGGCGAGCGCAGGTGCGTTCATGACGATGCGCACCCGCCCGCGTGGCAGGAGCCAGGCATGCAGAAATATCCAGTAACGTGTTTAGCCCGGCAGTCTAGGGAAAACGACCATTACCGAAAATTGCAATGTTTCTAATCAATGATTGCGTGAAACGCAGCTATCAGACGCCCAGCGCATTCTCTTCGCAGCAGCGCTTGATCAACCCCCTCAGCCAGCGATGGGCCGAGTCGTTGTCGAAACGTGGGTGCCAGGACTGATGGACCCGTACCGGCGACAGCGGCAAGGGGATCTCGAAGCTGCGCAAGGCCAGGCCAAGCTGGTTGCACACGGCGACCACCGGATTGGGCATCGGCAGGATCAGGTCCGAATCGCGCAGCGCCAGAACCGCGGAGAAGAAGCTTGGCGACACGGTGACCACGCGGCGCGATAGACCCTGCTGTTCGAGCACCTTGTCGATAGGCCCGCGAGCCAGGCCACGGCGCGACACGCTGATCTGGTCGAAGGCGGCGAAGCGCTCGGCGTTGATCATCTCGTCGAAGATCGGATGATCGGCCCGCGCCAGGCCCACGAAGCGGCTCATGAACAGGCCCTGATGCTTGATTTCCGGCGGCAGTTGTAACGACGCGCCGATGGCCAGGTCGATGCGCCCGGCACGCATGGCGTCGTCGTCGCCATCGATTTCCGGCACGAAGCGTAGCATCACGTTGGGCGCCTGCTCGCGAACCAGTTCGACCAGCCGCCCGCCGTAACAGACCATGAAGATATCGTTGGTGCGGATATTGAACGCCCGATCGAGGCTGGTCAGCTCCACCTCCTGGGAACGGAATATGCCGCTGGCCTGCTCGACCAGATCGCGCACTTGCTCGCGCAGCTCCAGGGCCCGCGGCGTCGGCACCAGGCCGCGGCCGGCACGCACCAGAATCGGGTCACCCACCGCTTCGCGGATGCGCGTCAGGGTGCGACTCATGGCTGGCGGGCTGAGATGCATGCGCCGGGCGGCGCCGACCACGCTGCCCTCCTCCAGCAACACATCGAGGGCGACCAGTAGATTGAGATCGGGTAATTGCATCACAGACACGCCTCGAGTGCTGACCAGTGCACAGAGCACAATTCTAGGCATTATTGCTCGGAGGGAAGAGATTTGGGTATCGCAGGGCTCGACCCAGGCCACGGGAGTCGGAAGTTTGCTCTCCACAACGCAAAAGGCCCTGCAAAGCAGGGCCCTTCTATGCGGCGTGACGGCGGTTACTTCTTGCCGAGCTTCTTGAGCTCTTCGTCGCGCAGTTCGCGGCGCAGAATCTTGCCGACGTTGGTGGTCGGCAGGCTCTCGCGGAACTCGACCTGCTTGGGTCGTTTGTAGCCGGTGAGGTTGTCATGCATGTGCTGCATGACCTGTTCCTTGGTCAGGGTCATGCCCGGCTTGACCACCACGAACACCTTGATCGACTCGCCCGAGCGCTCGTCCGGCACGCCGATGGCCGCGCACTGCAGCACGCCCGGCAGGGTCACCAGCACTTCTTCCAGTTCGTTCGGGTAGACGTTGAAGCCGGACACCAGAATCATGTCCTTCTTGCGGTCGACGATGCGAATGTAGCCGTCGGGCTGGATGATGCCGATGTCACCCGTCTTGAACCAGCCGTTGGCATCGATCACTTCGTCGGTGGCCTCCTGGCGCTGCCAGTAGCCCTTCATCACCTGCGGGCCCTTGATGCACAGCTCGCCGGTTTCGCCCATTGCCAGGTCGTTGCCTTGGTCGTCGATGACCTTGAACTGGGTCGACGGTGCGGGAATGCCGATGGTGCCCATCTGGTTGCAGGTGACCGGGTTGACCGACGCCACCGGGCTGGTTTCGGTCAGGCCGTAACCTTCGCAGATGGCGCAGCCGGTGACTTGCTTCCAGCGCTCGGCGGCCGCCTGCTGCAGCGCCATACCGCCGGACAGGGTGACTTTGAGCTTGGAGAAGTCGAGCTTCTGGAACCCTTCGTTGTTGCTCAGCGCCACGAACAGCGTGTTGAGACCGACGAAACCGCTGAACTGGAACTTGGCCAGGTCCTTGACCATGGTCGGCAGGTCACGCGGGTTGGTGATCAGGATGTTGTGGTTGCCGCAATGCATCATCGCCATGCAGTGAAAGGTGAAGGCGTAGATGTGGTAGAGCGGCAGCGGCGCGACGATGATCTCGCAGCCCTCGCCCAGGTTCGAGCCCATCAGCTCGCGGCACTGCAGCATGTTGGCGATCAGGTTGCGGTGCGTGAGCATAGCGCCCTTGGCCACGCCAGTGGTGCCACCGGTGTACTGCAGCACGGCGACGTCCTGGGAGGCGGGGCTGGCTTCGCTGACCGCCTTGCCGCGGCCCTGGCCCAGGGCGTCGGTGAACTTGACGGAGCCCGGCAGGTTGTAGGCCGGCACCATCTTCTTCACGTACTTGACTACGGCGTTGACTAGCAGGCGCTTGAGCGGCGGCAGCATGTCGCCGACTTCGGTGACGATCACCGTCTTCACGCCGGTCTTGGGCACCACCTGCTCGGCCAGGTGCGCCATGTTGGCCAGGCACACCAGCGCCTTGGCGCCGGAATCGTTGAACTGGTGTTCCATTTCCCGCGCGGTGTACAGCGGGTTGGTGTTGACCACCACCAGGCCGGCACGCATCGCGCCGAATACCGCCACCGGGTACTGCAGAACGTTGGGCAGTTGCACGGCGATGCGGTCGCCGGGCTTGAGATCGGTGTGCTGCTGCAGGTACGCAGCGAAGTGACCGGACAGCTCGTACAGCTGGCCGTAGGTAATCGTCTTGCCCAGATTGGTGAAAGCGGGCTTGTCGGCATAACGCTGGCAGGACTGCTTCAGCACCGCCTGAACGTTGGGGTACTGGTCGGGATCGATCTCGGCCGCGACCCCCTCGGGATACTTGTCCGTCCAGAAGTTTTCGGTCATGGACACCCACTCCTAAGCAACAGCTTGTCGTCACCGCCGAGGCGGTTGTTTGTTGTATGTATGCCTGGCTGTTCGCCCCTGTGGGGCGCAAAGCGGGCCGAGATTAGCAGAGTTGCCGGATACCGACCAGAGCCATAAAAGGCCGATCGGTATCAGAAATGACCACATCAAAAAAATTGGTCACGAGGCAGTTGCGTGTAAAACCGGCTGACAGAGATTGCCAATCGGCAGGCAATGCCCATGATAGACGCCTGCGGCCTTTTTTGCCGGGCCCGATCGGCAATTGGAGAAGGTGATGCTAGCCGGCGCCTGGCGACGCCGGTACGCGCTTGCAGCCTGGGTCGAGCAAAGCGACACCCGGGAAACAGCTCTAAGAAACTGTCCAAAGTCTTTTATGCGCATGAAGGCAACTACGAGGCAAAAAGCGGACATCGTTGCTTTACCTATGGGAACGGGCGGCAAAAGCATGCTGCAAGCAAGTCACGGCGTACTGCCTTCGGCAAGTACGCCAGACGGTAAGTGCAAATACGCGCACGTTCAAAGACGTGATGCAGAGCCCTTGGGGCCGAATCACGCCGCGGGCTAGGCTTTGCCAGCCGCCTTCAACGCTTCGTCGCGCAGTTCGCGGCGCAGAATCTTGCCGACGTTGGTCATGGGCAGCGACTCCCTGAACACGATCTGCCGCGGCACCTTGTAGGCGGTGAAGTTTTCCTTGCAGTAGGCCTTGAGTTCCTCGACGGTGAGGCTGTCGTCGCGCTTGACCACGAACAGCTTGACCGCCTCCCCGGACTTCTCGTCCGGCACGCCGATGGCCGCGCAGCTGGCCACCTTGCTGTGGGCCATCACCACGTCCTCGATCTCGTTGGGGTACACGTTGAAGCCGGAGACGATGATCATGTCCTTCTTGCGGTCGACGATGCGCACGAAGCCCTCCTCATCGATCACCGCGATATCGCCGGATTTGAACCAGCCTTCGGCATCCAGCACTTCAGCGGTGGCTTCCGGGCGATTCCAGTAGCCCTTCATCACCTGTGGGCCCTTGATGCACAGCTCGCCCCGCTCGCCCAGCGGCAGCTCGTTGCCGTCATCATCGATGACCTTGAACGCCGTGCCCGGCACCGGAACGCCGACGGTGCCCAGGCGAGCCAGGTCGCCACTGGGGTTGGCGCTGGCGATCGGCGAGGTTTCGGTCAGCCCGTAGCCCTCCACCACCGTACAGCCGGTCAGTTGCTTCCAGCGCTCGGCAGTGGCCTTGACCAGCGCCGTGCCGCCCGAATTGGTGACCTTGAGGTGGCTGAAATCGAGCTTGGCGAAATCCGGGTGATCCATCAGCGCCACGAACAGGGTGTTGAGTCCCAGCAGCGCGGAAAACTCCCATTTGCCCAGTTCCTTGACGAAACCAGGAATGTCCCGCGGGTTGGTGATCAGCACGTTGTGGTTGCCGTTGACCATCATGCACATGCAATTCATGGTGAAGGCGTAGATGTGGTACAGCGGCAGCGGCGCGATCATCACCTCCTGGCCGCGCTTCATCAGCGGCGTGCCATCGGGGCCGTGCTGCGACATGCAGGCATTGGCCTGCAGCATGTTGGCGATCAGGTTGGCATGGGTAAGCATGGTGCCCTTGGCCACGCCCGTGGTGCCACCGGTGTACTGCAACACGGCGATGTCGCCTTGCGATGCGCTGACCGGCCGCACGTCGAGCCGCGCACCGTCGGCCAATACCTGCTTGAACGACATCGCCTGGGGCAGATGGTAGGCAGGCACCATCTTCTTGACCTTCTTGACCACCGTGTTGACCAGCCAGCCCTTGAGCGTGGGCAACAGATCGCCCATGCGCGCCTCGATCAGGTACTCGATCTCGCTGTCGGGCAACACCTCCTGCACCAGCTTGCCAAACATGTTCAGGTACACCAAAGCGCGCACGCCGGCGTCCTTGAACTGGTGGCGCATCTCGCGGGCGGTGTACAGCGGGTTGGTGTTGACCACGATCAGCCCGGCGCGCATCGCGCCGAACACGGCGATCGGGTACTGCAGCAGGTTGGGCATCTGCACTGCGATGCGGTCGCCGGGTTGCAGATCGGTGTGCTGCTGAAGGTAGGCGGCAAAGGCGGCGGACAGCCTGTCCAGCTCTCCGTAGGTCAGGGTTCGGCCCAGATTGCTGAAGGCGGGGCGGTCGGTGAACGTCTTGCAGGAGCGTTCGAACACCTCGACCACCGACTGAAAGGCGTCCATGTCGATGTCGCTGGCCACGCCGGGGGCACGTTTATCGTTCCAGAAATCGGGCTGCATTGTTGTTATCCCTTGTTTTCCGAAGATGCGTGATGTCACCGAATGAACTTAGCAGCCGGCCACGGCCCGGCAAAGCCACAATCAATACCGTGAATTTCAGTACGTGCGAATGCCCTGGCAAGGCCCATGACAGGCCGGATATCTGGGGGCTCGACGCTGGGTGTGCGGGAACCGACAGGCCAAGACACACCACTCAACCCGTGGCGCCCGACTCTTTGAACGCCTGCCGTCAGCAGAGCGCGCCGCCCCTGCGTCTTATCGTTCCGGTCGCCAGACCGCCCCGGCCAGCCCGCGAGGACAGCCCCATGCAACCTGTTGCACCCGCCTCAAGATCCGCACAGTTTTCGCAGATTCAAGCCGACTCCAATACCGCATCCGCCGCCCCGGGTAGTGCCGCTGGAGGCAGGGCCGCCTCGCTACCGGAATTCATCCGTATCGGTGACATGGTCGTCGGCCTTGGCAGACTCAATACCAGTCTGTCCAGCGCCCAAAAGGAGCTACTTGATGCGGTATTACGAGCCGGCCCCGAGACCTTCCGCCAAGAGCTTCAAAGCGACTCGACCCCGGGTGTACACGCTCGCACCGTAGCGACGAAAGATCTGTTTCCCACTGACGCTCCAGCCCGGGATCTACCGCCGAAACTTCGCGCGTCCTTTGAGCTTCATGCTTCCCCAGGCACGCCATCCACCTCGTTGGCGCGACTGCAGATCACCGACCTGAAAAGTAACAACCTCTATTGTAATGCGGGCTTCGAGCCGGTGGCGGCAGCCGGGCAAAGGGCATCTTCCCCATCGGACAATGCCTTACCCGCGACGACCTCGGCGCGACAGCCGAACAGCGATGATACGAGCAAGCGCACGCACCTGATCAGTTCACTTCTAAGCTGCTTCGTGGGCAAGGCCGAACCATCGAACGATCAGCCAATGCGCTCGCTGCCGGCCTCGACCAATGCGCCCACGGCCACCAGCCGCTCGTCTGCAAGCGTTGTTCAAGCAACGCGGCACTTCACAACACCAACCCCTGGCATGAACTTTTTCACCAACCGTATCGGGGAACAGTATTTCGCTCAATCAGTGCCCAGGGTGGCTGTAGATCTGGGGGCGGGCGGCGGGCGCGACACACGTTACCTTGCCGGGAAAAACTGTCGAGTAAACGCGGTCGATCCCGATCCCCAGATGGAAGGCGCGTTAGCTGCCGAAGCAGGGCCTCGGTTGCGAACCATCACCAGCACGCTGCGAGGGGCAGCCTTCGAGAACGACTCGATTGACCTGATCAACGCGCAACGCGTCCTGCCCTTCATTCACGGGGAGGATCTGAAGGCCGACCTGCGCGAAAGCTTCCGTATTCTCAAACCGGGCGGCCATTTGAACGCCTCGTTTTTCGAGACCGGTCACTCTTGGAACAAGCAGAACAATCCCAAGATCCACTTCGACTCGGAGGCCACGGTTCGCTCGCTTTTGCGCGATGCAGGCTTCGAGATGGGGCCTGATGATTGCCATGTCAACAATGTCAGGAACCACAAGTCTGCCAGCGGGAAGATCGTGGAGAACTGGAAGGAAATCTGGGTCGTCGCGACCAAGCCGCAAGCGTCGTCCTGATGCGCCTCATCGACTCGGAACCTAGGCGGCGGACCTTGATTCCGGCCTCAGGTCTTCATGCGCCAGCCGGGCCTGGGCTGACTGGCGAGCAGAAAGCACCGCCGGACGATCAATGTGACGAGGCGAGAACGAACAGGGCATTACGCCCACCAGTGCCGATCTTGCGCAGCGACACTGAAGGCGGGCTGTAAAAGCCACAGACCTGCTTCTACAATGGTGCATTGGCTCAGCCCAAGGATCTCGCCATGCAGCACGACAGTCTGTGGCTCAATGGCAATGACGCCTCACCGTTTTTCGTCAATTGCTGGTCACCCGACAAGGAACCCAAAGCGGTTGTCATGCTCGCTCACGGCATGGCCGAGCACAGCGGCCGCTATGCGCGCCTGGGCGCTGCATTGGTCGCTGCAGGCCATGCGCTCTACGCGCTTGACCACCGCGGCCATGGGCAGACGGCGCAGCACGGCCTGTTCGGCCATTTCGCCGACGAAAACGGCTGGAGCCATGTGGTCGGCGACCTCTCCACGCTCAACCATCACATTCGCCACCAGTGGCCGCAGACGCCGATCATCCTGCTCGGCCACAGCATGGGCAGCTTCATCGCCACCGCCTACCTGATGCACCACAGCAGCAGCGTGCAGGGCGCCATTCTCAGCGGCTCCAACCACGGCAAGCTGGGCACCTATCGGGCTGCGGCGCTGGTCGCCCGCTTCGAGCGCTGGCGCCAGGGTGCGACCGGACGCAGCGCGCTGCTCCACCGGCTGTCGTTCGGTTCTTTCAACCAGGCCTTTGCACCTGCGCGCACGCCGTTCGACTGGCTCAGCCGTGACAACGACGAAGTCGATCGTTACATTGCCGACCCCCTGTGCGGTTTTCGCTGCACCAATGGGCTGTGGCTCGACCTGCTGGATGGCCTGCAGCGCATAACCCCGCGCGCATCGCTGAAACAGATCGCCCCGCAGTTGCCGATCCTGATCATCGGTGGCGATCAGGACCCGGTCAGCCGAGGCGGCGGCCTGCAACGCCTGGCCGATGCCTTGAGGCAAGCCGGACACAACCGCACCACATTGAAATGCTATTCACAGGCCCGCCACGAACTGCTCAACGAAACGAACCGTGACGAGGTCACCCAAGACCTGATCGACTGGCTGGAACAGACGCTCGCACAGCCCCAGCAGCGACCATTACATCCTCAGGAACCCAACCCATGACGCAAAGCAGCAACACGCCTTACGAAGCCCTCGAAGTCGGCCAGACCGCCAGCTATAGCAAGACCGTTGAAGAACGCGACATCCTGCTGTTCGCCGCAGTTTCCGGTGACCACAACCCGGTGCATCTGGACGCCGAATACGCCGCCACCACCATGTTCAAGGAGCGCATCGCCCATGGCATGTTCAGCGGCGCGTTGATCAGTGCGGCAGTGGCCTGCACCCTGCCCGGCCCCGGCACCATCTACGTGGGCCAGCAGATGAGTTTCCAGAAACCGGTGAAACTGGGCGACACCCTGACCGTACGCCTGGAAATCCTCGAGAAGCTGCCGAAATTCCGCGTGCGCATCGCCACCCGCGTGTTCAACCAGCACGACGAATTGGTGGTCGACGGCGAAGCTGAAATCATCGCGCCACGCAAAGCCGTTACCGTCGAGCTGGCCACTCTGCCGCCGATCAGCATCGGCTGACAGGCTGATGAAAAACTACCTGCGTTGCCATCACTGCGTTAAAAACAGGCTCAAAATGCTCATGTACTACTCGTACAGTCGATCGCAACCCCGGTCGCTTTCTCGCCTGTTTTTGCGGGGCCGCCATCGGTATTGCGCTGGCGGCCTCGCCTACGTTTTTCAATCGCCTGTTCGTTTCATATCTTAAGGTTTACTGCTTTCTGGAGCCTCCATGCCTCTTTCCATGCATTCCATTTCCATCCCGGTGTTCACCCGCCAGCTGACCAACCTGTCGACCATCCTCGGCATCGCTGCCGCCAACGCCGAAGCCCGCAAGATAGAGCAGAGCGTGCTGCTCGCCTCGCGTCTGGCTCCGGACATGTTCCCGCTCAGCCGCCAGGTGCAGATCGCCTGTGACACCGTCAAGGCCGGTGCAGCCCTGCTGGCCGGCGTCGAAGCGCCGAGCCATGCCGATGACGAAACCAGCTTCGCCGAGCTACAGGCACGTATCGCCAAGACCCTTGAATTCGTGCAGGGCATCAGCGCCGCACAGCTCGACGGCAGCGAAGACCGCACCGTGACTCTCAAGCGCCGTGACAAGGAAACCCACTTCCAGGGCCAGGCCTTCCTGCTCGATCATGTGCTGCCCAACCTGTATTTCCACATCACCACCACCTACGCCATCCTGCGCCACAACGGGGTGGAACTGGGCAAGCGCGACTTCCTCGGCACCCGCTGAGAACGTTCGTGACCTCTTGGTGCGTGCCCGTCCGGCAGCGCACCAAGACAGGTCAGCCATGGTGACAACTCACAAAGAAATCGCATCTATTCGCTGAAAATCCACGCCTGATTGTGCACTTCGCACAACCGATACTGTACGCGCCACCCAAACCATAGGTTGGCACGTCGCCTGCTATAGCCATGGCTTCCCTCACCCTGTGGAGCCAGGCCATGACTCATCCCACCACCGACAGCGACTACCCTTTGAGCGAAGTGCCGGCAGGCGCCCGCAAGGGGCTGTTCTCCACGTCGATCATGCTGTTCTCCTTTACCTTCTTCACCGCCACCATGTTCGCCGGCGGCAAGATCGGCATGGCCTTCGACTTCACTACGCTGATCTGGGCCGCGGTGATCGGCAACCTGCTGCTCGGTGCCTATGCCGCGATCCTCGGCCTGATCGCCTGTCGCAGCGGCCTCAATTCGGTATTGATGGGCCGCTTCTGCTTTGGCGAGGCCGGCAGCAAACTCTCCGACGTGCTGCTCGGTTTCACCCAGATCGGCTGGTACGCCTGGGGCACCGCCACGGTAGCCATCGTGCTGGTGAAAATTCTCGGCCTGCCGCAAGGCCTGACCATTCCCCTGATGGTGCTGTTCGGCTTCGCCTTCTGCATCACCGCGTTCATCGGCTACAAGGGGCTGGACATCCTGTCGCGCATTTCCGTGCCGGCGATGCTCGCCCTGCTGGTCTGCTCGCTGTGGATCGCCACCGACGACATCGGCGGCCTGAGCGCGCTGATGGCCATCGAGCCGACCCAGAGCATGACCCTGAGCGTGGCCATCACCATGGTCTTCGGCACCTTCGTCAGCGGCGCGACGCAAGCCACCAACTGGACGCGCTTCGCCCGCACCGGACGCATCGCGGTGATCGCCAGCATGGTCGGTTTCTTTCTTGGCAACGGCCTGATGATCGTCGCCGGGGCTTACGGCGCCATCGTCTACCAGCAGCCGGACATCGTCGAAGTACTGGTGCTGCAGGGTCTGTCCATGGCCGCGGTGGTGATGCTGTTCCTCAACCTGTGGACGACCCAGGACAACACCATCTACAACTTCGCCGCCGCCGGCTGCAACCTGCTGCGCACCGGCCGGCGCAAGACGGTGACCGTGGTCGGCGCCGGCATCGGCACGCTGCTGGCCATCGGCGGTATGTACGAGATGCTGATTCCGTTCCTGATCCTGCTCGGCTCGATCATCCCGCCGATCGGTGGTGTGATCATGGCCGACTATTTCTACGGCCATAAGAGCCGCTACCCGCTGCTCGCCGAGGCGCGCATCCCCGCTTTCAACTGGGTCGGCCTGGGCGCTTACGGCGTCGGTTCGCTGTGCGCCTACTTCTCGCCCTGGGTCGCGCCACTGGTGGGCATTGTCGTCGCCGCCGTGGTGTACATCGTGCTGTTCGAAGCGAAGAAGCTCTTCGCCGCCGGCGACGTGGTCGTCCGCGCATGAGCCTGAGCGTCGCCGATGTCCTGGTCCTGCCCGGCCTGCACGAGCTGCGCCTGCGCGCTGGTCGGGCAGCGCTAGGCAATCCGGTGCGCTGGCCGTACGTGGCCGAGAACGAGGACATCGCCGCCTGGGTGATGGGCGGCGAGCTGGTGTTCGTCACCGGCATCAACCACCCGCGCGACGAAGCCAACCTGCTGCTTCTGGTGCGCCAGGCAGTCGAGCGGGCCACCGCGGGGCTGGTTATTCTCACCGGCGCCGAATACATCCAGGCGATTCCGCCGGCGGTGATCGCCGAGGCCGAGCGCCTGGGCCTGCCGCTGCTGGAACAGCCCTACGGATTGAAGATGGTTGTGGTCACCCAGGCGATCGGCACGGCGCTGGTGCAGCAGCAGATGCTCGGCAGCTCGCGCCAGCATGTGTTGGAGCAACTGCTGGAAGGCGATTACCAGTCCCTCGACGTGCTGCTGCAACGTGCTGCCAGCCTCGACCTCCCGCTAAGCGTGCCGCGCCAGGTCGCCCTGTTGCGCCTGCAGAACAGCGAGCAGCTGTTCGACGGCGAGGCAGCGGCCAGCGGCGAACGCCTGCTGCGCGACAACCGCCAATGCCTGCAGCAGTACCTCGAGCAATGTCTGCAACAGTTGGGCGCAGCCCTGCCGCTGATCAGCCAGGGCGAGCACTGGATCGCCCTGCTGCCCTGCACCGGTAGCCACGACGAGCAGCGCAACCGTCGGACATTGATGGATTTACTCGGCGAGCTCGACGAACGTCTGCAACCGCAGCGCCTGTTTATCGGCCTGAGTAGCGGCAATCACCACCCCGAACATTTCGCCAGGGCGCTCGGCCAGGCCCGCCAGGCGCTGGTCGCCGCCCAGGCCTTTCCAGAACGCCTGGGGCTGTGCAGCTTCAGCGAGCTGGGGGTAATCGAACTGCTCGCCGCGATCCGCGACCGCAGCCTGCTCGAGCGTTTCGTCGAGCGCACCTTGGGGCCGCTGATCGGCGATGATTCACGCCACGAGCCAGTGCTGATGCCGACCCTGGAAGCCTGGTTCTTCGAGAACGCCAACCTCGCCCTGGCCGCGCAACGCCTGGGCGTACACCGCAACACCCTGAGCTACCGTGTACAACGTATCGAAGCGCTGACCGGCTGCTCGTTCGATGACCCTCACGACCGGCTGAACATCAGCATCGCCCTGCTGATCCGTCGCCTGTCGTCTCATAGCCTGCCAAGGAGTACCCCATGAACATCGTCAACGCCCGCCTGCGTGGCCGCGAAGGTCTTTTCCACATCGCACTGGACGGCTCGCAAATTGCCGCCATCACCGCACAATCCACAGAGGTCAGCGCCAGCGAAGGCGATCTCGACGCCGCCAATAACCTGGTGGTCGCGCCCTTCGTCGAGCCACACATTCACCTCGATGCCACCCTGACCGCCGGCGAGCCGAACTGGAACATGAGCGGCACGCTGTTCGAGGGTATCGAGCGCTGGGCCGAGCGCAAGGCGCTGGTCACTCACGAAGACACCAAGACCCGCGCCAAGAAGACCATCGACATGCTGGTCGACCATGGCATCCAGCACGTGCGCACCCACGTCGACGTCACCGACCCGACCCTGGCCGCCCTCAAGGCGATGCTCGAAGTACGCGAGGAAACCCGCCACCTGATCGACCTGCAGATCGTCGCCTTTCCCCAGGAGGGCATCGAGTCCTACGCGGGTGGCCGTGCGCTGATGGAACAGGCGGTGGAACTGGGCGCCGACGTGGTGGGCGGCATTCCACATTTCGAGAACACCCGCGACCAAGGCGTGTCGTCGATCAAGTTCTTGATGGACTTGGCCGAACGCACCGGCTGCCTGGTGGACGTGCACTGCGACGAGACCGACGACCCG
The DNA here is from genome assembly GCF_001945375.1 of Pseudomonas sp. PA1(2017). Classification (NCBI taxonomy): domain Bacteria; kingdom Pseudomonadati; phylum Pseudomonadota; class Gammaproteobacteria; order Pseudomonadales; family Pseudomonadaceae; genus Pseudomonas; species Pseudomonas sp. PA1(2017). The sequence continues at coordinate 237,411 of NZ_MSXU01000014.1, forward strand.
CAATCGCGCTTTCTCGAAGTGCTGGCCGAAGAGGCCCGGGTGCGCGGCATGGGCGCGCGGGTCACCGCCAGCCATACGGTGGCCATGGGCTCCTACGATAACGCCTACTGCTCCAAGCTGTTTCGCCTGCTGAAAATGAGCGGCATCAACTTCGTTTCCTGCCCCACCGAGAGCATTCACCTGCAGGGACGCTTCGACAGCTACCCGAAACGCCGCGGCCTGACCCGCGTGGCCGAGATCGATCGCGCCGGCATGAACGTCTGCTTCGGCCAGGATTCCATCGTCGATCCCTGGTACCCGCTGGGCAACGGCAACATCCTGCGCATTCTCGAGGCCGGCCTGCACATCTGCCACATGCTCGGTTACGAAGACCTCAAACGCAGCCTCGACCTGATCACCGACAACAGCGCCCGCACCCTGCACCTGGGTGAGCGCTATGGCCTGGAAGTGGGCCGCCCGGCCAACCTGCTGATTCTTTCGGCGCCCGACGATTACGAGATGATCCGCACCCAGGGCCATGCGCTGGTTTCGGTGCGCCACGGCGAAGTGCTGATGCGTCGCACCCCGGCGAGCGTACAGCGCGGTTGAGCCGACTGCACCGGCAAATGGCTGCTCAGGCGTAGGAGCCCCGAGCCGGGGCGAATTCGAGGGTGGCCTTGCGGCAAAACCGCCGTCGTACCCACGATTCGCCGCGGGTCGCGGCTCCTACAATAATCGCAGGCAACCGCCTGTCTGTGTGGGAGCGCCGACCCGGCGCGAAATGATCGCGGCCTTGCTGCAAAACCGGCGTCGTACACAGGATTCGCCGCGGGTCGCGGCTCCTACAATAATCGCAGGCAGCCCACTGTCTGTGTGGGAGCGCCGACCCGGCGCGAAATGATTGCGGCCTTGCTGCAAAACCGGCGTCGTACCCACGATTCGCCGCGGGTCGCGTCTCCCACAATGATCGCAGGCAGCCCACTGTCTGTGTGGGAGCGCCGACCCGGCGCGAAATGATTGCGGCCTTGCTGCAAAACCGCCGTCGTACCCACGATTCGCCGCGGGTCGCGGGTCCTACAATAATCGCAGGCAGCCCACTGTCTGTGTGGGAGCGCCGACCCGGCGCGAAATGATTGCGGCCTTGCTGCAAAACCGGCGTCGTACCCACGATTCGCCGCGGGTCGCGACCACACAGGGCGGAACACCATGCGTGTGCGGTCGAACCTCATCGATAGCCTGGCGTTACGCGAAGCGGCCTCCTGGGAATGTCCCGGGTGTCGCTACGCTCGACCTGGGCTACGAAATCGTGGCAGGGGCTTTAGCCCCGATACGCCGTGAAGCGCTCGGGGCTAAAGCCCCTCCCACAATTAAGAAAGCGCCCTACTTCACCCGCACGCTGGCAGTCATGCCGGCGCTCAGTTGCACGTTCTCCGGCACCGCATCGAGCTTGATGCGCACCGGGATGCGCTGGGCCAGGCGCACCCAGTTGAAGGTCGGCTCGACGTTGGCCAGCAGTTGGCCGTCCGGGCTGGCGTTGCGGTCGGTGATGCCGCGACTGATACCTTCCACTTCGCCGCGGATCTCCTGTTCGCCACCCATCAACCAGATTTCCACCGGTGCACCGACCTTTATGCGCGGCAGTTTGGTTTCCTCGAAATACGCCTGCACATAGAACGAGCCGGTATCGACCAGAGCCATCACCGCTTGCCCGGCCGTCACGTAGTTGCCCTGGGCCAGCCTCAGGTTGGTGACCTGGCCGTCGCGCGGCGCGCGCACTTCGCTGCGCTCCAGATTAAGCTGGGCGATACGCAGGTCGGCCTGGGCCTCGCGGTATTCACTGCGAGCCATCTCGGCGTTGATCTGCGCGTTCTCACGCAGCTCGGCGCTGATCGCCTGACTGCCCAGGCGCGCACGACGGGAAGCTTCGTGCTCGCGAAGGCTGAGCTGCTGCTTGCGGATGTCGACCACGGCCTGGGCCTTTTCCAGCGCGGCCTGGTAGCGGTCCCGGTCGATGGTCATCAACAGGTCGCCAGCCTTGACCTGCTGGTTGTCGTGCACCTTGAGGTCGAGCACCCAGCCGGACACGTCCGGCGCGATGGTCACCACATCGGCGCGCACCCGGGCATCCCGGGTCCAGGGCGAATACATGTAGTGCTGCCAGATCCACGAGCCGGCGAGAACCGCCACCGCCACCATGGCCAGGGTGATGCCGACGCGAATGGTCGAACGCATGCTTTTCTCCTCAAGTCGCCAGGACGGCAATCACCGCCGCCAGGACGCAAACAAACAGGGCGCAGTCGAACAGCGCTTCATGCCAGATCCACTGTGCCAATCCAACGCGCTGCAGCCCCAGGCGGATCACGCCGGTGAGCAGCAGCGCCAATACCGCGTAGGCCGCCATGGGACTCAGCAATACGCCGCCCAGCGACCATTCATGTAAACCCATTAGCCTCTCCTCTGAGCTGGCACCAGTGGCGCCAGCCGTTCTGCAACTGCAACAGCGCCGCTTCGGCGAGGCGCTTGTCGATGCTCGGCGTGCAGGCACGCAGGGCTTGCTGCAACTCGGCCACCGGGGCGTTCAGGTCATCCTCGCGGCCCGGCGCCGGGCCGCGCTCCAGCGCATCGTCGAGGCGCTCCAGAAACCGTCGCTGCGAGCGCGCCAGGCCGGCATCGGCCTTGGCCAGACAGGCGCGCAGGTGCAGCAGCTCGTCACCCAGGTCCAGGCCAGCAACGCCTTCGTCCCAGCGGCTGCGCGCCTGATCCGGACGCGCCGGGTAGTGCCGCGCCAGCTGCAGCAAGCGGTCGGCCATGCGACCACCAAACCAGTTTTCCGCACGGCCCAGGTCACGGCGTGTCAGCCGGCCAAGGTCGACCAGCACGGCATGCACCAAGCGCCGGCCATGCCACACCGGGTTGCGCAACACGATCACGCGAAACGCCATGACCGCCACGGCCACGCCCATGAGCATGCCCGGCGCCTCGTTGAGGAAGAATTCGACGTTGTAGCCAACCCCCGGCGCGGGCAGGCACAGCACGATGAAGTGCAGGCAGAAGGCCGTCGAGGTTGCGGCCACCGCCGGCTTGGCCATACCCAGCACGCCAAAGAACAGTGGTACGCCGAGCACCATGCAGAGCATCACGAAACCGTCGATCTGCGGCATCAGAATCTGCCCGACGAAAAACGCCACCGGCAGCGCGTAGAGAATACCGCGCAAAAACATCATGCCGATCTGCGGCGCCGCCTCCAGTCGCGCGAACAGGCTGCACACCACGCAGGCCAACAGCATGGCGCCGGTGGCGTGGGTCCAGCCGGTGGCCAGCCAGAAGCTCGCCAGGGTCAGAAACGCCAGGGCGCTGCGTGAACCGAACACCAGCGCGCTCTGCCAGTCGTAGTGCCAGGACAACGCCCGCGGCGCATCGGCCGGCGCCCGCCCCCGTTCGACGGCCTGCAGCGCGCGGCTGGCGTCCTCGATACGCATCAGCAGCACGGCCATGCGCTCCAGGCACAGTTGCTGGCCGCCATTGAGTTCATCGTCCGCGGCGGCCTGGCGCAGGCGCTCGATCAACTGGGTTCTGTCCTCGGCATCGTCCTGCAGGCGCTCGTCCACTTCCTGCAGCCAGGGCGCCACGGCCTCGGCCTCGCGGCTGTTCAATTGCCGCCACTGGCGTGCCACGCCACGCGCTAGGCGCAGCACGCCCAGCAGGTCGCGACTGAGCACGCGCAAGGCGATGGCCCGCTGGCGACCGCGCTCGCCTTCGAACCAGGCGTGTTCTCGCTGGGCGTCCACGGCGACGATTCTCGACAGCGCTTCGAGCAGGCCCTTACGCGCCTCCTCCTCGCCGGTCAGCGCCTGGCGTGCGGCCTTGAGGCCGGTCTGCCAGGCATCGCGGGCCTGCTGCGCCAATTGGCGCTCGACCCGCTGCGGCCACAGCAGCGCGCTGCTCAACGTGGCGCAGACGATGCCCAGGCAGATTTCCGTGGAGCGGGCGATGGCTTCATCGAAGACCACCTGAGGTTTGCCGATGGCCGGCAGGCCAATGATCGCCACCGTGTAACCGGCCAGCACGAAGGCGTAAGACCAGGCACTGCGCAACATGGTCGACGCGGCCGTGCACAGGCCCAGCCACAGGGCGAAGGCCAGCACGAAGAGCAGTGGCATCTGCGCGAACAGCGCCATCATCACCACGGCCATGAAGGTGCCGACCAGGGTGCCTAGCAAGCGCGCCAGCCCTTTCTGCACCACCATGCCGGACAGCGGCTGCGCGACGATGAAGGCGGTCATCAGCGCCCATTGCGGCTGTTCCAGCCCCAGACGCAGGGCGAGCCAGAGCGCCAGACCGCCGCCGAGCAGGGTCTTGATCGCGAACTGGAGGGCTTGGGTGCTTGGCGCGACGAACGCCAGCAGGGAATCACGCACGGTGCTTACCTAAAAGGGTCTCAGCTCTGAACATAGCCGTAGCCAAAGGGTTCCGCCTCCGTGCAGAAGGCAAATTATTAGCTAGCTAAGTATATGCTGTCCAGAGGGTCGCGACCTTTAAGTGTTTCCGTGGCTGGAACGGGGAACGAAAAAAAGGGCGACCGAAGTCGCCCCAATGCCTTGCGTGCTCGTAAATCCGGATTTCAGTGCGGTTTTTTCTTGTTCGCATCCTTCCAGACGAAATACGTAAACCCGGCGCCAAACAGAATCATCAGTCCAACGGTGCCGATACCGGCGAGAACCACCACATCTAAGAACATGCTGCCTCCTTGCACCTGCTGCTCGGGTATGGCGCTACGTTAACAGCCACACGCCGCCCGCCATTGACCCAGGTCAACGGCCAAGCACACACGAGCGTCAGCGCCAGACAGCGACTGATCTGCGTCAATTTAGACAGGCTTGGGCAACGCGGACGGATACGCAGCGAAGCCGCGTTGGCGTCTGTTCGCAGTCTTTTATAAGTGCGTAAACAGCAGAAATGGCAGGTGGGCAGAGCGCGTTATGGGTAGGAGAGGCTTTAACCACGAGCTATTTTTAGGAGCAAGAGGCTCACGGCCAAAACGGAGCGCGGCCCGCCCCTGCTACAAGATCGTGACCGAATCGCAGGCTCCTAGAGCCTGTTCAAAGTCTTATCTGCGTATGAAGAGGCAACTACAAGGCAGGAGCAGACACTCAAACCAACCTGTGGGAGCCCCGACCTCGGGGCGAAACGATTGCAGCCTGACTGCCTATTTCGGCGGTGCCTGAGCGATTCGCCGCGAGGTCGCGGCTCCCACAATGGATCGGATAACGGCCGCTACCGCCACTTAGCCGCCAAAGTCGCCGAACCTGGGCTTAAAGATCATGAACAGGTTCTTAGCGTTTCTTCGGCTTGTTCTTGGACTTCTTGCCCTTGGGCAGCGGCAGGGCCTGTTCGAAGGCATTGCGCATCTCTTCGAGCTTCTTGTCGCGCAGGTCGTGGATGCGTTTGTCGCGCTCGGCGGCGAAGTCGATCAGTTTCACATCATTGCTCATAGCGGCGTCCGGATCAGACGAAACGTCAGGTTCAGTCGGGGGGCACAAGGCTTGCGCGTCTTGGCCACCTGGTGCTGCCAATGATGCTGCGTCTGGCCGCCCATGACCAGTAGCGAACCATGGGCGAGTTGCAGCGAATGCTCGATGCGCGTGGCGCCCTTGCGGCGCAGGTCGAAGCGCCGCTCGCCGCCCAGGCTCAACGACGCCACCAGCGGCTCGAGGCCCAGTTCACGCTCGTCGTCGCTGTGCCAGCCCATGGAGTCCTGGCCATCGCGATAGTAGTTGAGCAGCACGCCATTGAGCGGCTGGCCAAGGCTGTCGACCAGGCGCTGGCGAATCTCGGCCAGCAGTGGCGTCCAGGGCAGCGGCTGATGGGTCATGCCGGAATAGCGGTAACTGGCTTCGCGATCCCCATACCAGGCCAGCAGGCGCGGCACCGGATGATGACGGCCGAACAGCAGCACCTCGGGTTGCTGCCAGGGCGTCTGTTCGACCAGCCGCCGCAGCCAGTCATCGGCCGTCACGGCGTCGAGCCAGTGGGGCTGATAGGTGAGCTCGGCATCGGCAAGCTGCAGCGCGCCGCCGTCGAACAAGCCACCCTGAGCGCCGGGCATCAAACCTCCACGTCCACCCAGAGGCCTTGGCGCGGAAGCTGGTCGATGGCCGGCTCATCCGCCTCGTCGATTTCACCCTCGGCCAGCTCGGCCGCCGTGTAGCCACGTCGCTGCCGACGGCGCTGCTCTTCGCGCAAGCGCTCTTCCACCTCCTGGGGGTGGCGCTTGTCGAGCCCGACCGCATCCTCCTGAGCCGCCTCGGCGGTCGGCGTCACCGGCGCGATGTCCGGACGCGGCTTGACCACGTCCTGCTGGGCGGTGACGGGAATCAGGCTGTGAGGAATCGGCGGCAGCATGGATGACCTCTCTTTGCAGCGTTATCGGCCATACGGCGGGCGACTTTATGGCTGCGTTACTACACTGTCTGACCGGACGCGTGTCGGTAAGTGCCAAAACAGGCGTGATGCGCCTTTGGTCAAGCCTGGCACTGCGGTAACATAGCCGGCTTTTTCACAGGTGGAGACAGGCAGCATGGCGGAGTATCAACCGGGGCAACGCTGGATCAGCGACAGCGAAGCGGAACTGGGCTTGGGCACCATCCTGATGCAGGATGGCCGCATGCTCACCGTGCTCTACCCTGCCACCGGCGAAACCCGTCAGTACGCGGCCCGCAATGCGCCGCTGACCCGCGTGCGCTTCTCGCCGGGCGACGAGATCACCCATTTCGAAGGCTGGAAGCTGACCGTGCGCGAAGTCGACGACGTCGATGGCCTGCTGGTCTATCACGGCCTCGATGGCAAGAACCAGGCCGTCACCCTGCCGGAAACCCAGCTGTCCAACTTCATCCAGTTCCGCCTGGCCAGCGACCGCCTGTTCGCCGGGCAGATCGACCCGCTGCCGTGGTTCTCGCTGCGCTACCGCACCCTGGAGTTCACCAGCAAGCAGGTGCAATCCTCGCTGTGGGGCCTGGGCGGTGTGCGTGCACAACCTATCGCTCACCAGCTACACATCGCCCGTGAAGTGGCCGACCGTATCGCCCCACGGGTATTGCTGGCCGACGAAGTGGGCCTGGGCAAAACCATCGAAGCCGGCCTGGTGATCCACCGCCAGTTGCTCTCGGGGCGCGCCAGTCGCGTGCTGATCCTGGTGCCGGAAAACCTGCAGCACCAGTGGCTGGTGGAGATGCGCCGCCGCTTCAATCTGGAAGTCGCCCTGTTCGATGCCGAGCGCTTCATCGAGAGTGACGCCAGCAACCCGTTCGAAGACGCACAACTGGCGCTGGTCGCGCTGGAGTGGCTGTGCGAGGACGAGAAGGCCCAGGACGCGCTGTTCGCTGCGGGATGGGACCTGATGGTGGTCGACGAAGCCCACCATCTGGTCTGGCACCCGGAAAAGGCCAGCCGCGAGTACAGCCTGGTCGAGCAACTGGCCGAAGTGATTCCCGGCGTGCTGCTGCTCACCGCCACCCCGGAGCAACTCGGCCAGGACAGCCACTTCGCGCGCCTGCGCCTGCTCGACCCGAACCGCTTCCATGACCTGGAAGCCTTTCGCGCCGAAAGCGCCAGCTACAAACCGGTGGCCGAGGCGGTACAGGAACTGCTCGACCAGGGCCAGCTCAGCGCCCAGGCCCGTGATGCCATCGGCAGCTTTCTCGGCGATGGCAGCCGCGAATTGCTGGATGCTGCCGACGGCGGCGACACCGACGCCCGCGCCCGCCTGGTACGCGAGCTGCTCGACCGTCATGGCACCGGCCGCCTGCTGTTTCGCAACACCCGCGCCGCGGTACAAGGCTTCCCGGAGCGCGAGCTGCATCCCTACCCGCTGCCGAGCCCGGACGAATACATGGAGCTGCCGCTTGGCGAGCACGCCGAGCTGTACCCGGAAGTCAGCTATCAGGGCCAGGCCGACATCGAGGAAGACCAGCGCTGGTGGCGCTTCGACCCGCGCGTCGAGTGGCTGATCGACACCCTGAAGATGCTCAAGAAGTTCAAGGTGCTGGTGATCTGCGCCCACGCAGAGACCGCCATGGACCTGGAAGACGCCCTGCGCGTGCGCTCCGGCATTCCGGCCACGGTGTTCCACGAGGGCATGAGCATCCTCGAGCGTGACCGCGCCGCTGCCTACTTCGCCGATGAAGAATTCGGTGCTCAGGTGCTGATCTGTTCGGAAATCGGCTCCGAAGGCCGCAACTTCCAGTTCGCCCATCACCTGGTGCTGTTCGACCTGCCGGCCCACCCGGACCTGCTCGAGCAGCGCATCGGTCGCCTCGACCGCATCGGCCAGAAGCACAAGATCCAGTTGCACGTGCCGTACATGGAAAACAGCCCCCAGGAGCGTCTGTTCCAGTGGTACCATCAGGCGCTGAACGCCTTCCTGGCCACCTGCCCGACCGGCAACGCCCTGCAGCACCAGTTCGGCAGCCGCCTGCTGCCGATGCTGGAAAACGCCGACGACGGCCAGTGGCAGACGCTGATCGACGAAGCCACTGCCGAGCGCAAGCGTCTGGAAGGCGATTTGCACGCCGGTCGCGACCGCCTGCTGGAACTCAACTCCGGCGGTGCCGGTGAAGGCGAGGCGCTGGTCGAAGCGATCCTCGAGCAGGACGATCAGTTCGCCCTGCCGATGTACATGGAGCAGCTGTTCGACGCCTTCGGCATCGACAGTGAAGACCATTCCGACAACGCCCTGATCCTGCGCCCCAGCGAGAAGATGCTCGATGCCAGCTTCCCGCTCGGCAACGACGAAGGCGTGACCATCACCTACGACCGTGATCTGGCCCTGTCCCGCGAAGACATGCAGTTCCTCACCTGGGAACACCCCATGGTGCAAGGCGGCATGGACCTGGTGCGCTCCGGTTCGATGGGCAACACCTCGGTGGCGCTGATCAAGAACAAGGCGCTCAAGCCCGGCACCGTGCTGCTGGAGCTGCTGTACGTCAGCGAAGTGGTAGCGCCACGCAAGCTGCAGCTCGGCCGCTACCTGCCGCCCGCTGCGCTGCGCTGCCTGCTCGACGGCAACGGCAACGACCTGGCATCGAAGGTCTCCTTCGATACCCTCAACGACCAGCTCGAAGCCGTGCCGCGCGCCAGCGCCAACAAGTTCGTGCAGGCCCAGCGCGATGCACTGACGCCGAAGATCGCCGCTGGCGAAGCCAAGATCTCGCCGCGCCATGTCGAGCGCGTCACCGAAGCCAAACGCCGCCTGGCTGCCGAGCTGGACGAAGAACTGGCCCGCCTGACCGCTCTGCAGGCGGTCAACCCGAGCGTACGTGACAGCGAACTGGATGCCTTGCGCGAGCAGCGCGAACAGGGCTTAGCCATGCTCGACAAGGCCGCTCTGCGCCTGGAAGCCATTCGGGTGCTGGTCGCGGGTTGAGGTCTCGCCGCACCTCCAGTGCTGGCTGTGTCATTCGCCGCGGGTCGCGGCTCCTACAGAATCGCGTGTGTCAGCAATCTGTGGGAGCCCCGACCTCGGGGCGAATCGATGATGGCCGGCGCGCGATCTGGACACCCGATCCTTCGATGGATCGCAGCCGCACCTCCAGTGCGGGCTGCGCCATTCGCCGCGGGTCGCGGCTCCTACAGGATCGTGCGTACTGGAGACCTGTGGGAGCCCCGTCCTCGGGGCGAATCGATGATGGCCAGCACGCGATCTGGACGCCCCATCCATCGATTGATCGCAGCCGCACCTCCAGTGCTGGCTGCGCCATTCGCCGCGGGTTGCGACGCCTAAAGGATCGCGTGTGTCAGCGATCTGTGGGAGCCCCGACCTCGGGGCGAATCGATCGCGGCATTCACGCCCCATCGCCCCTTACACCATCTGCAATCGCTGCTTGCGCGTCGGCGCCGGGTAGGCGCTGTCGATCGCCTGAAGATCGGCGGCGCTGAGCTGCAGCTCGGCGGCTGCGGCGTTTTCGGCCAGGTGCCGGGGATCGCTGGCCTTGGGAATCACCAGTACGTTGGGTTGACGTAACGCCCAGGCCAGAGCGACCTGGGCAGTGGTCGCACCATGCTGCTGCGCCACCTGCTGCAGCGCGGCGTCCGCCAGCAGTGCACCGCCCTGCCCCAGCGGGCAGTAGGCCATCAGCGGCATGTTCTGGCGCTGTTGCCACGGCAGCAGGTCGAACTCCACGCCCCGCGCCTCGGGGTTGTAGAGCACCTGGTTGGTCACGCAGGCCGGCTCGCCGAGCTCCTGCAGATCATCCAGATCGAAATTGGAAACGCCCCAGCGGCCGATCTTGCCCTGCTCACATAGGCGCTCGAAGGCCTCGACCGTTTCGTCCAGCGGGTACCGGCCGCGCCAGTGCAGCAGATAGAGGTCGATATGTTCGGTGCCCAGGCGCCTGAGGCTACGCTCGCACGCCGCCGCCACGCCATTGCGGCTGGCATTGTGCGGATAGACCTTGCTGACCAGAAAGACCTGATCAAGCTTGCCGGAAATAGCCTCGCCGACAACCTCTTCGGCTCCGCCTTCGCCATACATTTCGGCAGTGTCGATCAGCCGCAGGCCGCGCTCGACGCCTTCACGCAGCGCGGCGACTTCGCCTTTGCGCCGATCACGGTTTTCGCCCATACGCCAGGTGCCCTGGCCTATCACCGGTACCTGAGTGCCGGCCAATTCGAGTGTGCGCATCATGCTTCCTCCTGGTGATTGCATCCTGACCGGCTGGTATGGCTCAGGTTCAGGCCAACGACGCGGGGCTAGGTTTATGTAAAGACAGGATTTTTTTGACCGATCGGTCGGACAGCGCGTCGCTCAGCGGCTACGCTGTGAAGGAAAGGACAAGCCAGGGCCAGTTAACCATGGGCGCACTATGGCGATCCGACTCCGCACCGCCTGTACGCGAACACAAGGTCGCTACCGCGGTGCCGCGCAACCCCCAGCCCCGCAAGCACCCTGTGCGCTGGGTGGTCGGCTCGACGCTGTTGCTCGGGCTGGTCGGAGCGAGTGGATTGCTGATCTACGAACTGCGCACCGCCCATTTCCAGTCCAGCGAACTGAGCCGCTACGCCGCCACGCTCACCTATGAAATCGAAGACGGCCCCAGTGACGCCATCGTCTATCCCGATAGCGGCCCCTTCGATCAACGCCAGGGCTACAGCCGCCTGCCGACCTTCATCGAACGCCTGCAGGGCCGCGGTTTCGAGGTACTGCAGCAAGCCCGTTTCTCGGCTGCACTGACCAATTACACCGAGCACGGTTTCTTCCCGCCCTTCGCCGAGAAGGCGCAAACCGGTGTGAACATCGAGGATTGCCGCGGCACACCCTTCTACACCGTGCGTAACCCACGCCAGCGCTACACCGACTTCACCGCCATTCCACCGCTGGTGGTCGGCAGCCTGCTGTTCATCGAGGACCGCCAGTTGCTTGCTGCCGAGCCGGCCGAAGCCAACCCGGCGGTGGACTGGCCGCGCTTCGTGAAAGCGGCGCTATCCCAGGTCGGCAAGTACGTCGGTATGCAGGATCAGTCCGCCGGTGGCAGCACCCTGGCCACCCAGCTGGAGAAGTACCGCCACTCCCCGGACGGCATTACCCATGCGCCGGCCGAGAAACTGCGCCAGATGATCTCCGCCAGCGTACGCGCCTACCAGGGCGGCCCGCAGACACTCGTGGCCAGGCAGAACATCGTGCGCGACTACCTCAACAGCGTGCCGCTCTCGGCCGCCCCCGGCCATGGTGAGGTGCACGGCCTGGCCGATGGCCTGCGCATCTGGTTCGGCGTGGATTTCGTCACCACCAACCGTCTGCTCGACGCCGAGCAGGCCAGCGATGCCAACCTGGCCGAGCGGGGCCTGGCGCTGCGCCAGGTGCTATCGCTGATGATCGCCCAGCGCCGGCCCTCGTATTACCTCGCCCAGGGCCGTGCAGAACTGGCCGCGCTGGTCGACAGCCATCTGCGTCTGTTGGCCGACGGTGGCGTGCTGGACAGCAAACTGCGCGACGTGGCCCTGGCCCAGCAGGTGACTTACCGCGACTGGCAGACCGATCCCAACCTGCAGCGCATCGACAGCGACAAGGGCATCAGCATGGCGCGGGCACGATTGGCCGGCCTGCTCAATCTGTCCTACTACGAACTCGACCGCCTCGACCTGGAAGCCCGCGCCAGCCTCAACTCGGACCTGCAGCAACAGGTCAGCCTATACCTCGAACAGCTTGCCGACCCCGCCTTCGCCGAAGGCGTCGGCCTGTTCGGCGATCGCCTGCTGTCGCCCAGCAAGACCGGCGACGTGCGCTACAGCTTCACCCTGTTCGAGCGCACGCCCAATGGCAACCAGGTACGCGTGCAGACCGACAACACCCACCAGCCCTTCGATATCAACGAGAGCAGCAAGCTGGAGCTGGGCTCCACCGCCAAGCTGCGGGTCATGGCGACCTATCTGGAAGTGATCGCCGAACTGCATGGCCGGCTGGCGGGTATGAGCCCGGCGCAACTGAGCGGGCAGGACGTGGCCGATCAGGATCTGCTCAGCCGCTGGGCCATCGACTACCTGCAGGCGAACCCGGGTGCCGACCTGGCCGGCATTCTCGACGCCGCGCTGGAGCGCCGTTACTCGGCGAACCCCGGTGAGCGCTTCTTCACCGGCGGCGGCCTGCATACCTTCGGCAACTTCCGCCGTGAGGACGATGGCAGGCGCCCCACCCTGCGCGAATCGCTGCGTGAATCGATCAACCTGCCTTTCGTACGCCTGATGCGCGATCTGGTGCGCTACAGCACCTACCAGGCACCGAGCAACAGCGCTGCCCTGCTCAAGGACGATAAAGATCCACGGCGCCAGGAATACCTGAGCCGTTTCGCCGACCGCGAGGGCACCACCTTTCTGCTGCGCTTCTGGCGCAAGTACCAGGGGCAATCGGCCCAGGAGCGCCTGGACACCTTCATCGGCGGCCTGCGCCTGACCGATACGCGCCTGGCGGCCGTGCACCGCTACCTGATGCCGGAGGTCGATCAGGCCACCTTCGCCAACTTCATCCGTGCTCACTTGCCCGGCACGCGAATCAGTGACAAACGTATCGACGAGCTTTATCGGCGCTACGGCCCCGGCGCCTTCAGCCTGCCGGACCAAGGCTATATCGCCCGCGTGCACCCGCTGGAGCTTTGGCTGCTGGCCTACCTGATCGACCATCCCCAGGCCGCCTTCAATGACGCGGTGACCGCCAGCGCCGAGCAGCGCCAGGAGGTCTACGGCTGGCTGTTCAAGAGCCGCCACAAGAGCGCCCGCGACAGTCGCATTCGCATCATGCTGGAGGTCGAGGCGTTTCTGGATATTCACCAGCGCTGGCAGAACCTGGGCTACCCGTTCGAGTACCTGGTGCCGTCCCTGGCCACCGCTCTGGGCAGCTCGGGTGATCGCCCTGCGGCCCTGGCCGAGCTGATCGGCATAATCCAGAACGACGGCATCCGCTTGCCCACGGTACGCATCGACAGCCTGCATTTCGCCAGCGGCACGCCCTACGACACACGCCTGGGGCACGTGCCCGAAGCGGGCAAGCGGGTGATGGCCCCGGAGGTCGCCGCGGCGCTGCGCGAAGCCCTGTCACAGGTGGTGGATGGCGGTACCGCGCGGCGCTTGCAGGGCACTTTCACCCTGGCCGACGGCAGCCCGTTGACCCTGGGCGGCAAGACCGGCACCGGCGATAACCGCATGACCAGCGTCGGCCGCGCAGGCCAGGTGATCAGCTCACGGGTGCAGAACCGTACTGCCACCTTCGTGTTCTTTCTCGGGCCGGACCACTTCGGCACCCTAACGGCCTTCGTGCCAGGCCGCGCCGCAGAGAATTTCCGCTTCACCTCGGCACTGCCGGTGCAGGTGCTCAAGGGCATGCAGCCGATTCTGGCGCCCTACCTGCAGACCGGCACCCGCACGCAATGCGCGCCGCCACCGCAGCAGCAAACGGCGCAGGTGGTTCGCTAGAGGCGGCTGCGATTCAAGCTGTCGCTACATGGCACGAGCAGCAGGTCGACCGCTTTGGCTTTCTGGTGCTCCTCGTGCCGCAAAATTAGCAGACGATACCAATCGCCCCTTCAGGAGGCCGAACGAAATCGTTGTGGAGAGGGTTGAGCGGCATGGATGCCGCGAGAGCCGCGATGGGCCAGGGATGGCCCTTCGCGGCGTGCCCTCGGAGCAATGATGGAGCGAGGGAACCCCAGCGAAGCTGGGGCCGGATGTCGGGGCTAGACTTTTTGGTTTCTTTTGGGGCGATGCCAAAAGAAACCCGCTCGTCAGAGCGGAACCGAACGCATGAACAACGCGATAACGCTGGTAAACCACAGCTCATGTATAGCGTGTAGAACGTAAAGAGCTCGCGGCTAAAGCCCCTCCTACCAGATAAACTCTGCTTACCGTCGGCTGCGGCCTTGCTCGCGCCTTTCCCTATCGCCAGCGAACCCTAGCGCTTCTGCCTCAGATACAACGCCTCCACCTTCTCCCGCGCCCAGGGCGTTTTGCGCAGGAAAGTCAGGCTCGACTTGATGCTTGGGTCGCTCTTGAAGCAGCGAATGTCGATGCGCTGGGCCAGGCCTTCCCAGCCGAATTGCTCGACCAGTTCGGTCAGTATGGCTTGCAGGGTGATGCCGTGCAGCGGGTCTTTGGATGAGGTCATGGCGAGTTCCTGATGGCTGGGCCGCAAGCTTACCAGCAGGCACCAATGAAAAGGCCCGGACAGAGTCCGGGCCTTCGTTCGACGAAACTACGCAAGCGCGATCAGATGTGCGCGTCCTGGTATTCCTTCTCGGCTTCGTCGAAGCGCTTGACCATCGCTGGCGAGGCCGGGCGACCGATCTTGCTGAACACGACGATGGCCAGGGTGGCGAGGATGAAGCCCGGGATGATCTCGTACAGACCCAGACCGATGAACTCCTTCCAGATGACCACGGTGAACGCACCGACCACCATGCCGGCCAGGGCGCCGTTACGGGTCATGCCCTTCCACACCAGCGACAGGATCACCACCGGGCCGAAGGCCGCGCCGAAACCAGCCCAGGCGTAGGACACCAGGCCCAGCACCTTGCTTTCCGGGTTGTAGGCAATGGCGATGGCGACGATGGCGATCAGCAGCACCATCAGGCGGCCGACCCAGACCAGTTCTGTCTGGCTGGCGCCTTTGCGCAGGAAGGCCTTGTAGAAGTCTTCGGTCAGGGCGCTGGAGCACACCAGCAGCTGGCAGCTCAGGGTGCTCATTACCGCCGCCAGGATGCCCGACAACACGATACCGGCGATCCATGGGTTGAAGAGGATCTTGGTCAGTTCGATGAACACGCGTTCGCCGTTCTCACTGACCGGGCCAGCCAGGTCGGGGTTATTGGCGAAGTAGGCGATGCCGAAGAAGCCGGCCGCCACGGCACCTGCCAGGCACAGGATCATCCAGATCATACCGATACGGCGCGCCGCCGGAATCGACTTGACCGAATCGGCCGCCATGAAGCGCACCAGGATGTGCGGCTGGCCGAAATAGCCCAGGCCCCAGCCCAGCAGCGACACGATGGCGATGAAGGACAGGCCGCGGAACATGTCGAAGTTGGCCGGATTGGCCTGCTCGATGGTGGTCATCGCCGCATCGAAGTCGCCCAGGGCAAGAATCACGAACACCGGGGTGATCAGCAGCGCGAAGATCATCATGGTGGCCTGCACGGTGTCGGTCCAGCTCACCGCCAGGAAGCCGCCTACGAACACGTAGAGAATGGTGGCCGCTGCGCCAACCCACAGTGCGGACTCGTAGCTCATGCCAAAGGTGGATTCGAACAGGCGCGCACCGGCTACCACGCCCGAGGCGCAGTAGATGGTGAAGAACACCAGAATCACCAGCGCCGAGAAGATACGCAGCACCTTGCTGTTGTCTTCGAAACGGTGGGTGAAATAGTCCGGCAGGGTCAGGGCGTTGTTGTTGTGCTCGGTGTGCACGCGCAAACGACCGGCGACGAACAGCCAGTTCAGCCAGGCACCGATGATCAGGCCGATGGCAATCCAGCTTTCCGAGATACCGGCGATGAAGATGGCGCCCGGCAGGCCCATCAGCAGCCAGCCGCTCATGTCCGAGGCACCGGCGGACAGCGCCGTCACGAAGCTACCGAGGCTACGACCGCCGAGGATGTAGTCGGAGAAGTTCTTGGTCGCACGGTAGGCAACGAATCCGATCAGCACCATGGCCAGGATGTAGACCACGAAGGTGACCAGCATGGGAGTACTTGCAGTCATTGGGGAAAGCCCCTCTCGTTTGTTTTTATTCAAACCGGGGATTAGCCGGTCCAGTTGGCACATCACGACCAGGCTCTGTACGAAAAGTACCTGCGCTCGGAGACTTTTCGGACAGACCCTAAGGTCGTGCTCCAGGTACGCCACTCTCATGGCGGCGTTACCGATTCAGGGCGTTAGCCCCAATAGGGCACCTCTGAAAACTCAGTGGTTTTTCGAGGTTTCCAATAGCAAAACGGGCAGAAATCTCATCGATTCCCACCCGTTGTCTGTTACTCGTCGCCCAGCGACAGCAATGAGGCGTTTCCGCCCACCGCCGTGGTGTTCACCGAGGTGGTGCGCTCGTTGACGAAGCGCAACAAGTAGCTCGGGCCGCCGGCCTTCGGGCCGGTGCCGGACAGGCCGCAACCGCCGAACGGCTGCACGCCGACCACCGCACCGATCTGGTTGCGGTTCACGTACAGGTTGCCGACACGCGCCAGGGCTTCGATGCGGGCGGCAGTTTCCTCGTTTCGGCTGTGAATGCCAAGGGTCAATCCGTAACCGGTGGCGTTGATGGCTGCCACGACCTTCTCCAGATCGCCAGCGTCGTAGCGCACCACGTGCAGCACCGGGCCGAACTGTTCTTTCTTCAGTTCGTGAATGCCGCCGATCTCGAAGGCCACCGGCGCGACGAAATAACCGTTCAGGTCGCCTGCCACCGCAGCCTCGGCGATCAGCTTACCCTCACCTTTCAGCTGGTCGATATGCACCAGCAGGCCTTCGCGGGCCTCGGCATCGATCACCGGGCCGATGTCGTTCTCACGCAGGTGGGTCGGGCCGATCTTCAGTTCGGCCATGGCGCCCTTGAGCAGGTCGATCACGCGGTCGGCGATATCGCGCTGCACGTACAGCACGCGCAGGGCCGAGCAACGCTGGCCGGCGCTGGTGAAGGCCGAGCCGACGGCATCCTTGACCACCTGCTCGGGCAGTGCGGTGGAGTCGACGATCATCGCGTTCTGGCCGCCGGTCTCGGCGATCAGGGTGGCGATCATGCCGTCCTTCTCGGCCAGTTGGCGGTTGATGATCCGCGCCGTATCGGTGGAGCCGGTGAAGCACACGCCGGCCACGCGCGGGTCGCGGCAGAACACGCCGCCCAGGGTGGCACCGTCGCCCGGCAGAAAGGCGATAACGTCCTTCGGCAAGCCAGCTTCGAACATCAGTTCCAGGGCACGGGCAGCGATCAGGCTGGTCTGCTCGGCCGGCTTGGCCAGCACCACGTTGCCGGCCACCAGAGCAGCAGTGATCTGACCGAGGTAGATGGCCAGCGGGAAGTTCCAAGGGCTCACGCAAACGAAAATGCCGCGGCCTTCATGGAACAGCTCATTGCGCTCGCCGGTCGGGCCCTTGAGTTCTTCGCGACCCAGTTTCAGGCGCGCCTGCTGGGCGTAGTAACGGCAGAAGTCGACTGCCTCGCGCACCTCGTCGATGCCGTCCTGCATCGACTTGCCGGCTTCCACGGTGCACAGCGCCATCAACTCGGCACGGTGTTTTTCCAGCAGGTCGGCCAGGCGCTCGAGCACGCTGGCACGGGCGTCGATGGTGGTGGCATTCCAGTTCGGCCAGGCAGCGCTCAGGCCATCCAGCGCCTGGGCGGCCTGGGCGGCGGTGGCGAACTGGGCGGTGCCGACCACCTTGTTCAGATCATACGGGCAGCGAACCTCCTGAGCGGTGCCGCTCAGGGTCTGGCCATTGATCACCGGCGCCGCCTGCCACTGGCGATCCAACTGCGGACGGTAGGCGTTTTCGAGTTCGGTCAGCGATGTCTGGATGTTCATGTTGATGCCTTGGGAGTTTTTCCGTGTGGCCCCGTACAGCGCAGGCGGCAGCGGGATTTTGTTATTGGCGAGGCTGGCGAACTTGCGCAGCTGGGTGACCGGGTGATCGATCAGCGACTCGACCGGTACGCTCGGGTCGACCAACTGGTGCACGAACGACGAGTTGGCACCGTTCTCCAGCAGGCGTCGCACCAGATACGGCAGCAGATCCTTGTGGGCGCCGACCGGGGCGTAGATGCGTACGGTCTTGCGGTGCTTCTCCAGCACCGTGTCGTACAGCGCGTCGCCCATGCCGTGTAGGCGCTGGAACTCGAACTCGCGCGGCGACGCCTGCTCGGCGGCCATGGCCAGGATGCAACTGACGGTATGGGCGTTGTGGCTGGCGAACTGCGGGTAGATGACGCCGCGAGTGAAATCGCTGAGCAGATAGCGCGCGCAGGCCAGATATGAGGTGTCGGTGCCCTCCTTGCGGGTGAACACCGGGTAGCCGTCGAGGCCCCACACCTGGCACTGCTTGATCTCGCTGTCCCAGTAGGCGCCCTTGACCAGACGCAACGGCATTTTCTCGCCCAACTCGCGGCCCAGCAGGGTCAGCCACACCAGCACCGGCAGGCAGCGCTTGGAGTACGCCTGGATCACCAGGCCGAACTCGCCCCAGCCGGCGATGGCCGGATCGCGCAGCAGCTTTTCGTAAAGCTCCAGGGACAGTTCGAGGCGATCCGCCTCTTCGGCGTCCACCGAGATGCCGACGTTGAGCTTGCGCGCGCGGATGGCCAGCTCGCGCACGTTGGCGAACAGCTCGCTGAGCACGCGCTCGCGCTGGGCCGTTTCATAACGCGGGTGTAGCGCAGAGAGCTTGATCGAGATCGACGGCTTCGGGCCGGGGCCGACCTGGGGCTCGGCGCCGACGGTGTCGATGGCCTTGCGGTAGTCGGCCATGTATTTCTCGGCGTCTTCGGCGGTCAGGGCCGCTTCGCCAAGCATGTCGAAGGAATAGGTGTAGCCCTTTTCGCGTTCCGGGCGACCGTTCTTCAGCGCCTCGCTGATGGTGCGACCGAGCACGAACTGCTTGCCCATCAGCTTCATGGCCTGGTTCATCGCCGCGCGAATCACCGGCTCGCCGGAACGCTGGATAAGGCGGCCGAGCACCTTCTTCGGGCGCCCGTCGGCAGCGTGCGGATCGACCACCTTGCCGGTCATCACCAGGCCCCAGGCCGCGAAGTTGACCAGCACGTTGTCGCTCTTGCCCAAGTGCCGTTCCCACTCGGCGGCGCTGAGCTTGTCGCGAATCAGCGCATCGGCGGTGCTGGCATCCGGCACGCGCAACAGCGCCTCGGCCAGGCACATCAGCATCAGGCCTTCCTGGGTATCCAGGCTGTACTGGCGCAGCAGTGCATCGAGGGTGTCGACCGCATTGTCGCGGCCGCGCACGTCCTGAATCAGGCTACGCGCCTGCTGACGGATGCCCTCGATGCCGGCGGCACCGGGATCGGCGAGCTTGAGCAGCTCCTCCAAGTACGCCGTCTCGTCGACGTTGTAGTTGGCACTGATGGCGGGAAAGAAATCGGCGGCTTTGGCGGCGGATATCTGCGCGAGAAACTCCGGCTGCAAGACCTGGCTGGCTTTGAACATCACGCCCATCCTCTTGTAGGGATTATCTATGGGGTACCCCTGCTTTGGGTCTAGCCCAGATACGAGGATCTGGCGATCACAGGCTTGCAGAAGCGGATGGCGGAATTTAGAGGCAGAACGATGACGGCTTCTTGCGGAAAGCTCTGGAGTTTTTGCAGAAAACTCCGAATAGCCCGTCAGCCCAGGGCTGACGGAGCGACACGGCTGTTTGCGGAAGAGATGAGAAGTGACGCCAGGACTCTCGTGGCCGCTGTCGAAGTGAACCTGCCCAGCTTATCCCTCTGCAGATGAGCAAGTATTCTTGTCGCCACTTCCTGTCGACGCGTTATCGTGTCGGCCTTGAAAAATCCTGGAAAAACGCAGGCCCGCGCTCGACGAACGAGGCGAGAATCCAGCTGTAAGTATCACATCCGCAGGCCATGAACCGAGTTAAGCCATTACACGGAGTTGAAAGCATGTCGCTGAGCATCAAGACCCCTCTTCTGGAATCGCTGCCCCTGAGTAACCGTGTCGGTACCAAGGTGTGGATGAAGATGGAGGCCATGCAACCAGGCGGGTCCTTCAAGATTCGCGGCGTTGGCTTCGCCTGTGAGCAACACCATGCAAGGGGTGCCGAGCGCTTCATTTCGTCCTCGGGCGGCAATGCCGGGCTCGCCGTCGCCTATGCCGGGCGTCGCCTGGGTGTACCGGTTATCGTGGTCGTTCCGCAGACGAGTTCGGAGCGCGCACGAACCCTGCTCAAGCTGGAAGGGGCTGAAGTGATCGTTCACGGCGAGTCCTGGTTCGAGGCCAACGAGCTTGCGCGTTCCTTGCAGACGGCAGCTGACGCCTTTATCCATCCCTTCGACGATCCGCTTCTGTGGACCGGTCATGCATCGATGATCGATGAGGTCGTCGCCGATGGCCTACGCCCGGATGCCGTTGTGCTCTCTGTCGGCGGTGGCGGCCTCCTGGCCGGCGTCGATGAAGGCTTGCGTCGCAATGGCCTCGTCAATGTGCCGATCTATGCGGTCGAGACACAGGGAACCGCATCGCTGCAGGCCTCCATCAGCGCAGGCCAGCTCGTGGAGATCCCGGCGGTTTCCGGGGTCGCGACCTCCCTTGCAGCGCGTCAGGTTTGCCGAAGAGCCTTCGAAGTGTCAGAAGAGCGGCCCGTGATACCTGTTCAGGTCTCGGATCGAGAGGCCGTGGAGGCTTGCCTGGCCTACCTGAACGATCACCGCACCCTGGTCGAGCCAGCCTGTGGCGCAGCCCTGGCAGTGCTGTATGGAAGCAAGACTTCCCTGGCTGAGTTGAACAACGTACTGGTCATCGTATGCGGTGGCTCCACCGCGACCATCGAGTCGCTGCTCGCCTTGCGAGGCTGATGCCCGACTTATAGGCACATGCGCGAGTGGATAGCGTTCTTGGGGTTACTGCTTCTCCACCCGCCGCAGCGCGCGATAAAGCGTGGAGCGATGCACGTTGAGCGCCTTGGCCGCTTGATCGACCGACTGGCCTTCCTGATCGATCAGCCGTTTCGCCTCGTCGATCTGCTCGTTGGTCAGCGTCGGCTTGGCGCCGAATTTCACGCCGCGCGCCTTGGCCGCCTCACGGCCGTCCTTGGTTCGCTCGAGAATCAGAGAGCGCTCGAATTCGACGATGCCGGCGAAGACTGCCAGCACGGCCAGGCCATTCTCGGTAGTGGTGTCCGCCCAGGGTTCGGACAGGCTGCGCAGGCCTGCGCCACTGATATGAATGCGCTCGGCGATTTCCAGCAGCTCCCGGGTGCTACGCGCCAGGCGATCGAGCTTGGTGACGGTGAGCACGTCGCCAGGGCCCAGTTCGCTGAGCAGGCGGGTCAGTTCCGGGCGGTTGCGCCAGTTGTTCTTGGTCTGCTCGGACACCAGCCGGGTACAACCCGCCAGTTCCAGGCCGAACAGCTGGCTGAGCAGATTGGGGGTCTCACTGGCGCGCGCGTAGCCGAGATAACGGGGACCGCTTTCCTGGTCCGACTCCAACTGGCTCATCGCTCGGCGGCTCCCATCGAGGCTTCAGTGCGAGTCTGGGAAACGGTGAAAAACATGTGCGGATGCAAGGGAAAGAACTGGCGAGAGAAGGCTGGAATCATGCGGCGTGTGCTCTGCGCTGGCGGCCCGACCAGCACGGAAATGAACCTGCCTTGCCGCAACTGCGGTGGCACCCACGCACTAACCTACACCAAGCGCCACGGCGAGAAAAGGCTGCGACGCGGCCCTCGCGAACGCCAAACTCGCAAGCTGCAGGAGGCACCAGCTGGATTGGGCTTGCGGGTGAGCAAAACGCAAACGCCGCCGCTCCCTTTCGGCAACGGCGGCGTCTGCGTTGAACGCGTGATCAGGCGGTGAGCCGGGTCAGCGCTTCGCGGTACTTGTCGGCGGTCTTCTGGGCGACATCGGCCGGTACGGCCGGGGCCGGCGGCTCCTTGTTCCAGCCGGTGGACTCCAGCCAGTTGCGCACGAACTGCTTGTCGAAACTCGGCGGGTTGGTGCCTTCGGCGTAGCTGTCGGCAGGCCAGAAGCGGCTGGAATCAGGCGTCAGCACCTCGTCCATCAAGGTCAGGGTGCCGTCTTCGTCGAGGCCGAATTCGAATTTGGTGTCGGCGATGATGATGCCGCGGGTGGCGGCGTATTCCACCGCTGCCTTGTACAGGGCGATGGAGGTGTCACGCACCTTGGCAGCCAGCTCGGCACCGATGATCGTTTCGCACTGGGCGAAGCTGATGTTCTCGTCATGGTCGCCCACGGCGGCCTTGGTCGACGGAGTGAAGATCGGCTCGGGCAGCTTGGCCGCTTCCTTCAGGCCGACCGGCAGCGCGATGCCGCACACGGTGCCGCTCTTCTGGTATTCCTTCCAGCCGGAGCCGACGATGTAGCCGCGCACGATGGCTTCCACGGCGACCGGTTTCAAGCGTTTGGCGACCACGGCGCGACCCTGGACAAGCGGCAGTTCGGCAGCCGGCACCACGTCTTCGACGCGATCACCGGTGAAGTGGTTGGGCACCACGTGGGCGAGCTTGTCGAACCAGAAATTGGAGATGGCGGTGAGGATCTTGCCCTTGTCCGGAATCGGCTGCTCGAGGATCACGTCGAAGGCCGACAGGCGATCAGTGGCGACCATCAGCATGCGCTTGTCGTCGATCTCGTAAAGGTCGCGGACTTTGCCCGAATAGATCTTTTTCAGGCTCAGGGAAGGTGTGGTCATGTCGAGATCCGCCTCGTCGCGTGAATGTCGCACCGCACGGCGTCGAACGGACGCGCCACGGCTTAAGGGTCGACAGGGAAACGCCCTGCCTGTGAAAACAAAAGGCGAAACCCCATGGGGTTTCGCCTATCGCCAACCGCGTGCCAGGAATGCCTAGCCGAGGTTCTCCTGGATCATGTCCAGCACGCGGCGGGCCACGTCGGCCGGCGCCACGGTGTTGATGTCCTTCTCGACGGTCACCTGCACGGTGTCGCCTACGGCGGTCAGGCGTACCTGATAGCGCTCGGCGCGTGCCTCGATGGCGTCCTTGTCTTCCGAACCGCCGAACATGCGCTTGAAGAAGCCAGGCTTCTCGTTGCTGCGCTGCGGGCCTTCGGCGAGGTTGACGTAGTACACGCCCAGCGTGCGGTTGATGTCGTCGACGCGCAGGTCGGCCATGCGCAGCGAACGGCCGACACCAGACCAGGCGCGGTCGAAGTCGGTGCTCAGGTTGAGGATCGGGTTACCGTTGCCATCCTGCGACAGCGCTACGCGGTTCGGCGCATCGAAGTCGCGGCCGGCCAGCAGCGAAACCGAACCGCCCTGCTCCGTGCTGCGAGTCAGGCTCGCCTGCAGTTCGTCGAGCAGTGCGGCGTCCAGGGTCTTGTTGACGCTGCGTTCGGTGAACGGCACGTCGGTATTGCTACCTGCCGGGCGCTGCGCGGTAACCACGAAGATTTCGCTGGTATTGCGCTGCACGCCAGGCTCGAGGCGTACGTGCACGCGGGTTTCGGTGTTGCCGTCCAGGCCACCGACGCGGCCGGTCAGGCGGCTCTGCATGCTGCTGGACAGCGCGTCGAAGCGCTGCCAGTCGGTGCTGAATTCACCGGTCTGCGGGCGCTCGTCGACGATGCGGAAGCCGCCGTCTTCGAAGAACTGACGAGCACCTGGCCATACTTCGGCCGGCACGCGCTGGGCGACCAGCCAGCTGGAGTCGCCGCTGTTCTGCAGGCTGAACTCGCTGACGTTGTCGCTGACGGCCAGCGCCTGCGGGCGCGGCACTTCGTATTCGCCCTTGGCCTCGCTGTCGCGAATCTGCTGGGGAACCGGCAGCAACGGGTCGAGGCGCTTGGCTTCGACGTCGGCGGGCAGTTGCATCGGCGCGGTCTGCCGCGCGCTCAGGTAATCACTGCCGCGGTCGCGGAAGTAGCCATTTTCACCCCAGATCCAGCCACAGCCACTGGTGCTGGTGATGATCAGGGCAAGTGCGGAAAGTCCGGCCAGTCGCTTCATGCGTCGTAGTTCCTCGATTAGACCAATACACCGGACTGGCGCAGGGCCTGACGCAGCGGTTCGTGACAACGGGGGCTCAACCAGGTCAGCGGCAAGCGAATGCCGTCGGCCATCATGCCCATTTCATTCAGGGCCCACTTCACCGGAATCGGATTGGCTTCGATGAACAGGTTCTTGTGCAGGGGCATCAGGCGGTCGTTGATGGCGCGGGCGATCGCCGCTTCACCACGCATGGCAGCCGTGCACATGTCGCTCATGGCACGCGGCGCCACGTTGGCGGTCACCGAGATGTTGCCCTTGCCACCGAGCAGGATCAACTCGACAGCGGTCGGGTCGTCGCCGGAGTACAGGCTGAAGTTCGAGCCCACGCGGTCGAGGATGTCACGGGCACGCTGCAGGTCGCCGGTGGCTTCCTTGATGCCGATGATGTTGTCGACCTTGGCCAGCCGCTCGACGGTTTCCGGCAGCATGTCGCAGGCGGTACGGCCCGGCACGTTGTAGAGAATCTGCGGGATGGCCACGGCTTCGGCGATATGGCGGAAGTGCAGGTACAGGCCTTCCTGGGTCGGCCGATTGTAGTACGGGGTGACCAGCAGGCAAGCATCGGCGCCGGCGGTCTTGGCATTCTGGGTCAGCTCGACCGCTTCGCGGGTGGAGTTGGCGCCGGTGCCGGCAATGACCGGAATGCGCCCGGCGACCTGATCCACCACGCGGCGGATGACTTCGATGTGCTCGTTGACATCGAGCGTCGCCGACTCGCCGGTAGTGCCGACCGCGACGATGGCATGGGTGCCCTCTTGCAGGTGGAAGTCCACCAGTTTGCTCAGGGCCTCCCAGTCGAGATTACCCTGCGCATCCATGGGCGTGACCAGTGCCACCATACTGCCCGCAATCATGCAACCGCTCCTGCCGAAAAAGAGAGCCGTAATGGTACTGGCGCCACCAGCCTTGCACAAGCGACCAGGTGGCTGTGATTACTGGCATTACGCGCGCCCGACCCCATCAGGTCATTCCCCTGGCGAGCGCTTTTCGCTACCCTGCGAGTTTGTTTGGCGCTGTTTATAGCGCCGGGCGTCCAACGTTTAGGAAGGCTGCATGTCCACCCCCCCAGTTCGCGAACAATTCCTCGTCATCAGTGCGCTCGGCAGCAACGCCATGGAGCTGACCAATGTGCTGTGCCGGGCCAGCCATGAAAACCGCTGCGCGGTCATCAGCACGCGCCTGAGCCGTCACGGCGAACTCAGCGCGCTGGTGTTGCAGCTCTCTGGCAACTGGGACGCCCTGGCGCGACTGGAAGCCGGCCTGCCCGCCCTGGCCAAGAAGCACGAGTTCACCGCCAACGTGATCCGCAGCGCCGCCCAGGAAGTGCGTCCCCAGGCGCTGCCCTACGTGGCTTACGTCAGTTCGGTGTACCGCCCGGACATCCTCAACGAACTGTGCCAGTTCTTCATCGACCATCGCGTCGAGCTCGAAGCGCTGACCTGCGACACCTACCAGGCGCCACAGACCGGCGGCACCATGCTCAACGCCACGCTGACCGTCACCCTGCCAGCCGGCACCCAGATCAGCTGGTTGCGCGACCAGTTCCTGGACTTCGCCGACGCGCTGAACCTGGATGCCCTGATCGAACCCTGGCGCCCCCAGAATCCTTAAGGAGCCCTGCCCCATGGCCATCGCCATCGACGCCCCCGTTCCCGACTTCAGCGCCCCGGCCACCGGTGGCGATTTCAACCTGGCGGCCTGCAAGGGCAAGCAACTGGTGATCTACTTCTACCCGAAGGACAACACCCCGGGCTGCACCACCCAGGGCCAGGGTTTTCGCGATGCCCACACGACCTTCGCCACGGCCAACACGGTGATCGTCGGGGTATCGCGCGACAGCCTGAAGACCCACGAGAACTTCAAGGCCAAGCAGGGCTTTCCCTTCGAGCTGATCTCGGATAAGGACGAAAGCGTCTGCGGCCTGTTCGACGTGATCAAACTCAAGAAGCTCTACGGCAAGGAATACCTGGGCATCGACCGCAGCACCTTTCTGATCGACAAGCATGGCGTGCTGCGTCAGCAATGGCGCGGGGTGAAAGTACCCGGCCATGTCGACGAAGTGCTGGCCGCTGCTCAGGCTCTGAACAAAGCCTGATACATATGAAAAATGCCGCTCTCGAGCGGCATTTTTCATTCAACGCAGTGGCGCTAAAGTTACGCCTTGCGCAGCCAGTAACGAAACACCTCGCCCTCGGTTTCCTCGCGCAGCAACGCATGACCCGCCAGTCGCGCGAACGCACGAAAGTCGCGCTGCGATCCGGCATCCGTAGCCGACACCTTGAGCACCTCGCCGCTGGCCAGGCCATTGAGCGCCACCTTGGCCTTGAGCAGCGGCAGCGGGCAATTCAGCCCACAGGCGTCCAGCTCGGCCTGATGCTCGCCCTGCCAACCTGACACATCACTCATAAGCCCCTCCCATTTACCGGCACACAGCATAACCCATGGCCCGTCGGCGCTGGTCAGGCAAGTGCCTGCCCGGCTACAGTACGGCACTGATCAAACAAGAGCCTTGTGCATGAATGTTCTGCGCCCCACCCTGCTGACGCTCGCCTGCCTGCTGGCACAACCGGCCATGGCCAGCGACCTGCCCTCCCTCGGCGATGCCAGCTCCGCGCTGGTGTCGCCGCAACAGGAATACCAGTTGGGCCGCGCCTGGCTGAGCATCGTGCGTGGCCAGGTCAGCCAGCTGTCAGATCCGCAGCTCAAGGATTTCGTCGAAAGCAGCGTCTACCGACTGGCCGAAACCAGCCAGGTACAGGACCGGCGCCTCGAATTCGTGTTGCTCAACAGCCCGCAGATCAACGCCTTCGCCGCACCCGGCGGGATCATCGGCGTCAACGGCGGCCTGTTCCTCTATGCGCAGACCGAAGGCGAATACGCCTCGGTACTGGCCCACGAACTGGCGCACTTGTCGCAGCGCCACTTCGCCCGCGGCCTGGAAGCTCAGCAGCGCATGCAGCTGCCAGTGATGGCGGCGATGCTCGCTGGTATCGTCGCGGCCGCAGCCGGGGCCGGCGATGCCGGTATTGCCGCCATCGCCTCGACCCAGGCCGCCGCCATCCAGGAACAACGGCGCTTCTCGCGGCAGAACGAGCAGGAAGCCGACCGGATCGGCCTGGTGAACCTGGAGAAGGCCGGCTACGACCCGCGCTCGATGCCGAGCATGTTCGAGCGCCTGATGCGCCAGTACCGCTACGACCGCATGCCGCCGGAATTCCTGCTGACGCACCCGGTGTCCGAGTCGCGGATCGCCGACACCCGCAACCGCGCGGAACAGTTCCCGGGCGGCGGCACCGAAGACAGCCTGCGCTATCAGCTGATGCGCACCCGCGTTCAGTTAACCTACGAAGAAACGCCCGGCATCGCCGCCAAGCGCTTCCGCGCCCAGCTCGACGAAAGCCCGAACATGGATGCAGCCCGCTACGGCCTGGCCATCGCCCTGATCAAGGGCGGCCAGTTCGACGAAGCGCGTGACGTGCTCGCGCCGCTGCTGCAAAAGGCACCCAACGACATCACCTACAACCTGGCGCAGATCAGCCTGGACTCGGCGGCCAATCGCCTGCCGGCTACCGAGCAGCGCGTCACCCGCATGCTCGAGCTGTATCCCAACAACTACCCAGTGAATCAGGCGCGCATCGACCTGCTGCTCAAGCAACGCAAGATCACCGACGCCGAACAGGCGCTCAATGACCTGCTCAAGCGGCGCATGAAGGATCCGGATGTCTGGTATCAGGTGGCGGAAGTGCGCGGGCTGAGCGGCAACACCATCGGCCTGCATCAGGCCCGCGCCGAATACTTCGCTCTGGTCGGCGATTTCAACCAGGCCATCGAGCAGCTCGACTTCGCCAAGCGCCGTGCGGCCAACAACTTCCAGATGGCCTCGCGCATCGATGCGCGCCAGAAAGAGCTGATCGAAGAAAAACGCATGACCGAGGAAATGCTGCGCGGCTGACGGCGCAGCCAAGCCGAGACGCTATCGGGCGATAGCGCCTCGAGCCCACGGTCAGGCGTTGCCGGCCAGTTTCAGGCGCGCGGCCTGGGTGAAGTCCAGCATACGCTTGAGCGGCTTGATGGCCCGCGGAATCAACGCCGGATCCACGAACACTTCATTGCTGCCCTCGCGCAGGCACTGCAGGGTGCGCTGCAGGGTGTTCATCGCCATCCACGGGCAGTTGGCGCAGCTGCGGCAGGCGGCGCCGTTACCAGCGGTCGGCGCCGCCACGAATTCCTTGTCCGGGCACACCTGCTGCATCTTGTAGAAGATGCCGCGGTCGGTGGCGACGATAAAGGTCCTGTTGGCCATGCGCTGGGCAGCGGCGATCAGCTGGCTGGTCGAGCCGACCGCATCGGCCAGTTCGATCACCGCCGTCGGCGACTCGGGGTGCACCAGCACGGCAGCCTCCGGGTACAGCGCCTTCATCTCTTCCAGCTGACGGGCCTTGAACTCCTCGTGAACGATGCAGGCACCGTCCCAAAGCAGCATGTCGGCGCCGGTCTTGTTCTGGATGTAGCGGCCCAAGTGCTGATCCGGCGCCCAGATGATGCTTTCGCCGTTATCCATCAGGTGCTCGACGATCTCCACCGCGCAACTGGAGGTCACCACCCAGTCGGCGCGCGCCTTCACTGCCGCCGAGGTGTTGGCGTAGACCACCACGGTGCGCTGCGGATGCTGGTCGCAGAACGCGGCGAACTCGTCGACCGGGCAGCCCAAGTCCAGCGAACAGGTGGCCTCCAGTGTCGGCATCAGCACGCGCTTTTCCGGGTTGAGAATCTTCGCCGTCTCGCCCATGAACTTGACGCCCGCGACCAGCACGGTCTGCGCCGGGTGCTGGTTGCCGAAGCGCGCCATTTCCAGGGAGTCGGACACGCAGCCGCCGGTCTCTTCGGCCAATGCCTGGAGCACCGGATCGCAATAATAGTGGGCAACCAGGACGGCGTTCTGGCGCTTCAGTTCTTTGCCAATTTCATCACGGTAGAACGCTTCCTGCTCCGCCGTCAGCATCTCTGGCTGCTTGGCATCGAGGTGAGCCTGGACAAGAAGTCGTTCGGCGATCTGCGTCATGTCGTCAGGCCCTATCGAGGTCTATCTGCACGGGACGTGGAGTATACCGCCAGACGCGCTGCGCCGGTCGGCCCCCTGCATGGCCAGAACGCCCGACACGGGGCGGCGCAGGCCCTGCGCGGGCGCGCATGGTAAGGGCATTGGCGAAGGTTTTTCAATCTCGCCCCATCTGCCGGCGCGACATCGGTTGATCGCCGCGATAATCCGCCGCATCATCACCACTACGGCCATCGTTATCCGTCAGGCGAGCCTCCATGAGGCCTGATGGACCATACAGCCCACCCTATTACCTGATCGTATGAGCACGCGCTCGTACGATCACCCTGGAAAAACCAACGGACATACGCGTGCCCCGCAGTGACCGTTTAGCGATTGAGGATGTCATGGCTTACGAAAACATCGAATGGGACAAGCTGGGTTTCGACTACATCAAGACTGACCAGCGCTACCTGTCGCACTGGCGCGACGGTGACTGGGATCAGGGCACGCTGACCGAAGACAACGTCCTGCACATCAGCGAGGGCTCGACCGCCCTGCACTACGGCCAGCAGTGCTTCGAGGGCCTCAAGGCCTACCGTTGCAAGGACGGCTCGATCAACCTGTTCCGCCCCGACCAGAATGCTCTGCGCATGCAGCGCAGCTGCGCGCGCCTGCTGATGCCGGCACCGTCGACCGAGCAATTCATCGAAGCCTGCAAGCAGGTGGTCAAGGCCAACGAGCGCTTCATCCCGCCATATGGCTCGGGCGGCGCACTGTACCTGCGTCCGTTCGTGATCGGCGTGGGCGACAACATCGGCGTGCGCACCGCACCCGAGTTCATCTTCTCGGTGTTCTGCATCCCGGTCGGCCCCTACTTCAAGGGCGGCATGAAGCCGAACAACTTCGTGATCTCCGGTTACGACCGCGCTGCGCCCCAGGGTACTGGCGCCGCGAAGGTCGGCGGTAACTACGCGGCCAGCCTGATGCCCGGCTCCCAGGCCAAGAAGAACAACTTCGCCGACTGCATCTACCTCGACCCGCAGACCCACACCAAGATCGAGGAAGTCGGTTCGGCTAACTTCTTCGCCATCACCCACAACGACGAGTTCGTCACCCCGAAATCGCCATCCGTGCTGCCAGGCATCACGCGCCTGTCACTGATCGAATTGGCGCAAAGCCGCTTGGGCCTGAAGGTCGTCGAAGGCGACGTGTTCATCGACAAACTGGGCGACTTCAAGGAAGCCGGCGCCTGCGGCACCGCAGCGGTGATTACGCCGATCGGCGGCATCGAGTACAACGGCAAGCTGCACGTGTTCTACAGCGAGAAGGAAGTGGGCCCGGTGGTCAGCCGCCTGTATGCCGAACTCACCGGCGTGCAATCCGGTGACGTCGAAGCGCCGCAAGGCTGGATCGTCAAGGTGTAAACCGCGCTGCTGGCAGCTCCATGAGCTGCCAGCCCGGCTCCACCAAGCGGAAACTAAAAAGCCCGAATCTCTCTCGAGATTCGGGCTTTTTAGTGCGCCTTCGCTTTGAAGGCTTGAGATGGTGGGTCGTGTAGGATTCGAACCTACGACCAATTGGTTAAAAGCCAACTGCTCTACCAACTGAGCTAACGACCCGTGGTGCGAGCGCTATGATACTGATTTAATTCAGGAATTCAACACCCGCCAAAAACTTTTTTTACTGATAGCGCGTCGGGTCGGGCATGCCGGCCGCGGCAAAGCCGGCGGCGCGCAACCTGCAGCTATCGCACCTGCCGCAGGCGCGGCCGTCGGCGTCCGCCAGGTAGCAGGAAACGGTCAGGCCGTAATCGACTCCCAGACGCGAACCCGCCTGCACGATCTCGGCCTTGCTGAGCATCTGCAGCGGCGCCTGGATGCGAATGCGCTGCCCTTCGACACCCATCTTGGTCGCCAGGTTGGCCATGTGCTCGAACGCCTTGACGAACTCCGGCCGGCAATCGGGGTAACCCGAATAGTCCACCGCGTTGACGCCGATGAAGATGTCCTGCGCTCCGAGCACCTCGGCCCAACCCAGCGCCAGGGACAGGAACACGGTATTGCGAGCCGGCACGTAGGTGACCGGAATGCCCATGGTCGGGCTCTGCGGTACGTCGATGCTGGCATCGGTCAGCGCCGAGCCGCCGATACCATCGAGGTTGATGCCAATGACCTTGTGCTCGACCACACCGAGCTGGCGCGCTACCCGCTCGGCCGCCTGCAGCTCGGAGCGATGACGCTGCCCATAGTCGAAACTCATGCTGTAGCAGCTATAATCCTGCTCCTTGGCCATCGCCACGACGGTCGCCGAATCAAGGCCACCGGACAACAGGATGACCGCTTTCTTGTCGCTCATATCAGTGCCCCGGCTCGTCGTTCCAAAGAACCTTGTGCAGCTGCAATTGCATGCGCACTGGCAGGTTGTCGGCAATCACCCACTCGGCCAGCTGACGGCCACTGACCTGCCCATGACTGGGCGAGAACAATACTTCGCCGACTCGCTCGGAAAGATCGTATTGAATGACTTTGCTCACCGACCAGTCGTAGTCCTCCCGCGAACAGATCACGAACTTGACCTGATCGCGCGGCTGCAGGTGCACGATGTTCTCATAGCGGTTGCGGCCCATCTCGGCCGAGCCTGGAGTTTTCAGGTCCACGACCTTGCTGACCCGCGGGTCGACAGCCGAAACGTCGAGCGCGCCACTGGTTTCCAGGGAAACGTCGTAGCCAGCGTCGCACAGCTTCTCGAGCAGAGGGATGCAGTTCGGCTGCGCCAGCGGCTCACCGCCAGTCACGCAGACATAGCGGGGCCGGTAGCTAGCCACCTGCTCCAGGATGGTATCCAGAGTATGCAGCTCGCCGCCGCTGAACGCGTAGGCGGTGTCGCAGTATTGACAGCGCAGGGGGCAGCCGGTCAGGCGCACGAATACCGTCGGCAAGCCGGCGGTACGCGCTTCCCCCTGCAGCGAGAAGAAAATCTCGGTGATGCGCAGGGTATCTTTCATAGGGGCACCGGGCGTGACGGCGAAACAGGCCATCCGCCTCCGTTGCGAAAAAGGGCGGCAATTCTAAACGAAATGGTATGGCGCAAGCCATTGCCCGGACGCGGCATTACGCCACGTGAGTTTCGACAGAAACAAAAAACCCGCGACAGGCGCGGGTTTCGTAGGCAGATGCCAAATCAGCGGATTCGCTGCAGGTCGCGCTGCGCCAACTGTGCGGCGGAAGTACCCGGGTACTGTGCGATGACCTGCTGCAGGATACCCTTGGCCTTGTCGTTGTTACCCATGCGGATTTCAACGTCGGCCAGCTTGTACAACGAATCCGGCACCTTGGAGTGCTGCGGGTATGCCTGGCTGACCTTGGCAAACGCCTGGCCGGCGCCTTGCAGGTCACCCTTGGCGAGGTTCACTTCGCCCAGCCAGTACTGCGCATTACCAGCGTACTGGCTATTGGGATAACGACGCAGGAACGCGGCAAAAGCCTGACTGGCCTTGTCGAAATCCTTGGCTTTGATCAGGTCGAAAGCTGCATCGTAGAACAGCTTTTCCTTGGCAGGATCAGCCGGCTCGCCGGAAGCCTGCGCCCCTGCGTCACCTGCACCTGCGGAAGCACCACCGGCGCCGGTATTGGCACCCGCGGCAGGAGAATTCTGGGTGGCGGCTGCGCCAGCGGCGGCCCCACTGCTCAGTCGCTTGTCGAGGTCCTGATAACGCTCCAGGCCTTCCTGCTTCAAACGCTGAATATCGTTCTGCTGCACTTCCAGCATGCCACGCAGTTGCGCAATTTCCTGCTGCATCTGCTGGAGCTGACTGAACAGCATGCCCTGCGCTGTAGATGGAGTTTGCACCCCACCTCCAGCGTAGGCGCCGGACGTGCCGCCACCGCTTGCCGGATAACCACTACCGTTGCCGGTACTGCCATCCTGAACGGGAACCTGAGCCCAGGCCGCAAGCGGCAGGCTCAGAGCCAAAACGGTTACTACACGTCGGCACGTTCGCATATCGAATTACTTACGCAGTTCGACGCGACGGTTCTGAGCCCAGGATTGCTCGTCGTTGCCGGTGGCAACAGGACGCTCTTCACCGTAGGAAACAACTTCCAGCTGAGCAGGGGAAACGCCCTGCAGAACCAGGTAGCGCTGTACGGCCTTGGCACGACGCTCGCCCAGAGCCATGTTGTATTCGCGGGTACCGCGCTCGTCAGCGTGGCCTTCCAGAACGACGCGAGCGCCGTTGCCTTTCAGGTCCTTGGCGTGAACGTCCAGAGCGCGCATGGCTTCCGGCTTCAGGTCAGAGCTGTCGTATTCGAAGTAGAAAGTGGTGATAGCGCGCAGAGCGGCTTCTTCACTCAGGCTGCCGTCAACGGCGCCGGTGTTTGCACCGTAGCCAGCGTTCGGGTCTACAGCGCCTTCGCCAGCGGTGTCACCGCCTTTGGAGGAACAGCCAACAGCCACGGCGAGAGCCAGGCTCAGTGCAGCAAACTTGCCAAATTTCAGCATTTCCATGTGTAACTCCTAATGAACC
This sequence comes from Pseudomonas sp. PA1(2017), assembly GCF_001945375.1. NCBI lineage: Bacteria > Pseudomonadati > Pseudomonadota > Gammaproteobacteria > Pseudomonadales > Pseudomonadaceae > Pseudomonas > Pseudomonas sp. PA1(2017). Next base: position 271,177 of record NZ_MSXU01000014.1, read on the forward strand.
CCAGTGTGTTAAGCATCAAACAGGTAAAGCACCGCGCATCAGTTCAGGAAGGGGGACCAGGATGGCTCTCGAACTTCGCCTTGAGCGGTAGGTAGAGGGAGCCTAACGCGACCATTGGTGGACGCTAACATCAGGACTCCCCGCCCCTGCTGGCGGGTAGCGTAGATTAGCATGGTGCCATTGGGCGCAACAGTAGGCGACTCATCCAAACTTGTGTCGGATAGAATGCGCAGATTGCCACGCTCGAGGTCCTGAGCCGCTACCTTGAACACGGTGTAACCATCCTGGCGATGAATCATTACCAGGGTTTTTTCGTCGGCGGACAATTTAGGGTTGGCATTGTAGTTGCCGACGAAGGTCACTCGTTCGACCGCACCAGAGTTGATGTTGGTCTTATAGATTTGCGGCTTGCCGGAACGGTCGGAGGTGAAATAGATGGTCTGGCCATCCTTACCCCAGAACGGTTCGGTATCGATAGCCGAATGATTGGTCACGCGCCGCAGGTTTCGCGAGCCCATGTCCATTACATAGATTTCCGGGTTGCCGTCACGCGACAGGGTGAACGCCAGCTTGGTGCCATCCGGCGACCAGGCCGGTGCGCCATTGAGGCCTTCGAAGTTGGTGACCTGCTCACGGCGGCCGGTATCGATGTGCTGAACGAAGATGCGCGGGCGCTTCTGCTCGAACGACACATAGGCGATACGCTTGCCATCGGAGGCGAACGAAGGCGAGAGGATCGGTTCGCGCGACTGCAGCAGGGTTACCGCGCGAGCGCCGTCATAGTCGGAACGCTGCAGGGTGTAGCGGGTGTTGTTCACCCCGAAACGCTCGGCGGTGACGTACAGCATGCGCGTGGAAAAAGCGCCTTTAACACCGGTGAGCTTCTCGAACGACTGGTCGGCGATGTGGTGAGCCATGTCGCGCAGTTGATCGGTGCCGCCACCCACGGTGCCGGTCAGCACCTGCTGCTCGGTTGCCACGTTGAACAGTGCGAACTGCACCTGCAGGCGCGCGCCGTTGGGAACGATGTTGCCAACCAGCACGTACTGGGCGCCGAGCGCTTTCCAGTCGCGGTAGATGACTTCGCTGCCCTGGGTCGGCAGGCTGATCATGTTCTGCCGCGGAATCGGTTCGAAGACCCCGGAGTTACGCAGGTCGTTGCCGACGATGGTGGAGATGTCTTCCGGCAGGACGTTGCCGCCCTGCCAGCCGAATGGCACTACGGCAATGGGCGTGGCTCGATCAGTACCGGTACTGATGACCAAAGGGTCAGCCGCCTGCACGGTACCGACCAGCATGGCCAGACCCAGTACAACGATTCGCATCAGGGTATTCACAGACCTAAATCCTCCGGTTTGAAGACGGCACGACGCTGCCGGTAGAGCCGATCGAACGTGGCGCGATCAAGTTGCTGCATTTCCACGATACGCCCCACGTTGCGCACCGCTTGTACCGCTGAACTGTCAAAAGGCGCATCGCCACTGGAGCGGCTGACGCTGGCATTGGTGATGGTGCCATCAGGCAGCATCTCGATCAGCACTTCAACGCTCATGCCGTTGCGAGCTGACGGCGGACGACGCCACTGCTCGCTCACCAGCTTGACGATCAAATCATCGAGGCTTCCAGCCACTTGGTCGCCCTGCGTCTCGGCCAACGCCTGCTGGCGCTCGGTATCCTCGGACAGCAGTTCGGCCAGTGCCGCCGCTTTCTTGTCCTCGACAGCCTTGCGTTCGGCAGCCTGCGCCGCTTTCTTCTTGGCATCCTCGGCTGCTTTCTTTTTAGCGGCGTCGGCTGCTGCTTTTTTCTTCGCCTCTTCAGCTGCCTTTTTCTTGGCATCTTCAGCGGCTTTCTTCTTGGCCTCGGCTTCGGCGGCCTTCTTCTTGTCGGCCTCCAGTGCAGCTTTCGCCTTGGCTACATCAGCAAGTTTCTTCTGTTCAGCAGCCTTGGCCGCTGCATCCGCCTCGGCCTTCTTGGCCGCGTCGGCTTTTTGAGCCTCTTCGGCTTTCTTTTGTTCCGCCGCTTTGGCCTGCGCCTGTTTCTGCGCTTCGGCCTTGGCCTGGGCTTGCTTTTCAGCCTCGGCTTTTTTCTGTTCGAGTTGCTCGGTTTCGAACTGCGGCGCAGCGGTCTTCTTCGCTTCGCCGGCAATCTTCTGATTGGTCTGGGTGGTGGCCTGGCTCTGCGACTTCAATTGGTACAGGGTAGCCTGCACGATCGGTTTTGCAGGCGGCAGCTCTGGCGCGAAGGCAAAACTGACGAACAGCATGCCGAACATCAGCACGTGCAGCCCTACGGCCCAGACCACCGGCCAGAACAGGCTTTCCGAAGGTGAGCGTTCACGCTGCTGCATCAGGGCGCCTCGGTAATCAGGCCGACGTTACCCACGCCCGCCTGCTGCAGGCCGCCCATGGCGGACATCACGGTGCCGTAGTCGACAGCCTTGTCGCCGCGCACGAACACTTGCACCTGCTTACCCTGACTGCGGGTCTGGTTGATGATGGCGGTCACCGCACGAGTCATCTCGTCGAGCGTCAGCGCACGATCCTGAACGGTATCGGTGTCAACCTCGGTGCCCATGTTCCAGTAGTACGACTTGTCGGACTTGATGGAGATGGTCAGCACCTGGGAGTCGTTATCCTGGGGCAGCACTTCGCTGCTGACCTGCGGCAGGTCGACCTTGACGCCCTGATTGAGCATCGGCGCCGTCACCATGAAGATGACCAGCAGCACCAACATCACGTCGATGTAAGGCACCACGTTCATCTCGGCGACGGGCTTGCGTCTGTTGCGAATTCTGGCTCTGGCCATGGTATTGAAACCTGTGTTGAGTGCGCCGGAAGCTTATTCTTCGCTGCTGTGTACTTTGCGGTGCAGGATCGCCTGGAATTCATCGGCGAAGGTGTAGTAGCGACCGATCAGCATTTCACCGCGAGCGGCGAAACGGTTGTAGGCAATGACCGCCGGAATAGCGGCGAACAGGCCAATGGCCGTGGCGATCAGCGCTTCGGCGATGCCGGGCGCGACGGTGGCCAGGGTTGCCTGCTGCACCTGAGCCAGGCCGCGGAAGGAGTTCATGATCCCCCACACGGTACCGAACAGACCGATGTACGGGCTGGTGGAGCCGACGGTGGCGAGAAACGGCAAACTGGTTTCCAGCTTCTCTTCTTCGCGGGAAATGGCGACGCGCATGGAACGGGCGACGCCATCCATCACCGCATCGGGGTCCATGCCTGGCTGCTGGCGCAGACGGGAGAACTCCTTGAAGCCGGCGCGGAAGATCTGCTCCAGGCCCGAGTCTGGATCCGGATTGCTGCCCGCTTGACGATAGAGCTTGGACAGGTCGATGCCCGACCAGAAGCGCTCTTCGAAACTGTCGAGCGAACGCTTGGCCGAGCGCAGGAAATTACTGCGCTGGAAAATCATCACCCACGAGATGACCGATGCGGCCACCAAGGTCAGCATCACCAACTGCACCACCAGGCTGGCGTTGCTGATCAGACTCCACATCGACATGTGGTCAACGGCATTTGCGTTGGCTTCCACGCTTACTCTCCTGCAGTAGATGTACCGGCACCGTCACCCTGCTCCGCGAACGCCGTTCGCAGAGACGGGGGCATGGCCCGGGGTTTGAAATTATCGGCGCGCACACAGGCCACCAGAAACTGCCCTTCGCAGAGCAGCACGTTATCCGCAGCCCGCCTGACCTGCTGACGAAAGCGCAGGCTGGCACGGTTCAACTCATACACGTCGGCGCTGACCACCAACTCGTCGTCCAGTCGCGCCGGCGCGTGGTAGCGCGCTTCGCTGGAATGCACGACGAACAGCGACCCCTCACCGGCCAGCGTCGATTGGGAAAATCCCAGCCCACGCAGTCGCTCGGTACGGGCCCGCTCCATGAATTTGAGGTAGTTGACGTAATAGACGACTCCGCCCGCATCGGTGTCCTCGTAATAGACACGACAGCGATGGGCGAACGGCTGACCGGCATCTTGCGCGCGCATACTCTAGTGCCAGCCCCGTGTCTTGCCAATCGGGCGCGCAAGTATTTTTTTCATGGCGCGTCTCCATCATTGAACAGGTCGAGCGTCGGGCGCTCGTCCATGCGCTTCGGTGCGTTGAGGCCGAAGTGCAGGTAGGCGTGACGGGTCACCACGCGCCCTCTCGGTGTACGCATGATGTAACCCTGCTGGATCAGGTACGGCTCGAGCACATCCTCGATGGTATGCCGCTCTTCGCTGATCGCTGCAGCCAGGCTGTCGACGCCCACCGGGCCGCCGTCGAACTTCTCGATCATGGTCAGCAGCAGGCGGCGATCCTGGTGATCGAAGCCGCGCTCATCGACATCCAGCAGGTTCAGCGCCAGGTCGGCGACCTGCTGGGTGATCGCACCCTGACCTCGGACCTCGGCGAAATCGCGAACGCGACGCAGCAGGCGGTTGGCGATCCGCGGCGTGCCGCGCGCACGGCGAGCGATCTCCACGGCGCCGCGCGCTTCGATGGGCAGACCGAGGATGCCAGCGGCACGACTGACGATGGTGGCCAGATCCTCGGTGTTGTAGAACTCCAGGCGCTGGACGATACCGAAACGGTCGCGCAGTGGATTGGTCAGCATGCCAGCCCGCGTGGTAGCGCCGACCAAGGTGAACGGCGGCAGATCCAGTTTGATCGAGCGGGCTGCCGGGCCTTCGCCGATCATGATGTCGAGCTGGAAGTCCTCCATTGCCGGGTACAGCACTTCCTCGACGATGGGCGAGAGACGATGGATTTCATCGATGAACAGCACATCGCCCGGCTCGAGATTGGTCAGCAGCGCTGCCAGGTCACCCGGGCGCTCGAGCACCGGGCCCGACGTGCTCTTGATGGAGACCTGCATTTCCTGGGCGATGATGTTGGCCAGGGTGGTCTTGCCAAGGCCGGGCGGGCCGAAGATCAGGGTGTGATCGAGTGATTCCTTACGCCCGCGCGCCGCCTGGATGAACAGCTCCATCTGCTCGCGCACCACCGGCTGACCGATGTACTCGGCCAACTTGAGCGGACGAATGGCGCGGTCGACCTGCTCGTCGCGGTCGCGAGTGCCCGCCGTCACCAACCTGTCGGCGTCGAGCATCTAGAGCATTCCTTTCAGCGCGCGGCGGATCATGTCTTCACTACTCAATCCATCTTCTTTGACTGCCGAAACGGCGCGACTGGCTTCCTGAGGCTTGTAGCCCAGCGAGATAAGCGCACTCACCGCATCATTCTCCGCGCTTGAGACTGCGCCTCCAGCACGAGGTTCAACCACCAGTGGCGCCATGCCAGGTACAGCCTCCCAGGCCTTGAAGCGATCCTTGAGCTCGACCAGCAGACGCTCGGCGGTCTTCTTGCCGACGCCGGGGATCTTCACCAGCGCCGCGGTATCCTGGGCCTGCACGCAACGCACCAGCTCGTCGATCTCCAATCCGGACATCAGCGCCAAGGCCAATTTGGGGCCGACGCCATTGAGGCGGATCAACTCGCGGAACAACTCGCGTTCGCGCTTCTCGAAAAAGCCGTAAAGCAGGTGAGCATCCTCGCGCACCACCAGATGGGTATGCAGGGTCAACGGCTCGCCTACGGGGGGCAAACGGTACAACGTGGTCATGGGGACTTCCAGTTCATAGCCCAGACCATTCACATCCAGAATCAAATGCGGCGGCTGCTTTTCCGCCAGGGTGCCGCGTAAACGTCCGATCACCGACGCATTCCTCACATAGAAGATTCAATACCGCCCGAAGTCACGCATGGCGGCAACCAGCCGCCAGCGACCTGAACGACTGCTTACAAACGAAGCCGACCGCCACGCCGCTTGGCGCTGGCCAGACCATGGGGAATCAGGCTTTGCCGGTGGTGGGCGTGGCACAGGGCGATACCCAGCGCATCGGAGGCATCGATCTGGGGTTTCTTCACCAGCTTGAGCAGATGCATGACCATCATCTGCACCTGTTCCTTGTCGGCGCCGCCGGTGCCGACCACCGCCTGCTTGACCTGGGTGGCGGTGTACTCGCTGACCTCGAGACCCGCCTCGACCGCCGCGACGATGGCTGCGCCACGCGCCTGGCCGAGCTTGAGTGCGGAGTCGGCATTGCGCGCCATGAATACCTGCTCGATGCCCATGGTCACCGGCCCGAAGGTGCGAATCACCTCGCTCACGCCACGAAACACGATTTGCAAGCGCTCGGCCAACGGCCCCGCGCCGGTACGAATGCACCCAGAGGCCACGTACTCACAGGTACGCCCGGTATCGCGTATCACCCCGTAGCCGGTAATGCGGGAACCGGGGTCGATTCCCAGAATCAGCGTCATGCCCGTCATCCACCTGTGGCATTGGCCGCCACACTGTCTATTTATCCAGGCGCGAGTATAGGGGCCTCAGGCAGCAGCCGTCACTCAAAGGATTCGCACCAGCCGAACTGCCGGCCACCGAAACGCGCCCATAAAAAAGCCGGAAGCGCCCGACGGCAAGCTTCCGGCTCGGATGCAGCGCTGGATCAGCCCAACTGCTCCATGATTTCGTCGGAAACCTCGGCGTTGTGATAGACGTTCTGCACGTCGTCCAGGTCCTCGAGCATGTCGATCAGCTTGAAGACTTTCTGCGCCGTTTCCAGATCGGTGATCGGCGCACTGATCGACGGGATCATGGCGATCTCCGCCTCCTCGGCCTTGAAGCCAGCAGCCGCCAGGGCTTCGTTGACGGCATGGAACTCGGTGAAGCTGGTCGACACCAGGGCTGCGCCCTCTTCGCCCATTTCCACATCGTCGGCACCGGCCTCGAGCGCCGCTTCCATCAAGGCGTCTTCGTCTACCGAGGCAAAGCCGATCTGCCCCTTGCGCTCGAACATGTAGGCGACCGAACCGTCGGTGCCCAGGTTACCGCCGCACTTGGTGAAGGCGTGACGCACTTCGGCAGCGGTACGGTTACGGTTGTCGGTCATCACTTCGACGATGATCGCCACGCCACTCGGCGCGTACCCTTCGTAGCTGAACTCGACGACGTTGTCGGCTTCGTTGTTGCCAGCGCCTCTGGCGATGGCACGGTCGATCACGTCACGCGACATATTGTTGGTCAACGCCTTGTCGACGGCCAGACGCAGCCGCGGATTGTCCGCCGGAATCGGCCCGCCGTGCTTGGCGGCGACCGTCAGCTCACGAATCAGCTTGGTGAAGATCTTGCCGCGCTTGGCGTCCTGACGCCCCTTGCGGTGCTTGATGTTGGCCCATTTGGAATGACCGGCCATATTCAACTCCAACTTTTTGCTTGGTTGCGAAGGTGTGAGAGTTCGAGTCTCTCCACCCCATTAGCAGAGAAGCCTGGATAACCAGGCTTCTTGTGTCGGCTTATTCGGCTTTGGGTTGCTCGCGCAGACGAATGTGAAGCTCGCGCAACGACTTGCCATCCACCACGCCCGGCGCCTGGGTCATGACGCAGGCCGCGCTCTGGGTTTTCGGGAAGGCAATCACTTCACGAATCGACGAAGCGCCGGTCATCAGCATCACCAGACGGTCGAGGCCGAAAGCCAGGCCACCATGGGGCGGAGCACCGTACTTGAGGGCGTCGAGCAGGAAGCCGAACTTCTCCTGCTGCTCGTCTTCGCTGATGCCCAGCACACGGAACACGGTCTGCTGCATGGCCTTGTCGTGGATACGGATCGAACCACCACCCAGCTCGGTGCCGTTGAGCACCAGGTCGTAGGCCCGCGACAGGGCGGCGGCCGGGTTGGCCTCCAGCTCTTGTGGCGAGCACTTGGGCGAGGTGAACGGGTGGTGCATGGCGGTCAGGCTGCCGTCGTCGTTCTCTTCGAACATCGGGAAGTCGACGACCCACAGCGGCGCCCACTCGGCAGTCAGCAGATTCAGGTCGTGGCCGAGCTTGATGCGCAGTGCACCGAGGGCATCGTTGACCACCTTGGCGCGGTCGGCACCGAAGAACACGATGTCACCGTCAACGGCGCCAACGCGATCGAGAATGGTGTTGAGGTTCGGTTCGGCAATGTTCTTGACGATCGGCGACTGCAGACCTTCCACGCCCTTGGCGCGCTCGTTGACCTTGATGTAGGCCAGGCCCTTGGCGCCGTAGTTGCCGACGAACTTGGTGTAGTCGTCGATCTGCTTGCGCGGCATGCTCGCCCCACCTGGCACGCGCAGCGCGGCAACGCGACCTTTCGGGTCGTTGGCCGGGCCGGAGAAGACCTTGAAGTCGACGTCCTTGAGCTGATCGGCAACGTCGACCAACTCCATCGGGATACGAAGATCCGGCTTGTCGGAACCGAAACGGCGCATGGCGTCGGCCAGGGTCATGTGCGGCAGCTCGCCGAACTCCACGCCCAGCACTTCTTTGAACAGATTGCGGATCATGGTCTCGGTGAGGTGCATGATCTCGGCTTCGCCCAGGAAGCTGGTCTCGATGTCGATCTGGGTGAATTCCGGCTGACGGTCGGCACGCAGGTCTTCGTCACGGAAGCACTTGGCGATCTGGTAGTAGCGGTCGAAGCCGGCGACCATCAGCAACTGCTTGAACAGCTGCGGCGATTGCGGCAGCGCAAAGAAGCTGCCGGCGTGGGTGCGGCTCGGCACCAGGTAGTCGCGTGCACCTTCCGGCGTGGCGCGGGTCAGGATCGGCGTTTCGACGTCCAGGAAGCCGTTGTCGTCCAGGTAACGACGAATGCTCGAGGTGATACGCGAGCGCAGCTTCAGCTTCTCGGCCATTTCCGGGCGACGCAGGTCGATGAAGCGATAACGCAGACGCGTCTCCTCACCCACATCGGTGTACTCGTTGAGCGGAAACGGCGGGGTTTCCGCTTCGTTCAGCACTTCCAGTTCGTAACCCAGCACTTCGATGGCGCCGGACGCCATGTTGGCGTTGCGCGCCCCCTCAGGACGCAGGCGCACCTTGCCGGTGATTTTGACCACGTACTCGCTGCGCACACGGTCGGCCTTGGCGAAGGTGTCGGCACGATCCGGATCGAACACGACCTGAGCCAGGCCTTCGCGATCGCGGATGTCGAGGAAGATCACGCCACCGTGGTCACGACGACGGTGAACCCATCCACACAGGGTGATTTCCTGGCCATCCAGGCTTTCGTTCAACTGGCCGCAATAGTGGCTGCGCATCATGATCGGGTTCGCTTCTCTGATCGGTTCTGAATTCGTCGACATCGCCTGCCATTTGGGCAAAGCGCCTGAGCCGCACGCGTGAAAAGGGCGGAATTATATAGCCTTTATTGACAGGACGCAGCACGTGATATGCGCCATCACCCCAGTAAAAGAGGTGAACCCGATGCGCTGCGATTGATTCAAAGCATGGCCGTCATTGAGACGAACCCGGAGCATGTGACGAACGGTCATGATAGGCTTTTTGCCATCGACTCTTTACCCATTGGCCCAGTTAGGAGAGCAACCATGGAAATCAATATCGGTATCGCCGAACAGGATCGCGAAGCCATCGCCGAAGGCCTGTCGCGCCTGCTCGCGGACACTTACACCCTGTACCTCAAGACCCACAACTTCCACTGGAACGTTACCGGTCCGATGTTCAACACCCTGCACCTGATGTTCGAAACCCAGTACACCGAGCTGGCACTGGCCGTCGACGCCATCGCCGAGCGTATCCGCGCTCTGGGCTTCCCTGCACCGGGCACCTACGCAGCCTACGCGCGCCTTTCCTCCATCAAGGAAGAAGAAGGCGTACCAAGCGCCGACGAGATGATCAAGCTGCTAGTGCAGGGCCAGGAAGCGGTGGTACGTACTGCGCGCGGCATCTTCCCGCTGCTCGACAAGGTCAGCGACGAGCCGACCGCCGACCTGCTGACCCAGCGCATGCAGGTCCATGAAAAAACCGCGTGGATGCTGCGCAGCCTGCTGGCTGCCTGATCGCTCCGCCAACAGGGCTGCCACGGCAGCCCTGTTTCGTGTCAGCCCGCCACACCCGCAACATAGCTGCTGCCCATTTGAGTAGCCCTTCTCTTTGCTGTTAAATACGCTCCGTGCCGCCATCCCGACTCATGGGCCGGCGCATAGGCTGGCCCTCCCGAACTTTCATCGCCCTTACGTCACGGCAAATCGCGTGGAGCCAGCTGTTCCTGGTGATCCTTTTATCGAGTGAGTGCGTTGAACATGTTGAAAATCGTCCACCTGCTGGTGGGGCTTTCGGCCCTGCTGTTATCCATCACCCCTGGCCTCAATGACGGCCAGTCGTTCCTGCAACACCCCGATGCGCTGTGCCTGGCGCTCTTTGGCTTTCTCAACCTGCTGCTGGCTACGCAATTTCCTCTGTGGCACAGCAATGCCCGTCAACACCTGCAAAACCTGGCGTGCGCCCTGCTGATCCTTGGCACACTGCTGCAAGCGCTGATTCTGCTCGCCCCATTGCCGCTCATCGCCGAGCAGCCTGCCCTGCTGTTCAGCCTGATGATCATCTCCCTGGCCGTTGCTCTGCATCTGGGTACCAACCTGCGCTTCGACAGAAAGAGGTCCGTACCGCAGCAAGACCTGGGCGATCGCGAAACCGGTACCGTGAAGTGGTTCAACACCTCGAAAGGGTTCGGCTTCATTTCTCGCGACGCTGGCGAAGATATCTTCGTGCACTTCCGTGCCATCCGCGGCGAAGGTCACCGCGTTCTGGTGGAAGGCCAGCGCGTGGAGTTTTCCGTGATGCAGCGCGACAAAGGCCTGCAGGCTGAAGACGTGATCGCGGCGCTGCCAACCCGGCGCTGACCCGCCAGCCAACGAAAAGCCCCGCGATGCGGTAATGCTGTTCACTTAAGCGGAGCAGCCTTGCGATCCACTGGATATCGGGTTTTGGAAATCTTCACCGTCCTGGGTCTTCCCGGCCTTGGACGGTGATCCAGAAACATT
>NZ_MSXU01000015.1:0-57479 GCF_001945375.1 Pseudomonas sp. PA1(2017)
AAAACGTCGTCTGGTCTGGGTCATGAACACTCCTTGCGGCGGACATTATCCACCTTAAGTCAGTGTCCACTCAGCCCGTGACAGACCAGCCATCACATGACATTCACTTGTATTTTTTCTTCATCAATATAGTAGGATCAATATCTATCTTGCACAGCTTCACGGAGTATCCGAGGGAGCGAAGACTTTTAACGGAGTTTTTCAACGTAACTTTTGAGAAAAAAGGAAGTTGAGAAGGAATTTTTTTCTGCGTAGCAATAGCGTAAACCACTTCAAAAGCACGTGCATCAGGCATCACCTTAGGATCAGCTAAACGTAATCCTATAGGGAGCTTCGAATTCACCTTAACCCTAAACTCCTGATCTCGAATGAAAACCTCTGCAGCAACGCAGCCCTGAGCAAAAAGATGACTTAATGCACTAGAGCTCCTGTAATATTTAACATGTATGAAGTCTTTCCAGTCTTTTACTAAATCGCAGAATTCAATTTTATCGTAAGCACCACCGATTTTAATATTCTTCTTATCCATGAGGTGGTAGCTACCATCAAGAGTAGACACGTTTAGATTATATTCCCCCTCAGTATCCCATTTATATATTGGCAAGGTATGCCCATAACCAAATAGTTCAGCAGTAAGATACGTATCGACCCTAGAAACGAAGTTATTATCAATTTTATACCAAAGACCATTCCTTAAAACGTACTCCTCCCCTCCTAGAGACATTTCGGCATAAAGACATCGGTAGGCGCTCCAATGTTTGAAATCTTTATAATCGTTGTTATTTAGATGCACCGTCACACTACGCAGTGTCTCGCAATTCAGTGAGTAGCCTTTACCAGCTACGTGTTCGCAGAGGTGTTGTATTTCCAGAACTGGGTACCTAGGAGATTTGGCCCACATTTCAAAGGAATAACCAATCTGCCCTTCCCAATCAACGACCTCCGGTTCTCCAAGCCATAGGCGCGCAAAATCTTTTTTTATTAATACGTCGTCTAGCTCCAAATCAAGCACTTGACACAACTCAACATCACGCACCCTGGAAACGTTATCTACCCACTCAAACTTCTCAGGAAGCTTCTGATTATAACGAGCTAATGCCTCTTCAAGAATTTCAACAATACCTTTTAAGTCAGTAGCAACAGCAAGAACAAGGGCATCCCGCCCGGTAACCTGAGACCCAAACACCTCTACAGTAGATGCTCCAGTCACTGCATGTAATATATCCATCTCTGAATCAATGTGAAGATCAAATATGTCCACCTCTCTTGTACTTTGCGTCCTAGAGTTTAATGGATTATGATCATAACTAGCCTTATCCAAGCTCCTAAGCTTATCCGGATCCACAGAATTCAAAGTTATTCTAAGACCAAAATCTCGCTCTATATTTTCACTTTGAAGAAGGTGGAATCCAGAACCAAAAGTTAAAACGAACTTTTCGCCTACATGGGATATGACTAGTGCAGCACCAACAGTACAATTTTCACCAAAGTCCACTGCCTCCACTTCCGGCCTGCTAACAAATAGCTTAGTCCAAGAAGGGGAAGTCTTAGGTGGATCTTTTTTTATGTATAGTATCGAGGCTTCGATACCGCCAATATCGAGTGGTATAGGAGTCTTTGAGGACTCGATCTTAATGAGATGAGAGTCAAGACAATTTCCTGTCTTCGACTTATATATGGAAAGCCGCTCTTTCCTTTCCTTTTTTTTAGTAGTCATTATTCCCTCATGACCCATAGTCTTATTAGTAATAGGGAGCAAACATAAGGAGGCAAAAAGCCACTATAGAAAATCTATCCCGACTTAGTGGCTGCGTAAAGCCCAAAAAGTGGCTACATTGGCAAAAAAATATGTAACAACCTGTATTGACAGGTTTGCAGGCGGAACAGAGAGGGTTTTAGAAGGTAGGCTAGCGCAGCAGTTGTTGAAAGCTAGTTCGTAGAAAGGGCCATAACAGCGACCCCTTCTCGTAACCTTGGCTAGAATGCCAGCTCCGGCTGAATGACCAGTTCGTCGAGGTACCGAAAGGACTGAGGAGCAGATCCATTAGGGACTAATTCTTTCAACGATACAGGAACATCATAACGCCGAACAGAACGAACTTTTATCGCGTGCGCTTTTTCACGCCCGTCAAAGTAAGAGTTGAAAAACTTTTTAGTGATACCTGAGTATTTACTGGTTTCAGCCCAAATGGCCTGAGGCGAGTCAGAGAGCACTTCATCAAAATCGAACTCACCGACCACTTTACCTACAGGCATTGTTGCATAAATAACAACCGTCTTCACCGACGAGTTTTTGAATATAGATTTTCTAAATTCATAACGCTTTTTACCCGTCAGAATTTTCTCTGCATACTCTGGCTTAATCGACAATAAGACTTTCATCAACCATCCCCTTATTCGCAATGGCCTTCAATTGACCATGGGAAATCTGAAAAAATCCCCAGTACTGATTCGCTTCAAGCCCAAGCTCTTCGATCAAGCATGCGCGAGTGACTTTACGTTTAAAGGCCAGATTATACATAAATTTGAATACAAAAGGATAGTTCCCTCTGCGCCAGAACTGTTCAAGCTCTGCATTCGTAAAAACGCTATATGGCCGACAGTACCTAAAAAACTCTTCCTTAGAAGCAAAGCTATTGATATTTCGATATTCTTCAACCACACCTATGGATGTTGCTACAGAGCGATAATGAGCAGGACCTTGGTTATCGCTAGTTCGGTAGATAACAAGCAAATCCCCCTTGCGCAGGGTGTCTACCCCAGCCATCTTTGTTAGGTAGACTTTGTGAATGCTGTTAGCCGAAGATATGTCCTGAACAATATCGTTATGTTCATTACGAAGGATTGAATCGGGGAGCAGTCGAGTGTGCCACTCGGGATAAAGTGAAAGCATGAACGCTTTATTGCTCCCAAGCTTTACCAGGGGATATCCTTTATACATGTCCGAATATGGTGCATGGATGCGCTTAGCCAGTACGAGTTCTACGCCATTATCAGTTGTTTTGGTTCCAATTTGTTCAAACCCATAGCGCCAAAACAGGTCAATAAGCGCCTCATGATGGGCAAACACCGTTACATAAACTTGCTCTGTTTGCTCTCGAATTGCGTGATCGATAATTTTCTTTATAAACCGCTCACCCATTTTTGTACCATGGGGATTGACTTTCATCGTTCCGACTTTAAGTCTCCGTCCTGGTGGCAAAGGCGGATCTATATCGAGAACAGAGTCAAATTCAACTTTGAGATAAAGAAACCCTTGAACTGAACCATCGCCCTGTTCAAAAACATAAGCAGAGTCATCGGCCTTGCGGTTAAACCATTCACTAAACTCTTGATAGGCCTCTTTCAAGGAGTCAAAAAAAACGTCTTGCAGATTGACATCTCTGAATTTCTTAAGCTCAAGCTCCATTTACGAAATCTCCATCTACTTCTTAAAAAATTCAGACACCACAGTTGAGAACTCTTCATGCGTGGGACTGAATAAAATCTTGAGGGGAATATCGAGAGACCGACAGACTGACTGTGCCTGAGCGTTCTCTGCATCCATAAAGGTGCGTACATTAACAGCACTTTTCTGGGAGTCTCGTTCTGCTAACCTGGATGAAATCAGTTCAGGAGCGGCCTCAATGAGGATGACACCAGTCAGACTGAGACCATCAAACACGGACGACTTCCAGACGTATCAATTCCGAGCCAGAACTGATCAACACGAAATGCCCGTCTAGAAGCAAAGACAGGCCTTGATGATTAATACGATTGACTGCAGACCTTAATGCCAGCTGATTAGCGTCAACATTCTTAACCTTTTTATCAGCAGACCATTGAGCCAGGGATAGTTCTTGTCGGATCAGCCCGCTAGAGCTTTCATGAAGAACGCCATATTCCAAGGCATACTGCTGACAAAGATAGCTTTTCCCAACTCCATGGACACCCGCTACGAAAACGGTCATCGCTCATCCCTATGCGGTTCATTTGCTCGATGCTAATTCGCCATCACTGGAAAAGCAAAGCAAAGGCTTCTGACCGGTGACCACAATCGGGATTTTCATGAAAAGGTGTGTATCAATCAGTGACCGGTCGAGCCGAAAGCGTCGCTTTATGGGCCATTCGGGTGCAACCGGGCTAGGCTCAGATGATTACGGCTGCTCTACCCTTTTCTGAGCAGCTGTATAGGCCTCAGAGCGCTCACGCTTACCAACAGCCACAACCGTTATCACCAGCTTGTTATCGACAACCTGATAGACAAGACGGTAACCGGCAGAGCGGAGCTTGATCTTGTAGCAGTCAGTCATGCCACTGAGCTTGTCAGCCTCGATGCGGGGCGAGGTCAGACGCTCTTTGAGCTTTTTGGCAAACTGGAGACGAATGGTGGCATCGAGCTTGTCCCATTCCTTGCGGGCCTTGACGTGAAACTCAAGCTTGAAGCTAGGCACGAATACCCGCCTCTGCTTCGGCGATCAGGTCGTCGATATCTATAGAAACGGTTTCGCCACCCTGGCGAGCACGAACAACTTCGGCCAATCGCAGATCATCAAGCATTTCGAGCATGGCTTGATAGCGAGCGGGAGGTACGGCGTAGAACGCCGGTTCGTTACGATTGAGGATGACCACGGTTTCGCCATGACCCTCACGAATGGTACCCATCGGATCACGCTTGAGATCTGTAACGGAGGCGGCTACATCAGCCAACACTGGAAAGGTCATGAGAACACCTCTTGAAGCATCATAAAAAGCACCTTTAAAAGCACTCATAGCGTACGCTGAACCAGTGACTACGAGAAGCCTTTTTTCTGGAAAACACTGTAGCAATGGGGATTCGACACGCCTGGAGCCCCTGTTTTATGGCGCTATGTGGGGGAACGGAGGCGACCTCAGAAGATTCATAGTGCTGGGGTCCGGGGTTCAAGTCCCTGCGTAGCCACTAAACAAAACAAGGGTTTACCGAAAGGTAAGCCCTTTTTTGTTTATGGGGCAGACTACAAACAGACTACACCCAGACCACCGAGCCTCATGCCTGGGCACGCAGTGGCTCAATCTCGTGCTCAATCTCTTCGCCATTGGCGGCAAAAGTCGTTGCTAGCGAATAGTCGGTTTGCAGGTTCATCCAGAACTGCGCAGACGTATCGAAGTAGCGCCCAAGACGAATAGCCATATCTGCAGTCACCCCACGTCGCTCACGCACGATTTCATTCACCGTGGGAGCAGATACGTGGAGCGCACGCGCCAGTGCGGCCGGGGAAATATCCAGCGGCTCTAGAAACTCTTCGCGAAGGATTTCGCCCGGATGGATGGGGCGCATACCGTTAATTGCCATGGTGCGACCTCCTTAGTGATAGTCGACGATTTCAACGTTCGTTGGGCCGGCGTCCGACCACTCGAAACAAATGCGGAATTGATCATTGATTCTGATGCTGTACTGACCTGCCCGATTTCCGTGCAATGCCTCAAGTCGATTGCCGGGTGGAGACCGTAAGTCCCGAAGCTCAGTGGCCGCGTGCAGCATGGTTAACTTGCGGGTGGCAACATTAAAGATATTCTTCCACCGCCGCGAATCACCGGTTTCGAACAGAGCCTGGGTCTCTGGACACTTGAAGCTCAAAATCAAGCTTTAATCCTTAACGTTAAGCGTTATAGGCATATTACACCATTGCTCTGGATGTTCAAGTGAACGCGTGGCCGCTCTGCTGCAAGGGCGAGAGCCTCAGAGCCAACTCCAGGTGGTCAGGCGATAGATGCGCATAGCGCATGGTCATGGCGATCGAGGAATGCCCCAGGATACGCTGCAGGCTGAGAATATCCCCTCCCCCCATCATGTAGTGACTGGCGAAGGTGTGCCGCAGGATATGGGTTAGCTGTCCCGGCGTATGGAAGCCGCAGCGCTGATAGGCACCACGGAACGCAGCCCTGCAAGGCATGAACAAACGGCTAGACCCCGGCATTGCCACCGATAGCGCAGCTTGCTCGACTTCCTTGGGGATTGGCACCGACCGAGACTGACGATTCTTCGTCCTGTGGAAATGGGCCTTGCCACCGAACAACGCCGCACGACTCAGACTTTCGGCCTCATCCCAACGTGCACCAGTAGCCAAGCAGATCAGGGCGACGGGATAGGTGTGGTTGTTGGTGGACTTCCGGCACTCATCGAGCAGCACACCGACTTGATTGAGGGTCAGAAAAGTCAGCTCGGTCTGGTCGGTCTTGATCTGGCGGATTTTGGCCAGCGGGTTGATGCCATGTCATGCGCCGAGGCGGATCAGCTCGGAGAAAACAGCCGATAGGTAGCGCTGTTCATGATTGACGGTATGTGGAGAAACATCCTTCAGACGAGCCTGCCGGTAACGAGCCCAGGCGAGTGCATCGAACTGACAGGCTAGCGGGTTACCAAGGCGTTCAACGACAGCCAGGGTACGGGAGAGTCGGCCCTTCACGTCCATCAGGCTACTGCCGTGCAGCGAGTGCCAAAGGGTCACCAGATCGGACAGGCGATCATCAATTGGCCTGCCGGTATCCTGCAGCGAGGCGAAGTAATCCGACTCATAGCGTTGAGCAGCCGACTTGGTCAAAAAACCGTACTTTCTGATTCGACGACCAGAACGACCGTTTTCGTAGAAGTCTGCCGTCCACGTTTTGCCTTCCTTACGAGCCGTCATACCGCCCTGCCCCATCGCACATGGCGTTGGCCACGGCGTGCCTACTACGATCAATCCACCCAAGGGTTTATAACGCTAACCCCCAGGTGATCGAAGTGCCGAACATTACGCGTAGCAACAGGCGCATCGTATAACGCCGCAATGGCAGCGATCTGCGCATCGACCATATCTGCCACTCTTCCCTTCGCCTCACTGGCGGCAGCCAAACTGGCATAGCGAATCGCCGCATCGGTATCGAACGGCAGAATTCGTCCCGCAAAATCCTCATCAAACATCAGCTTCGCCAGATCGGTGAAAGCAGTCTTGCGCTTTCCATCCGGCAGTCGAGCGATGCCATAGAGGATTTCAGCCACGGTGATGGAGCTTATGTAAAGCTGCCCTGCAGGCTGCTGGTCGATCCATGACAGAACTTCTACCGCTGGCTTCGCTTTCATCAGCTCCGAAAGCACGTTGGTATCAATCAGGATCATTCGTCGAAGCTCGCAGCCCTGGCTTTAGTGTTTCGCTCAGGCACTTCAAGGTCGGCACCACCCACTGCAGAAAAACGGGCATGGATGCGACTACCTAAGCCACCTTTCTTATCTTGCTTGGTCAGCGCTTGGCGAATGATCAGTCTCGCCTCTTCTTCCATGGAGCGCCCGTGGCTGGCGGCAACGACGCGCAGCATGGCCTTGAGGTCATCATCCAGATTTCGAATCGTGATAGTTGCCATAAGGCCCTCCAAATGAAATCAATGCAGTCATTGCTATCATACGTGCATACATGTGGACATGCACACATGTTTACAGGCCAATGGCCTAGCTGCTCTGCTGCAGCGGCGACAGTCGAAGGGCCGAGGCCAAGTGATCAGGCGATAGGTGCGCATATCTCATAGTCATTGCAATGGACGAGTGCCCCCAGGATGCGCTGCAGGCTGAGAATATCCCCTCCCCCCATCATGTAATGACTGGCGAACGTGTGCCGCAGAATGTGGGTTAGCTGTCTCGGCGTATGGAAGCCGCAGCGCTGATAGGCACTACGGAAGGCAGCCCTGCAGGGCATGAACAGTCGGCCAGATCCTGGCATCGCAACCGATAGCGCAGCTTGCTCGACTTCCTTGGGGATCGGCACCGACCGGGACTTCCGGTTCTTTATCCGGTGAAAGTGCGCCTTGCCGCCGAACAGGCTAACGCGAGTCAGGCTTTCGGCTTCATCCCCACGGGCACCGGTTGCCAAGCAGATCAGAGCGACCGGATAGGCAATGGTTGTTGGAAGACTTGCGGCACTCATCGAGCAGCAGGCCGACCTGATTCAGGGGCAGAAACGTCTGGTCGGTCTTGATCTGGCGGATCTTGGCCAGCGGGTTGACGCTATGCCATGCGCCGAGGCGGATCAGCTCGGAGAAAACTGCCGCGAAATAGCACGCCTAAAAGCACTGCTTAAAACACAGATAAAAGCTCATTCAGCTCAAATAATTAGATTGAGCGGGGCGTCGTCGGCTGGCTCGTTTCAGCACTACGTGCAGATATTTAGCGGGGTCAACTATCGGCACCACTGCGTCTCACAGGGCACCCCATCGTTATTGCCGTCCATCTTCACGCCTGGGCAGTTGCGCAGAAAGAAAGTCGCTTCTTCGCAGGAGCGCATTTGCGAGCAATAGGTGCGGCCATCGCAGCGATAGCTGGCGGTGGGCTTGGGCGCAGAGCTGGGACGCGGAGAGGTTTCGCTGCTGGCGAACGTGGGGATGAAGCGTTCGAGGGAGAATGTCGGCGCCGGCTGTTCGATAACGGGGTTGCTGAGTACGGCGCCATCGGCGCCGATATTGGTGATCACCGGGCTGGCGGGAGGCTTGAGATAGAAGTGCCAGAAGGCAAAGCCCAGTGCCGCTATCACGATCAGTTTTTTCATCGCTGCATTCCATTGCCCGCAGACGGTCGCCTGCCTGATTGCGTGCAGCATAACCTGCAGTCACCGCATTGAATGAGTGCGACCAGGCGCATAACGCAAAAAGACTGATCACCCGATAAGCCTTTTCGTCGTCAATGCGTTGTATCTAGATCACCAAAAACCCCGCCACGATCAGCGCCGCCACGGTCACCACACCGAGAATAAGCAGTATCCGGCTGGTCCTGGTGTTTTCACGGCTATCGATCAGCGGCTGGGCTGGCAGTTGCAGGTAGGAAGGTATGGTGCTGAGCTTGAGGGGGCGTTGGATGCGCAGGACGTTGCCGCCCTTGGGGTCGGGCTTGGCGCTGAAGTTGTCCCATGAGGCGTTGTGCCCCTGCTGTCGGCGGCCTTCGCGCCACCACTCTCGGTCTTCCGGTCCCATGATTCGCCCTCCTGGCTGGTGTCTATCTGATCAATCAGAGCTGCATTGGCGGTTGCAAGTTCAGTGTACGCCCGTAAACCATTTCGCGTGGGTGATATATGCACCGTCAATCGGCTGATATCAGGCGGTGGCGCTGGCACGCTGGCGGGCACGGCTGCACAATCCGCTTTTCCCTGCACGCCCGACTTGCGCCGTGACTGCCCTCACCTCCCCTTACCTTCGCCGCCAGCCCTTGTGGGTATGGGGCTATTGCGTCTGGCTTCTGGCAGGCGTGCTGGGCATGCCGGTACAAGCCGAGCCGTTGGCCCAGCGCGAGCACCACCGCTGGACCATGGCCGACGATGACGGCCCCAATCAGGTCGGAGCCCTGGCGCAAACCGATGACGGCTATCTGTGGCTGGGCGCCGACAGCGGCCTGCTGCGCTTCGATGGTTTCGACTTCACGGCCTACCAGCCGAGCGACGGCCAGCCACTGGGTACGGTGGCCAGCCTGCTGGCGGTGGACGATGGCCTGTGGGTTGGCCTGCGCGCCGGTGGTGCGCGGCTGATTCAAGGGCGCACCTCGCGCAGCTTCCCACCTGGCCTGGGCCTACCCGGTGGCACGCTATATGGGCTGGCTCGCGACCGCGACGGCATGATCTGGGCGGCGGCCCATGAAGGATTGGCCCGTTTCGACGGTAAGAAATGGATGGCAATCGGTGCCGACCAGGGCTTCGATGCCCGAAGCGCGCGGGCCGTATTCGTCGACCGGGACGGGACGCTGTGGGCGGCGAGCAGCCATCGCCTGTATCAGCGCCCGGCCGGTTCCCAAGGCTTCACGGCGGTGGACGGCACGCTCGATTGGGCCAGCCAGATCGCCCAGGCGGCAGATGGCTCGATCTGGATCGCCGAGCGCTACGTCAATCGCCTGCACCGCGTGGTGCCCGGCAGCCAGCCGCACCTGCAAAGCCAGATGGTAGAAGCGCCGATCAACGGCCTGTTGTTCGACGACGCGGGCGGCCTGTGGACCAGCACACCGGGCAACGGGCTGCACCGCTACCAGAACGTGCACATACCGCTGGATCCGGCCAATGCCGAGCGGGTGACCCGCAATGAAGGCCTGAGCGCCGATTACCTCTGGCCGCTGCTGGAGGATCGCGACGGCACCGTGTGGGCCGGCAGCAATGCCGGGCTGGACCGTTTTCGGCTACGTGAGCTGAACCCCGCACCACTGCCGGCCGGCACCCTCAATGCGGCGCTGGAGGTGGCCGGCGATGGCGCGCTGTGGGCGGCCAGCGGCAACCGCGGCCTGATGCGCTTGCTCAATGGCGACCTGCGGCGTTGGCCCATCGCCGAACCAGTGACCGCCCTGCTCGCCGACCGTGCCGATGGCGTCTGGGCAGGCGGGCCTCAGGGCATCTGGCATGCGACGACGGCAGGCGTGACGCTACAGGCCGGGCTACCCAGCCAGGCGCCGCAGGACGCGTCAGTGCGGACGATGGCGCTGGCCGATGACGGTAGCCTGTGGGTGTCGATCAATCAGCTCGGGCTGTTCGTGCTGCGCGGGGATCGATGGCAGGCAATTGCCGGTGTCAGCGAGCAGCAGAGCCAGATGATGCCGGTCAGCGCCGGACGCGACGAACAGGGTCGGTTGTGGTTCGGCTACCGCGACAACCTGCTGGTCAGCCGCCAAGGCGATGCGCTGCGCCAGTGGGGCGCGGCGGATGGGCTGCAAATCGGCCACGTGACCGCTCAACTGCACCACGAAGGCGTTACCTGGGTCGGCGGCCAGCATGGCCTGGCGCGCTTCGACGGTGAGCGTTTCCAGACCCTGCAGCTGCCGGCCAATGGCCAGTTCGACAATATCTATGCGCTGTTGCCCGGCCGCGATGGCGACCTGTGGGTGCATGGCAAGGGCGGCATCCTGCAGTTGCCAGCAGCTGAAATAGCACGGGCTCTGGCTGAGCCGGGCTATCGCCTGCACTACCGCTCGGTGAGCCTGGACGGCAGCCTGGCCAATGACCCCTACCGCGTGCTGCCGCTGCCCACGGGTGTGGTCGGCGCCAATGGCAAGCTGTGGTTTTCCACCAGTGCTGGCGTGAGCCAGCTCGACCCGGCGCGCCAGCCTGCGGCCACGCCATTGCCGGCGGTGGTGATCGAGAGCGTGCAAGTCGATGGCGAGCCCCAGCCTCTGCCCGGCACCTTGCAGCTGCCGGCGGACAGCCAGCGCCTGGTCATCGACTACACGGCGCTTAACCTGCGCGCTCCACAGAGCCTGTCGTTTCGTTATCGCCTGCAGGGCTATGACCGCGACTGGATCGAGGCCGGGCGGCAGCGACGGGCCACCTATACCGGCCTGTCGGCGGGCGATTACCACTTCGAGGTGCAGGCGTTCGATCAGAGTGGTAGCGAGCCGGGCGCGCCGACGGTGCTGGCGTTCAATGTGGCGCCAGCGTTCTACCTGCGCCCGTTGTTCTACGTACCGACGAGCGCAGCCCTGTTGCTGAGCCTCTGCTGGCTGCATCGCCGTGCACTGCGCCGTGACCGTCAGCGCCTGCGCCTGCAGTTGCATGCCCAGCAGGGTGAGCGTGATCGCATCGCCCGCGAACTGCACGACACCCTGCTGCAAAGCCTGCAGGGCCTGATGCTGCGCTTCCAGGCGGCCGCCGATACGCTTGCTGCCGATCACCCCTCACGCGCCCGGCTGGAGCACGCCCTGGATCGCGCCGACGAGGTAATGCACGAAGGCCGCGAACGCGTGCAGCACCTGCGCCAGCCGGGCGCCAGCGGCCTGGGACTGTCGACCGAACTGAGCCAGTTCGTGCAGGGTCTGGACGAGCCAGACAGCGAGATCACCCTGCACGTCAGTGGCGACAAACGCCCGCTGCACGCCGCCGTGCAGGACGCCATCTACCGTATCGCCGTCGAAGCCATCGGCAATGCCCTGCGTCATGCCCGCGCGCAACGGATCACCGTCACGCTGAGCTATGGTGCACGCTGTTTGCGGCTGCGCGTCGAGGACGATGGCCAGGGCATCGCCGCCGCCTTCGCCACGGCCGAGGGCCGGCCAGAACGCTGGGGCGTGTGCGGCATGCACGAGCGTGCAGCGCAGGTAGGTGCCACCCTCACCGTGCAGCCGCGGCCCAACGCTGGCACCCGGGTGGAACTGCAGCTCGGGGCAGCACTGTCCTACGCTGACCACTCCCCACAGCCATGGCGTCGCGGGTTCGCGCGCTCCCGACCGAGAGACGATGCATGAGTCACACCCCAATTCGCCTGCTGGTGGTCGACGATCATCCGCTGCTACGCGAAGGCATCGCCGCCGTGCTCGAAGCGCACGCGGATATCGAACTGGTCGGCGAGGCCGCCGACGGCGAACAGGCCGTGGCATTGTTCGCCGAGCTGCGCCCGGACGTGACCCTGATGGATCTGCAGATGCCCGGCCTAAACGGCACCGAGGCCATTCGTGTGATTCGCGAGCAGTTCACCGATGCCTGTATCGCCGTGCTCACCACCTACAGCGGCGATGCTCGTGCCCTGCAGGCGGTGCAGGCCGGCGCCCGCGGTTACCTGCTCAAGAGCATGCTGCGCAAGGAGCTGGTCAGCGCCATCCGCAGCCTGGCGGCGGGCAAGCGCTACTTTCCGGAGCCGATCGCCAGCGAGTTGCTCGCCACCATTGCCGAGGATCGCCTCACCCCGCGCGAAACCCAGGTGCTGGAGCGCACCGCCCAGGGCCTGGGCAATGGCGATATCGCCGCGCTGCTGGCGATCTCCGAGGATACGGTCAAAGGCCACATGCGCAGCATCATGACCAAGCTCAAGGCACGCAACCGCACCCACGCGGTGAGTATCGCCCTGCAACGCGGGATCATCGACGGCTGGCAGTAGCGCCCTTCGGCCGCGGGCCAGGACGCCCGCTTAACCTTAATTAACATTACGCAACTCGCCGCCACCACCCCGCTCTTCAACAATCCCTTCTGCTCCGCGACATTCGGTCGCTCGCCGCGCTGCCAGGCGCCAGATGGGATATCGACATGAAGGCCGTCCACCAGTGCCAACAGTTGCAAGCTGCCGCCGGCAAACTCGCCGACTGGCAGGAAGCGATCGCCAAAGAGCTGATGCTGGCCAACCTGGATGCCGGCATTTCGGTCGCCGAAGTGGCCGAAGCCTGCGCCCTGTCGCGCAGCCACTTCACTCGCAAATTCAAGGAGAGCACCTGCCAGTCGCCCCATGTCTGGTTGCGCCAGCAGCGGGTGGACAAGGCCATTGAGCTGCTGCGCCATTCGCCGTTGTCACTGACGCAGATCGCCATGGAGTGCGGGTTCTTCGACCAGGCGCATTTCTGCCGGGTGTTCGCCCGCAGCCAGGGCATGACGCCGCTGGCCTTCAAGCGCCAGCATCAGGCGCAGCCGATCGAGCTGCAGCGCGTCGCCTGCTAGCTAGCCCGCGCCTAGGCCAGCGCCGGAGTGTCCCAGGAGCTGGCGAGCGCCGCCTCGCGTGCTTTCTCGCGAGCGAAGGCGCGGGTGCAGCCGAGCATGTGGTAATAGACCTGCCCGCCGTCACGACGCAAGCCAATCAGCGAAAGCCCCACCAGCCGGGCCAGTGCGGCGCAACGCGCACTGTCGCTGATCTTCAGCCCGCAAAGCGCCTGCTGCACATCGGCCACCGTGAAGTACGCATCGCAGCATGCCAGGCCCTGCAGGCAACGGCGCTCCTCGGCGCTGAGCAGCGCGTAACTCCACTCCAGCGAGGCCAGCAGGCTGGCATGCCGGGCTGGCGTGCTGCGGCGACCGAGCAGGCTCAGGTAACTGTGGTTCTCCAATTGGGCGAGGATGCCCTCCAGGCTCTGTACGTCCAGCTGCGCTGCAGCCAGTTCGATGGCCAGCGGCAGGCCGTCGAGCCGCCAGCACAGTTCGGCCACCCGCGGCACTTCGCTTTCCAGCAGGCGGAAGTCCGCCTGGCGCGCCCGCGCCCGACGCACGAACAGCTTTACCGCCGGATATCGCAGGGCGGCGGCCAGGCGCAGGTGGCTGCCCAATGGCGGCGATTCCAAAGGCGCCAGCGGTTGCACGTATTCCTCGGCGGTGCGCAGCGCCTCGCGACTGGTGGCCAGGATGCGCAGCCCAGGTGCAGCCTGCAGCAGCGCTTCGCTGAGTGCGGCGCAGGCATCGACCAGGTGTTCGCAGTTATCCATCAGCACCAGCATGTGCCGGTTGGCCAGGGTCGCCAGCAGGTGAGCCTGAGCATCGACGCCCTCGGGCACCGCGATGCCCATTTCCGACGCCAGGGTGGCGGCCAGCAGCGCCGGCTCGCCAAGCGTCGCCAGGTCCGCGAAGCGCACGCCATCGGTGAAGTGGCCGAGCTGCTGCTGGGCGACGCGCAGCGCCACGGTGGTCTTGCCCACTCCTCCGGGGCCGATCAGGGTGATGTGGCGGCGTGAGTGCAGGCGACGCGTCAGTTCGTCGATCAGCTTGTCACGGCCTTCGATACGCACCGGCCTCCCCGGCAGGCTGGGCGCCAGCGCCGTCTCGCTCGCGGCCTGGCTGACCTGCTCGACATGGGCGACGAAGCTGTAGCCTCGCTGGCGCACGTTGGTGATGTAGTCCCGCGATTGCGGGCACACGCCAAGCACCCGGCGCAGGGCGGAGATGTGCACGCGCAGGTTGATCTCTTCGACGAAGGTCTTCGGCCAGACCTGGGAGATGATCGCCTCCTTGCTGACGATCTTGCCGGCGCTTTCCACCAGCACCAGCAGGATGTCCAGGGCGCGGGCGCCGATAGGCAGCGGGCGGTCGCCGTCGAGCAGCAGGCGACGCTGGGGATGCAACTCGAAGCGGCCGAAACGCAGGACGGTATCGCTGCCAATGGGTTCGAGATCGTGCATGACCTGTTCAGCTTCCCGCCATGCCGGACGTCACCCATCGGGTCTCGGCTGCTCGGCGCTCTGCCGCTCCTGTTCTGATAAGAGAATCATTCTCTACCGTTCGTCTGCCCGCAAACATCGTCACAGGGGGACGGATTCGGCCATTGCGGTGCGCAACTCGGACAACCGACGAAACGCTCTAGCGCGGGCGTCGTGGCCCTTTGCCAGCCGATCAGCCGAACTGGTGACGGTATTGCACCGGGGTCAGGCCCAGGCGCTTGTCGAACATCTGCCGCATATGCCGAGTGCTGCCGAAGCCGCTGCGAAAGGCCACGGTCTTCAACGGCAGCTCGGTGCTTTCCAGCAGCGAGCGGGCGTGGTCGACACGGGCGTTGAGCACGAACTCCATGGGCGTCATCTGTAGCTCGCGGGTGAATACCCGGGCAAAGTTGCGCACGCTCATCGCCGCCAGTTCGGCCAGTTGCTCGACGCTGAACGGCTCCTGAATGTTTTCCAGCACGTACTGCTGCACACGGTCCAGCGGCGTGGCGCCCTGGGTGCTCGGTGGCAGCAGCGGGCTGAACTGAGCCTGGCCGCCCTGGCGCTTGATCACCACCAGCAGCACCTTGGCAACGTCCAGCGCGAGCTTCTTGCCGTGGTCGTCGGCGAGCATCGACAGCGCCAGGTCGATACCTGCCGTCACGCCGCCGGAACTGAGCAGCTTGCCGTCCTTGGTGAACAACTGATCGGTTTCCAGCTGCGCCTTGGGAAAGCGCTTGGCCAGGCGATCCAGATAATGCCAGTGGGTGGTCACGCGATGGCCGTCGAGCAGCCCCGCCTCGCCGAGGATGAAGGCCCCGGTACACACC
Source organism: Pseudomonas sp. PA1(2017) (assembly GCF_001945375.1). Classification (NCBI taxonomy): domain Bacteria; kingdom Pseudomonadati; phylum Pseudomonadota; class Gammaproteobacteria; order Pseudomonadales; family Pseudomonadaceae; genus Pseudomonas; species Pseudomonas sp. PA1(2017). The sequence continues at coordinate 15,670 of NZ_MSXU01000015.1, forward strand.
GCGCCATGCCGGCGCGACGCTTGGGCCGCCTCACGCAACCAGCCATGCAGGTACGGATGCCGGTCGTTGTAGGCCCCCGGCCCGCCGGGCACCAGCAGGGTGTCGTAGGCTGGCGGTGCATCGATGGCCAGTTGATCGGCCTGCATGACGATGCCGTTGGAAGCACGCACGCTGAGCGACTCGGCGCCCAGGGTGACGATGCGGTAGTGGTCGCTCTCGGGCAGGTAACGGTTGGCGACCGAGAACACCTCTATGGGGCCCGCCACGTCGAGCATCAGGACGTCGGCGAAGAGCAGAATCGCCACGGTTTTGGTGGTCATGCACAATCTCGAAGCATACAAGGCCGGATGCCGCTGCCCCGTGGGAGCGACCGTCAGTTTTGTAAATCCTAGCGTCGATTATCGGAGCATGACAGCCGGCCGCACAGCCCCCGCAAGAGGTGCCGGCATGCCCCACCAAAGTGCTGGTGGCAGAGCGCCAGGCAAGGTATTCGGCTTCAGGCGGCCATGAACCTGAGGATCTGCTCGCGCAACCAGCGTTCGGCCGGGTCCTGATCCTGGGCGGCGCGCCAGACCATGGTCAGCTGCGCCGGCACGATCTCGAACGGCGGCTCTTCCATCACCAGGCCGCCGCCCTGCACCAGCGCCTCGGCGGCGTAGTCGGGAATGGTGGCGATCATGTCGGAGTTGCGCAGCAGCGCGCCCAGGCCGTTGAAATGCGGCACCGCCAGGGCGATCCTGCGGCTGCGCTGCAGGCGCGCCAGGTCCTGGTCGATGTTGCCGCACAGGTCGCCTGACATCGACACCAGCGCATGGGGGCGCGTGCAGTAATCGTCCAGGGTCAGTGGCGGCGTGCCGTCGGCGGCGCGAATCACCATGGCGCGGATGTCGCGCAGGCAACGGCATTTGGCATTGGCCGGCAGTTGGGTGGTGTAGCTGATGCCGATGGACACCTCGCCGGTGGCGAGCAACCCGGGCAGCAGCAGGAAGTTGGCATTGCGCACCACCAGCACGCATTCGGGCGCCTGTTGGCGCAGGTGGGCGAGCAACTGGGGCAGCAGGCCGCATTCGACGTCATCGGACATGCCGATGCGAAACACTGCATTGCTGTTACTTGGGTCGAAGTCACGTACCTCGCTGATCGCCTGGGAAATGCCATCCAGAGCAGCCGGCAGGCGGCGGAAAATTTCCAGCGCGCGGGGCGTGGGCTCCATCTCGCGGCCGTTGCGCACCAGCAGCGGGTCGTTGAAATAGTCACGCAAACGGGTCAGCGAGGCGCTGATCGCCGGCTGGCCGAGGTAGAGCTTTTCCGCCGTGCGCGTGAGGTTGCGCTCGTGCATCAGGCTTTCGAACACGACCAGCAGCTGCAGGTCGACTTTGCGCAGATCATTGCGGTTCACGATGGGCTCCCGGAAAGGCTGCGCCGCAGAAAGGGATGGGGCCGCGACAGGAAATTCGCCGCGGCCCGCTGAATGGGTGGACGGCTGAGGCGCCAGCCACCCTCACCTGTTACTTGCCTTCGGTGAGCGCCGAGTAGCTGGTGATCAGGTTGCGGTAGTCCGGGATGTGATCCGAGCAGATCTTCGCCAGCCCTTCCACGTCGTTGCGCCAGTCGCGGTGCAGCTCGCAGGCCACGGCGAACCAGTTCATCAGTTGCGCGCCGGCGGCGGTCATGCGCTGCCAGGCCGAGTCGCGGCTGATCTGGTTGAAGGTGCCGGAAGCGTCGGTCACCACGAACACGTCGAAGCCTTCTTCGATGGCCGCCAGGGCCGGGAACGCCACGCACACTTCGGTCACCACGCCAGCGATGATCAGTTGCTTCTTGCCGGTGGCCTTGATCGCCTTGACGAAGTCTTCGTTGTCCCAGGCGTTGATCTGGCCTGGGCGGGCGATGTACGGCGCGTCCGGGAACAGCGCTTTCAGTTCTGGAACCAGCGGGCCGTTGGGGCCGGTTTCGAAGCTGGTGGTGAGGATGGTCGGCAGCTTGAAGAACTTGGCGAGGTCGGCCAGGGCCAGCACGTTGTTCTTGAACTTGTCCGGGTCGATGTCACGCACCAGGGACAGCAGACCGGCCTGGTGGTCGACCAGCAGAACGGCGGCGTTGTCTTTGTCCAGGCGGTTGTAGGGCTTGCTCATGATGAAACTCCGGGTGGGGTGGGAAAACGGGAATCGACCGCTCGCGGCTCGGGCACGCCGAGCAGATGGCGGATGCGTACCGGAACGCCTTCGCGCTGGTACTGACGGGCGGCGGCCTCGATGCGCTGCTCGGCCACGGTGACGCGGCCGTGATGGCGCAGGTGTTCGAGCCAGGAGGCGTCGAAGAAGAATTCCTGCCAGAGGTGCGGGTTCTCGCTGTCCTGCAGCAGCCCCCAGGACAGCGCGCCGTTGCGCCGGCGCATGGCGCGCACGGCGAGCATCGCGTGGCTGAACGCCTCGGCGCTCTCCCGAGGAATGTCGTATTCGAGGGTGACCATGACCGGGCCGCGCTCGCGGTCCAGGTCAGCACTGAGTACCGGGGCCGGCCAGTGCACGGAAGGCGCCAGGTCCTCGGCATCGGTGACCGGCAGGCGGAAGCGCCAGGACAGCAGCACGCCGAGCACCAGCATCGCCCCGCCGCTGGCCAGGGCCACGCTCAGCGAGTACTCGCTGGCCAGCGAGCCCCAGACGATGCCGCCCAGGGCGCTGCAACCAAAGAACACCAGGATGTAGACGGCCAGGGCGCGGGCGCGCACCCAACTCGGCACGGAGGTTTGCGCGGCGACCTGCAGGCTCGACAGCACGGCGATCCAGGCGGCACCGCTGACCAGCATCACCGGAATCAACAGGGTGAAGTCGCGAATGAAGGCCAGGCCGAACAGCACCGCGGCATAGGCGAGACTGGCGCCGGCGACGATCAGGTCGCTGCGCAGCCGCTCACGCAGTTTGGGCAGGAACATCGCCCCACCGATGGCACCAGCACCCACGCAGCCCAGCAGGATGCCGAAGTCCGCCGCCGTACCGTGCAGCTCGCGGCGCACCAGCAGCGGCAGCAGCGACATGCCGGCACTGGCGCCAACGAAGAACGCGAAGGTGCGCGCCAGCACGGCCTGCAGCGGTTTGGCGCTGCGCGCATAACGCACGCCGAGCCGCACCGCGCCGAACAGCCGCTCGGCCGGCAGGATGCTCACCGTGGGCGTGCGCTTCCAGGCGTACAGCGCAGCGATCACCGCGAAGAACGACACGGCGTTGAGGGCGAAGGTCAGCCAGGGGCCGCTGAGGCTCACCAGCACACCCGCGATAGCCGGGCCGATGGCCCGCGCTACGTTCATGCCCAGGCTGGACAGCGCCACGGCAGCCGGCAGCTCGCTCTTGCCGACCAGCTCGGGCGTCAGCGCCGACCAGGCCGGCATCATCAGCGCTGTACCTATGCCCATGGCCAGGGTCAGCAACAGGAGCAGCGGCACGTTCATCAGGCCCAGCAGCGTCAGGCCGGCGAGCAGCACCGCCACGGTCGCCATCCACAGCTGCACGGTCAGCAGATAGCGACGCTTGTCGACGATATCGGCCAGGGCGCCGGCGGGCAGCGCCAGGAAAAACATCGGCAGCGCCGCCGCCACCTGCACCAGCGCCACGGCGAGCGGGCTGGCCGACAACGAGGTCATCAGCCAGCCGGCACCGACCTCGTGCATCCAGGTGCCGATGTTCGAGGCAATGTTGGCCAGCCACAGCCAGCGGAACACCGATGTGCGCAGTGGGCTCCAGGGGCCGGCGGTGGTTGGTTGGGTGACGCGGGTCATGGGTTATCCCGTTTAACAGCAGTCGTTGTCGGTAAAAAATGGGCACAGCGGTGCCCGAGGCGGCGGAGAGACGCCGATAAAAAAATGTGTCGTTAACTGCGCAGGCCCAAGCGGTAGCGGCAGGCGAGCCTCAATCTTCCTGTGGGAGCGGGCCATGCCCGCGATTCGCGCGCATGCCCCGCTCCCACATTTGCCATGCGGCCTGATCGCTCTCGCGCGACTTCTGAGAAGCGATCAGCACACGCCAGTCAGAACGCGAAGCACGAACACCCGAAAGCGCCCCAGAAGCCGGCGTAGTCGCTCACCGGCACCTTGCTCTGCCGCGCTCGCTCATGGCTGTGGGCGTGTACCGCGCAGGAGCCGACGCACTGGTGCACGGCGGCCTGCAGCGGCGCAGCGGGCTTCCAGTGCCCCGGTACCTTGGCTACTGGCGACCAGTCCGGAAGTACCGGCAGCGGTGGGTTGCCGTGCTTGTCGAACTCGTCGGCGCCGTAGACCACCTTGCCGCCCACCACGGTGAGCACCGATTCCAGGTACTTGATGGCTTCTTCGGACACGCTGAAATAGTCCTGGGAAAGCACCGCCACGTCGGCCAGCTGACCCACGCGGATCTGCCCCTTCTTGCCCTGCTCGTTGGAGAACCAGGCGCTGCCCTGGGTGAACAGTTGCAGCGCGACTTCCCGCGACAGCCCTTCGGGATACAACGCGGTGCCGCCCACGGTCTTACCGCTGACCAGCCAGTACAGCGAGGTCCAGGGGTTGTAGCTGGCCACGCGAGTGGCGTCGGTGCCGGCGCCGACCGGCACGCCCTCGGCGAGCATGCGTTTGATCGGCGGGGTACTTTCCGCCGCCTGCTTGCCGTAGCGGTCGACGAAGTATTCACCCTGGAACGCCATGCGGTGCTGGATGGCGATGCCACCGCCCAGCGCCCTCACCCGCTCGATGTTCTTCGGGGTGATGGTTTCGGCATGGTCGAAGAACCACAGCAGGCCATTGAACGGGATGTCGCGGTTGACCTTCTCGAACACGTCGAGCATGCGCGAGATGGATTCGTCGTAAGTGGCGTGCAGGCGGAACGGCCAGCGGTGCTCGACCAGGTGGCGCACCACCGGCTCCAGGTCGGCTTCCATGTTCGGCGGCAGGTCCGGGCGCGGCTCGAGGAAGTCCTCGAAGTCGGCGGCGGAGAATGCCAGCATCTCGCCGGCGCCGTTGTGGCGCAAGTAGTCGGTACCCTGGCCGTAGGTGACGGTCCTGGTCCACTGCTGGAAGTCAGCCAGCTCTTCCTTGGGCTTCTGGGTGAACAGGTTGTAGGCGATGCGTACGGTCAACTGATCGTTGTCGGCCAGCTCCTGGATCACCTGATAGTCGTCCGGATAGTTCTGGTAACCGCCGCCGGCATCGATGGCGCTGGTCAGGCCAAGGCGATTGAGCTCGCGCATGAACTGGCGGGTCGAGTTGACCTGGTATTCAAGGGGCAGCTTGGGCCCTTTGGACAGGGTCGAGTAGAGGATCATCGCGTTGGGGCGGGCGATCAGCATGCCGGTGGGTTCGCCATTGGCGTCGCGCTGGATTTCGCCACCGGGCGGGTTAGGCGTGTCCTTGGTGTAGCCGACCACCCGCAGGGCGGCGCGGTTGAGCAAGGCGTGGTCATAGAGGTGCAGCAGGAACACCGGGGTGTCCGGCGCCGCCTGGTTGATCTCGGCCAGGGTCGGCATGCGCTTTTCGGCGAACTGGAATTCGCTCCAGCCCCCGACCACGCGCACCCATTGCGGGGTGGGCGTGCGGTCGGCCTGGTCCTTGAGCATGCGCAGTGCATCGGCCAGCGACGGCACGCCCTCCCAGCGCAGCTCGAGGTTGTAGTTTAGGCCGCCGCGGATCAGGTGCAGGTGCGAGTCGTTGAGGCCGGGAATCGCGGTGCGCTTGTTGAGGTCGATGACCTGGGTGGCGGCGCCCTTGGTGGCCATGGCCTCGGCGTCGCTGCCGACCGTGACGAAGCGGCCATCCTTGATCGCCACGGCGCTCGCATGCGGGCGCTCGGGGTCCACGGTGTGGAATTTGCCGTTGAGCAGGATCAAGTCGGCGTCGTTCATGTTGGCTCCGAATGCATAGCCGGCACCGCCGGCAAAGGGTAAGGCGGACCACAGCGCGCCAGCCGCGCCGAGCAGGCCACCGGCAGCAACGACCTGGCGGCGTTTCGGGTCTTTGGGATCATTGGTCATGGCTGGGCGCTCCGGTCGATCAGCGGGACACGAAGGCCAGCAGGTCTTCGTTCAGACGCTGCTGATGGGTCACGGCGAAGCCGTGGGGCGCGCCCTCGTACACCTTCAGTTCGGCGCCCTCGATCATCTGCGCGGCGAGGCGGCCGGTGGTTTCGAACGGCACGATGGCGTCGGCGTCGCCGTGGATCACCAGGGTCGGTACATCGACCTTGGCCATGTCGGCGCGGAAATCGGTTTCCGAGAACGCGGTCACGCAGTCGACGGTGCCCTTGAGCGACGCCAGCAGCGCGATGTTGAGGGTCTGGGTGAGCACGCCATCGGAGATCGCGTGGCCCTTGTCGATGCCATAGAACGGCGTCGCGAAATCGCTGATGAACTGCGCGCGGTCCTTGAGCAGGCCGTCCTTGATGCCGGCGAATACCGAGGCGTCGACGCCCTCGGGGAAATCCGCGGCCTTGCCGAAGATCGGCGTGACCGCGCCGAGCAGCGCCAGCTTGCTCACCCGCGAGGTGCCGTGGCGGCCGATATAGCGGCTGACGTCGCCGCCGCCCATGGAAAAGCCCACCAGGGTCACGTCATACAGATCGAGGTGTTCGATCAGTTGGGCGATGTCGTCGGCGAACGTGTCGTAGTCGTAGCCCGTCCACGGCTGGCTGGAACGCCCGAAACCGCGACGGTCGAAGGCGATGGTGCGGTAGCCGCGGCTGCTCAGGTACTGCATCTGGTATTCCCACATGTCGGCGTCCAGCGGCCAGCCATGGCTGAACAGCACGGGCTTGCCGCTGCCCCAGTCCTTGAAATAGATCTCGGTGCCGTCACGGGTCGTGAATGTGCTCATGGAAATTACCTCTCGGGTAGAAACGTAGGGGGAAGTCAGCGGGCGCTCAGCCAGCCGGCGCTCCAGCGGGTGACCGCCGGCATGATCCAGAACACCACCGGCACGACGATGCACAGGGTGATCAGCAGGTTGCTCGGTACCACGCCCGCCAGCGCCGGGTACTGCTGGAACAGCGGCTGCCACAGCAGCGGGATGATCATGGTCAACGGGCAGATGACCAGGTAGGTCAGCACCGCCTGCTTCCACTTCGCCGGCTGGGGCGCCTGGGGATGTTCGGGGGTGAACCAGAATTCGTGGTCGCGGCTGACCTGGATCTGGTCGCCGCCTTCGAGCAGCGGCAGCACTTCGTCGATCAGCAGACGCCGGCGATCCGAGGCGATCCACTCGTCCAGTTGCCAACCTTCGGCGAAGCGCAGCACGGTGGTGAAGGCACCGCCCTGCCCATCCGTACGGATCACGTTGACGCCCAGGTGGCCGGGCTGCTGTTCGGCAGCGGCCAGGGCACGCTTGAGCCAGGCTTCGTAGGCCGGCAGGCAACCTGGGCGCACCTTGTGCTGGATGACCAGGGTCAGCACATCGCTCGGTTGAATGGCTGGCATCGAAGAGGCGTCCCTGGCGGCGAAATCGATCCGCGAGGCCATGGCCTGCGGCGTGACGATCAGCAAGCCTGTGGCCATGGCCGACCGTGCAGCCACTATGCCGCTGCGTCGAGCGGCGTTATTGGACGTATGTGCTCAATGGTCACAGCCGCTCGAAACGGCGGCTGGAAACGGTCGGCTAGTTGAGCAGCAGCTCAACCAACAGAAACAGACCAGCAATGCCGCACAGCAGCCCGCCCAGCCAGAAGAACGAGGCGCCGCGCTGCACCGGGGTGTCGATCACCGCGCGCTTAGGGAAGGCCGGGTCGTAGCGCACCGCCACCAGGTCGCCTTTGCGGTAGTGGCGCCAACTGCTCATGCTGCTCTCGTGCATGTGCAGGTTGCCGTGCTCGTCGCGCCACTCGAAACGCGGATAACGGCTCGGCGTGCTGAGCCCCCAGTCACTGGCGATGATGCGCCCTTGCGCGCACAGCCAGTCGCGGCTGACGCGGCGCCGGGAAAGGCCGATGCCCATGAGTAAGGCGCCGACGCAGCCGAACACCAGGGCAAGAAAAACAGCAACAGGCATGGGTCACTCGAATCAGGTACGTGAATAAGTAGTGCCCCCCTGCAGCCCGAAGGTTCACGGAAAAAACCTGCCGTTCGGCGGGGTGTGCAGAAGTGTCACCGGCAACGCGGTATAAGAAGACGACAGGCCGGTGGGGTGACGAAAATTTAGGTTGAGTTTTCCGCAACCTGATCCTGTCCATTCATATGGACACGGATTAAGGAGAGTCACATGAAAACCACGCCTACCCTCAGCATCTTGTTTGGCGCCCTGCTGGTCAGCGGCATGGCCCATGCGGCCGACCCGGCCGAGCAGGAACCGGCCCGTGAGGTCTATCAGGATCAGGTGCTCAAGCAGCAGCCGGACCAGGAAGATCCGCAAGCCAAGGATCCGATGCACATCGGCGATCTCAAGGAAGGCACCCCGGCGCCGCACAAGTACTGGCGTGACGATTACGCGATCAAGGATCTGAAAAAGCACAACCTGCCGGAGCCCGAAGACAAGGAGCACGAGCACTGGGTGAAGATTGGTACCGACTACGTGTTGCTCAACAACAACACCGGCACCATCCAGCGCATCATCAAGGGCAAGTAATCGCTCTGGCACGCTGCACCGACACGGAAATAAAGCTCAACGACGCCGCGTAAGTGGCTATCATTCACGCAGGTTCCGTCATGCCTCGTGTCGGTTCTTTCTCTTCTAGGGATGGATGATGAAAGTTTCAGCAAGCAAACCCAAAAGCCCGCGCAGTGAGTTCGCGCGCAGCGCCCTTGCGGTGGCCGTTGGCGCCGCGCTGGCTTATGGGGCTGCTCATCTGTTCGCCCGATTCTATCCGGCGCATCAGCAGGCGGCGCCGACCACCATCAAGGTCACCCCGGCTCCGGCTGCCGCCCCCAAGGTTGCGCCGATAGAGCCGTTGGCGCCCGGGGAAGACCCCTGGTGGCGCGGTGATACCGAGTTCTGGCAGGAACAGGCGCGCCTCAACAGCGCGGCAGTAGCACCGCAATACCGCGAGCTGCAATTCGCCTGGTCGGAGCGCATGGCCGCCCTCGCCAAACAGCGCGCCCAGCAGGACGGCAGCAAGCGCGACCCGGCCACCCTGCAGGCCAAGGACGCCCAAACCACCGAGCTGCATATCCAGCCACGCAGCAAGCAATAACTCTCGGCCGTCTGGCCACGTTTACGTTCATCGCACCGCGCTCGCCGCAGGGAACGCTTGCAGAGCCGAGAGCTCAAAACCCTGCCTCAGCCTCGCGCCTTTGCACGCCGATGCGAGCATAATGCCGCCCCCAAGCAGCCCGCCCGGATCGTCATCGGGCTGCCCTATCGTTGGAGCCCTCGATGGAATTCATTCACCTGGTTATCGATTTCATTCTGCATATCGACCAGCACCTAGCGGCCCTGACCGCTCAATACGGCACATGGATCTACGCGATCCTGTTCCTGATCGTGTTCTGCGAAACCGGCCTGGTGGTCACGCCGTTCCTGCCCGGTGACTCGCTGCTGTTCGTGGCCGGCGCCATCGCCGTGCACGGCACCATGAACGTGCACCTGCTGGTGCTGCTGCTGATCACCGCGGCGATTCTCGGCGATGCGGTGAATTACACCATCGGCCGCTTCATGGGCCAGCGGCTGTTCCGTAACCCGGACTCGAAGATCTTCCGCCGTCGCCACCTGGAAATCACCCAGCAGTTCTATGCCCGCCACGGTGGCAAGACCATCATCCTGGCGCGCTTCGTGCCGATCGTGCGCACCTTCGCACCCTTCGTCGCCGGCATGGGCCGCATGAACTACGCCCACTTCGCCGCCTACAACGTGGTCGGCGCGATCCTGTGGGTCACCCTGTTCACCTACGGCGGCTACTTCTTCGGCAACCTGCCGGCGGTGCAGAGCAACCTGCACTACCTGATCATCGGCATCATCATCGTGTCGATCCTGCCGGGCGTGATCCAGCTGGTTCGCCACAAGATGAGCAGCTCGGCGCGCGTGCAGACACCGCAGTAAGAACCTGACGCCCATAAAAAAACCCCGCGATCGCGGGGTTTTTAGTGGCTGACCGCAACCGATCAGGGCTGCGGTGCGGCCGCGGTGGCCGGTGCGGTCTGGGTACGCTCGTTCCAGCCGCCACCGAGCGCCTTGTACAGGTTGATCTCGCTGGTGAGCTGCGACAGGCGTACGCCGATCAGTTGCTGCTCGGCGCTGAACAGCTGGCGCTGGGCATCGAGCAGGGTCAGGTAGCTGTCCACGCCGGTACGGAAACGGCGGTCGGCCAGGTCGTAGTAGTTCTCGGAGGTTTCCACTAGGCTGCGCTGCGCCTGCAGTTGCTCCTCGAAGGTACCCCGCGCGGCAAGGCCATCGGAGACTTCCTGGAAGGCGGTCTGCACCGCTTTCTCGTAGTTCGCCACCTGGATGTTCTTCTGGATCTCGGCGTAGTCGAGGTTGGCGCGCAGGCGACCGGCCGTGAAGATCGGCAGGTTGATCTGCGGCTGGAACAGCCAGGTGCCCGAACCACCGTCGAACAGGCCCGACAGCTGGCGGCTGGCGGTACCGGCGTTGGCGGTCAGGCTGATGCTCGGGAAGAACGCGGCACGTGCAGCGCCGATGCTGGCGTTAGCAGCGAGCAGTTCACGCTCGGCCTGCAGCACGTCGGGGCGGCGTTGCAGCAGGTCGGACGGCAGGCCCGCCGGCACGTCGGCCAGCAGTTGCTTGTTCAGCCCCTCGCCCTGCGGCAGGTCGGCCGGCACCGGGCCGCCGAGCAGCACGCCCAGGGCGTTGCGATCCTGGGCGACCTGGCGGGTGTACTGCGCCAGGTTGGCCTGGGCGGTCTGCACCGAGGTGCGCGCCTGGCTCAGGGACAGGGCATCGGTCACACCGACGTCGAAGCTGCGCTGGGTCAGTTCCAGGCTGCGCTGGAAGGTGCCGAGGGTTTCGCGGGTCAGCTTGAGCAACGCCTCGTCGGCCTGCAGCGTCAGGTAGGCATTGGCCACGCTGGCGATCAGGCTGATCTGGGTGCTGCGCTGCGCCTCTTCGGTGGCGAAGTACTGCTGCAGCGTCTGCTCGTTGAGGCTGCGCAGGCGACCGAAGAAGTCCACTTCCCAGGCATTCACGCCCACGGTCGCGCTGTACTGGCCACCGACCGTGGAACGGCCAGTCTGCGACAGGTCAGCGGGAGTACGCTGGCGGGTACCGCTGCCATCGGCCGATACGTTGGGGAACAGCTCCGAACGCTGGATACGGTACTGGGCCTGGTACGCCTCGACGTTCAATGCCGCCACGCGCAGATCGCGGTTGTTGTTGAGCGCGGTTTCCACCAGGCGCTGCAGGGCCGGGTCACGCAGGAACTCGCGCCAGCCGAGATCGGCCGCCGCGACCGAGCCCTGCACGGCGCTGCCCTGGTACGCCTGGCCCTGGGGCCAGGCACTGTCGACCGGCGCATCGGGGCGCTGGTAGTCGGGGATCATGGTGCAGCCGCTGAGTACAATGCTCGCGACGGCTAGAGACAACAGGGACTGCCTCACTGGACGGCCTCCTCATCGTTGAGTTTTTTGGCGCTCTTGTCCTTGAACATCGAGCTGACCACCACGTAGAACAGCGGGATCCAGAAGATCGCCAGCACCGCCGCGGTAAGCATACCGCCGATCACACCGGTACCGATGGCATGTTTGCTGCCGGCACCCGCGCCGCTGGAAATGGCCAGCGGAACCACACCGAGGATGAACGCCAGGGAGGTCATGATGATCGGGCGCAGTCGCATGCGGCACGCCTCGACCGCCGCCTCGAGATGGCTCATGCCCTGCTCGTGCAGCGACTTGGCGAATTCGACGATGAGGATCGCGTTCCGTGCCGACAAACCGATGGTGGTGATCAGGCCCACCTGGAAGAACACGTCGTTGGACAATCCGCGCCCCAGGGTGAACAGCAGCGCACCGAGGATACCCAGCGGTACTACCAGGATCACCGAGAACGGAATCGACCAGCTCTCGTACAGTGCCGCCAGGCAGAGGAACACCACCAGCAGCGACAGCGCATAGAGGGCCAGGGTCTGCGAACCCGCCAGACGTTCCTCGTAGGATTGCCCGGTCCAGTCGAAGCCGACACCCTGCGGCAACTCGGCCGCGATGCGCTCGACTTCGGCCATCGCCTCACCCGAACTGTGGCCCGGCGCGGGCGCACCGAGAATCTCGATGGCGCTCACCCCATTGTAGCGCGACAGCTTGGGCGAGCCGTAGGTCCACTCGCCAGTGGCGAAGGCGCTGAACGGCACCATCTGGCCCTGGTCGTTGCGTACGTGCCACTTACTCAGGTCTTCGGGGTTCATGCGCGAGTCGCTTTGACCCTGCAGGTACACCTTCTTGACGCGGCCGCGGTCGATGAAGTCGTTGACGTAACTGCCGCCCCAACCGATCTGCAGAGTGGTGTTGACGTCCGACAGGGACACACCCAGGGTGCGCACCTTCTCATCGTCGATCAGCAGCTTGTACTGCGGCTCGTCGAGCAGGCCGTTGGCGCGCACGCTGCTGAGCACCGGGCTCTGGTTGGCCAATTGCAGGAACTTGTCACGGGCTTCGTTCAGGGTGGCCTGGCCAACGCCGGCGCGGTCCTGCAGGAACAGGTTGAAGCCGGTGGCGTTACCCAGCTCCATGACCGCAGGCGGGGCGAAGGCGAACACCATGGCGTCGCGGAACTCGCCACCGAAGAAGCGGCCCTGGGCACGCTGCGCCAGCTCGGCGACGCTGGTGCCGGCAGCGGTACGCTCGGACCACGGCTTGAGCATGATGAACGCCATACCCGAGCTCTGGCCACGGCCGGCGAAGTTGAAGCCGGTCACGGTGAACACCGAATTGACCACGTCCTTCTCGTCTTCGAGCAGGTACTTGCGCATGTCGTCGACGACCGCCTGGGTACGCTCGGCACTGGAGCCGGACGGCGTCTGCACCTGGGCGAACAGCACGCCCTGGTCTTCCTCGGGCAGGAACGCCGACGGGATCAGGGTGAACAGCCAGCCTGCCACCGCCACGATGATCGCGTAGATGATCAGGAACGGCGCCTTGCGCTTGACCACGCCGCGTACACCACGCTCGTAGCCGTTGACGCTACGCTCGAAGGTACGGTTGAACCAGCCGAAGAAGCCGCCCTTCTCATGGTGCTCGCCCTTGGCGATCGGTTTGAGCATGGTGGCGCACAGCGCCGGCGTGAAGATCAGCGCGAGGATCACCGAAAGCACCATGGCCGAAACGATGGTGATCGAGAACTGCCGGTAGATCACGCCCACCGAGCCGCCAAAGAAGGCCATCGGCAGCAGTACCGCCGACAGCACCACGCCGATACCGACCAGCGCGCCCTGGATCTGGCCCATGGATTTTCGCGTCGCCTCGAGCGGTGACAGCCCCTCTTCGCGCATCACCCGCTCGACGTTCTCGACCACCACGATGGCATCGTCCACCAGCAGGCCGATGGCCAGGATCATGGCGAACATCGTCAGGGTGTTGATGCTGTAGCCGAACACCGCCAGCACGCCGAAGGTGCCGAGCAGTACCACCGGTACGGCCAGGGTGGGGATCAACGTGGCGCGGAAGTTCTGCAGGAACAGGTACATGACCAGGAAGACCAGCACGAAGGCTTCGATCAGGGTCATGATCACGCCATGGATAGACTCCTGCACCACAGGCGTGGAGTCGTACGGCATCACCACTTCCATGCCGGCCGGGAAGAACGGTTTCAGCTCTTCGATGGTGGCGCGGATCGCCTTGGCGGTATCCAGGGCATTGGCGCCGGTGGCCAGCTTGATCGCCAGACCGGAGGCCGGGTTGCCGTTGAATTGCGCACGGATGTTGTAGTTCTCACCGCCCAGCTCGACCTTGGCGACATCGCCCAGGCGCACCTGGGAACCGTCGCGATTGACCTTGAGCAGAATGTTGCGGAACTGCTCAGGGGTCTGCAGGCGGGTCTTGCCGATGATGGTGGCGTTGAGCTGCTGGCCGGGGCCGGCTGGCAGGCCACCGAACTGGCCGGAGGAAATCTGCACGTTCTGAGCCTGTACGGCGGTACGCACATCGACCGGAGTCAGTTGAAAGTTGTTGAGCTTGGCGGGGTCGAGCCAGATGCGCATGGCGTACTGGGCACCGAACACCTGGAAGTCGCCGACGCCCGGCGTCCGGGAAATCGGGTCTTGCATGTTGGCGACGATGTAGTTGGACAGGTCCTGGTTGGTCATGCTGCCGTCGGTGGACACCACGCCGATCACCAAGAGGAAGTTCTTCACCGCCTTGGTGACGCGCAGGCCCTGCTGCTGGACCTCTTGAGGCAACAGCGGGGTGGCCAGCTGCAGCTTGTTCTGCACCTGAACCTGGGCGATGTCCGGGTTGGTGCCCTGGTTGAAGGTGACGACGATTTCCATGCTGCCGTCGGAGTTGCTCGCCGAGCTGATGTAGCGCAGCCCGTCGATACCGTTCATTTGCTGCTCGATCACCTGTACCACGGTGTCCTGCACGGTCTGTGCGGAGGCACCCGGGTAGTTGACCTGGATGCTCACGGCAGGCGCGGCGATGCTCGGGTACTGGTTGACCGGCAGTTTGAGGATGGACAGGCCGCCGGCCAGCATGATCACCAAGGCGATCACCCAGGCGAAAATCGGCCTGTCGATGAAGAAATTCGACATCGTGTAATCGCTCCTTAGCGGCTCTCAGCCTGGTCAGCCGCCTGTTGCGGCGCTGCCACGTTCTTCGCTTCGGTGGTTTTCACCTCGGCCCCCGGCTGCACGAACTGCAGGCCCTCGGTGATCAGCTTGTCGCCGGACTTCAGGCCGTCGAGCACCAGCCAGCGGTTGCCAGCGGTACGTTCGGCCTTGATCTGGCGCAGCTCGACCTTGTTCTCGGCGTTGACCACCAGCGCGGTCGGGTCGCCCTTGGAATTGCGGGTCACACCCTGCTGCGGCGCGAGGATCGCTTCCTTGTTCACACCGGCGGGCAGGCGCGCATGCACGAACATGCCAGGCAGCAGGGTGTGGTCAGGGTTGGGGAACACGGCGCGCATGGTTACCGAGCCAGTGCCTTCATCGACCGACACTTCGGCGAATTCCAGGGTACCTTCGTGCTCGTAGGTGCTGCCGTCCTCGAGGCGCAGCTGCACCTTGGCGGCGGTATCGCTGGCCTTCTGCAGCTGGCCGCTTTCCAGTTCGCGGCGCAGGCGCAGCAGGTCCTTGGTCGGCTGAGTCACGTCGACGTAGATCGGATCGAGCTGCTGGATGGTCGCCATGGCATTGGTCTGGCCGTTGCTGACCAGCGCGCCTTCGGTGACGGCGGAACGGCCGACGCGACCGGCGATGGGCGCCAGCACCTTGGTGTAGCGCACGTTGATGCGCGCCTGTTCCAGCGAGGCCTCGGCCTGCAGGCGAGACGCCTGGGCTTCATCGTAGGCCTGACGGCTCACGGCTTGATCGGACACCAGGCTCTTGTAACGCTCCGCCAGCGACTTGGCCGAGGCCAGGGTGGCCTGGGCACTCTTGGCTGCTGCCTCGTATACCGCCGCGTCGATCTGGTAAAGCTGCTGGCCAGCCTTGACCTCGGAACCTTCCTCGAACAGACGCTTCTGGATGATGCCGTCGACCTGCGGACGCACCTCGGCGATGCGGTAGGCGGCGGTTCTGCCCGGCAGTTCGGTGGTCAGCGTGTAAGGCTCTGCCTGCAGCGTGACGATGCCGACAGTCGGCGCCTGACGCGGTGGCGGAGCAGCCTCGTCGCTGCAGCCAGCGAGCGTCAGCGTGGCCAGAGCGATAGCGGAAACCATAGCGGCGAAGGCTGGCTTCTTCTGCATCTGAAAGGACCTCATGTCTAAGTGATTCGAGCCGCGGGGGGCGGTACCTGGCAGATAGCCGAGGTGGATACTGGGAAATAGAGCGCAAATATACTTACGTTCGAGAATGTTTGTAAATGCATCTTTTTGTGTGACACTGCGCGCCTGTGTGACCCCGACCAGGGGTTTTGATCCGAATTTTTTACGCCTGGAAGCCGCGCTATGGCCAGACGCACCAAAGAGGAAGCCGAAGAAACCCGCGCGCAGATTCTCGATGCCGCTGAGCGGGTGTTCTACGCCAATGGCGTGTCGGCCACCTCACTGGCGGACATCGCCGCTGCAGCCGGCGTCACGCGTGGCGCCATCTACTGGCACTTCCAGAACAAGGTCGACGTATTCCAGGCCATGCTCGACCGTCGCCTGTTGCCCCAGGAAGAACTGTCTCGCGCCTGCGAAAGCGAGGACGAACCTGACCCATTGGGCAACATGCGCCAACTACTGGTGCAGCTGCTGTTGCGTATGCACGCCGACAGCGAATGCCGTCGGGTCGGAGAAATTCTGCAATACAAATGCGAATACAGCTCCGAGCTCGGCGGCCTGCGCCAGCAGATGCAGGTGTTCCAGCAAGAATGCGACCAACGCATTGCCAGAACATTACGTAATGCCGTCAACCGCAACCAACTGCCAGCCAACCTCGACTGCCAGCGCGCAGCGATCTGCCTGCATGCTTACATGGACGGCCTGCAGGCCCACTGGCTGCTCAATCCTGACGCCTACGACCTGCAGGCCCATGCCCACGCGATGGTCGATGCGATGATCGACATGCTGCAACACAGCGAAGCGCTGCGTACCTGCTGATCGACTTGGAGCCTGTTCAAAGTCTTATCTGCGCATGAAGCGGCAACTACAAGGCAGGAGCAGACACTCAAACCAACCTGTGGGAGCCCCGACCTCGGGGCGAAACGATTGCAGCCTGACTGCCTATTTCGGCGGTGCCTGAGCGATTCGCCGCGAGGTCGCGGCTCCCACAATGGCTCGGATAACGGCCGCTTGCGCCACTTAGTCGCCAAACCTGGGCTTAAAGATCATGAACAGGTTCTGGAACCTTGTGCCCATGGCCCGCGCGTTCAGCGGCCATGCTTAGATCCGCTCACGCGCCCAAGAAAAGACTCCCCCGCCGCTAGACCTGGGGCGCCTGTTCATTGCTGGGGCGCAGCGCCAGCGATGCACTGGCGGCCACCACCGGCAACTTCGTGCGCTGCCAGCCCCTGACCGCACTGCTCAGCCTTGCGCTGCTGCAGACCATGGAGTGGGACGTAAGTGGCGTGCTTTACGCCCTGGCGTCCGGTGCCCTGGCCTCCGGGCTCGGCTACGCCATCTGATACATGGCCATCGCCGACCTGAAAGCCATCCAGGCCGCCACCGTGCAACTGAGCGTCCCGGTCATCACCGCGCTCGCTGGCTGGCGGGCTGTTGCTGGGCGAGGCTCTGAGCCTGCGCCTGGGGTTGAGTTCACTGGCCGTATTGGGTGGCATCGCCTTGGTGCTGGCAGCCAGACAACGCGCGACGGCCTGAGCCGATCGCTCCCGGCTGCGGTCTCAACTGCACGATCAACGTTGCCGGAGAATTGCCATGCGCCCGACACTGCGCCACCTGAATGCCCTGCTGCTGATGGCCGCGCTGGCCGGCTGTGCATCCTGGGCACCGCGCGATCCGCTGCATATCGACCTGGTCGGGCTGGAGCCGCTGCCGTCGCAAGGGCTGGAAGCGCGTTTCGCCGTGAAGTTGCGGGTGCAGAATCCCAATGAAAGTGCCATCGACTTCAATGGCGTATCGCTCGCCCTGGACATCAACGACCAACCGCTGGCGCGCGGCGTCAGCGACCAGCGCGGTCAGGTACCACGCTTTGGTGAGACGGTGATCAGCGTCCCGGTGACCATTTCGGCCTATTCGGTGCTGCGCCAGGCTTGGGGCGCCAGCACTCATCAACCGGGGCAGAACCTGCCCTATCAGCTGCGGGGCAAGCTCGCCGACGGCCTGTTCGGCACGCGGCGTTTCAGCGACAGCGGCCGGTTGACCTGGCCGCCCGAGCCGCCTGCCGTCAGGTAGGCTCGTTTTCCGGCTGCACTTCCTTCTCGCCCGGTTCCTTGCCTTCGTCCGAATAATGCTCGATGACCGCGTTGAGCTCAGCGCCGAACAACAGCACCGCACAGGAAATGTGCAGGTACAGCAGAAAGATGATGATCGCGCCAATGCTGCCGTAGGTGGCGTTGTAGTTGGCGAAGTTCTGCGCGTAATAGGCGAAGCCGACCGAGGCGGCGATCCACACCACCACCGCCAATACCGAGCCTGGCGTGATGAAGCGGAAGCGTTGCTCGACATCCGGCGCCACGTAATACACCACCGCCACCACGATCATCAGCAGGAACACCGCCACGGGCAGGCGCAGCCAGTTCCACAGAGTAACCACGATCTGCTCGATACCGATCTGATGCGCCAGCCAGTTCATTACCTGCGGGCCGAGCACCATCAGTGCGGCGGCAGTCAGCAGCGCCGCCGCGATACCGATGGTGTACAGCAGCGACAGCGGGATACGCTTCCACGGCTTGCGCCCCTCTTTAACGCCATAGGCCTTGTTCATCGCGTCCATGGTCGAGCGCACCGCTGACGAAGCCGTCCACAGCGCTACCACGATACCGATCGAGAACAGCCCGGCTTTCTGGGTCTGCAACTGGTCGATTACCGGGTTGACCAATTCGACCGTGGACAGCGGCAGCAGCAGTTCGGCCTGCTGACGCAGCCAGTCGAAGAACGGCTGCATGTCGAGCAGGCTGATCAGCGCGACCAGAAACAGCAGAAAGGGAAACAGCGAAAAGAACATCTGGAAGGCCAGGGCCGAGGCATAGGTGGGCAGCTCGTCGTCAATGAAGTCGGTGACCGTCTTCTTCATCACTTGGAACAGGCTGACACCCGGCAACTGGGGAAAAAACATAGCGCCTCCACTGGCTATGGCGGACCGCTCAACGGCGACCCAGGACTCATCGGCAGATGCAGCGCTCGGCACGGGCCGAACCACCACTCTCGTTTGGAGACAGCGAAGCCGCGATGAGTTCGGGTTATCCGCGCTCGTCTGCACAACCGGCAACAGTCTCGGCCTGCCTGGCCCTGGGTGCAACGCTAGACTGGCGGGCTGTTTCTGATGGAGGACGCATCGATGCACAGGCAAACACTCAACCCCGACTCGGTATTCGACACCCTGCAGTACGGCTTCAGCCAGGCCGTGATCAGCCAGGGCGGGCGGCGCATCCACCTGTCCGGGCAGATCGGGGTGGACGAGCACGAGCGACTGGTCGGCGATGACCTGGCCAGTCAGACCCAGGCGGCGCTGGACAATGTGCGCAGGATTCTTGAAGCCGCCGGAGGCAACCTGCGGCACGTGCTGATACTGCGCATCTACATCGCCGCCCAGGCGCGAGACCAACAGGCGCATATCGTCGATGCCCTGCGCAGTTTCTTCCCCGAGCAGCCCCCGGCCACCTCCTGGGTCGTAGTCACCGGGCTGTCGGAGCCCGAGTGGCTGATCGAGATCGAGGCAGAGGCACTATTGCCTGACGCCTGATGTCGATCCCCGGCAGCGTGTAAAACCCTATATAATCTGCGGCCTTTTCTCCACGGCCTCAGAAGGATACCCCGTGAGCACGCTGCCACCCTGCCCCGCCTGCAACTCCGAATACACCTACGAAGACGGCACCCAACTGGTGTGCCCGGAATGCGCCCACGAATGGTCGGCCACCGACAACGAGGCGGCGGGCGATGACGCCAAGGTGATCAAGGACTCGGTCGGCAACGTGCTGCAGGACGGCGACACCATCACCGTGATCAAGGACCTCAAGGTCAAGGGCTCCTCGCTGGTGGTCAAGGTCGGCACCAAGGTCAAGGGTATTCGCCTGGTCGACGGCGATCACGATATCGACTGCAAGATCGATGGCATCGGCGCGATGAAGCTGAAATCGGAATTCGTCAGAAAGGTCTGAATCGGTTGCGCCCTGACAATGGGCGCCTACTGCACCGGCAGGAAATTCAGAAATAGCAGGCTGTGGGCGTAATTCACGCCGATACGCCGGTAGCGCTCGTCGAGCACGTCGCTCAAATAATCCAGGCGGGCGACGATCTTGCTGAACTCCACGGCGAAGCTCAGGTTGCGTGCGTCACCGGACAGCTCATTGGAAAGCAGCAACGGATTGCCTTGGGCGTCGCGCCGCGTGGCCAGCAGCCAGGTGGCCTTCTCGATGTTACGCGCTGCGTTGTGCACGAACTGCGCGTCGATGGAATCAGTGAGGTAAAACTGCGTACGCCCGCCGTGGGCGGTGACCACCATGCTGCCGATGGCGTAGATGAAGGCGCCGACCCGGTCGCCCTGGAATTCGGGGCTCAGTGCATAGCTGAGCGCCGCGATGTCCTGCCGGCCAGCCAGCGCTGGCGGCGGCCTACCCTGCTCGATCGCCTGCTGCACCGACTGCGCCGCCGCGTCGCGGCTGGTCAGCCCGGTCTTGCGCCACTCTCGCGGGTTGCGCTGGTAGAGCTTGTCCATCAGACGATAGAGGCTGTTGAGGTTGTTGCGCATGCCAATGGTGGCCAGGCGATCAGAATGGGTCTGGAACAGTTCGCCGGGGCTGGCCGCGGCACTGTTGCTGGTGAAGGCGCCGTTGGCCTGATTGCGTATGCAGCCGCTCAGGCTGGTCACCAGCAGCACCAGCAACACGGCCCGCCAGCAGGCACCACGAAGCGACGGATACCCGGCCGTCAGCCTACGCGAGAGCGCCGTTTTTCGAGTTAGAGAGACGTGCGAGTAATCCATTAACTCACGACCCTTCCTTCTGCAGATGGCATAACACTAGCAACTGAATCGCTTTCATGCCCGTTACAGCGTTAGCAACGTATTGCTGACACCAGCCAACGGCATAGACCCCCGCGCATCCCGTAAAGTTTTCCGGCAGGGGCAAATCAGCCCTACATTGCCCGAGGAAATGCAGTTACAGGTGTGGCAGCAGTCTGGCATTTGCAAACTTTACCCGTTGAGAAAGCTTCTCGATCAGCTTTGAATGCTATGTTCCCAGCCCCTCAGGATTGCGGCATTCGGCTGCGAACCGAACGACCAAGGAGCTCGATCAGGTGAACAAGGCCGCACTGTTTTCACTTCTGGCGTTGGCATTGGCTGGCTGCAGCCATGACGCCCGACAATCTTCCGCCACCCTCAGCGTCAACCAGGCAGGCCAGCAGGTCGAAGTCGCTCGCGATCCCCAGCGAATCGTCAGCTTCGATTACGGCAGCTATGACAGCCTGCTCGCCCTGGGTGCCGGCGAGCGGGTACTGGCCGTACCCGGCAACGTACCGCCTTACCTGGCAGAAAAAGCCGGTCAGACCCAGGACGCCGGAAACATGAAAACGCCGGACATCGACGCCATCGCGGCACTGAAACCGGATCTGATCCTGATCACCGGCCGCCAGGGAGAAAGCCGCCAGGCCTTGCAGGCCCTGGCTCCAACGCTGGACATGGGCATTACCGGCGACGACTACTTCGCCACCATCGCCCACAACGCCAGGTTGCTTGGCCAACTGGTCGGCAAATCCGCTGAGGCGAAACAGGCGCTGAACATTCTGCAGGGCAAGGCTGAAAAGGCTCGCCAACAAGTCTCCACCTCGGGTCAACGCACCCTGGTGCTGACCCACAACGACGGCCGCTTCGCACCGACCGAACAGGCCCTGATCTACTCCCTGCTGCAGGCGCCACGCGCCCTGCCCGCGCCGGCGCCTCAGCCCGCAGGCGCACCTCGCCAACGCCCGCAGCCGCTGGACGCCGATGCCATCGCCGCAGCCCGGCCCGACGTGATCTTCATCATCGACCGCAGCGCGGCCATTGGCGCCACGCCGCTGGATGTCGCCACCCTCGCCAATTCGCCACTGGCGCGTACACCGGCGGCACAGGCCAAACGAGTCGTCTACCTCGATCCTGCGCTTTGGTATCTGTCCGGCGGCGGTCTACAGAGCGTCGATCTGCAGATCGATCAGGTGCTGGCAGCCTATCGCCGATAAAACAACGCCCTCGCAAGAGGGCGTTTTCAGTTCATGGCAGGCCACAGCTCGGGCATTTCAGGCCGCCACCCGCTGCGAGCGCTTCGGCAAGGTGGCCAGCAGCAGCCCGGCGAAGATCATCGCCCCGCCAAACCAATGGAACAGTTGCAGCGCCTCGCCGAGCAGAACCCAACCCAGGATCGCGGTGAACACGGGCATCAAATAATTGCCCATCGCCGCGGTGGAGGCGCCCAGCACCTTCACGCCGTTGTTCCAGCCCAGGTAGGCGACCAGGGAGGCGAACACTGCCGTGTAGGCGATGGCCGAGAGATTGGCCGGCGTGGCCAGCAGCTGCGCGCCAGTGGACAGCTCGTACAGGTACAACGGCAGGATCATCGGCACGCCCAGGAGCATGAAGATGCCCAGCAGGGCCAGCGGCGGAATCGGCGACAGATACGCCGACCAGCGCCTGAGCAGCACGGTATAGAGCGCCCAGTCGAGCACCGCCAGCAGCATGATCAAGTCGCCATGGTTGAACGCCATGCCTGCCAGCGTCTGCCAGTCGCCACGGCAAATCAGCACCAGCAGCCCGGACACCGCCAGCGCCATGCCCCACCAGGCGCGCCGAGCCGGCCAGTCGCCCAGCAGCAGACCGGCGAAGATGAACGTCATCAGCGGGATGCAGGTGTTGACTAGGGTGATGTTGATCGCCGCGGTGGTTTGCGCCGCGCTGTAAAGAAAGGTGTTGTAGCCGGCGATACCGAAAGCGGCGATAACCAGCAGGCGCCAACCGGCATGGCGCAGCGCTGCCCGATGGCGCCAAAGGGGCAACGCTACGAACGGCAACACCAGCACCAGTGCCAGGCTCCAGCGCCAGAACGCCAGAGCGAACGGTGGAATTTCACCGGCGAAGGCACGGGCCACCAGGGCGTTACCCGCCCAGCACAGCACTGCTATCAGTACACCGGCGATCGCCAGCTGACGTGAAGGTTTACCCACACTCATGTCTGCGGCGGGCGCAGGCGATACTGCTCGGGCAATTGATCGGCAGCGCTGACGGTGACGTCGAGATCCTTCCAGCGCCCGTCCTTGAGGCCATAGATGCAGCCGTGGACCGCCAGCGACTGGCCGCGGTGCCAGGCGTTCTGGACGATGCTGGTACGGCTGACGTTGCCCACCTGCTTCATCACGTTCAGCTCGCACAGGCGATCGACACGCGCCTCCTCGTCGGCCAATGCGGCCAGTTGCGCATGCTGCTCGTAATAGAGGTCGCGGATGTTGCGCAGCCAGCCATCGATCAGGCCGAACTGCGCATCGTGCATGGCCGCTCGCACGCCACCGCAGCCATAGTGGCCGGTGACCAGGATGTGTTTGACCTTGAGCACGTCGACCGCGTACTGGATCACCGACAGGCAGTTGAGATCGGTGTGCAGGACCACGTTGGCTACATTACGGTGCACGAACAGCTCGCCAGGCAGCAGGCCGACGATGTCGTTGGCCGGCACGCGGGCATCCGAGCAGCCGATCCACAGGTACTCGGGCGTCTGCTGGCGAGCCAGGCGGGGAAAGAAGTCCGGGTCGTTCTGGGTGATGTTTTCGGCCCAGCGTTCATTGTTGTCGAACAGGTGCTTGAGATCGCTCACGGCGGCGGCTCCCGAGAAGGTCGATGCGCACCATACGGATGCACTGGCCTTTTTGACAAGGCGATTCGCACCCCGAACCCCTCATGAATCAGAGGGTTGAAGGCCGAAACGCTGAATCTTTCAGGGCCCGCGGGCGTCCATTGCCTAGAGCCAATGACCGATCTGGAGTTCGTCATGACTGACAAGACGCCGCCTGCCAGCCGCCAAACGGCCACCGAGCAACCGGCGGAGCCGCCCATTCTGCGCGATGTGGTGGAGCCGTTGGTGCCGCGCAAACCGGGCCAGGACGCTGCGCACAAAACCGCGCGGCCGACCGATGAGCCGAAACAAGCGGATGAACCGGAAGGCGATGAACAGTCTCAGGAGTTTCTCGACAAATACGACCTGAGCCAGGTCGAGGAAGAGCGCCGCGAACGGCGCTGGGCGCGCCGCTAACTCACTCCACCAGCGTGCAGGCCATCACCAGCGCGTCTTCACGGCCGCCCGGCGCAGGGTAGTAATCGCGCCTGCGGCCGATCTCGTTGAAACCATACCGCTCGTACAGGCGATAGGCCGCCTGATTGCTCGAGCGCACTTCCAGAAAGCACTCGCCGGCCTTGAGTTCGGCGGCGCGGGCCATCAGATGTTCGAGCAGACGCAAGCCCAGGCCGCGGCCCTGGCTCTCCGGCTTTACGGTGATGTTGAGCAGGTGTGCCTCATCGATGATCACGTTGATCACGCCATGGCCGACCTGCTGGCTGCCTTCGAACATCAGCCAGACTTCGTAGGATTTCAGGCTGTCGAGAAAGATGCCGCGCGTCCATGGATGGCTGAACGCGGCGTATTCGATCTTCAGTACCGCATCGATATCCGCCTCGGTGGCCCGGCGGAAGGTGATTGCGTCACTCATGCCGAGGCCTCCAGCCAGCGCCGACGAACTCGCTGCATGGCATGCCAGAGTTCCCGCTTGCGCTGCGGTTCGTCCATCAGCAACTCCAAGCCCGGCAGTGCCCAGGCGGCGCCCAGCTCCTCGACCTGCAACTCGCGGTTATAGGCCTCGGCATCGGCGTCACCGGCGAAACGAATGGCCGGCAGACCGATCAGCCACAGGCAGGCGCAGGGCTCCTGCTCTTCCAGGCGCGCGCCGATGAAGCTCTGCACGAAATCCAGCGCGGCCTGCGGGCCTTGGTCCATGTTGCCGCGCAACAGCAGTGGCCAGCGCACCGGCTCGCCGATGATCTGCGGGGCATCCGGCAAGCCGGCGGCACGCAGCAGGTCTTTGAGCAGCAAGTAAGCCGGGTCGCGGCTCTGGAACGGCTCGCCGGTGGGCAGCTCGACCAGCAGCGCGCAGCTGCCGGCACGCAGCAATTGCAGGGCGAAACGCGGCGGTGGCGCTGGCCGTTCGCGCGGTGTCGGCGCGGCACTGGCTTCTTCGGCGGCAGGCTCGCTGGCCTTGCTCGCGGTACCGGGCTTGGGCACTTCGATGCGCGGTCGCTCACGCGCCACCACCTCGCTGACCACTGGCGCCACGGCCTGTGCAGGCTCCTTCGCGCGCACCGATGGCGGCGCTACGACTTCCGGTTCCGGCTCGAAGGCGACCAGCAGCTCGGGTCGCGATGGCGCCGCGAATGGCAGTTCGACGCGCGGCAGCCAACTGGCCACTTGCATGGCATCCAGATAGGCGCGGCGGCGCAGCTCGGTGTTCAAACGTCAGGTACCCGGCACATCGATTTTCGAAGGCGCTGATTGTCGCGTGAATCGCCTGCTACGGGTAGCCCCAAACGTCAGCCGTAGCTACAGGCCAATGGCTTCGGCCTGCTGCTTGAGCAGGCTGACGAAGGCCTGGGCCGGCGGGCTCAGGTAGCAGGGTTTGCGTTGCAGCACGCCAATGCCACGAGCCGGCGCCATCGGCAACGAATGCACGGACAGGCTGCCATCGCCGTTGAAGGTGTCCGCCACGCTGGCCGGCAGCAACGCATAACCCAGCCCCGCCCGCGCCAGCGCAGCGGCGCTGCTCATGTAGGCGACCTCGAATGCCGGCTCGCGCAGCAAGCCCATGCGCGCCAGGGTCTCATCGGCCATGGTGCGCAGGCTGGTGTCACGGGTGGTGGCCACGTAATCGAGCGACTGCAGCGCCGACAGCAGCTTCTTGTCGCGCGAGCGGCTCAGGCCGCGCACCAGCAGCACCAGGCTGTCGTCGTAGAGCGGCTGGAAATCCAGCACGCCCGGCTCATCGGTTACCGAAGTGATGGCGAAGTCCACCTCGGCGTTGCTGACCCACTGACGGATCTCTCCGGCGCGGCCATCGCGCAGGCTGATCTCGATGCCCGGATAACGCTGTCGGTAGTCGACCAGCACCCGCGGCAATGGCTCGATGGCCACAGACGGCAGCACGCCGATTCGCAGCGAACCACTTTGCAGGTGCAACTGCTCATGGGCATCGTGCACCGCGTGGTGCATGTCGCGCAGCAGCCGCCGGGCCTGCTCGAGAAAGCGCACGCCGGCTTCGGTCAGCTCCACGCTACGGGTGTTGCGCGCCAACAGCGAGAGCCCCAGCGCTTCTTCCAGCTTGCGCAGGCTGTAGCTCAGCGCCGGCTGGGACAGATGGATCTGCTCGGCCGCGCGGCTGAAGCTGCGCTGCTCGGCAATGAGGACGAAGGCCTGAAGCTGGCGAAAGCTGATATCCATGAGTGAGCACTTTTATAAAATTGTTTTATCAATTGATATCACATTTCGAATTCACAACTAAATCCAGGCACGGCACGCTGACCTGAGGGGCGGTTGACGTTTCACGCACAGCCACGCTGGAGCTCGTTTCGTCGCGAGGCAAGGCGCGAGCCGCGATGTTTAGCGTGCTAAATGAGTCGGCGAGAAACGCAGCATCGCGACAAACGAGCCCGGCCCTGCGGGTTGCGTGGGAAATCTCGCCATGCGTCGTCGGAGGACTTGAAAAAGGAACGCCATTCCGTGCGTCCTCCGCCTCACCTGGCGAGATTTCTCGCGGCAACGTGGCTCGTGCTGAAACGTCAACAGACCCTTAACCTCGACCTGGATCATAACGATGACAACAGTCCATATCGGTTGCGGGGCAGGCTTCGCCAATGACCGGCCCGATGCCGCCCTGGCACTGGCAAGCGACCTGGCCACACGCGACGGCCGCCGCTTCCTGTTCTTCGAACTGCTCGCCGAACGCACCCTGGCCGAAGCGCAACTGCGCCGCCTGGCCGACCCCGACAGCGGCTACGCCACGCGCCTGTTCGACTTCCTCGAACCGGTGCTGGAGATCTGCCTGAATGCCGGCATCCCGATCATCACCAATGGCGGCGCGGCCAATCCCGGCGCCGCGGCTCTGCGCTTGCGCCAGCAACTGCAGGGCGGTCGTTACGCCGCGGCGCGTATCGCCTGCGTAGTGGGTGACGACTTGCTCGAGGTGCGCGGCAGCCTGCAAGGCTGGCTGCCCGACGCGCTTGACGGCGAGGTAGTGTCGGTCAACGTCTACACCGGCGACGATGGCATCGTGCAGGCGCTGGATGAAGGCGCCGATATCGTGCTTTGCGGCCGCGTCGCTGACCCAAGCCTGGCGGTCGGCCCCTTGCGCCATGCCTTCGGCTGGCAGGCCGAGGACTGGGATCGCATCGCCCTGGCCACCGCAGTGGGCCACCTGCTCGAATGTTGTACCCAAGTCAGCGGCGGCTACTTTGCCCACCCGGGCCTCAAGGATGTGCCGGATCTGGCCAATGTCGGCTGCCCGATCGCCAGCATCGAATCCACCGGCCGCGTGACCATCGGCAAGGCCGCTGGCACCGGTGGCTGCGTCACCGAGCGCACGGTCAAGGAGCAGCTGCTCTACGAAGTCCACGACCCGGCTGCCTACCTGACGCCGGACGTGACTCTGGACCTGAGCCAGGCTCGCGTTCGCCAGGTAGGCCCCGATCTGGTGGCCGTCGAGGGCGTGCGCGGCCATCCACGCCCCGCCGAGCTCAAGGGTCTGGTCGGCCTGCGCGGCAACTGGTTCGCCGAGGCAGAAATTTCCTATGCAGGCCCCGGCGCCCTGGCCCGCGCCGCACTCGCCCGTGACGTGCTGCTACAGCGCTGCGCGCGCCTGGCGCCGCACCTGACGCCGTGGATCGATCTGATCGGCGTCGCCAGCCTGTTCAACGATGCACGCGGCGAGTGGCTGCAACAGCGCCTTGCCAGCACGCCGGATGCGCAGGACGTACGCCTGCGCATCAGCTTCGTCGACCGTGACAAGGCGCTGTTGGAAAACCTGCTGCTCGACGCCGAGTCGCTCTACACCAATGGCCCGGCGGGTGGCGGTGGTGTGCGCCGACACCTCGCCGAATCCCTCGGTACGGCGAGTTTCCTGATCCCCCGCACCGCGGTGCAGCAACAGGTGGAGTGGTTCTGATGAGCGACGTTCTGCTGTGCGACTACGCCCACGCCCGCGCCGGCGACAAGGGCAACATTCTCAGCGTGGCGGTGTTCGCCTACGAGCCGGCGCACTATGCCTGGCTGGCCCGCGAGCTGACCGCCGAGCGCGTGGCGGCCTGCCTGGCCCACCGCCGCATCGGCACGGTGCGGCGCTACGAGCTGCCGAACCTGGGCGGCCTCAACTTCGTGGTGGAAAACGCCCTGGAAGGCGGTGTGAATGCCAGCCCCGGCATCGACCGCCACGGCAAGAGCCTCAGCTACGCGCTGCTCGACCTGAGGCTGCCCGCACCCGCTTGAACTCGATCACGCCAGCCCTGCGACTCCAGACAATAATAAAACCGGAGAGATCGTCATGATCACCGCCCTCGGCTTCACCCTGATGTTCGCCATCGTCATCCTGATACTGATGCGCCGCATCACCCCACTGGTGGCTTTCGTCACCCTGCCGGTCGTCGCCTGCCTGCTGGCCGGCTTCGCCCCAGCGGAAATCGGCAAATTCATCACCGAAGGCCTGAAGACCGTGGCGCCGACCGCCACGTTGTTCATCTTCGCCATTCTCTACTTCGGCATCATGCGTGACCGCGGGTTATTCGACCCGCTGGTGCGCTTCCTACTCAAAAGCACCAAGGGCCGCCCGCTCGCCGTGGCCATCGTCACCGTGGCAGTGACCGCGGTCACCCATCTGGACGGCATCGGTGCCGCGACCTTTCTGCTGGTCATACCCGCCCTGTTGCCGCTGTACCTGCGCCTGGGCATGAGCCGACAGATGCTGCTGTGCCTGGTGGTGCTCAGCGCCGGAGTGATGAACATGGTGCCCTGGGGCGGTACCACCACGCGCGCCGCTGCGGTGTCCGGGCTGGATGCCTCACAGTTGTGGATTTCACTGATCCCGATTCAGGGTATCGGCCTGGTGCTGGTCATGGCCCTGGCAGTGTTTCTCGGCCTGCGCGCGCAACGCAGCTTTGCAGCGGCCGGCGGGGTAATCACCGACAACGAGGTAAGCGAAGGACCTCAGGTCGACACCTCGCAGATGCTGCCCCCGGATAACTGGCGTTACTGGGCCAACCTGGCGCTGACCGCCGGCATCCTGGCCTGCCTGTTCACCGGTGCCTTCCCGCTGTTCGCCTGCTTCATGGTCGGCCTGGGCATCGCCCTGCTGCTCAACTATCCAAGCCTGGACGACCAGAACAAGGCCCTGCGCGCCCACGCCACGGATGCCATGCAGATGGCCCTGGTGATGCTCGCCGCGGGCATTCTGCTCGGCGTGCTGGCCGGCGCGGGGATGTCCGACGGTATGGCGCACTGGATGATCAACGTGCTGCCCGAGGGCTCGGCCAACTGGATTCACGTGATCATCGGTGCTTTCGGGGTGCCGCTGGGCATGCTGTTCTCGCCGGACGCCTACTACTTCGCCCTTCTGCCGGTAATCCGCGATGTGGCGGTAGCCGCCGGTGTCGATCCGGCGTCGGTCGCCAATGCCATGCTGATCGGCGAGAACACCGGCTTCGGCGTCAGCCCGGTAGTGCCCAGCGTGTACCTGGCCATCGGCCTGGCCGGCGTCGAGCTGTACAAGCACATCCGCTACACCGTGCTATGGGCCTGGGGTATTAGCCTGATCATGCTGGCCTCGGCGGTGCTGCTGGGCGTGGTGACGGTCTGACCGCACAGGCGGCCTGAAACGAAAAAGGATCGCCGAGGCGATCCTTTTTCTTGACGACGCTCATCCACGAGCTTGCGAGCTAGAGCCTTGCAAGGCGAACCCAGGCGAAAAGCGGTCGGAGTCGCGGGCTCATGTACTGCAGTACATGAGCACTTCGACCGGGCTGGCGTACCAGCCTGGGTTCAACGCAGCAGGGCCGACGCGCAGCTGCTCGCTGTCATCAAACAACCTGATCCCACGGGCGATCACCATGCTCGTCCTTGATGCGCGTGGGCAGCCCCATCACGTCGAGGAGCTTGAGGAACGGCTCGGCCGGCAGTTCTTCGACGTTGACCATACGTGCTGCATCCCACTCGCCACGGGCCACCAGCAGTGCAGCGGCTACCGGCGGTACGCCGGCGGTGTAGGAGATGCCCTGGCTGTCGGTCTCGGCGAAGGCTTCTTCGTGGTCGGCCACGTTGTAGATGAACACTTCGCGGGCCTTGCCATCCTTGGTGCCCTTGACCAGGTCACCGATGCAGGTCTTGCCGGTATAGCCCGGCGCCAGCGAGGACGGATCCGGCAGCACGGCCTTGACCACTTTCAGCGGCACGACTTCCAGCCCTTCGGCGGTTCTTACCGGCTGCTCGCTGAGCAGGCCGAGGTTGTTCAGCACGGTGAATACGTTGATGTAGTGCTCGCCGAAGCTCATCCAGAAACGCACGTTGGGCACGTCCAGGTTCTTGGACAGCGAATGCACTTCATCGTGGCCGGTCAGGTACAGGTTCTGGGAACCTACAACCGGCAGGTCATCGGTACGCTTGACCTCGAACATGCTGTTGGTCGTCCACTGGGCGTTCTGCCAGCTGTAGACGGTACCGGTGAACTCGCGGAAATTGATTTCCGGATCGAAATTGGTCGCGAAATACTTGCCGTGGCTGCCGGCATTGACGTCGAGGATGTCGATCGACTCGATCTTGTCGAAATGCTGTTGCTGGGCCAGGGCCGCATAGGCGTTGACTACACCCGGGTCGAAACCGACGCCGAGAATGGCCGTGATGTTCTTCTGCTGGCATTCCTCGAGGTGTTTCCACTCGTAGTTGCCATACCAGGGCGGGGTTTCGCAGATCTTGCCCGGTTCTTCGTGAATGGCGGTGTCCAGATAGGCCACGCCGGTATCGATGCAGGCACGCAGCACCGACATGTTGAGGAAGGCGGAACCGACGTTGATGACGATCTGCGATTCGGTCTCGCGGATCAGCGCCTTGGTCGCCTCGATATCCAGTGCATTGAGCGAGAAGGCCTGGATGTCGGCGGGTACCTTGAGGCTACCCTTGGCCTTTACGCTGTCGATGATGGCCTGGCATTTGGAGATGTTCCGTGACGCGATGGCAATACGACCGAGTTCGTCGTTGTGCTGCGCGCACTTGTGGGCCACCACCTTGGCGACACCTCCTGCACCAATGATAAGGACGTTCTTCTTCAATTGTTTCACCTCCAGGGTACTGCGCTCGTTGAGAAAGGTGCTGCGGTATTACGACAGGCTCGACAGGTAATCGTCGAAGCCGAATTCACGAACCACCTCGACGCTGCCATCGAGTTGCTTGACCACGATGGCGGGCATCTTCAGGCCGTTGAACCAGTTTTTCTTGACCATGGTGTAACCAGCCGCGTCGACGAACGACAGGCGGTCGCCGATCTGCAGCGGTTTCTCGAACTGGTATTCGCCGAAGATATCGCCGGCCAGACAGGATTTGCCGCACACCATGTAGGTGTGCTCACCCTCGCTGGGCGCCAGCTTGGCATTGAGACGGTAGATCAGCAGGTCGAGCATGTGCGCTTCGATGGAGCTGTCCACCACTGCCAAATGCTTGCCGTTGTAGAGGGTGTCGAGCACGGTGACTTCCAGCGAAGCGCTGCCAGTGATGGCCGCTTCGCCCGGCTCCAGGTAGACCTGCACACCGTACTTCTCGGAAAAGGCTTTCAGGCGCGCGCAGAAGGCATCCAGCGCATAGCCTTCACCGGTGAAGTGAATGCCGCCACCGAGGCTGACCCACTCGACCTTGTGCAGCAGGTGGCCGAAGCGCTCTTCGATGTGGCTCAACATTTTGTCGAACAGGCCGAAGTCGCCGTTCTCGCAGTTGTTGTGGAACATGAAGCCGGAAATCTGATCGATCACCGCTTCGATCTTTTCCGGGTCCCACTCGCCCAGGCGGCTGAACGGGCGCGCCGGGTCGGCCAGCAGGTAATCGGAGCTGCTGACCTGCGGGTTGACGCGCAAGCCGCGCACCTTGCCTTCGGACTGTTCGGCAAAACGCTCGAGCTG
This sequence comes from Pseudomonas sp. PA1(2017), assembly GCF_001945375.1. Lineage (NCBI taxonomy): Bacteria > Pseudomonadati > Pseudomonadota > Gammaproteobacteria > Pseudomonadales > Pseudomonadaceae > Pseudomonas > Pseudomonas sp. PA1(2017). The sequence continues at coordinate 47,529 of NZ_MSXU01000015.1, forward strand.
GCCGATGGAGTTGAAGATGATCTTGTCGCAGTTGGCCAGCATCTCCTCGATCTCGTCATCGGCCCAGGCCACGCTGTAGGCGTGGGTTTCGCCTTCGAACTTCTGGCGGCCGAGCTTGAGCTCGTACAGCGAGCTGGAGGTGGTGCCGTCCATGTACTGCTGCATCAGGTCGAAGACCGACCAGGTGGCAAAACACTTGAGGGCCAGCAGCGCCTTGGCACCGGAGTGTTCGCGCACGTAGGCGATCTTCTCCATGTTGCCAATCAGCTTCTGTTTGTCGATGAGGTAGTACGGCGTTTTGATCATTGCGCAGTCCGTAATAAAGGTCGGCCAACAGGAGCCCGCCAGCCTCCTGAAAAAAGCGGACGCGAATTGTGCCGACAACGGCCACAGATCGAAAGGCCGTTGAGCATATTTTGTCCATATCGGGGTATTTCGACGCGTTGCCTGGCCCGACTGCCGCCGAGCATGCCCGCCTGGCGTGACCGGTACATGACAATGTGTCGCTGCCCTTAAAGGTTAGGCTCCGTTTCCCGTACAATCGGCGTTTTTTCGCAAGCGAGCGACCGTCCCGCGATGATCGACCCCAAACGCGTATTGCGCGCCCTCGCCGAGCACTGGGCCCTGCTCGAACCGCTCGGTGAACGCTTCGATGCCGGCACCCTGAGCCTGGTGGAGCTGCGCAACCAGTTGACCGCCCAGTTGCCGCCGCAAAGCACGGCGGTGGATGTCACCGCCCTGCTCGATCAGTGGATCCGCCTGGATATCCTGGTGCCGGTGGCCAAGAGCCCCAACCGCTTCGAGCTCAACGCGCAGATCCATGACTTCCTGTCGTACCTGCGCCGTGAGCACCGCCTGGGCCTGTGCCTGGAGATCGAAGCCTACCTGCGCCACCTCGAACGCCTGGCAGGCTACATCCAGGACGCCTTCGAAGTGCGCGACGGCAACGACCTGGCCCGCCAGCTGCGCCTGCTCGACATGCGCGTGCGCGATGTGTTGAAGAAGCTGGGCAACGACGAGCAGGCGTTGATCGGCGTGGCCGAGCGGGCCAAGACCAGCGACCGGCAGATTCCCCTGCGCCAGCGTTACGCCGAAGTGCTGGCCACCTGGGACGAGTACGTCGAGCCGATGATCCAGCTGGTCGCCGCCGACGGCGCCTTCGAGCAAGGCGTGCGCCGCGTCGAGCAGGTGCTGCTCAAGCTGCTCGGCGAACAGCAGCGCCTCGGCCAACTGGTCGACGACGACTTGCTGCTGCGCACCCACGCACGCATTCTGGAAATGCAGACCAGCGCCCAGCTGACCCTGCGCAAGGCCCGCGAACTGCTGCTGCCGCTGCGCGAGGAAGCGCGCCGGCACAACGCCGTGACCCGTGGTGCGGCGCTGGCCCTGTCGGTAATCCGCAAGAAAGGCATCGACGCCGTGCCGCAGGCCGCCATGCCGCTGTTCACCCGACCGCAGAGCAACTTCCTGGGCAGCGCCTCCCAGGTCGAGGCTTACGTCTATGCCCTGGCGCGCTTCGAGGCCAAGCCCAACCACTTCCCGAAAGCCACCGGCAAGCGCAAGGGTGACAACCCGCGTGCGCCGAAAACCGCCCGGGAAATGATCGACCGCTGCGAGCAGTCGCTGCCACTGCCGGATCTGATGACCTGGCTGCTGGAGCAGGAGCCCGAAGGCGCCACAGATGAGCTGCTGTACTGGTTCTCGCGCCTGTCGCGCGAAGGCCGCTTCCAGCGTGACCGCCTGGAGCGCCAGACCTACCTGACCCGCGAGCATGAGATCAGCATCAGCTCCTATGCCCTGGTGGGTCGTCCCAGTGCCTGATTTTTACGTAGGGTGGACCGGGGCGCGCAGCCAACGCCGTCTTTTGTCCAACTTATTGATTGCCATGCGGTGGACGGATAAAGCGTCGTCCACCCTACGACTGCCCGTGAGCATGACGCATGAACATTGATTTGAAAGAAATGACCCAGCTCGCGGCCGCGTTCCGCGACCTGTTCAAGGGTTACCACATCTCGCGTAGCGAGCCCGAGTGCTACGCCCAGCTGTCCAGCATGCAGGATCAGTATCGCGCGCTGTTTCGCGCCCTGGGCTTCGAGCTGGTCTGCGACCCGCGCGGCTTCTACTACTTCGTGCCCGAGCAGGCCGCGCCGCAGGTCAACAAGACCGCCCAGCGTCTGGCGCTGTTCACCTTCATCCTGGTCGAGCATTTGGCCGACCAGGGCCGCGATCCACTCTCCGTGCTCGACGGCGGCACCATCGGCCGCGACGAGCTGCCGGCACTGCTCGACAAGTACCGCGACCTGTTCCTGCAGGCCGAAGTCACTACCCATGAAGAGCTCGAAGACAAAGTCATCCGCCGCCTGACCCAGCTTGGCTTCGCCGAAGACAGCAACGGCGTGTACCGTTTCCTGCCGCCGATGCACCGCTTCCTCGACGTATGCCTGGCGGTGCAGCACGACCGCGACCTGGCCGCCAGCCTGCACAGCACCGACTTGCCGCTGCCGGCACCGGTGCTGATAGACGACGACAGTGGTGACCCGATCATCACCCTCGACGACGCTGCAGAAGAATCCGAAGAAGACGCCATGTCTCGCGCCATGGCCGAAGAGCGCGCCGCACAGGAGCAAGACGCATGACCCAGGAACGCTACGGCATCCGCCGCTTCGCCCTGCTCAACACCGCCGGCTACAGCCTCGGCCTGTTCCCGCTGGAGAACCCGCTGTCGGTGTACGGCGCCAACAACCTCGGCAAGTCGGCGTCGATCAACGCGCTGCAGTTCCCGATCCTGGCGCGGATGTCGGACATGAGCTTCGGCAAGTACAGCCTGGAGCAGTCGCGCAAGTTCTACTTCGCCACCGACACCAGCTACATCCTCGTCGAAGTCGCCCTGCCCCAAGGCCCCCATGTGATCGGCGTGGCCGGTCGTGGCCCAGGCGGCGGTTTCGGCCACCAGTTCTTCGCCTACCAGGGCGAGCTGGATCTGGATCACTACCAGCACAACGGCACCTGCCTGCGCCAACGCGAGCTGTTCAAGAACCTCGGCCAGGCCGGCATCACCGCCTACGAACTCAAGCCCGACGAACTGCGTCGCCTGCTGGTCGGCGGCCACACCAGCATCCCGCTGGACCTGACCCTGATCCCGCTGCGCTCGACCAGCGAGCAGAGCCTGAAGACCTTCCGCGCCCTGTTCATCAACCTCCTGCATATGCGCGAGATCACCGCAGCGAAGCTCAAGCAGTTGTTCCTCGATGCCTTCGAGCACAGCCTGCGTTCGGGCAGCGTCGATTACATCGCCGCCACCGAGGAAGCCTTCCGCGACGTGCGCCGCATGGAGCAGGACTACCAGGCCCTGGTCACTGCCGGCCCCTTGATCGAAGCCCTGGCATCCGGCGTCACCCAGCGCGAACAACTGCGCGGCAAGCTGCATCGCCTCTCGCCGCTGCTCGACAATCTGCTGGGCACCTGGCACGACTACGCCGATGCCCGCAAGGAAGAACTGGTCATCCAGGCCGAGCACTACCGCAACGAGCAAGACAGCCTGCAGAACGATCAGCGCGGCGGCACCCAGGAACTGATGCGCATGGAGCGCGAGATCAGCGAGATCCAGCGCTGGCTGGGCGAGCTGGCGGTACTGAAGAACCGCTTTGCCTTGGTCGACGACGTCAAGGTCCTGGAAGCCCAGTTGTTGGCCGCCAAGGACGCCCACGACGAACTGGCCGGCGCCCTGGCGCAGTCCCGTCAGTTCTCCAGCGAAGACCTGGACGAGCGCCTGCGCGACCTGGAAAAACGCCTCAAGTCGGTCAAGCAGCAGCTCGACCACGCCGACAACAACAGCTACTCGCGCCTGCGCGAAGAGTTCTCCCAGGCCGATGTCGATCGCCTGATGCGTCTGTTCAACGGTCAGCTGTTCAGCCTGCCGCTAGGCGAGAAAGGCATCCAGCTCGACGAGGGCGACCTATGGGTGAAATCCCTGGAAGCCATCCTCGACGGCTTCAAGGGCGAGCGCTTCCAGGTGCCCGGCCTGGATATCGACCTGTCCCATATCGAGCCGCCGGCCCTGCAGGCCCTGGCCGACCGCGCTGCCCTGCGCGACCAGAAGGATCGTCTCGACCGCGAGTTCAAGCAGCTCAAGACCCAGCAATCGGTCGCCGCCGACCGCGCCGCCAGCAAGGCCCAGGCCGAGCAGCTTTACCAGGCGGTACTCGATGCCCAGAAGGCCCTGGAAGACTTCCGCAAGAGCCAGACCCTGACCGCCGAGGAGCCGCAAAAGCTGGAGAAACTCGCCCAGCTGGAAGGCGCCCAAGACGAGCTCAAGCGCGCCAGTGACGCCTTCACCGAACGCGTCCAGCAGTTGTCCGCCAAGTTGCAACTGGTCGGTAGGCAGATCGCCGACCTGGAGGCCAAGGAACGCACGCTGGAAGATGCCTTGCGCCGTCGCCAGCTGCTACCCGCCGACCTGCCATTCGGCACGCCGTACATGGAGCCGGTCGACGACTCTCTGGACAACCTGTTGCCGCTGCTCAACGACTATCAGGATACCTGGCAGGGCCTGCAGCGCGTCGATGGACAGATCGAGGCGCTGTACGCCCAGGTGCGCCTCAAGGGCGTCGCCAAGTTCGACAGCGAAGACGACATGGAGCGTCGCCTGCAACTGCTGGTCAACGCCTACGCGCACCGTCAGGACGAAGCCCTGACGCTCGCCAAGGCACGCCGCGCAGCGGTCACCGACATTGCCCGTACCCTGCGCAACATCCGCAGCGACTACGACAACCTCGAACACCAGTTGGCGCTGTTCAACCGCGAGATCAACAAGCGTCAGGTCTCCAACCTCTCGAGCTTCCGCATCGTGCTGGCACCGAACAAGGAAGCCCTGCGGCATATCGACCAGATCATCCACAGCGCCGGCCAGTACGAGGAAGGCGAAACCCTGTCGGTGTTCGACCTGACCCAGAATGTCGAGCAGGACGCCAAGAACGAAGAAGCCAAGGACTACCTGTCGCGCCTGGTCGCCGCCAACGGCAACCAGTTGGGCCTCAAGGATCTGTTCGAGCTGGCCTTCGAGATCACCAAGGTGCACGGCCAGCCGGTTATCCATACCGACATCGATGGCGCCGCCTCCAACGGCACCACGATGACCATCAAGGCGCTGACCAACATGTATCTGCTGCTGCACCTGATGGACCGCGACCTGGCCGGCCGAGTACGCCTGCCCTACTACCTCGACGAGGCGGCGGACATCGACGAGCGCAACCAGCAGGCACTGATCGAAACCAGCCTGCAGCTCGGCTTCGTACCGATCCTCGCCTCGGTGAAACCCCAGGTCTCGGCCACCGTGGCCATCGACCTGGAAGGCGGCAGCGGCCCGAACGGCATCTACATCGACGAAGCGGACTGGAAGTACATCAAACGCCGCGAGCAGGCTGCAACGCCTGCCAGCAGTGAACAGGACGCGGCCGAACTGGCGTAATCCTGTCCCTGTAATGCAAAAGGCCCGCGGAGTACGCGGGCCTTTTCGTTTCACTGCATTGGAAAGCTTATGAGCTAGCGCCCGGTTGTCTTCATCACTTGGGCAAGGCGATTTTCGGCGCCCACTGTAGCCACTCCGGCTGCGCCTCGTCGAACAGCGCAAAGGTCTGCCCGGGTCGTGCCGCGCTACCCGTCGGATCAGGCGTGGCGAAAGCCACGCCGCCAGCGACCAGGGTCTCCACCGACTCGGTCCGCACTTGCACGCCCTTGAACAAACCGAAATCGACACCGAACCCGGAACTGTTCCAGAAGCGGCTGCCCGTATGCACCAACCCCGCGTAGCGAGGCTCGATCAGGATGTGGATCAGCACGCGGTCGGCGGTGGCGCCCAGCTCGTACCCCGTGACCTTGCCGACCTGTATTTCACGGTAGGTCACGGGTGAATCGGCTTTCAACGAGCCACGCCGTGGAGCACTGAGCACCAGGCGCAAACCCGGCTCTTCGACCACCTGCTCGGGCGCCTGCTTGAGCGCCACGAAATCGGTCTGTCGACCGCTGCCCTGGTTCGACGGCTGCACTTCGATGTACTGCCCGCCAATCAGGGTATCCAGGTTGGAGGCGCCGGTCAGGCCGATCTCGGGCTTGACCACCCAGAAGCGCGAACCGGGGCGCAGCACCTGCTGCGCGGCCGTGGTGATGCGGCCATGCAGCATCACCGCCTGCAGGTCGCCAGTCAGCTCGACCCGCTCGATCTTGCCGATCTGCAGGCCCTTGTACCGAATCTCGGTGCCAGGCGAGAGCCCGTCACCGCGCTCCACCCGAATGCTCAGCGCATCACCGCTCTTCAATGAGGCTTCGCGATCGGCATAGAGGTCGAAACGCAGTACACGCTTGGCATCGGCGGGCGCCTTCAGGTCATCGGTCTCGAAGGCGATGCCGCCGGACATCAGGGTTTGCAGCGACTCGCTCTTGACTTCGATGCCGGACAACCCGCCCTTGAGGGTAATACCGCTGACGTTCCAGAAGCGCGTGGTGCGATTCACCAACCCGGCATACTCGGGTTCGATATGCACGCCCAACACCACCTGTTTGTTGTCGCGGGCGAGCTGGAAGCTCTGCACCGAGCCGACCTTCATCTGCCGATAGAGAATCGGGCTGCCGACATCCACCGAGCCAAGCGTGTCGCTGAACAGCACCAGGTGCAGACCTTCGGCGCCGAGATCCAGCGGTGGCGCCTTGGTGCGGGCGACGAAATCGCGACGCGGTGGCCCGCCCAGCTCACCCGGGCGAATGGCGATGTAGTTACCCTTGACCAACGCCTCCAGCCCGGTGATGCCAGCCAGGGAAATCGACGGCTTGACCACCCAGAACTGGCTGCCTTCAACCAGATAGTCTTCGGCCAGCGGATCCATGGCCAGTTCGGCGGTGGCGCTCTTGAGATCCGGATCGACCTTGAGGTTCTTCAACAGACCGGCCTGAATGCCCTTGTACATGACCGGTGTGCGCCCGGCCTGCAGACCCTCGAAATCGGTGAGCTTGACCATCGCCTTGATGCCGGCCTGGGCGGCGTCGAAGTCTTCATAGAGGCGGAACGGTTTACTGGGATCGGTCGGCGGGCTGTCCTTGCGGTGCTCTGGCGTTGCGAAAGCGATACCGCCGGCCACGATGCTGGCCAGGGACTCGCTACGCACTTTCACCCCCGAGAAATCGGCGTCGACACTGATGCCGCTAGCGTTCCAGAAACGTGTGTGTTTACGCACCAGATGAGCGTAGGCGGGCTCGATGAATACCTTCACTTCCACCGAAGTCTGATCATCGGCGAGCTTGTAGTCCTTCACACGCCCCACCTGGATCTGCTTGAAGAACACCGGGCTGTCACGATTCAGCGAACCCAATCGATCGGCCTTGAGGGTCAGGTGCAACCCGGGCTGCTCATCGGACAACGGTGGCGCCTGGGCCAGGGCCTGAAAGTCGTAGGCCGGCTCGCCGGCGCCGGGGCTGAAAGCGATGTAGTTACCGGAAACCAGCGTCTCCAGCCCCGTGATGCCGGCCAGGCTAACGCTGGGTTTGACCAACCAGAAACGAGTGCCCGTCCGCAGCTGATGCTCGATGTCCTTGTTCATCTCCAGCGTAGCGATGACGCCGCGCTGCTTGTCGCTCTTGTCCAGGGTCAGGCTGGTGACCTTGCCGACCGACATGCCCTTGAAGACCACTTCGGTCTTGCCAGCCTCGATACCTTCACCGCTGGCGAAGACCACCTGGATCTCGATGCCGGCTTCGCTGTAGGCACGCCATGCCAGCCAGCCGCCAATCAGCAGCGCAATCAGAGGCAATACCCATATAGCAGACCAGTTGGAGGCCGGACGCGTCCTGGCGGTGGGCAGATCATTCATGGTCGTCATCCGATTCCGTGTTATCCCAAATCAACCGTGGGTCGAAGGTCAGTGCTGCCAGCATGGTCAGGATCACCACGCTGGCGAAAGCCACCGCTCCCACACCCGGTTCGACGCTGGCCAGACTGCCGAACCGCACCACCGCCACGAGAATGGCGATGACGAAGATATCCAGCATGGACCAGCGCCCGATCCATTCGATGAAGCGGTACATCAAAATGCGCTGCCGGGCCGACATCGGCTGATGCCGCTGCACCGAATACAGCAAAAGACCGATGCCGACCAGCTTGAAGGTCGGCACCAGAATGCTGGCGACGAACACCACGATGGCGATCGGCAGCATGCCGTTGTCGACCAGCGTGATGACGCCAGACATGATGGTATCGGGCGCGCCCTTGCCGAATGAATTGACCGTCATGATCGGCAGCACGTTCGCGGGAATATAAAGAATCGCCGCTGTGATGAGCAGCGCCCAGGTACGCACCAGGCTGTTGGGACGACGCTCGTATATACGCCCGCCGCAACGCGAGCAGAACTGCCGCTTCAGCTCGGGCTGATGAGGATTGAGCTGATGACATTCATGGCAGATGATCAGGCCCGCATCAATGGCGCGCATGGGTGTCCTCCCCGGCCAGCGCTTCCCAGATCTGGTGGGGCGACATGGTCACCTCAAGCCAGACCTGCACAAGTAGTAGCGCAATGAAGCAGAACAGCCCAAAGCCGATGGACAGCTCGGCGATATCCGCCAGCTTGACGATGGAAACCAGAATGCCGATCAGGTAAACCTCAAGCATGCCCCATTCGCGCATATGGTGGTAAATGCGGTAGAGCAGCAGCCCGAAGCCACGCCCCACCTTGAGGCAGATGCTCAGCAGCACCAACAGTTGGCATAGCAATTTGAGCAGCGGTACTGCCATGCTGCAGAGGAACACCACCACGGCGATGCTCTGCATGCCTGCGTCGTAAAGCCCCAGGACGCCGCTCCATACCGTGTCATGGGAGCTCTGCCCGAGCATGGTCATCTGCATGATTGGCTGGAAGTTGGCGGGGATGTACAGAAGCAGTGCAGCCAGCACCAATGCCAGGCTACGACGTATTACCTGAGGACGATGGCTATAGAGTTCGTAGCCACAACGCGGGCACTCGACGCGCTCGCCATCGGCTATCTCCGGCCGACGCATCAGCAGATCGCATTCGTGGCAGGCGACCAGCTCCGTCAGAGGTACTTCAGCTAATGACTGTTGAGCGGCCGACTCGGGCATGGGTGGAGTTCTCGAAAATACCGACCATTCTAAATGAGACCCTGAAAGCAACCCACAGTTATACCGATTATCTGGGCGACAAACATTACCCGAGTATTACGTCGCCCAAATCAGCGCTGTTCCAACATGGCCACTTCTTCCGTCGTACCGCGTATAAGCAGCACATAGTCGAGCGCCCCCATTTCCTCTGTGCAGCTCTCTGGGTTACGCCTTCGGCTAACCCAGGCTACGAGAGCGCTATACGCACCGTAAGCTGGAAGACGTTTCCCCCGTCCACCACGAAATTACTTCCGTAGCCTGCGCTTGAGCGAAGCGATGCCCAGGTCGGCGTGCTGCATGTGCATGCCCCGCCTGCTCGGCGCCGCCGAGCATTGGGCCGTTGATTTTCGCGGCCCGAAAAGACGAAACCCCAGACCTCTGTCGAGATCTGGGGTTTCTTATAGAAGCTTGACGATGATCTGGCCGGCACTCCGGGACTCTCACAGCCACACCATCATTCGAGCCAAAAAGAGAAAGCCCTGATCAGTTACCTGATCAGGGCTTTCGGGTAGAAGCTTGACGATGACCTACTCTCACATGGAGAAGCTCCACACTACCATCGGCGATGCGTCGTTTCACTACTGAGTTCGGGATGGGATCAGGTGGTTCCAACGCTCTATGGTCGTCAAGCAAACTGGTTGCTGCCTCGGGGTTTAGCCGCTGCAGCGAATTGGGTATGTGATGTCGGTTGGTATTACGTGTTCTCGCAAATTTTCGGCATTACTGTCGACTTCAACCGTCTAACAGCCAAATTGTTTGGGTGTTATATGGTCAAGCCTCACGGGCAATTA
>NZ_MSXU01000015.1:57489-255866 GCF_001945375.1 Pseudomonas sp. PA1(2017)
CTCTCTCGCCGAAGGTGGCCGCTGCTGCCAGGCATAGAAGCCGCTGCGTGATACCCGCAGCAGCCGGCACATCGGTGCTACGGGATAGCGACCGGTCAGCGCCTCGATGGCGCGGAACTTCACTTCGTGGGCTGCGAGAAGATGGCGAGCGCCTTTTTTAAAAAATCGCGCTCCATGGTGACCTGAGCCAGCTGCTGGCGTAGCCGGCGCAACTCAGCACTCTCGCCACGCTGCTTGCCATTGCCCGGAAAGGCATTGTCACCTTGCTGTTCGTACTGGCGCTTCCATTTGCCCAGCAGGCTTTCAGCGATGCCGAGCGTCTCGGCCACATGACGAAGCGGCGTGCCGGCAACCACCTGGTCTACCGCTTCACGTTTGAAAGATTCTGGAAAACGTCGTCTGGTCTGGGTCATGAACACTCCTTGCGGCGGACATTATCCACCTTAAGTCAGTGTCCACTCAGCCCGGGACAGACCAGATCGCACCTTGCCGCTTTTTGGAGCCATCGAAGGAACCTCTGGCCATCGCAGCCCGGTGGCCCTGGCAGATCCGCACGATCATTTCCGTATATGGGCAGCACCGAGCAGCACCTGACAACAGGAAACTACGTGCGACACCTACCCCGCCTGAAAGAACCACACAAACAAAAACGCCGCGCAAATGCGCGGCGTTTTCAGGTAAGGCAAGACTCAGATCGAGAACGACGAGCCGCAACCGCAGGTGGTGGTCGCGTTGGGGTTCTTGATCACGAAGCGTGAGCCTTCGAGGCCTTCCTGGTAATCCACTTCCGCACCGACCAGGTACTGGAAACTCATCGGGTCGACGACAAGGCTGACGCCCTCGCGTTCGACGATGGTGTCGTCGTCGGCCACTTCTTCATCGAAGGTGAAGCCGTACTGGAAGCCCGAACAACCGCCTCCCGTGACGAACACGCGCAGCTTCAGGCGCGGGTTGCCCTCTTCATCAACCAGGCTCTTCACCTTGCTGGCCGCACCCTGCGTGAACTGCATCGCAGCGGCAGGGGTGAAGGTTTCGACGCTCATGTTCTATCTCCCGGCGCCAGGCGCCCATACTGCGTGGTAGCGCTATATTATCCGCTTACCCTAGAAAATTGGTCAACTATTGAGCGTCATCCACGCTCTCGGGCAGCTCCAACGGTCTGTCCTGCTCCTTGATCGGCCGCAGGCCACCTTCGACCTGAGCGCCCATGGCCATTTCCATCAGCCCATAATAGAGGTTGCCGCGAACCCGGGCCTTGGGGCCCAGCTCGACGTGCTGGCTGGCATAGACATCACCGACGATCTCGCCGTCGATCACTACATGGGGGGCGCGCACCTCGCCTTCAACCTGCCCTTCGACGCTGACCCGCACCAAACCCTGCTCGGTGAGGATGTCGCCGAGCACCTTGCCGTCGATCTGCACTGCGCCCTGAAACTCCAGGTCGCCACGAAATTGCGCACCTGCCGCGATCAGGCTGGTTTTGCCCGTGAAGCGCTGCATGTCTGCCTTGCCCTTGCCTTTATTCCACATGGCGAACCATCACCTATCCGTCAGTCCACTCGATTTGACGCTCGACGGCTTTTCCACCTTCGACATCAGCCTTGATACGTATGCGTTTGGGCACGAAGCCCTCGGGAATCCGCAGCTCACCCAACCGCCCACCGTCGGGAATCGCCTGCAGGTGCTTGAACGCGAATGGAATCGCCTTCTCGGTCGAGCCTTCCGGGAGGTCGCCACTGAGCTGAGTCAGCGGCAGGCTCTTCGCCTTGCCATTCATGCTGCCCTCCAGTTGCACGTTCAAACGCCCCTGCAGAGGTTTGTCGTCCTTGCCGATACGGCTGAGCATGAGTTTGAAACGATAGACGCCAGGCGCCTCCGCCGGGTGAATATCGAAGCTGCGGATCAGCAGTCCGTTGACCTTGCTGTCCGGGGCCAGAACCCCCTTGTAGAATGCCAGCTCCTGCTGCTGCTTGAAGTTCTGTTCTTCGAGCAACTTGATGGTCAGGCGGCTTTGCTCGTTGGACTGCTGAGCCAGTTGCTCACCACTGCTGAGTACCGCCATGCGCTGACGTAGCTCGTCCAACTCGCGGACCTGCGTCTCGACCTGCGCCTGCATCTGCTGGAATGCCAGCGCCTGCTCTTGAGTGGATCTGGCTTGCCACCAGTTGCCCCCATAGAAGGCGAGCGGCACCGCGACGAGCAACATCACCAGCGCGACCCGCAAGCGCCGTTCCTGAACCCGGTTGCTGGGGCGAACCTCCCACCCCGTCATCAGGACCGCTGCCCGGGCACGCCGTCACCGCGGTGCCGCGGTGTAATCGCAAAGGGAGCGGATGGGTGCATCGGGTGCCTCGAAACTGTTCGACGAAAAGTCCGATGATAAGGCCCACCCTGCCTGCGGCCAACCGTCTTGATGACTATTGAGATCATGGGCACTAGTATCGCAAGCCCCATCAATGAAAAGGAACGGCAATGCTTTATCTGTGGATCAAAGCCCTGCACATCGTCGCCATGGTCTGCTGGTTTGCCGGTCTGTTCTACCTGCCGCGGCTGTTCGTGTACCACGCCATGAGCGAGGACGAGCCGAGCCGTGAACGCTTCAGCACCATGGAGCGCAAGTTGTACCGGGGCATCATGACGCCGGCGATGATCGCCACCCTGGTGCTGGGTGTGGGCCTGCTGATGCTCGCGCCAGGCTGGATGAGCCAGGGCTGGATGCATGCCAAGCTCACCCTGGTGATCCTGCTGGTGGGTTACCACCATGTATGCGGCGCCATGTACAAACGCCTGGCCCGCGGCGAGAACACGCGTAGCCACGTGTTCTACCGCTGGTTCAACGAGGTGCCGGTGCTGATCCTGATCGCCATCGTCATTCTGGTCGTGGTCAGGCCATTCTGATCCACCACTGACGCGCCTGCTGGCAAGCTGAGAACCACCGCTCAGCTGCGCCGAAAACCGACCCGCCCCCACTTGCCGAACCGATGGCGGCGGGATAGGGTCGGCGACCACTTCTTTCCGTGCAGACAAGGACGCGCATGAGCCAGCCCCGCTACAAGATCGTCTTCGATGGCAGCCTGATGCCCGGCACCTCGCTGGACGAGGTCAAGGCCAACCTGACCAGCCTGTTCAAAAGCGATCGCGCTCGCATCGACGCTCTGTTCGGCCGCGGCCCGGTGGCCATCAAGCGAGACCTGAAAGAAGCCCAGGCCGAACAGTACCTGAGCGCGCTGCAACGGGCTGGTGCCCGCGCTCGCAAGGAGCCGGATCTGGCCGCTGCGCTGAGCCTCGTGGAAACGGATGAAGAAAAAGCCGCCAAGGTGGAGCCAGCGGGTCAGCCGCAGACGTCCATGACATGCCCAAAGTGCGGCCACCAGCAGCTCACGGCTGCCGAATGCTCGGCCTGTGGGGTGATCATCGAGAAGTACCTGGCCCGCCAGGCAGAAGCGCCGCAAAGCCCGCCACCGCGCACGGCGTCGAGCGCTGCCGCACAGCCGCCAACCCCCTATTCGCCGCCCAAGGCGGACATCGACCCGCACGCCGGCCAGGTTGGCCAGTTGAAGATCAATTCGTTCAAAGGCCGTATCGGCAGGATGCGTTACCTGGCCTGGTCGCTGGCATTGCTGTTCATCTTCGTCGGCGTCATGGCCGGCATCTCGGCCATCACCATGGTGGCCGATACCCTTGGCAGCATCCTGTTGGTCGGCGCGGTGATCGGCATGCTGGTGATCAGCGCGCAGATCGGCGTGCAGCGTCTGCATGACATGGGCTGGTCCGGCTGGCTGTGGCTGCTCAACGTGGTGCCGATCATCAGCAGCGTGTTCTGGATCGTCATGCTGGTGGTGCCAGGCCCCGCCGGCAGCAACCGCTACGGCCCACCGCCACCGCCCAACAGCCTGGGCGTGAACCTGGTGGCAGGAATCTTCCTGATCCTGCTCATCGGTGGCCTGCTGATGATGTTCCTGAGTGGTTTTGCCATGCTGGCGATCTTCGGCGGCCTGTTCGGCGAACTGTTAAGCGGCAGTTGAGGCACCGCACCGCGAGCACTTTATTTTCCTCACCCGCGCTGCGAGTGCAGCGCTGGCTGCCTGGTTGCGGATAGGCTATACACCTGCCCGCGAAGTGCTCTGGAGAACCTCATGTCACGTTATGCCCTGGTCACGGGTGCCTCGAGCGGCATCGGCCTCGCCCTGGCCGAAGCGCTGGCTCGCCGCGGGCGTAACCTGATCCTCGTGGCGCGCAAGCGCGACGCGCTGGAAAGCATCGCCTACGAGCTGACCCAGCGCTTTTCCGTGGACGTGCTGTTTCGCGTCTGCGACCTCAGCGAGCCTCTGCAACTCTCGGGACTGCTCCATGAGTTGGAGCAGAACGGCCAGGTCATCGAATTGCTGGTGAACAATGCGGGCCTGGGCAGCGGCGGCGCGTTCGTCGCCCAGGACTGGCGACGCGAACAGCAACTGCTGGAGCTCAACGTGCTGGCCCTGGCGCGCCTGTGCCACGCCATCGGCACAGTGATGGCAGCCCGCGGCCACGGGCAGATTCTCAATGTCGCCTCGGTCGCCGCGTTCCAGCCCGGCCCGTGGATGAGCAGCTATTACGCCAGCAAGGCCTATGTGCTGCATTTCTCCGAGGGTCTACGCGAGGAGCTGCGCCACCATGGCGTCAAGGTTTCGGTGCTCTGCCCTGGGCCGACCCGCAGCGCTTTCTTCCGCAATGCGCAGCTCGATGCCACGGCTCTCGAACGCGGCAAACTGATGCTGAGCGCCGAGGAAGTGGCGCTGATTGCGGTGCGCGGCCTGGAGCGCAACCGCGCGATCATCGTGCCTGGTTGGCGCAACCGCCTGCTGACGATGGCGCCCCGCTTGTTTCCCCGCTGGCTGGTGCGGCGAGTAGCGGCGCGCATCAATCGCCGCTTCGGCCGCGCCTGACTCAGTTCGCGCTGACCGTCCGCCCCCGCGCCCAGGCCCTTAGCTCGGCGAGCCGTTCCGCCATGATCACCGACAACGGCGCAGTGGCCTGAATACCACGCAGCAGCGTGCCATTATCGACCGACTGCTGCTGCGCCTGGGCCGCATACAGGGCGCTGACCACCACCTGCTCGATCTCCGCGCCGGAAAAACCATCTGAGGCCGACGCCAGTTGCACCAGGTCGAAGGCCGAAGGCTCCAGCTCGCGGCGCTGCAGGTGAATGCGAAAAATCTCCGCGCGAATCTCCGCCTCTGGCAGGTCGACGAAGAACAGCTCGTCGAAACGCCCCTTGCGCACCAGCTCCGGCGGCAGACGGTCGATCACGTTGGCGGTGGCCACCATGAACACCGATGACTTGCGCTCGGCCATCCAGGTCAGCAGCGTGCCCAGCACGCGCTGGCTGACGCCGCCGTCCTGGTCACCGCTGGCCAGGCCCTTCTCGATCTCGTCGACCCACAGCACGCACGGCGACATCTGTTCGGCCAGCGCCAGCGCTTCACGCAGGTTGCGCTCGGTTTCACCGAAGAACTTGTTGTACAGGCAGCCGAAATCCAGGCGCAGCAAGGGCAGCCCCCAGAGCCCAGCCACCGCCTTGGCCGCCAGGCTCTTGCCCGAACCCTGCACGCCGACCAGCAGCATGCCCTTGGGAATATCCACGCCTTCACCCGCGAAGAAGATACGCTGCCGCTCGCCCAGCCAGCGTTTGAGGTTGGCCAGCCCGCCGACATCGGCGAAACGCGCCGTGTCGTGTTCGTAGCTGAGCACGCCATCGAGGTCGAGCAGCTCGAACTTGGCCTTGTTCAGCTCCGGCAGATCTTCCTGAGTGATGGCGCCGTCGTCGCAGATCAGGTTGCGGGCCAGCAGCCTCGCCTCGGCGTGGCTCATGCCGCGCAGGTTCTTCACCACCTGCTGCAGGGTGCGGTTATCGGTGCGTACCCGGCGGTTGCGGTTGCGCTCGCTCCAGCGCGCCGCCTCCTCGCGCACGATGGCCAGCAGTTCGTCTTCAACCGGCAGCGCCAGGTTGAAACGCGCGGCGTAGCGCTGCACTTCCGGCGGCAGCTTGCAGGCGTGGGACACCAGCACCAGGGTTGGCGCATGGACGGCATCAGCCATGGCGACCTCCTTGAGCAGGCGCACCAATTTCGGGTTGTCGGTTAGAAACGGATGCAGGTCGCACATCACGTAAAGGCTGCCCTGCTGGTCGGCCTTGATCAGCCGCAATGCCGCTTCGGGGTCGTGGCTTTCACCTTCGGCGAAGGCTTCCCCCGCGAAACCGGCACGCTGCAAGCCGTCGGTGATCGACCAGGTAAACAGGCCCAGCGCGCGACGTACCGCCAGCCCGGTGAGGGTTTCCAGCACGCGGCGCTCGTCCCAGGACTCGATCAGCACCAGCTTGACCTTGGAATCGAGCACCAGCCCCAGGTCGTGAATATCGTTCTTCACAGCAACTCCTTATGCCCAAGCGGCAGCACATGTTCCTGCCAAGCCGAGAGGTGAGCAAGTGGCGGATACACCGCAATGGACGTGCCGCACGTTTATGCCCATCCGCCAGGCGTCACGCCCGCAAACGCCATTTGCGGTAGACTGGCCGCTCATGTCATCGCCGGAGAAACCTCATGGCCAACGACCGCCATTATTCGCCCGTCGACCGCCTGCTGCTGCAAGCCGATATGGCGCTGCGCACGCTGCTGCCCTTCAGCGGCCAACCGTCTCGCCCATCCCCTGCCGTCGTCGAGCAGGAGGCCGAGCTCGATGCCAAGCAGACCCGCCATATCGCCGGGCTGATGCGCATCAACCACACCGGCGAGGTCTGCGCCCAGGCTCTGTATCAGGGCCAGGCGCTGACCGCGCGCCTGCCGCGCGTGCGCGAAGCCATGGAGCATGCGGCCGACGAGGAAATCGATCACCTGGCCTGGTGCGAGCAGCGCATCCGTCAGCTGGGCAGTCATCCCAGCGTGCTGAATCCGGTGTTCTACGGGCTTTCGTTCGGTGTAGGGGCGGTGGCGGGCCTGGTCAGCGACCGGGTCAGCCTGGGCTTCGTGGCCGCGACCGAGGATCAGGTGGTCAAGCACCTGGACGAGCATCTGGAGCAGATCCCCGAGCAGGACACCAAGTCCCGGGCCATCCTCGAACAGATGCGCAGCGATGAACTGGAGCACGCCAACAGCGCGCTGGATGCCGGCGGCGTGCGCTTTCCCGCACCGGTCAAGCTGGGCATGACGCTGCTGTCCAAGGTCATGACCAAAACCACCTACCGCATCTGACGCAAGCAATCACAGGGCGACGTAGGTCGCCCTGCTCTCTCAGGCACCCAGTTCGACGATCTCGTAATCGTGGGTGATTTCCACGCCGGCGCGGCCGAGCATGATCGACGCCGAGCAGTACTTGTCCGCCGACAGCTCCACCGCTCGCTTGACCTGGGCTTCTTTCAGGCCACGACCTTTCACCACGAAATGCAGGTGGATCTTGGTGAATACCTTGGGATCTTCGGACGCGCGCTCGGCCTCCAGAAAGGCTTCGCAGCTCTCGACCGGCTGACGGGACTTCTTGAGGATGCTCACCACGTCGAAGTTGCTGCAGCCACCCAGGCCGATCAGCAGCATTTCCATGGGGCGCACGCCCAGGTTGCGGCCGCCACTCTCGGGTGGCCCGTCCATTACCACCGCGTGGCCGCTGCCGGACTCACCGAGAAACAGCGCTTCACCGGCCCATTGAACGCGAGCTTTCATCGTTGCCGCTCCTGCTTTTAAAAGGCCGGCAGCTTATCACAGCGCAGCTTTTGCACTGCGCACCACGGATGCTGTTAGAGTTCCGCCAAGAACGTGTAACACCTCACAAATCGGATCACCGGTAAGTATCACCGGCCATGATGATGCCGTTTTAGTGGCACAATCGCTTTCATGAGGTACGACGACGTTCCTGATCGATAAGAACAAGGTATTCATCCGGGCCGCCTTTCTTGCACCGGAGCTGGACAGCGTCACCTACTCACGCCTGTCACAGGCCTATCTTCACAAATTTGGAATCCCAGGCATGGTCGCTATCACTCTCACGCCAAAGGTCAAAAACTTCGACAAGCTACTCGCGCATTGTCACCGTCGTCGCTACACGGCCAAAAGCACCATCATTTATGCCGGTGATCGCAGCGAAACGCTGTACTTCATCGTCAAGGGCTCGGTCACCATCCTGATCGAGGACGATGACGGCCGCGAGATGATCATCGCCTACCTCAACCCCGGCGATTTCTTCGGCGAGATGGGCCTGTTCTGCAAGGAAGGCGCCGAAAAAGAACGCAGCGCCTGGGTACGTGCGAAGACCGAGTGTGAAGTGGCCGAGCTGAGTTACGCCAAATTCCGCGAGCTGACCCAGCAGGATCCGGACATCATGTTCGCCCTGGGCTCGCAGATGGCCGAACGCCTGCGCAACACCACCCGCAAGGTCGGTGACCTGGCCTTTCTCGACGTGACCGGTCGCGTGGCGCGTACCCTGCTCGACCTGTGCAAGCAGCCCGATGCCATGACCCACCCCGACGGCATGCAGATCAAGATCACCCGCCAGGAAATCGGCCGTATCGTCGGCTGCTCGCGGGAGATGGTCGGCCGCGTACTCAAGTCCCTGGAAGAACAGGGCCTGGTGTTCGTGAAAGGCAAGACCATGGTGGTCTTCGGTACGCGCTAAAAAAACGGGGCATCGATCGCTGCCCCGTTCTTCCATCAAGCCTTGGCCGCGACCGCCAGGGCTTCGACTTCAGGCCGTTTGATCAGCGCGTAAACCACGCCGGTCACCAGGCTGCCCGCCACGATAGCCAGCAGATACAGCAGCGCATGGTTGATGGCATTGGGGATCAGCAGCACGAACAAGCCGCCATGCGGCGCCATCAGCTTGCAGCCGAAGTACATCGACAGCGCACCGGTCAGCGCGCCACCGGCAATGCTGGCCGGGATCACGCGCAACGGATCCTTCGCCGCGAACGGGATGGCTCCCTCGGAAATGAAGCACAGCCCCAGCACACCAGCGGCCTTGCCGGCCTCACGCTCGGTCTGGCTGAACTTGCGTCGGGCCAGCACGGTAGCGATGGCCATGCCGATCGGCGGCACCATGCCAGCGGCCATGGTCGCGGCCATCGGCGCGTAGCTCTGCGACGCCAGCAGGCCGACCGAGAACGCATAGGCCGCCTTGTTGATCGGCCCGCCCAGATCCACGCACATCATGCCGCCGAGCAGCAGCCCGAGCAGGATCGCATTGGTGGTGCCCATGTTCTGCAGAAAGGCTTCCAGGGAGGCCATGATCGCGGCCACCGGCGTGCCGACCACATAGATCATCGCCAGGCCGGTGACCAGGCTGGCGAGCAGCGGAATCAGCAGGATCGGCTTCAGCGCTTCGATGCTCTGCGGCAGGCGCAGCCAGCGGTTGAGCGCCAGGGCCAGGTAACCGGCCAAGAACCCGGCGATGATGCCGCCCAGAAAGCCGGTGCCCAGAGCACTGGCCAGCATGCCGCCGATCATGCCGGGCGCCAGGCCTGGGCGATCGGCGATCGAGTAGGCGATGTAACCCGCCAGCACCGGAATCATCAGCGCGAACGCGGCATCGCCGCCAATCTTCATCAAGGCCGCCGGCAGGGTGCCTTCCTGCTTGAAGGCCTCGATGCCGAAGACGAACGACAGTGCGATCAACAACCCCCCCGCCACCACCATCGGCAGCATGAAGGAAACGCCGGTCAGCAGGTGCTTGTAAGGACCGCTCTTGGTAGCCGGCTTGCCGCTCTCGGCACTCTGCGCCTGCCCCGCGCCTTGCTGCAGCACGCCTTCTACCAAGGCCTTCTGCAAGGTCTGCTTGGGCTGTTTGAGGGCGACGCCCGTGCCGCAGCGATAGACTTTCTTGCCGGCGAAGCGGTCGGTTTCCACTTCGATATCGGTGGCCAGCAGCACCACGTCGGCCGCTTTGATGCTCGCCTCGTCAAGCAGATTACGCGCACCGACCGAGCCGCGGGTTTCCACCTTCAGGTCGTAGCCCAGTTGCTCGGCCGCCTGCTGCAACGCTTCGGCGGCCATGAAGGTGTGCGCCACACCGGTCGGGCAGGCGGTGATCGCCACCAGCCGGGGTTTACCGGACGGCGCCGCAGCGGCCGGTGCCACCTGATTGAGCACCTGCGCCTGCTCGGCAGCGGTACGCAGAAATTGCTGCGGGTCGGCCAGCGCCTCGGAGGGCGTGGATTGCACCACGCGCTTGCCGACGAAGCGCTGCAGGTCCAACTCACCGGTCTTGACCACCAGCACCAGTTCCGCCGCCTCGATGGCGGCGGCGCTCAGCGGCGAGCCGATGGCCTTGGCATCATGCACCTCGACCTGGGTGGACCAACCCAGTCGCTCGGCCGCCGCCTGCAGCAGGCGGGAACACAACACGCTGGTGACCTGACCATTGGGGCAGGCGGTAACGATCAGCACATTCATTGCAGCGACCTCTAATTATTGTTTCGACGTGACAGTCACGGCCGCCTCGAGGCGGGCGAGCTGTTGCCGATCGTGAATTCCGAAACCGATTTGCGTGACCGCCTGGGCGGCGACCGCCGTTGCCAGGCGCAGGGTGCGTTCGGCCGGCCAGCCGCTCAGCAGCCCATGCAGGGTGGCGGCGAGCAGTGAATCACCGGCGCCCACGGTGCTGGCCACTTCCACACGTGGCGGCTGGGCATTGAGCACGCCGTGGGAGCCGAACCAGTCGGCGCCTTGCGAGCCGCGCGAGAGCAGCACGTGCTCGACCCCGCCGGCACGCAGCTTGGCGATGGCCGCATCGATCTGTTCGGGCGAAGCCTGCTCCAGCTCGCAAGCCTCGGCCAGCTCTTCCTCGTTGGGCTTGATCAGCCAGGGACTGGTCGCCAGACCGGCACGCAGCGCCGCGCCGCTGGTATCCAGCGCTACCGGCAGGCCGAGTGCCGTCAGGCGGCGCAGCAAAGCGGCGAACCATTCGGTGGTCACCCCGCGCGGCAGGCTGCCAGCGACAACCACCGCATCGTGGCCAGCGGCAATGTCGTCCAGTTGGGCGAGCAACTGCGCCTGATGTGCCGAATCCACCTCGGGGCCGGGCCCGTTGAGGTCGGTGATACGCCCGTCGCGCTCGGCGAGCTTGATGTTGCTGCGGGTTTCCCCCGGTACGCGCACGAAGGCATCGATAAAGCCGCGGCGGTGCATCAGGTGCTCGAACGGCGCCGCATTGGCCTGGCCGAGAAAGCCACTGACCGTGACTTTGTGGCCAAGATCGGCCAGCACCTGCGCCACGTTGAGGCCCTTGCCTGCCGCATGGCTGGTCATGCCCAGGCTGCGGTTGACGTTGCCGGCCTGCAGGGTATCCAGGCTGACGGTCAGGTCCAGCGCGGGATTGAGGGTCAGGGTAAGAATCCGCGCCATCACTGCGCCTCCTCGACCAACGCACGCACTGCCGCGGCACTGGGCAGCAACAGCGCCTGTTGGGCCTGGGCCCTGCAATGCTGCAGATCCAGCTCGCGCACCCGCGCCTTGACCAGCGGGATGCTGCGCGCAGCCACGCTCAGCTCGTCGACGCCCAGGCCCACCAGCAGCGGCACCGCGAGCATGTCGGCGGCCAGTTCACCGCACACGCCGACCCATTTGCCTTCGGCATGGGCGGCTTCGACGGTCATGCCGATCAGGCGCAGCACCGAAGGGTGCACGCCGTCGGCCTGGGCCGAGAGCGTCGGGTGGCCACGGTCGATGGCCAACGTGTATTGCGTCAGGTCGTTGGTGCCGATACTGAAGAAGTCCACTTCGCGGGCCAGCACGGGCGCCAGCAATGCCGCAGACGGCACCTCGATCATGATGCCCAGTTGCAGATCGCTCAGCGGAATCTCGCTGCGCAGCTTCTCGACCATTTCCCGCGCCGCACGCCATTCCTCGACCTGCCCGACCATCGGGAACATGATGCGTAGAGGGCGACCTTCAGCGGCCTGCAGCAGGGCGCGCAGCTGGGTTTCCATGATGTCCGGGCGTTGCAGGGTCAGGCGAATGCCGCGCACCCCCAGGAACGGGTTTTCCTCTTCGGGCATCGGCCAGTACGGCAGCGGCTTGTCGCCACCGACATCCAGGGTGCGCACCACCAGTGGTCGGCCCTGCAGGGCATCGAAAACGCGGCGGTACTCGGCTTCCTGGGTGGCTACGTCGGGCGCCTGGCCATGATTCATGAACACCAGCTCGGTACGCAGCAGCCCCACCGCTTCGGCGCCAAGTTCGACCGCGCCAGCCGCCTCGCCACTGGCGCCGATATTCACGGCCACCTCGACGGCATGACCGTCGCGAGTGTGCGCCGGCTGCAGGCGCTCGCCATGGGCACGCTCGCGGCGCTGCTCGCTGGCCTGCCGCTCGCGCTCGGCTTGGGCCAGGGTTGCCTGGTCCGGCTGCACCCACAACTGGCCGCGGTCGCCATCGAGCAGCAAAGCCGTACTCTGTTCCAGCAACAGCAGGCTTTCACCGGCGCCGACCACGCAGGGAATGCCCAGCGCACGGGCAATGATCGCGCTGTGGGCGGTCGCCCCGCCACGGGCAGTGACGATGCCGGCCACGCGCTGACGATCCAGGCTGGCGACATCTGACGGACCGACTTCGCCCATCACCAGAATGTAGGGCTCGACAGGTTCTTGCGGTGCTTCGACGCCGCACAGGTGAGCCAACACCCGGCGACCGACGTCACGCAAGTCGGCAGCACGCTCAGCCAGCAAGGCGTCATGCAGGGACTCCTGCTGCGCGGCGGCCGCTTCGATTTCACCGACCCAGGCGGCCTGGGCGCTGGCACCGCTGGCCAGGCGCGCGTCGACATCCTCGCGCAGCGCCGGGTCGCGGAGCATCGCCTGATGGGTCACGAAGATGTCCCTGATGCTGGCCTCGTCGCTGCGCTCGACCAGCCGCTGGATCTCACCGTCGATGTGCTGCAACGCCTGATCCAGACGCTGGCGCTCGGCCGCGACGCCTTCGCCACGTTCGGGGTAGTCGAGCTTCGGCATGCGTCGCACGAAGGCCGGGCCACTGGCGATGCCCGGCGAGGCCGCCACGGCATGCACACGCGAACCGGCGACCGGTGCGACGACGGTTTCCTTGGTACGCGATTCGGCGATTGGCTCGGCAGCGTTCTCGACCTGCACGGGCAGCGGCTCGACGTCTTCGCCCAGGCCGGCGAGGATTGCCGCTTCGATGGCCGGCAACGCCTGCTCGGCGATGGCCGGGTCGGCGCTGAACTCCAGCACCTGGCCACGACGCGCACCGAGGGCCAGCAACTTGCTCAGGCTCTTGGCCGACACCGTGGCCGCTGAGCCATCGACCAGGCGTACGCGAACTTCACCGTCAAAACCCTGGGCGATTTCGCTCAGGGTCTTGGCCGGGCGGGCGTGCAGACCGTGGGCGTTGGCCAGGGTGATGCGCAGGCTCGGCCAGTCGGCCGGCAGCTCGGCACCCAGCGCCTCGAGCACGCCACGGCTGCTGGTAGCCTGGGTGAGCACCTCGCCCTGCCCGGCGATCAGCAGGTCGCACAGCCGCTCGAGCACCTGGCGGTGGCCTTCACCCAGGCAAGCCAGGCAGAACAGACCCGCTACCGGCTGGTCGCCACGCTGCAACGGCTGCGCCGGGGTAACGAAGGCCAGGCCCGGGCGCTCGACGCCCTGCTCGCAGCTCAGCCACCACAAGCCATTGCCCAGCGGCAGGGGCTCGGCCTGCACCAGGCTGGCCGCGTAACCGGCGCCTGCGCAGCCGGCCTTCTTCAGCAGGCGCGCGCCCTGCCAGGTCAACTCGTCGAGATCCTCGGCCTCGACGCCCAGGCCGACCAGTTGTGCATCCAGCGCCAGCTCCGGCGCCGCGCCCTGAAGCAACCCGAGAATCGCCTCGGCATCCTGGGCTTCGCGCAGCGCTTGGCTCAGGTCACCCTCGCCCAGCGCGCGAGTGAGCAGTTGCAGCAAATGCAGGTGCTCGTCGGAACGTGCCGCGATAGCAATGGCCAGGTACACCCGCTGGCCATCCCCCCAATCCACACCCTCGGGAAACTGGATCAGCCGCATGCCGGTCTCGAACACCTCGTCGCGGGTTTCAGGGGTGCCGTGGGGAATGGCGATGCCCTGCCCCAGGTAGGTCGAACCCTGGCGTTCACGCGCCTGCATGCCATCCAGATAGCCGGCCGCCACCAGGCCATCGGCCACCAGATTCTCGGCAAGCAGGGCCAGCGCCTGCTGCTTGTCGACGGCCTGTCGGCCCATCTGGATTTGCGAAGGGTGTAGTTCGAGCATGACGTTTCTCCTCAAGCAAGACCGGCTGCAGACGGGCTTGGCGGACATTCTTGTTAGCTTAGTCGACTCGTTTGCTGAATCGTTTCATCTAGGACTGGCACGTTACCTGATTATGGGTAATCCTTGAAGGCCTGGCAGAGGAGACAGCCATTTGAAGTTGACCGATATTGCCCGCCTGGCCGGCGTTTCAGTGACCACGGCCAGCTACGTGATCAATGGCCAGGCCGCCAAGCGGCGTATCAGCGCGGCCACCGTTCAGCGCGTGCTCGAAGTCGTGGAAAAGCACGACTACCGCCCCAACACCCAGGCCGCCGGCCTGCGCCGTGGCGAAAGCCGCTGCCTGGGGTTCATCCTGCCGGATCTGGAAAACCCCAGCTATGCGCGGCTCGCCAAGCTGCTCGAACAGCGCGCGCGGGCAGCCGGTTACCAGTTACTGATCGCCAGCTCCGACGACCAGCCAGACAGCGAGCGGCAATTGCTGGAACTGTTTCGCTCGCGGCGCTGCGATGCGCTGATCGTCGCCAGTTGCCTGCCACAGGACGCCGCCGACTACCGCCAACTGGTGGCTGCCGGCACACCGGTAATCGCCGTCGACCGCGCCCTGGACCCCGAGCACCTGTATTCGGTGGTCAGCGATGACCGCCAGGCCGGCGAGCAGCTGACCCGCAGCCTGGTGCAACAGGGCCAGCGCCATGCCGCCCTGATCGGCGCTCGGTTGGAGTTGCCGATCAGCCAGGCCCGCGAACAGGGCTTTCGGGATGCGCTGGCCGGCTTCGATGGGCTGGTTAACGTCAGCCACGCCGAGCAATTCAGCCGCCAGTGGGGCTACCGGCAAATGAAGCAACTGCTGGCCAGCGATGGCCTGCCAGACGTGCTGGTGACCACCGCTTACGTGCTACTGGAAGGCGTGCTCGATGCGTTGCACGAACATCCCGAGCTGGATACCCGCACCCTGCGCCTTGGCACCTTCGGTGATGCACAGTTGCTAGACTTCCTGCCCATGCGCGTGAATGCCATTTCCCAGCAGCACGAGCGCATCGCCGAGCGGGTGTTCGACCGCCTGCTCGACGCCTTGGACGGCAGCTACCACCCGGGCCTGGATGCCATCGAGCGAGGCCTGAAGATTCGCTTCAAGCCCTAGGTAGGCCTCTCAGCCGGAGGCCTTTCACGCAACTCTTAGCGCCTGTTCAAAATCTTGCATGCGCATGAAGCGGCAACTACAAGACAGAAGAAGCCATCCAGCGAACTCGTGGGAGCGGCTTTAGCCGCGAGTTTTTGATCAGGGCAGACAAAGAACTCGCGGCTAAAGCCCCTCCCACAAAAGAGCAGTGCTCCATGTCCGCTCCCGCTATTGGGCTACCAAAATAACCTGGGCTTAACGATCTCAGCGCCCCTGGCGAATCTGCTGCAGCAGCGGCTCGCACTCGTTGGGCTGATCGCCGCTTGGGGCGACCAGCGCCACCAGGCCGGCGGCCGGTGCGACCAGCGCCCCCAGGGCCAGCATGCCAGCGCCACGCAAGACCAGCGGCCCTGCCTTCACGCCAGGGTTGGGGTTCTTGAAAGTGCCGCGCACGTACAGCGGTGAACGCAACGAGAAGATCCGCAGGCCCTTGGACTCGGGGGTGATGGTCAGGTCGAGCTGCTCGTTGCCGAAATTCACCGTGCCGTCCACGCCGATCAGCGCGTTCTCGGTGTCGATCACCATCAATTGCGGGCGCATCACGCCTTGCTTGATGTCGAGATTGGCGGCTGCACAGTTGATCTCCACCTCGTTATCGCCGAACAGTCGGCCGACCAGATAGTTACCGACGTTCAAGCCGGCGATCTCCATGAGGTTACGACTGACCCGGCCGTCGTTGATCAGCAGTTTGACGTGCCCATTGGCGCTGCCCAGCAGGGTCGCAACCGAATTGCCAGTACCGCTGATGGCCGCATCGCCGTTCAAGGCACCGAGGCTGCTCTGCATCACCTCGACATTGGGGAACAGCTGACGCAGGCGGAAATTGCGCGCACTCAGCTGAGCCCGGGCACGGAGCGGTGTGGCGCTGCCGTCCAGGCGCAGCATCGATTCCAGCCGTCCACCCGCCACGCCAAAGCGCAACGGTTCCAGGCTGAGGTTGCCGTTATCGAGCACCACATGGGTGAACAGGTCGGTAAAGGGTAGTTGCTCGCTATGCACGATGCGCTTGCCGGTGAAGCTGACGTCGGCGTCCATGTCGCGCCAACGCTCGGTGCGGAATTCCTCCACGGGCAGCACCTTGTTGCCGGGCTGAACGCTCGCCGCACCACGCTCCTTCTTCTCGGCATTGGAATCGGCACCGATCAGAGGCGCCAGGTCGGCGAAGCGCAGCTGGTTGGACACCAGTGCTCCGGAGAGCTTCGGCCGTGGCTCGCGAGCCACGAAGGTGAGATCGCCATGGATGTCGCTATCGCCGATGCGGCCATTGAATTTCTCGTAGCGAAACAGCGGCCCATCCGGGTCCTGCAGCTGGGCAACCAGTCGCCCGTCGGTGGAATAGGCCGGCGTATCGGGCAGCGTGACGCCGGTCAGCGGGTACAGGTTGCCAAGGCTGGCGCCGGACAGCCGCAGACGCAGATCCAGGGCGCCCAGGTTCTTCGGATCGGTCAGAGTGCCGGCCACCTGCACCCGTGTGGTGCCGGCTCGCACATCGGCCTGCACCGGGAATGGCGAGCGGGCATCCTGCAACGCCAGCAAGCCACCGATGCGGCCATTGCCGCTCAGAGCCTGGCCCTTGTAACGACCCTTGGCCTGCCAGGCGAAAGCGTAATCCTGCGGCTGCACGGCGTCCTCCTCCGCCTGGTTGGCCGCCTTGCCGACGATCTCGGCAAAGGCGATGGGCTCGCCGAGCGGCTCGACCTGCAGGTTCACACTGGCCTGGGAAACCTTATCGTCGACGCTGACCCGAGCCTTGTCGAAGCCGATGGTGCCGATGTCCATCACCCAGGGCGACGCGGTTTCTTGTTCCGGCTGCTCCTGCTCACCGAGATCGAAAGTCCAGTTGGCGCGCCCATCGGCCAGGCGCTCAAGCACGGCATCGGCGCCGGTCAGCTGGATGCGCGGAATCGACACGGTTTTCCACAGCAGCGGCACGGGCGACAGGCTGGCTTCGACGCGCTCAAGATAGACGAAGTGCTCACCCTTGGCCCAATCGGGGTTGCCCAGGCTGAGCTGCTCGGCAGACACGTGGGGCCAGGGCACCCAGGCGCGAAAGCCGGGCTCGTCAGGCTCGCGCTGCCAAGTGACGGCCAAATTGCCCTCGATCGCGAAGGGGCGATTGAGCGCTTCGGAAACCCGTGCGTTGATGGTGGGTTTGAGCAGGTTCCAGTCGAACAGCACCAGAAACAGCATCAGAGCTGCGATCAGTAGCAGGAGACTGGCAAGGCACCAGCCGAGTATCTTGCGAAGACGCATCATGCGGCGGCCCCTTTTTATCGGCGATCCCCACAATCACCGTCCCTGATCATTCGACTGGCCAATGCCCGGAATGACTCACAGAATGTTGTCATGCAGGTGTACAAACCTGCCGCCCTTACAACCTCGACCCTTGGCGGGCCCATGCGACTGATCGACACCCACACCCATCTGGACTTCCCCGACTTCGATGAAGATCGCCCCCGCGTGCTCGCCGAGGCCCGCGCGCTGGGCGTCGAGAAGCTGGTGATTCTGGGCGTCGAGCATGGCAACTGGCAGCGCCTGTGGAACCAGGTACTGGCGCACGACGTGCTGTATGCGGCCTTCGGCCTGCATCCGGTCTATCTGGACAGCCACCGGCCAGAGGACCTGCAACGACTCGAGCAGTGGCTGCTGGAGCGGCAAGGCCACGAGAAGCTCTGCGCGATAGGCGAATTCGGCCTGGATTACTACTTGCCTGAACTGGACCGCGAGCGCCAGCAAGCGCTCTTCGAAGCGCAACTGGCGCTGGCCGAACGCCTCGAACTGCCGGTGCTGCTGCACGTCCGGCGCGCCCATGCCCAGGTGATCGCCACCCTGAAGCGTTTCAAGCTGCGGCGTGCCGGCATCATCCACGCGTTCGCTGGCAGTTACGAGGAGGCCCGTGAGTACCTGAAGTTGGGCTTCAAACTGGGCCTGGGTGGTGCGGCCACCTGGCCCCAGGCCAAGCGCCTGCGCCAGGTCATTGCGCGCCTGCCGCTCGACGCCGTGGTGCTGGAGACCGATTCACCGGACATGGCGCCGGCCATGCATCCACACATGCGCAACAGCCCGGTCCACCTGCCGGCGATCTGCCGCGAGCTCGCCACGCTATTGGCGATCGAACCCGAGGCGCTGGCCGCCGCCAGCAGCCGCAATGCGGCCCAGCTGTTCGGCTGGCGTAACTAGAAGAACAACGTCCATAGTGCGATTGCCGCGTACCAGAGGATGGCCGCGCGCACCAGCAACTGCCAGAGGCTGTCGAGCGTCGTCACACCCACCTCGCCCAGAGCTGGCTCCGGGGTTTCGGCGGCGGCACGCGCCGCGCCAGCTGCAAGTTGTGCAGCGGAGATATCCCAGCTCAGCACTTCGTGCAGCAGCGCGCGGCTGACCGCGATGAAGTTGCCGACCAGCGCGAAGCTGGCCGCCAGCACCCGCACCGGCAACCAGTCGAAGGCATGCCGCAGCTGACCGGCGCGCTCGCGCAGGGCCTCGGACTGACCATTCTCGACGATCAGCGCCAGCAGGCGATAGGCCAGCGCGGCCAGCGGCCCCAGCAACACGTACCAGAAGATCACCGCGAAGAAACTCTGGTAGGCCTGCCAGACCAGGTAGGTCTGCACGTTCGGCAGCAGCGTCGCCTCGCCGTCGGCTTGCACGCCCAGGTCACGCTGTGCGACCAGGAAGGCCGCTTCGCCGTCACCACGCCGCCAACTGTCACGGAACGGGCCCAACGCAGCGAGCAGATCGCCTCGGCCCAGGCTGTAGATCACCACAAGCAGATGGATCGGCAACAGCAGCCAACCATAGGCCAGTGGCGCCAGCAATTTCAGCAGCGCGGCCAGGATCAGCAGGGGCACACCTACCAGCAGCGCGATGGCCAGCCAGGGCGAGTCGCTGGTGGTACCGCCGCGCTCCATCCGAGCCAGGGCGCGCAGCCAGGGTTCATCGTGCTGGATTCGCTGACGCCAGGCGGAAAACTTCTCCACCCACAGCACCAGCAACAACACCAGAAAACTCATGATGCCTCCTTATCAGTCATCAGTGACGAGCGCAGCCGCGCCCAGTCGAATGCCGGCCCGGGGTCGGTCTTGCGGCCCGGCGCGATATCACTGTGCCCGCAGATGCGCGCAGCGGTAATGGCCGGATAGGCCTGCTGCAGTGCACGCGTCAACTGCGTCAGAGCAGCGTACTGCGCATCCGTGAACGGTAGATGATCCGTACCCTCGAGCTCGATGCCCAGGGAGAAATCGTTGCAGTTCTCACGCCCTTCGAAGCAGGACACGCCGGCGTGCCAGGCCCGGTCCAGGCACGACACGAATTGCACGACGGTGCCGTCGCGTTCGATCAGAAAGTGTGCGGAAACCGTCATGCTGGCGATCCCCGCGAAATACGGGTGCGCGTCGGCCTGCAGACAGTTGGTGAAGAACGCCTGCACCTGACCGGTGCCGAATTGCCCCGGCGGCAGGCTGATGTTGTGAATGACCAACAGGGAAATCTCGCCCTGCGGACGCTCGTTGAAGTTGGGCGAAGGACAGTGCTGAATCCCCTGATACCAGCCGTCTTCGAGTTGCTTGCGCATAGGTGCTCCCCGAGA
This sequence comes from Pseudomonas sp. PA1(2017), assembly GCF_001945375.1. Taxonomy (NCBI): domain Bacteria; kingdom Pseudomonadati; phylum Pseudomonadota; class Gammaproteobacteria; order Pseudomonadales; family Pseudomonadaceae; genus Pseudomonas; species Pseudomonas sp. PA1(2017). The sequence continues at coordinate 77,497 of NZ_MSXU01000015.1, forward strand.
GAGCGGACACTCTAGGGTTTGTTGATGTTTCAGCGCAAGTGATGGCGCGGCGCGCGGCCCTTGGCGGCGGCCAGAACGACTCACGGCCCTGACGGGCCGTGAGAAGAAGATCGATCAACGGGAAGTGGCTTTCAGGCTCAGGCGCCCTTGAGACGACGCAAGTTGCCGATCACCGATTCGAGGGCGCGGTCGAAGAGCAGCGCATCGTCAAGCAAGCGCACCGCGTCGCGGCGGAATTCCACGGCGAGGCCGGTGCGGGTCTTCTCGAGCACCTTCATGCCGGTACGGTTGACGAAGATGTACTTGCCGGTCGGCTTGATGATCGCCGCCAGCTTGCAACGCAGCTTGTGCTCGTCGTCCTCCTGGAATTCGACCCAGCTGCCGACGCGCAAGGCATCGACATGCAACAGCGATTCATCGTCGTCGGCCAGCACCGGCTCATCCTGCGGCTCGCTGCGCGGTTGCCCCGGCGCTTCGAGCACGATCTCCTCGACGATCTCGACCATCGCCGAAATGCTACTTTCCTCTTCCGGCTGCAGGTCGAGCAGTGGCAGCTCGATACCGACGGCAGAGAGCGCCGAGCGCTGCACTTCGTCGGACTCGGTCGGCGCCGCGCGCTCGACATCGGGAATGGCACGTTTGAAGCGCTGGAAAGCCTGCACGTGCAGAGCTTCGAGCTGACTGAAGAATTCACTGGTGGAGAACGGATCGAACGCCGCACTGGCCATGCCTTCACGCAGCGCCTTGAGCAGGCCGGGCACCAACTCCAGCAAGCGCAGACGCGCCTCCGGGTTGTTGTGGGGCTCCACGCTCCAGATCAGCTCATCCATGGTGGCGAGGGTGCTCTGCCACTGCTCAGAATCGGTACCGTGCTTGAGGCAGGTCAGCATCATGACCTTGCTCCAGGCTTCGCGCAGCAACCGCACGACCACCTCGGGCAACGTCCTGCCGAGCAGCCGCTCGTTCAGGGCCTGCTCCACTTCCCGGCGGGCCATCTCGGCACGCGCACTGCCCTCTTCGGCGTCACGGGTGCGCTGTTCGAGCAACTCGCTGCGACGGCGCTCGTCACCGGTGAAGGCCAGGAAATCGGCCAGCAACTCGGAGAAGATCGCCGGGTCATCGGTGAAATCGTTGAGCAGACGCTGCACGACCTGCTCGATCTTCTGATAGAGGCTGTCGCGCTGATTGCTGTCATGGTCGCCCCAGCCGAGCGCCGCGGTAGCGATCTCGTTGAGCAGGCGGCGTGCCGGATGGCTGCCGCGACTGAAAAACGTCTTGTCGAGCACCGCGACCTTGAGCATGGGAATCTGCAGGCGGGCGATCAAGGCCTTCAGCGAGTCCGGCAGGCTGCGGTCGTCGAGGATGAATTCGAACAGCATCGACACCAGGTTGATGACGTCTTCATCGACCTCGCCGACCACCCGCACGCGGCCGCTCTTGGCGCTGGCGCGGGTCAGCAGGTGTTCGAGCTGGGCACGCAGGTCGACATCCGACGGTGCCTGGATCGGCGCGCGCTGTTGGAGATGGGACAGAAGACGCATCAGGTCGTTGGTGGAAATCGGCATCGCATTGGCCGGCGCCTGGCGCCGCGGCGCGATGCCCTCACGGGTTTGCGACAGCAGCTCCTGCAGCGCGCCGAACACTTCGCGCACCTCGTCGTCGCCGAACCCGGCGGAGCGCTCGAAGCCTTCGACCGAATCACTGCGCTCGGGACGACCATGGGCGGACGGGCGACGTGTCGGTACGGCCTTCAACTCTGGCAGCACGCCAGCTTCGATCAGCACGCCGTTGGCGTCGGTATACAGCTGTTCGAGGCCGCTGAGCACGTACTTCTCGAACAACTTGAGGATGATCAGCTTGACCTTGATTTCCACACCCAGGCCACTGCACGACTCCAGGAACAGCTCGCTGAGCGAAACCGGGCCGAGGGGATTGGACTTGTCATCGAGCTTCTTGCTGACGATGGCATTCAAGCGCGTGGTCAGGTGGGTGAGCGCGACATGGTCGCGGCTCAGCACCTTGGCGATCATGGAATCCAGCGCGACGGTCTCTTCCAACTCGTCGTTCTGTACCAGTGAGAGGCTGTCGAAAGACACCGCATCCAGGGTCGGCGGCTTGCCGACCACGTACTGGTTGAGGCTGGCGAACGACTCGAATACACGCTGCAGGAAGCCACGCTCGATCCCCTTGCGCTTGAGGCGCAGGTCACGCATGGCTTCGAAAAAGGCATTTTGCTCGGCATTGCTGGTGGCGCGGTCGGCCATGTCGAACAGGGTGTCGTCGGCATTGTCGAACAATGCCTGCAGCGCCTGCTTGAGCTGGTTGGCGGCGCGGTCACGAACCTGAATGAGCGATGCAGGCAGCCGGGCAGCTGCGGGGCGGGCCGTCTCAGGGACCATCTTGTTCAGATGCACTACGTTGGCATCGTTCTTCATCAAGATCTCCTGCGCAGAGCGCTGGTGAAGCAAACTGAAACAGGAATGCGGGCACCGCTTCAACGTCAAGGGTATGACGTCAATACTTCTGTATTAAAACATATCGGATTGCTGCGGGAGATGCCAAAGCAATTTCCTGCAGATATGAAATGCATCACAGGCCATCTGACGGGCTGCCGCCGAACTGCGCATGTGACCAATCGTTACAGTCAGGGTTCATTTTTACCCGATGAACGTAACAGTGGCGGTCGCAGCCCTTATAATCGCCGCCTCAGCCAATCGGAGGCTCCATGCCGAACATACTGCTCCCTGAGCTTCGCGCCGAAATCGAGGCCAACGTCCGTCGCAGCCTTCGCGAAGACATCGGCAGCGGGGACATCACCGCGCAGCTGATTCCCGAGTCACGCCTGGCCAATGCTACCGTGATAACCCGAGACCGCGCGGTGATCTGCGGCACAGCCTGGGTCGACGAGGTGTTCCGCCAGCTCGATGCCCGGGTGGCCGTACACTGGCAGGTGCAGGACGGCCAGCAGGCTGAACCCAATCAGGCTCTGTTCCACCTCGAAGGGCCGGCCCGGGCATTGCTCAGCGGTGAACGCACCGCGCTGAATTTCCTGCAGACGCTGTCGGCCGTCGCCACCCGCTGCCAGCATTACGCCAACCTGGTACAAGGCACCGGCGTGAAGCTGCTCGACACCCGCAAAACCCTGCCCGGCCTGCGCCTGGCGCAGAAGTACGCGGTGACTCAGGGCGGCTGCCACAACCACCGCATCGGGCTGTTCGATGCCTTTCTTATCAAGGAAAACCATATCGCCGCCTGCGGCGGCATCGCGGCGGCGGTGACCAGCGCGCGGTCCATCGCACCGGGCAAGCCGGTCGAGGTGGAAGTGGAAAGCCTGGACGAACTGCAGCAGGCCCTTGCGGCCGGTGCCGACATCGTCATGCTCGACGAGTTGTCGCTGGACGACATGCGCCAAGCCGTCGCCATCACAGCAGGGCGCGCCAAGCTGGAGGCCTCGGGCGGGATCAACGACAGCACCCTGCGCGGCATCGCCGAAACCGGCGTGGACTACATCTCCATCGGCACCCTGACCAAGGACGTCAAGGCGGTGGACCTGTCGATGCGCCTGGCGCTGTAAACGCTCCAAAAGAAAACGGCGCCCTTGGGCGCCGTTTTTGTTTCTTCAATCCACATCCGGACTGCTGACCAGTCGCTTGCGCTCGGGGAAGAACAGACGCTCCAGCTCCGAGCCGGGGTTCTCGGCACGCATGAAGGCTTCGCCGACCAGGAAGGCATACACCTCGCTGATTTCCATCAGCTCGACATCCGCGCGATTGAGGATGCCGCTCTCGGTCACCACCAGGCGGTCACGGGGAATGCGTGGCAGCAGGTCGAGGGTGGTTTCCAGGCTGACGTCGAAGGTATGCAGGTTACGGTTGTTCACACCCACCAGCGGGGTGTCGAGCACGTTCAGCGCACGCTCGAGCTCGTCGCCGTCGTGTACCTCCACCAGCACGTCGAGATCGAACGACTTGGCGGTCGCGGCCAGCTCGGCCATCTGTGCATCGGACAGCGCCGAGACGATCAGCAGCACGCAGTCGGCGCCCAGCGCCCGTGCTTCGACGATCTGGTATGGGTCGATCATGAAATCCTTGCGGATCACCGGCAGCGAACAGGCGCTGCGCGCTTCCTGCAGGTAACGGTCGGCGCCCTGGAAGAAATCGATGTCGGTGAGGATCGACAGGCAGGTCGCGCCACCATCCTGATAGCTCTGGGCGATGTCCGCCGGCACGAAGTTCTCGCGCAGCACGCCCTTGCTCGGCGAGGCCTTCTTGATTTCGGCGATCACCGCCGGCTGTTTGCTCTTGGCCTTTTCGATCAGCGCGTTGGCGAAGCCACGCACCGGGTCGGCCGCACGGGCCTCACGCTCGACCTCGGCCAGGCTGACGACGGCGCGCCGCGCCGCCACTTCTTCGGCCTTGCGGGCGAGGATATTTTCCAGAACGGTGGGAATGCTCACCCTTCATTCTCCTGTTTGAATACCGCGGTAAAGGACACCAACTCTTCCATTTTCTCCCGGGCCAGGCCGGTGTGCAGGGCGTCGTGGGCCAGGCTCATGCCGTCACGCAGGTTGTCGGCGTGGTCGGCTGCATAGAGTGCAGCGCCGGCATTGAGCACGATGATGTCGGCAGCCTTCTGACCGGCTTCGCTCTTGCGACGCCCCAGGGCATCGCGGATCAGTTCCAGCGATTGCCCGGCGCCTTCGACGGTCAGGCCGATCAGGCTCTGGCTCTTGATGCCGAAATCCTCGGGCTGGATGCGGTACTCGCTGACCACACCATTGTTCAGCTCGGCGACGAACGTCGGCGCCGCCAGGCTGATCTCGTCGAGACCGTCCTGGGCATGCACCACCAGCACATGCTCGCTGCCCAGGCGCTGCAGCACCTCGGCCATAGGCCGGCACAGTGCCTGGCTGAAGACGCCAACTACCTGGTGTTTGGCACCAGCGGGATTGGTCATCGGGCCAAGCATATTGAACAGCGTGCGCAGACCCAGCTCGCGACGCGGGCCGATGGCGTGTTTCATGGCGCCATGGTGGGACGGCGCGAACATGAAGCCGACGCCGACGGTTTCGACGCAGCGCGCCACCTGCACCGGCGTCAGGCCCAGATAGATGCCGGCGGCTTCGAGCAGATCGGCGCTGCCACTCTTGCCCGACACCGCGCGATTGCCGTGCTTGGCCACCTTGCCGCCCGCGGCGGCGACGACGAACGCCGCTGCGGTGGAAACGTTGAAGATGTTCATGCCGTCGCCACCGGTGCCGCAGGTGTCGACCAGACGCTCGGCAGCGATCTCCACCGGCGAGGCCAGTTCGCGCATCACGCTGGCGGCGCCGACGATCTCGTCGATGGTCTCGCTCTTCATGCGCATGCCCATCAGGAACGCGCCGATCTGTGCGTCGGTGCACTGACCGGTCATGATTTCGCGCATGACATCGCGCATTTCCTCGGTGCTCAGATCGAGCTGGGCGACGATGCGGTTGAGGGCTTCCTTGATATTCATGCGCGCACGCCTCCGGTCTGCTTGAGGAAGTTGGCGAACAGTTCATGGCCCTGCTCGGTCAGGATCGATTCAGGGTGGAACTGCACGCCCTCGACGTTCAGGGTCTTGTGACGCAGGCCCATGATCTCGTCGACGGCGCCGTCTTCGTGTTGCGTCCAGGCGGTGATCTCAAGGCAGTCCGGCAGGGTCTCGCGCTTGACCACCAGCGAGTGGTAGCGGGTCACGGTCACCGGCATCGCCAGGCCGGCGAACACACCCTTGTTCTCATGGAAAACCGAGCTGGTCTTGCCGTGCATCACCTGGCGAGCGCGTACCACGTCGCCACCATAGGCTTGGCCGATGCTCTGGTGGCCCAGGCAGACGCCGAGGATCGGCAGCTTGCCGGCGAAGTGCAGGATGGCCTCGATGGACACGCCTGCTTCGGTCGGCGTGCACGGGCCGGGCGAGACGACGATGCGCTCGGGCTTGAGGGCCTCGATCTCGGCGATGGTCAGCTCGTCATTGCGAATGACGTGGACATCGGCACCCAGCTCGCCCAGGTACTGCACCACGTTGTAGGTAAAGGAATCGTAGTTGTCGATCATCAGCAGCATTTTAGATTTAACCCTTTGATTTTACTGCGATTTTTCCTAGAGCCTTTATTTTCATACCCGCACATATACCCGCTTTTTCTAAGACTGGGTTTGACCATGCGATGTTGAAGAAAGGCAGAGAGAATCGTCCGGGCTGGCCGGAGAAATAAGATCAGGCGCGCCAACGCCAACGGGCGTGGGCCTTGATGACGCGCATCAGAAGGGTGCTACTGGGAGTCACTGGGAAGGTCTCGCGTTTATCTTGCGGCACAGTAGCCCAGCAGAGCCATGGCGTGCAACTGGCATTGCGACACCCGGCATCATGGGCAAACGCCGCCCTGATGGCCGAGCAGAACGATCTACCCGCCGAGCACCAGGAGCGCGTGATGCGCTGGCAGCGCGAGTGAGCCGGAGAGCGAGCACTCTGCGGCCCGGGCTCGTCACTCTCAACGCCGCGTGAGCACCGCACCAGGAACCTATTCATAATCCTTCAGCTCAGGTTCGTCGGTTTTGGCAACAGCGGGAGCGGCCGATCCCCTCCTACAATCTCACCGGCCGCTTCTGCCTTGTAGTTCCCGCTTCATGCACATGAAGATCGTGAACAGCTTCTTAAGGCGTTTCACCGATGGCTCGCACGTACGCCTGGCACATCCCTAGGGCGATGATGGCGCGGTCGCCGCGCCCGCTGATGTCGACAATTCGTTGAGCAGCTCCTCGGTCAATGTCGGCTCGTGGGGCGCCATCCACCAGGCGTCCGGCGCGGGTGGTGGTGGGCAGTTTGGGATGGTGATCGGCGCCGGCAGCGTCGGTGTCGGCGGTAAGGACCGACAGCCGTAGCTCAGCAGTGGCAAGACGATCACGCAGACGCGCAGCCTTTTGTTCAGCATCGCCAAGTCTCCTGTAGTGGGTTTGCGAGGACGCCTGCAGCTGTTGCTCGAGTGCAAGGCGCTTGTTCTGGGCGCGCTGGATTTCACGAGCGGCCGCGTCGTGCAGGCGCGCCATGACCTCGGCGTGGGACTGGTCACGCGCGGCCAGCGCCTGGCCCAGGCGCCAGCCTTGAACCACCCAGCCGAGGCTGATTGCGCCGAGCAGCAGCGCGAGGGCCAGGCCGCCGCCGACCAGCCATCGATAGCGGACGGGAATCAGCGTAAGCAGGCTCATGCTGTCACCCGTCCGCCGCAGGCGATGAACATGGCCAGCAGGTCTTCCCTGTCACGCGCCTGGGCGGCCAGTTCCTGTCGGTAGATGCGCAGCAGCGCAGCGAGATCGTGCTCACGCTGGCCGTAGCCGGCGCCCGGCAGACTGGCCCAGATGGGTGCCGCCGCACTGATCGCCTCAGCTACCCGGCCGGCCTGAATGGGTGCCAGTGCGCCGCACTCTTCGAGCAGTTTCACCGCGGCCAGGTCCTGGGCCTGCGGCGTGAAGCGCCCGCGAAAATTGTAGAGCTCGACGATGGCGTCCCAGGTGCGCGCCAGGAACTGGTAGCGGCCGGCCGCCGTGGACTGAATGTCGTAGCGCGGCAGCTCGACCAGTTGGCGCGGGTGCGCGCTGTAGTCGTCGAACAGCGCGCCGCCCACCAGCACGTTGTAGCCGTCGTCGCTCTCGGTGACGGTCGACGTGCCTTCGCTCCAGGCCAGCATATCGAGGAAAGCGAGTACGTTTTGGCCACCCGCCTGGGTGGCAGTAAGTCGGGCCATGGGGATTCTCCAAGTAGAATGACCCGCCGAAGCGGGTCATGTGGGTTGCTTCAGCGTGGGCCGTAAGTCGCGGTGGTGTTGCCGATACGCGCCATCAGCGAGCGAGTATTGGGCTTGAGGGTGCCGTCGTTGCGGTCCATTCCGTTAGGAGCGTTATCGGCATCACCAGGGCCGGCCAGCCATTGGAAACGCAGCATGTGGTGGGCATCGAAGAGCTTGTGCAATGCAGTGAAGTAATCGCGCATGCCCGGCACGTGATCGGGGCCGCCGAACTCACCGGCGATACCTCGTTTGCCGTTGGCCTTGAGCCAATCAACGAAAGGCTGCCAATCTGCCACTCGCTCTCGGTAGTCGATCGCCTCGTTGGCCTGCGTCCATTTGCCCCCGCCCTGCCCGCCCTTGTCGGGATACTGATGCGCCTCGTAGAGCAAACGCCCAACCGGATCGCTCAGGCTCTTGAGCATGTCGGAACGACGCGGCCATTCCAGCGCCGAGCTGAATGCATTGCCGGCGACCGTGATGAAGTGGCGTGTATCGACCTCACGTACCGCCGTGATAAGCCGCTGCACGTTGTTGCTCCACAACCGTTCGACGTTGACCCCACCATCCGGCACGCTGCCCATGTTGTGTGGCTCGTTCATCAGACCGTACCCCAGCAGTCCCGGCTCGTCGCGAAAAGCGCGGGCAATGGCCGCCCAGATACGCGCCAACAGCGTGTAGTTGACTGGGCAATCAGGTGCACCGATTGCGGTCCACAAGGCAAATCCGCCCCCCCAGCGCTGTACGGTCCGGCCACTCACCGGACCACTGGCGCGAATGTACCAACGGCAGTAATTGTGCATGTCCAGTAACGAGTAACCGCCCCAGCTGTGAATGTGGCGAATGGCCTGCCGAATTTCTTCGATATAGCTCTTGCGCAGAGTGAATCCACCGGCGCCATCGAGGATCACGGCGCGCTCGCCAGAGAACGGCAAGCGCGCCGCGAAAGGTTTGCCATCCAACTTGCCAGCGTAGGACTTGATGTAGTCCGGCTGGTGGCCGCGGGGAGCGACAGTGAAATAGTGAGTGTCGAGCTCGGCGGTGCCGATGCAATCGACATAAGGGTTATTGCCCAGGCCCGCGGCATTGAAACCGATAAGCGGGAATTGGCGGGCAGCGATCATTTGGTCAAAGGTCTTGATAACCATGGTGTTTCCTCCAGACATGAAAAAGCCCGCTCGATGGCGGGCCAGGGTGAGTACGACGGCATGAGGGTGCCGGCATACGGATTCAGATATCGGTTGTTGCCATTTACTGCCAAGCGGCCGAGTTAGACATCCCGGCCACCAGGTGTTTTGTCTTGCTTGCTGCCGCCGCCGCGACGGCGAATGGCGGCCAGCATCAACGTCACCACCAGCCCGGCACCGGCGAAACCGGCAGGTCCCGGATAGGCGAAGGGGTGGATGCCGTACAGCTGGAAGTCGGTAATAGCGGGGGCACACAGGTACCCCATCACGGCCGACGTCAGAAAGAACGCCAGCCGGTTCCACATGGGCAGGTTCTGCGTAGTGGTGAAATACACCAGGGCCCCGCACAAGGCGCCGAGTGCAGCCTCGCCATTGATTGGAGCGATCAGCGCGGCGAGATGCTCGCCGAGCACGCCGAACAGCACGGCGCTGCTGAATTCAGTCATTGTTATCGTACTCCCCGAGGCCTACGGCCCCGACGACATGAGGTTATGCCGCCCCCTGAAACGACAGAGCCCCGCAGGTGGCGGGGCTCTGTTAAAGGAAGGTCGGTGGTTGCAGCGCGCCGTTGAGCGCATTCGGAATCGATGGATGAAGTCACGAGGCTGGCTGACTGCTCGCCCACCTCTGTGACGGTGATGAATGTATAACCCCCGATTCTCACCCTCTCAAGGGCACCCCGGTAATCAGCGGCAACGCACCGGGAAAACAACGGACACGTAGCCGTTTCAGGCTGCGCAGTACCGTAGATGCACGCCCACAGAAGCGCCCGGAAGACGATTCAGGAACCCGGTGTTTTCAAGGAAGGAAACAAGCCATTGGCGAGAGCCGCCGCCGGCAGAAATGAAAAGCGCGCTCAGGCGGCGCGCTTCAGAAGTTGTGATTCGATGGCCCGGCGGGCCTGTCCCAGCCGTCGATAGAACTGCGCCCGACTGCACCCGCAGGCCGTCCATTTCTCGCGCTGGGGCTCGTCGCTGCAATACTGCGCGATGATGACCTGCCGCTGCTCCGGGGACAGGTGCTTGCTGACGATCCAGTCAATCTCCGTCGTCCTGTCCACCAGCACACGGCTGCCACGGGCAGCGCGATTAAGCACACCTTGTGATGCCATCAATGAAGCGATCACGCTGGTGCCCATGTTCGAGCCTCGCTCCGTTTCGCCGGCCTGATGCGCATCGCCCCACCGCTGCAGCGTTTCGTCTATATGGGAAATCATCGTCTGCCTCCTGCCATCCCCGATGGCGTTTGATATGACCTATCGGCAAGTCGCGTCACGCGCCTTACCGGTTATCGCCACTTCAAAAAATAATCACGAAACGTGTTTTATTCAAGCCGAGAATTGCGCTATAAATATTTCACTACGTGATTACCGGAGAGCCATGATGGAAACCCTGGGGCAACGCATCAAACGCCTGCGCAAGAGCAAGGGCCTCAGCCAGCAGCAACTGGCCGAGGCCTGCGGTTGGTCATCCCAATCGCGCATCGGCAACTACGAAAGCGACCTGCGCGAACCTGCTCTTTCGGACTTGCTGCTACTCGCCCCCGCATTGGGTGTCAGCCTCGCCGAGCTGGCCGGCACCGACGAACTGCCCGAAGTACCGCCCGCCGATACCCTGGCAGTCGGCCACGCCCGCGGCGGCGCGGTGCCGGTGGTGGGGCATGCGCAACTGGGTACTCAGGGTTATTTCGAGGAGATCGACTTTCCCGTCGGGCATGGCGACGGCTACCTGCGGATTCACAGCGACGACCCCAATGCCTACGGCCTGCGGGTCAATGGCGACAGCATGCACCCGCGGATCAAAAACGGCGAATACGTGCTAATCGAGCCGAACAAGCCGTTTCATGCCGGGGATGAGGTGATGGTCCGAACCCTGGACGGCCAAGCGATGATCAAGGAGTACATCTACCTGCGCGACGGCATGTACCGCTTCGACAGCGTCAACCAGAACCACCCGCCCATTCACATCCACCAGGACAACGTCACCAAGATTCACCTGGTGGGCGGCATCCTCAAATCCTCGCGCTTCACCGAAGAGTGATGACGCGCCCCATGAACCCGAGCAGCGAGACCTGACCCCATACCGAGCCCGACCATGAACACTCAGCCTGAGCAGCACCTGCCGCTCCAGACGCTGGAGCTCCTATTCCGCACCCACGGCGACGTGCTGGTGCCCATCGACCGCGTGCGCACGGTGTATTTCCGTCACCTGAGCGCTGACAACTTCATCCGCGCCATCGCCACCGGCCGCCTGAACCTGCCCATCACCACCCTGGACAGCAGCGCCAAGGCGCCCAAGTTCATCGAACTGCACCACCTGGCCGCCTACATCGACAGCTGCGCCAAAGCTGCCGATGCCAGTGGCGAAGGCAGCATGTGCGCCGAAACTCCAGGCAACTACCGAGTGGAGCGGGCTCAGGAGCCGCGCCGCGCGTAAGCGGCCAGGATGGTGCGCTCGGACTGCACCAGGTAGGCGTCCAGCGCCTTGGCGGCGTCGTGCGGGCGGCCGGCTTCGAGGTGCTCGAGAATCGCCGCGTTCATGTCGATGTAGGGCGCATGCAGGAATTCGGCGTCGTTGAGCAAGCCGAACACCAGGCGCAGCTCAGCGGACAGGTGCCGGTAGAAGGTATTCAGGCGTTGGCTGTCGGCCAGCTCGACGATGGCAGCATGGAACGCCATGTTGGCCGTACCCACCGCCCCCCAGTCGGGCACCCCGGCGCTGCGCTGCGCCGCCTTGACCGCCTCGCGCATGCGCTTGACCCCAGGGTGCTTGGGATAGGCCTGGGCCAGCGCCTGGCATTCGACGAAACGCCGCGCCCGGTAGATTTCGATGATCGAGGCCATGTCCGGCACCGATACGAACACACCGCGGTTGGGTTCGTGCTTCAGCAGGCCTTCCTGGGTCAGCACGCGAAAGGCTTCGCGCAGGGTATTGCGTGAGATATCGAGGCTTTCGCTGAGCGCCGCCTCGGACAGCCGTTGCCCCGGCACCAGTTCGCCCTCGACCAGCTTGCGGCGAATTTCCGCGGTCACGGTCTCGCCAAGCGTGCGCGGGTTGTCAGATACGTCGTTGTTCATCATCGATCCACCAGGCCAGGGCCGGGCTCTGCAGAGAGCCCAATGCAGGGATGGTCACCGAGCGGCACGCTCGAGGCAAGTGGCCAGGCTGTCACCGGGCGCACCATGGTGAAACACCGCTGGGTATCGAAGTAACAAAACAGTGCAAATAGATCACCAATACAAATTAGATTGTTGAACAATAAAAGCGTCTAGAATCAACAGATCGAACACTTTCATTGCTATTTGGCATGTTGATTGCCTTACACACCTGCACCCGTTACCCCGTCCCAGGAGTGTTCCATGCAGGCCCAGACCACCGGCGACTTCGCCCGCTCACGCCGCTCATCGCTGATCGCGGCGATCTTCCTGATGGCCACCTCGGCCATCGGCCCTGGTTTCATCACCCAGACCGCCACCTTCACGGCCACCATGGGCGCGGCTTTCGCGTTCGGTATCCTGGCGTCGATCCTGATCGACTTCGTGGTGCAGTTGAACGTCTGGCGCATCGTCACCCTGACACGCATGCGCGCATCGGACATCGCCAACGCGGCAATTCCCGGCAGCGGTTATCTGCTGGCGGTGCTGGTGATCTTCGGTGGACTGGTATTCAACGTCGGCAACATCGCCGGCTCCGGCCTGGGCCTGAATGCGCTGATGGGGCTGGAAACCAAATGGGGCGGCGCACTCAGCGCGCTGGTAGCCATTGGCATCTTCATGTCGCACCGCGCCGGCATTGCAGTCGATCGAATCATGGTGGTCCTGGGCCTGATGATGATCGGCCTCACACTGTTCGTGACCTTCGCCTCCAACCCGCCGCTGGGCGAAGCGCTGCGCCAGACGGTGTGGCCGGACGAGATCAACTTCGCGACCATCACCACCATCGTCGGCGGCACCGTCGGCGGCTACATCACCTACGCCGGCGCCCACCGCCTCCTTGACCGTGGCACGGTCGGCGTCGAGAACATCAACGAAGTCTCCAAGGCGGCGTTGAGCGGCATCATGGTCACCGGGGTGATGCGTTACATCCTGTTCCTGGCGATTCTTGGCGTGGTCGCCAGCGGCGTAGTGATCGACACCTCCGGCCAGGGCGCCAACCCTGCCGGCCAGGCGTTCCAGGCCGCGGCGGGTGAACTCGGCCTGCGCGCCTTCGGCCTGATTCTCTGGGCAGCGGGCATCACCAGCGTGATCGGCGCGGCCTACACCTCGATGTCGTTCATCACCGTGTTCAACAAGTCGATTACCGAACGCGGCCGCAACCTGGCGACCGTGGTGTTCATCGCCATATCCCTGGGCGTTTACCTGATGCTCGGCACCCCGCCCGCTGGCCTGCTGCTGTTCGCCGGCGGCTTCAACGGCCTGATCCTGCCGATCGGCCTGACCATCTTCATCTACGTGGGCTGGCGCCGCGCCGACCTCATGGAGGGCTACCACTACCCACGCTGGCTGCTGGCCCTCGGCGCCCTCACCTGCGTGCTGACCTGGTACATGGCCGCCAAGTCCATCGGCCCGATCTTCGCCTTCATCGCCTGACTCTAGGAGACCCAACATGCCAACCATCGACCTCAACAGCGACCTGGGCGAAAGCTTTGGCCAATGGTCCATGGGCGACGATGCCGCGATGCTCGACATCGTCAGCAGCGCCAACGTCGCCTGTGGGTTTCACGCCGGCGACCCGGCCGGCATCCTGCGTACCCTCAAGGCCGCTGCGGCCAAGGGCGTGACCATCGGCGCCCACGTCGCCTACCCGGATCTGGTCGGCTTCGGCCGCCGCAACATGGACGTGGCCAGCGATGAGCTGACCGCCGACGTGATCTACCAGATCGGCGCACTGCAAGCCCTGGCCACCGCCGCCGGCACCGCGGTGCGCTACGTGAAGCCCCATGGTGCGCTGTACAACACCATCGCCCACGACACGCGCCAGGCCCTGGCGGTGATCACGGCGATTCGCGCCGTGGATGCACGCCTGGTGCTGGTCGGCCTGGCTGGTTCGCCGCTCATCGAGCTGGCCCGCCGCGAAGGCCTGACCTGCATCGCCGAAGCCTTCGCCGACCGCGCCTACACACCGCAAGGCACCCTGGTGTCGCGCCGCGAGGCAGGTGCCGTACTGCACGACGCCGAACAGGTGGCCCAACGCATGCTGCGCCTGGTACAGACCGGCGAGGTCGAAGCCATCGACGGCAGCGTCACCCGCATCGAAGCCGATTCCATCTGCGTGCACGGCGACAGCCCCGGCGCCATCCAGATGGCCCGCGAGGTGCGCCAGTTGCTGGAGCAGTCCGGCGTATCCCTGCAATCCTTCGCCGGAGCCGCCCGATGAACGCCATCCAACGCGCCCAACAGGCCGCCATTGCCGCCGCCCGCCAGGCCCGCGCCGAGTACCGCAACGGCCGCGTCGCGCCTACGGCCGGTATCGCGCCGGGCATGACCCAGGCCAACCTGATCGCCCTGCCCCGCGACTGGGCCTATGACTTTCTGCTCTACGCTCAGCGCAACCCCAAAGCCTGCCCGGTGCTCGACGTGAGTGACGCCGGCAGCCCGTACACGGTACTGGCCGAAGGCGCCGACCTGCGCACCGACTTGCCGCTGTACCGCATCTGGCGTGATGGCAAGCTGGCCGAGGAAGTCAGCGACGCCACCGCCGCCTGGGCGGAGCACGCAGACATGGTGACCTTCCTGATCGGCTGCAGCTTCACCTTCGAGACTGGCCTGCAGGAGGCCGGCATCGAGGTGCGGCACATTGCCGACGGCTGCAACGTACCGATGTACCGCACCAACCGCGCCTGCCGCCCGGCGGGCCGCCTGCATGGCGAGATGGTGGTGTCGATGCGCCCGATCCCGGCGGATCGCGTGGCCGAGGCGGCCGGCATTTCCGGGCGCTACCCCTCGGTGCACGGCGCCCCGGTGCATATCGGCGAGCCGCTACGCCTGGGCATCGAAGACCTGCAGGCGCCGGACTTCGGCGATGCGGTGCGCATCGAGCCCGGCGAAGTGCCGGTGTTCTGGGCCTGCGGCGTGACGCCCCAGGCGGCGGTCATGGCCTCCGGCGTGCCCTTCGCGATCACCCATTCGCCGGGTCATATGTTCATCACCGACGTGCCTGACAGCACGTACCACGTATAGGACAAGCCCGTGCGTTTTCTCCCAGCCAACCTCGATACGCTGCTCGTCGAACTGGCCGATCTCGACGAAACCCTGGCACTGTTCGACGCGCTGCAGGCCGAACCCATCGCCGGGGTCGAAGAGATCGTCCCAGCGGCGCGAACGCTGCTGATCCAGTACCGGCCCAGCGCCGTCGATCGCCAGGCGTTGATCGATGATCTGGCCCGCCGCGACCTGAGCCGGCGCAGCGCCCGCGACAGCCGTCGCGTGGAAATTCCCGTGCACTACGACGGCGAAGACCTCGATGAGGTCGCCGGCCTGCTCGGCATCAGCCGTGAAGAAGTGGTGCGCCGCCACACCGGCGCCGATTACGAAGTGGCCTTCTGCGGCTTCGCGCCTGGCTTCGGCTACCTGACCGGCGGCGCCGACTTCCAGGTGCCGCGCCGGCAGACTCCACGCACGCGCATTCCAGCCGGCGCCGTGGCCCTGGCCGGCAACTTCAGCGGCATCTACCCCAAGGCCAGCCCCGGTGGCTGGCAGATCATCGGCGTAACGCCCTTGCAGATGTGGGACATGAGCCGCGACGAGCCGGCCCTGCTGCGCCCCGGCTACAAGGTGCGCTTCCAGGATGCCGGCCCACTGCCGGCCGGTGGCCTGCCAGACCATGAACGAGCGACGGCCAGCGAGCCGCCTGCCGGTGCCCACCTGGAAATCCTCAGCCCCGGCCTGCAAACGGTGCTGCAGGACCTCGGTCGCGCCGGCCATACCGACCAAGGCGTGTCGATGTCCGGCGCGCTGGATCGCGGTGCCCTGCGTGCCGCCAACCGCGCAGTTGGCAACGACTCGGCCTGTGCCTGCCTGGAAGTGGTGCTCGGCGGCCTGAGCTTCGTTTGCCACGGCCGCACGCTCATCGCCGTCAGCGGTGCGCAGACGCCCGTCACCGTCACCACCGCCAGCGGCCTGCAATGGCAGCCGGGCAATTACCAGCCCATCGAACTGGACGACGGCGACCGCGTCAGCCTCGGCGCGCCCCAGGCCGGGCTGCGCAGCTACCTGGCGATTCGCGGCGGCTTTCAGGTCGCACCAGTGCTGGGCAGTTTGTCCTACGACAGCCTGGCCCAGGTCGGCCCGCCGCCGCTCAAAGCTGGAGACCGATTGGGTTTCGAAGCAACCAGCGTCGGTAGCAGTGTGTCGACGAGCGAAGTTCCGGCCTCCCCTCTGCCCACCGCCTTGGACATCATCACTCTGGATGTGGTCATGGGCCCGCGCAGCGACTGGTTCACTCCGGCAGCCATCGAACGCCTGAGCAGCCAGCTGTGGCGCGTCACCCCGCAATCCAACCGGGTCGGCATTCGCCTCGAGGGCGAGGTGCCGCTGGAGCGCTGCAACCATGACGAGCTGCCCAGCGAAGGCACCTCACTGGGCGCCATCCAGGTGCCCGCCAGCGGCCAGCCAGTGCTGTTCCTCGCCGACCACCCGCTGACCGGCGGCTATCCGGTGATCGCCGCCGTGGCCAGCCACCACTTGGATCTGGCCGGGCAAATCCCCATCAACGCGCAGATCCGCTTCAACCCGATCGAGGCGTTCGTCGAGCTCGAGCCCGACGCCTCCCTTCCTACTGCCGATGCGAAGAACCAGCCATGAAAAAAGTCCTGATCGCCAACCGTGGTGAAATCGCCGTGCGCATCGCCCGCGCCTGCCGCGACCACGGTGTGGCCTCCGTGGCCGTTTACGCCAATGCCGATATCGACGCCCTGCATGTGCGCCACGCCGACGAAGCCTACGGGCTGGACGGCGAGCGCCCGGCCGACACCTACCTGAACATCGATAAGCTGCTGGCCATCGCCGAGCGCGCCGGCGCCGATGCCGTGCACCCCGGCTATGGTTTTCTCTCCGAACGCGCCGACTTCGCCCGCGCCGTGCAAGGCGCTGGGCTGATCTGGATCGGCCCGAACCCGCAAACCATCGACGTGCTCGGTGACAAGGTCGAGGCCCGCAAGCTCGCCCAACAGGTCGGTGCGCCGCTGGTGGCCGGTACCCCCGGCCCGGTGCAGAGCGCCGCCGAAGTGCTGGCCTTCGCCGAGCAGCACGGCCTGCCGATCGCCATCAAGGCCGCGTTCGGCGGCGGCGGGCGCGGCATGAAGGTCGCCTGGCGCATGGACGAAGTCGCCGAACTGTACGCCTCGGCGGTACGTGAAGCCGAAGCCGCCTTCGGCCGCGGCGAATGCTTCGTCGAGCAGTTCCTCGACCGCCCACGACACATCGAAGCCCAGGTGATCGCCGATAGCCACGGCAACGTGGTGGTGGTCGGCACCCGCGATTGCTCGCTGCAACGCCGCAACCAGAAGCTGGTGGAGGAAGCGCCAGCACCGTTCATCACCGATGAGCAGCGCCAGCGCATTCACCAGTCCGCCCACGCCATCTGCGCGAAGGCCGGCTATGTCGGCGCCGGCACCGTGGAGTACCTGCTCAGCGCCGATGGCACCCTGTCGTTCCTGGAAGTGAACACCCGCCTGCAGGTCGAGCACCCGGTGACCGAGGAAACCGCGGGCGTCGATCTGGTGATCGAACAGCTGCGCGTCGCCGACGGCCTGCCGCTGTCGTTCACTGAAACACCGACGCCGCGCGGCCACAGCTTCGAATTCCGTATCAACGCCGAGGATGCCGGCAAGGGCTTCCTGCCCACTCCCGGCCAGATCAGCGAATTCCGCGCCCCGAGCGGCCCGGGCGTGCGCCTGGACAGCGGCGTGGAGAGCGGCTCCAGCGTGCCTGGCACATTCGACTCGATGATGGCCAAACTGATCGTCACCGGCGCCACCCGCGAGCAGGCCATCGCCCGCGCGCGCCGCGCCCTGGCCGAGTTTCAGATCGATGGCATCGCCTCGGTGCTGCCCTTCCATCGCGCGGTGATGGACCACGCCGACTTTACCGGCCCTGAGCATTTTGCCGTGCACACCCGCTGGATCGAAACCGACTTCGCCGAGCAGATCACCCTGGCACCGCGCACCTTGCCGGTGGCCGGCGATGCGGTGCTGCGCACCTTCATCGAGATCGACGGCAAGCGCCACGAACTGGGCCTGCCGAGCGCCCTGCTGCAAGGCCTGGCACCATTGGGCGGTAACACTCAGCCCACGCCTCAAGCCGCTGCGCCGGATGCCGAAGAAGGCCTGGTCAGCGCACCGATCTCCGGCAACCTGCACGCCTGGCTGGTCGAGGACGGCGCCCAGGTCAAAGCCGGCGAGGTGATCGCGGTGATGGAAGCCATGAAGATGGAAACCCAGGTCACCGCGCCGGCGGACGGCACGCTGCGCATCCGTGAACAGGCCGGGGCCTATCTGGACGCCGGGGCGGCGTTGGCCAAGCTGGAGGGCTGAGATAAGCCCTGGGTATCGCTGCGCCCCATCCAGGCTATACCCGTGGGAACGGGCCATGCCCGTGATGTCGCGCGCATGGCGCGCTCCCACAGGATGGAGACAACTCGCGTTTGGTGCTCAAAGAAAGAGCAGCCGTAGGGTGGATCGGGGGGCCTAGCCGACGCTCTTTTCATCCACCATCTTGCCGAACTGGTGGTGGACGGATAAAGCGTCGTTCACCCTACAACTACTGCGGCCGAAGTAGTTTGACGTTGAGCGCAGCGATACTCAGGAAGTCGAAAACAAGAAGGGCAGCCTAGGCTGCCCTTCCTGTTATTCGCTCGGATCAGAGCGAGCCCTGCTCCGCCAAGGCCACGGCCTTGAACATGGCCCGGCGCTTGTTGAGGGTTTCTTCCCATTCCAGCGCAGGCACCGAGTCGGCGACGATACCGGCGCCGGCCTGTACGTGAAGCTCACCGTCCTTGATCACCGCGGTGCGGATGGCGATGGCGGTGTCCATGTTGCCGTTCCAGGCGTAGTAGCCGACCGCGCCGCCGTAGACGCCGCGTTTGACCGGCTCCAGCTCGTCGATGATTTCCATAGCGCGAATCTTCGGTGCCCCCGACAGCGTGCCGGCCGGCAGGATGGCGCGCAGAGCGTCCATCGAGGTCAGGCCCTGTTTCAGCTCGCCGGTGACGTTGGAAACGATGTGCATGACGTTGGAATAGCGCTCGATGACCATCTTCTCGGTCAGCTTCACCGAACCGATTTCCGAGACCCGGCCAGTGTCGTTACGGCCCAGATCGATAAGCATCAGGTGCTCGGCGACTTCCTTGGCGTCGGCCAGCAGATCCTTTTCCAGCGCCAGGTCCTGCTCCTCGGTGGCGCCGCGCGGGCGGGTGCCGGCGATGGGCCGCACGGTGACCAGGTTGTCCTCGACGCGCACCAGCACTTCGGGCGACGAGCCAACGACATGGAAATCGCCGAAGTTGAAGAAGTACATGTACGGCGTCGGGTTGATGCAGCGCAGCGCGCGATACAGATCGATCGGCGCGGCCTTGAAAGGGATCGACATGCGCTGGGAAATCACCACCTGCATGCAATCGCCGGCCAGGATGTAATCCTTGATGGCATCCACCGAGCGCTCGTAATCCTCGCGGCTGAAGCTGGAACGGAACGCCGGCTCGGCGCCCGCAGGCTTGTTCAGGTCAACGCCCAGGCGCGGCGTGAACGGCTGACGCAGCTTGTGCAGGATGTCCTGCAGTTGCTGCTGACCACGGGCGAAGGCATCGGTCTCGGTCGGGTCGGCCAGCACGATGGCGTGCATCTTGCCGGCCAGGTTGTCGAACACCACCACGGCATCGGAGACGTTGAGCAGGATGTCCGGCGTGCCTAGCGCGTCGGGGTTCACCCCGGCAGCCAGCTTGGGCTCGACGTAACGCACGCTGTCGTAGGCGAAGTAACCGACCAGGCCGCCATTGAAGCGCGGCAAGCCGGCGATGGTCGGCACCCGGTATCGAGCCTTGAAATCCTCGACGAAGGCCAGCGGGTCGGCACATTCGAGGCGCTCGACTTCGACGCCGTCGGTGGTGATCACCACTTCGTGGCCGTGCACGCGCAGCACGGTGCGCGCTGGCAGGCCGATGATCGAGTAACGCCCCCATTTCTCACCGCCCTGCACCGATTCGAGCAGATAGGAATTGGGCGCGTCGGCGAGCTTCAGGTAGATCGACAGCGGGGTGTCGAAGTCGGCGATGGTTTCGCAGGCGAGCGGAATGCGGTTGTAGCCTTCGGCGGCCAAACGCAGGAATTCTTCGTGGATCATGATCAGCCTCGTGGCATGAGAAATCGGTCGGGTGCAAACGGGCCGCGCGCAGCGGCTGTGAATGTCAGGCGCGCCAGCGCCAACGGGCCAGAGCCTTGATGACTTTCATCCAGAGTTTGCAGGTGACCACCACGGGAGCATCTCGAAGAGGGGAAACAACGAGCGGCCAAGGTAGCGCAGCCGCTCGACGCAAGCAACCGATTGCCGTGAGTGCTTCGGTTGTAGATAACGTCTTCGGCCCTACAGCGCCGTCGCCAAAGCGGGTGTCCCAGCTAAGCAGTTCGCCGTTGCCAGCGTCAGGATCGGCATGGCTTGGTGCACTATTCTCCTCGTTCCTGGCAGCCGGCACCCCGGTCTGCCTGCACGACCTGTGGGAACGCGCCATGTGCGCGAATCGCGGGCATGGCCCGCCCCCACAATAGAAGAGTCTCTAGCCCGCCGTGGTGAACGACGCCTTACGCCTCGGTGGATCGAAAGATCGCGATCCGCTCTACAGCAGCTCAGCCAGGCTATCGACCACCAGCTGCGGCTCTTCCTCGGCTACCGGGCGGCCATGGTTGTAGCCGTAACTGACCGCCACGCAAGGCACGCCGGCCGCACGGGCGGCAAGCACGTCGCTGCGCGAATCACCGACGAACAGCGATTGCGACCGGCTGACGCCCGCCAGGCGCATCACCTGCAGCAAGGCAGCCGGGTCGGGCTTCTGCTGCGGCAGGGTATCGCCGCCGATGATCCAGCGGAAATAACCGCCCAGGCCGACCTGCTCCAGCAGCGGCGCGACGAAACGCTCCGGCTTGTTGGTGACCACCGCCAGTTCGACGGCGGCGGTGCTCAGGGCTTCGAGCAGTTCGTGCACGCCCGGATACAGGGTGATCAGTTCGTGGCAGTCGGCATAGATGTCGAGAAAGCGCGCCAGCGCTTCTTCGCTTTCAGCCTCGCCCACCGTCGCATGATCCAGACCTCCGGCCAGGGCGCGGCGCACCAGCACGCGAGCGCCATTGCCGACCCACTGGCGCACGCGTTCGACACCGGCAGGCTCACGGCCCAGCTCGACCAGCATGCGGTCGACGGCGGTGGCCAGATCCGGCACCGAGTCGACAAGGGTGCCGTCCAGGTCGAACATCACCAGGCGCGGCAACTCACCGGCGCACAGCGCGCGCAGCGGTTTCATCCACGCACCGGGGCCAGTTCGGCGCGCATGGCGTCGATCACCGCCTTGTAGTCCGGCTGGTTGAAGATCGCCGAGCCGGCGACGAAGGTATCGGCACCCGCTTCGGCGATCTCGCGGATGTTCTGCACGTTCACGCCGCCGTCGATTTCCAGGCGGATCTCGCGACCGCTGGCGTCGATCAGCGCGCGGGCTTCACGCAGCTTGTCGAGGGTGCCGGGGATGAACTTCTGCCCGCCGAAACCGGGGTTGACGCTCATCAGCAGGATCATGTCGACCTTGTCCATCACGTACTTGAGCACGTCCAGCGGGGTGGCCGGGTTGAACACCAGGCCGGCCTTGGCGCCGCCGTTCTTGATCAGCTGCAGGGAGCGGTCGACGTGCTCGCTGGCCTCCGGGTGGAAGGTGATGTAGGAGGCGCCGGCTTCGATGAAGTCGCCGATGATGCGATCCACCGGCTTGACCATCAGGTGCGCGTCGATGGGCGCGGTGATGCCGTACTTGCGCAGCGCCGAGCAGACCATCGGGCCGATGGTCAGGTTGGGCACGTAATGGTTGTCCATGACATCGAAATGCACGATGTCCGCCCCGGCGGCGAGTACGTTGTCCACTTCTTCACCCAGGCGGGCGAAGTCGGCGGAAAGGATCGACGGGGCGATGGCGAAGGGTTGCATGGCGCACCTCTGAGTGCTGGGTCACGGTGGCGCGCATTGTACTCGCTGAGCGAATGGCTGCCAGCGTGGCCGATGGTCGTACCGTTCTCTCCGGTGCCAGAAATAAAAGCTCGGCCTACTCCCGGGGCAGGCGGCCAGTAGCCTGCGGTTGAGCGAAGCGATACCCAGGGCGTTCCCCGATGTCGCTGCGCTCGGCCCGGGCTACCTGTCACATCTGCTATGTGGAAGTCGCCCTAGCGGCGAGCTTCCGGCATACGCCCAGCCAGTCGCGGCTAAAGCCCACTCCACAGCCTGTGCCTCAGATACCCAGGCAGAGGTACTTGATCTCCAGATACTCGTCCAACCCGTACTTGGAGCCCTCGCGGCCCAGGCCGGAGGCTTTCATGCCGCCGAACGGCGCCACTTCGTTGGAGATCAGCCCGGTGTTGATGCCGACCATGCCGTACTCCAGTGCCTCGGCCACCCGGAAGGTACGGGCCAGGTCGCGGGTGTAGAAGTAGCCGGCGAGGCCGAACTCGGTATCGTTGGCCTGGCGCACCACTTCGGCTTCGTTGCTGAAGCGGAACAGCGGCGCCAGCGGGCCGAAGGTTTCCTCGCGGGCCACGCGCATGGAGCTGGTCACGTCGGCCAGCACGGTGGGTGCGAAGAAATTGCCGCCCAGTGCCTGACCGCCCTGCAGCACCCTGGCGCCCTTCTCCAGCGCATCGGCAAGATGGCTCTGCACCTTGGCCACGGCGTTGGCGTCGATCAGCGGGCCGGTAGTCACGCCGGCCTCGGTGCCCGACCCGACCTTGAGCTTTGCCACCGCCGCCGCGAGCTTCTCGGCGAAGGCGTCGTACACACCGTCCTGCACGTAGAGGCGGTTGGCGCACACGCAGGTCTGACCGGCGTTGCGGTACTTGGCGACCATGGCGCCCTCTACTGCGGCGTCCAGATCGGCATCGTCGAAGACGATGAACGGCGCGTTGCCGCCCAGTTCCAGGGACAGTTTTTTCAGGGTCGGCGCGCACTGCTCCATCAGTTTGATGCCGACACCGGTGGAGCCGGTGAACGACAGCTTGCGCACGATGGGGTTGGCGCACAGCTCACCGCCCACTTCCCGGGAGCGCTCGGCATCGGCCGGCAGCACACTGAACAGGCCGGCCGGAATGCCGGCGCGTTCGGCCAGTACGGCCAGAGCCAGGGCGCTGAACGGCGTCTGCGGCGCTGGCTTCAGGACCATGGCACAGCCGGCGGCGAGGGCTGGGCCGGCCTTGCGAGTGATCATCGCCGCCGGAAAATTCCACGGGGTGATCGCCGCGGCCACGCCGATCGGCTCCTTGGTGACGATCAGCCGCTTGTCGGCCTGATGGCCCGGGATGGTGTCGCCATAGACACGCTTGCCTTCCTCGGCGAACCATTCGATGAACGAAGCCGCGTAGAGCACTTCGCCCCGCGCTTCGGCCAGGGGCTTGCCCTGCTCGGCGGTCATGATCTGCGCCAGGTCGTCCTGGTTGGCGAGCATCAGCTCGTACCAGGTGCGCAGGCGCGCGGCGCGCTCCTTGGCGGTCAGCGCGCGCCAGACCGGCTGCGCCGCCTGGGCGGCCGCGATGGCGCGGCGAGTTTCGTAGGCGCCCAGGTTGGGCACCCGGCCCAGGGATTGGCCGTTGGCCGGATTGAAGATTTCCGTGGTGCTGCCATCGGCTGCATCGCACCACTTGCCGTCGATATAGGCCTGGTGACGCAGCAGGTCGGGATCGTTGAGTTGCATAGGTCACTCCTCCAGCCGGGGCGTTGGCGCCCCGGCGGTACTGATGGGGTTGAAAGCGGTCACTCTGCCGGCGGCAGGTCCTTGCTAAAGGTCTGGTCGTTCTCACCACGGAAGAAGCGGGTGCCGTAGATCAGCACGCACAGACCCAGGCCGATGGCGAACGCCCAGGCGGCGCCCTTGATCGCCAGTACCGCGCCGATCACCCCGGCGATACCCAGGTCACGCTGGCTGCGCGCTTCCATGATGCCCAGGCGCACGCTGACGTAGCCCTGGATCAGCAGGGTCAGCGCCAGCGCCACGCCGAGGATCGGCTGCACCAGGGTGACCACCGGCAACAGCAGCAGGCCGGTGTTGGTGCCCCAGCGGAACGAACCGACGCCGCCGTAGATGGACTTCATCGCCTTGGGGCCGCCCTTGAAGCGCTCGGTGATCACCACCTGCATGGCCGCCCACTGCGGCCCGCACATGGCCACGTCCGGGCCGAACACACTCATGAAGGCATTGCGCCCGCCAAAGATCAGGTGCGAGCGGTTGGGGTTGAAATCGATCTTCTCGTCGGTGCGCACCTTGCCGCCTTCCTCGAGGATCGCCTTGTTGCTGAGTACATCGCCGAATACCACCAGGTAGGCGGCCAGTACCGTGGGCAGCGCGGTGAGGAACATCATCAAGGGCGGCATGCCGAGGCCGAACACGGTGTACTCGTGCCACAGGGTGACGAAGTCCGGCTTGCTGATGCCCCACTCGATGCTCGGCCAAGGCGCTTCGCCAAAGATCGGCGCGACGATCACCGCCAGGAGGATGATCGGGAAAATGCCCAGCTTGGCGAAATTCCACCAGAAGCGGCTGCGCTTCTTCAGTTCCTGGAAATGCAGGGAGAACACCAGATAGAAGGCCACGCCGATAGCGATGGAAATGGTCCAGGGAAAGGCGTCGAAGCGCCCACCTTCCTTGAACACGGTGACCACCGCACTGAGACCGGCGCCCATGATGATCCCCGCCTTGAGCGCCGAAGGCACCAGCGACACCACCTTGCGCGCCATGCCGGTCATGCCCAGGCCGATGGAAAATACCCCCAGCATCAGCTGGAAGGCAATCAGCGCATGCACCCGCTCAGGGCCCTCCGGGAACTGGGCGCAATAGGCCATGAGCATGGGGATGGCCGGGGTGATCCAGCCCGGCACCACCGGGTCGCCGAGCAGGTGGTGCACCAGGTACAGCAGGCCGTTGAGCATGACCACCGCCAGCGCCACCTCGAAGGGCATGCCGAGGAACTCGGTCATCAGCGGAATCGCCGCCAGGTCCACCGCACACATGAGCAGGCCCTGCATGTAGTCGGAAAGTTCGAAGCGGTAGTGGATGAAGGGCAGGCGCAGCTTGAATGGCCCCAGGGGCGTGTAAGGCGCTTCGGGGCCTTGTTGATGCAGTTCGGACATATGGATTACCAGTGTTATTAGTATCGGTCGTAAACCAGCACGCCCCGACGGAATCGGGGCGCTTTCATCAGGTGCAGCAGGTGATTCAGTAAGCGGCGCGGTAGATCTGCTCGATGTCGCCGGCGGTCAGGCGCCGCGGGTTGTTGCGCATCAGGCGGTCGATCTTGCTGGCCTCCTCGGCCATGGCCGGAATGGCGTCCTCGGGCACGTTGAAACTGCGCATGCCCTTGGGAATGTCGACACTGGCGCACAGCTCGGCCATGGCCTCGACGGCCAGGTCGGCGGCGGCCTTGTCACTCAGACCATGGGTCTGCACGCCCAGGGCGGCGGCGATCTCGGCCATGCGTTCGACGCAAGCCAGCTTGTTCCAGGCCATCACGTAGGGCAGCAGCAAGGCGTTGCTGACCCCATGGGCGATGTTAAAGCGCCCACCTAGCGGGTAAGCGAGCGCGTGCACGGCACCGACACCGGCGTTGCCGAAGGCCATGCCGGCCATCAGGCTGGCGGTCGCCATGTCTTCGCGTGCCTTGAGGTCGGCCGGGTTGGCGTAGGCCTTGGGCAGGGCCTTGGCGATCAGCCTGATGGCGCCGATAGCCAGGGCGTCGGTGATCGGCGAGGCATGCACCGACAGGTAGGACTCCACCGCGTGCACCAGGGCATCGACGCCGCTTGCGGCGGTCACGCTGCGCGGGCACGTCAGGGTCATTACCGGGCTGACCAGGGCTACGTCAGGCAGCAGGTGGTCGCTGACGATGCCCTTCTTCAATTGCGCCTTCTTGTCCGACAGGATCGACACGTTGGTCACTTCCGAGCCGGTGCCGGCGGTGGTCGGGATGGCGATCAGCGGCGGGCCCTTGCGTTTGACCTGATCAACGCCGAACAGCTCTTCCAGCGCGCCGTCATGACCAACGTAACCGGCCACTGCCTTGGCGATGTCGATGGCGCTGCCACCGCCGACGCCGATCAGGCCATCGTGGCCGCCGTCGCGGTAAACCTTGGCGCAGGCTTCGACAATGGCGATCTCCGGCTCCGGCTCCACGCCGTCGAAGATGCCGTAGGCGCGCTCGCCGAGCTGCTCGAGCACGTGGTCCACGGTGCCCGACTTGATCAGGATGGCGTCGGTGACGATCAGCGGGTTGGTGACATTCAGGCGGGGCAGTTCGCTGGCCAGCTGCTCGACGGCGCCCTGGCCGGTGAGCAACTTGTTGGCGATCTTGAAGGCGGAGGTAGTCATCATCAGGCCCTTTTATGCGTTGTCTTGCGGGACGGGTTCGGGCCTGTCATAGCGATTCCTGTGCCAGTCTGGCGAAACCCTCGTGGTAGACGGGTTGCGTCGATCTGTCACAGGTTAGCGGCACTGGCGTGCGATCAGGAAATGGATCAAGGGCCTGCCATTTGATCCATTTCCCAATCAGCCTTGTTCCCAGCGCTTCATCTTCTGTACCAGCGTCGCCTGGCTCAGGCCGAGCACCTTGGCTGCCTCGCGGGTGGTCTTGTGCTGCACCAGCGCCTTGCGGATCAGCCGCCGCTCGAGCTGCTCCACCTGCTTGCGCAGCGGCAGGCTTTCATTGCCCGCATCCACCGCAGACAGGCGCATCTCCTCGGGCAGGTCGAACAGCTCCACGGCCTCGCCGCTACAGGTGACCACCAGGCGCTCGACCAGGTTGATCAGCTCGCGGATATTACCGGGCCAGGCGTAGTCGGTGAGCGCATCCAGCGCTTCCAGCCCCCAGGTCAGCTCGCGCCCGTAGCGAACGTTGAATTCGGCCAGGTAGAAATCGAGCAGCGGCTGGATTTCCTCCGGCCGCTCGCGCAGCGCGGGAATATGGATCGGCACGACGTTGAGGCGGTAATAGAGGTCGGCGCGAAAGCGCCCCTCGGCGACCATCTGGCGCAGGTCATGGTGAGTGGCGGTGATGATGCGCACGTCCACTTCCTTGAGCTCCAGGCCGCCCACCGGGATGAAGCGGCTCTCCTCGATCACCTTGAGCAGCTTGACCTGCAGGGCCAGCGGTAGGTCGCCGATCTCGTCGAGAAACACCGTGACCTGATGGGCCAGCTCGAGCAGACCGCGCTTGCCCTTGCTGCCGGCGCCGGTGAAGGCACCCGCCACATAGCCGAACAGCTCGGCCTCGATCAGGTTCTCCGGCAGCGCGCCGCAGTTGAGTGCCAGGAACGGCTGAGCCGCGCGCGGGCTGCGCTTGTGGATGTACTGGGCGATCAGCGTCTTGCCGACGCCGGTTTCGCCTTGCAGCAGCACTTTGACGTCGCTGGCGGCCACCTGCCGGGCCTGGGCGAACAGGCGCCCGGAAGCCGGCAGGTTGGCCACCGGCGAGGCTTCGAGCAAATCGTCACGCTGGCCGGCGTGCAGCTTCGCGGTGCTGTTGCGCAACTGCTTGAGCTGCTGCAGTTCATCACGTTCGTGCTTGATGCGCAGCAGTTCGGTCATGTCGCGCACCGTGCTGACCACATAACGCACGCGGCCGGCCGTATCGAGAATCGGCGTGCCGCTGACCAGCAGGCGCTTGCCCTGGCTGACACTCTGCATCAGCGACAGCGCCCTGCCCTCCTTGAGCACTCGCAGCGACACCGACTGAGAGATTACGCCCCTCTCCACCAGCGCCTGCATGTGCTGGCCGACCACATCCTCGCTGCGCAGGCCAGTCAGCCGTTCGTAGGCGCCGTTGACCTTGAGGGTGATGCCGTCGGCGTCGGTGATGTAGACGCCGTCGTGCAGCGCGTCGAGCAACTCGCGAAAACTGGGGTCGTCGAAATCCATCGGGCTTTCCAGGTACGGGCGGAGGACCTGGCAGTGTACTCGCAGACGACGACAGGCATGACAACCAGCCAGGGCGCGAGCGAAAACGACGGCGTAAAAAAACCGTCGCAACCCGAAGGGCTGCGGCGGCTACGGCTACGCCGCGAAAACGCTTATTCGCCGACCTGAGTGCGCATCTTTTCGCTGCGCCCGCGCAGCCATTCCAGGGTCAGCAGCAGCAGGATCGAGAAGCCGATCAACAGGGTCGCCGCGGCGGCGATGGTCGGGCTGAGGTTCTCGCGGATACCGCTGAACATCTGCCGTGGCAGGGTGACCTGCTCGGGGCCGGCGAGGAACAGGGTGACCACCACTTCATCGAACGACGTGGCGAAGGCGAACAGCGCGCCGGAGATTACGCCCGGTGCGATCAGCGGCAGGGTCACCCGGCGGAACGCGGTGATCGGCGAGGCACCAAGGCTGGCCGCCGCACGCACCAGGTTGTAGTTGAAGCCCTGCAGGGTCGCCGACACGGTGATGATCACGAAGGGCACGCCCAGTACCGCGTGCACCACGATCAGCGACAGGTAGCCGTTGGCCAGGCCCAGCGGTGCGAAGAACAGGTAGCTGGCAACGCCGACGATGACCACCGGCACCACCATGGGCGAGATCAGCAGGCTCATCACCAGCGCCTTGCCGCGAAACTCCGAGCGGGTCAGGCCGATCGCAGCCAGGGTGCCGAGAATCATCGCCAGCACGGTCGCCGCCGGGGCGATGATCATGCTGTTTTTGAGGGCGCGCATCCAGCCGGCCGAGCCGAAGAAGTCCTCGTACCAGCGCATCGAGAACCCTTGCATCGGGTAGATCAGAAAGGTGCCGGAGTTGAACGACAGCGGCACGATGACCAGGATCGGCAGCACCAGGAACAACAGCACCAGGCCGCAGAGCAGGCGCAGACCGTAGTACCAGGCGCGCTCAACAGGAGACATGTAGGGGCTCAGCATTTTCTATTCTCCATTCCATAAGCAGGTCGCTGAAAAACTACCTGCGTTGCCGCTACTTCGTTGAACCTTCCTCGAAATGCTCATGTACAAAAGTACACTCCGCTTTCTCGTCTCGTTCGCCTCGTAGCGGCTGCCTCGCTAACGTTTTTCAATCGACTGCTAACCCAGACGCAACCGACCCGCACCCACCAACCAGCTGTACACCACGTAGAGCAGCAGCGTGGCGACCAGCAGCAAGCCGCCCAGCGCGGTGGCCATGCCCCAGTTGATGGTGGTGTTGGTGTAGAAGGCGACGAAGTAGCTGACCATCTGGTCGCTCGGGCTGCCGAGCAGCGCAGGCGTGATGTAGTAGCCGATGGACAGGATGAACACCAGCAGGCAGCCCGCGCCGACACCGGCCAGGGTCTGCGGGAAGTACACCCGCCAGAAGCTGGCGAACGGGTGACAGCCCAGAGAAATCGCGGCGCGCATGTAGGTCGGCGAAATGCCCTTCATGACGCTGTAGATCGGCAGGATCATGAACGGCAGCATGATGTGCACCATGGAGATGTACACCCCGGCGCGGTTGAACACCAGCTCCAGCGGCTGGTCGATCAGCCCCAGCTTGATCAGCGCCGAGTTGATCAGCCCGCCGGACTGCAACAGCACGATCCAGGCCGCCACGCGCACCAGGATCGAGGTCCAGAACGGCAGCAGCACCATGATCATCAGCAGGTTGCCCTGGCGGGTCGGCAGGTTGGCCAAGAGATAGGCAAGCGGATAGGCCAGCGCCAGGCAGATGGCGGTGATCACCGCGCCCATCCAGAAGGTGCGGGCGAAGATGTCGAGATAAATGGCCTGGTCCGGGGTGGTCTTGACCACGGCGCCGGAGTCGTCGATGCGATGGTCCAGAGCAGCGAGCAGGTAATAGGACGTCCAGGAACTGCTGTTACGGCGAATCACCTGCCAGTAGGCGGGGTCGCCCCAACGCTCGTCGAAGGACTCCAGCGCATCCTTGTAGGAAGCAGGCTCGGCTTCGAACGGCAGCGAGCGGCCGGTCTTGGCCAGCAGGCTGCGGTAGCCGGCCAGCTCCATGTTCAGGCGCTTGGACAGGTCGCCCAGCTTCTGCTGTTCGCGGGCGTCGGCCAGGTCCAGCGCCAGTGCCTTGTAGACGGGTTCTTCGGGCAGGCCGCGGCCGTCCCAGCCGTCGATGGCTTCGACGGTGCGCGGCAGCGAGCCGACCACGTCCGGGTTATCCACGCTGCGGTTGAGCAGCGCCACGATCGGCACCAGAAAGGTGAACACGAGAAACAGCACCAACGGCAGGATCAGGGCCTGGGATTTCAGGCGATTCATCCGCTCGGCGCGCGCCAGCCGCTGCTTGAGCGTAGGGCCGGCGACCTCGGCATTGGGCACTGCTAGGGCCATGGGGATAACTCCGGTGAAGCCAGTAAGAATTCGGGGGTAAAGCCGGAGCGCCGATACGCCAGCGCTCCGTGAAGCGAAGGGGCAAGGCGCTCACGCCCTGCCCCGCTGCGCGCCGTTACTTGGCGGCCCAGGCGTTGAAACGCTGCTCCAGCACTTCGCCGAAGTCGGCCCAGAAGGTCACGTCCATGGCCACCTGATTGGCGATGTTCTGCGGTGCGGTCGGCAGGTCGGCGGCGACCTTGGCGTCGAGCAGGTCGACGGCTTTCGGATTCACCGGGCCGTAGGCGATGTTTTCCGAGTAGGTCTTCTGGTTTTCCGGCTGCAGGGTGTAGGCGATGAATTTCATGGCCTCGTCCTTGTTCTTGGCGCCCTTCGGGATGGCCCAGGCGTCGAAGTCGTAGATGCCACCGTCCCATACCACTTTCAGGCTGCTGCCCTCTTTCTGGGTGGCGGCGATGCGGCCGTTGTAGGCCGAGCTCATGACCACGTCACCCGAGGCGAGGTACTGCGGCGGCTGGGCGCCGGCTTCCCACCACTGGATGTAAGGCTTGAGCTCGTCGAGTTTCTTGAACGCGCGCTCTTGGCCGTCCTTGCTCGCCAGCACCTTGTAGACGTCTTTCGGCGCGACGCCGTCGGCCATCAGGGCGAATTCGAGGGTGTACTTGGCGCCCTTGCGCAGGCCCCGCTTGCCCGGGAATTTCTTCACGTCCCAGAAATCCGCCCAGCTGGTCGGTGCGGTGCTCAGTTTGTCGGCGTTGTAGGCCATGACGGTCGACCAGACGAAGAAGCCGACGCCGCACATCGAGGCAGCGCCCGGCACCAGGGCCTTCTTGTCACCGACTACCGCGTAGTCGATCTCTTCGAACAGGTCTTCGTCGCAACCACGGGCCAGCTCGGGGGATTCGACCTCGACCAGGTCCCAGGACACGCTGTTGGTGTCGACCATGGCTTTGACCTTGGCCATCTCGCCGTTGTACTCGCCGGCGATGATCTTGCCGTTACCGGCCGCTTCCCACGGCTGGTAGTAGGCCTTGACCTGGGCGTCCTTGTTGGCGCCACCGAAGTTGATGACGGTGAGGTCTGCAGCGTGAACCTGTGCAGCGCAGACCAGGCCCAGTGTCAGCGCGGAAAGGGAGAATATCTTCGACATTTTTATGTTGGCTCCAAGTGCTGTGGTAATGCGCAAAACGCCGATCATTCCGCCGACAGCGGATCGAGGGCGCGAACGTGCTCGACCTGCCAGCCGAGCGGGATCACATCACCGACCGCGAGCGCAGGATCGAGCTCGGCAATCGGCTGTTTGACGAAGAAGTCGGTCTTGCCACAGACCTCCAGGCGCACACGCACGTGGTCGCCCAGGTAGATGAATTCCGATACACGGCCGGAGAAGCGGTTATCGCAGCCCTCGGCCGCAGCGTTCAGGCGGATGCGCTCGGGGCGGATCGACAGGCTGACGGCGTCGCCGGGCTGGCCGACGTTGACCGCCAGCGCCTGAACCTTCTCGCCCCGGCCCAGTTGCACGGTGCAGGTGTCGCCCGTGCGCTCGACCAGCTCGCCGGCGAAGCGGTTGTTCTCGCCGATGAACTGCGCCACGAAGGTGTTGCGCGGCGACTCGTAGAGCTCGCGCGGCGGGGCGATCTGCTGGATTTCGCCCTGGTGGAACACGGCGACGCGGTCGGACATGGTCAGCGCTTCGCTCTGGTCGTGGGTCACGTACACCACCGTCACGCCCAGGCGCTGGTGGATGTGCTTGATCTCCATCTGCATGTGCTCACGCAGCTGCTTGTCGAGCGCACCGAGGGGCTCGTCCATCAGCACCAGCTGCGGCTCGAACACCAGCGCACGGGCCAGGGCCACACGCTGCTGCTGGCCGCCGGAGAGCTGTGCGGGATAGCGACCGGCGAAGGCGTCCAACTGCACCATGGACAGGGAGCGCTTGACCTTCTCGCCGACGTCGGCCTTGCTCATGCCGCGCACGCTGAGCGGGAAGGCCAGGTTTTCGGCCACCGTCATGTGCGGGAACAAGGCGTAGTTCTGGAACACCATGCCGATGTCGCGCTTGTGCGGCGGCACGTTGTTCAGGCGCTTGCCGGCCAGGGTGATCTCACCGGCGGTGGGCGTCTCGAAGCCGGCCAGCATCATCAGGCTGGTGGTCTTGCCGGAGCCGGACGGCCCGAGCAGGGTCAGGAACTCGCCCTTGCGAATATCCAGATTGAGATCTTTGACGATCAGGTTCTCGCCGTCGTAGCTCTTTTGCACGCCACGAAAGCTGACCAGGATGTCGCTCGAAGAAGTGTCGCCCATCACCGCACCTGCCTGTTGTTCTACCGTGCCCCAAGACTAGAACTGGCGTTTGAAGCTGGAAATCGGGCGTGCTGACACTTTGCTATAAGGCAGGCGGAAAGACGCTTGTAGGGCAATCCCTACAGCGATGTCGCGATTGGATAAGTACCGGCGTGACAGTGATGGTGCCATGCGGCGCCGCGCCGCAGAGCATGTCGCGGATGGATATGCGGCGCGCTCAGACCAACTTGTGCTCGACCGCGTAGCGCACCAGATCCGCCACCGAATGCAGGTTGAGCTTCTGCATCAGACGGGCCTTGTGGGTGCTGATGGTCTTGCTGCTGAGCGCCAGGTGGGCGGCGATCTCGTTGACGCCCTCGCCCTGCACCAGACGCTCGAACACCGAAAACTCCCGCTCCGACAGCAGCGCATGGGGCGGTCGGGAGTCGGTCAGGCCGACCTCGAAGACCATGCGGTCGGCCAGCTCGGGGTCGATGTAGCGCCCGCCGCCGGCGACCTTTCGGATTGCGGTGAGCAGCAGTGCCGGGTCGCTGTCCTTGGTGGCATAACCCGCCGCACCGATCTTCAGGGCGCGGGCGGCCATCTGCGCCTCGTCGTGCATCGACAGCACCAGAATTGCCGGTGCCTGGCTCAACGCACGAATCCGCGGAATCGCCTCCAGGCCGTTGACGCCGGGCATGGAGATATCCAGCAGCACCACTTCGCACGGCGTGTGCCGCAGGGTTTCCAGCAACTGCTCGCCATTGCTCGCTTCGCCGACCACTTGCAGGTCACGGGCCATGCCGATCAACTGCTTGATGCCCTCGCGGACGATGGTGTGGTCTTCGGCCACCAGTACTCGGATCACGCGCTCAACCTCCTATTCATCGGCTGCACACTCGCTCAGCGGCACCCTGACTAGCAACAGAGTACCTTCGCCGGGCCGGCTGTCGAGGCTCAATTGCCCGCCGAGCATCAGCACCCGTTCGCGCATGCCCACCAAGCCGAAGGAGTCGGCGCGTATGGCGGCCGGATCGAAGCCGCGACCGTCGTCGCTGATCGACAGGCGCAGGCTGTCGCCCAGCAGTTCCAGGCGCACCGTCACCGTGTGCGCCTGGGCATGGCGCATGACGTTGGTCAGCGATTCCTGAAGGATGCGGAACAGCCCGGTAGCCTTGGCGTCGCTCAGCGGCGGCACGTGCTCGGGCACTTCGACCAGACACGGGATCTGCGTGCGCGCTTCGAAACGCCGCGCCTGCCATTCGATGGCCGAGGCGATGCCGGCGTCGAGAATCGGCGGGCGCAAGGCAGTGGCCACGTCGCGCACCAGCTGGAACAGGTTGGCGATCAGCTTTTTCATGTTGTCCAGGCGCTCGCGCAGGCCGGGGTCGAGGTCGGCGAACCCCAACTCGCACATCGAGGTTTCCAGCTTGAGCACGGTGAGCACCTGGCCGAGTTCGTCGTGCACCTCGCGGGCGATTCGCGCCTTTTCCTCTTCGCGCACGCTTTCCAGGTGCGCGGACAGATCGCGCAGGCGCACCTGGGATTCGGCCAGCGCCAGCTCGTTGCGCTTGTTGTCGCTGATGTCCCAGACCACGCCGTCCCAGATCACCCGGCCGTCGGCCAGGCGCCGGGCCATGGCTTTGATGTCGACCCAGCGCGACTCGCCGGTGTGGGTGAGCATGCGCCCCTGCCAGTGCCAGTCGCTGTCGCTGTCGAAGGCCTGTTCCTGGACGCGATGGTAATCGGCCTTGTCGTCCGGGTGCACCAGGCTGCGCAGGCCGTGATCGGGGGCCAGGAGGGTGGACGCCCGATAGCCGACCAGGCTCTCGCTGCCCTCGCCGATAAAGGCGAACAGCGCCGGATCCCCCGGTCGCGCGCGCTCCAGGCGAAACACCACGCCGGGCACGTTGGAGGCGATACCCTGCAGGCGCGCCTCGCTCTCCTGCAAGGCAGCTAGGGCGCGGCGACGCTCGGTGACATCGGTGATGAACACCACCAGGTACTCGGTATCGCGGTACTGCAGAAAGCTCAACGACACGTCCACCGGCAGGCGGCTGCCGTCGGCGCGCAGGCATTCGGTCTCGAAACTCGGCGGTCGCTCGTCGCCCCTGCGCGCCAGACGCCACAGGTTGAGCCAGCGGTCCATGCTCATCCCCGGTTCGAAATCGCTGAGCGGACGATCCACCAGGCCGCCACTGCGATAACCGAGCATGGTTTCGGCGGCGTGGTTGGCGTAGCGCACGTGGCTGTCCCAGTTGACCCAGAGGATGCCCACCGTGCTGTTGTCGATGGAGAACTGCGACAGGCGCAGGGCATCGCGGGCGATCTCGCGCAGCTCGACCTCATGGCGCGCGGCAAGCAGGCGAAACTCCAGGGTGTCACGCTGGCGCCGCAGCCACAGCGCCAGCAGCAGCGCAAACACCAACAGCAGACCGAGCAGCAGGCTGATGCCACGCCAGAAGC
Organism: Pseudomonas sp. PA1(2017); assembly: GCF_001945375.1. Taxonomy (NCBI): domain Bacteria; kingdom Pseudomonadati; phylum Pseudomonadota; class Gammaproteobacteria; order Pseudomonadales; family Pseudomonadaceae; genus Pseudomonas; species Pseudomonas sp. PA1(2017). Next base: position 112,766 of record NZ_MSXU01000015.1, read on the forward strand.
TCGACGAGCTTTCCTGCTGCAGGTAGCTCGGCGGCAACCAGCGGTTGTGCAGATCATCGAGCTCCCGCGCCGAGACGCTGCGCAGGGCCACGTCGACGATCGCCGACAGCTCAGGCAGATCACGCCGGGTGGCTATCCGCAGCAACTGCGGAAAGCCGATATCGCCAACGATGGCCAGGCCGAGAAACTCCGGCTCCCGGGCCAGGCGCCCCAGCTGGGCTTCGTCGAGCACCGCATAGCTGGCCTGCTGGTTGAGCACCCGCTGCAGCGCCTGGCGCGGTGAGTTGGTGACGTCCAGCTTGAGTTTCGGGTAGCTGCTGCGCAGGTAGTCGAGCACCGCGTCGGAAACCTTCAGGGCAACCGGTGAGCGGGCGTCGAGCTGCTCGAGGTCGACCGCGCCGCCGCTGTCGCGTTCGCCGATCAGCAGATGGGATACACGCAGAAACGGGTCGGAAAACACCCAATATTTCAGCCCGGCCGGCGTCTGGCTGAGGCCCGCAGCCAGGTCGAGCTGGTCGTTACGCAGCGCCTGCTCCAACTCCTCAGTCGTCTGGAAGGTGCGCCATCGCACCTGTACGCCCATCAGCGCGGCCAGGGTAGTGACGACCTCCACATTGGCGCCGGTCAGGCGATGCAGGCGGCGGTCGAGCTGGGCATAGGGTGGCTGCAGCACCACGCCGGCGCGCAGTACAGGATGGTCGGCAAGCCAGCGTTGCTGCGTCGTATCGAAGATCGCCGCCGGCGCCGCTGGTGGCTGATCGGCCCACAGCGCCGTGGGCAGGCTCACTATCAATAGAAACAGCCAACGGTGGATCATGCACAGGCACCGGAAAGATTGAGAGGCCGCCGGGCGAGAGGACCGGGGCAGACGCTGCCATTAAGCACCATCAGAATCTGACAAATCCACGACAAGTGATTAGGCTGGCCGCATTCCCCTTGCAGGCCTTGCCATGACTCCTCTTCGCCATCTGCCCCGCTATGCCCTGTGCCTGAGCCTGCTGGCCAGCGCCCTGGCCGTGCATGCCGAACAGAGCCCGCCCGCCGAAGGCGCCGACAAGGGCGAGGCCAAGCCCGAGCAACGGGCGCCGCTGACCGAGCGCAGCGACCTGGAGGCCTCGGCCCTGGAGCGCCAGCTGGCAGCCAGCGAACAGCAGCAGCTCGACGCCGCCGGCTCGACCTTTCTGGCCCTTTGGCGACCGGCCAACGACCCGGCGCCCATGGGCGCGGTGATCCTGCTGCCAGGCGACGATGAAAGCGCCGACGCGCCGCCGACCGTCGGCCCGCTGCGCCGCAAACTGCCCGACGCCGGCTGGCATAGCCTCAGCCTGACCCTGCCGGACCCGCAGGGCGCCAACCTGCCCGTGCGCCTCGTCGAGCCAGCCGCGGGCGGCGCCGACAAAGCTGCGCAGCCCGGCGCCGAGAAAGCGCCGGAACCCACCGCGCCAGCGCCCGCCAACGAGGCGCCATCGCCTGACGCCGAAGCGGCCCGCGCGGCTCACGTCGAGCGGGTCTTTGCCCGTATCGATGCCGGCATCGCCTTTGCCGGGCAGCAGCAGGCCAAGGTCGTGGTGCTGCTTGGCCACGGCAGTGGCGCCTACTGGGCGGCGCGCTACATCGCCGAGCGCAAGCCCGCCAACGTGACCCACCTGGTGTTGGTGGACACCCGCCAGCCGGAAGGCTTCGACGCGCCATTCAATGACCTGCTGGCGCAGCTCACTGCCAAGGTCGGCGACTTCTATTACCGCGACAGCGCCAGCGCGCGGCAAGCGGCCCTGGCACGCAAGCAACTGAGTCAGCGCCAGAAACAGCCCGCACTGGTGCAGATCAGCCTGGATGCCTTGCCGGGTAATCCCGATGTCGCCCAGGAACAGCTGTTCCGACGCCTGCGCGGCTGGCTGGACAAGCACGCCGGCGGCGCCAAGTAGCCGCCCTAGCGGAAGCCCCGGCGCTGACGAATCAGCGCGTAGGCATGGTGCAGCTCGCGGGTCGCCTCGGTGGCCTCGCGCACTTTCTCGGGCGCCGCGCCGCTGCCGGCCATCTTGTCGGGGTGATGGCGGCTGAGCAGGCGGCGATAGGCCTTCTTGATCTGCTGGACGTCACTGTCGGCGGTCACGCCAAGCAGGCGCAGTGCCTGTTGATAGCTGTCGGCAGCGGCGGTCGGCGGGCCGCGGCGCGGTGAGTAGGCGTCGCTAAGCGCCTCCTGGGCCTCGACGGCGATCCCCAGCCACTTGCCCCACAACAGGATCAGCTCGCGCTCGGCCTGGCCCACCTTGCCGTCGGCCCAGGCCATACGCCAACACGCGCGCAGCAGTTCCTGGGCCTCGTCACGGCGGCGCAGCAGCGGGCCACGCAGGTTGTCCTGGCCGGTCTTGCCCCGCGAGAACGCTTCGATGGCTGCCGCCCTGCCGGCTTCGCCCAGCGCCAGGCGCTGCATTTCTGCACGGGCCTGGCGAATGTGCGCCTGCTGTACCACGCCATCGCTCTTGGCCAGACGGCCGAGCATGACGAACAACAAGGCGTCATCGCGTACGGCGGGCTTGCCGACCAGCCGCTCGCCCAGGGTCTTCCAGCCACGCAAGCCGAGGCGTCGATCCAGCACCTGGCCGAGCAGGCCGCCGAGCAGCAGCCCAGGAATGCTCGCCAGGGCGAAGCCGGCCAACGCGCCCACCAAGGTCAGCGGCCAGTACATATCAGCGCTCGCCCTGCAGCAGCGATTCCACCTCGGCCAGGCGCTCGTGGGTGCCGACATCCACCCAGCGTCCGGTGAAGTGCTCACCCGTCACCTGCCGGCCGGCCATCGCCGCCCTGAGCAGCGGCGCGAGCTTGAACGCGCCGGGCTGGCAGCCCGCGAACAATGCTGGGCTGAGCACGGCAATACCGCTGTAGGTCAGGCTGGCGTCACCGGCTCCGGCATCCGCCACGAGCCCCTCTGCAAGGCGGAAGTCGCCCGCTGGATGGTGGACCGGGTTATCCACCAGCACCAGGTGCGCTGTTTCGCTGAACGGCCTGCGCAGGGTCGAAAAATCGAAATCGGTGAAGATATCGCCGTTGACTACCACAAATGGCTCGTCACCGAGCAACGGCAACGCCTTGAAAATGCCGCCACCGGTTTCCAGCGGCTCACCTTCAGCCGAGTAGCGAATGCGCATGTCGTAGCGCTCGCCATCGCCCAGATAATCTTCGATCTGCTGGCCGAGCCAGGCATGATTGACCACCAGTTCGGTGAAGCCGGCGCGCGCCAAAGCGCGCACGTGATATTCGATCAGCGGCACGCCGGCAGCGCGTACCAGCGGCTTGGGCGTGTGCAAGGTCAGCGGTCGCAGCCGCTCGCCCTTGCCGGCAGCCAGAATCATCGCCTTCATCGATTGGCCTCCGCGGCGCCTTTCAATTGCCCGATCAGCTGGCCGAGCTCGGCCAGCTCCGGGCGCCGCACGAGCACGTCATCTATATAGGCGAAGAAGCGCGGCACGTCGGCCAGGTATCGTGGCTTGCCGTCGCGATGGCAGATGCGCGCGAAGATGCCGATCACCTTGAGGTGGCGTTGCACGCCCATCAGGTCACTGGCACGCAGGAAGTCCGCCAGCTCATCCTGTACGGGAACGCCGGCTGCGCGGGCCTTGTGCCAGTAGCCTTCCAACCAGCCCTGCACGCGCGCCTGGGGCCAACTGAGGAAAGCATCCTTGAACAGACTGGTGATGTCGTAGGTGACCGGCCCGTAGACGGCGTCCTGAAAATCCAGCACGCCGGGATTGGGCTCGCTGATCATCAGATTGCGCGGCATGTAGTCGCGGTGCACCAGCACCTTGGGCTGCGCCAGGGCGCTGTCGATCAACAGCGTGGAGATACGCTGCCAGGCGGCCTGCTGATCGGCATTCAGGGTAAGGCCGAGCTCGCGGGCAACGTACCAATCCGGAAACAATTGCAGCTCGCGGCGCAGCAGGGCGTCGTCGTAGTGCGGCAAGTCGGCGTCCATCGGCAATTGCTGATAGGCCAGCAAGGCATCGATGGCGGGCGCGAACAGCTGATCGGCATTGTCGCTATCGATCACGTCCAGGTAGGTCTGGCGGCCCAGATCACTGAGCAACAGAAAGCCCTGTTCGAGATCCGCCCCGTGGATCTGCGGCACGTTCAGGTCGGCACGGGCCAGCAGATTGGCCACCTCGACGAATGGCTGGCAGTTCTCCTGCGGCGGCGGCGCGTCCATCACGATCAGGCTGCGTGCGGCCGCCTCCCAGCGGAAATATCGGCGAAAACTGGCATCGCTGCTGGCCGGCTGCAGCACCGCATCCGGCACCTGGCCCCAGCCATTGGTAGCGAACAGGGCCTGCAGCTGCGGCTCGAGCCATTGCTGCAGGCGTTGCAAACGTACATCGTGATCAGGCATTGCAAGGGTCTCCGACGGCGCTAGCCGTTGCGCGGGTCATGCTTTATTATCCAGCATCTTTTTCAGCCCATCGAGAGGCGTGCGGCCCCTGGGCCAAAAGCGCACAGGAAGCCCGGAAAACAAGATGGCAGTAAAATACCCCGCTTTTCGCAAGAAATTCCCGCTTCTGGTAACGGGTGGCCTGTTGGCCCTGCAGCCCTTCGCCAGCCCATTCGCCACCGCTGCCGAACAATTCGACTGCCAGGCATCGCCAACCGGCGGCTGGGCTTGTGCGCCGAAAACCAGCAACGCCGCCCTGCCGAGCCGGCCGACCCACAGCGCCAACTCGGTAAGCGCAGGTACCGCCACGACTGCGGCGGCTGCCAAGCCTGATACCAAGGCCGCGCCGACGCAAGTGACCGAAGCCGGTGGCCGTGCCCTGGCATCGCGCAGTGCCGACTACAGCCACCTGGACTGGGTGCCGCGTGAAAAACTCACCAGCGCGCAGCTGGCAGAGATCGGCCCGGCTTGCTCCGGCGCCTACATCGAGCCTACCCGCCCGGGCATGAACGACACCACGCCGATGAGCGAAGCGCCGATGTTCGTATCGGCCAAGGCGTCGCGCTACCAGCAGGAAGAGCAGGTCGCGACCCTCGCCGGTGACGTGGTCGTACGTCAGGCCGGCATGCAGGTCGAAGCCGACGAAGCCAACCTGCACCAGGCCGAGAACCGTGGCGAGCTGGTCGGCAACGTCCGCCTGCGCGACAAGGGCGCCCTGGTGGTCGGTGACCGTGGCGAGCTGCAGCTCGACAACGGCGAAGCACGCATCGACAACGCCGAGTACGTGATGCACGCCGCCCACGTGCGCGGCAGCGCCGCCTACGCCAAGCGTGAAGAAACCGCGATCATCCGCCTCAAGGATGGCACCTATACCAGCTGCGAACCGGGCAGCAACGCCTGGCATCTGACCGGTAACAACATCACCCTGAACCCGGCGACCGGTTTCGGCACCGCGACCAACGTCACGCTGCGGGTCAAGGATTTTCCGGTCTTCTACACGCCGTACATCTATTTCCCGATCGACGACCGTCGCCAGTCCGGTTTCCTGCCGCCGAGCTTCGGCAGTTCGGGCAGCAACGGCCTGACCCTGCAGACCCCGTACTACTTCAACCTGGCGCCGAACTTCGACGCCACGCTGTACCCGACCTACATGGCCAAACGCGGCCTGCTGCTCGAAGGCGAGTACCGCTACCTGACCCGCAACAGCGAAGGCCAGGTCGGCGCGGCCTACCTGGACGACCAGGAAGACGAGCGTAAACTGCAGTCGGGCTACAAGGACCAGCGCTGGATGTACAGCTGGCAGCACACGCAGGGCCTCAACGACCGCCTGCTGGCCGAGGTCGATTACACCGATATCAGCGATCCCTACTACTTCCAGGATCTGAAGACCGATCTGGGTATCGAAACGTCCAGCTACGTCAACCAGCGCGGTACGCTGACCTGGCGCGGTGACAGCTACACCGCTCGTCTGAACGCCCATGCGTACGAGCTGGCCACCATCACCGATGTCACGCCTTATGATCGCCTGCCGCAGATCACCCTGGATGGCAAGCTGCCGTTCGAGCCGGGTGGCCTGAACTTCACCTACGGCACCGAACTGGTTCGTTTCGAGCGTGACCTGCGCAACGGTAACTACATCGATCAGAATGGCAACGTCGAAGGCCCGTGGAACGATTTCAACGTGCAGGGTCTGGCACGCGCCAACGGCACCCGCCTGCATGTGGAGCCAGGCGTAAGCCTGCCGCTGGACTGGAGTTGGGGCTACGTCAAACCGCAGATCAAGTACCTGCAGACCAACTACGACCTGGATCTAGATCAGCGCGGCAAGCAAACGCTGCTGGCCGACGAACAGTACAGCAGCAGCCAAAGCCGTGGTGTCGGCCTATTCAGCGTCGACAGCGGCCTGTACTTCGACCGCCAGACCTCCCTGTTCGGTCGCGAGGCTCGCCAGACCCTCGAGCCGCGCCTGTTCTATCTCTACGTGCCGGAAGAAGACCAGACCGATATCCCGATCTTCGACACCAGCGAGAGCACCTTCAATTACTCCTCGCTGTGGCGTGAAAATCGCTTCAGCGGCAAGGACCGTATCGGCGACGAGAACAAGATTTCCCTCGGCGTGACCAGCCGCTGGATCGAGCCGAATGGCTTCGAGCGTCAGCGCTTCAGCATCGGCCAGGCCTTCTATTTCGAAGACCGCAAGGTGCAGATGCCGGGTATCGACTACCGCACCCGCGATGAGGCGCAGTCATCGGTATCGCCCTACGCCCTGGAATACATGTACCGCTACAACCAGGACTGGCGCTTCACCTCGGACTTCAACTGGGATCCGGATAGCCACCGCACCCGTTCCGGCAGCGCCATGTTCCACTACCAGCCGGCCGACAACCCACGCAAGATCGTCAATGCCGGTTATCGCTACCGCAACGATACCCTCAACTACGACCAGAGCACCGGTCGCTGGGGTTATGGCAGCGATTACGGTACGCCAGGTACGGACACCTTCATCAAGGACTACTACAAGATCAGCCAGCATGACTTCTCGGTCATCTGGCCAATCGGCCCGCAGTGGAGCCTGATCTCGCGCTGGCAGTACGACTACGGTCGCAACCGTACCCTGGAAGCCTTTGGCGGCTTCGAGTACGACAGTTGCTGCTGGAAACTGCGCGTCATCAACCGCTACTGGATCGACTACGACGAGGTCAGCCTCAACCCCTCGCGTAATGATCAGTCCGACAGCGGCATCTTCCTGCAGATCGTCCTCAAAGGCCTGGGTGGCGTGACTGGCAACAACGTTGAGACATTCCTCGACCAAGGCATTCAAGGTTATCGTGAACGTGAAGAGCAAGCTCGCTGAGTGCGTGCGCCCGCTGCTGCTGGGCGCACTGTTTCTGGGTACGGCGGCGCATGCCGACGTACAGCCTCTCAACCGCGTGGTGGCGATCGTCGATAACGACGTGATCATGCAGACCCAACTCGACGCCCGGGTGCGCGAGGTGCAACAGACCATCGCCAAGCGCGGCTCCGAAGTACCGCCGGCCAACGTGCTGACCCAGCAGGTGCTGGATCGCCTGATTCTGGAGAACATCCAGCTGCAGATGGGCGAGCGCTCCGGCATTCGCATCAGCGACGAAGAGCTCAACCAGGCCATGGCCACCATTGCCCAGCGCAACGGCATGACCATCGAGCAGTTCCGCGATGCCCTGGCGAAGGACGGCCTGTCGTTCAACGACGCCCGCGATCAGGTTTCCCGCGAGATGATCATCAGCCGTGTGCGCCAGCGTCGCGTGGCGGAGCGCATTCAGGTCACCGAGCAGGAAGTGAAGAACTTCCTCGCCTCTGACCTGGGCAAGATGCAGCTGTCCGAAGAGTTTCGCCTGGCCAATATCGTCATCCCGGTCCAGGAAGACGCTTCCTCCGACGCCCTGCAAGCCGCCGAGCGCCGTGCTCAGGATCTCTACCAGCAAGCTCGCCAGGGCGCTGATTTCGGCCAGTTGGCGATTGCCAACTCGGCCAGCGAAACCGCACTGGACGGCGGCGACATGGGCTGGCGCAAGGCCGCGCAGTTGCCACCACCGTTCGACAGCATGATCAGCGCCATGGCCGTTGGCGATGTTACCGAGCCGATCCGCACACCAGGCGGCTTCATCCTGCTCAAGGTGCTGGAGAAGCGTGGCGGTGAAGCGGCGGCCGTGCGTGATGAAGTGAACGTGCGCCACATCCTCATCAAACCAAGCGAAATCCGTACCGACGCCGAGGCCAAGGTACTGGCCGAGCGCCTGTATCAGCGTATCGAGTCGGGGGAAGATTTCGCCGAGCTGGCGAAGAACTTCTCCGAAGACCCAGGCTCGGCCCTCAACGGCGGCAGCCTGAGCTGGATCGACCCGAATGCCCTGGTGCCGGAATTCCGCGAGGTGATGAACAACACCGCCAGCGGTGAGGTTTCCAAGCCGTTCAAAAGCCAGTTCGGCTGGCACGTGCTGCAGGTCATGGGCCGCCGCGCCACCGATAGCAGCGAGCAGGTTCGCGAGCAACAGGCGCTGAACCTGCTGCGCAACCGCAAGTATGAAGAAGAGCTGCAAACCTGGCTGCGCCAGATTCGCGACGAAGCCTATGTGGAAATCAAGCTGTAACCCAGCCTGAACGCCACCCGAGCCCGGCCCAGCGCCGGGCTTTTTCATTTATGCCCGGACTAGACTCATAGTCGCCCGCCTAGAGACCGAATGATGCCAGACAGCCTGCGCTTCGCCCTCACCCCAGGAGAACCTGCCGGTATCGGCCCGGATCTATGCCTGCTGCTTACCCGTGAGCAACAGGCCCATGCACTGATCTGCGTCGCCAGTCGCGCATTGCTGCAAGCTCGCGCGGCGGAGCTGGGGCTGCAGATCGAGCTGATCGATGTCGCAGCCGATGGCTGGCCAACCCAGCCCGCCCCCGCCGGCAGCCTGTACGTGTGGGATACGCCGCTGGGTGAACCGGTGATCGCCGGCCAATTGAGCAAAGCCAATGCCGCCTACGTTCTGCAAACACTGACCCGAGCGGCCGAGGGCTGCGTGGACGGCAGCTTCGATGGGCTGATCACCGCCCCCGTACACAAGGGCATCATCAACGAGGCGGGCATGGCCTTTTCCGGCCATACCGAATTTCTTGCCGACCTGACCGGCACGCCCCAGGTGGTGATGATGCTGGCGACCCGCGGCTTGCGGGTCGCCCTGGTCACCACCCACCTGCCGCTCAAGGACGTTGCCAGCGCCATCACCGCCGAGCGCCTGCAGCGCGTGACCCGTATCCTGCAGGCCGATCTGCGCGACAAGTTCGGCATCGCCAGGCCGCGCATCCTGGTTTGCGGCCTCAACCCCCATGCCGGCGAAGGCGGCCACCTGGGCCGCGAGGAGATCGAGATCATCGAACCTGCCCTCAAGCAGTTACGCGCCGAGGGTATGGATCTGGTCGGCCCACTGCCGGCCGATACGCTGTTCACGCCCAAACACCTGGAACATTGCGACGCGGTGCTCGCCATGTATCACGACCAGGGTCTGCCGGTGCTCAAGTACAAAGGCTTCGGCGCAGCCGTCAACGTGACCCTGGGCCTGCCGATCATCCGCACGTCGGTCGACCACGGCACCGCCCTGGATCTTGCCGGCACCGGCCGCATCGACTGCGGCAGCCTGCAGGTCGCCTTGGAAACCGCCTACGAGATGGCGCACAGCCGCCTGCTCCCATGAACGACAGGCCAGGAGCGGCGAGCGCCGCCGCTCGACGGGCGTTCCCTGCTAAACTGCGCGTTTTCGCCTGACCGCTTTACGCGCTTGCTTGATGCTTGCAGCTTGAAGCCTGGAGCTGCTTTTCAGATGTCCGAGCCTTACCAACACCGCGCGCGCAAGCGCTTCGGCCAGAACTTCCTTCATGACGCCGGGGTGATTCACCGTATCCTGCGCGCCATCCATGCCCGCGAAGGCGAGCACCTGCTGGAGATCGGTCCAGGCCAGGGCGCACTGACCGAAGGCCTGCTCAACAGTGGCGCCCAACTGGACGTGATCGAGCTGGATCTGGACCTGATTCCGATCCTGCAGGCCAAGTTCGCCGACCAGCCGCGCTTTCGCCTGAACCAGGGCGATGCCCTGAAATTCGACTTCTCGAGTCTGCAGGCAGCGCCCAACAGCCTGCGGGTGGTCGGCAACCTGCCCTATAACATCTCCACGCCGCTGATTTTTCATCTGCTGGACAACGCCCACTTGATCCGCGACATGCACTTCATGTTGCAGAAGGAAGTGGTCGAGCGTCTGGCCGCGGGCCCCGGTGGCGGCGACTGGGGCCGGCTGTCGATCATGGTGCAGTACCACTGCCAGGTGGAACACCTGTTCAACGTCGGCCCGGGGGCCTTCAACCCGCCGCCCAAGGTCGACTCGGCCATCGTGCGCCTGATGCCGCACAAGGTGCTACCGCACCCGGCCAAGGATCATCGCCTGCTCGAACGGGTGGTTCGCGAAGCCTTCAACCAGCGCCGCAAGACCTTGCGCAACACCCTCAAGGCACTGCTGCCGGCCAGCGAGATCGAAGCGGCCGGCGTCGATGGCAGCCTGCGCCCCGAGCAGCTGGATCTGGCCGCTTTCGTGCGCCTGGCCGACCAGCTGGCCCTGCAACCCGCGCCTTCGCCCACCTGATTGATCGAGTGCCCATGTCCGACCCTCGTTACCAGATCGACGTCAACATCGTCACCCGCTACCTGCCAGCGCAGTCGCAGCCCGAGCAGAACCGCTTCGCTTTCGCCTACGACGTGACCATCCACAACGCCGGCGAGCTGCCGGCGCAATTGCTGGCGCGCCACTGGGTGATCACCGACGGCAACGGCCAGGTTCAGGAAGTGCGCGGCGCAGGCGTGATCGGCGAACAACCGCTGATCGCTCCGGGCGAAAGTCACCGCTACAGCAGCGGCACGCTGCTGGCCACCCAGGTCGGCACCATGCAAGGCAGCTATCAGATGCTGGCTGACGACGGCCAGCGCTTCGATGCGCCGATCGCGCCCTTCCGCCTCGCCGTTCCAGGCGCCCTGCACTAAGGGTCTACCCCCGTTTCGTTCGTGGCCGCGCCGGAGCCACTATTTGCGCGAGGCAAGGCATGAGGAGAAAAGTTTGGTTATTCCAAATGAACGACGAATAACGCAGCATCGCGCAAAAAGTGGCCCGGCCCTTCGGGTTGCGCGAAAAATTGCACCATGCTGCGTTGCGAGGCTTGGCAAGGGAGCGACCATTACCTGCGCCTCGCGCCTTACCTGGTGCAATTTTTCGCAGCAACGCGGCTCACGACGAAACGGGGGTAGACCCTAATGGCTACCTATGCCGTCGGCGACCTGCAGGGTTGCCTGAAGCCGCTGCAGTGCTTGCTCGAACGCGTGGCCTTCGATCCGGCCCGTGACCGACTGTGGCTGGTGGGTGACCTGGTCAACCGCGGCCCGGCCTCCCTGGAGACCCTGCGTTTTCTGTACGGCATGCGCGATGCGCTGGTCTGCGTGCTGGGCAATCATGACCTGCACCTGCTCGCCGCCTCGCGCAATATCGAGCGCCTCAAGCGAGGCGACACCCTGCGCGAGATCCTCGAGGCGCCGGATCGCGACGAGCTGCTGGACTGGCTGCGCCAGCAGAAGCTGCTGCATTACGATGAACAGCGCGACACCGCTCTGGTACACGCCGGCATACCGCCGCAGTGGCACATCGGCAAGGCGCTGCGCCGCGCGGCCGAAGTCGAGAACGCGCTGCGCGACGACGCCCTGTACCCGATGTTTCTCGACGGCATGTACGGTAACGAGCCGGCGCGCTGGGACAAGGAACTGCAGGGCATCGCCCGGCTGCGGGTGATCACCAACTATTTCACCCGCATGCGCTTCTGCAAGGCCGACGGCACCCTGGACCTGAAGAGCAAGGAAGGCCTGGATACCGCACCAGCCGGCTATATACCCTGGTTCAGCCACAAGCACCGCAAGACACGTGACCAGAAGATCATCTTCGGCCACTGGGCGGCCCTTGAAGGCCACTGCGACGAACCCGGTGTGTTTGCCCTGGATTCGGGCTGCGTCTGGGGCGGCAGCATGACCCTGATGAACATCGATAGCGGCGAGTACCATCGCTGCGACTGTAGCGAGGAAACAGCATGAGCGAGTTCAAACGCATCGCCCCCGAGCAGGCCCAGGCACTGCGCGAAAAAGGCGCCGTGGTGGTCGACATCCGCGATCCGCAAAGCTTCGCGGCCGGCCACATCAGCGACTCCCAGCACCTGGATAACTATTCGCTGGCTGACTTCATCGCCAGGGCAGATCTCGATGCCCCGCTGATCGTCACCTGCTATCACGGCAATTCCAGCCAGAGCGCCGCAGCCTATCTGGTCGGCCAAGGGTTCTCTGAGGTCTACAGCCTCGACGGCGGCTTCGAACTGTGGCGCAGCACCTATCCCCAGGACACCGAAGCCAGCCAGGCCGAGTGACATGGCCACAGGCCATCTTCCGCGCCGCCGCGGCGCCCGGAAGATGGCTCGGCATAAATATTTTCCTTCGCCAGCCCCCCGCCAATGCTGGGCTTGGGTGCCTGCGCGGCGTCGCCATGACGTTTCGCACGGCAATTGCGCCTTGACCTTGCCGATTACCAACTATCCTTGTCTTAGGCCATCCCAATTCAGGTAGCCGGCCAACCGGCCGAACGGGCCATCGGTACTCACCTTCAGCAGCCAGCCAGAGCCACGCGACACAGGGTCAGGCGGGAGAAGGCAGCCGATACGCCTTGCGCGAGACACGCAAGGCGGCTGTCCTCAACCTGCCATGCGACGGACAGCCGACCATGAGGTTCTGACTGACCAAAGGGGTGTTTGGGGGATTCATCTCGGCAGCGCGAGCGCCGAGTCTGCATGCACCCGCTCGACCGATCCCGGCCGGCTCCCAGCATCGAGCGAGGTGAAGTCATGAGCATTTTCAGTCACTTCCAACAACGATTCGAGGCGACGCGCCAGGAGGAGTACTCCCTGCAGGAGTACCTCGAACTGTGCAAGCAGGATCGCAGCGCCTACGCCAGCGCGTCCGAGCGCTTGCTGATGGCCATCGGCGAACCGGAGCTGCTCGATACTTCCCATAATCCGCGGATGTCGCGCATCTTTTCCAACAAGGTGATTCGCCGTTACCCCGCCTTTGCCGACTTTCACGGCATGGAAGAATGCATCGAGCAGATCGTTTCCTACTTCCGTCACGCTGCTCAGGGCCTGGAAGAGAAGAAGCAAATCCTCTACCTGCTCGGTCCGGTCGGCGGCGGCAAATCCTCGCTGGCCGAGAAGCTCAAGCAGTTGATGGAAAAGGTGCCCTTCTACGCCATCAAGGGTTCACCGGTGTTCGAGTCACCGCTGGGCCTGTTCAACGCCGCCGAGGACGCTGCGATCCTCGAAGAGGACTACGGCATTTCCCGGCGCTACCTGGGCAGCATCATGTCGCCCTGGGCCAGCAAGCGCCTGGCCGAGTTCGGCGGTGACATCAGCCAGTTTCGCGTGGTCAAGCTCTACCCGTCGATCCTCAACCAGATCGCCATCGCCAAGACCGAGCCGGGCGACGAGAACAACCAGGACATTTCCGCCCTGGTCGGCAAGGTGGATATCCGCAAGCTCGAGGAATTTCCGCAGAACGATGCCGACGCGTACAGCTATTCGGGCGCGCTGTGCCGGGCCAACCAGGGCCTGATGGAATTCGTCGAGATGTTCAAGGCGCCGATCAAGGTGCTGCACCCGCTGCTCACCGCCACCCAGGAAGGCAACTACAACAGCACCGAAGGGCTGGGCGCCATTCCCTACAACGGCATCCTGCTGGCCCACTCCAACGAATCGGAGTGGCACACCTTCCGCAACAACAAGAACAACGAGGCGTTCATCGACCGCATCTACATCGTCAAGGTGCCGTACTGCCTGCGCGTCAGCGACGAGATCAAGATTTACGACAAGCTGCTGGTCAGCAGCTCCCTGGCCAACGCCCATTGCGCCCCCGACACCCTGAAAATGCTCGCCCAGTTCTCCACCCTGTCGCGCCTCAAGGAGCCGGAGAACTCCAACATCTACTCGAAGATGCGCGTCTACGACGGCGAAAACCTCAAGGACACAGATCCCAAGGCCAAGTCGATCCAGGAATACCGCGACGCAGCGGGCGTGGACGAAGGCATGAACGGCCTGTCGACCCGCTTCGCCTTCAAGATTCTCTCCAAGGTCTTCAACTTCGACCCGCACGAAGTGGCCGCCAACCCGGTGCACCTGCTCTATGTGCTCGAGCAGCAGATCGAACAGGAACAGTTCCCGGGCGAGGTACGTGAGCGCTACCTGCGCTTCATCAAGGAATACCTGGCGCCGCGCTATATCGAGTTCATCGGCAAGGAAATCCAGACCGCCTATCTGGAGTCCTACAGCGAGTACGGCCAGAACATCTTCGACCGCTACGTGCTGTACGCCGACTTCTGGATTCAGGATCAGGAGTACCGTGATCCCGAGACCGGGGAAATTCTCAACCGCGTGGCCCTCAACGAGGAACTGGAGAAGATCGAGAAGCCGGCTGGCATCAGTAATCCGAAGGATTTCCGCAACGAGATCGTCAACTTCGTGCTGCGCGCCCGGGCCAACAACAACGGCAAGAACCCGACCTGGCTCAGCTACGAAAAGCTGCGAGTGGTGATCGAGAAGAAGATGTTCTCCAACACCGAGGATCTGCTGCCGGTCATCAGCTTCAACGCCAAGGCCAGCAAGGAGGATCAACAGAAGCACAACGACTTCGTCAAACGCATGGTCGAGCGCGGCTACACCGAGAAGCAGGTGCGCCTGCTGTCCGAGTGGTATCTGCGCGTACGTAAATCGCAGTAAGCGGCCTCTGCTGCGGGCCACGGTCATCTCGCCGTGGCCTGCATCAGCAGTGCCCGGAGGGCTTGTATGAGCTACGTGATCGACCGTCGCCTCAATGGCAAGAACAAGAGCACGGTGAACCGCCAGCGGTTCATTCGCCGCTATCGCGACCACATCAAAAAGGCGGTGGAGGACGCCGTCAGCCGCCGTTCCATCACCGACATGGAGCACGGTGAGCAGATCAGTATTCCCGGCCGCGACATCGACGAGCCGGTGCTGCACCACGGCCGCGGCGGCAAGCAGACCGTCGTGCACCCCGGCAACAAGGAGTTCGTCGCCGGCGAACGGATTCCACGCCCACAAGGCGGTGGCGGCGGCCAGGGTGCCGGCAAGGCCAGCAACTCCGGCGAGGGCATGGACGAGTTCGTGTTCCAGATCACCCAGGAAGAGTTCCTGGACTTCATGTTCGAGGATCTGGAGCTGCCCAATCTGGTCAAGCGCCATCTGACCGGCGCGGAAACCTTCAAGACCGTACGCGCGGGCATCAGCAGCGAGGGCAACCCGTCACGCATCAACATCGTGCGCACACTGCGCTCGGCCCATGCCCGGCGCATCGCGTTATCGGGCAGCAGCCGGGCCAAGCTGCGCGAGGTGAAGGCCGACCTTGAGCGCCTGCGCCGCGAAGAGCCGGACAACTTCAGCGACATCCAGCTGCTCGAAGCCGAGATCGAGCGCCTCAGCGCGCGCATTCATCGCATCCCGTTTCTCGACACCTTCGACCTCAAGTACAACCTGCTGGTCAAGCACCCCAACCCCAGTTCCAAGGCGGTGATGTTCTGCCTGATGGACGTCTCCGGCTCGATGACCCAGGCCACCAAGGACGTCGCCAAGCGCTTCTTCATCCTTCTGTACCTGTTTCTCAAGCGGAACTACGACAAGATCGACGTGGTGTTCATACGCCACCACACCAGTGCCAAGGAAGTGGACGAGGAAGAGTTCTTCTATTCCCGGGAAACCGGCGGCACCATCGTCTCCAGTGCATTGAAGATGATGCAGGAGATCATGGCCGAGCGTTACCCGGCCAACGAATGGAACATCTACGGTGCCCAGGCTTCGGACGGCGACAACTGGAACGACGACTCGCCGATTTGCCGGGATATCCTGATCAAGCAGATCATGCCCTTCGTGCAGTACTTCACCTACGTGGAGATCACCCCACGCGAGCACCAGGCGCTGTGGTTCGAGTACGAGCGAGTGGCCGAAGCCTTCGGCGAAACCTTCGCCCAACAGCAACTGGTATCGGCGGGTGACATCTACCCGGTATTCCGCGAACTGTTTCAGCGGAGGCTCGCCACATGAGCAGCAACAAGAAACGCCAGCCCCTGTCCACGGGCTCGGAATGGACCTTCGAGCTGATTCGCGACTACGACCGGGAAATCAGCCGGCTGGCCGAGCGCTATGCCCTCGACACCTACCCCAACCAGATCGAGGTAATCACCGCCGAGCAGATGATGGACGCCTACGCGTCCGTCGGCATGCCGCTGGGTTATCACCACTGGTCGTACGGCAAGCAGTTCCTCAGCACCGAGAAATCCTACAGCCGCGGGCAGATGGGCCTGGCGTACGAGATCGTGATCAACTCCGACCCGTGCATCGCCTACCTGATGGAGGAAAACACCATCACCATGCAGGCCCTGGTGATCGCCCACGCCTGCTACGGGCACAACAGCTTCTTCAAGGGCAACTACCTGTTCCGCACCTGGACCGACGCCAGTTCGATCATCGACTACCTGGTGTTCGCCAAGCAGTACATCACCCAGTGCGAGGAGCGCCATGGCATCGATGCGGTCGAGGACCTGATCGACTCCTGCCATGCATTGATGAACTACGGCGTGGACCGCTACAAGCGCCCCTACCCCATTTCCGCCGAGGAAGAGCGCCGTCGCCAGAAGGATCGCGAAGAGCACCTGCAGCGGCAGATCAATGACCTGTGGCGCACCATTCCCAAGAGCGCGAGCAAAACCGACGAGAGCGACAACAAGCGCTTTCCCGCCGAACCCCAGGAAAACATCCTGTATTTCCTGGAGAAACACGCCCCGCTGCTCGAGCCCTGGCAGCGTGAAGTGATCCGCATCGTGCGCAAGATCGCCCAGTATTTCTATCCACAACGCCAGACCCAGGTGATGAACGAAGGCTGGGCGACCTTCTGGCATTACACGTTGATGAACGATCTGTACGACGAAGGCCTGGTCACCGACGGTTTCATGATGGAGTTCCTGCAGTCGCACACCAGCGTGGTGTTCCAGCCGTCGTTCGACAGCCCCTACTACAGTGGAATAAACCCCTACGCCCTGGGCTTCGCCATGTACCGCGACATTCGCCGCATCTGCGAGGAGCCCACCGAAGAGGATCGCCGCTGGTTCCCGGACATCGCCGGCAGCGATTGGCTGAGCACCCTGAAATTCGCCATGACCAGCTTCAAGGACGAAAGCTTCATCCTGCAGTACCTGTCGCCCAAGGTGATTCGCGACCTGAAGCTGTTCAGCATTCTCGACGACGACCAGAAAGACGAACTCAGCGTGCCGGCCATCCACGACGAGCCGGGCTATCGCACCATCCGTGAAACCCTTGCGGCTCAGTACAACCTCGGCAATCGTGAGCCCAACGTGCAGATATGGAGCATTGATCGCCGCGGCGACCGCTCGCTGACCCTGCGCCACTTCCAGCACGACCGCAAGCCGCTGGGCAGTTCCACCGAAGAAGTGCTCAAGCACCTGCACCGCCTTTGGGGTTTCGACATTCACCTGCAGACGCTGCAGGGCGATCGGATCGTCAACACCCAGCACGTGCCACCGAGAAACGATGCAGCACAGGATGGCGACCACCCACGTCTGGATCTGCATATCCCTACGCTGTAACCGCGCGACGACAGCCTCCGGCACAGCGGGTATCCTCTGCGCATGACGGAGACTTCTATGCAAATCTACAAAGTCGGTGGCGCCGTGCGCGACCGCCTGCTCGGCCGCCCGGTGACCGAGATCGACTGGGTGGTGGTCGGCGCCACGGCGGACACCCTGCTGGAACAGGGCTATCGCCCGGTGGGCGCGGACTTTCCGGTGTTCCTGCACCCGACGTCGGGCGAGGAATATGCCCTGGCCCGCACCGAACGCAAGAGCGGCCGTGGCTATGGCGGCTTCACCTTTCACGCCAGCCCCGAAGTAACGCTGGAAGAAGACCTGATCCGCCGCGACCTGACCATCAATGCCATCGCTGAAGATCAGCAGGGCAACCTGATCGACCCCTACGGCGGCCAGCGCGACCTCCAGGCCAAGCAACTGCGCCACGTTTCGCCTGCCTTCGCCGAAGACCCGCTGCGCGTGCTGCGCGTCGCCCGCTTCGCGGCCCGCTACGCGCCACTGGGCTTCAGCGTGGCACCCGAGACGCTCGAGCTGATGCGCCAACTGGCCGAGTCCGGCGAGCTGGATGCCCTGACCCCGGAACGCAGTTGGAAGGAGATTTCCCGGGCACTGATGGAGCCGCGCCCGGACGTTTTCATTCAGGTACTGCGCGAGTGCGGCGCCCTGGCCGCCATGCTGCCGGAGGTCGACCGGCTGTTCGGCGTGCCCCAGCCCGCGGCTCATCACCCGGAAATCGATACCGGTGAGCATGTGTTGGCGGTGCTACGCCAGTGCGCCAGGCACGAGCAGCCACTGCCCGTGCGCTGGGCCTGCCTGCTGCACGATGTCGGCAAGGGGCTGACCGATCCCGCCGAGTGGCCGCGGCATATCGCCCACGAGCACCGTGGCATCGGACTGATCGAGGCGATCAACAAACGCTGCAAGGTGCCACGGGAATGCCAGGAGCTGGCCGAGCTGGTCGGCGAATTTCACACCCACGCCCATCGTGCGCTTGAGCTACGCGCCTCGACATTGCTGGAGCTGATGCAACGCTTCGACGTGTTCCGTCGCCCACAACGCTTCGTGGCCTTCGTGGCGGCGTGTGAAATGGATGCCCGGGGTCGTCATGGCCTGGAGGATCGTGACTATCCCCAGGCGGCCTATCTGCTGGCCGCCATGGCCGCGGTACGCGAGGTGGCCGTGCAGCCGCTGCTGGAGCGCGGCTACAAGGGCGCAGAGCTGGGTGAGGCGCTCAATCGTGAGCGCCTCACCGCGCTGAAAGCCTTCAAGCAGGCCAGCGAGAAAACCGGTTAAGGCGAAGGTAGAAGCTCGGGCGGCGTCAGCTCCACGCCGCGCCATTGGAACGAGACCGGCCATAGCTGCTGCTCAATACGCGCGTCTCGCCAAAGATCGGCAAAGCGCCGGCCTGCGCCCGGATGTTCGGCCTCGGGCACCAGCAAGGCCAGCGGCCGCAGCACGAAGGCATTCTTGAGGATTTCCGCCCGGGGCAGCACCAGGCCATCGAAATTGCCCACCAGCTCGCCATAGGTCAGTACGTCGATATCCAGCGGCAAGCCCTTGCGGTCCGGCGCATAACGACCGTTGTCGGCCTCGATGAATTTCAACCGCCGATCCAGCTCGGTCAGCGGCAGCGCCGTGCGCCCGGCGATCACCAGGTTGAAGAACGGGCCGCTCTTGATGCCCACCGCCAGGCTTTCGAAGACCGGCGAGCAGCGCATGTCGGTGACGATTTCGGCCAGGGCATCGAGCCCGGCGCACAGGTGCGCCTCGCGCTCGATATTGCTGCCCAGGCCCAACAGGATTGGCGTTAGCGACATCCGCGCTCGATCTCCACACCGACACCACCACGGGCCGCCGGCACAGCGCCCGGCTTGGTCACACGCAAGCGCACCCAGGGAATGTCGAATTCGCTCATCAGCAGCGCCACCAGGCGCTCGGCGAAGGTTTCCACGAGGATGAACTGGGATTCGCTGGCGAAAGCCTGGATGCGCGTCGACAGCGTGGCGTAATCCAGGGCCTTGCTGAGGTCATCGTCCAAGGCGGCCGGACGATTGTCCCAGCCCAGCCACAGATCCAGCTGCAGGCATTGGCGGATGGTGCGTTCCCAGTCGTAGGCACCGATGACGGTGTCGACTTCCAGCCCTGCGATAAACACTGTGTCCAAGCATGCTCTCCACGGCACGACAAGCTCGCCGCACCTCGTTAGAATCGGCCATCCCCCGGCGCGGAATGGATACCATGTTTTGGTTACTGGCGACCCTCGCCTACCTGCTCGGCTCGCTGTCCTTCGCTATCCTGCTCAGCCGCATGACCGGCCTGGCAGACCCGCGCGCCAGCGGTTCGGGCAACCCCGGCGCCACCAACATGCTCAGGGTGGCGGGCAAACGCTTAGCCATTCTCACGCTGATTGGCGATCTGTTCAAAGGTTTGCTGCCGGTACTGATCGCCGCCTACCTCGATTTCACCATTCGAGAGCAGGCCTGGCTGGGCTTGGCCGCGGTGATCGGCCACCTCTACCCGAGCTACTTTCGCTTTCGCGGCGGCAAGGGCGTCGCCACGGCAGCCGGCATGCTGCTGGGGCTCTACCCACCGGCCGCGCTGCTGGCGCTCGGCGCCTGGCTGCTGACCTTCACCCTGACCCGCACCAGCTCCCTGGCGGCACTCACCGCCGCGCCCCTGACACTGCCGCTGCTGGCCTGGCAACAACCGGCGGCGCTGCTGCCGATGTGCGTACTCAGCGGGCTGATCGTCTGGCGCCACCGCCGTAACCTGCGCGACCTGTGGGCCGGCCGCGAACGGCATTTCTGATCAGCGCCTGCTCGTGACAGCGCAGGCTTACCTTTCGATGAAAAAAATGATGCAGGGTGGCGAAAGCGGCCTGTCGCCGAGCCATGCGCGCGAAAAATCGCGGGCATGGACTGGGCGTCCCCGCCCGCTCCCACAGATAATGCGCCGATATACGCTTTTGCTTTCTAGCCGCCCCTTCACCCGCACATCACCAACACACCAACCCTCACAACGCCGGCAACTGCTCCATCGGCCAACGGGCCTGCACGGTGATCGCCAATTCCTCATGCTGCCCGGCCAGCAAACGCTGGCAACCGGCGTAGGCGATCATTGCACCATTGTCGGTACAGAATGCCGGACGCGCATAAAACACGTTGCCCTTCAGCGCTGCCGTCATGTCTTCGAGCGACGTACGCAGCGCCCGGTTGGCACTCACTCCGCCCGCGATTACCAGATTGCTCAGGCCGGTCTGCTTGAGCGCGCGACGGCATTTGATGGTCAGCGTCTCGACCACCGCCTGCTGGAAAGCCAGTGCCACGTCGCAGCGGGACTGCTCGCTGTCATCACCGCTGTCCTGACACTGCTGCCAGGTATTGAGGGTGAAGGTCTTGAGGCCACTGAAGCTGAAATCCAGGCCCGGGCGATCGGTCATCGGTCGCGGGAACACGAAACGCCCCGGAATGCCGCGCTCGGCGAGGCGGGCGATTTCCGGACCACCGGGGTAACGCAGGCCCATCAGTTTGGCGGTCTTGTCGAAGGCTTCGCCGGCCGCGTCGTCCAGGGACTCGCCAAGCAGCTGGTACTGGCCGATGCCGTCGACGCGCACCAACTGGGTATGGCCGCCCGACACCAGCAGGGCGACGAACGGAAACGCCGGCGGCGTCGGCTCGAGCATGGGCGCCAGCAAGTGGCCTTCCATGTGGTGCACGCCAATGGCGGGAATGTCCCAGGCGAACGCCAGGGCCTGGGCGCAGGAGGCACCCACCAGCAGCGCACCCACCAGACCGGGCCCGGCGGTGTAGGCGATGGCGTCGATATCGGTGGCCACGCAACCCGCCTCGTCCAGCACCTGGCGGATCAACGGCAGCATGCGCTTGACATGGTCACGCGAGGCCAGCTCCGGCACCACACCACCATAGGCGCGGTGCAGGTCGATCTGACTGAACAGCGCATCGGCGAGCAGGCCGCGTTCGCTGTCGTAAAGCGCGACACCGGTCTCGTCGCACGAAGTTTCCAATCCCAGAACCAGCATGGTTTCGCCTTCTCTGCCGCTTGCCCAGCGTAAAAGGCCGGCATGATAATCGCCGCTCGGCGGCCCAGACCAGTGCTTTTCGATCAGAGGCTTTGCATTCCGCTTGACGAGGCGGTAACATCCGCAACCCTTAAAAACCTGTGATCTTTCCGTGCCGTTGCCAGGAAGACACAAACCTCCGGTAATAAAGAAGGTAGCCCTGGATGCCAGCCGTCAAAGTTAAAGAGAACGAACCCTTCGACGTAGCTCTGCGTCGTTTCAAGCGCTCCTGCGAAAAAGCCGGTGTTCTGGCCGAAGTTCGTAGCCGCGAATTCTACGAAAAGCCGACCGCCGAGCGTAAGCGCAAAGCCGCTGCCGCTGTTAAGCGTCACGCCAAGAAAGTGCAGCGCGAACAGCGCCGCAGCGTTCGCCTGTACTAATTAGCGTACACGCAACGCCCGAATGCCCGGCTCGGCCGGGCATCATCGCCAAGAACTCCGCATCGCCTACTGGCGAAATGGCGGAGTTTTTGCGTTTGTGCCGCTACATCTTCTGGACACCCTGAGCGTCTATGGCCGGCCTGATCCCACAATCCTTCATCGACGACCTGCTCAACCGCACCGACATCGTCGATGTGGTGAGTTCGCGCATCCAGCTGAAGAAGACCGGCAAGAACTACAGCGCCTGCTGCCCGTTCCACAAGGAAAAGACTCCATCCTTCACGGTCAGCCCGGACAAGCAGTTCTACTACTGCTTCGGCTGCGGTGCGGGTGGCAACGCCCTGGGTTTCGTGATGGATCACGACCAGACGGAGTTTCCCCAGGCCGTCGAGGAACTGGCCAAGCGCGCCGGCATGGAAGTGCCGCGCGAGGACAGCGGCCGCGGCGGTAAACCTCGCCAGGCCACCGACTCGCCACTTTACGCGCTGCTCAAGTCGGCTGCCGACTATTACCGCCAGGCCCTGAAAAGCCATCCGCAGCGCCGCGCCGCGGTCGAGTACCTGAAAGGTCGCGGCCTATCCGGGGAAATCGCCCGGGATTTCGGCCTCGGCTTCGCCCCGCCGGGCTGGGACAACCTGCTCAAGCATCTGGCCGGTGACAGCCTGCAGCACAAGGCGATGATCGATGCCGGCCTGCTGGTGGAGAACCCGGACAGCGGCAAACGCTATGACCGCTTTCGCGACCGGGTGATATTCCCCATTCACGACAGCCGCGGCCGGGTGATCGCCTTTGGCGGCCGCGTGCTGGGCGACGACAAGCCCAAGTACCTGAACTCGCCCGAGACCCCGGTATTTCACAAGGGCCAGGAACTCTATGGCCTGTTTGAGGCGCGCAAGCACAACCGCAACCTCGACGAGATCATGGTGGTCGAGGGCTACATGGATGTCATCGCCCTCGCACAGCAAGGCCTGCGCAACGCGGTGGCGACCCTGGGTACCGCCACCAGCGAAGAGCACCTCAAACGGATCTTCCGCCTGGTACCCAGCGTGCTGTTCTGTTTCGACGGCGACCAGGCCGGGCGCAATGCGGCCTGGCGCGCTCTGGAAGCCGCGCTGCCCAACCTGCAGGACGGTCGCCGCGCACGCTTTCTGTTCCTGCCCGACGGCGAAGACCCGGACACCCTGGTGCGCAGCGAAGGCACCGATGCCTTCCAGGCGCGCATTCATCAACACGCCCAGCCGCTGGCCGACTACTTCTTCCAGCAACTGAGCGAAGAGGCCGACCCCCGCTCGCTGGAAGGCAAAGCGCATCTGGTCACCCTGGCTGCGCCGCTGATCGACAAGATCCCCGGCAACACGCTACGCGCCCTGATGCGCCAGCGCCTGACCCAGATTACCGGCCTGGATGCCAGCGCCATGGGCCAGCCACAGGCGGCGCCTGCGCGGCAATCGAGCGCGCCCGCCCAGCAAAGCCACGACCATCACGCGCCGCCCTTCGAAACCATCCCCGACAGCGCCTATTACGACGCACCACCAGGCTATGAAGAACATGCCGCGCCCGCCCAGGCGTTTGAACGCCCGGCGCGCAAACCCGGCAAGAGTGAATGGAAGAAAGACGGTGGCAAGTGGAAGAAAGGCCGCGAGGATTACCACCCGCCGCGCACCGCGGTGAGCGTCGAATCGCCCCACCTGAGCGCCCTGCGCAGCCTGCTGCATCATCCAGAGCTGGCGCAGAAAGTCGAGGATGTCAGCAACTTCGCCGCCGAAGACGACACATACGCCCAACTATTGGTGGCCCTGGTGGGCACTTTGCAGAAGCAACCGAACCTGCGTTCGCTGCAGCTGATCGCCCGCTGGCACGGCACCGAACAGGGCCGCCTGCTCAAGGTTCTGGCAGAAAAAGAATGGCTGATCGATCACGACAACCTTGAACGGCAGTTTTTCGACACCATAACTACACTTGCCCGTAGCCAGTCGCTGAGGCGACGCGAAACCGCTCTGCGCAGCATCATGCAAAAAAGCCCGAGCGAACTCACCGACGAGGAAAAGGCTCTGTTACGTGAGCATTACAGCAGCCTGAACTCGCCCAGCAAGACCCCAACTGGCGCCTGAGCGCCGAGCTGAGGTATAATCCTCGGCTTGTTTTCAGCCCGCCAAGACCTTAAGTGGATAGGGTGTTATGTCCGGAAAAGCGCAACAGCAATCTCGTTTGAAAGAATTGATCAGCCGTGGTCGTGAGCAGGGTTACCTGACTTACGCGGAGGTCAATGACCACCTGCCCGAGGATATTTCAGATCCGGAACAGGTGGAAGACATCATCCGCATGATCAACGACATGGGGATCAACGTATTCGAGAGTGCTCCGGATGCGGACGCCCTGTTGTTGGCCGAAGCCGACACCGACGAAGCCGCCGCCGAAGAAGCAGCCGCTGCTCTCGCGGCCGTTGAGACCGATATCGGCCGTACCACCGACCCGGTGCGCATGTACATGCGTGAAATGGGTACCGTGGAGCTGCTGACCCGCGAAGGCGAGATCGAAATCGCCAAGCGTATCGAAGAAGGTATCCGAGAAGTCATGGGCGCTGTCGCTCACTTCCCGGGCACCGTCGACAGCATTCTCGCCGAATACACCCGCGTCACCACCGAGGGTGGCCGTCTGGTCGAAGTCCTCAGCGGCTACATCGACCCGGACGACGGCAGCGTGCCTGCCGAAGCTGCGGCACCGGTTCCTGCCTCCTCGGACGACAAGGCCGAAGACAAGGACGATGACGAAGAAGACGGCGACAGCGACGACGAGGAAGAAGAAGGCGATGGCGGCCCGGATCCGGAAGAGGCCCTGCGCCGCTTCACCGCGGTAGCCGATCAGCTGGAAGTCGCCAAGAAAGCGCTGAAGAAGCACGGTCGCGACAGCAAGCAGGCCATCGAAGAGCTGCGCGTACTGGCCGAGCTGTTCATGCCGATCAAACTGGTGCCCAAGCAGTACGACGCACTGGTGGTGCGGGTGCGTGAAGCCCTGGACCGCCTGCGCGGCCAGGAACGCGCCATCATGCAACTATGCGTGCGTGACGCCCGTATGCCGCGTGCCGACTTCCTGCGCCTGTTCCCCGGCAACGAAGTGGACCTGGACTGGGCTGCCAGCCTGGCCAAGGGCAAATCCAAGTACGCCGAGGCCATCGGCAATCTGCAAGCCGACATTCAGCGCTGCCAGCAGAAGCTGATCGCCCTGCAGGATGAAAGCGACCTGACCCTGGCCGAGATCAAGGACATCAACCGTCGCATGTCGATCGGTGAAGCCAAGGCCCGTCGCGCCAAGAAGGAAATGGTCGAGGCCAACCTGCGCCTGGTGATCTCCATCGCCAAGAAGTACACCAACCGCGGCCTGCAGTTCCTCGACCTGATCCAGGAAGGCAACATCGGCCTGATGAAGGCGGTGGACAAGTTCGAATACCGCCGCGGCTACAAGTTCTCGACCTATGCCACCTGGTGGATTCGCCAGGCGATCACCCGCTCGATCGCCGACCAGGCGCGCACCATCCGTATTCCGGTGCACATGATCGAGACGATCAACAAGCTCAACCGCATCTCCCGTCAGATGCTCCAGGAAATGGGCCGCGAGCCCACGCCGGAAGAGCTGGGCGAGCGCATGGAAATGCCCGAGGACAAGATCCGCAAGGTGCTGAAGATCGCCAAAGAGCCGATCTCCATGGAAACCCCGATCGGCGACGACGAGGATTCGCATCTGGGCGACTTCATCGAGGACAGCACCATGCAGTCCCCGATCGACGTAGCCACCGTGGAAAGCCTCAAGGAAGCCACTCGCGAAGTGCTGGCCGGCCTCACCGCCCGTGAAGCCAAGGTTCTGCGCATGCGCTTCGGCATCGACATGAACACTGACCACACCCTCGAGGAAGTGGGCAAGCAGTTCGACGTCACCCGTGAGCGTATCCGCCAGATCGAAGCCAAGGCACTGCGCAAGCTGCGCCACCCGACCCGCAGCGAACACCTGCGCTCGTTCCTCGACGAGTAAGGTTTCACGGGAATGAAAAATGCCGGTCACTGACCGGCATTTTTTTGCCTGCGTTTCTGGCCTCATGGAGCGGCTTTGCGCTCCACCGCATTGATAGATGAACGGAGCGCCCTTGCTCTACTGGGATGGAAACAGGCTGCAGGGGGAACCGGGCGCGTAGTCAACGCGAAGCTCGTCCACCTGAGCCCAGCGACGCAGCCACCGGGCAATCCTCGCAAAGGTAGCTCAGCCCGCCAGCTCGGCGAAGCCTTGACGAATCGCTTCCTCGGGCAGGTTGTCGCCGATGAACACGATCACGCTCTCGCGCTTCTCGTCGCCGCCCCACTCGCTGTCCCAGTCGAAGCCATAGAGCCGCAACACGCCCTGAAAGACCATGCGCCGGTCTTCACCGACAATGCTCAGCACGCCCTTGTAGCGCAGCAGCGAGTTGCCGTGCTGTTCCAGCAGGCCTTCCATGAAACCGCTGAGCCGATCGAGATCCAACGGCTTGTCGCCCGTCAGCACCAGGGTGGCGATGCGGTCGCTGCTCCTGCCAGGCAGCACCGGCCGCAGGCTCGGTGCCACGTCGGCATTGAGGTTAAAGCCGCGCACATCCAGCAGCTCGCTCAAGTCGATGCGGCCGTGCTCGACCACGCGGATCGGCGCCCGGCGGTTGATGCGCTGCAGGCGCGCGGTAAGCGCTTCACGGGCAGCGTCATCGACCAGATCGGTCTTGCTCAGCAGAATGCGGTCGGCGAAACCGACCTGGGCCTGGGCGATGGTTTCCTGCAGGTGGCGCTCGGAATTGGCCGCGTCCACCAGGGTGATGATGCCGTCGAGCACGTAGCGCTCGCAAAGCTCCTCGGTGGCGAAGAAGGTCTGGGCGACGGGCGCAGGGTCGGCCAGGCCGGTGCACTCGATCACCAGGCGGTCGAAATTCAGCTCGCCGCTGTCGCGCTTTTCCAGCAGCACGAACAGCGCCTTCTCCAGCTCGACGTGGATGGAACAGCACACGCAGCCGTTGGCCAGGGTCATCACCTGTACCGGCTCGCTGCCGAGCAGTTGGCTGTCGATGGGCGTTTCGCTGTATTCGTTTTCGATCACCGCGATCTTCAGGCCATGTTCGGCCTTGAGGATATGCCGCAGCAGAGTGGTCTTGCCGGCACCGAGAAAGCCGCTGAGCACGGTGACCGGAATGGGGGAAAAGGACATGAATGCATTCCTCTGAAAGACACACGCCACGACGAGGCGTGGCGTGTGGTGCTTGAAGCGGGCCCCAAGGCCCGCATGCTGATGTCAGCAGCAGCGGATCGGCCGCCCCTTGCCGCCACCATAACGTGCTTCCTGACGCTCACGGAAGAAGGCTTCGTAGCTCATCACTGGCTGATCGGGATGCTTCTTGGCCATGTGCTCGACGTAGGTGTCGTAGTCGGGCATGCCCACCAGCATCCGCGCAGCCTGACCGAGGTACTTGCCCATCCGGCTGAGATCATTGAACACGAGCAACCTCCGGCGCGTCTGCAGGCAGCGCTTCATAGGTGGCCTCACGGTCGGTACGCAGTTCCTTGCGCCAGGCAGCGCGGCCGACCTTGATCGCGTAGAACAGCACGCTCAGCACCACGAACAGGAACAGCACGGTGAGCGTGGCGTTGGTGTAGGCGTTGAAGATCACGTGCTGCATCTGGCCGATGTCCTTGGCCGGGGCGATGACCTGACCGGCGTCAAGCGCGGTCTGGTACTTCTTGGCCAGGGCCAGGAAGCCGACGGCCGGGTTCGGGTCGAGCAGCTTGATCAGGCCGGCGGTGGTGGTGCAGATCAGCAGCCAGGTGGCCGGAACCAGCGTCACCCACACGTAGCGCTCGCGCTTCATCTTGATCAGCACCACGGTGCCGAGCATCAGGGCGATACCGGCCAGCATCTGGTTGGAGATACCGAACAGCGGCCACAGGGTGTTGATGCCGCCCAGCGGATCGATCACGCCCTGGTACAGCAGCCAGCCCCACAGGGCCACGCAGCCGGCAGTGGCGATCACGTTGGCGGTCCAGGACTCGGTTTTCTTCAGCGAAGGTACGAAGTTGCCGAGCAGGTCCTGCAGCATGAAGCGGCCGGCACGGGTACCGGCGTCCACCGCGGTGAGGATGAACAGCGCCTCGAAGAGAATCGCGAAGTGGTACCAGAACGCCATGGTGTTCTCGCCTGGCAGCACGCTATGCAGGATCTGCGCGATCCCTACGGCGAGCGTCGGCGCACCACCGGCACGGGCCAGAATGGTGTTCTCGCCGATATCACGAGCGACCGCCTCGAGCTGCTCGGGCGTGATCATGAAACCCCAGCTGCTGACCGTGGCGGCTACCGATTGAACGTCCGAGCCGACCAGGGCTGCCGGGCTGTTCATGGCGAAGTAGATGCCCGGCTCGATCACCGAAGCCGCGACCATGGCCATGATGGCCACGAAGGATTCCATCAGCATGCCGCCGTAACCGATGTAGCGGGCATGGGTTTCGTTGGCCAGCAGCTTGGGCGTGGTGCCCGAGCTGATCAGCGCGTGGAAACCGGATACCGCACCACAGGCGATGGTGATGAACAGGAACGGGAACAGCGTACCCTTCCACACCGGGCCAGTGCCGTCGGTGAACTGGGTCAGCGCCGGCATCTTAAGCTCGGGCATGACCACCAGGATGCCGATGGCCAGGGCGATGATGGTGCCGATCTTGAGGAAGGTCGACAGGTAATCGCGCGGTGCCAGGATCAGCCACACCGGCAACACCGCGGCGACGAAGCCGTAGCCGATCAGCATCCAGGTAATCTGCACGCCGGTGAAGGTGAAGGCCGGACCCCATACCGGGTCAGCGGCGATCACCCCGCCCAGCCAGATCGAGCCGAGCAGCAGGACCACCCCGATCAGGGAAATCTCGCCGATGCGGCCTGGCCGGATATAGCGCATGTAGATGCCCATGAACATCGCGATGGGAATCGTCGCCATCACGGTGAACATGCCCCAGGGGCTTTCCGCCAGCGCCTTGACGACGATCAGCGAGAGCACCGCGAGGATGATGATCATGATCAGGAAGGCGCCGAACAGCGCGATGGTACCGGGGATCTGGCCCATTTCCTCGCGCACCAGCTCGCCCAGGGAGCGACCGTTGCGGCGGGTGGAAATGAACAGCACCATGAAGTCCTGCACGGCACCGGCCAGCACCACGCCGGCGATCAGCCAGAGGGTGCCCGGCAGATAGCCCATCTGCGCGGCGAGGACCGGGCCGACCAGCGGGCCGGCGCCAGCGATGGCGGCGAAGTGGTGACCGAAGAGAATGTGCTTGTTGGTCGGGACGTAGTCCAGGCCATCGTTGTTGAGCACGGCGGGGGTGGCGCGGGTGGGGTCGAGCTGCATCACCTTGGTGGCGATGAACAGGCTGTAGTAGCGGTACGCGACGAGGTAGATCGCCACGGCAGCGACGACGATCCACAAGGCATTGATCGATTCGCCGCGATTCAGCGCCACGGTGCCTAGCGCGAAGGCGCCCAGCAACGCGACCGCAAACCAGGCGATATGGCTGGCCATTCTGGTCATTTAGACATCTCCGGCCGCAAGCCTCGGCCTGCGACACTCATTGTTATTGTTGTGCTCTGTCGAGCCCCCCAACTATCCATCTAAGTACGCTTTGTAGTAATTCGCAAAACTACCCACGGCCATCTACGTAGAACTACGTAGAAGCGTGCAGATCGCGTCAGCCGGGTGCTGCAGCTTTGTGTATGCTCTGCCCGCCGTTCATCCGCCACAGCGTTGCCCGCCCAGCCAGGCAGCCCGGAGTGCCCCATGCAACTCAAGCACAAGATCGTCGCCCTGAGCCTGCTGCCCATGCTCCTGGCCGTGGCCGTGGTGTGCCTGCTGGTGCTGATCCAGAACCAGCGTCTGGGCAATCAGCAGGCCCAGCTGATCGAGCACAGCATCCTGGGCAGCAAGCAGGCCGAGCTCAAGCACTACGTGGAAATGGCCCTGAGCACCATCGCGCCGCTTTACGACACCGGCCGCGACGACGAGGAAACCAAACGCCAGGTGCTGGCATTACTTGCGCGCATCAATTTCGGCAGCGACGGCTACTTCTTCGTCTACGACCGCAGCGGCAAGAGCCTCATGCATCCGCGCCAGGCCACACTGGTGGGCAAGGACCTGTGGAACATGACCGATCCCCACGGCCTGCTGGTGATCCAGGCACTGATCCGTAGCGCCACGCAAGGTGATGGTTTCCAGCGCTACGGCTGGCAGAAACCCTCCACCGGTCAGGTCGCTGAAAAGCTCGCCTACGTGACCATGCTCGACCGCTGGGGCTGGATGCTCGGCACTGGCATCTACCTGGAAGACGTCGACAACGCCATCGCCCAGGTTCGTCACGACGTCGGCAGCGGCATTCGCACCACCATGCTGGCCATCGCCATCGTCGCGCTGATCGCCGTGCTACTGGTGTTCGCCAGCGGCCTGACCCTCAACGTCAGCGAACACCGCCTGGCCGACCGCAAACTGCAGCAACTGACCCAGCGCATCATCACCTCCCAGGAGGAGGAGCGCTCGCGCCTGTCGCGAGAGCTGCACGATGGCATCAGCCAGTTGCTGGTATCGATCAAGTTCAAGTTCGAGCTGGCCTGCCACGAGCTGGAAGCCGGCAAGACCAGCGCCGCGCAAACCTTGCGCCAAGGCATCGAGCGCCTGGCCGGGGCGATTGGCGAAGTGCGGCGCATCTCCCACGACCTGCATCCCTCGCTACTCGACACCCTCGGCCTGGCCTCGGCGATCGGCCAGCTGGCCAGCGAGTTCGAGCAGCGCAGCGGACTGCGCGTGGCCTACGACAACAGCCTGGGCGATACCCGCCTGAGCGACGACATGAACGTGGCGCTGTTTCGCATCCTCCAGGAGGCGCTGACCAACATCGAGCGCCACGCCGGCGCCGGCCAGGTGACCATCCAGCTGACCGGCAACCCGCGGCGGGTCAACCTGCGCATCAGCGACGACGGCACGGGGTTCAGCCCACGCCAGGCCGAGCAGAGTGGCGGCATCGGCCTGCGCAACATCCGCGAGCGGGTGGAGCATTTCGGCGGCGACTTCAACATCGCCTCCACATCCGCCGGCACCGTTCTGACCGTCGCCCTGTTACTCTCCGCGGACGCGACACAATCCCGGACCGAGCCCGCATGAAGACCATCCGCATCGCCCTAGTCGACGACCATATCCTGGTGCGCGAAGGCATTCGCACCCTGCTGTCGATGGTCGACCACTTCGAGATCGCCGGGGAAGCCGGCAGTGGCAGCGAGGCGCTGGAACTGGTGGCCCGCGAACAGCCGGACATCCTCCTGATGGACATCGGCCTCAAGGACATCAACGGCCTGGAGCTGACCGGCATCATCAAGAAACGCCACCCGGCCACCAAGGTGTTGATCCTCAGCATGTACGACAATCAGGAATACGTGAGCAGCTCGCTGCGCATGGGCGCCTCGGGCTACGTGCTCAAGGAAGCGCCGTCCCAGGACATCATCTCCGCCATCGACGTGCTGGCGGTCGGCGGGCGTTTCTACAGCGGCGACGTGGCCCACAAGCTGGCCCAGGAAGAAACCGAGGAAGGCGAGCTCACACCGCGCGAACGCCAGGTGCTGCTGATGATGGCCCAGGGCCTGAACAACAAGGCCATGGCCCGCGAGCTGGCGATCAGCGTGCGCACCGTGGAAACCTACCGACTGAACATTCGCCGCAAACTGGACATCGAAAAGCCCGCCGACCTGGTCAAGCACGCCATGGAGTACGGCTGGTCGCCGCAAAACTGACAACCACGCCAGCGCGCTCGGCGACGCCGCCCCGCGCCTTGGCTATAGTGGACTAAATCATCAGAGGACAGCTTCCATGAGTGACAACCACGAACGTCGGCGCTTCCAGCGCATCGCCTTCGACGCGCCCGCCGAGATCATTCAGGGCGAGCAGAGCTGGCAAGTGGAGTTGCACGACATCTCGTTTCGCGGTGTGCTGGTGCGCAGGCCGTGGAACTGGGAGGGCGAGACCGGCCAGGATTACCTGCTGCGCATCGCCCTGGACGACAACCTGCAAGTGACCATGCAGGTCGAGCTGGTACACCGCGAAGAGCGCGTACTGGGCTTTCTCTGCCACCACATCGACCTGGATTCGATGAGCCACCTGCGGCGCCTGGTGGAACTCAACCTGGGCGACGAAGCCCTGCTCGAACGCGAGCTGACAGCGCTTTGCGAAGACGATAACTGATTCTTCGCATTCAGAGGCCTGCGACCTCACGAGACGTGGCTTCACAAAATCAGCGCGCAGCTAATTCGGGCGAGGCGTATCGTTTACACCGCCCCGCTGCGCGACGATACCGACCGAATGCATCAATTACTTAACTGTTTGTGCCTGTCGCTGCTGACGCTGCTTTGCGTTGCCTGCTCGCCGCCGCCATCAGCACCACTGGAGCAGCAAGTCTACATCTGGCAACGGCAATGGCAGCCCGTCCATCATCACGTACTGGCTCAGACCAAGGATGACTTCACCGCCTTACGCGTACTGGCCCTGCAGTTTCACCCCAAGGCTGGCTGGGCCAGAGCCTACCCCAACCTGCAGCAGTTGGTCGCCGACGGTCGGCCGGTGATGATGGTGATACGACTCGATGGACAGTTGCCACAACTGAATCAGGAGCAGATTCTCAACCAGACAAAGAGCCTACTAGATGAATGGCAGGCCCGCGGAATCAATCTGCAAGGTGTGGAAATCGATCACGACTGCGCAAGCGCGCGCTTGCCCGCCTATACAGAACTGCTGGCAGCACTGCGCTCCGCGTTGCCCACCGGCCTCGCACTGAGCATCACCGCCCTGCCCACCTGGCTGAATAGCCCGCACCTGAAAGCCCTGCTGCGCCAGGTCGACAGCTCGGTACTACAGGTGCACGCCATCAACGATCCACGCGACGGTTTGTTCGACCCACAGCAGGCACAACGTTGGGCCGAGGCTTATGGCAAACGCAGCGAGAAAGCCTTCATGCTGGCGCTGCCCGCCTACGGCGTCGCCATGATCGACTCCTCACGACAAGTCGAGAGCGAAGCCCCGCTGGATGTTGGCGGAAGCCGCCGTGAGCTGCTTGTCGATCCCCAGCAAGTTGCCAACCTTCTGACGACCCTGGACGAGCGCCGGCCGAAAAATCTGCACGGCATTATCTGGTTCCGCCTGCCGCTGCCAGGGGACCGTCGTGCCTGGCCGCTGGCGACTCTACAAGCGGTGGTACACAGGCAGCCCCTGAGCGCCTCGATCACCGTGGATGTGAAGCAGGCCGGCCCGCTGCGAGAGTTGACGCTGGTGAGCAATGGCAATCGCGACGTTGAGCTGCCAGTACGGATAAGCCTTCTTGGCAGCCACTGCGAAGCGGCCGACGCCATCGCAGACAATCGCCTGGAGCAGAGCGACAATGGCCCGACTTTCCTTCGCAAGCAAACTGCACGCCTCGCTGCGGGGCAACGCCAGGCACTGGGTTGGGTACGCTGCAGCCTGTTCGAACAAGGAGCAATTCATGTATCACCCTGAGTGGCAACGCCGACTGTTGAGTGCCGGCATTGGCCTGTTGCTGCCGCTGTCCCCTGCCATCGCCTGCGGACCGGATTTCCCCTACCTGCTGCTCAATGATCGCCAGAACGCGCTGGCACAAATGCCCGAAGGCAGCTTCGTTCAGGAAATTCGTAAACTCGGCGCCACAATCCCTGGCCTGGGTAGGGCCAGTGAAGCGACGCTCCAGCAGTACCCGGGCACCAACGACCGACTGCCGATTCAGCGAGAAGAGGTGGAAAAATCACAGCTACAGGACGGTCTCTTCGAGCGAGTTCAACGGTTGCGAGCACTCACCGAAGCGGCCCAGGTAGAAAGCCAGGGCGCCGAATTGCCAGCCGAGCTGCGCCTATACACCGCTGGCGCCGTGGCCTTCGCCCAAGGTGATCACTGGCAGGCTGCCGAACACTTCCAACGCGTACTGGCCTTGCCAGCCGAACAACGCAAGTTGCGCAGCACATGGGCGGCTTACTCTCTGGGCCGTAGCTTGGCCCTTATGAGCGGTGAGGCTACCGACACCAATGAGCCCGACCTGCCGCAACGGGCGGCCGCGGCCTTTGAGCTGACGCGCCAGCTAGCGATCGAGGGCTTTGACGATC
Source organism: Pseudomonas sp. PA1(2017) (assembly GCF_001945375.1). NCBI lineage: Bacteria > Pseudomonadati > Pseudomonadota > Gammaproteobacteria > Pseudomonadales > Pseudomonadaceae > Pseudomonas > Pseudomonas sp. PA1(2017). Next base: position 147,101 of record NZ_MSXU01000015.1, read on the forward strand.
CGCTCGAACTGGCCCTGGCCAGCCTCGGTGAACAGGCGCGACTGTATCTGCACGCCGGCGAATGGAGCCAAGCCATCGCGCTCTATGCCAGCCAGGCCATCCATGGTTCCGAAACCGGCACCAGTTCACTACGCGAGGTCGGCGCATCGCTCGCGGCTCTGGATGACCAGCACCTGCGGCCGCTGCTGCATCAGCAAGCGGTGCGCCAGTTGCTCAGCGCCAAGTTGCTGGCTGGCATCCAACATTCGTCGCTTCCCGCAGAGCGCCTGCTGACGCTGATCCAGCAGACCGATATCCAGCAGTTGGATGATGCCGACCGCCTCGCGGCCATCGCCTACCGCGAAGGCAACTACGCCTCAACCCAGCGTTTTCTCGACCGCGCCACCGATAGCGGTCTGACCTGGTGGCTGCGCGCCAAGATGGCGCTACGCGCAGGCGACAGCGAAGCCGCCAGCCAGGCCTATGCCGAAGCGGCCAAAGGTTTTCCGGAAGACGAGAACTGGGGCTGGCGACGTAACGGCGATTGGCTGAACGAAACCCTGAAGCCCAAGTGCCGCATCGAAGGTGAGTCGGCGATTCTCGCCCTCGAGCGTGGTGACTACCTGCAGGCCTTCGAGCAGCTTTATCGCGGGGGAGATATTTACTGGCAGGACGCCGCGGCTGTGGCTGAACGCGTACTGACAACCGATGAACTCAAGGGTTACGTCGACAGCCAAGTTGCCAGCGCTCCGCAGCCTGTGGACAGCGAGCCATGGAATTACTGGGACCGTCCAACGGCAATGCGCCTGCGGGAGCTGCTAGCACGCCGCCTAATGCGCGACGGCCGTTACGACGAGGCGCGTGGCTACTTTGCCCAGGCCGAGCAACAGCAGGCCGCGGCCGACTATCAGCAAGCGCGCGAGCGGGCGCAAAGTGCCTGGACCGACATTGGCCGCGCCGAGGCCTATTTCGAGGCAGCGAGCCTCCTTCGCCGCCAAGGCATGGAACTGCTGGGCTACGAACTGGGGCCGGATAACTACGTTTATGCAGGTAACTATCCAGAACGCTACAACAGCGCTCAAATGATCTCGGATGCAGAGCCCATTGAAACTGGTGGCCTGCTATCGGCAGCCGAGGCACAGCGCTGGAACGCCACTGCTGCCGCCCCCTATCGACGCTTTCATTACCGCTGGATAGCGGCGGATCTGGCCAGCAGCGCGTCAGACCTGCTGCCGGAGCGCAGTCAGGCGTTCGCCAGCACCTTGTGTGCGGCCACCGACTGGATGATCAATGTCGATCCGCAACGTGCACAGAGCTACTACCGTCGTTATGTGGAACAAGGCGCTCTGCGCCTGCCGCCTGCTCCGGCCTTCGTGTTCGGGGTGGGCGCCTGCGAGACGCCGGATTTCCAGGCAGCCCGCAAAAGGCAATGGATCGAACGCGGACAGGCCGTCAGGCAAGTCGCATACGAACACCAAGGTGCGCTGACCGCACTCTCGATAGCCGTGGTCGGCGTCGCCATCTACTGGCGCCGCCGCGCCAAAAAAGCGGTTGCCAAGATGAAAGAGTGAGGGGCAGTGCTCACACTGCTCAGTGGCCGATGCCAAAATCGCAGCAGGCCGCATCGGCCTCGCGGCGACGGGCACGGCGCGCCTTCACCAGTTGCGGCAGCACATCGAGTAGCGGCTGACGCTTGCGCTCGACGCCCAGGCGGTCGACTGGCGAGAAACTGGCTTTGGCGATGATGTCGTAGAACAGCAGCATGATGGCGACTCCTCTGTGGGTACGCCTTCATCCTGCGACTGCCGCCCTGCCCACCCATTGACGCGGATCAATGGCCGCCAGGCGCCCCTAGCGGCAGAACGCCGCAGCTACTCGAACAGCGCGTCGAGCGCCTGCTCCAGCCGCGTCACGGCAACCACCTGAAGGCCCGACGGCGACTCTTTCGGCGCATTGCCCTTGGGCACGATGGCGCGCTTGAAGCCGTGCTTGGCTGCCTCTTTCAGGCGCTCCTGACCACTGGGCACCGGGCGGATTTCGCCGGACAGGCCCACCTCGCCGAACACCAGCAGATCGTGGGGCAGCGGCCGATTGCGCAGGCTGGAAATCACCGCGGCCATCAGCGCCAGGTCGGAGGCGGTTTCCAGCACCTTCACGCCGCCTACCACGTTGAGAAACACGTCCTGGTCATAGGTGGGGATGCCGCCGTGGCGGTGTAACACCGCGAGCAGCATGGCAAGACGGTTCTGATCCAGGCCCAGGGTCACGCGGCGCGGGTTGGCCATATGGCTGGTGTCGACCAGCGCCTGCACCTCCACCAGCATTGGCCGGGTGCCTTCCCAGGTGGCCATGACGATGCTGCCCGGCACTTCCTCCTGGGCGCGGGTGAGAAAGATCGCCGAAGGGTTGCTGACTTCCTTGAGGCCCTTGTCGGTCATGCCGAACACGCCCAGCTCGTTGATCGCGCCGAAACGGTTCTTCACCGCACGCAACAAACGCAGGCGACCATCGGGGTCGCCCTCGAAGTACAGCACGGTATCGACCATGTGCTCGAGCACCCGTGGACCGGCCAGGGCGCCCTCTTTCGTCACGTGGCCGACCAGGAAGATCGCCGTGCCGCTCTGCTTGGCAAAGCGCACCAGCAGCGCCGCACTCTCGCGCACCTGGGCGACGCCGCCGGGCGCGGACTGCAGCTGTTCGGTGAAGATGGTCTGGATCGAGTCGATCACCATCACCTTGGGCTTTTCATGGCGGGCGGTGGCGATGATGCTTTCGATGCAGGTTTCGGTCATCACCTTGAGTTTGTCTTCCGGCAGGCCCAGGCGCCGAGCGCGCATCGCCACCTGCTGCTGGGATTCCTCGCCGGTGACGTACAGCGCCGGAAAACGCTGGGCGACGTTGCACAGGGTCTGCAGCAGGATGGTCGACTTGCCGATACCCGGGTCGCCGCCGATCAGCACCACCGAGCCATCCACCAGACCGCCGCCGAGCACGCGATCGAGCTCGGCCGACGCGGTGGAAAAGCGCGCAACTTCCTCGACGCTGACTTCGGCCAGGGTCTTCAACTGCGCCTGCTGCCCGGCCCAGCCGGTTCGCCCGCTGGGAGCCGCAGCGCCGCCGGCTTCGATCATGGTTTCGGTGAGGGTGTTCCAGGCGCCGCACTCGCCGCATTGCCCGGCCCACTTGGGAAAGGTCGCGCCGCACTCGGTGCAGCCGTACAAGCGTTTGGCCTTGGCCATGGGGGTCGTCCTGCCTGATCGATCAAGGCCGAACGATACCGAACAACTGGATAAATTTACAGACCTGCGCACACGGCCTATCCCCGCCGGGCCACCCAGGTCGATAATGCGCCGCTCCCCTGCCCCGAGGCCCAGCATGTCCATCGAACTGATTCCCGCCAGCGCCGAGCAGTTGCCGCTGATCCGCAACCTGTATCAGTTCTATGCCTACGAATCGTCAGGCTGGGAGCAGGAAGACGTAGAGGTCGACGGCCGCTTCTACGTGCACGAGCCGCACCTGCAACGCTACTGGCAGGACGCCGGCTGGAGCGCCGGGCTGATTCTGGTCGACGGGTTCATTGCCGGTTTTCTGCTGCTGGAGGCCTGCGAGGACCAGCGCCTGGCCGACATGGAGTTCGCCGATCTGTTTCTGCTCAAGAAATACCGGCGCCTGGGCATTGGTCGCGCGCTGCTGCAACAGACGGTCAGCGACGGGCGTCGTTGGCTGCTGTGCTGTTATGCACAGGATGAGCTGGCGAACGCCTTTTGCCGGCAGGCGCTGAGCGAGCTGCCATTCGTGGTGCGTGAGCTGGAAGACGACGGCGCTGAACCGGGGCTGCAACGATTCGTGGTGCAGGCCTGAAGGTTGACGGGTAGCAATAAAGAACCCGGGTTACGCCTGCGGCTAACCCAGGCTACGCAAAACTCGTAGCCGGCGTTGGGCGCAGCGATACCCAGGAATCCGTCACACATCGCTGCACCCAATATCGACTGAGGCTCAGCGCTCGGTGAGCTCCTGCACGATCTTGTCCTTGAGCAGCACTCGCTCGCGGCGCAGGCGGCCCAGGGTTTCGTCATCGAAGGACTGGTTGCCGGACTCGAGTTCGACGATGCGTTTGTCCAGATCCTGGTAGCGGCCCACCAGGCCGTCGAACCCCGGATGGCTTTTGCGACGCTCGGTCAGGGCGTCGCCGAACTCACGAAATTCTTCGCGCAGATTGTGCTCGGCGGTCATGGGGCGCTCCTCTGTGTTGGGGTGATGATGCATTGACCTTAGCCCACCGCCGCCGACCCGACCGCCCGACGAGCTGCATCAGCCGCCGCAGTTATTGCCGCAATTGCAGCACCCGCCCTCGGCCTTGCGCTGCTGGCGCGCCAGATCCTCGCGCAAACCGGAACGACGCAGCTTCAGAGCCGCCAGGCTCAGCCCTTCAGGTCGCTCCAGGCCACTTTCGATACGGGCGATGCGGCGATCGACGTCATCGTGCTGCTCCACCAGCGCGGTGTAAGCAGGGTTGCTGCGCAGCAGCGAAACGGCGTTGGATTGGGCGCAATAGTCGATATGCATGGCCGAACTCCCGATAAATGAATGAGCGCACTCTAGTCGGGTGTAGCGCCCTGGCCGTTGATCCCCGTCAATGCGGGACGGCGCCCCGCAACCGCCTATCGCCGGCACCCAAAGCCTCGCCGTAGAGCTCCGTGATGGAGCGGCCCTGAATGATTGGCCGGTAATAAATTTGGACAATGCCGCCGCACGGGGGTCACAGACCTTGTGCCAGCCAAACGGCAGCACATGGCAGATCGACAGCAGTGCTTTACACTTCAGCGCACCAAATCAGATCCAGGGGGTTGCATATGAGCATCATCAACGAATTCAAGGCGTTCGCGGTCAAGGGCAACGTCGTCGACATGGCGGTCGGTATCATCATCGGCGCGGCCTTCGGCAAGATCGTCTCGTCCTTCGTCGGCGACGTGATCATGCCGCCTCTGGGGCTGCTGATCGGCGGGGTGGACTTTTCCGACCTGGCCATCACGCTCAAGGCCGCGCAAGGTGATATCCCGGCAGTGGTGCTGGCCTATGGTCGCTTTATCCAGACGGTGATCGACTTCGTGATCGTGGCATTCGCCATCTTCATGGGCGTCAAGGCGATCAACCGCCTCAAGCGTGAAGAAGCCGCGGCGCCTTCGGTACCGCCGGCGCCTAGTACCCAGGAAGTGCTGCTGACGGAAATCCGCGACCTGCTCAAGAGCGGGCAGCACAAGGAATGACCGGCACACGCCGGACATGAAAACGGCGCCCCTAGGGGCGCCGTTTTCGTTTCACTGCCGCGCCGTTACGCAGCCGACTCGCTGCCCGGCTTGAGCAGCACGCGGGTGATGCGGCGCTCCTTGACCTCGATCACCGTCAGCTCCCAGCCCAGGTACTCGACCTTGTCGCCGATCAGCGGCAGGCGGTCGAGCAGGCTCATGGCCAGGCCGGCCAGGGTCTGGTAATCGTCGGTCGGCTTGGCAGCGAAGTTCATCCGCTCGCGCAACACCGCCAGATTGACCGCACCGTTGACCCGGTAGCCACCGTCCACTTCCTCGACGTCCGGGCCATCCACTTCGCTGGCGTCCGGCAGCTCGCCGGCAATCGCTTCGAGGATGTCGGTCAGGGTCAGCAGGCCTTCGAAGCCGCCAAACTCGTTGACCACGAAGGCCACGTGGGTCGAGCCCTGGCGCATCTGCTCGAGCGAGCTGAGCACGCTGGAGCTGTCCGGCAGGTTGATCGGCGCCCGCACCAGGCTCTCGATATCCGGCTGCTGGCCCTTGAGCAATTCCTTGAACAGCTCCTTCTTGTGGATGTAGCCCAGGGGCTCGTCACGCGAATCATTGCGAGTCACCACCAGACGCGAGTGCGGCGAGTCGAGCAGCGCCTGCTGGATCTTCTCAGGCTCGTCATCGAGGTTGATGCGGTCGACTTCCATGCGATCGGTCATGACCTTCTGAATCGACATCTCGGCCATGTTCAGCACGCCGCTGATCATCACCCGCTCACGGCGGTCGAACAGCGCGGTTTCGCCCTGTTCGCCCTCGAGCATGTCGGCGATGTCCTCGCCGACTTCATCGGCCTGCACCTTGCCGCCGAGCATGCGCATCACCGCATGGGCGGTTCGGTCACGCAGGCCACGCTGGCCCTGCAGGCTGCGCTTACGGCGCGAACGAGCGACTTGGTTGAACAGCTCGATCAGGATCGAGAAGCCGATGGCGGCGTACAGGTAACCTTTCGGGATGTGGAAGCCCAGGCCTTCGGCGGTCAGGCTGAAGCCGATCATCATCAAGAAGCCCAAGCACAGCATGATTACCGTCGGGCGGGCGTTGACGAAGGCGGTCAGCGGCTTGCTGGCGACGATCATCAAGCCGATGGAGATGATCACCGCGATCATCATCACTTCCAGGTGCTCGACCATGCCGACGGCGGTGATGACCGCATCCAGCGAGAACACCGCGTCGAGCACGATGATCTGCGCGACCACCGGCCAGAACTTGGCATAGGTGCGCGCGCCGCCGGGCTGGTGCACGCGGCCTTCCAGGCGTTCGTGCAGCTCCATGGTGGCCTTGAACAGCAAGAACACACCGCCGAACAGCATGATCAGGTCACGCCCGGAGAAGGACTTGCCAAATACTTCGATCAGCGGATCGGTGAGGGTCACCAGCCACGCCATACTGGCCAACAGGCCCAGGCGCATGATCAACGCCAGGCTCAGGCCAATCACCCGCGCGCGGTCGCGCTGATGTGGCGGCAGCTTGTCGGCAAGAATGGCGATAAACACCAGGTTGTCGATGCCCAGGACGATTTCCAAGACGATCAGGGTCAACAGGCCCAGCCAGGCCGTCGGATCAGCCATCCATTCCATTTAGTGTGTAGCTCTCTCTAGGGGAAAACGAAGACGGCCGAATGCGCCACGCATGCAAGAAGCAGGCGCGTGGAAACTCGGCTGTCGGAAAGAAGGTGCAGCTGGGTGCTGCACGTTAAGCGCACGCCGGGCGGCGTGGCCTTTGGGAAGTACCGCCCTCGTCCATAACGGCGAGGGCGATCGTCTACTGTCGCTGTCCATGAAGACCGGATAATGGGAAACAGACCACGCAATCTACTGGAGCGCGAGTCACACTGAAAGCGGCAAGTTTGTAACCGTGCTTTACATAGTGATGAGCGCGTCAGGTTGCAGGTTTACCAGTAGTTCTCCACGGCCACTTGCCCGGGCCGCCGCGTCAGGCTCAGATTCAACCCACGGGCCTTCAGGCGCTGGCGAATGTCGTCGATCATCTGCGGGTTGCCGCAGATCATCAGGCGCGAATGCTCGGGCGTGAGTTGCAGACCGGCGGCACGTTCCAGCTCGCCATTGTCGAGCAGTTCGGTGATGCGTGCATCCAGGCAACCGGGTGCCTGCTCACGAGTGACCACCGGCAGATAGGTGAGCTTGTGAGTGAATTCGGCCAGGTGCTCCAACTCGGAAAAGCCGTGGATCATCTCCTGATAGGCCAGCTCGGCCACAGTGCGCGCGCTGTACACCAGCACGATGCGTTCGAAACGCTCCCAGACCTCGAAATCCTGCAGCATGGACAGAAACGGCGCGATACCGGTGCCGCTGCCCAGCAGCCACAGGTCGCGGCCATCGACGAAGCGATCCAGGGTCAGGTAACCGGTGGCCATCTTCTCCACCAACAGGGTGTCGCCAACACGTAGACGGCTCAGTTCGCTGGTGAACTCGCCGCCGGGCACCACGATGGAAAAGAACTCCAGGTGTTCGTCATGGGGCGCGGAGACCAGCGAATAGGCGCGCCAGACCACCGAGCCATCGGCCTTCTCCACCCCCAGGCGCACGAACTGCCCGGCGCGAAAGCGAAACCCGGCATCACGGGTGGTACGCAGAGTAAACAGCGTGGGCGTGAGGGTCTGTACGTCGAGAAGGGTCTGGCGGGTGAATTTGTCTTCGCTACTCATCGGCGGCTCCAGCAAGGCTCATGGGCCTAGTGTGGCGCAAAGCGGCAGCTGGAAACACCGGTAAAGATCAGGGGAAAACGCGCAGCTCACCGGTGGAGGCGCCGACCTCGGCGCGATGGGATGGTGGCCAGTCAGCAGAACCTGCGGTGCACCTGCCTTTCACCGCGGGTCGCGGTTCCCACAGTTCGGTAGCCCGGGTCGAGCGCAGCGACACCCGGGAAAACACCGCCGCTTACCGCCCATAAGAAAGCCGACCCTGAGGTCGGCTTTCTCGTCGCAGCGAAACGGGCGCTTACAGCGCGTCGCGGCTGCTGGCACCGTCCACCAGACGGGCGATGCCCAACGGGTTGGCGTTCTTCAGGGCGTCGGGCAGCAAGGCGTCCGGGCAGTTCTGGTAGCACACCGGGCGCAGGAAACGGTCGATGGCCAGGGTGCCGACCGAGGTGCCGCGGGCGTCGGACGTCGCCGGGTACGGGCCGCCATGCACCATGGCATCACAGACTTCCACACCGGTCGGGTAGCCGTCGAACAGTACGCGGCCGACCTTCTGTTCGAGCAGCGCAAGCAGTTCCTCGCTGCCGGCCAGGTCGCCCGGTTCGGTGATCAGCGTGGCGGTCAGCTGACCGTGCAACCCCTCGATGGCCTCTAGCAGCTCGGCCTTGTCGGACACCTCGACGACGATGGTGGTCGGCCCGAAGACTTCTTCCTGCAGGCGCTCGTCACCATCGAGCAACAGGCTGACATCGGCCTTGAACAGTTGCGGGCGCGCCTGCTTGCCTTCCTGCGCGGCACCAGCCAGGTGAGTGATACCCGGGTGTGCGGAGAGCGCAGCGATGCCTTTGCCATAGCCCTCCAGGCCGCCGGCATTGAGCAGCGTCTGCGGCGGCTGCTCGGCCATCTTGGCGGTCAGGCTGTGCAGGAAGGTGCTGAACTCCGGCGAGCGAATACCAAGCACCAGGCCAGGGTTGGTGCAGAACTGCCCAGCGCCGAGCACCACCGATGCGGCCAACTCGCCGGCAACCTTCTCGCCACGAGCCTTGAGGGCTTCGGGCAGGAGGATGACCGGGTTGATGCTGCTCATCTCGGCGAACACCGGGATGGGCTGTGGGCGCGCCGCGGCCATGTCGCACAGGGCACGACCGCCACGCAGCGAACCGGTGAAGCCGACCGCCTGAATGGCTGGGTGCTTGACCAGTGCGGCGCCGACGATGCCGCCGTAGATCATGTTGAACACGCCTTTGGGCATGCCGGTTTTCTCCGCTGCGCACAGCAGCGCCGCGCCCACCAGGGCGGTGGTGGTCATGTGGCCGGGGTGGGCCTTGAACACTACCGGGCAGCCGGCAGCCAGGGCCGACGCGGTATCCCCCCCCGCCGTCGAGAACGCCAGCGGGAAGTTGCTGGCGCCGAACACGGCGACCGGGCCGAGGCCGATGCGGTACTGGCGCAGATCCGGGCGCGGCAGCGGCTGGCGATCCGGCAGGGCGCGGTCGATGCGTGCGCCGAGGAAATCGCCGCGGCGCAGCACCTGGGCGAACAGGCGCATCTGCCCGCTGGTGCGCCCGCGCTCGCCCTGGATACGCCCGGCCGGCAGCGCGGTTTCCCGGCAGACGACGGCGATGAAGTCCTCGCCCAGGGCGTCCAGCTCGTCGGCAATGGCATCGAGAAACTCGGCGCGCCGGGTCGCCGGCAGGCTGCGATAAACCGGGTAGGCGGCAGCGGCGGCCTGGGCAGCGGCATCGACTTCCTCGGCCGTGGCCTCGACAAAGTCGTGGGGCAGCGCTTCGCCCGTGGTGGCATCGACGCTCTGCAGCTTCACAATGCCGCGGGCACTATAGGCGCCGCCGATGATGTTGTGGCCGTTTACGGACATGAATATTTCCTCCTGGTCAGAACCAAGCGGGGCCAAAACTGGCCCCGGCATGGATAAAGGTGGATGGTTCAAAGGGCAGTGACGCCACCCGGCTCGAGCGGCTCATCGGCCGCTACCAGCCCGTTGCGCAAGGGCGCACCGAACTCGCTCATCTCGATCTCGAAGGTGTCACCGGGCTGCGCCCGGATACCGTCGGCATAGGACAGCGTAGCGGTTCCGAAGTAATGCACGTGCACATCGCCCGGGCGCAGGAACTGCTGGTACTTGAAGTGGTGGAACTCCAGGTTCTCCAGGCTGTGGCACATGTTCTCCTCGCCGCTGAGAAACTCCTTCTCCCAGATCACCTCGCCACCCCGATGAATGCGGCTGGTGCCGGCCAGGTGCGCCGGCAGCTCGCCGACGCGCAGCTCCGGCCCGTAGGCGCAGGCGCGCAGCTTGGAATGCGCCAGGTACAGATAGCTGCGACGCTCCAGCACGTGGTCGGAAAATTCATTGCCCAGGGCATAGCCGAGGCGATACGGCTTGCCGTCGTCACCGATCACGTACAGGCCGACCAGCTCGGGCTCCTCGCCGCCGTCTTCGGCGAACACTGGCACCGGCAGTTCGGCGCCAGGGCGCACGACGATGCTGCCATCGCCCTTGTAGAACCACTCCGGTTGCGCGCCTACCTTGCCGGCACCCGGCTTGCCGCCCTCCAGGCCCCAGCGGAACATGCGCATGGTGTCGGTCAGGGCGGCTTCGTCCTGGCCTTTCTGCTGGTGCATCTTGTCACGGGTCGAGGCGCTGCCAAGGTGCGTCAGGCCGGTGCCGCTGATCAGGCAATGGGCCGAATCTTCATGATCCAGCGGCGGCAGGATGCGCCCACCCTGCTGCAGTTCGGCGTAGGCCGGGCCGGCGTCGCTGCCGCGGCTCTCGACTTCGCCCTGCAGGCTGCGCCCGGCGCGGATCGCCGCCAGCGCCAATTCGCGGGTGCTGGCCACGCCACGCACGGTACGGATGGCATCGCCTTCGACAACGCCGACCTGGCGCTGGCCGCTGGTGGATTCGAACTGGATCAGTCGCATGGCTTATCTCTCTTGTCAGTCTTGCCCGAACGGGTACAGGGCAGACTTTACGAACTGCGCGCCAGCCTGCCTAATGACAGGCTCTGATCAAGCAATAACCGATGGTTATCACCATGCTCGCTTCCCTGCCCGCCCTGGTTTCCCGACTGCGCCTGAAACAGCTGCGCCTGCTGATCGCCCTCGACGAACAGGGCTCGCTGCACAAGGCCGCCGACGCCGTGGCGATCAGCCAGCCAGGCGCGACCAAGGCGCTCAACGAAATCGAATCGGCATTCGGCACGCGGCTGTTCACCCGTACCAGCCAGGGCCTTGAAGCCAACGACCTGGGGCGCTGCGCGATTCGCTATGCGCGGCTCATCCACAGCGACCTGGCGCACCTGCGCGAAGAAATGCTCGGCATTCTCCAGGGCCAGGGCGGCCGCCTGGTGGTGGGCGTGATCATGGGTGCGGTGCCGCATCTGACCCGCGCGCTGTCACGCTTGCGCGCGCGCCAGCCGGAGCTGTCGGTGGAGATCGTCGAGGACACCAGTGCGCGGCTGCTCAGCCTGATCGACCAGGGCCGCGTCGACCTGGCGATCTGCCGCACCAGCGTGAGCCGCCGGCCGGACGATTACGACTGCCTGAGCCTGCATGACGAACAGCTTAAAGTGGTGGCCAGCCCAGCTCACCCGCTGGCCAGCACGCCGGGCCTGAGCCTGGCGCAACTGGCGGCCTACAGCTGGGTGGTGTTCCCGGCGAACATGCCGATGCGCCTGGTGCTGGAGCGGGCGTTCAGCGACGCCGGGCTGGAGTTTCCACGCTACCCGCTGGAAACCGCGTCGACCTTCGCCACCCTGATGCTGCTGCAGGAAGACCCGAACCTGGTCGCGCTGATGCCGCGGGAGACTGCCCAGTCAGCGGCGCGCGCCGGCCAGCTGGCGTGCCTGGAGCTGGCCCAGGTGCTGCGCAGCGAGCCCTATGGGGTGATCAGCCGACGCGGCTCGCCGCTATCGGCGCCGGCGCGTCTGTTGCTCGAAGAGCTGCGTGACGAGCCAGCAGAGGTGCTCAGCGGCGGTTGACCGTCTGCGCTGCACGCAGCACGTCAGCACCGATCTCCGCCTCGAAGCGCTGCCACACCGGGCGCATCGCTTCGCGCCAGGCATCGCGCTGCTCGGGCGTCAGGGTGATGATCTGCGCACGGCCGGCGGCGACCAGTTGCTCGCGGCTCTTGCGGTTCAGCTCCTCGGCGTCCTGATTCACCTTGAAGCTGACCTCTTCGATGATCGCTTCCAGCTGGGTGCGCACCTGATAGGGAATGCTTATCCAGAACTTGGAGTTACTGATCAGCATGTAGTTGAGCGAACCGTGGTTGGTTTCGGTGATGAACGGCTGAACGCTGTCGAGCTTCTGGCTGGCCAGGTTCGACCAGGGGTTTTCCGCGCCCTGCACGGTGCCCTTCTGCAGTGCCGCCAGGGTTTCGCTAAAGGCCAGCTTGCTGGTGCTGGCACCGATCTGGGCGAACTGCGCTTCCAGTACCGACGACGGCTGGATGCGGAAATTCAGGCCCTTGGCATCGGCCGGCGCCTTCAACGCACGGGTGGCGGAAAGCTGCTTCATGCCGTTGTTCCAGTAGGCCAGGCCGTAGATGTCCTGGTTGGCCATGGAGCGCAGCAGCTCGCGGCTCTTCTCGCGCTTCTGGAAGCGTTTCACCGCTTCCAGGTCATCGAACAGGAACGGCAGGTCGAACACCTGCAGTTGCTTGGTGTAGGCATCGAACTTGGACAGCGACGGCGCCAGCAACTGCACCTTGCCGTCACGCAGCGCCTGCAGTTCGTCATCGTCACCGAACAGCGTGGAATTGGGGTACACCTCGACCTTCACCTTGTCGCCGAGGCGCTGCTCCACCAGCTCCTTGAATAGCTGCGCACCGCGGCCCTTCGGGGTGTCTTCGGCAACCACGTGGGAAAATTTGATGACGATGGGCTCGGCGGCGAAGGCCGGCGTGCAGATCAGCAGCGCTGCTGACAGGACGGTGGTAACAACGGACTTGAACATGCAGATACCTTGGCAATGGCAGCACGGCAGGCGCACGGGGCACCCACCTGAAAAAAGGGACTCATCTGGATTGGCCTCGGCGAGGCGCTGGCGACGCGTTGTCGGCTGGGCCCGCAGCGGGTGCGGAAGGGCCGACTATTATTGGAGGGGCTGCGGATATGACCGGTGGGTTGGCAAATGACCGGCAGGGCAGCGGCCGCGATTCTTCGCGATTGGCACTTGCCGAACAAGCCGCAAATACGCCAACTGCCGCACAACCTGAAGATTTCCCGTGGCAGAATGCGCCCCGCCACGCCCACCACGAGATCAGCATGTCGTCGTCCTTCGTCACCCCGTTCGCCACCCTCGACCTGCAGCGCCAGCCCGAGCAACCCGGCATGCCGCTACAGGCCTTCGATGCCGCCGATGCTTATCTGCTCGATCAGGTGCAGGCCCTACCGGCCGACGCACGCGTGCTGCTGCTCAACGACAGTTTCGGCGCCCTGGCCTGCGCCCTCGCCGGCCGCGCCCGGGTAACCAGCAGCGGCGACTCGCACCTCGGCCACCTGGCGCTGCGCCTCAACCTGGCGCGCAATGGTCTCGCCGAAGACGCGGTGACCTTCATCCCGGCCAGCGAGGCAGCGCGTGGGCCGTTCGACCTGGTGTTGATCCGCATCCCGAAAACCCTGGCGCTGCTGGAAGAACAACTGATCCGCCTGCACGGCCAGCTCGCCCCAAACGCCCAGGTGATCGCCGGCGCGATGATCAAGCACCTGCCCCGCGCTGCCGGCGACCTGCTGGAGAAGTACATAGGCCCGGTGCAGGCTTCGCTGGCGGTGAAAAAGGCCCGTTTGCTGCACGCCACGCCCGAAGCCAAGCCGGCAGCGCAGTCGCCCTATCCGACCCGCTACCGTCTCGACAAACCGGCGCTGGAACTCGGCAACCACGCCAACCTGTTCTGCCGCGAAGGCCTGGACATCGGCACCCGCGCCTTACTGCCGCACCTGCCGCGCCACCTGGACGACCGCCGTGTGGCCGACCTGGGCTGCGGCAACGGCGTTCTGGGCATCGTCTACGCCCTCGGCAGCCCGCAGGCCGAGCTGACCTTGGTGGATGAGTCCTACATGGCCGTACAGTCCGCCCGCGAAAACTGGCAGACCGCCCTGGGCGAGCGTCCGGTGGCCGTGCGCGCGGGCGACGGCCTGGCCGAGCAGCCTGCCGACTCGCTGGATCTGGTGCTGTGCAACCCGCCCTTCCACCAGCAGCAGGTGGTCGGCGACTTTCTCGCCTGGCGCATGTTTCAGCAGGCGCGCAGCGCGCTGGTCACCGGCGGCGAACTGTGGATCGTCGGCAACCGCCACCTGGGTTACCACGCCAAGCTGGCGCGGCTGTTCCGCGGCGTCGAGCAGGTGGCGGCCACGCCGAAGTTCGTGGTGCTGAAGGCGACCAAGTAATCCAGATGAACCCGGGTGTCGCTTCGCTCGACCCGGGCTACCAGAGCGGCCCGTAGCTCGGTTGAGCGCAGCGATACCCAGGAACACCCTCTCTCAGTCGATCAGGCCATTGGCGTCATAGAACGGATACGGGCCCGGGTATTCGCCGAACACGCCGGTGTGGGTGACGAGGCCATGCTCCACGTGCCAGTGGTGCAGCAGGTAGCCAGGCGGCTCCAGGTTGAAATGCGCCGGTGCGCTGGGCTGCAGGTCGAGCACGATCTGGTGGGAAACACCGGGGCACACACAGCTGAGGCTACCGGCGAAGCGCCGCTGGATCGGGCGATGCAGGTGCCCGCAAAGCAGCCGTTCCACCTGCGGGTGGCCGCCAATCAGCCATTCCAGCGCCGCCGCATTGCGAAACGGCTCGCGGTCCATATGGCCGATGCCGCTGATGAACGGCGGGTGATGCAGAACCAGCACCGTCGGCACCTGCGGGCGCAGCGCCAGCTGAGCATCCAGCCAGCGCAACTGGCTGTCTTGTAACTGCCCTCCATGGCTGCCAGGAATCGTCGTATCGAGACCGATCAGGCGCACGGGATGGGTATCGACCACCCAGTCCAGCGGCGCCTCGGGCGATTGCGGGAGATAAGCATGATCGGCGAAGGCTGCCAGCAGATGCCCGCGATCATCATGATTACCCGGCACCAGGTAATAAGGCATGGCCAGGCGCTCCAGCTCGGGGCGCAGCACGGCGTATTCGTCCGGGTGGCCGAAGTCCACCAGGTCACCGCTGATAAGCACGATATCCGGGCGCGGCTGGCTGGCGTTGAGGTGGTCGACCGCGCGGCGCAGCGCCGCCAGGGTATCGACCACTCCGTAACTCAGCTTGCCGCCGGCCTTGAGGTGCAGGTCGCTGATCTGCGCGATCAGGAAGGTCGAAGCGTTGGGGATGACATCAGGCATTGAGGCTGAACACACGTTGGGGCTCGACGGCCAGGTTGATCCAATCGCCAGGGGCGTGCAGGCGGTCGTCGCTGCTGTCCACCGACAACGGCTGCGCGCCGCCCACGTCCACCAGCAGGCGGCTTTGCGCGCCCTGGAAGAATTGCCCGAGCAGCCGCCCGCGCACGTGACCCGGAGCGCTGGTCACCCGCAGATGCTCGGGGCGGCAATACAAGGTGCCCGGCAATTCGCTGGCACTCCAGGGCAACTCGCCGCCGTTGACCTGCACGCCGTTGTCGGTACGGCCGAGCACCACGAAGGCATTCAGGGTGCCGATGAAATTCGCCACGAAGGCATTGGCGGGCTGCTGGTAGAGCGCTCGCGGCGTGGCGAGTTGGGCAATGCGGCCACGCTCCATGACCAGAATCCGATCGCCCAGGGCCATGGCCTCACCCTGGTCATGGGTGACGAACACGGCGGTAATGGCCAGCTCGCGCAGCAACTGGTCCAGCTCACTACGCAGGCGCTCGCGCAACTGGGCATCCAGGGCTGCCAGCGGTTCATCGAGCAGCAGCACCCGCGGGCGTGGCGCCACGGCGCGGGCCAGGGCGACGCGCTGGCGCTGGCCGCCGGAGAGTTCATGGATGGCGCGGTGGCCATAGCCTTGCAGGCCGACCAGCTCGAGCAACTCGGCGCAGCGCCGTTCGCGTTCGGCGCGGGGCATCTTGCGCACCTTCAGGCCATAACAGATGTTGTCGGCCACGCTGAGGTTGGGAAACAGCGCGTAGTTCTGGAACACCATGCCCACGTCGCGGCGCTCGATGGGCAACTGGGTGACATCCTGCCCGGCGAATGACACCTGCCCGGCATCCGGCCGCTCGAGCCCGGCGATCAGGCGCAATGTGGTGGTCTTGCCGCAGCCGGACGGGCCGAGGATGGCCAGGGTCTCGCCAGCGTGGATTTCCAGGCTGAGGTCGTCCACGGCGACGGTGCCATCGGCGAACGCCTTGCGGCAGTTGTGCAGGCGAATGGAGGTAGCGGTCATCGTTGGTCTCCACGGGACAGGCGGGCGCTGATGGCCTGCAGGGCGATCAGCAGCGGCACGATCATCAGCAGGAACAGCAGGGTGTAGGCGCTGGCGACTTCCAGCCGCGCCGAGGCGTAGCTGTCGGCCAGACCCACTGGCAGGGTCTTGGTCATCGGCGTGTGGAGCATCCAGGTCAGGTTGAACTCGCCCAGCGACAGGGTGACGACCATCAGCACGCCGGCGAGGATGCCGGCCCTGCAGTTGGGCACCACCACGGTGAAGAAGCGGCGCAGCGGGCCGGCGCCAAGGCTGGCGGCGGCATCTTCCAGGGTCGGCAGGTTCTGGCGCTGCATCACCGCCATCACCGGGCGCACCAGAAACGGCAGGGTGAACAGCACATGGCCGACCAGAATGAACAGCCAACTGCCGCGAAAGCCGCCGAGATGACCGTAGGTGAGCAGCAGCGCCAGAGCACTGGCCAGGCCGGGCATCGCCACCGGCAGTACCATCAGCTCCTCGAAGGCGCGACTGAAGCGGTTGTTCATGCGCACCAGGGCGTAGGCCGCCGGCACGCCGATCACGCAGACGCACAGGGCACAGGCCACCGCCAGTTGCAGCGACAGCCACACCGTCGGCGAATAGGCCTGCCAGACCTGCAAGAGCCAGTCGAAGGTCAGGCCGCTGGAAAGGCCCTGGAAATAATTGCGGGTAAGCCCGGCGAGCAGCGACAGCAGCACCGGCACCAGCATGAAGGCGCAGACCAGGCAGGTGAAGATCAGCTGCGCGGCAAACAGCGTCGAGCGTTTCATAAAAGCCCTCCAGACTGGCGCACCCACTTCCTGACCACCAGCAGCACTGCCCAGGTCAGCGCGCCGAGGATCACCGACAGCGCCGCCGCCACACTGAAGTTGGCGTAGTTGGTGAATACGTTGTAGATCGCCACCGGTGTGACGTTGAGCTGGGTACCGAGAGTAAACGCGGTGCCGAACGCGCCCATCGAGGTGGCGAAGCAGATCGCCCCACAGGACACCAGCGCCGGCATCAGCCCCGGCACGATCACGTCCCACGTGACCCGCCAGTGGCTGGCGCCAAGCGAGCGGGCGGCCTCCTCCAGACTGGCATCGAGGCTTTCGCTGGCGGCCATCACGGTGAGGATCACCCGCGGGATGGAGAAATACAGGTAGCCGAGAAACAACCCGGCCAGCGAGTAGGCGAAGATCCAGCGCTCACCCACCAGGCCCATGCCCAGCGCGGCGAAAACGCCCTGGCGGCCAGCCAGCAGAATCACCAGAAAGCCCACCACCACACCGGGGAAGGCCAGGGGAAAGGTCAGCAGGGCGACCAGCGCCGAACGGCCGAAGAAACGCTGGCGGGCGAGAAACACCCCGCTGATGCTGCCCACCAGCAACGCCGCCAGGGTCACCGTGGCGGCCAGCACGCTGGTCTGCGCCAGGCTGCTCAGATATTGGCCGCTGCTCAGCACCTGCCAGTAGCCACTCGCCTCACCGCGACTTTCGCCGCCGAGCAGCACCAAGTGGGCCAGCGGCAACAACCAGAACGCCAGTAGCACCGCGGCTGCCGGCACCAGCGCCACGGCCGCGCCAGGTCGCCAGCGCCGCAGCGACCGGCTGTCGGCCCTCACGGTAGCGTGGTTGCTCAGCGCGCCGCTCACTTCAGCGCACCTCTTTCAGGTAACGCGCAGCGAAGGCTTCCTGCACCGCGGCCATCTTCTGGTAATCCACCACACCGGCCCGGGCATAGTCGCTTTCCGGCAGGAAGCGCGCCGCCACCTCGGCGGGCATCTGCACCGGGCGCACCGGCCGCAGGTAGGCATTGGCCCACAGCGCCTGGCCTTTGTCGGACAGCACGAAATCGAGCACCTTCTCGGCGTTGGCCCGGTGCGGAGCGTTTTCCACCACGCTCATCACGTAGGGCACGCTGATGCTGCCCTCACTCGGAATCACGAAAGCGACGTTGGCCTGGTCCTTGTAGCGCGCACGGTAGGCGTTGAAGTCGTAGTCGACGAGGATCGGCAGCTCGCCGGACAGCACCCGCGCATAGGCGGTCTGCTTGGGCACGATCGGCGAATTGCCGGCCAGTTTCTTGAAGTAGTCGATGGCCGGGGTGAAGTCGTCGAGGTCGCCGCCCATGGCGCGGTTGATCGCTACCGCCGACACGTAGCCGACGAAAGCGCTGGACGGGTCGAGATAACCGACCATGCCCTTGTACTCGGGCTTGAGCAGGTCGGCCCAGCTTCGCGGCACCGGCAGGCCGCCCAGTGCGTCGACGTTGACCATGATGCCCAGGGTGCCGGAATGGATGGCGAACCAGTGCCCTTCAGGGTCTTTCAACCCGGCGGGAATATCGTCCCAGCCCTTAGGCTTGTAGGTACCGACCACCCCGGCGCTCTGCGCCTGCAGGCCGAAGGTCACGCCGTAATACACCACGTCGGCCATCGGTGCGGCGCGCTCGGCCACCAGCTGCGCCAGGGCCTGGCCGGAATTCTTGTTGTCCAGCGGCACCTTCACACCGGTGTCTGCGGCAATGGCTTGAAGCTGGGCGCCCCAGTCCGCCCACTCCGGTGGGCAGTTGTAGCAGATCGCCGTTTCGGCGGCGTGGCTCAGGCTGGCGGTACCGCACAGCAACAGAGCCGCAAGGGTTTTACGCAAGCGGATCATCGGACGTCTCCTCGAGGGGGCGGATACTCTCGCCTGGCCGGATATGGCACGGCAGGCAGTGGGAAGCGGGGCTGGCACCGGCGATCTGCGCCAGCAGCTGGTCGATCACCCTGTGCGCCAGCTCGGTGATGGGCTGCACCACGCTGCACAGCGTTGGGTGCATCTGCATGCCCAGGGCGATGCCGTCGAAACCCATCACCGAGAGCTGACGGGGCACACTCCAGCCATTTCGACGCAGCACGTTGATCAGGCTGATGGCCAGCAGATCGTTGGAACAGAGCAGCGCGCTGGGCGCCTGCGGGCCGTGCAGCCAGGGTTCGATGGCGGCGAAGTCGGCCTGGGTGTGGGCAGGCATCTCGATCAGCGGCAGCGCCGGTAGCCCGGCCGCGCGCATGGCGTCCTGATAGCCGGCGTAGCGCAGGCGCGCACGATCCGACTGCAGCGCCGAGCCGGCGACCATGCCGATGCGCCTGTGGCCGGCCTCCAGCAGATGCCGGGTGGCCAGGGCCATGCCGGCGCGGTTATCCACCGACACGGCGCTGTACTCGGCATCCTCGGGCTGGTGGTAGGCCAGCACGAAGGGTGTGTCCTCGTGAGTCAGGCTCTGCAGCACGTGGTTGCTGCGCGCATCGGTCACCGTCAGCACCAGGCCGTCGACACGCTGGCGCAGCAGTTCCTCGACCACGTCGCTCTCGCGCTCAGCCTGGTAGTCGGTGGTAGCCAGCAGCAGGTTGTAGCCCCGCGCACGCGCCGCCTGCTCCATGGCCTGGACTTGCTCGGCGAACACCGGGTTGAGCAGGTTGGGCACCACCACGCCGATCAGTTGGGTGGTCTGCAAACGCAGCTGCCGGCCCAGGCGGTTGGGGCGAAAACCCAGCTGGCGCGCCGCGGCGAACACCTGCTCACGGGTATGCGGGCGCACCATATCCGGCGAGGCGAATGCCCGCGCGGCGGTGGCCCGCGAAACGCCTGCCCTGAGGGCAACCTCTTTCAGATCCGTCATGCTCGCTCGCTTTGAGATCGATCTCATTGGCGAGCAACTTAGCGAGCGCAGATGGCAGTCGCGCGACGAAGGGATGACAGTTCGGTTTCAGAACGCTTTCCAATTGCCCAGCGAGAGAAGTATCACTAAAGTGATACTTCATCCACGCACCGAGTCCTCTCATGAAAGTCGAGTTGGTCACCAACCTGAAGCGACAGGCCACCAAGATCCTTGCCGACCTTCACGAATCCAAGGAACCTGTTCTGATCACCGAGCACGGAATACCCTCGGCCTATCTGGTGGATGTCGATGACTACCAGTTCATGCAGAAGCGCCTCGCCCTTCTGGATGCCCTGGCCCGCGGCGAACGGGCCGTGATCGAGGGCGATACCGTCAGCCATGAACAGGCCAGGCAACGGCTGAGCAAATGGCTGAAATAGTCTGGACAAATCCCGCCCTCGAGCAACTCGACGATCTGGCGCAGTACATTGCCCTGGACAAACCCGATGCCGCTCGCGCGCTGGTCAGGAAGGTGGTTGAAGCGGTCGGGCGTTTGGCGGAGTTCCCTCTGTCAGGCCGCACCCCTGACGAGCTGCCAAACTCGGTGTATCGCGAAATCGTCGTCCCGCCCTGCCGGGTTTTCTACCGCGTTTCGGATACGACGGTATTCATCATTCACGTCATGCGAGAGGAACGGGCGCTACGCGCTCATATGCTCGAATGAGCGTCATTGTGACGTCATGGATGAGTGTTGATCCGCGCACGCAGCAATACCCAGGAATACCGTCTTTACAACGTCAGGGTAAACCGCGACAGCAGCGCGCCGGGCAGCGCCATCGAGCCGGTTTGTCGCGCGCCATAGGTGCCACTGGGCAGCAGCAGCTCGGGCTCACGGGTCAGGGCTTCCAGGTTCGCGCCGAGGAAGTCGAACAGCGAGTCGTCGAAGCGCATGGTGTCCACCGGCGCCCTGATGCGACCGTCCTCGACCCAGAAGGTGGCGAAGCGGGTCATACCGGTCAGGCGCCCGGCCGGCAGGTCGGAGAAGTTGGCGTACCACAGGTTGCCGATATACAGCCCGGTGCCGAGGCGCTGCAGGATCTCGCCCTCCTCCAGCTCGCCGCCGTGCAGGTGCAGGGAGAACGGGTACTCGCCGCTGCCCGCGCCGTTGGCGATCAGTCCGTGTTCGGCGGCGCTACGCGAGCTGACCAGGCGCTCGCCCGCCTTGCCCTGGCTGACCAGACGCAACGGCTGGCGTGGCCCCTCGCGGGTAAAGGCCGGCGCCAGGCCGCCTTCGATGCGCTCGTCGAGCGTCACTTTGTCGCTCAAGCTGGCGCTGCCGGCGAACAGCCGCTGCAGCGGGCTGCCACCGGTGGCCAGCGCTTCGGCGGAAAAGCCCCAGGCGAACAGCCCGAACAATTCCTCCAGCGCCGCTGGCGTCAGGTAGGCGCGATAAGCCCCCGGTTTCAACTCATGGGCGGGTTTGCCCAGATGCTCCAGTTGCTCACGGGCGAACGCCAATTTGCGGGCGAAAGCCTGGGCGTCCCATTGCTCGCCGGCATAGCTGCTTTTCACCGCCTGGCCGTTTTCGTGGAACAGGCTGAACTCGAAGTTGAAGCTGCTCGCCGCGTGCCAACCGAAGGCGCCCCAGGAGCTGGCGAAGCCCTGATACTGCGGCCCGGCGGCGTAGAAACCGACCAGGTCCAGCCCGGCGGCTGCCTCGTTGATTTGCTCGATGGCAACCTCGCTGTGCTGGGCCGCGTCCCCCGCCGCGGTCTCGTTGCGCCAGGCTTCGCGGTTCAGGCGCAGGTAGGGGTCATCGGCGAGCGTCGGCAATACCGCACGCAGGCGCTGCAGCGCCTGGTCGAGGCGCGGTAGGTCGTCATCGATCACCCCGCTCAAGGCCAGTTCGAAGTCGCCATGCCGCTCGCCCTGATACAGGGCCAGGGTGGCGTACACCTGCTGCACCTGGCCGGCCTGGCGCACGCGGGCGTGGTTGAAGCGGATGAAGTCCGAAGCCTCGGCCTGGTACTCCAGGGTAAAGCCCTCGCCGGCCTGCAGCCCGGCGTTCAGGTGCGCTAGCAGCGCCTCGAAATGCTGACGTGCGTTCATCAGGCTGCCCCTCCAAATACGTCGACATCGGCGAACACGCACGCCGGCGTGGCGTGGCCGACGCGGATCACCTGGTTCGGCTCGCCCTTGCCGCAATACGGCGTGCCCAGCACCTCGAAGGTACTGGCGTCGCCGACCGCCTTGAGGTTGCGCCAGAACTGCGCGGAGATGCCGCGGTAGTTGGGGTTCTTCACCACGCCCTTGAGCTCGCCGTTGTCGATCAGCCGGCCCCACTCGCAGCCGAACTGGAATTTGTTGCGCGCGTCATCGATCGACCAGGAGCGGTTGTTGCTCATCAGAATGCCGCGTTCGATGCCGCCGATCAGCTGCTCCAGGCGCTGGTTGCCGGGCTCGACATTGAGGTTGGCCATGCGGTCCAGGGTCGGGCGGTTCCAACTGCAGGCGCGGCTGTTGGCGACGCCCTCCAGCCCGCTGCGCCACTGCGACAGCGCGCCACCGAGCGGCCGCTGGAGGATGCCCTCGCGGATCAGGTATTGGCGCTGCGCCGGGGTGCCGTCGTCGTCATGGCGATAGCTGGCCAGCTCGCCCGATACCGTTGGGTCGAAGGTCACGTTGAGCAGCGACGAGCCGTATTGGTAACTGCCGAAATCCTCCTGGTGGATAAAACTGGTGCCGGCAAAATTGCGCTCGTCACCGAGGATGCGATCCAGCTCCAGCGGATGGCCGATGGACTCGTGGATCTGCAGGATCATCTGGTCCGGCATCAACAGCAGGTCGCGGTGACCGCTCGGCGTATTGGGCGCCAGCAGCAATTGCAGCGCCTCGTCGGCGATACGGCTGGCGGTGCCGACCACGCCCAGCTCGTCGATCACCTCGGCACCGCCCTGGCGCGCCAGGTGGGTGCCGCCAAAGCTGCGGCTCTGGCTGTCGGCGCCATCGCTGGCGGTAACGGCCAGCTGCGGGAAGACGTAGTGCTGGGCGCGGCGCAAACGGGCGCCAACGTTGTTCAGGTAAATCTGCTCGGTGGCGGTGAAGGTCAGCCCGGCGTACCAGTCCACCAGCCGCTCATCCCGCGGTACCCGCGCCGACTCCGCCGCCAGCAGCTCGTACCAGTGCGCCGGGCTGGCCAGGCTGCGCTCATAGCCGGGCATCACGTCATCGGCCTGCTGATGAGGCACCGCCAGCTCATGCAGATCGAGCAGATTGCGCCCTGCCAACTGCCGCGCCAGCCGCTCGGCCTTGTCGAGCGCCGCTTGCAACCCGGTCTGGCTGAGATCACTGGTCGCCGCATAGGCCTCCACCCCGGCCACCCGCACACTGAGCATGGCCCCCGCATCGTCCGAAAACGACGGCGCCCGCGCCACATTGCGACGCACCCAATAGCGCTCGGTGGTCTCCCGCACATGGCGCAGCGACCAGAAATCGGCGGTGGAGTGCAGGGTGGCGAAGCGGCGTACTAGGGTTTCGCTGAAGGCGAACATGGTGGCTCCCTTGGTGGGCGACATAGGGAGGCAGTATGGGAAGGATTGGCAGTATGGGGCAACCAGGGAGAAAGCGGGAGCGGCGTAGACAGATGGCTATTTGATGGCTTAGTGTCAGAGCCGACTTTGTATTCAGTTCGATTAACAATAGTTCGCGCCTTGTAACGACGGTCTACCTGTTATCGCTATGGTGGATGAGAAAAGCGTCATCCTCCCTACTTGCTGGCAAGGCTGGCAGACCATGGCAATCAATGACTTCTACCTAGATTCCACAATCAAACAGCAACCAAAAAACGCTAAGGCAGCCAAATGCAAAGCAACGAACTATATGAATTCATGAACCAATTAAAAACCCAATTAACTAGCGAGTATCGCCGCATACAAATTCGGGCAAAAGAAGACCCAGGGACTGCGGGGGACGAAGGTGAAAATAACTGGGCAGAACTACTTAGATCCTGGCTCCCATCCAACTATCAAGTTGTTACCAAAGGCCGAATAATCAACCATACGGGCGAGGCAAGCCCACAAGTCGATGTATTAGTATTACATCCAGCATATCCTCGTCACTTAATGGAGAAAAAATACTATTTAGCAGGCGGAGTAGTGGCGGCATTTGAATGCAAGCTCACGCTAAAAACAGCCCATCTGAAAAAAATATTCAGCAATGCATCAAAGATAAAGCGCCTATACAAACCTCGAACCGGCACCCCATATCACGAGCTTCACCAACCAATCATATACGGTGTCCTAGCGCACTCGCACAGTTGGAAAAAAGGGAAAGAAGGATGTGCATTCACAATCCTCCGAAGCATATTGAAAAACCAATACCAAGATATTGAACATCCTAGAGAGATGCTTGACATCATTGCCATTGCCGACACAGCCACTTACAAACTAAACAAGGAGGTGTTAATCGGACCGAGCATTCCAGAACAAGAATTCCAGAATGGATTTTTTAGTGATAGCGATCTCACCGACGGAGTCGGCGTAGGATATACATGCGGCTGGGATGAATCTAGCAAACCTTGGTATGGAACGACCCTGGGCCGGCTTGTGTGCTATTTAATGGAGCGAATGGCTTATGAAGACCCTTCCCTTCGTCCGATGGCCGAATTCTATGTAATGTCCGACTTAGATACAGGCGGCATTTCTTGCCCAGACCTCTGGAAATCAGATGCAGTATTTACCGATCATGTACTAAACGAGTTAAGGACAGTAGGAACCGATGAAAACAAATGGTCGCTACGTTCAACTCACTATTAATACGCCTATATCTGGGCAAGTAGGGTGGACAACGCGAAGCTTGTCCACCGCATTCAAAGCACCTGACCAGAATTAAATCACCTCCCCCCTGACCCAAGCCTTGCCCCACCAAGCCCTTCTCCTTACCTTGTCCGCTCGCCTTTACCTGTCTTCAACCGCGAGTTCGACCCACCATGAAAAATCCAAAAATCAGCGCCATCACCACCTTGCTTATCGGCCTGTCAGGTTTTGCCCAGGCTCAGGAAACGCCATCGCACCTGGACAAAGTGCTGGAGAAGGGACAGCTGGCGGTGTGCACCACCGGCGATTACAAGCCTTATACCTTTCTGCGCCAGGACGGCGGTTACGAAGGCATCGATATCGAGATGGCCCAGTCGCTTGCGCAGAGCCTCGGTGTGAAGGTGCAGTGGGTGCCGACCACCTGGAAAACCCTGATGCCGGATATGGTGGCGGGCAAGTGCGATATCGGCATGGGCGGCATTTCGGTGACGCTGGAGCGCCAGAAGAAGGCGTTTTTCAGCGGCACTCTGGATGTGGATGGCAAGATTCCCCTGGTGCGCTGTGAAGACGTGTCGCGCTACCAGACCGTCGAGCAGATCAACAAGCCAGAGGTGCGCCTCATCGAGCCGGCCGGCGGTACCAATGAAGCTTTCGCGCGGGCCTATCTGCCCAAGGCGCAGCTGAACTTCCACGACAATAAGACCATCTTCCAGGAGCTGCTGGACAAGCGCGCCGACGTGATGATCACCGACTCGTCCGAAGCCCTGTACCAACAGAAACGCATGCCCGGCCTGTGCGCAGTCAACCCGACCGCCTACATGCAATACGGTGAGAAGGCCTATCTGCTACCGCGCGACGACATGACTTGGAAGAGCTATGTGGATCAGTGGTTGCATTTGAGCAAGGCCACCGGCGCGTATCAGAAAACCCTCGGTCACTGGCTGGCCGTGCCGGGTCAGTGATTGGATCGCGCCTGCGCAGCGCGCAGGTGCGATCAGATGGCAGGTTAGAAGCTCACGTCCACCTTGGCCCACAGCGTGCGCCCCGGTTCGTTGATCCGTTGCGGATCATCGGCCAGGAAACCGAAACCGGAGTTACCGGCCAGGTTAAGGTGCTCGCTGTAGGTCTTGTCGAACAGGTTATCGAGGCCGGTGCTGACCTTCAGCGTGTCGCTGAACCGGTAGGCCGCGTTGAGGGAAAATACCGCGAAGCCGCTGCTGTCGCCGAAGTCCTTGCCCACCACGTTGCCCTGCCCCTCGCTGACCCGATGCTGAGCGGCGACCACGCGCCACAGGGCGCCGGCGCTCCAACGCGGCTGTTCGTAGGCCAGCCCCAGACGCGCCTCGAGCGGCGGCATCTGCGCCAACGCAGCACCGCTGCTGCTGTTCTTGCCCCAGGCATAGGCCAGGGTCGCGTCGCTCGTCCAGTGATCGGTCCACTGGTAGCGGGTTCCCAGCTCACCGCCCATGATCCGCGTATCGACGTTGTCGGCCCGCGAGGTGCTGCCCATCATCCCCGTGGTGTAGGTGTAGAGGATGTAGTCGCGAACCTGCCCGACGTAACCGGAAACCCAGGCGTCCAGACGCTCGCTCCGATACTGCAGGCCAACGTCCAGCTGGGTGGTTTTTTCCGGCTGGATACCCTCGAAGGCATTCGCCGCACCTTGGGGCCCCATGGTGGGCGAGAACAGCTCCCAGTAGTCGGGCATGCGCTGCACATGACCGAGCCCTGCGTACAGGGTGGCAGGCCAGCCGCTCAGGTCGTGCTCGTAGCGAGCGAAGCCGCTGGGCAGGGTTTCGGCACGGCTGACGCCAGCCGTTGGATTGGGCCGGCTGCCCATCATGCCGCGGATGCTTTGCCGGTAGTCCTTGGCCCAGGCGCGATCGAGGCGCCCGCCAGCAATCACGCGATCCCCCTCGGCCACGTGCCAGGTGGCTTCGGCGAAAGCCCCGTAGTTGTGGAAGCCGGCGTCCTTGTTCCAGGCGAAGGCACTGGCAGGCGTGAGGGTGGCGCTCATCATGTCGTAGCTGGAGCGTCTGGCACGGCGCTCGCTGCGCTGGGCATCGACGCCGGCGATCAACTCCACGTCCTGCCAGGTGAGCGTCGCAGCAAGGCGACCGCCCAGGGTACGGCGGTCGACGTTCGACGCCATTGGCATGGGCATGCTGCCGGTGGCATCCGGCGTGCGCAGGCTGTAGTTGTCCATCACGTGGTCGGCATAGTTGTAGTAGAGGTTGCCTTCGACCTTGCTGAGCAGGCCACCCAGGTTTTCACGGTGAAAACGCAGGCCGAGGCTTTCGCGCGCCAGCTTGCTGGCATCCATGCCACGCCCGGCATAGCGCGACTCGCCGTCGCCACGGCCAGCACTGACTTCGATCAGGGTGTCGGCATCCGGCGTCCAGCCGAGGGCGACGTCGCCACTCCACTTCTCCCAGCGTGACGGCAGGGTGTCGCCGTTGCCATCGCGGTAGTCGTCGGCGCGCGCCTGGCTGCCGATTACCCGCATATAGCCCTGCTCGCTGCCCACGGCGCCATCGACCAGCTTGTCGAGGCGCCCACGGGAGCCGACCAGCAGGCTGGCATCCAGGCGGCTGCCCGGTTCGGCGAAGCGCTCCGGCTCACGCTCGAAACGCACGGTGCCTGCCGAAGCGCCAGGCCCCCACAGCACGGTCTGCGGGCCTTTGATGACCGTCAGTTGGTCATAGGTGGCAGGCACGATGTACGAGCTCGGCGCGTCCATGCGCGAGGGGCAGGCACCGATCATCTGGCCACCGTTGGCAAGCATGTTCAGGCGCGAGCCGAACATGCCGCGCAGCACCGGATCGCCATTGCTGCCGCCGCTGCGAATGGCGGAGAAGCCGGGAATGGTCTTCAGGTAGTCGGTGGCATCGGTGGCGGGTACTGGCTGGCGCGGCGCCTTGGGATCGGTGACTACCTTTAGCGGTGAGTCCTGCTGCACGGCGGTAATGACGGTGGCTTGCAGCTCGTGATGCTGGTGCGGCTCGCCAGCCAGGGCGGTGCCAGCGAAACCGAGCAAGGTGCCAAGGCTCAGGGCCTGGCGCAAACGTAGGCTCATGGGGTGGAGCTGAAAAGCGTTGCAGCGATTGGAAATGGTTGTCATGTTCAGGCATTCCTGATGCAAACGGTACGAAACGCGGCGCCGGAAGGGCGTTGCGCTGGTATGGGATCAGGAGTTTGTTGACGGGCAGGCGGGCACGCGGCCCTTGTCG
Organism: Pseudomonas sp. PA1(2017); assembly: GCF_001945375.1. Classification (NCBI taxonomy): domain Bacteria; kingdom Pseudomonadati; phylum Pseudomonadota; class Gammaproteobacteria; order Pseudomonadales; family Pseudomonadaceae; genus Pseudomonas; species Pseudomonas sp. PA1(2017). Next base: position 175,119 of record NZ_MSXU01000015.1, read on the forward strand.
GGTGGATTGGAGCGCGTAGCTGACGCTCTTTCATCCACCCGCCAACGTCCAAATGGTGGTCGGATAAGGCGTCGTCCACCCTAGGCAAAGCCACAGCCGTTTCGTCAACAGACTCAGGCGATCAGGAAGACCGGAGAGGCGCGGGGATTGGCCGACGGCCATACGAAACGCGGCGGTGCCTTGCCCTGCGGCGCACGTGCGAGGCGCAACGCTCGCTTGGCACGCGGCAGCCAGGCCAGCGCGAACAGCAGGGCAAGGCCCATCACCGCTGCCGAGCACAACGGGCACTGGACGGTGCTCATCAGTGCGTCGGCCGGCACCACGGTGGAGGCATCGGTGGCATCGCCATGCAGGGAGCAGAATTCACCACCCAACCCGCTCAACTGCAGGCCGGCCCCCTGGCCGTGGTGAATGGCACAGGCGAGCATCGCGAACAGGATGCTGGCGTACAGCACCCAGGCGATCAGCGAGCGATCCTGGCGGGCGATTTTCATGGCGGCGACTTTACGCTAACCCGCCCGCTCCGCGGCGCGATCAATTGCCGCACCGCCGCCTGCGGTCGTTGCACATGATGTGCGAAGCTGCCCCGACACGATCACTACGACGGCGTGCTCAAGCCTGCTGCGTTCATGAACAAACGCAGCAGATAGGACAGCAGCCCCAGGCTCAGCACGCTGACCGTCCAGATGCCGGCCAGCCAGGCGATGCGTTGCCAGAGGGGTTTCTTTTCGCTGGTGTTGTTCATCAGTGGTACCCCTGATCCGGCGTGACCTTACCGCGGAACACGTAGTAGCTCCAGGCGGTGTAGACGAGGATGATCGGGATGATCAGCAACGCGCCGACCAGCGCGAAGCCCTGACTTTGCGGCGGTGCGGCCGCCTGCCAGATGGTCAGCGAGCCGGGCACGATGTTCGGCCACAGGCTGATGCCCAGGCCGCTGTAGCCGAGGAAGATCAGCACCAGGGTCAGCACGAACGGCTTGCTGTTGTCGTGGTTGGCCACCGAGCGCAGCAGATAGAAGAAGCTCGCCAGCACCAGCAGCGGCACCGGGGCGAACCACAGCAGGTTGGGGAAGGTGAACCAGCGCTCGGCGATACTCGCCTGGGACAGCGGCGTCCACAGGCTGACGATGCCAATCACCGACAGCAGCGCGAGGGCCAGTGGCCGGGCCAGGTCGTGCATCTGCTTTTGCAGACGACCTTCGGTCTTCATGATCAGCCAGGTGCAACCGAGCAGCGCATACGCCGCGATCAGGCCCAGGCCGCTGAACAGCGGAAACGGCGCCAGCCAGTCCAGCGAGCCACCTGAGAATGCCCGGCCCTCGACCGGGATGCCTTCGATGAACGCGCCCAGCGCCACGCCCTGGAAGAAGGTCGCCGCCACCGAGCCGCCAATGAACGCCTTGTCCCAGATATGCCGCTTGTGGTCCTTGGCCTTGAAGCGAAACTCGAAGGCCACGCCACGAAACACCAGGCCCAGCAGCATGAACATCAGCGGTAGATACAGGGCGCTGAGCACCACCGAGTAGGCCAGCGGAAAGGCCGCGAACAGCCCGGCGCCGCCAAGCACCAGCCAGGTTTCGTTGCCGTCCCACACGGGGGCCACGGTGTTCATCATCACGTCGCGCTCGCCCTTGTCGGGCACGAACGGAAAGAGGATGCCGATGCCCAGATCGAAGCCGTCCATGATTACGTACATCATCACGCCAAACACGATGATCACCGCCCAGATGACCGACAGATCGATACCCATGCTCATGCCCTCCCGTTCGCAGCAGCGCCGCCATGATCACCGTCGTGCAGGCCCTCCTTGGGCGCCGACAGTGGCCGTGCCGGGGTGTGCCGGGTGCCCGGCCCGCCGTCGTCCTGATGATCGCCCTCGCCGGTGACCGGCCCTTTGCGCACCAGGCGCATCACGTAGCCGAAGCCGGCGCCGAACACCGCGAAGTACACCACCACGAATAGCACCAGGGTCACGCCCAGCTGCGCGGCGCTGTGGGCCGACACGCCATCGGCGGTGCGCATGATGCCGTAGACCACCCACGGCTGACGGCCGATCTCGGTGGTGAACCAGCCGGCGAGGATGGCGATCAGCCCGGACGGGCCCATCCACAGGCAGAAGTACAGGAACGGGCGCGACCGGTAGAGGCTGCCGCGCCAGCGCAGCCACAGGCTCCACACGCCGGCGAGGATCATCAGCAGGCCCATGGCGACCATCACCCGGAACGACCAGAACACGATGGTCGAGTTGGGCCGATCCTCCCTGGCGAACTCCTTGAGCGCTGGCACCTGTTTGTCCAGGCTGTGGGTGAGGATCAGGCTGCCCAGGTACGGCACCTCGATCTTGAAGCGAGTCTCCTCGCGCTCCATGTCCGGCCAGCCGAACAGGATCAGCGGCGTCGGCTCGCCGGAGCTGTTGTCCCAGTGGCCTTCGATGGCGGCGATCTTCGCTGGTTGATGCTCCAGGGTATTGAGGCCGTGGAAGTCGCCGATCACCGCCTGGATCGGCGCCACCAGCAGGGCCATCCACAGCGCCATGGAGAACATCTTGCGCATCGCCGGGGTGTCGCGCCCGCGCAGCAGGTGCCAGGCCGCCGAGGCGCCGACGAAGAACGCGGTGGCCAGGAATGCGGCAGTGGCCATATGGGCCAGGCGATACGGGAACGACGGGTTGAACACCACGGCGAACCAGTCCACCGGGATCACCCGACCGTCGACGATCTCGAAGCCCTGGGGCGTCTGCATCCAGCTGTTGGAGGCGAGAATCCAGAAGGTCGAGATCAGCGTGCCGACCGCCACCATCACCGTCGAGAAGAAGTGCAGGCCCGGGCCCACGCGGTTCCAGCCGAACAGCATGACGCCGAGAAAGCCCGCCTCGAGGAAGAACGCGGTGAGCACTTCGTAGGCCAGCAGAGGCCCAGTGACCGAGCCGGCGAAATCCGAGAAGGCGCTCCAGTTGGTGCCGAACTGGTAGGCCATCACCAGGCCGGAGACCACACCCATGCCGAAGTTGACCGCGAAGATCTTCACCCAGAAGTGGTAGAGGTCACGATAGACCGTCTGCCCGGTTTTCAGCCACAGGCCTTCGAGCACCGCCAGGTAACTGGCCAGGCCGATGGTGATGGCGGGAAAGATGATGTGAAAGGAAATGGTGAAGGCGAACTGGATGCGCGCAAGATCCAAAGCCTCTAGGCCGAACATGGACGTGCCCCTCGATCAGGTTTAGTTATCGACTTCTTGTTATGCGTGTACCGAAGATAGCCAAGGCGAATGGCGCCTTGATCTGGATCAATGGACCGCTTTCAGATTACGCCTCGCCACGCCACTTACCAGCGTGGCTGGATGCCGCGCGACAGGCTGTCGCTGCGGCGTTCTGACTTAGTTCCGCGCGCTCGGCACAACGTGCGCGTCATCGGATGAAGGGCTAGCAGGCACTTGCTGCATCAGGGAGCAACGGCGCGGCGAAAGAAGGCGAGCGCGGCGGCGAATCGCCACCGCCGGGAGATGGCCGAGGTTGTTGGCCCGCTCAGGCGAACCGACTCGCCGGCCGGGCCAGGCCGAGGGTGTCGCGCAGAGTCTGACCAGGATATTCGGTACGGAATAACCCCGAGGCCTGCAAAGCCGGCACCACGCCTTCGAGGAACAGATCGCCCTGCGCTTCCAGATACGGCGGCAGGATCACGAAGCCGTCGCAGGCACCCGCGCGGTACCACTCGGCGAGCTGTTCGGCGACGCCTTCGGGCGAGCCGACCGGTGAGAAGAAGCTGAGGCTCTCGGCGTAGCGCTTGCCCGTTTGCCCGACCGTCAGGCCCAGCTCGATAGCCTGTTCGATCACGTACTGAAAACGCCCCTTGCTGCCGGTGATGGCCTCGCGGATATCCGGAAAGGGCCCCTCCTGCGGGTACTGCGCCAGGTCGTGGTTCATGCTGGCGGACATGAAGCTCAACCCCGCCTCGGGGCGAATCAGCTCCTTGAGCAGACGATCCTTGGCCAGCGCCGCTGCATGGGTTTCGCCCACCACCGGCACGATGCCGGGCAGGATCTTCAGCGTGTCCGGGTCACGGCCATGGCTGCGCGCCTTGTCCTTGAGCAGACGGTAGAACGCCTTGGCGCGCTCCAGTTGCGGATGCACCACGAACACCACTTCGGCGTTCTTCGCCGCCAGATCGAGAAACGCCTCGGACACCCCGGCCTGGATCAGCACCGGCTGGCCCTGGGGCGGACGCGGAATATTGATCGGCCCCTTGATATCGAAGAACTCGCCGCGGTGGTGCAGGTAATGGAAGGCATCCGGGTCGGCGAACACACCCCGCTGTGCGTCGAGCAGCAGCGCCTCGTCGCCCCAACTGTCCCAGAGTTTCTGCACCACATCGATGAACTCGCCGGCACGGGCATACCGCTCGGCATGGCCGTAGTGCTGTTGACGGCCGAAATTGCGCGCCTCGCCATCGCTGACCGAGGTCACCAGATTCCAGGCCGCACGACCGCCGCTGATGTGGTCGATATTGGCCAGCATGCGCGCCGCGCTGTAAGGCAGCGCATAGGACGACGACACCGTGCCGCCCACGCCGATGCGATCGGTCACCGCTGCCAGAGCGGACAGCAGGGTCAGCGGCTCGGGCCGCACCACCGGGCGGTAGCGCACCGTTTCGGCGAAGTGACCGCCATAGTTGTCGTCGATCGACAGTTTGTCGGCCACGAACAGCATGTCCAGGCAGGCCGCTTCGGCGCGTCGGGCGATGGTCTTGTACAACGGCCAGTCGACCGAGCCGGTGGAGGCCGAATGCGGGTGCCTCCAGCCACCCTGGTGGGTACCGGCCTCCAGGTACAGCGCCAGGTGCATCATGGCGCTCGCTCCGCGAAGAAGCTCGCCTCGATCACGCTGTCCGCCGGGAAGCTCCGCGGGATCAAGCCTTCACGCTGATACAGGTCGATGGTCGCCTGCTGTAGCGCGCGCACGGCGGCGAGGTCGGTCTGCGGCGTGTTGACCTCACGCTGCACCTTGCCCAGCGCCACCGCCTGAGGCAGCTTGAGCAGGCTGGCAATGGCCTTGGCGTAGGGCTCGGGATGTGCCGCACCCCAGACCCGCGCCTGGGCCAGCCGTGCGGAGAAATCCTCGAGTTCGGCGCTTTTGCTTTGCAACGCCGTATTGGCGGCCACCAGGTAATTCAGGCTCGGGTAGTCCTTGCCGTCGGCGAGAATCTTTGCGCCGCTCTGCTGTACGGCGAAGGAAACGTAGGGCTCCCAGGTGGCGACGGCATCGACGCTGCCGTTGCTCAAGGCCAGGGTCGCCTCCGAGGGCGTGGTGTTGACGAAGGTCACGTCGCCTGGTTTCAGCCCGACACGCGCCAGGGCATTGAGCGCCAGCGCCTGGCCCGATGAACCTTTGACCGCGGCGATCTTCTTGCCCTTGAGGTCGGCGACCGAGACGATACCGGCATTACCGCCGATGATCAGCGCGTTGCCCAGGTAGCTCGCCGCCTGAATCGCCTTGGCCTCCAGCCCGGCCGCTGCGGCGAAGGTCAGCGGCGCTTCGCCGACCAGGCCTCCATCGAGGTGGCCGGCGCGCAAGGCTTCGAGCAGCGGGGCGGCGTTGGGAAACTCGCGCCACTGGATCTGATAATCCAGGCCATCGAGTACGCCGGCCGCCTCCATGACGGCGCGCGCATTGCCTCGCTGGTCGCCGATGGTCAGCTCAGCGGCGGAGACTGCCAGCGACAGGGTGGACAGCAACAGGGCCGACAGGCCGGTGCGGATCTTCATTGAACGGCTCCAACAGGAAATAAGTGGATGCTCACCAGTCGCTGCCCTGCCCCAGCAATTGCAAGGCGTGATGACGCAACTCGAGCAGACGCGGATCGTCGCGGCGACGCGGATAGGGGCGCTCGACCTCGAGCTCGGCCAGCACCCGCGCCGGGCGCGCCGAGAACACCAGCACGCGGTCGCAGAGCAGCAGCGCCTCCTCGACGTCGTGGGTTACCAGCAGCGAGCTGTAGGCCTGCTGCTGCCAGAGGCGAATCAGCTCGCTCTGCATGGCGATGCGGGTCAGCGAGTCGAGCTTGCCCAGTGGCTCGTCGAGCAACAGCAGGCGCGGCTCGTTGATCAGTGCGCGGGCCAGCGCCACACGCTGCGCCATGCCGCCGGAGAGTTGGCGCGGGTATGCCTCGCGAAATTCCAGCAAGCCAACCTTGCGCAGCGTTTCGTCGACCCGATGCTGCTGCTCCCGGAGCTGGCCGCGCGCCTGCAAGCCAAGGGCGACGTTGTTCCACACACTGCGCCAGGGGTAGAGCGTCGGGTCCTGAAACACCAGCACCCGCGAGTGATGCGGCCCGGCAAGCGCGGCGCCGTCGGCCAGCAGGCTGCCGCTCTGCAAGCTCTCCAGGCCGGCGACCAGACGCAGCAGGGTCGACTTGCCACAGCCGGACGGCCCGAGCAGGCCGACGCTTTCGCCGGGTGCCAGACGCAGGTCGACCTTGTCGAGCACCGGCAGGCGGCTGTCGCCCAGATCGAAGGCATGGCTGAGGCCGCGGACATCCAGGCTCATGCCAGCAGCCTGAGGCGTGTGAGCGGTTGCGACGTTCACCATTTCACCGCCCCCTTCTGCCAGGACAACACCCGGTCACGAACGATGAACAACAGGGTGATCAGCCCTGAGCAAAGCAGCGCCATCACCAGCAGCGCCGCATACATGTTGGCGTAGGCGGCCCAGCCCTGGGCCCACTGCAGGTACCAGCCGAGGCCGGCCTTGACGCCCATCATCTCGGCCACCACCAGCACCGAGAACGAAGCGCCGAGGCCCATGAACAGGCCGACGAACACGTGGGGCAATGCAGCCGGAATCGCCACCCGCCAGACCAGAAAGCGCGAATTGGCACCCAGGGTTCGGGCCACCTCGTAGTACGCCTTGTCGACGCTGGCCACGCCGGACCAGGTCAATACCGTGACCGGGAACCAGGTCGCCAGGGCGATCAGGAACACGCTGGCACTCCAGCTGGTAGGGAAAAAGAAGAAGCAGATCGGCAGCAGTGCGGTGGAGGGAATCGGTCCGAGGATGCGCAGCACCGGATGAACCCAATAGCCGATGCGATGCGACCAGCCAATCGCCACACCCGCGATGAAACCGGCGATGCCGCCCACCACCACGCCGTTGACCAGCAGCCACAACGAATGCAGCAGGCTTTCGCCAAGGCGAAACCAGTCATCGACGAACACTTCGATCAGCGCCTGGGGCGGCGCGAAGAACGGCACCGGCAGCAGCACCACCTTGGCGGTGACCAGCAACCACACGCCAAGCAGCACGGGTAGCGCCGCCAACCAGGCGCCTGCCGGGCGCAGGCGCTCCACCAACCGGCCCAACGGACCCGGCAGAATGCCGAGCAGCGCCAGCAGCCCGCCCACACCAGCGCCGACATAAGCCAGCTCCCGGGTGAAGGGCCAGGGTTTGCCACCATCGGGGTAGAACGCGGTGAACAGGGCGAAGCCTATCCACGCCAGCGCTGCCAGCAGGCCGCCGCGCCAGAGTGGCGTGGCAACGCGCGGCTGCGCCTGGCGTTGCTCAAGCGAATACGTCGGCATGGATACTCTCCGCGAATTCCAGGGGATCGGTACGCGGGCGCAGCACCTCGACGTTCTTCAGGTCGCGGGCGTACACCGCAATCTCCTTCACGAAGGTATTTCCCACCGAGTAGTAGCCGTGGGTGTGCTCCGTGAGGATGGCGTGCACCTCTTCCTTGGAGGTGTTGATGGCGAACTTGAGAAACTCCTCGGCCACCGCATCGGGGTTGCGCGACGCCCAGGCATGGGCCTGCAGGATCGAATGGGTAATGGCCGCCGCCACCGGCGTGTCGTTGCGCGCCAGCTCACCGCTGACCCCGACCACGCAGCAGCTCATGTTGGCGTACTCCTCGATCATGTTGGTCGCCAGCTCGGCGAAGCCTGGTTGCTGCTTGACCCGGTACATCAGCGGGTCGGAGCCGCTGGCGGCCTGGATCTCGCCCTTCTCCAGGGCGACGCTGAGCAGGTCGATGGGGTACACCCGCCAGGTCACGTCGCGCACCGGGTCGACACCATGGCGTTTGAGCATCAGCGAGAAGAAGTTCTTGTCCGCCGCGGCCATGTCGGTGACGCCGATCGTGGTGCCCTTCAGCGCCTCGAAACTTTTCGGGCCGTCGTCCAGGGTCAGCAAGCGCAGGCAACCGCCGTGGGTGCCGGCGGTCAGCTTGACGTCGAAGCCCTGCTCCAGCGCCTTGAGCCAGCGCAGCGCCATGCCTGTGGCGGCATCGGCTTTGCCGGTGGCCATGGATTCGAGCAGCACCTCGGTGGAGTTGCCGAAGTTGACGAACTCGACCTCCAGATTATGGCGCTTGAAGATGCCCTGGCTGTCGGCGACCGCCACGGGCGCCAGGCACACGGCATTGAGGTTGGTGGCCAGCTTGATCTTGCGCGGCTCGGGCAAGACCCAGCGATCGCTCTCAAGATCCAGACCGCTGCCAACCGGTTGCGTGCCGTGGCCGGCATGGGCACCGTGGCCAGCATGACCGGCATCGGCCCAGGCGAAGCGGCTGGCGAACGCCGCCGCGGTGGCGGTACCCGCCAGGGCAAGCAACTGACGACGGTTGAGCACAGAGATGGGCATGGCGCCTCCATAAGAGAGTCGTGCATGCGCCGCGTGGTCGGGTAGCGTGCGGATAAGGTGCTTCGGCGGGCTTTTGCAGCCAGCGTCACAGGGAAGGCCTTAGACGGTATCGGCTTGACGATCCACAGGGAAATTCAATTTAGGCATAACCTAATATGCTAAACGAGAAAGTTAACCCATCCTCTATCCCGAGAACCCCGGCACCATTAGCGGATTGCCAACTGCCAGACGTGGCTTATCGCAACGAGCCACCGTCCTACCCCGCGCTATTCCAAATGCCGCTCCACGGAGAACCTGCCGAATGCCTTGCCTGCCCCCGTACGCCCTGCGCCCACGTCACCTGCTGGCTGCCAGCCTGCTAGGTTGGGCGGCGCTGCCTGCCGCCCATGCCGAAACCGCGAAGGGCAGCCTGCAGCTCGAAGGCGTACAGATCACCGAGCAGGCGCTGACCGAGCAGCAGGCGGCCGCGGAGCAACTCGAGCGAGTACCCGGCGGCACCAATCTGGTTGATATGGCTCGCGTCGAAAGAGGCCGCGTGGCCGGCAATGCCGATGTGCTGGCCTACCAGCCGGGCGTGTATGCGCAGTCGCCGGGTAACGAGGGCATCAAGATCGCCATCCGTGGCTCGGGCATCAACCGTGGCCCCGGCTCCCATGCCTCCGGCAACCACATCATGCTCGACGGCCTGCCGCTGACCGGTTCCGGCGGCACGCCCTACGAGCTGCTCGAACCCCTGTGGATAAGCCGCGCCGAAGTGCTGCGCGGTGCCAATGGTTTCGACAAGGGCTCCCTGGCCCTGGGTGGCGCCATCGACTACATCACGCGCACAGGCCGTGATGCCGACAAGTTGCAACTGCGCTATGAAGCCGGCAGCCACGGTTACCAGAAGCGCAGCGTCAGCTCCGGCCAGGTGCTGGGCGATTTCGATTACTACGTCAACGTCACCGACAGCCGTTACGACGGTTATCAGGATCACGCATCAGGCAAGGGCCAGGGCGTGGCCGCCAACATCGGCTATCGCCTCAACGAGAATCTGGAAACGCGCTTCTACCTGCGTTATCGCGAGACCGAGCACCAGGTGCCGGGGCGCCTGAGCAAAGCGCAGATCGAGCACGACCCACGGGCTGCCGCCGCCAACAACCTGCGCATCGATGCGCACCGCGATCAACCCGGCAGCACCTGGTTGGCCAACAAGACCACCTGGCAGATCGATGACGATTCCACCCTGGTGGCTGGCCTGGCCTATCACCATTACCCGATGGATATCGTCGAGAACAGCTCGCCCAACGGCAACACCTATCGGGTGCGCGTGGACTACAGCGACGTGAGCGGCACCCTGAACTACACCCGTCGCCACAGCCTGTTCGGGCTCGACAGCACCACCACCATCGGCTTTCGCAGCACCACCAACCTGCCGAGCAGCAAGTCCAGGGAAAATGCGGCGCTGCCGATCACGGTTGGCCCGAGCGGTGGTCCGACAACCACTTACCCGGCTGGAACGCTGATGCGCGCCTACGAGCACCTGGGTTCGGACAACGTGCTGCATATCGGCAACGAAACCGAACTGGCCCCCGACCTGTGGCTGACCAGCGGTCTGGCGCTGATCTATACCCGCCGTGAAGTAGAGGTGACCTGGCCAGCCACCGATGACAAGCTCAGCGAGCACACCTGGGATTACGCGCCGCGTATCGGCCTGCGCTACCAGCTCAACCCGGACGTGCAGCTCTACGGCAATGTCAGCCGCTCGGTCGAACCGCCCCACGCCTGGTCGATGCTCTGGAGTTCGCCGCTGCGTTTCCCCAACAGCAACCAGCCGTACAGTGCCCGCCAGCGCGCGCCGATCTCGCTGGATAACCAGACCGCCACCAGCGTCGAAATCGGCGGCCGTGGCGACTCGGCCCTGGGCCAGTGGGATGTGGCCTATTACTACTCGCTAGTGCGCCACGAACTGCTGACCGTACCAGTGGAGAGCAACGTGTTCTCCGAGGCAAACGCCAGCCCCACCGTGCACCAGGGCATCGAGCTGGGCCTCGATAGCCCGCTGTGGAACGGTGGCGCAACTGGCGCCCTGGCCCTGCGCCAGGCCTACACGTTCAGCGACTTCCACTACCGCGACGACGGCGCCTTTGGCGACAATCGCCTGCCTGGCCTGCCCCGCCACTACTACCAGACCGAGCTGCGCTACGACCACCCGAGCGGCTTCTACGCCGGGCTCAACACCCAGTACGCCTCCAAGGTGGCGGTGGATTACGCCAATTCCTATTACGCCGATGCCTACGCGATCTTTGGCGCGACCCTGGGCTACGCCTCGCCGAAAGACGACTGGCAAACCTGGCTGGACCTGCGCAACCTGACCGACAAGCGCTACGCCGCCACCGTCACACCGGGCTACGACGACAACGGCGCCGACGCCGCCCGCTCGACTCCGGGCGAAGGCTTCGGGGCGTTCGTCGGGGTTTCCTACAGCTTCAACTGACCGATTGCTCGACGGCACGCCGAACGGCTCGCACTCAAATAGCAATAATTGTTATTTACGAATCATTGACAAATGCCTATCCTCTGGCCGCTTCCGCCAGCCAGAGGATTCACCGTGTCGACTGCCGCGTTCCAGGCCAACATTGCCGCTGTTCGCGAGCCTGCCCAGGTCAACTGGCAAGGCATCGACCTGGGCTGGGCCTATAGCGACCTGCTGATCAGCCTTAGCCGACGTACCCGCTGCGTGCAGCGCGCCTACGATGTGCTGCACGACGCCCTGCTGCGCTTCGCCCTGGCCCAGCACCGCCGGCCCGTCGAGCAGCCCAACGCCTACCTGCGCCGAGTTGCGCATTCGGTGCTGATCGATTGCTACCGCAGCGAATCGCGCCTGGAATCGCTCGAAGATCAGAACCCCGAAGACGTGGCACCAGGCCAGGTGGCGCCCTCGTGCGAGCACCTGCTCGATATCCAGCAACGCCTGCAGGCCCTGCAGCGCATCCTCGACTGCCTGCCGGAGCGCTGCGCCCAGGTATTCTGGATGGCGCGCATCGAAGGCTACACGCAGCCCGACATCGCCACGCGCCTGGGCATCAGCCTGAACATGGTCGAGCGCCACATGATGCGCGCGCTGATCGATCTGCGTCGCGCCCGCGACCTGCTGCAGCCATGAGTGACGCCACCACCCAGGCGGCCGCCTGGTTCCTGCGCATCCGCGGTGACGCCAGCCTGGCGCAGCAACCGGCCTTTCGCAGCTGGCTGGCGGCGAACCCCGAACATGCCGAGGAGTACAGCGCCTTCGAAGCGCTGTGGAATGACTTCGGCAGCACCAGCCGAACCGAAGCCCTCGCCCAGGCCATGGAGCACCAGCAACGCGAACGGCCAGGCTACCTGCGCCGCGGCGCCTGTGCGCTGCTGCTGATGCTGGCCGCCGCTGCCGGCTGGCTCGGTTACCGGCTGAGCCCCCAGGAAATGGCACTGCGGACACCGATCGGCGAGCGCCAGCAGATCACCCTGCGTGATGGCAGCGAGCTGCAGCTCAATGCCGCCACCGAAATCAACGTGCGCTACAGCTGGCGCCAGCGCCAGGTCGATCTGCGCCAGGGTGAGGCACTGTTCGACGTAACGCGCAACCCGTACCGGCCGTTCGTGATCGACAGCGGCCTGGCGCAGATCACCGTGCGCGGCACCCGCTTCGTGGTCAACCGCCTGCCGGACCGCCTGCGGGTCAGCGTCGACCACGGCCTGGTCGAAGTAGCCAGCAGCCGCCAGCCCGATGAAGTCTGGCAGGTCGGCGCCGGCCAGGTGATCGAGGTCGATGGCGCAGGCCATCTGCATAGGGTCGACCTGGCCGCCAGCAATGCCCTGGCCTTCACCCGCGGCAACCTGGTGTTCGAGAACGCCGACCTCGGCGAAATCGCCGCCAGCCTGTCGCGCTACCGCGAACGCTCGGTGGCGACCCAGACGACTTATCCACAGCCGCGCATCAGCGCCGTGCTGCAACTGAGCGATGTCGAGGACTTCATCCGTGCCCTGCCGAACATCGCCCCGGTGCGGGTCAGCGAGGGCGCGCAGCACACCGAACTGCGCCCGCGCTGACGACCGTTCGTCGGCCACGCATCAGGGGAAATCCACCGAGCGCCGTCAGTCAGGCATCCCACTCCCGACTCTGAAAAGGATGTCCTGATGCCCCACTCCTCCCTGCGCAACCTGCTGGCCGTCGTCAGCGTCGCGCTGGTGGCGCCTGCATTGGCCGCGCCGGTCGAGCTCAACCTGCCGGCCCAGCCACTGAGCGTGTCCCTGCGCCAACTGGGCGAAGCCGCTGGCCTGAGCATCGCGGCAGACAGCAGCCTGACCGGCCACCTGCAGGCGCCCGCCGTGAATGGCACGCTGGAGCCAACGGTGGCGCTGCAACGGCTGCTGGCCGGCAGCGGCCTGAGTTACCAGCACGCTGGCAACACCCTGATCATCACCCGTGACGACCTCGGCAGCTCGCTGCAACTGGACGCCACCAGCATCACCGGCACGGGCCTGGGCGACACCACCGACGGCACCGGTTCCTACACCACCGGCTCGACCAGCACGGCGACCAAGCTGCCGCTGACACTGCGCGAAACGCCACAGTCGGTAAGTGTGATCAGTCGCCAGCGCCTCGATGACCAGAACCTCACGCAGCTCACCGACGCGGTGCGCCAGGCGCCGGGGCTGAGCCTGCATCAGGGCGGCAACAGCGGCTCGGACAGCAGCCCGATCTACTCCCGCGGCTTCGAGGTGGAGAACTACCAGATCGATGGCGTGCAACTGCTCAACAGCAGCTATGCCTCGATCTTCCAGAGCAGTGACCTGGCGATCTACGACCGTATCGAAGTGATCCGCGGTGCCACCGGTTTGACCAATGGCGTCGGCACGCCCGGCGCGACCATCAACCTGGTGCGCAAACGCCCCACCAGCGAATGGAAAAGCAGCATCGGCCTGAAGGCCGGCTCCTGGGACAACAATTCGATCGAACTGGACAGCGGCGGCCCGCTCAACGAAAGCGGTACCGTACGAGCGCGTATGGTCGCCGCCTACCGCGACGCCGGCTCGCATATCGACCGCCTCAACGAGCGCCACAAGGTGCTCTACGGCATCGTCGAGGCCGATCTGACGCCGGATACGCTGCTCAGCGTAGGGGCCGACGTGCAGCACCACGACGCCAACAATCACGCGCGCCTCGGCCTGCCGCTCTTTTACAGCGATGGCTCGCGTACCGACTGGTCTCGATCGGATTCGGCCGCCACCGCCTGGGGCTACTCCGAGCGGCACTACACCAACGGTTTCGCCTCCCTGGAACACCAGTTGAACGAGAACTGGAAAGCCATGGCCACCTTCAACCGCGGGCGTTACGACTACGACGAGGTGATCGGCCATGCGTCGGCCTGGTCCTATCCGGATCGGCAAACGGGCAGCGGTGGAGAGACCTACGGCGGACGCTGGGCGGCTACACCGGTACAGGACAGCCTCGACCTCAATCTGAGCGGCGCCTTCGAGGCCTTCGGCCAGCGCCATGACCTGATCATCGGCCACGCACGTCAGCAAACCCACTACAAGGCGGATAACTACCGGCTCTGGTACATGGGCTCGATCCCCAGCTATTACGGGTGGGACGGCAAGACACCAGCCAAGCCGGACTTCGAAGTGACCGGGCGCACCGATTACAACGAGCGCCAGGAATCCACCTACGGCAGCGTTCGCCTGCGTGCTACCGACAAGCTCTCGCTGATTCTCGGTGGCCGGGTCACCGACTGGCAGAGCGTGCAGAAGACCGATAACTACAATGCCACTGACGAGACCAGCAGGCGGACAGAAACTGGTGTGTTCACGCCCTTCGCCGGCCTGGTCTACGACCTCGACGATACCTGGTCGGTCTACACCAGCTACACCAGCATCTTCAAACCGCAGAATCGGCGTACGGCGAGCGGGGCGTTCATCGACCCACTGGAAGGCAAAGGCTACGAGGCCGGCATCAAGGCCGGGTTCTTCGAAGACCGCCTGAATTTCTCCACGGCGATCTACCAGATCGAGCAGGACAATCTTGCCGTCGCCATAGACGGGCAGACGGCCCCCAATGGTGACCAGGCCTACCGCGCCGAATCCGGCACCAAGACCCGCGGTTTCGAGGTGGAGTTGACCGGCGAGCTGCTACCGAACTGGCAACTGAGCACCAGCTTCTCTCGCAATATCGTGCAGGACTCCGACGGCCGCGCGCTCAACACCAACATCCCGCAGAACACCGCCAAGCTGTTTACCAGCTACCTGCTGGAAAACATCGGCAACGGCCTGACCCTGGGCGGCGGAGTGAACTGGCAGAACGCGGCCTATACGGACGGCTCCGGCCCGAACGGCGTGCGCTTCACTCAGGACAGCTATGCCGTCGTGGACCTGATGGCCCGTTACCCCATCACCGAACAGCTCAGCGCGACGCTCAACGTCAACAACCTGCTCGACAAGGAGTACTACACCGGCACGTCCACGGCCTACTACGGCACACCGCGCAACGCGACGCTGGGGCTGCGGTTGACGTTCTAGTTGGCACGAGCCCGAGGACAGCAGTCCTCGGGCGTCACGATTCGTCGCGATGAGCAGGAGTTAGAAATCCAGGGTGGCCGATACCTTGAGCGTACGTGGCTCGCCCTGGGTCAGGTAGCCACCGTTGGTGGATGCCCAGTAGTCCTTGCCTGCCACGTTTTCCACGCCAGCACGCAGCGTCACGCCACGCTGCTCGACCTTGAAGGCGTAGCGGGCGCCAAGATCGACACGCGTCCAGGCCGGGATGCTGTAGTTATTGGCAGAATCGTAGAACTGCCCGCCGGTGCGCAGCAGCAAGCCGTTGAGCGCGAGACCGGGAACTCCCGGAACGTCCCAATCCGCGCTCAGGTTGAACTGAAACTCGGGCACGCCGACAGCGCGGTTACCCTCTGTGCCACTGACGCCACCGCTCAACTCAGAATCGATCCAGGTACCTCCGGCCAGTAAACGCAGGCCTGGCATCGGCTCACCAAACACGCTCAATTCAACGCCCTGGTTACGCTGTTGTGCGTCCACCCGGTAGTTGCCATCGCCACCCAATACGCCCTGCGGCAACTCGATGCGATAGACACCGAGGCTTCCACCGTAGAGGCCCCAGTCCAACTTAATGCCAGCCTCGGTCTGCTTGGCTCGATAGGGTGCGAACACCTCATTGCGATTATTGGCAGTAGACGGCGCCGTCTGCCCTTGCTGCAGCGACTCGATGCGGTTGGCATAGAGCGAGAGGTATTCGGTTGGTTTCACCACTACGCCATAGGCCGGCGTGGTGATGCTTTCCTGATAGTTGGCTGTACGTGACCGATCAACCGCGCTCCAGGCATCCGAGCCGATCGACTGTCGGCGAGCGCCCAGCGTCAACAGCACACGGTCATCGAGAAAGCCCAGTGTTTCGGAGACTGCCAGGCTACGGTTCTGCACCTTGGCCGTGGTCTTCGGATCATGGATGTCACCTGCACGGGTGGTGGCAACCGGCTCGGCTACATCGACCGGATCATAGAGGTTACCGAAACGCCGGCTGCCTGCAGCCGTGGACTCGTAGGCATTTCTCTTTTCCGTCCACAGGCCGTTTACTGCCAGGTTGAGCTGGTGGCTCACGGAGCCCGTATTGAAGCTGCCGCGCAGCCCAGCCAGCGCACTGAGATTCTCCTGATCGAGCGGCGAATACAGCCGTCCGACACGCGCCGACCCATCGAGCGCATTCACGTAGGTTGATCCATAAATGCCATTCTCGCGGGTGTACTTGCCGCCGGCTGCCATGTACGCCGTCCAGTGATCACTGAGGTCGTACTCGGCATTGAGCATCCCGTAGGTATCTTCCAGCTGTGACCAGCTCCAGGGCTGTGCATAGTTACTCTTGGAGTCCGGGGCCTTGGGCGTTTTGCCGCCAAGCCTGCTGGTCAACGTCGTATCCAGATACACCGGAGAACGCCCTTCGTTGACCCGTTGTTTCTGGTAGCCGAAATCGGTCGAGACCCGCAGCCTGTCACCGCGGTAGTCGAGGCCGACCGCCGCCAGAGTGAAGTGTTTGCTTTCGTCGTCGATGGCGCTCTCGCCATCCCGCTTGGCCAGGTTGACGCGAATGCCAAAACGATTGTCCTCGCCGAAACGCTGGCCAAGGTCGATGTGCGTACCGACCCGGCTGTCGCTGCCGTAGTCCACGGTCACGCTTCGGGTCGGTGTGTCCTCGGCATGTTTGGACACGACATTGATCGCCCCACCGATGCCGCTCCCTCCGGGCGCAAAGCCATTGAGAAAGGCATTGGCGCCCTTGAACACTTCGACCCGCTCGACGGACTCGGCCGAAATGATCTGCCGCGGCAGGATGCCGTACAGGCCGTTGAAGGCGATATCGTCGCTATACAGCTGGAAACCGCGAATCACGAACACTTGCGAAAAGTTGCCGAAGCCGTAGGACTGTCGCACAGCCGAATCGCTGTTGAGGACGTCACCCAGGCTCTGCGCCTGGCGATTCTTGATCAGGTCGGAGGTATAGCTGCTGAAGCTGAACGGCACATCCTGCATATCCTGGTTACCCAGCATGCCGATCCGCGCGCCGCGGGCGACCTGGCCACCGGCGTACTCGACTGGCAGATCCAGGCGTCCATCGGCCTGGCCGCTGACGGTGGTGGCGTCGAGTTGCAGCGAGCCGGCGTCACTGCTCAGCGGCACCAGGCTGACCGTGCCGTCGGCGCCGATCAGATAACTCAGGCCGCTGCCCTGCAACAGCCGCTGCAGGCCCTCGTCCACCGAGTAGTCGCCCTTGAGAGCTGGCGCCTGACGATCGCCGGGGGTCAGGCTGGCATCGTAGAGCAGGCGCACGTTGGCCTGCTCGGCGAAGTCGGTCAGCGCCGCGTCGAGCGGCTGGGCTGGAAGGTCGAACTCCAGGGCCGAGGCGCTGGTGGCGGCGAGCAGCAGGTGGGCGGTGGCGATGGCTTGCCAGAGAGGAGTACGCGTCAGGCGCATGCTGAATTTCCTGTGTTCTGCATAAGGTCATGCGAAGAAGTCGCATTTGCAGAGAGGAAGACGAAGCACCCGCACATTTCTGAACCGCAACCACGATTATTTTCCAGCGCGCGCCAGTGCCGCGAATTACGCGGCGGCGGCTCAGGCCCGGCTGACCAGCAATAATCCGGGCAGGCGCACCAGGCGTACCGGGAGAGCACTCTCGATGGCGCGCAGCACGGCCTGCGGGTCGTCATGGGCGAACACGCCGGTAACCTTGAGCTCGCGCACGCTGTCATCGAGAAAGATCACCCGCTGGCGCTGGCTGCGCTCCAGCGCGGCGAACACCTCGCTCAGCGGCTGGGCGCGGAACACCAGCTTGCCCCGCTGCCAGGCCAACTGCTGACGGGCATCCAGTGGCTGCACCGCCTGCAGATGATCGCCGCTCCAGCGCACCTGCTGGTTGGCGCCTACCGGCAGCGGCTGATCCTTTGCATCGCTGGCCTGTACCTGCCCCTCGGTCACGGCCAACACCACATCGCGGCCATCGTAGTCGACATCGAAACGCGTGCCGGTGACCCGAATGCGCGCCGGCCCCGCCTCGACGATGAACGGCCGGCTGGCGTCCTTGGCGACCTGCAAATCCACCTCGCCGCGGTACAGGCGTACTTCCCGTCGTCCTTTGCCGAGCGTCCAGTCCAGCGCCGTGGCGCCATTGAGGGTGAGGATCGAACCATCGTCCAGTTCCAGGGTGCGTACTTCGCCGGGCGCCGTCGCCACGTCGGCGTACCAGCCGAGCCAGGCGCCCTGGGGTAGCCACAGGGCCAGCAGCAACAGCGCGGCACTGGCCATCGGTACGCTCCAGCGCAGCGCGCGGCGTCGGCGCGCCGGCCGCCGGGCTGGCGCGGCAACGGGCTGCACGGTCGCAGGCTGCTGCACCTGGCCCAGCAATGCCCAAAGCCGATCAACGTCGCGGGCAGCCTGCTCGTGAGCCGGCGAGCGTTCGCGCCAGGCTTTGGCAGCCAGGTGATCGGCCACCGTGGCGCGCCCGGAATGCAGCAGTACCTGCCATTCCCTGGCCTGGGCGAGAAGCGAAGCGTCGGCGGTCACGGCATCCAATCCATTTTCTGCTGGCAGTGTTCGAGGGCCTTGAGGATATAGCGCCCGGCCATGCTTTCGGAAACTCCGAGGCGCTGGCCGATCTCCTTTTGCGTCAGGCCGTCGAGGCGATTCCACAGCAGCGCCTGGCGCAGGTGGGGCGGCAAGTCCTCAAGGATACCCTGCAGCCGGCCGAGCTGCTGCCCGTCACCCACGATCTGTTCGGGGCCGGGCTGCTCGCAAGCGAGCTCCACCGGGACGTCTTCCTGCACGGGCCGCGCCTGCTGCTGGCGCAGGTGATCGATGATCAGGTTGCGGGCGATGCGATACAGAAAGGCCCGCAGGTTGCCCACTTCGTCACTGCCACGGCGCTGGAAGCGCAGCCAGGTTTCCTGGCGCAGGTCGGCCGCCAACTCGCTGCACTTGACCTGCCGCGTGAAGAAACGCAGCAGCTCGCCGGCATGGCGCTGGAACTGGCCGTCTTGGGCATCGCTGTCGCGGGGCGGGCGCACTCGGGGGATCTCGTGCCGGGAAAGGGTTGCGAACATATATCCGCTGCGAACAATTTTCAATGCGATGCGACGGGCAGCCTTCTACCGCAGTCACGCGCCTGGAATCGGTAACGCCCTTATACTGCGCAGCCTGCAGGGAGTGACCCATGTTCCGTGATGCCTGGCGCCATGCGCCAACCCACCGCAAGGTCTGGGCGCTGGCGGCGCCGATGATCCTTTCCAACCTGTCCGTACCCCTGGTGGCGCTGGTCGATACCGCGGTGGTCGGCCACCTGCCCCACGCCCATCAATTGGGCGCCGTGGCGGTGGGCAGCAGCCTGTACATCCTGATCGTCGGGGTGCTGGGTTTTCTGCGCATGGGCACCACCGGCTTCGCTGCCCAGGCCTGCGGGCGCGGCGATGGCGGTGCGCTGCGCCAGGTGCTGGTGCAGGGCCTGCTGCTCGCCGCCCTGCTGGCACTCTTGCTCGGCGCACTGGCGGTTCCCTTCAGCGGCCTGGCGCTGGGCCTGATGAACCCATCCGCCGAGCTCGACGGCCTGACCCGGGATTTCCTGCATACGCGGCTGCTCGGCCTGCCCGCAGCACTGGCCAACTACGCGCTGATCGGCTGGCTGCTCGGCGCCCAGAACGCCCGCGCACCACTGGTGATGCTGCTGGTCACCAACCTGCTGAACATCGTGCTGTCGCTGTGGTTCGTGCTCGGGCTGCACTGGGAAGTGGTCGGCGCCGCCCGCGCTGCGGTGCTGGCCGAATGGGGCGGTTTGCTGGTCGGCCTGACGCTGGCGCGGCGCGCCCTGCGTCGCCACCCGGGCAACACCCGTTGGGCGGCGATGGCCCAGTGGCAGAGCTGGCGCGCGCTGCTGGCGGTGAACCGCGATATCTTCCTGCGCTCGCTGGCGCTGCAGGCGGTGTTCCTGCTGATCACCATCCAGGGCGCGCGGCTGGGCGACGCCACGGTGGCGGCCAACGCTCTGCTGCTCAACGGCCTGTTGATCACCGCCTATGCACTGGATGGCCTGGCCCATGCGGTCGAGGCGCTGTGCGGCCATGCCATCGGCGCACGGGATCGCCTGGCCCTCAAGCGCAGCCTCATCGTCGCCGGTATCTGGTCGCTGCTGGCCAGCCTGGTGTTCGCCGTGGCATTCGCCGTCGGCGGCCACCTGTTCGTCAACCTGCAAACGGATATCGCCGCGGTGCGCGAGACCGCCGGCCACTATCTGCCGTATCTTGCCCTGCTGCCATTGTTCGCGGTGTGGAGCTACCTGCTCGACGGGCTGTTTATCGGCGCCACCCGCGCCCGCGAAATGCGCAACGCGATGCTCGTGGCCCTGGCCATCGGCCTGCCGATCGCCCTGGCGCTGCAGGGGTTCGGCAACCATGGTTTGTGGATAGCCTTTCTGGCCTTCATGGCCTTGCGCGGCCTGGCCCTTGGCGTGCTGGCTTGGCGGTTGGCGCAGCGTGATCAGTGGCTGGCGGCGCCGGGCAGTTAACAGGAGATTGACCTGCACTGGGGCGCTTAGCACCTGAGCGATAAGATGACCGGTTCAGCCGTCAGCCCGGCACGCCATCGGCGCCCAAGAGCGAGCGCACCAGCGCCGTCCAGTACTGCACGCCCAGTGGCAGCAAGGCGTCGTTGAAGTCGTAGCGCGGGTTATGCAGCGACGCGCTGTCCTGCCCGTTACCCAGCCAGATGTAGGCACCGGCGCACGCCTGGGACATGAACGAAAAGTCTTCCGAGGCCATGCTCGGCGGCAGGTCGCGGTGCACCCGGCCGCTGCCCAGTACGCCTTCCAGCACAGCCGCGCACCGAGCCGCATGGGCCGGGTGATTGACGGTCGCCGGGTAACTGACACGGTAGTCCAGCTCGGCGCTCAGGCCGTGCAAGGTGGCCACCGAGGCGATCACGTCGCGCAGCCGTTGCTCGATCGTGGCACGCTGGCCCATGTCGAAACAGCGCAGGGTACCGCGCAGTTGCACCTGCTCGGGCATCACGTTGTAGGTGTCGCCGGCATGGAAGCTGGTGACGCTGAGCACCGCGGGCTGGTGCGCCTGGTTCTCCCGTGCGATCAGCGCCGGCAGCTGGGTCACCAGTTGGCAGCCGGCCAGCAGCGTGTCCTTGCCCAGATGGGGCATGGCGGCATGGCAACCCTGGCCACGCAGGGTCAGGGTGAAGATGTCGAACGCCGCCATCACTGGCCCCGCATGCACGGCTGCCTCGCCGACCGGCAAGCCCGGCCAGTTGTGCAAGGCGTATACGGCCTGTAGCGGATAGCGCTGGAACAGGCCGGCCTCGATCATCGCCCGCGCGCCGCCCTCGTTTTCCTCGGCCGGCTGGAAGATGAAGTGGACGCGCCCGGCGAAATCCGCCTGCGCGGCCAACGCCTGGGCCGCCCCCAGCAGCATGGTGGTGTGTCCGTCGTGGCCACAGGCGTGCATGCGGCCGGGGTGGCTGGAAGCATGGGCGAAAGCGTTGAGCTCCTCCACGTGGAGGGCATCCATGTCGGCGCGCAGGCCGATGGCCGGGCCCTCGCCACGTGTGCCCTGCAGCGTGGCCACCACGCCGGTACCGGCAATGCCGGTCTCGACGCTCAGGCCCCACTGGCGCAGCAGTTCGGCGACCCGGGAACTGGTGCGATGTTCTTCGAAGGCGGTTTCCGGATGGCGGTGAAAGTCGTGCCGCCAGCTTTGCAGTTGCCCGGTATCCAGCGTATCGATAGTGCTCATGATCGTCCTCTCTCCTGGCATCACAGGTAACCGAAGGCCGTCGCCGGCTCCTTGTCGGTTTCCACCCACACGCTCTTGATCTGGGTGTATTCGCGCAGCGCATCGACGCCACTGGAGCGACCGTAGCCGCTGTGCTTATAACCACCGAACGGCGACGCCACGTTGATCGTCTTGTAGCCGTTGATCCAAAAAGTCCCGGCGCGCACGGCATTGGCCAAGCGGTGGGCGCGGCCAACGTCGCGCGTCCACACGGCCCCCGCCAGGCCGAACGGAGTGTCGTTGGCGATGGCGATGGCTTGCTCCTCGTCGTCGAAGGGAATCACCGCGACCACCGGCCCGAACACTTCAGTGCGTGCGATGCTCATGTCGTTGCGCACATCAGCCAGCACGGTGGGATGCACGAAGTAGCCCTGTCCGGCCTGGGGTGGCGTGCCCACCAGCCGCGCGCCCTCGCGTTGCGCCTGCTCGATCAGCTCGCGCACCTGTTGATACTGGGCCTGGTTGCAGATAGGGCCGATCTCGGTGCCGTCGCTCTCGGGATCACCGACGCGGATGCGCGCGGCGCCAGCGGCGAAGCGCTCGACGAAGGCGTCATGGATGCTGCGCTCCACCAGCAGGCGCGAGCCAGCCACGCAACTCTGCCCGGCCCCGGCGAAGATCGCCGCCTGAGCACCGAGCACGGCACGGTCTAGATCGGCATCCGCGAAGACGATATTTGCCGACTTGCCGCCCAGCTCCAGTACGCACGGTACCAAATGACGTGCCGCCGCCTCGGCGACCTTGGCGCCGGTCGGCACCGAGCCGACGAAGACCAGCTTGTCGATCTGCCCGGTAGCCAGGGCAGCCGGCACCATACTGTGACCGTAACCGGCCAGCACGTTGATGACGCCCGTCGGGATGCCGGCCTCTTCGGCGAGTCGCGCCAGTGCTAGCGAGGTGAACGGCGTCAGCTCGGAGGGTTTGAGCACAACCGCGTTACCCATGGCGATGGCCGGAGCAATCTGCCAGCCGGCGGTAAACAACGGCGCATTCCAGGGGGTGACCTGCAGCACCACACCTATGGGCTCACGCCGCGTGTAATTGAGGTGCGAGGTCGGTACCGGGATGACCTCGCCATGCAGCTTGTCGGTCCAGCCGGCGTAATACTCGAACATTTCCGCCACTTTCATGGCCTCGCCGCGGCAGTCACGGATCGGTTTGCCAGAGCTGACCGACTCCAGGCGCGCCAGCTGTTCGGCGCTGGCGCGAACACGCTGGCCGACCGCGAACATCAGGCGCCCGCGCTGGGCGTGAGTCATCGCCCACCAGCGTGCCTGCCCGTCACGGGCAGCGGTCACGGCGGCTTCGGCAGCCTCGGCACCACCGTCGGCATAGGTCAGGCTGTCCTGACCGCTAGCGGCTTGCTTGAGGGCGATGGGCTGCGCACTACCAGCGTGCAGGTGCCCGGCGATGTAGGATCCCACCGACTGCCCTTCGGTGAAGAACACCCCAAAAGCCTCGGTGATTTTCTGCTCGGCGCTGTTCATCGCTGTTCCTCGTAGTTGACGATGCAATTGAAGTCGTCGGCATCGGCGATCGCCGGCGACGATGTTTGCCAGAGGCGCAACGCCTCCTCGGCCAGCGGCACGCCGGCGCCGGATCGGGCGATCAGGTCGGCCGCCAGGCGCAGGTCCTTGCGCATCAGCTTCATGGTGAACCCCGAATCAAAGGCGTCGTTGAGTATCCAGGTGGGGTAGTTCACTTCTGTCACGCCGCTGCGGCCCGAACCGGCGTTGATGCCCTTGAGGATTTCCTCGGGCTCCAGACCGGCTCCACGGGCGATGCGCATGGCCTCGCCAGCGGCAAGCAGGTGCATGCCGCACAGCAGGTTATTGAGCAGTTTGGCCGAATGCCCGGCGCCCACCTCACCGACCCGCACGCGTTTGCCGGTCAGCGCATCGAGCACCGGCGAGAGCTGTGCCAGCACCGCTTCATCGCCGCCCAACAGCATGGTCATGGTGCCGCCATGGGCCGCCTTAGGCCCACCACTGACGGGGCCGTCGACCAGCGTCATCACGCTGTTCACCAGCGCCTCGGCAATGCGCCGCGTGCTGGTCGGATCGGCGGTGGAGGTGTCGAGCAGGATGGTCGGCTGGCGAACGTGGGCGACGATTCCCTCCTCGCCCAGCACCACACGTTCGATGATGTCGGACGTCGGCAGCGACAGCACGATCACCTGCGCCTGCGCCACCAACTCGGCCAGCGAATCGAACAGCGTGACGCCCTTGCCGGCCAGCCTCTCGCGGGCGGCCTGTGACGGGTCGAAGCCGCTGACGGAGAAACCGGCGCGCTGCAGGCTCAGCGCCATGCCGGCGCCCATGTTGCCCAGGCCGATGACGGCAACGCGCTGAATGTCTGGAAATGCTTGGTTCATGATCTCTCCTGGTTTAAAGCGTATGCACGAAGAACTGCGCGATGAACGCGGCGCCGAGGAACACGCCGGCATTGGCGAGCAGCGACACGACCACGATGCGCCAGCCCAGACGGCGGAATGCAGGCAGGTCCTTGGCCAGCGACAGGCCGGCGAAGGTCAGCATCGGTGTAATCAATGCCAGGAAGCTCACCTTGCCGGTCAGTTCGCTGACCACGCCGGCCAACGGGAAACCAGGAAAGGTCATGCCCATGGCCACCAGCGATACCCAGCACACGGCTGGAATCTTGCGGCCCAGACCGCGGTAGACGAGATCACCGATGATCACTGCGCCGATCATCAGCGCCACACCCGGAAGGGCCTCCAGAATCGGTACACCGAAACCGACCCAATTGCCCAACAGCACCATGGCCCCGACTACGGCCCAGGCGAGCAGACGCTCCAGCCACTTGAGATCGGGCACACTCATGCCGGCGGCGGCACGCTCCATCTCGCTCGGGGCCGTGGCGACTTCACCGCTATGCCGGCGCCCCAGCACTGGTTCCAGCACGCGGTAGGCCCAGACAGCGAACGGCAGGGAGACGAACAACGTCAGGTAGGTGCCCAGCGTCGTGGCAATCAGATTGCTGGCAGCGGCGAAAGCCGCCACGTCCTTGGCCATCTCGGGCGTCTGTTGCGCGGCGATGGCGCCCACTGCGGCGGCCGTCATGCTGCCCGACCCAACCCCGGCGCCCATGGCCAGGGCCAGGGGATGGAACACATTGAGGCTGGTGACGAAGCCGGCGAAGATCGAGATGAAGATGGCGCCGATCAGCGTGCCGGTCACGTACTCGGCGAGTACGCCACGGCCCTCGGCCGAATCCATGCCGAACTTCTCGCCAATAATCGCCAGGCCCGGTTCACGGCCGATGGAAAAAGTCGCACCGACGGCTTCGCGCTTGATGCCCAGCAGCAATGCCACCGGCATGCCCAGCAGCACGCAACCGAACAGATTGCCGAACTCCTGGAGCAGCAAGGCCCCAGCCCGCTTCGGCCAACTTCGGTAAGGCCCCGCCGACCAGCAGCCCCAGCTTAGCGATGAAGATCAGCAGCGCCGGCTGCAAAATGGCGGACGCCTGGAACTGCATGGGCAGATCGACACGGGCGACGCCAGGCAAGCGGCTATGCCAGATCCCCAATGCCAAGCCCATGAGCAACGCCCATATCATCGGCAAAAGAACCACCTTGCCAATACCGAGTGGGATAGACAGTGGCCCGAGCGCTTCCGCGATCAGAACAATGACGATAGCCAGCACATACAGCCGCAACTGACTGACGTTTTGCTGCGAACAAGCAGAAATAGGAGGCATAGGCGTTCCCCTTGACGCGCCAGCGCATGGGCACTGGCCAAGTGATCGAAATGGCAGGAATTGAATTGTTCAATCGCATTTATTGTTGTCATGCAGAGCGAACCTTTCGGCCAGGCCTGCATGCGGCGTCGCGGTATCCCGGCAACGCTTGAGCGGAATTTAGCAACGATGAAATATCGCATTTGATGTATTTTGTTCTGTTTTTTAGAACACAGAGCGAAGGCTGTCCCTCGCCGTCTGCGGCTTGACCAGAGTTTTTCAGCGGCCGCTCGCCCGGTAACCAGGTGGAGGAATAATCCATGCAGTCCTTTCACGAACAGCGGCTGATCTACCTCTACGAGGCGGTGAAGTGCGGCACCATTCGCGCCGCAGCCGAGAAGATGGCCATTGCGCCTTCGGCAGTCAGCCGGCAGATTGCGTTACTTGAGGAGGAATTGAGCGTTGCTCTGCTCGAGCGAAATCGAAGGGGAATCGTGCCCACGCCTGCGGGGCTTCTGCTGATCGACTACGCACGGCAACAACAGGCCCACCGCTCCGATATGCTGTCGAAGATCGACCTCATGCGCGGCCTGCGTAGTGGGTCGGTTTCGGTGGTCACCGGAGAAGGTTTCGTACAGGACCTGGTGCGCGGGCCACTGAGGCGATTTCGTCAGCAGTATCCGGAAATCACGGTGTCGGTGGATATTACCGGCACCACCGAAATCCTGCGGCGCATCAGCGAAGACGATGCCGAATTGGGGCTCGTCTACAACGCCCCTGCGGACTCACGCATTGTCACGCGCGGCGCTTGCGTACAGCCGATGTGCGCCGTCGTCGGCAACAGCCACGCGCTACGCAACGCTCCCCATTTGCAATTCGAGGAGCTGACTCGCTGGCCAGTTGCACTGATGAATGGAAGCTACGGGATTCGTCAGCTACTGGGCCATGTGGAATATTCACGGAAAGTTCGCCTCGATGCAGTCCTGACCACCAATCAGATTTCCGTGCTCAAGGCCTTCGTCGCCACAGGCCAAGGCATCACGCTGCTTCCCCCCTTCTCGATATCCCACGAGCTTTCACTGGGGGAGCTGCATGCCATACCCATTCTCGACGACACCCTGAAAAGTGCCGAAGCTCACCTGATCACCCGCGCGGGCCGTCATCTGTCTCCGGCTGCAAATCAATTCGTTGCGTTCTGCTTGCGCGATATGACGGCGTTTCGCCCACCCGCAGCAGACGCGCCCCAGTGAAAGAGGCGCATTGGTATGCACTTAGGGCACCAAGGGTAGCTCGCGCTTGTGCTGGGTCTTGTCGTAGGTCTGCACGATCGCCTGGTAGGCGGTGTCGCTGACCGGCTTGCCCTGCAGGAAGGCGTCGATGTCTTCGTAGCTGACGCCGTGCACCTGCTCGTCCGGGATGCCGGGGCGTTCGTCTTCCAGGTCGGCGGTCGGCACTTTCGAGAACACCGACGCCGGCGCGCCCAGGCGTTCGGCGATGCGCCGTACCTGGCCCTTGACCAGGCCGCTGAGCGGCGCGAGGTCGCAGGCGCCGTCGCCGAACTTGGTGAAGAAGCCCATCACCGCTTCGGCGGCGTGGTCGGTGCCGATCACCAGGCCGTTGCGGGCGTTGGCTACGGTGTATTGGGCCAGCATGCGCATGCGCGCCTTGGTGTTGCCGAGCACGAAGTCGCGGCGCGCCGAGGTCAGCTCACCCAGCTCGCCGATCTGCTTGGCCAGGCCGGAGACCGCCGGGGCGATGTCGATGGTCTGCACTTCGTCGGCGGCGATGAAGGCCAACGCGGCCTGGGCGTCGGACTCGTCGTGCTGCACGTTGTGCGGCAGGCGGATGGCGACGAAGCGGTAGGCCTGATCGCCCGTCTCGCTGCGCAGTTGCTCGACGCTCAG
Organism: Pseudomonas sp. PA1(2017); assembly: GCF_001945375.1. Lineage (NCBI taxonomy): Bacteria > Pseudomonadati > Pseudomonadota > Gammaproteobacteria > Pseudomonadales > Pseudomonadaceae > Pseudomonas > Pseudomonas sp. PA1(2017). The sequence continues at coordinate 202,711 of NZ_MSXU01000015.1, forward strand.
CTGCGCCAGGCGGCCAGCCGCCGAGGAGTCCACACCACCGCTGATGCCGAGCACCAGCACCTTGGTGCGCGAGGCGGTCAGGGTGTTCTTGATGAAGGCGATGCGCTTGACGATCTCGGCGTCAACGTCGGCGTCCGAGGTGAAGGGCGCGATCACGCCCAGGGCGTTGGCGATTTCAGCTTGGCGATTGCTCATGAGGAAGCTCCCTGATTCGCGTCGATACGAAAAACGTGTTTGAGGTAGGTGACGAAGTTCGGGTCGCGACACTGGGTCTTGCCCGGCGTGTCGGAGATCTTCGCCACCGGCTGGCCGTTGCAGTCGATCATCTTGATGACGATATTCATCGGCTCGACACCGGGGATGTCGCAGGTCAGGTTGGTGCCGATGCCGAAGCTCACATGAATGCGATCATGCAGCGCGCGGTACAGTTCAAGCGCCTTGGGCAGGGTCAGGCCGTCGGAGAAGATCAGCGTCTTGCTCATCGGGTCGATGCCCAGCTTCTCGTAGTGGGCGATGGCTTTTTCGGCCCACAGCAGCGGGTCGCCGGAGTCGTGGCGCAGGCCGTCGAACAGCTTGGCGAAGTACAGATCGAAGTCGCCGAGGAAGCTGTCCATGCCGATGGTGTCGGTCAGGGCAACCCCGAGCAGGCCGCGGTACTCCTTGACCCAGCACTCCAGCGCCACCTTCTGGCTGTCGATCAGCCGCGGGCCGAGCTGCTGGTGAGCCATGAACCATTCGTGGGCCATGGTGCCCAGAGGCCGCAGCTCCAGCTCGCGGGCCAGGTGCACGTTGCTGGTGCCGACGAAACGGCCCGGAAAATCATGCTTGAGGATGTTCACCACTTCCTCCTGCACACGGTAGGAGAAGCGCCGGCGGGTACCGAAATCGGCCACCTGGAAGCCCGCCAGTTCATCGGCAGTGGCTTCGCCCTTGAGCCAGTCGAGCTTGCGATACAGCTGCTCGCGCACCTGCTCGATCACCACTTCGCGGTAGCGATAGCGGTTGCGTACCTCGGAGATGATCGCCAGCAGCGGGATCTCGTAGAGGATCACGTGCAGCCATGGGCCGCGCACGCGGATCGCCAGTTGGCCGGCGTCGTCGGTGCCGACATGCACGTAGCGCATGTTGAAGCGGAACAGGCTGAGGAAGCGGATGAAGTCGGCCTTGATGAACGGGATCTTCTCCAGGTAGGCCAATTGATCCGGGGTGATCGAGGTGTTGACCAACTGTTCGATCTGGTAGCGGATCTCGGCCAGGTAGGGCGTCAGGTCCTCGTTGCTGCGGCAGCGAAACTCCCACTCCACTTCGGCGTTGGGGTAGTTGTGCAGCACCGCCTGCATCATGGTCAGCTTGTAGAAATCGGTGTCCAGCAGGTTCTGGATGATGCTGGGGGCGAATACGCTCTCACTCATGGTCACTCTCCTCGAGGCGGGCCAGCTCGTTGTCGAGCGCTCCGCAATCGGCGCAGATGATGATGCCCTGCGCGCGCATCTGATCGATGGCTTGCGTCGCGCCGGCTTCGGAAATGGCCCGGCACGCCGGAAGATACAGCAACACCTCGAGGCCGGCGCTACGCAGTTGCAGCGCGGTGTTCTTCACGCAGAAGTCCAGGGCCAGCCCGCCGACCACCACGGCCTCGACACCGGCCACCTTCAGGTACTCGATGGCGCCCGTGCTGCGCTTGCCGGCCAGATCGTGGAAGCAGGCGCCGTAAGGGTGCAGATCAGGTTCGACACCCTTCCACACGAAGAAGTCATAGTCGATTGGCGCCGGCAGCTCATCGAGCAGCTCGAAGCCAGGCGTACCCGGCACGCAGTGGCTGACCCAGGTCAGATCGGCGTTGGCGTGGCTCAGGGGCTGCAGCATCTGGTCGTGGCTGTCGACCACCCACAGGGCGTTGGGGGCATGGGCGTCCTTGCTGCCCAGGCGCAGGGTGCCACGACGCGCCATGTCGTTGAGCGGCGCGGCGATCTCATGGCCGCCGGCCACCGGCAACTCATCGGGGCACAGGCTGGTGAAGCCCTTTTGCGCATCGACATCGAACGTGGCGATCTTCATCTGGCACCTCCTCTACATGGAGCCGCATCGCTGCGGGGTGGACACATATTCCACCAGGTGTATTATGTATGTCAACACCCACCTGCAAGGAGAATCACCATGCAGCCCTCGCCTCTGCAGTGCTTCGCGGCAAGCCACGATGAACCAGCGCCGCAACGCTTCGCGTTGGCCGTCTACGGCGGCGCCTTCGACCCGCCCCACGCGGGCCATGCCAGCGTGATCCGCCGGGTATTGGAAACCAGCGAGCAGGTACTGGTGGTGCCCAGCTATCGCCATGCCGACGCCAAGCGCATGGCAGACTTCGACCTGCGCTGCGCCTGGGTCGAGCGCCTGGCCGCGCGTTTCGGTGATCGGGTACGCTGCTGCAGCCTGGAACGCGAGCTGGGCGCCGATGGCCGGGTGATCTACAGCTATGACCTGCTCAGTTGCCTGGCCGAACGCCATGGGCTACCCACCGAGCGCCTGGCGCTGGTGATTGGCGAAGACAACTGCACGCGGCTAACGACCTTTTACCGCGCCGCCGAGCTGCGCCAGCGCTTCGGCCTGTTGGTCGCCGGTGAGGAGATGACCGTGCACAGCAGCGCGATTCGGGCGATGATCGCCGCCGGGCAAGCGATCCCCGAGGCCTGGCAGTTGCCGGAGATCCACAGCGAGATGACGATTTACAGGAGGTCCGTTTGAGTTCTGTTGAGGTATTGGCAAGCGTGGATCTGATCGCCCTGCGCCTGGATGCCGAGAGCCGCGGGCTGCATGTGCTGCTGCACCGCCGCGAGCGCGAACCGTTTCTGGGCCAATGGGCGCTGCCGGGGGTGATCGTCAATGGCAGCACCCGCGACGCCAACCTCGAAGCCGCCGCCCACCGCGTGCTGCGCGACAAGGCCCAGGTGTTGCCGCGCCACCTCGAACAGGTCGGCACCGAGGGCAGTGCCGAGCGTGATCCCCGTGGCTGGTCGATGAGCACCTATTACCTGGCCCTGCTGGCACCGGATACCGAGACCGCTGACGACGGCCTGCGCTTCGTGCCACTCGACGAGTTGCTGGACGGGCGCCTCGCCCTGCCCTTCGATCACCGCCAACTGGTGCGCCTGAGCGTCGAGCGCCTGGCGGGCAAATCCGTCTACACCAGCCTGCCGCTGTACCTGGCGCCGCCACGCTTCACCGTGCTCGATGCCCTGAACGCCGCCCAGGCCTGCCTGGGCACGACGATCAACAACACCTCGCTGCGCAAGCGCCTGGAAAAGATGAAGGACGCCGGCTGGATCCGCGACACCGGCGAGAAGAACTTTCCGAAAATGGGCCGCCCCCAGCAATTGTGGGAGCTGACCGAACAGGCCGAGGGTGTGTTCGTGTTCGACCGGAGTTTGTTGGCGGATCGGGCAAGCAGTTGACCAGCAATCCCGTAGCCTGGGTTGAGCGAAGCGATACCCAGGTTGGCTTTCCCGGGTGTCGCTTCGCTCGACTTGGGCTACCTATCTTCTTTACTGCCGCATGCCGATGGCCAAACGATTGAAGGCATTCATCAGCGAAATGGCATAGGACAGGTCACTGATCTGCACGTCATCGAAATGCGCCTTGAGCGGCTCGAAGACTTCATCCGGCGCATGGGTGCGGGCGATGTCGGTGAGCGATTCGGCCCAGGCCAGTGCAGCCCGCTCGGCCTCACTGAAGTGCCCACTGATATGCCAGCCCGCCAGGCTGTCGAGCTTCGCCTGGGGCGTGCCGCCGTCGCGCAGCGCCTTGGCGTGCATCTCCAGGCAGAAGGCGCAGCCGTTGATCTGCGAGATGCGCAGGTAAACCAGCTCGATCAGCGGCAGGCCCAGGCTGCTGCCGGCCAGGGCTTTCTTGGCGGCCAACAGGCCCTTGTAAATGTCTGGCGAGAGTTGGCTGTAGGGCAGGCGTAAGGTACTCATGGGGCAATCTCCGTAGCAGAGTCGAAATAGAAACGGGTGGTGCGTTGCAGTTGCGGTATCGCGTCGTCGAGGGCCGCCTGTATCGCGTCGCGGCCATGGGCCAGGCCTTGCAGGTGAACGAAAGCCACCTCGGTAATGCCCAGGGTGCTCAGCACGTGGCGCAGGTAGGCCGTGAGAAAATCCGGCTGCCGGGCTCGCGGCCCCTGATAGAAGCCACCGGCACTGACCAGCACCAGGGTCGGCCGGTCCTGCAGCAGGCCGACCTTGCCCTGGGGCGTGGCGGCGAAGCTGCGGTGAATGCGCAGCACGTAATCGATCCACAGCTTGAGCGCGGCCGGCACCGTGAAGTTGTGCATCGGCGTGACGATGATCAGGCAGTCGCAGGCCTCCAGCTCGGCGATCAGCGTTTCCGAGCAGGCGAAGCCCGGCGCATCGAAGGCCGCGTTGCCGGTCAATGCGGTTGCATAGTCGGCGCCTAGCGGTGGCAGCGGTTCGCCAACCAGATCGCGCTCCAACAATTCGGCCTCGGGCCAGCGCGTGGCGATCAGCCGGCGCGCCAAGTGGCTACCGCAGGCGTTTTGCCGATGAGGGCTGCATTCGAGCAGCAGGATGCGCTTCATGCGGCCACCTGCGGCAGCACTTCGACGAAGTGCAGGCCCCGCGCCAGCAAGCCCTGACGGTAGTAGAAGCGCTGGCCGAACGCGTTGCCCAGGGCCGTGTCGAGCACCAGATGAGCGTGGCGGCTGTCGATCGCTTCGCGGCGCACCGCCTCGATCAACAGGCCACCGACGCCGCTGCGCTGCTCGGTGGGCAACACGATCAGGTCATCGACATAGACGAAGCGTCCGTACAGGGTATTTTCCTGCAGCCGGTAGCCGGCCAGACCGACCACCTGATCGCCTTGCCAGGCGGCCAGCAGCCGATAGCCCTGACTGGCCTGGCGCTGTACCTGGGCGACGAAGGCCTGAGCATCGACGAGATGGGGACGTAGCTCACGCATCAGCGCAAAGCAGGCCAGACACTGGACGGGATCCTGCACGGCGCGCAGGGTAATGGGATGAGACATGGTGGCATCCTCGGTATCGGATGGACGCCAGATTACTCAGCACATAGCCCACTCAATAGAACCAAGATGACTTAAAGTCATTGGTCCATCTTTCAGCGAGTCATTCGCCTTGCCGCATGGGCATGCGGTCGATGGTGCGGAAGATCGCCTGCAGATCGGCATCGGCGCCCTGCTGGATCTTCTTGCCACCATCCTTGCCGACTAGAATCACCTGGGGCCGGGCATTGCCGGCGTCCAGCGCCAGCAGCAGGCGCTTGGTGGCGATGGCATCCAGCGGCTGCTCGTTACGCTGCCCCTGCTTGCCGATCACGGTATAGAGCACCATGTCGCGCTCGACGAACGCCTCGCGGTTGGCCGGCTCACGCAACGCGGCCTGCACCCGCATCAGCAGGGGATCATCGGCGCTGGGGGCCAGTACGATCAGCGGCCGGGTCTTCCAGCGCTCAGCCTCAAGCGGATCCTCGCTGGCATGGGCCAGCAGCGGCAGCGCCGAGAGCAGCAGGGTCGCGAAACGCTTCATGGCCGTTCTCCCCGGCGGGATCGCTCCCGCCGTTCAGCGATGCGGATGCCTTCAGTACGACAGGTACGAAGAGCGCGTCAGCCCCAGGCGCAGAGCATCCAGGAACTGGGTACGCTCACGGGCGCTGATGCGCGCGCTGGCGACCTTGTCACGGTAGTGGGTCATCAGTTCCTCGGGCGACAGGTGCACGTAACGCAGCATGTCCTCGATGGTGTCGTGGGTCTCGATACCGGCGTGGCAGATGCTGCCGTCGGCGTTCTGGTAGATGTTCACCGAGTCGGTGTCACCGAACAGGTTGTGCATGTCGCCGAGAATTTCCTGATAGGCGCCGACCAGGAAGATGCCCAGCACGTAATCCTCGCCATCACGCAGCTCGTGCACCGGCAGGCTGGTTTCGATGGACTGCTCGTCGACGTACTGGTTGATCTTGCCGTCCGAGTCGCAGGTCAGGTCCTGCAGCACCGCGCGGCGCAGCGGCTCCTCGTCCAGGCGGTTGAGCGGCAGGATCGGCAGGATCTGGCCGATGGCCCAGGTGTCCGGCAGGCTCTGGAATACCGAGAAGTTACAGATGTACTTGTCGGCCAGCTTGTCGTTGAGCTCGTCGAGCACCTGACGATGGGAACGCTGGCGGGCCTTGAGCTGGTTGTACAGGCGGCGGCAGATCGAGAAATAGCACTGCTCGGCCAGGGCCTTCTGCGGCAGGTCGAGCTTGCCGGCGGAGTATTGCCCGGCAGCTTCACTGACGTAGTGGGTGGCGCGCCAGTAGGTTTCGGCGACCATTTCCGGGTCGCTGTCGTCGAGCAGATCGATCAGCACCTGCAGCACTTCGGGCTGTTCGATGCTGCGGTCGATTTCCGGCACGTCGTCGTTGTGGCGCTCGACGTCCGTGACCTGCACCAGCAGCACGGCATGGTGCGCGGTCATCGCCCGGCCGCTCTCGGAGAAGATGTGCGGGTGGGGGATTTCCTGGCGGTCGCAGAATTCCTTGAGCATGTCGACCACCGCGTCGGCGTAGTCTTCCATGTCGTAGTTGATCGAGCTGGCGTTGCGCGAGTGGGTGCCGTCGTAGTCCACGCCCAGGCCGCCGCCCACATCGATATGGTCGACCGGCAGGCCCAGCGCGCGCAGTTCGCCGTAATAGCGGATGGCTTCGCGAAAGCCCTTGCGGTAGTCGGCGATGTTGGCGATCTGCGAGCCCATATGGAAGTGCAGCAGGCGGATGCCCTGATCCAGGCCGGCCTTGCGGAAACGCTCGACCACCGACAGCAACTGCGCGGCGGACAGGCCGAACTTGGACTTCTCGCCTCCGGTATCCGCCCACTTGCTCGATGCCAGGGACGACAGACGCACGCGCAGACCGATCTGCGGGGCTACCTTGAGCTCGGCGGCCTCGTCGATCACCAGGGCGACTTCCGACTCCTTCTCGATGACGATGAACACGTTGTGGCCAAGCTTCTGGCCCATCAGCGCCAGGCGGATGAACTCGCGATCCTTGTAGCCGTTGCAGACGATGGTGCCGCCCTTCGGCGCCAGCGCCAGGACGGCCAGCAGCTCGGGCTTGGAGCCGGCTTCCAGGCCGATTGAAACGTTCTCGGTGGCGATGATGTTCTCCACCACCGCTTCCTGCTGGTTGACCTTGATCGGGTACAGCGCGGTGTAGCGATTGCCGTACTCCAGGCGCGCGATGCTGGCGTCGAAAGCGCCAGTGAGCTTGCGTACGCGGTCCTGCAGGATGTCGGGGAAACGCACCAGCAACGGCAGCGACAGGCCGCTCTGGCGCAGCTCCTCGACCTGCTCATGGAGATCGATGGGCGTGCTGCCCGGGCCGTTGGGGCGCACTTCGACGCGGCCGGCGTCGTTGATCGAGAAGTAACCCGCGCCCCAATGGCGGATGCCATAGACACTGCGGCTGTCGGCCACCGTCCATTGGCTTCCATCGTCCTTGCGTGTGCGTCGTGCGGCCATCGAGGGTTCCCCTGTAGCAGATAGGCTGATGCTGTCGATACGGTCGGGCGAGCATAGAGCCTGGAAATGACGATTGCTCGGCAGTGGACTGGCCGAGCAGTGAGTAAGTTTAGATAGTCACGGGTAGCGGCATTCAGCCGCCGGACTTCTTGGCTTTGAAACCGCGCTTGATCAACTCGGCGAGCAGCAGTTCGACATGGTCGCCCTGGATTTCGATAACGCCATCTTTCAGCGCACCACCGCAACCACAGCGTTTCTTCAGCGCAGAGGCCAGCTCCTTGAGCGGCTCTTCGGCCAGGGGCACGCCCGTGACGGTAGTCACCGTTTTGCCGCCGCGGCCTTTGGTCTCACGGCGCACCCGGGCAATGCCGTCGCCCTCGGGAATCGCCGTGCGCGAACAGGTACAGGCGTCCACCGGCTGCGAGCAATCCGGGCAATGCCGGCCTGCGTCCGTGGAAAACACCAGGCCACCGAGGCCGGCGAATGAAGAGGCTTTCTTGGCCACCGCGTTTTTTCCTCAGTGGATGGGAGCGGCGCAGTGTAACGACAAAGGCCGGCAATGCTAAGAAGCGAAATGCGCCAACCCCTGATGGATTGGCGACTCCACGGGGTGATCAGCGATTGGCGAGATAGTGCTGCAGCGCCTGCAGCGAGTCGGGGCAATAGGGCTTGAGCTCGGTATCGCGCTGCGCCGCTTCGAGGGTCATGAAGCGCGCCTCCAGAACCTCTTCGGGCTGTAGCACCAGCGGCGCGTCGGAGACGGCCGAGAAAACTGCGCACCAGATACGGTTCTCCGGCTGGTCGAAGAAGAAGCGGCCATGGTCGCGCAGCACCGCATCGCGGATGCCCAACTCTTCGGCTAGCTCGCGCTCGGCCGACTGCGCGTAGCCTTCGCCCGCCGCCACCATACCGCCGGCGGCAATATCCCAGAACCCGGGATAGACCGCCTTGCTCAGGGTGCGCCGGTGCACGCACAGCTCACCGGCAGCATTGAACAGCAGGATGAAGGTGCCGCGACCGATCAGGCCGCGCTGACGCAGTTCCGCCCGGGGCAGCGCGCCGAGCACGTCGTCATGTTCGTCGACCCAGGCGATCAGCTCGGCGTCCGAGGCGGCGCGGTGCGCCACCTCGGCGTTGGCAGCAGCCATCGATCAGCCCTGGGACAGCAGCTGACGCAGGTCGATCACCGCAGCGTTGGCCCGCGAGATGTAGTTCGCCATGACCAGCGAGTGATTGGCGAGGATGCCGTAGCCGCTGCCATTGAGCACCATAGGACTCCACAGCGTGGCCTGGGCGGCCTCCAGCTCACGAATGATCTGCCGTACGCTGACGGTGGCATTCTTCTTGGCCAGCACGTCGGCGAAATCGACTTCGATGGCGCGCAGCAGGTGCGACAGTGCCCAGGCCTGACCGCGTGCTTCGTAGAACACGTTGTCGATCTGCAGCCATGGGGTTTCGTAGGTGCGCTCGGTCACCTCTGGCACCTGGCCTTCGGCCAGTTCGGTGGTCTCGGTCACCTCGGTGTTCAGGCGCACCTGGCCGACGCTGGCCGACAGGCGCTGGGACAGCGAGCCCAGGCGGGTAGCGACGTCGCCGAACCAGTTGTTGAGGTTGTCGGCACGGGTGTAGAAGCGTGCGCCGCCCTGGCCCGGCTCGGACAGGCGAGCGAGGTAGCGGTCCAGGGAGTTGATGCCTTCGCGGTACTCGGACTCGGCAGCCGGCAGCGCCCAACTGCGATGGTCGAAGTTGAAACGCGGCTCGGCACGGGCCAGGTCGCCGTCCTCGGTGGATTGCGATTGCGAACGGGCGAAGTCCTTGCGCAGCGCGCGGGAGAAATCGCGCACCTGCACCAACACGCCGTATTCCCAGCTCGGCATGTTGTCGAGCCACAGGCCCGGCGGCGCCAAGTCGTTGGACAGGTAGCCGCCCGGCTTGTCGAGCAGGGTCTGGGCGACCTGTTTGAGGGTTTCCACCGTGGTGTAGCCGTTGACCACCTGGCGCTGGCTGCTTTCAGCCGCGGCCTGCACGCGCTGTTGCACCGGGAACAGGTCCGGCTCCTGGCTCCAGTACCAGCCGACGACCAGCGCCACCAGCAGATAGATACCCAGCAAACCGATGACGACACGGCCGAACCCGCCGCCCAGGCGACGGCGAGATCCAGAGCTGGCACCGTCATCGGCATGGGCGGTGCCGGTGGTGCGGTTCTTCCAATCGAGCATGGCGATTATCCTTTGATCAACGACGTACAGGGCTTCGACCACAGGCCCATGGGAGGGTTGCGCTAATACTTGAGCGCCCCATGGCCTGCATCGAGGCTACGCTGCCACTATAAGGGAAGGCTGCCCTGCTGCGCAGCGCAGTAAGCTGTTCACGACGTAACGGTACGGAACCAGCCGCTTTGACGAGAGTCTGCAAATGCCATGGCCAAGGCTGCGGGACGATTCACAACAATGGCGTCAAGAGAATGGCAAAATAACCGGCCAGTGATAGCATGAGGCCATCACCGCTAGGCCCACGCCACCACATGCAGATTGACAGGCCATGACCGAGCAAGAAGACCCCAGCCGCGACCGACTCAAACAGCACTTCGCCCAGCGGGTGATCCACCAGGCCCGTCAGGTTCTGGAAGTCTGGCAGCGCCTGCAGCGTGGCGAATGGAACGACGCTGGCATGCAGGAACTGCAGGAAGCGGCGCAACTGCTGCAGCGCTATGCCGAGCGTTTCGACCAGGTCGAGCACCGCGAACTGGGCAAGCGCATCGTCGCCTGCCTGGGCGTGGTGGACGCCAACCGGGGCCGCCTCAACAGCGAAGTGATCAGCGAGCTCAACCAACTGATGCAGCGCCTGTCGCGCACCGGCCTGCGTCACGGCGACCGTTTCGAGCACACCACGCTGCCGCCCCTGCGCAAACCCGTTTATCTGGCCCTGCAGCATCTGGAGCGCGCCGAGCGCCTGGCGCAGCAACTGGAATTCTTCGGCATGAACGCCAAGCCGCTGGACACCGCCAACGCCTTTCGCGCAGCGATGCTCGAGCGCCACCCGGCGGCCATCGTCATGGAAATCGACTTCGCCGGCGCCGGTAATGGCCTGCAACTGGCCCAGGCCGTTCAGGAAGGCCTGCAGGAAAAGATTCCGGTGCTGTTCTACAGCCACGAAGACACCGACACGCCGACACGCCTGGCCGCGGTTCGCGCTGGCGGGCGCGAATTCTTCACCGGCTCGATGGATGCCTCGAGCCTGCTGGAGCGCATCGAGGTGTTGACCCACGTCGCACAGTACGAGCCCTACCGCGTGCTGATCGTCGACGACTCCCGCGCCCAGGCCACCCATACCGAGCGGGTGCTCAACAGCGCCGGCATCGTCACGCGCACGCTCACCGAGCCGATCCAGGCGATGGACGAGCTGGCCGAGTTCCAGCCGGACCTGATCATCCTCGACATGTATATGCCGGCCTGCAACGGCACCGAACTGGCCCAGGTGATCCGCCACAACGATCGCTACGTCAGCGTGCCGATCATCTACCTGTCCGCCGAAGACGACCTCGACAAGCAGCTCGACGCGATGAGCGAGGGTGGTGACGACTTCCTCACCAAGCCGATCAAGCCGCGCCACCTGATCGCCACGGTGCGCAACCGCGCCGACCGGGCCCGCAGCCTCAAGGCGCGAATGGTACGCGACAGCCTCACCGGGCTGTTCAACCATACTCACACCCTGCAACTGCTCGAAGACGCTCGCTTTCGCGCCCAGCGCGATGAGCAACCGCTGAGCTTCGCGATGATCGATATCGATTACTTCAAGAAGGTCAACGACAACTACGGCCACCCCATGGGCGACCGGGTGATCAAGAGCCTGGCGCTGTTTCTCAAACAGCGTTTGCGCAAGAGCGACTGCATCGGCCGCTACGGCGGCGAGGAGTTCGCGGTGGTGATGCCCAACACCGATGCAAGGACTGCCGCCAAGGTGCTGGACGAAGTGCGCGCACGTTTTGCCGAGATCCACTACCCGGCGCACCCCCATGACCTGAGCTGCACCTTCAGCTGCGGTATCGCCGAACTGGGCGATGACCTGGACAGCAAGCACCTGTCGCAACGCGCCGACGAGGCGCTGTACCGCGCCAAGAATGGCGGTCGCAACCGCGTCGAAACCTATGGCTGAGCTACTCTTGACGCGCAACCGCATGTCGGTTGCATGGCGTCATTAACACGACGCACCTTGAAGCGTAACCACGCTGTCATGAAGGCGCCATAACGTACCGAGCATCGCCGCACTGCATAGCGCAGTGCCAGCATCGATCGGACGTCAAATCAGCCCCATGCGCCTCAAATCCCTCACCAACCTCAACACCCTCTTGCTGGTCGGCATCGGCATTGCCCTGGCCTGCACATTGTGGTGGTCGCAGCGGGCATTGGAGCGCCCTTACGTGCTGATGGAGCAGTACCTGGAACTCTCGCAACAATTCCAGCGCGAGGCCGCCGGCAACATTCTCGGCTATCTGGACAGCGGCGACGCCCTGCGCCACAGCGCCGCCCTGCAGAACCTCGACGCGTTACAGGCCAATGTCGATGAACTGCCGACCAGCCTTGCCGGTGACCTGGGCAGCAGCCTGGGCGAGCTGAAGGCATTCGCTGCCGAGCAACTGCTCGCCGCCGGAAAACTGTCCGGCGACCCACAGGGGCTGCTGATCCAGGCCGAACGGGAAATGGCCGATACCTTGGCAGGGCTCGCGCGCTACGCCGACGAGGGCCAGGGCGAAACCGCCAACGCCTATCGTGCGCCGCTGTTCGAGGCCTCACAGCATCTGAGCCGCCTGGCCCTGGCGCGTACCAAGCTGGTCAGCAGTGGGCGCGCCGAACTGGCCGCCGACGTGGAACGCGAAGTGCAGGCGCTGCTGGCCCAGGCCGGCAGGATCAACGGGCTGTCGCTGCTCGGCGTGACGGAGCAAGCGGCCTCCAGCGATGCCTTCGCCTCGTTGATGGAGCTGGCGAGCGACAGCCAGGAGAACCAAGCGCAAGATCGCGGTATCGCCCTCAAACGTGAGCTCGACAGCCTGCTGGCACGCTACCCGGGTGAACTGGCGCGCACCCAGGCACTGATCGAACAGCGCGCACAATTGTCAGCCACCACCCGCGCCCGGCTGGATGCAGTGCAGCAATCATTCACCGCCCTGGAGCCTCAGGTGCGCGCCGAGCATGCTCGCATCCAGGGCGAAGTGCGGCTGATGCTCGGCATCATGGTGGCGATGATCCTGCTCATCGCGCTGATCATCGATACCCTGCAGCGCCGCCTCAGCCGCCTGCTCGAACGCCTGGTGCCGGCGCTCTCGGCCTGGGCGGAGGGGGATTTCGCCAGCGAGGTCCACCTGGCCACCAACACCCGAGAACTGCGTGATATCGAAGAGTCGCTCAATCGCCTGCGCCGTTATCTGGTCGAACTGGTCGGCACCATTCATCAGCACGCGGCCAACGTGTCGGCCTCCAGCCGAACCCTGGCCGACCTGAGCAGCGGCCTGCACGAGGGTGCCGAGCGCCAGGCCAGCGATACCGCGCAGATTCGCGACGCATTGGGCGAGCTGGAGGCGACCATCCTGCAAGTGGCCGACGACGCCAGCCAGACGGCCACCGCCGGCCGCGATGCCGACCGCGCCCTCGCCCAGGGCCAGAAGGTAATCGGCAATAGCCTCTTCGGCCTGCATGCGCTGGTCGAGGAGGTGCAGGGCAATGCCCAGGCCATCGAGCACCTGGCCACGGAAACCGCCACCATCGGCAGCGTGCTGACGGTGATCCGCAGCATCGCCGAACAGACCAACCTGTTGGCCCTCAACGCAGCCATCGAGGCGGCGCGCGCCGGTGAAGCCGGGCGCGGTTTCGCCGTGGTCGCCGACGAGGTGCGCTCGCTATCGCTGCGCACCACCTCGGCCACCGCGCAGATTCAGGAGGTGATCGGTCGCCTGCAGCAAGCCGCCAATGACTCGGTGCAGGCCATGAGAAGCCAGGTCGAACATGCCGAGGCGACCGCCGAACAGGCCCGCACCGCCGATGGCGCGCTGGACGAGATCGTCGGCGCCATCGGCACCATCGCCAGCAAGGCTGCGCGCATCGCCGAGGCAACGGCCTACCAGGGCAGCGCCGTCAGCGAGATTCGTGACCACAGCGAGCGCATTCACCAGCTGGGTGGCGACAACCTGCAACGCATCGGCCAGGGCCGCGCGCAGAGCGTAGAGTTGCAGACGCTGAGCGGTCAGCTGGATCAGGCGGTGCAGGCGTTTCGCGTGTAAGCGAAGAAAAAGGCAGAAGCAGCCGTTCTGCCGATCCACTGTGGGAGCGCGCCATGCGCGCGAAAAATCACGGGCATGGCCCGCTCCCACAAGTGTCGGTCGGCCGTCCGTTCCCGCCACGAACCCGCCACCTGCGCGGCCTTATGCCGCACAGCTCCTCCCAAGGGCAGGCGTCCTCAAGCCAGGCGCAACCGTCAGTTGCAGCTCGCCCCATGGCAGGGATCGCTGGCTCCGTTATCATGGCGCGATCAATGCCCCACGAGATGCCCATGCCACGTCTTATCTGCCTGCTGCTGTTGCTCGTCGTCCTGCCTGCCGGCGCTGGGGTGTTCGACAGCCGCCCGAATGCCGCGCCGCTGGGCCAGGCACTGAACAACAGCGACGACTTCCTGCCGGTACGCGAGGCCTTCAAACTCAGCCTGGTCAGCAGCTCGCCGACGTCTGCGAAAGTGCGTTTCGTTGCGGCCGAGGGCTATTACCTGTATCGCCACCAGTTCAAATTCAAGATCGAACCGGCCGCGCTGGCCGGTGCGCCCGTCGAGGTGCCGGAAGGTCTGCACAAGAACGATCAGTACTTCGGCGATGTGCAGGTGTTCTATGAAGTGCTGGATGTCGACATCCCACTTAACAACCCGGACGACAAGCCGCTAAACCTCGCCGTCACCTATCAGGGCTGTGCGGACAAGGGCCTGTGCTATCCACCGGAAACCGAGACGCTGGCCATCAATGGCGGCGTTGCTGCCGCCCAGGTCGATGGCGCAGGTACGCCCGCAACCGGCAAAACCACCTGGAGCTGGACCGACCTGGCGCTGATGTTCGCCGCCGGCCTGACGCTGACCTTCACGCCTTGTGTGCTGCCCATGCTGCCGATTCTCTCCGGCGTGGTGCTACGCGGCCAGCCGAGCAAGAGCCGCGGCCTGGTGTTATCGCTGGCCTACGTGCTGCCAATGGCCGCCTGCTACGCCGCGCTCGGCGCGCTGATGGGGTTGTTCGGCGCCAAGCTCAACCTGCAGGCCATGCTGCAGTCGCCGTGGATTCTGGTGCCCTTCGCACTGTTCTTCGCGCTGTTCGCGGTGGCCATGTTCGGCGTCTTCGAACTGCGCCTGCCGGCGTTCGTTCGTGAACGCCTGGACCGCAAGGCCGCGCAGACCCAAGGCGGCACCATCGCCGGCGCGGCGACGCTGGGCGTGCTGTCCAGCCTGATCGTTTCACCGTGCATCACCGCGCCGTTCACTGCGCTGCTCCTCTATATCAGCAGCACCGGCGATGCCGCAGGCGGCGCCCTGCAATTGTTCGCTCTGGGCCTGGGCATGGGCACGCCGCTGGTGATCTTCGCCGCAGGTGGAGGCACCCTGCTGCCCAAATCCGGCACCTGGATGGTCGCCGTGCGCAACGCCTTTGGCGTGATGCTGCTGGGCGTCTCGGTATGGCTACTCGAACGGGTGCTGCCGGGGCAGATTTCCCTGGCGCTGTGGGGGCTGCTGGCCGCCGGCGTCGCGCTGTTCCTCGGCGCCCTGGAATTCACCGCCAAAGATGGACGCGGCAAGCTCGCCCAACTGCTCGGGCTGGCACTGCTGGTCTACGCACTGGCGGCCTGGACGGGCGCTCTGAAGGGCAACGACGATCCGTTGCAGCCCCTCGCCGGCGATATCGCCAGCACTCAATCGAAAACCGCCGGTAGCTGGCAGACGGTCAGCACGCCTGCCGAGCTGGACGCCGCGTTAACCGAGGCCAAGAGCAGCGGCCAGCCGCTATTGCTCGACTGGTACGCCGACTGGTGCATCAGTTGCAAAAAGATCGAGCGCGAAGTGTTCCATTCTCCGCAGATTGGCCCGCAATTGACCGACTATCGCCTGCTGCGTTTCGACATGACCGACAGCACCGCCGCCCAGCGCGCGCTGCTGGATCGCTATGGCCTGTTCGGGCCACCGGCGATCCAGTTGTTCGCCGCCAACGGGCAGGAAATGCAGGAATTGCGGGTAGTCGGGGAAATCGATGCACAGGGCTTTTCCGAGCGTCTGCGAAGCGCGCGAGAACGATTCTAGGCAATTCGGTCACATATTCGGCCAACCCTGCACGGATCGTGCTGACTACTCCCAAAAACTGGACAGCCCTACGGCACTTCTGGCAGAGTCCGCGCAGCTAAAAAGAAGGAAGCCCGGATCATGTCGACCCTGCTGGTTTTGCACGGCCCCAATTTGAACCTGCTCGGCACCCGAGAGCCAGGCACCTATGGCGCCACCACGCTGGAACAGATCAACCTCGACCTGGAACAACGCGCCCGCGAAGCCGGCCACCATCTGCTGCACCTGCAGAGCAACGCCGAGTACGAACTGATCGAACGCATCCACGCCGCCCGCGGCGAGGGCGTCGACTTCATCATCATCAACCCGGCAGCCTTCACCCACACCAGCGTCGCATTACGTGACGCATTGCTGGCGGTGAGCATCCCATTCATCGAAGTGCACCTGTCCAACGTGCACAAGCGCGAGCCTTTCCGGCACCACTCCTACTTCTCCGACGTGGCGGTAGGCGTGATCTGCGGTCTCGGCGCCAGCGGTTATCGGCTGGCCCTCGACGCGGCCCTGGAAAACCTGGCGAGCAAAAACACCTGAAACCGACGCCATGACAGATCATGTGAAAGCGTAGCGAGCGAAGGTCAGGCAAGGCAAAAAGCGGCGAAAAAGCGCAGTTTACGAGTTGTAAATGAGCTTTTTGATTGGACTCGCATCCGAGCCGGTTTTTAACGCAGCATGACCGAGCGCAGTAGCTTTCGCATAATCTGCTCAAGCGGCGGTTCATTTACACAACTTGAACGACCCTGACCAGACTGGGAGTTGAACACCTATGGATATTCGCAAAGTCAAAAAACTGATCGAGCTGCTGGAAGAGTCCGGCATCGACGAGCTGGAAATCAAAGAGGGCGAAGAGTCCGTACGCATCAGCCGTCATGGCAAGCAACCGGCTTACGCACAACCGACCTACGCACCGGCGCCCGCTCCGGTCGCTGCCGCCGCTGCTCCAGTAGCCGCTGCCGCTGAAGCTGCTCCGGCCGCCGCCAAGCTGAACGGCACCGTGGTGCGCTCGCCAATGGTCGGTACCTTCTACCGCGCCGCTTCGCCAACTTCGGCCAACTTCGTTGAAGTCGGTTCGACCGTGAAGAAAGGCGACATCCTCTGCATCGTCGAAGCGATGAAGATGATGAACCACATCGAGGCCGAAACCAGCGGCACGATCGAATCCATCCTGGGCGAGAACGGCCAGCCGGTGGAATACGATCAACCGCTGTTCACCATCGTCTGATGCACGGGGAACCCGTAATGCAGAAGCTGGAAAAAGTTCTGATCGCCAACCGCGGCGAGATCGCCCTGCGCATCCTGCGTGCCTGCAAGGAGCTGGGCATCAAGACCGTGGCCGTGCACTCCACTGCCGACCGCGAGCTGATGCACCTGGCCCTGGCTGACGAATCCGTGTGCATCGGCCCGGCGCCGGGCAACCTGTCGTACCTGAACATCCCGGCCATCATCAGCGCCGCGGAAGTTACCGGTGCCACCGCCATCCACCCCGGCTACGGCTTCCTTGCGGAAAATGCCGACTTCGCCGAGCAGGTGGAAAACTCCGGGTTCGCCTTCATTGGCCCGAAAGCCGACACCATCCGCCTGATGGGTGACAAGGTGTCCGCCAAGGACGCCATGATCAAGGCCGGCGTGCCGGTGGTTCCTGGCTCCGACGGCCCGCTGCCGGAAGACGAAGCTCAAGCCCTGCGCATTGCCCGTGAGGTCGGCTACCCGGTGATCATCAAGGCCGCTGGCGGCGGTGGTGGTCGCGGCATGCGCGTGGTGTGGAAGGAAGAAGACCTGATCAAGTCGGCCAAGCTGACCCGCACCGAAGCCGGTGCCGCGTTCGGCAACCCGATGGTCTACCTGGAGAAGTTCCTCGGCAACCCGCGTCACGTGGAAGTCCAGGTGCTGTCCGACGGCCAGGGCAACGCCATCCACCTGTACGACCGCGACTGCTCGCTGCAGCGCCGTCACCAGAAAGTGCTGGAAGAAGCCCCGGCGCCGCTGATCGACGAGAAGGCCCGCGCCGAAGTGCTCAAGCGCTGCGTCGATGCCTGCATCGAGATCGGCTACCGCGGTGCCGGTACCTTCGAGTTCCTCTATGAAGACGGTCGTTTCTACTTCATCGAGATGAACACCCGCGTTCAGGTCGAGCACCCGGTTACTGAAATGGTCACCGGCATCGACATCGTCAAGGAGATGCTCAGCATCGCCGCGGGCAACAAGCTGTCCTACAAGCAGGAAGACATCAAGCTCCTGGGCCACGCCCTGGAGTGCCGCATCAACGCCGAAGACCCGGATAACTTCATGCCTTGCCCCGGCAAGGTGAAGCACTTCCATGCCCCGGGCGGTTTCGGTGTGCGTGTCGACTCGCACCTGTACAGCGGTTACTCGGTACCGCCGAACTACGACTCGCTGATCGGCAAGCTGATCACCTACGGCGTGACCCGCGACGAGGCCTTGGCCCGCATGCGCAACGCCCTGGACGAGATCGTCGTCGACGGTATCAAGACCAACGTGCCGCTGCACCGCGACCTGGTTCGCGACAAGGGGTTCTGCCAGGGTGGGATCAACATCCATTACCTGGAAAAGAAACTGGGCATGGACAAGCACTGAGCGCGTCCGGCACCACAGAAGGGGAGCGGCCAAGGCCGCTCCCCTTTTGCATTTCAACGTCAAAAAGGATGGTGACATGAACGGATCTTCCCAAACCAGCCTGACGCCCGAGGCGCGCAAGCAAGCCTCCATCGCCCGCCTCGAGGCAGCCGGCATCCCCTATATCGAGCACCTGCCGATGATCGAGGATGCCAGCGAGGTGCGCGTGCGCAGCACCGAGGAAATCGCCCGCCGCGCCATCGCCTGCCTGGTCGCCATCCAGGCCGCCTGCGATCGCCAGGCCGGTCAATACACGCCGGACACCGCCCGGTGGTGCCAGGAGCTGCTGGAGCAGTACGGCATCGACGAGCTGACGCATCAGGAAGCGCGCATTCTCGGTAACGAGGGCAGCGAGCAGGATGTCGTCAACATGGTCTGGAAGTACGAAGCCTACTGGGTGCTGCTGTGGGCGCTGGGCGTGGTGGAGGAGCTGGATTTCCCCGACCATGCCATCGATTGCGACTTCGCCATCCAGGCCGTGGCGCAACACCCCGATTTCGCCACGTTCATGGCGCAGGCGAAACTGCGCGACATCACCAGCATCCTCGACGAAGCCGACCTGATCTACCGCTACCACTGGGCCTGCGTGGACGCCCGCCTCAAGCAGGCGCCGATGCCCGCCGGCCTCAATCCCAGCGTAGTCATGGAGCGTCACGCGGCCTTAAACTGGCTCATCGACAACGATGGCCAGGACGACTGGGACAACCCGGACGTCAGCACCTGAACCCGCCCGAGACCATTATCTGCCGCCGCCAGCCCTGCGCTCGCGGCCGCCCCACCGGAGCCCCCCATGCCCTGGCTACAACTGCGCCTCGCCATCACCCCTGAGCAGGCGCCCACTTATGAAGACGCCCTGCTGGACGTCGGCGCGGTGTCCGTCACTTTCATGGACGCCGAAGATCAGCCGATCTTCGAGCCCGACCTGGGCACCACGCCGCTGTGGAGCCACACCCATCTGCTGGCCCTGTTCGAGGCCGATACCGACGCCGACGCGCTGGTTGCCCACCTGCAACTGCTGACCGACGGCGCGTTGCCAGAACACCAGATCGAGCGTATCGAGGACCAGGACTGGGAGCGCAGCTGGATGGACGGCTTCGCGCCAATGCGTTTCGGCCAGCGCCTGTGGATCGTGCCGAGCTGGCACGAGGCGCCGCAGCCGGACGCCGTGAACCTGCTGCTCGACCCGGGCCTGGCGTTCGGCACCGGCACCCACCCGACCACCTCGCTGTGCCTGCAGTGGCTCGACGCCCAGCCGCTGGAAGGCTGCAGCGTGCTGGATTTCGGTTGCGGCTCGGGCATCCTGGCCATCGCCGCCCTGCTGCTCGGCGCGCCGCGGGCGGCCGGCACCGACATCGACCCGCAAGCCCTGGAAGCGTCGCGCGACAACGCGCAACGCAACGGCATCGCCGACGAGCGCTTTCCCGTCTACCTGCCGGCCGACCTGCCCCAGGAGCCGGCTGACGTGGTGGTCGCCAACATCCTTGCCGGCCCATTGGTCAGCCTGGCGCCGCAGATCACCAGCCTGGTCAAGCCAGGCGGCCGCCTGGCGCTGTCGGGCATTCTCGCCGAACAGGCCGACGAGGTGCGCGCCGCCTACGCCGCCGACTTCGACCTCGACCCGACCGCCGTCCAGGACGGCTGGGTGCGCATCAGCGGCGTTCGCCATTAAGCAGTCGCCCGTGCCGTGCCCGTGCTGACGGGGCACGGCACTTAATGCTGCTTTTGCAATCTGTTGGGGTAGACTATCGCCCCGTTTTTGCCGCCCCGCGGCCGTCGGATGACGCATGACCGAAAGCTTCGTGACCCAATGCCCGAACTGCAGCACCAGTTTCCGCGTGAACCTGGCCCAGCTCGCCGTTGCCCAGGGCTCGGTACGCTGCGGCGCCTGCCTGCAGGTATTCAATGCCGCGCGGCAGTTGCGCGAGCAGGGCCATCACATTCCGGACATGCGTGCCGCGGCGCCCGCCACACCCGCACCCGCGGCAACGCCCAAGCCCCCAGCACCCGCACCCGCACCCGCACCCGCACCCGCACCCGCACCGAGCATTGCAGCCGTGCCGCCTGCCACTGCCAAGCCGCAGGGCAAGACCGAAGACGGTACGCTGTGGATCCACGACGACCTCGATCTCGATGACCTCGACCTCGACGAGGAGCTGGCCAAGCTCGAGGCCCAGGAACAGCAGCTGTCACGCCAATTCCTCGAGCTCGACCTGCCGACCCGGCAAACGCCGCGCTTCGATGATCAGGACGACGACGAGCCTGCCGAAGACGAACGCTGGGCCGAAGCCCTGCTGCGCGACGACCCGCCCGTCAGCAAGCTGGAGCTCGAGCCGCTGGGCGAGCGCACGACACCGAGCATCGATTTCGGCCAACCACCGCCGCCCAAAGCCCCCGAGGCCGTGCCGCCGTTGCCCAGAACGCCGGGCCTGCGCGACGTCCTCCCCCCCGCGAAGCCTGCTGCGCCAAGCCGCGAGGAAGTGGAGCCCGAGCCTGCGTTCAGCCTCAGCGCCCAGCGCGACGACCTGGCTGAGCCCGCGCCACTCGACGACGATGAGCCGCAAACGCCAGTGCCCGCGCCCAAGGGCGCAAAGGCGCGGCCGCGCAGCGAGCCGAACCTGCGCGGCGAAGCCCTGTTCGAGCTGGAAGAGGAACCGCTGCAGCTCGACTGGCGACCACCACGCAAGCCTTGGGGCCGCTGGATCGGCTGGGGCCTGCTCAATCTCCTGGCGGCCGCCGCGCTGGCCGGGCAATACGTGATCTATCACTACGCCGAACTGGCCCGCCAGGATCAATACCGGCCCTGGTTCGAACAGATCTGCCCGACCCTCGGCTGCATCTTGCCCTCCAAGGTCGACATCGACCAGATCAAGAGCAGCAACCTGGTGGTACGCAGCCACCCGGAATTCAGCGGCGCCCTGGTCGTGGATGCGATCCTCTACAATCGTGCGTCGTTCTCCCAGCCATTTCCGCTCCTGGAGATGCGTTTCGCGGACATCAACGGCCAGCTGATCGCCAGTCGTCGCTTCAAGCCCAGCGAATACTTGGCGGGCGAACTGGCCGGCCAGGCGGAAATGCCGCCGCAGACGCCGATCCATATCGCCTTGGACATCCTCGATCCGGGCGCCCGGGCGGTGAACTACAGCCTCAACTTCCACTCGCCGGAGTAGCCCCGAGCAGCCGATAGACGGCAGCCGGCGGGCAGCCGTCTGCATCGGGGCCGACCGCCGATGCGCCGGGGCACCACCGCCCAGCTGTTCAGATTTTGTTCAAAACCACCTTTATCCGGTCATTCAGAGCGGGTATGATCTCCCCCCTTTTCGCACTCTCCTACTGGTCTCAACAGCACGTCTCTTGAGCAGGGAAGCCCTATGTCGGCGCTAAGCATCGGCCCCTATACATTGCCCAATCGACTGATCCTGGCCCCCATGGCCGGCGTCACCGATCAGCCATTCCGGCAACTGTGCCGGCGCCTCGGCGCCGGCATGGTGGTCTCGGAGATGGTCACCAGCGATGTACGCCTGTGGAACACGCGCAAGTCGAGCCTGCGCATGATCCACAGCGGCGATCCGGAGCCACGCTCCGTGCAGATCGCCGGTGGCGACCCGCAGATGCTCGCCGAGGCAGCCCGCGCCAATGTGCAGCTGGGCGCCCAGATCATCGACATCAACATGGGCTGCCCGGCCAAGAAGGTCTGCAACAAGGCGGCTGGTTCCGCCCTGCTCAAGGACCAGCCGCTGGTGCAGGCGATTCTCGAAGCGGTGGTCGCCGCCGTGGACGTCCCGGTCACCCTGAAGATTCGCACCGGCTGGGACCGTCAGAACAAGAATGGCGTCGAGGTCGCGCGGATTGCCGAGCAGTCCGGCATCGTCGCCCTGGCCGTGCATGGCCGCACCCGCGCCGACCTGTACACCGGCGAGGCCGAGTACGACACCATCGCCGCGATCAAGCAGGCCGTATCGATTCCGGTACTGGCCAATGGCGACATCGATTCACCGGAAAAGGCCGCCCATGTGCTGGCCGCCACCGGTGCCGATGGCCTGCTGATCGGCCGGGCGGCCCAGGGCCGCCCATGGATTTTCAGAGAAATTGAGCATTACCTGCGCACCGGAGCCCATTGCCCGGCCCCTGCGCTGGCCGAGATCGAACGCATTCTGCTCGAGCACCTGGCCGCCCTGCACGCCTTCTACGGTGATGTCATGGGTGTGCGCATCGCTCGCAAGCATGTGGGCTGGTACCTCGCGACGCTGCCCGGCGCCCGCGAATTCCGTGCCCAGTTCAATCGTCTGGACAGCCAGGAGGCGCAATGTGCAAGCGTTCGCCAGTTCTTCGGTGAACGCTACAACGACGAAAAAGAGGCTGCCGCATGACACTGATGAACGAGACTTTAGGAAGTGGGATTGCACCCGTGAGCGACAACACCAGCTTGAAACAGCACCTCAACACACCGAGCGAAGAAGGCCAGACCCTGCGCGGCAGCGTCGAGAAAGCCTTGCACAACTACTTCGCTCACCTTGAGGGCGCAGACGTCACTGACGTCTACAACCTGGTGCTCACCGAAGTGGAAGCCCCGCTGCTGGAGACCGTCATGAACTACGTGAAGGGCAACCAGACCAAGGCCTCGGAGCTGTTGGGCCTGAACCGCGGCACCCTGCGCAAGAAGCTCAAGCAGTACGATCTGCTGTAAATCACCAAAATCCTGAAGAAGGGCGGCCTCGACGAGCCGCCCTTTTTACTGATTCCCCTGCTGATGGATCCTGTAATGACCGACCAGACCACCCGCCTCCCCGTCCGCCGTGCGCTGATCAGCGTGTCCGACAAGACCGGCATCCTCGAATTCGCCCGCGAGCTCGTCGCCCTCAACGTGGAAATCCTCTCCACCGGCGGCACCTACAAGCTGCTCAAGGACAACGGCGTGGCAGCAGTGGAAGTGGCCGACTACACCGGCTTCCCGGAAATGATGGACGGCCGGGTGAAGACCCTGCACCCGAAGATTCATGGCGGCATCCTCGGCCGCCGCGCCCTCGACGGCGCGGTGATGGACGAGCACGGCATCAAGCCTATCGACCTGGTAGCGGTCAACCTGTACCCCTTCGCGGCCACCGTCGCCAAGCCCGGCTGTGACCTGGCCGATGCCATCGAGAACATCGACATCGGCGGGCCGACCATGGTGCGTTCGGCCGCCAAGAACCACAAAGACGTGGCCATCGTGGTCAACGCCGGCGACTACACCGCGGTCATCGACTCCCTGAAGCTTGGCGGCCTGTGCTATGCCCAACGCTTCGACCTGGCCCTCAAGGCCTTCGAACACACCGCGGCCTACGACGGCATGATCGCCAACTACCTGGGCACCATCGACCAGGGCCGCGACACCCTGTCCACCGAAGACCGCGGCCAATTCCCGCGCACCTTCAACACCCAGTTCATCAAGGCGCAGGAAATGCGCTACGGCGAGAACCCGCATCAGAAAGCCGCGTTCTACGTCGAGCATGCCGACGAAGCCTGCGTGGCCACCGCCGTGCAGTTGCAAGGCAAGGAGCTGTCGTTCAACAACGTGGCCGACACCGACGCCGCGCTGGAATGCGTGAAGAGCTTCGTCAAACCGGCTTGCGTGATCGTCAAGCACGCCAACCCGTGCGGCGTCGCCGTGGTTCCGGAAGACGAAGGCGGCATCCGCAAGGCCTACGACCTGGCCTACGCCACCGACACCGAATCGGCGTTCGGCGGCATCATCGCCTTCAACCGCGAACTGGACGGCGAAACCGCCAAGGCCATCGTCGAGCGCCAGTTCGTCGAAGTGATCATCGCACCGAGAATCAGCGACGCCGCCCGTGAAGTGGTTGCCGCCAAGGCCAATGTGCGCCTGCTCGCGTGCGGCGAATGGCCGACCGAACGTGCACCGGGCTGGGATTACAAGCGCGTCAACGGCGGCTTGCTGGTTCAGAGCCGCGACATCGGCATGATCAAGGCCGAAGACCTGAAGATCGTTACCCAGCGCGCGCCGAGCGAACAGGAGATCCATGACCTGATCTTCGCCTGGAAAGTGGCCAAGTTCGTCAAATCCAACGCCATCGTGTACGCCAAGAATCGCCAGACCGTCGGCGTCGGCGCCGGCCAGATGAGCCGCGTCAACTCTGCGCGTATCGCCGCCATCAAGGCCGAGCATGCCGGCCTGCCGGTGCCGGGCGCGGTCATGGCCTCGGACGCTTTCTTCCCGTTCCGCGACGGTATCGACAATGCCGCCAAGGCCGGCATCACCGCGGTGATCCAGCCCGGCGGTTCGATGCGCGACAACGAAGTGATCGCCGCCGCCGACGAAGCGGGGATTGCCATGGTTTTCACCGGCATGCGCCACTTTAGGCACTAAATCGGCCGCACTGAAACCGGCATCTGCGTTGTTGCCCCGGGTTCCGCCAATGCTCATTGCCAATAGGCAACTCCGCTTGTCGAAACCCGGGGCGCCTAGCATCTACCGGCTTCATCGCGACCTCGGAATTTGTAGGGTGGATAGCGCTTTTCCTATCCACCAAACGGGCCCAAGGCCCGCCTCCATCGGGAGAGAGACATGAATGTATTGATCATCGGCAGCGGCGGTCGTGAACACGCCCTGGCCTGGAAAGTGGCGCAGGACAAGCGCATCGCCAAGGTATTCGTAGCCCCCGGCAACGCTGGCACCGCCTTTGAGCCCAAGTGCGAGAACGTCGCCATCGACGTACTGGACATCCAGGCACTGGCCGATTTCGCCGAAAAGAACGTGCAGCTGACCATCGTCGGCCCGGAAGCACCCCTGGTGAAAGGCGTGGTCGACCTGTTCCGTTCCCGTGACCTGGACATCTTCGGCCCGACCGCTGCCGCGGCCCAGCTGGAAGGCTCCAAGGCCTTCACCAAGGATTTCCTGGCCCGCCAGAACATCCCGACCGCCGACTACCAGAACTTCACCGAAGTCGAGCCGGCCCTGGCCTACCTGCGCGAGAAAGGCGCACCGATCGTGATCAAGGCCGACGGCCTGGCTGCAGGCAAGGGCGTGATCGTCGCCATGACCCTGGCCGAAGCCGAAGACGCCGTGCGCGACATGCTCGCCGGCAATGCTTTCGGTGACGCCGGCTCGCGCGTTGTGATCGAAGAGTTCCTCGACGGCGAGGAGGCCAGCTTCATCGTCATGGTCGACGGCCAGAACGTGCTGCCGATGGCCACCAGCCAGGATCACAAACGTGTTGGCGATGCCGACAGCGGCCCGAACACCGGTGGCATGGGCGCCTACTCGCCGGCTCCGGTGGTGACCGCCGAGGTGCACAAGCGAGTGATGGACGAAGTCATCTACCCGACCGTCCGCGGCATGGCGGCCGAAGGCAACGTCTACACCGGCTTCCTGTACGCCGGCCTGATGATCGACAAGAGCGGCGCGCCGAAAGTCATCGAGTTCAACTGCCGCTTCGGCGACCCGGAAACCCAGCCGATCATGGTGCGCCTGGAAAGCTCCCTGGTGCTGCTGGTCGAAGCCGCACTGGCCAAGGCGCTGGACAAGGTCGAAGCGACCTGGGACCCGCGTCCGACCGTCGGCGTGGTGCTGGCTGCCGGCGGTTATCCGGGCGACTACGCCAAGGGTGACGTGATCGAAGGGCTGGACGCCGCCGCGCAGCTGGAAGGCAAGGTATTCCACGCCGGCACCGCCCTGCAGGACGGCCAGGTGGTCACCGCAGGCGGCCGCGTCCTGTGCGCCACCGCCATCGGCGCCAGCGTGGCGGATGCCCAGCAGCAGGCCTATCGCCTGGCCGCGAAGATCCGCTGGAACGGCATGTTCCACCGCAACGACATCGGTTACCGGGCGATCGCCCGCGAGCAAGGCGACAAGTGATGTAACAAGATGGCGGCATCGCGCGATGCCGCCCATCGGCAATACCGCAGGCAGCCGCTCAACAGGGCGGCCTGGCTGTCAGGATAGGGTCTCAGTTTCATAGTCTGTGCCACCTCGGCTGGCTATAATTCAGCCGGATAACCTAAAAGGGATTGCCACGTGCGACGGCTCAGGATCGCCATAGGTCTACTCGTCAGCCTGCTGTTGGCCGGCGTCTGCCTGTCGAGCACGGCGGCGCAGCGGGTGGTTACGCCCTATGCCACCGGTTGGTCGGTGTTCGTCGACGACAGTGCCCAGCTGAACCTGGATGACGTACGCAGCCGCCGTAACCAGTTCCTGCCCCTCGATGACCTCGCCTTCACCTACCCGCCCAGCGACAAGGCCGTCTGGCTGCGCTTCGACGTACCTGAGCACCAGGCACCCTACTGGCTGTGGCTGTTCGCGCCACGGGTACAGTTTCTCGATTACTACCTGCTCAACGGCCCACTGATCGAGCAGACCGTGCACAGCGGCGAGTCGATGCCAATGAGCTCGAGGCCGCTGCCTTCACGCGCCTACCTGATGTCGCTGCCCAACGACGGGCAGGCACGGGAAGTCTATGTCCGGATGACCTCCAACCACCCGCTGATGGCCTGGTTCAAGGTCATCGACGAGGCCGAGCTGGTCAGCCTGGAGAAGCCGGCCTACCTGTTCGGCGCCCTGCTCGGTGCCCTGCTGCTGGTGGTGGTCTACAACCTGATCCGCTTCGCCTACATGCGCTCGGCGTGCAGCCTGTGGCTCGCTGGCCTGCATGGCGGCCTGGCGGTGTGTGCGGCCGCCAACCTCGGCCTGCTGGCTGCCTGGGTGCCGAGACTTGGCTACAACCAGTCGCTGATCGCCGATACCAGTGCATTGATCGCCGCATTCTGCCTGTCGGCCTTCGTGCTCGGTTTCTTCCGCCACACGCCGATGCAGCGCAGCAAGCTCAATCTGATCCTGCAGGGCCACGCTCTGGTGACATTGCTACTGGGCCTGACCATCCTCATGACCGGGCTACTCTGGTACAGCGCCCTGGTCTACCTGCTGGTGTTCCTCGGCACTCTCGCGGTGCTGCTGGTCAGCGGCGTGCACTGGCACAACGGCTACCAGTCGGCGCGTCTGCTGGTCGTGGCCATGGTGGTGTTCAACGTCGGGTTCGGCCTGTTCATTCCCATTCTGTTCGGCTTCGACCAGCTCGATCCAGGCTGGCTGGTCATCGGCGTGTTCACCATCGCTACCCTTAGCGGCGTGGTGCTCAGCGCCGCCCTGGCCGAGCACCAGCGCCAGTTGCAACGCGCTGCGTCGCGCGCACGCACTGCACTGGCCGCCAACGACGCCGAACTCAAGGCCAAGGCCGAATTCCTGGCCAAGATCAGCCATGAGATCCGTACGCCCATGAACGGCGTGCTGGGCATGACCGAGCTGCTGCTCGGCACGCCGCTGTCGGCCAAGCAGCGCGATTACGTGCAGACCATTCACAGCTCCGGCAACGAGCTGCTCAACCTGATCAACGAGATTCTCGACATATCCAAGCTGGAATCCGGGCAGATCGAGCTGGATGACGTGCAATTCGACCTCAATGCACTGACCGAGGACTGCCTGGACATTTTCCGCGCCAAGGCCGAGCTGCAAAAGATCGAGCTGATCAGCTTCATCCAGCCCCAGGTGCCACGCATCGTCAGCGGCGACCCGACGCGCCTGCGGCAGATCCTGCTCAGCCTGCTCGACAACGCCTTCAAGCAGACCACCGAGGGCGAGATCCTCCTGGTGGTCGCCCTCGACACCAGCGGCGAGCAGCCGCGCCTGCGCTTCGCCGTGCAGGACAGCGGACACCCGCTCAATGCCAGCGAGCGCGACGCGCTGCTCAACACCGAACTGCAGAGCCGCGACTTCCTGTCGGCCACCCGCCTGGGCAGCCGCCTGGGGCTGATCATCGCCCGCCAACTGATCCTGCTGATGGGCGGTGAGTTCGGCATTCAGAGTGGCGGCAACCAGGGCTCCACGCTGTGGCTGACCCTGCCGCTGGACGACGCCCGCCTGCAGCAGCCGAGCACCGATATCGACGGCACCCTGCAGGGCACCCGCCTGCTGGTGGTGGACGACAACGACACCTGTCGCAAGGTGCTGCTGCAGCAATGCAACGCCTGGGGCATGAACGTCAGCAGCGTGCCGTCCGGCAAGGAGGCGCTGGCGCTGCTGCGCACCCGTGCGCACATGCGCGAGTACTTCGACGTGGTGCTGCTCGACCAGGACATGCCGGGCATGAGCGGCATGCAATTGGCCGCCAAGATCAAGGAAGACCCGAGCCTCAACAACGACATCCTGATCATCATGCTCACCGGCATCAGCCACGCGCCGAGCAAGATCATCGCGCGCAACGCCGGCATCAAGCGCATCCTCGCCAAGCCGGTGGCCGGCTATACCCTCAAGGCCACCCTGGCCGACGAGCTCGCCCAGCGCCAGCGCGGCCCGGACGCCCCCGCCCAGGCCAGCCCGGCAGCACTGGAAGTACCCGAGGATTTCCGCATTCTGGTCGCCGAGGACAACAGCATTTCCACCAAAGTGATCCGCGGCATGCTCGGCAAGCTCAACCTTAAGCCGGACACGGCGAGCAATGGCGAGGAAGCCCTCATCGCCATGAAAGCCCAGCGCTACGACCTGGTGCTGATGGATTGCGAGATGCCGGTGATGGACGGTTTCTCCGCCACCGAGCAGCTACGTGCCTGGGAGATTGCCGAGCGCCGCCCGCGCACGCCGGTGGTCGCGCTGACCGCGCACATTCTCAGCGAACACAAGGAGCGTGCGCGCCAGGTCGGCATGGACGGCCACATGGCCAAGCCCGTGGAGCTCTCACAGCTGAGGGAGCTGATCGAGTACTGGGTCGGTGAACGCCACACCCAGACACAGGACGATACCGTCGCCTCCTGACCCGGCTGCTAGAATTTTCGACGCAGCCCGCGCCAGCCCCCCCTCGATAGAGCGCCCATGGATATCAAGCAGCTCAAATTTCTCATCGCCCTCGACGAAACCCGCCATTTCGGCCAGGCAGCCGCTCGCTGCCACGTTACCCAACCGACATTGTCGATGCGCCTGCGCAACCTGGAGAACGAACTGGGCCTGGAATTGGTACGCCGCGGCCAGCGCTTCGAGGGTTTCACCGCCGAAGGCGAGCGGGTATTGGCCTGGGCCCGCAGCTTGATGGCCGCCCACGATGGCCTGTATGCCGAGGCCGCCGCCTGCCGCGGCCAACTGGTCGGCACCTTGCGCCTGGGCGTGGTGCCGCTGTCGGGTTTCGACCCGATGGAGCTGGTGCGCCTGTTCGCCGAGCAGCATCCGGGGTTGCGCTTTCAGCTGTTCGCCCTGAGCAGCGACCAGATTCTCGAACGCTTGGGCAGCAACCAGCTGGACCTGGGCCTGTCGTATCTCGACCGCCTCGACCGCGAGCACTTCGACAGCCTCGAACTGGCTGCCACGCGCATGGGCCTGCTGTATGACCGCCGGCATTTCCAGTTCAGCGAAACCACACTGCGCTGGGAGAACCTGATCGACCTGCCGCTGGGTTTGCTGTCGGCCGGCATGCACTTTCGCCAGTCCATCGACCACAGCTTCCGCTCACGGGGAATGACACCGCTGCCCAAGCTGGAAACCGATGCCGTTCACCAGTTGCTGCAAGCGGTCAGCGCCGGCCTGTGCTGCTCGATCATGCCGCTGCAGAACGGCCTGGCCGAGTTCACCAACGAACTGATCCTCACCCCCATCGAGGACGCCCACACCCTGGCCCCGCTGGGCCTGATCATGCGCCGTGGCGCGCCCCGCTCGCCGCTGGCCGAGGCCTGCTTCAGCGAAGCGCGCACGCTGATCAGCGCCTGACCGCCGCTTCGGGTTCGGCCACCGGCCCATCGGTTTCACCTCGGTCGGCGCGACCACCCAGGTACCAGCCCAGCAGCCCCCAGAGCGCGGCGCAGACCGCGCCGATCACCGCGATCAGCGCCACACCGTAGCCGAGCAGATCGATCAGGCTCTTGGCCCAGCCGCTGAGCGCGTCGCCGCCGCGATAGACCACGGTATCGATGAAGTTCTTGGCCTTGTACTTGCTCTCGGCATCCAGCGGTGCGAAGAGCATTTCCCGCCCCGGCCGCACGAAGGCGTATTCGCCGATGCGTCGCACGATCATCAGCCCGGCCAGTACCGCGAAGGTCGGTGCCAGGGCCAGGGTGAGAAAACCCACGCACATCAGCATCGGCACCGCGGCCAGCAGGGTGCGCACGCCGAGGCGCTGGGCTATGCGGCTGGTGATGAACAGCTGGGCCAGCAGCGCGCCGGCCTGCACGACGAAATCGATCAACCCGAACACCCGCACCTGCTCGTCGCGATCAGGAAACAGCTCGGCCACCAATCGCGCCTGCTCGAAGTACAGAAAGGTGGTGACCGTGGCGAGCAGGATGACGAAGGCGCAGACACCCAGCAGGTAGGATGATGTGAGCACCCGCGTCATGCCGCTGAATGGATTGCCCGCCACCGGGCGCCGAGGGTTTTCCGTCTGGCTGGCACCGGGGCGCCCTGCTCCGGCTCGCTCGCGCCAGGCCATCAGGTAATGCTTGAGCGCCAGTGCACCGGCCAACAGCACGGCTGCCAGGAACGCCAGGCCGCTGGCACCGATGCTGCCGACCAGCAGCGCGCTCAGCGCCGGGCCACTGAGGCCGCCGACGCTGGCGCCGGCGGCGATGAAGGCGAACAGCCGCTTGGCCTGGGGCGAATCGAACACGTCGGCCATCAGGCTCCAGGCCACCGATACCACGAACAGGTTGTAGACCGAGATCCACACGTAGAACACCCGCGCCAGCCAAAGACTCTCGCCCATGAGGCTGAACGCCAGGGCGAAACCCAGCAGGTTGAAGCAGAAAAAGCCGTAGACCCAGTCGATGAAATGGATACGCGGCACCCGCGAGTTGAGCCAGGCGAACAGCGGTACCGCCAGCAACATGACCACGAAGGTGGCGGTGAACAACCATTGCAGGTTTTCCACCCCAGCCTGTATGCCCATCGACTCGCGAATCGGCCGCAGCATGAAGTAGCCGCTGAACAGGCAGAAGAACAGCGCGAACCCGGCCAGCGCCGCGGCCAGCTCGCCGGGCTGCGCGTTGATGGCGCGGGCCAGGCGCTGGGGCAGGGAAAGGGTCATGGCGTGGCTTCCTGCGTTCGAAACCTTGCAGTATGGCTCACCGCGCCACGCCTAGCTCAACCGCGGCCCGTCAGGCGTCGGCCAGCCAGACACGAATCTCGCCGTAGGGATAATCCTCCAGCGCGGCGAAACCCTTGATCTGCCGGGCCTTGAGGCGAGTGAACAGTGGCGAGCTGAGGCCGCAGAGAAAGCGTGCCAGGCATTCGTTACCAGGCAATTCACCGCCTCGCGCAGCCTGGTGGGCGGCGATGAATGGCGCGCACAACGCGTTGCGATCATGCTCCGCCAGGGGCGGCAGCGGTGGCGGTTCGGGCAGGAGGGCGACCTGACCGCGGCACACCGAGCAATGCCCACAGCGAGATGGCGCCTGATCGTCACCAAAGTAGCGGGCCAGACGATGGCTCAGGCACTCCTCACTGGCGAACAGCGCGAGCATCGCCTGGATCCGTCGGATCTCGCTGCCCTCCTGGGCCACGAAATAGGTATGCAGCTCACTGGCCAGCCCCTGTACGTCGAAGTCCGCCTGGAGCACGGCGTAGACATCGGTCATCTGTTTGCTTTCCAGCTCGATCCAGCCGCGCTCCTGCAGATAGTCCAGCGCCTTGACCACCCGCGCGCGCTGGGCCTGATGCTGGCCATAGAGCGCGTCGAAATCCACGGTACACCAGGTGCGGGCCCGGGTGGACGCGTTGAAGATGGCCTCGACGAACTGCCGTCGCTCACCCTCGAAGCGCGCCAGCAAGGCGTCCGGCTCGACCAGGTACTTGAAGCGATACTCGGCGAAGTAGGCGTAGCGCGGCGCGATGATGCCGCGCAACTCCAGCTGCACCAGCAGGGTCTTGAGCGGCAATTGGCGGATGTTGCTGTGATCGCTCAGGGCATTGATGGTCATTTCCCACTGCCCACCCTGGCTGTTGCCGCGGATCTCCTCGAGCACCCGGACGATACCGCCCAGCTCTGGCGTATCGCCGTACACGAAATTTTCCAGCACGTTGAGGCTGTCGCGGTTGGCCAGCACCAGGCAGTCGGAAGCCTCGCCGTCGCGGCCGGCACGACCGATCTCCTGGCTGTAGTTTTCCACCGACTTGGGCAGATCGAAATGCACCACGTTGCGGATGTCACGCTTGTCGATGCCCATGCCGAAGGCGATGGTGGCGACGATGCAGCTCAGCTCGCCGGCCATGAAACGACGCTGGATCGCCTCGCGCATCTCGTGGCCCATACCGGCGTGGTAGGCGCTGACGGACAAGCCCTGCCGGCTCAATTGTTCGGCGACCTGCTCGGCGGTCTTCTGCTGGGTGACGTAAACGATGCTCGGCTCGCCAGTCTTGGCACCCAGCCATTGCTCGAGGCGCCGCTGCTTGTCGCGGCCGGCCACCGGCTCGACCAGCAGATTCAGGTTGGGACGGTAGAAACCGGTGGTGACCACGTCGTCGGCGGCGATGGCGAACTTCTTCTGCATGTCGGCGATCACCGGCGGCGTCGCCGTGGCGGTGAGCAGCAGCACTTGGGAGATGGCGAACTGGCGCTGATAGTCCGGCAGTTTCAGATAATCCGGGCGGAAGTTATGGCCCCACTCGGAAATGCAATGGGCCTCATCGACCACCAGCAGGGAAATCGGCACTTCGCCGATGAAGTTGCGAAAGCGCTCGTTCTTCAGGCGCTCGACCGAGATCATCAGGATCTTCAGCTCGCCGGCCTTGGCTTTGGCCATGGTCTCGCTGACCTGCTCGCGGCTCTGCGCCGAATCGATGCTGGCCGCGTTGATGCCGTGGCGGTGCAGGAAGGCGAGCTGGTCCTGCATCAGCGCCAGCAAAGGCGAAACCACCAGCGTCAGGTGCGGCAGGTGCAAGGCTGGCAACTGGTAGCACAGGGACTTGCCCGAGCCGGTGGGAAAAATCGCCGCTGCCGAACGACCGGCGAGCACGGCGCTGATCACGGCTTCCTGGCCGGGACGCAGTCGGTCGAAACCGAAGACGCGCTTGAGGGTGGACATGAACGGTCACTCGGTTGGCTGCTGAACGGCCGCTAACCATAACGCGGCCATGCCGGCTACGTCATGACGGATGTGTTGCTCGATGAGGGAGGGACGCAAAGCGGCGCAGGTTGGACTTAGGCGCCCAGGCGAACAATCCAGAGACCCGAGATGACTCTCCCTCACAAGCACGCTGCGCAGAAACGACAAAGCCGCCCGAGGGCGGCTTTGTCAGCAAGCGCGGGTCAGCTTAGAGCTGCGGGCCAGCCTTCTTGATGGCGTCGCTCACGTCGAACTTGGTGAAGTTGTCGATGAACAGCTTGGCCAGGCCTTTGGCGGCTTCGTCGTAGGCGTTCTGATCAGCCCAGGTGTTGCGCGGGTTGAGCAGGTTGGTCTCGACGCCCGGTACCGACTTCGGCACATCCAGGTTGATGATCGGCAGGTGCTCGGTTTCGGCACCGATCAGCGCACCGCTCTGGATCGCAGCGATCACGCCACGGGTGGTCGGGATGTTGAAACGCTTGCCGACGCCGTAGCCACCGCCGGTCCAGCCGGTGTTGACCAGGTAGACCTTGGAGCCGAAGGCCTGGATGCGCTTGATCAGCAGCTCAGCGTAGACGCCAGCCGGGCGCGGGAAGAACGGCGCGCCGAAGCAGGTGGAGAAGGTCGACTTGATGCCGCTGCCCGAACCCATTTCGGTGGAACCGACCAGGGCGGTGTAGCCAGACAGGAAGTGGTAGGCCGCCTGCTCGTTGTTGAGGATCGACACTGGCGGCAGTACGCCGGTCAGGTCGCAGGTCAGGAAGATCACCGCGTTCGGCTCGCCACCGAGGTTCTTCTCGCTGCGCTTCTCGACGAATTCCAGCGGGTAGGCGGCGCGGCTGTTCTGGGTCAGACTGTCGTCGGTGTAATCCGGCTTGCGCTGCTCGTCGAGCACCACGTTTTCCAGCACGGTACCGAACTTGATGGCTTTCCAGATCACCGGCTCGTTCTTCTCGGACAGGTCGATGCACTTGGCATAGCAACCGCCCTCGATGTTGAACACCACGCCCTCACCCCAGCCGTGCTCGTCGTCACCGATCAGGTAACGGCTTTCGTCGGCGGACAGGGTGGTCTTGCCGGTGCCGGACAGACCGAAGAACAGGGTCACGTCGCCTTCTTCACCGATGTTGGCAGCGCAGTGCATCGGCAGCACGTCGGCGGCCGGCAGCAGGAAGTTCTGCACGCTGAACATGGCTTTCTTCATTTCACCGGCGTAACGCATGCCGGCGATCAGCACCTTCTTCTGGGCGAAGTTGATGATCACGCAGCCGTCGGAGTTGGTGCCGTCGCGATCAGGCACGCACTCGAAGTTGGCGACGTTGAGAACCTGCCACTCCTGCTTGCCGGACGGGTTGTACTGGGTCGGCTCGATGAACAGCTGGCGGCCGAAGAGGTTCTGCCAGGCGGTGGCAGTGGTCATCTTGACGGGCAGGTAGTGGTCTTCGGCAGAACCTACATGAACGTGGGAAACGAAGCTGTCCTGGGCGTTGGAGAACGCCTGAACGCGCTCCCACAGCGCATCGAACTTGTCGGCTGGAAACTTGCGGTTGATCGGGCCCCAGCCGATGTCGGCCGAAGTGCTCGGCTCGTCGACGATGAAGCGGTCGACCGGAGAACGCCCGGTACGGTGGCCGGTGCGTACAACCAGAGCACCGGTGGACGCCAGTTCGCCTTCACCGCGACGAAGGGCTTCTTCGACCAGTTGGGCAGTGCTGATGTCGGTGTACACAGCGTTGTTGGCTTGCGTCATGTGAGTCCCCGTCGGCCGAACGGCCGAGTCTTCCAAACGTTTGTAGTCATGCAGAGGGCAGGACTACAGCTAAAAAAGTGCGCGGATTATGCCAGAAAAGCGGGCCGCGGGTGCAGCCCCCAATCAGAACAGCCTGCGCGTTGCTGGCAGCCCTCAGTGACGGGTGTCGGAGGGCTGCTGACTGCCGCCGCCAGCGAACAGCTGAGCGATGTCGGCGGCGTCGAAGCCGTAGCGTTCGTTGCAGAACTGGCAGTCGATTTCCACGCGGCCATGATGCTCGCTGAGCAGCAGCTCGGCATCGGCCCGCCCTAAACTGACCAGCGCTTTGGCCGAGCGTTCACGAGAGCAGCTACAACGGAAGCGAATGCCACGCGGATCGAACAGGCGAACCGTCTCCTGGTGGTACAGGCGATGCAGCAGGGTCTCGTTGTCCAGGCCCAGCAATTCCTCGTTCTGCAGGGTGTCGGCCAGGGTCACCAGGTGCTCCCAGCTGGCGGCACGCTCTTCGTCGTCGGTCAGACGATCGGGCGGCAGTTGCTGGAGCAGGAAGCCACGGGCGCGCAGGCCATCGGCGCACAGCCAGAAACGCGTGGCCAGTTGCTCGGAGGTGGCGAAGTAGTTGGTCAGGCAGTCGGCCAGGGTGGCGCCGTCCAGCGACACGATGCCCTGGTAACGCTGGCCCTGCGTGGGGTCGACGGTCATCGCCATCACGCCTTCGGGCATCAGCTGGCGCAGGCCGTCACCTTCGGCGACGCGCTCGGCGTCGTAACGGGCGATGCCGCGTACGTCACCTTCGCTGGAACACTCCACCATCAACAGCGGCACCGGGCCTTCGGAGCGCACCTGCAGCACCAGCAGGCCGTCGAACTTCAGGGTACCGACCAGCAGGGAGGCGGCAGCCAGCAGCTCACCGAGCAGTTGCGCCACCGGGCGTGGGTAGTCGTGCTTGGCCAGCACCTGCTGATAGCTGCCGGACAGCCCGACCAGTTCACCGCGCACATCGGTGTCATCGAAAATAAAGCGTTGGGTGAAGTCGGACATAACGAGTCGCCTGCTCAAGGATGCAAGACAGACCAGGGGCGCACCCGCTGGGCTGGGGGCCGGCAATTTTAGGCGCAAACGCGGCGCCGACCAAGCCGCAGGCGAAGAACGGCAGCCGCCTGCCGGCTGAACGCCGGCTGAACAAAGCGGCGATAGCGCCCAGCGAGGCGACCCATCTGCCTAGAATCGGCGGTTTTCCTCGAGCCGCCATCATGCATCTCGCCCTTAACGCCCAATGGCGCCCACGCGCCCTGCTCATCAGCCACCTGCTCGTCGCCGTGCTGTTCGCCAGTTGGCTGTGGCCGGTCACCCGCGTGTACTGGAATCAGTTCGACGTCTGGCTGTTCCATCTACTCAACGATCCCGTGCACGCCGCCGGCCTGTGGGCGCATATCTGGGCGATCGGCAGCATGCGCCCGGTGGATGCCGGCGTCGGCGTGGTGATGCTGGCGATCATGCTGCGTGCCGGCCTGATATTCCCAGCCAATCAGGTGCGCACCGGCCTCTATGCGTTTTTGGTCGCGCTGATCGTCATGTTGCTGATGCGCGTGGGCTTTGCCGATCTGGTCGAGTACATGGGCTGGCAACATGCGAGCCCGTCGCTGCAGATCGAAGGCAGCGCGCGGCTCACCGAGATGTTCCCTGCCTGGGAAGAGCGCTGGGACCTGAAGGACAGCGCCACGCGCAGTTTCCCGGGTGACCACGCCTCGGTGCTGTTGATCTGGGCGATGTTCTGCAGCTTCTTCGTCAGCGGCTGGCGCCGCCTGCTGGTCTGGGCGGTGGCAGTGCTCGGCATGCTGCCGCGGCTCGTCGCCGGCGCCCATTGGGGGGCGGACGCCTTCGTCGGTGGGGTACTGCTCAGTGTGCTGGGCATCGCCTGGAGTTGCTATACGCCATTGGCCTACCGGGCCAGCGCCGCCATCGAGCGGGCGACGGCACCATTGATGCGGATTCTGGCCCGCGTGCCGGTGATCGGCGCCTTCGCCGTGATCAGCGGGCGCTGATCACGGCTGGCCGGCTCGCCCAGAGCAGGCCGCCCTACTCCACCCACTCCCCGGAGCCACCGCGTAGGTAGAACAGCTGCCGGCGCTGCTTCTTGCTCGGCCGCCCTTCGGTCTGCACGCCCAGGGCGCCGGCCTTGCGCTGCTCGGCGGCCAGCTCGCGGCGCACGATGCTTTCGCCGGTTTCGGCGTACAGGGTCTGCGCTTCGGGCGCTCCGCGACGCACCACCGACAGCGCCTGAACCACCACGGTGCGTTCATCGAAACCGGTACGGATCACGTACTCTTCGCCGACCCTAGGTTCCTTGCCTGGCTTGCAGCGCTCGCCCCGGCAATGCACCTTGCCGCCTTCGATCGCCGCCTTGGCCAGCGCACGGGTCTTGTAGAAGCGCGCGGCCCACAGCCACTTGTCCAAGCGAACCTTGTCATCGGCATCCTGCTTTGCCACCCTTACCTCACTCATTGCTGGCTATCATCACTATTCATTGTCACTCCAGCCTGTACGCATTGTCCCATGCATGCAAGCTCGAGCGATCCTCATTCTGGAGCAGCGGTGACCCACTTTCCCAGCGATCTCGTCCACCCCGAAAAATGCCGCGGCTGCCAGAGCAGCCCGGAGCTGGACTTCGACTTCCATTTCGCCTTCCAGCCGATCATCGACATCCGCAGCCGCCAGGTATTCGCCCATGAGGCGCTGGTGCGCGGGCCGGCGGGCGAAGGGGCGCTGTCCGTGCTCGAGCGCATCAACGACGACAATCGCTACCGTTTCGACCAGCGCTGCCGCACCCAGGCCATTGCCGAAGCCAAGCAACTGGGCATGGCCAGCTACCTGTCGATCAACTTCCTGCCCAACGCCGTATATCGCCCCGAGCTGTGCATTCGTAGCACCCTGGAAGCGGCGCGCCAGCATGACTTCCCCCTCGACCGGCTGATTTTCGAGACCCTGGAAAGCGATCACATGGTCGATAGCAGGCACCTGACCAATATCCTGCGCCAGTATCAGGAATTCGGGTTCAAGACGGCCATCGACGATTTCGGCGCCGGCCATTCCGGTCTCACTCTGCTGGCCGATTTCCAGCCCGACCTGATCAAACTGGACATGGCGCTGATCCGCGACGTCGACCAGGACAAGGCCCGCCAGGCCATCGTGCGCGGCATCCTCAGCATTTGTAATGATCTGGGTGTAAGGGTGATAGCCGAAGGGATCGAAACGCCGGGCGAGCGCGACTTCCTCGCCGCCAGCGGCATCGAACTGATGCAGGGTTTCCTGTTCGCCAGGCCGCAATTCCGGGGTTTGCCGACAGTCGCCGAAGCGGCGTGGGCATCCGCCACGATTACCCACTGACAGGCGTGCAGCACGGCGGATTTTCAGTACCATGCGCGCCTGATGCCAGCCCTAGTAGAGACGGAACGCGTTCTTGAAGACATTCGACCACCTCAACGTGATCGGCCTGCGCGAGTGGGTGAACCTGCCGGAGTTGGGCATCGTCGGCCTGCGCGCCAAGATCGACACTGGCGCCAGCACGTCGAGCCTGCACGCCAGCGACATTCAGCCATTCGAGCGCGACGGAGAACGCTGGGTGCGCTTCACCGCCTACATCGGCACCCAGGTGCAGCGCCGGCATCGCTGCGAGGCGCGCCTGGTCGCGCTCAAGACCATCAAGAGTTCCAACGGCCAGGCCCAGAGCCGCTACGTGATCCGTACCAGCCTGATGCTGGGCGATCTGCAGTGGCCGGTGGAGTTCACCCTGGCCAGCCGCAAGACCATGCGTTATCGCATGTTGCTCGGTTCCAAAGCCCTGGTCGACGGCCAACTGGTGGTCAACCCGGCGCTCACTTACGTACAAGACAAACCCGTGCTTCCCGACCCGACCGGTGCCCAATGAAAATCGCTGTGCTGTCGCGCAATCCGCGCCTGTATTCCACGCGTCGCCTGGTCGAAGCCGGGCAACAGCGCGGCCATGAAATGGTGGTGATCGATACCCTGCGCGCCTACATGAACATCGCCAGCCACAAGCCGCAGATCCATTATCGCGGTAAACCGCTGGAAGGCTTCGACGCGGTGATCCCGCGCATCGGCGCCTCGGTGACCTTCTACGGCTGCGCGGTGCTACGCCAGTTCGAGATGATGGGCGTGGTACCGCTCAACGAATCGGTGGCCATCGCCCGCTCGCGGGACAAGCTGCGCTCGCTGCAGTTGCTGTCGCGGCGCGGCATCGGCCTGCCGGTGACCGGCTTCGCCCACTCGCCGGACGACATTCCCGACCTGATCCAGATGGTCAACGGCGCGCCACTGGTGATCAAGGTGCTCGAAGGCACCCAGGGCATCGGCGTGGTGCTGTGCGAAACCGAAAAGGCCGCCGAATCGGTGATCGAGGCCTTCATGGGCCTCAAGCAAAACATCATGGTGCAGGAATACATCAAGGAAGCCGGCGGCGCCGACATCCGCTGCTTCGTGGTCGGCGACAAGGTCATCGCGGCGATGAAGCGCCAGGCCAAGCCCGGCGAGTTCCGCTCCAACCTGCACCGCGGCGGCACCGCCAGCCTGATCAAGATCACCCCGGAAGAACGCATGACCGCCATTCGCGCCGCCAAGGTGATGGGCCTGTCGGTGGCCGGCGTCGACATCCTGCGCTCCAACCACGGCCCGCTGGTGATGGAGGTGAACTCCTCGCCCGGCCTGGAAGGCATCGAGGTGACTACCGGCAAGGACGTTGCCGGGATGATCATCGGCTACCTGGAAAAGAACGGCGGCCCCAACCTGACACGTACCAAGGGTAAAGGATGAATACAGCCTTCAAGGGCCGCGTGGCCCTGATCGCCCCCGCCTCGGCAATCGCCAACGAGATCTTCGATGCCACCCTGGCGCAGCTCGACGTGCAGGGCATCGATTACCACCTGGGCCGCCACGTGCGCGCCCGGCATCGTTATCTGGCGGGCACGCCGGCGCAACGCCTGGAAGACCTGCACGAAGCGTTCTGCCTGCCGGATATCGACGCCGTCTGGTGCCTGCGCGGCGGCTACGGCAGCGCGCAACTGCTGCCGGGCATCGACTGGGCGCTGCTGCAGCGCGCCAGCCCAAGGCCGCTGATCGGTTACTCGGACCTGTCGGTGCTGCTCGACGCCTTCGCTCGCCATGAGCTGCCCGGCATCCACGGCCCGGTGGCCACCGCGCTCGGCCTGCAGGCCCTGTCCGCACCAGCCGGCCAACGCGAACGGCTGGCGTCGATGCGCTCGCTGTGGGATCTGCTGCAGGACCGCAGCCACTCGCTACCCGTACGCCACCTCAGCGGCCCGAAAACTGCCGTGAACGGCCCTCTGGTCGGCGGCAACCTCACCGCCCTGGCCAGCGGCTGCGGCACCGTTGCGGGCATGCAGCTGCCGAACGATGCCATCCTGATACTCGAAGACGTCGGCGAGCCGTACTACCGCCTGGAGCGCAGCTTCTGGCAGCTGTTCGAAAGTTTCGCCGAGCGCCGCCCGGCCGCCGTGTGCCTGGGCAGCTTCACCGACTGCCCACGGCGCGGCGTGCAGCACAGCATCGAGGAAATCATCGGCGAGTATCTGCCGCCCTTCGACATCCCGCTCTATGGCGAGCTGCCCAGCGGCCACGGCGACGCCAACTTCGCCTGGCCGTACGGCCGCAAGGCGCGCTTGCAGGGTGACGAACTGAGCTGGTGAAGGCTCAGGAACGGGCCTGCCGCGGCGGGCCCATTCGCTTCAGGAACTCCGCCTCGACCATTGGCCTGCCCAGCAGATAACCCTGGCCGAACTCGCAACCCAGGCGCTTCAAGTGCTCGAGCTGGTCGGTGGTTTCGATGCCCTCGGCCACGCATTCCAGGCCCAGGTTGCGGGCGATCATCAGAATGGTTTCCACCAGCAGGACATTGTTGCCGTTGCCGCTGGTCCCCAGGTCCTGGGTGAAACTGCGGTCGATCTTCAGCCGGTCCAGCGGCAGGCGCTTGAGATAGGTCAGGGACGAATAGCCGGTGCCGAAGTCGTCGATCGAGAAACGTACGCCGAGTTGCTTGAGCGCGCGCATGTTGGCGATGCACTGCTCGACGTCCTCGAGCAGCACGCCTTCGGTGAGTTCCAGCTCCAAGGCCGCGGCCGGCACGCCGTAGCGCTCCAGGCAGCCGCGCACCCGTTCGACGCACTCGCGGCTGCGCAGCTCGCGCGGGCTGAGGTTCACCGCCAGCACCACGTCCGGGTGCTCCGCCAGCCAAGCCTGCAGGGTGGCGCAGGCACGCTCGAGCACCCAATTGCCAATTTCCTGGATCAAGCCTGTCTCTTCGGCCAGGGGAATGAAATGGCCCGGCAGGATCTCGCCCTTTTCCGGGTGCGCCCAGCGCACCAGCACCTCGGCACCGATCAGCTGGCCATCATCCAGCTGCAGTTGCGGCTGGAACACCAGGTAAAGCTGATCCCGGGCAATCGCCTGGCGCAGCTCGCCCTGAAGCTGCAGGCGCTGGTCGATGGCCGCCTGCATGGCGGGCGCGAAGAAATGCAGGGCGTTGCGACCACCCTGCTTGGCGCGATACATGGCGGTGTCGGCCTGCTTGAGCACATCGGCGGCGTTCTGCTCACCGAACGGATGCAGGGCGATACCGATGCTGGCGCTCATGGATAACTCATGACCGTCGATCACGCAGGGCCGTTCCAGGCTCTTGAGCAGGCGCTCGCCGACCATCGCAGCCTGCTCGCCCGCCAGCTGGGCATTGGCATCCAGGCCCTCTAGCAGCACTACGAACTCATCACCGCCCATGCGTGCCAGGGTGTCTTCGGTACGCAGTTGCCCTTCCAAGCGGGCAGTCACTTCACGCAGCAGGCTGTCACCGACCAGGTGGCCGAGGCTGTCGTTGACCGTCTTGAAATGGTCGAGGTCGATGAACAGCAGCGCGCCCAGGCTGCCCTGGCGTATCTCACGATCCATGGCATGCTGCAGGCGGTCGAGCATCAGCCGGCGGTTTGGCAGGCCGGTCAGCTCGTCGCTGTAGGCCAGGCGCTCGATCTCCCGCTGGTAACGCTGGCGCTCGGAAATATCGGTGACGCTGCAGCGAATCAACACCGGCTCGCCCGGCAACCGCACCAGGCGCACCTCGCAAGGGAATTGCCGGCCGCTGCTGTCCTGATGCAACCATTCGAACACCGGCACTTCGCCGCGCAGGGCGGCCTTGAGATAGTGTTTGGCAGCCTCGGAGGACGGCCTGCCGTCGGCCTGAACCTCCGGGCTCAGCTCGAAAGGCCGGCGGCTGAGCAGTTCTTCACGTCGATAGCC
Source organism: Pseudomonas sp. PA1(2017) (assembly GCF_001945375.1). NCBI lineage: Bacteria > Pseudomonadati > Pseudomonadota > Gammaproteobacteria > Pseudomonadales > Pseudomonadaceae > Pseudomonas > Pseudomonas sp. PA1(2017). The sequence goes on from NZ_MSXU01000015.1 coordinate 245,358, forward strand.
GAACAGGCGCAGGGCGTTGCCGTTGAAATCGACCATGCCGCCCTCTTCGCTGTAGAGCATGATTGCCTCGGGCGCATGCTCGACGACGGTGCGATAGCGGGCCTCAGCTTCGTAGCGAGCGCTGATGTCCTCGACCAGCAGCAGGAACATGCTGACGCCGCCATTGGTGCGTCGCACCGCACGCAGGTGCAGGCGCGTCTGCACCGGGCTGCCGTCGGCGCGCAGGAAGTTGCGATCGCGCTCGAAGCCCTCGCGACTACCGCTGCGCACGTCGTCGAGCAGGGGCTGCTCGGCCTCAAGATCCTCGGGGCTGCTGATGCTGGCCCAACTGGATTCCATCAGTTGCTCCCGGCTCAGGCCAAGGATGCTGCACAGTTTGAGGTTGACTTCCGACCAGCCGAAGGTCGGGGTGATCAGCGCCATGCCGATCAGCGGTGCCTCGAAGAACAGGCGCAGTCGATCATCGCGCTCTCGCAGTTGCTGCTCGGTACGGCGCCGCGCAGTGATGTCCTGAGCGGCGCCATAGATGCGCACCAGCTCGCCACCGTCGCGCTCGGCCACGCCAAGTAGCCTGACCCAGCGCGTGCGGCCCTTGGCGGTACTGCCACGCACCTCGATATCGAACTGGTCGTCGCCCTTGTACATTTTCTGCAGGGTACGGCCGATCAGCTCGCGGCCAGAGACGTCGAACTGGTTCAGCGATTCCTCGAAAGACGGCGCGCCGCTTTTCGGATCCAGCTCGTAGATGGCAAAGCAGCCGGCGCTCCAGTACATGCTCATGTCGCGCATGTTCAGCGACCAGCCGCCCAGATCGGCGATGTTTTCGGTCTGGGTGAACAGGTGGCTCTGCTGCTGCAGGGTCTCGCTCTGGCGCACCATGTCCTGGGCCAGTTGCTCGCGGGTGCTGACGTCCTGCTGCATGACGATGAAGTGGCTGACGCCTTCTTCGTCGCGCATCGGCGCCAGAATCACCTCGCCCCAGAAGGCCTCGCCGTCCTGGCGCTGCAGGCGCAACACCGCGTTGCCAGGTACCTCGCGGCGGATCGCGGTTTCCAGTACATGCAGGCCTTCGTGGCGTTTCTCGCCGCGCAGCAGCTCGAACAGGCTCAGGCCGAGGGTTGCATCGGCCTCGCGCCCGGTGATCTGTTCGAAGGCCGGGTTGCAGTAGATCAGCGGCAATTCGGCCCGCCGCGCATCTGCAATCAAGACACCCAATGGGCTGGCGTCCAATGCCGAATGCGCTAGGTTCAGCTGGCGTTGTACCGCCGCGCTATGGCCGAGGGCCAGGCGCAGGTCGGTGAGGCTGCGGCCGATCAGCAGCGCCGCCAGGACGAACAGCAGGATGCCGAAGTGCAGCTCGACACGCTGCGGATCGATCCAGCTGCCGCCAGCGGTGACCGCGTGAAACCAGGGCAACACCAGGATGGCGATGGCGCTGATCGCGGCCCCGCACACCGCCCCGGAAAACCCCCAGACCAGCGCCAGCCCCAGCATGACCAGGCCCACGGCCGGCATCTTCAAGGGTGTCGGCAACAGTTCCAGCAGCACCGGCAGACATACCAGCACCGGCAACAGTACGTATAGCGAGGGCAACGTGCGCAGGGCCATGGGAACTTGCAACAGGGGCGACGCGATGCCCCCGGCCGGCATCAGCCAGCCGCGCCGGCGCAACCAGGGGCTGAGGTAGGTCAGCAAGGGGATGGAAATCACCAGCGCGGTGAGGCTGTCGACCAGCCAGAGCGTCAGCACCAACTGCGGTACCTGCGCCACGATCAGTTCGTCGAGCAGCAACCGGCAGCCGATCAACAGCAGGCAGGTGACTGCTGCCGGTATCAGCACACCGAGAAGGATGAAGCGCAACACGTGGCTGATGTCCGGCAGGGCGACGTCGAACGGCCGCCAGCGCAGCAGCAGGTAACAGCAGGCGACGCCCAGGGTTTCCGGCGCCGCGTGCAGGGGCGCCTGGTGCCAGTCCAGCCCCCACAGCGGCGTGGACAACACCGCATTGGCGTAAAGCGCCCACAGCACTCGCGGCCCCCACCAGAGCACCAGTACCAGCCCGAGGGCGAATGGCAGATAGAGGATACCCAGCCCACCCTCGAACTGGGTGATCAGAGATAGCTGTGTCGCCAGATGAAAGACCGGCAGTGGTAGCCACCAGGTCCAGAACGGCAAGCGTTCGGCAGTGCGGGGCATACGAACCTCATATCGCTATGCCAGCACAGCATGAAGCAGCCTATCGGGGCTGTACAGGTGCCTGCATCGAGTTAACAGCCTAGTCGAGAATCAGGCCGCGTCGCGTGGCAACAATAACCCCAGAGGCAGACAGATACGGGCCTCCAGCCCACCACCTGTACGATTGCGCAGTTCCACGCTACCGCCATGTAGCGAAGCGATGCGCTTGACGATGGCCAGCCCCAGCCCGGCTCCCTTTCCACCGCGGGCGCTGTCGCCACGGATGAACGGGTTGACGATGTTGCTCAGCTCGCTCGGATCGATGCCGGCGCCACGGTCCATCACGCTTAGCACCACATAGGGCGCGCTGTGGTCACCAGCCACCGACAGAACGATTTCCACCGGGCTGCCGCCATAACGCAAGGCGTTCTCGATCAGGTTGACGATCAGTCGCTTGATCGACACCCGGCGCAGCGGAAAGGCCGGAATCGGCTCGAGGAACAGGCGCACCTGTTCGCTCTTCTGATTGTAAGGGGCGACCACCTCACGAATCAGCTCGGGCAGCACCAGGTCTTCGACAGGCTCGTCACGACCGTCACGGATGAAGGCCAGGAACTGATCGAGAATGGCGTCCATGTCCTCGATATCGCGCACCATGTCATCGGTCAGCTCGGAGTCATGGTCGAGAAACTCCAGGGACAGCCTCAACCGCGTCAGCGGCGTACGCAGGTCATGGGACACCCCGGCGAGCATCAGCTCGCGCTCGCGCCCGGCCTGCTCGACGTCCTCGGCCATCTGGTTGAATGCGCGGTACACCTCGGCCATTTCACTCGGCGTATCGCCGACCGGCAATCGCACGCTGCGGCCCTGGCCAAACTGGCGGGCAGCGATCACCAGGCGCTTGAGTGGCGCGCTGAGCTGACGCACGAAGATCCATGCCGCCGCCGTGGACAGCAGGCCGATACCCAGGAACCAGCCCAGCACGCTCCAGATCCGCTGGCCACGCAACGGATGCGGGTAGAGCGGCACGCGAATCCAGTCTTCACCCAGCGTTGGCGCGTGCACCCAGAGCGCTGGCGGGCTCTTGGCCCGTACGCGGGTTTCGGTGTCGGGGCCGAGTTCGGACTGCATCTGCCGCTGGAAGATCTCGCTGTAGGGCCAGTGCTCCTCGCTGGCGGGCACTTCGGCACGCGTCACCCGCTTGAGGCCGGCAGCCTCGGCGATATCGCCACGATCCTCGGGATTCGCCGCCCAGTAGGCGCGCAGGGTCAACGCGGCGCCGTGGCTGTATTGACGGTCGACCAGCACGTCCTCGTTCATCATCAGGTAAACGAGGGTCAGCGCTTTGGAAAACAGCACGACGATCAGCACCAGCCAGAGGGTGCGCGAGAAGAAACTTTGCGGAAACCAGAGTGGAGCTTTCATAGAAACAGGAGCCGGGCAAAACGCTGAGGGCGGGGCTGAACGAACGAGGGCTGGCATCGATCGCCAGCCCTCCAGCGCTATGTATCCGTTTTACTTGTTGCCGTCCGGTACGAACACATACCCCACGCCCCAGACGGTCTGGATATAGCGCGGCTTGGACGGATCAGGCTCGATCAGCCGGCGCAGACGGGAAATCTGCACGTCGATGGAGCGCTCCAGGGCGTCCCACTCACGACCGCGGGCCAGATTCATCAGCTTGTCGCGGGTAAGCGGCTCGCGGGCGTGCTGCACCAGCGCCTTGAGCACCGCGAACTCACCGGTGGTGAGCATGTGCACCTCGTCGCCCTTCTTCAGTTCACGAGTGGCCAGGGACAGCTCGTAATCACCGAAGGTGACGCTCTCGTCTTCGCTGCCCGGCGCGCCCGGCACTACCGGCGCCTGGCGGCGCAGTACGGCCTTGATGCGGGCCAGCAGTTCGCGTGGGTTGAACGGCTTGGCCAGGTAATCGTCGGCACCGATTTCCAGGCCCTGGATGCGGCTACCTTCGTCGCCCTTGGCGGTGAGCATGATGATCGGCACCTGGTTGTTGGAGGCGCGCAGGCGACGGCAGGCGCTCATGCCGTCTTCGCCCGGCAGCATCAGGTCGAGCACCACCAGGTTGAACAGCTCGCGCGATAGCAGGCGGTCCATTTGCTCGACGTTCTCCACGGCGCGTACGCGATAGCCCTGCTCGTCGAAGAAACGCTCGAGCAGGCGACGCAGACGGGCGTCGTCATCGACAATCAGGATCTTTTCGCCTTCGACCGGTTGTACTGCAGTGCTGCTCATAGAGGCTCCTTGACCGAGAGTCCGCGACGCGTTGCGTCCGGCTGACCGGCGGCATTATGGCTCAGAGGCCGTGTAGACCACGTATTGTCCATTGTTAGCAGATTTTTCGCTGTCGTTCGCGCACTTCGCGCCGATTCATGGTCTGACAGCCGCCAATGGCGAGTGGCCTGTGCCCCTGCGGGCGTGGCTATAATGCGCCGTTTTATAGTCCGGCTCATCACGAGCGAGGCCGGTTTTAGTCGTTTCAAGGTGGATTCTTCTTTCTATGCTCAGCATCAACAACCGTATCGCCGAAGAACTGGGCGTACGCCCGCAACAGGTCGCCGCCGCCGTACAGCTGCTGGATGAAGGTTCCACCGTGCCGTTCATCGCCCGTTACCGCAAGGAAGTCACCGGCAGCCTCGACGATACCCAGCTGCGCAATCTGGAAGAGCGCCTGCGTTATCTGCGCGAACTCGATGATCGCCGCGCGAGCATCCTCGCCAGCATCGAGGAACAGGGCAAGCTGACCCCCGAACTGACCCGCGAGATCAACCTCGCCGACACCAAGACGCGCCTCGAAGACCTTTACCTGCCCTATAAGCAGAAGCGCCGCACCAAGGGCCAGATTGCCCTGGAAGCCGGCCTCGGCGAGCTGGCCGACGCACTGTTCAATGACCCGAACCTGACCCCGGAGAGCGAAGCGGCGCGCTTCATCGATGCCGAGAAAGGCTTCGCCGACACCAAGGCGGTGCTCGAAGGCGCCAAGTACATTCTAATGGAACGCTTCGCCGAAGACGCCAGCCTGCTCAGCAGCCTGCGCAGCTTCCTCAAGGACAACGCCACCCTGAGCGCCAGGGTAATCGCCAGCAAGGAAACCGAGGGCGCCAAGTTCCGTGACTACTTCGAGCATGACGAAAAGCTCAAGGGCGCCCCGTCGCACCGCGCCCTGGCGATTTTCCGCGGGCGCAACGAGGGCATTCTCACTGCCAGTCTCAAGGTCGGCGAAGAGCTTCCCGGCACCCTGCACCCGTGCGAGGGCATGATCGCCGAGCGTTTCGGCATCGCCAACCAGGGTCGTGCCGGCGACAAGTGGCTGGGGGAAGTGGTGCGCTGGACCTGGAAGGTCAAGCTCTACACCCACCTGGAAACCGATCTGCTCGGCGAACTGCGTGAAGGCGCCGAGGACGAGGCGATCAGCGTGTTCGCCCGCAACCTGCACGATCTGCTGCTGGCCGCACCCGCAGGCCCGCGCGCGACCCTGGGCCTCGACCCGGGCCTGCGCACCGGTTGCAAGGTGGCCGTGGTCGACGCCACCGGCAAGCTGCTCGACACCGCCACCGTCTACCCGCACGCCCCTCGCAATGACTGGGACGGCACCCTCAACGTGCTGGCCAAGCTGTGCGCCAAGCACGGCGTCGACCTGATCGCCATCGGCAATGGCACCGCTAGCCGTGAGACCGACAAGCTGGCCATCGAGCTGATCAAGAAGTACCCGGGCCTGAAAATGACCAAGATCATGGTCAGCGAGGCCGGCGCCTCGGTGTATTCGGCCTCGGAGCTGGCGGCCAGGGAATTCCCCGATCTGGACGTATCCCTGCGCGGCGCAGTGAGCATCGCTCGCCGCCTGCAGGACCCGCTGGCCGAGCTGGTGAAGATCGACCCGAAATCCATTGGCGTGGGCCAGTACCAGCACGATGTGTCCCAACTGAAGCTGGCGCGCAGCCTGGACGCCGTGGTGGAAGACTGCGTGAACGCCGTGGGCGTGGACGTCAACACCGCCTCTAGCGCCCTGCTGGCGCGGATTTCTGGCCTCAACGCGACCCTTGCGCAGAATATCGTCGCCCATCGCGACGCTCATGGCGCCTTCAAGACCCGTGACGCCCTGAAGAAGGTCCCGCGCCTGGGCGACAAGACCTTCGAACAGGCCGCCGGCTTCCTGCGCGTGATGAATGGCGACAACCCGCTGGACGCCTCCGCCGTGCACCCGGAAACCTACCCGCTGGTGCAGCGCATCGCCGCCGACACTGGCCGCGACATCCGCTCGCTGATCGGCGATGCTGGCTTTCTCAAGCGCCTGGATCCGAAGAAATTCACAGACGAGACCTTCGGCCAGGTGACGGTCAGCGACATCCTCAGCGAGCTGGAAAAACCCGGCCGCGACCCACGCCCCGAGTTCAAGACCGCCGAGTTCCAAGAAGGCGTGGAAACCCTCAAAGACCTCGAATTGGGGATGATCCTGGAAGGCGTGGTTACCAACGTGACCAACTTCGGCGCCTTCGTCGACATCGGCGTACACCAGGACGGCCTGGTGCACATCTCGGCGCTCTCCGAGAAATTCATCAAGGACCCGCACGAGGCCGTCAAAGCCGGCGACGTGGTCAAAGTCAAGGTCATGGAAGTGGACATCCCGCGCAATCGCATCGCCCTGTCGATGCGCATGAGCGACACCCCGGGCGAGAAGGTCGATGGCCCCCGAGGCGGCGGTCGCCAGGGCGCGGGCAAGGGCGGCCAGACGCCGCGCAGCGAGCGCCACTCCGGCCAGGACAAACCCGCTCCGGCCAATGCCGCCATGGCTTCTCTGTTCGCCAACGCCAAACAACTGAGGAAATAAGCGATGAGCCAATCCGCAGACGAGATCGGCAAAAGCAGCGCCTTCGGGCGCCTGCTCGGCTTGCAGATCGTCAAGGCCGAGGCCGGCGAGGCGATCATCGCCCTGAGCATGCACGATGGCCTGCGCAACCTTCATGGCAAGCTGCACGGCGGCGCGCTGTTCTCGCTGATCGACACTGCCATGGGCCAGGCCAGCCACAGCCTCACCGACGGCGAGCCGAGCAGCGTGACCCTGGAGTGCAAGGTCAACTACATCCGCGGCGTCACCGAAGGTGACCTGAGCTGCCGCGCCTGGGTCATCCACGCTGGCCGCCGCACCCAGGTGATCGAAGCCGAGGTGCACCAGCACGACAAGCTGGTGGCCAAGGCCCAGGCCACCTTCGCCTGCCTCTGAGGCCCGACTCAAGCACAGTTCGTAGGGTGGACCGGGTCGCGTAGACGACGTTTCACCTACGCGGCCCGATCCGTCCACCGCCCCGTGATCGCAACGGTGGATGAAAAGAGCGTCAGTTACGCGCCCCGATCCACCCTCCGTCTGTTCCTGCCTTGTAGCTGCCGCCTCATGCGCATACAGATCGTGAACAGGCTCTGAGGCCCAGGTCACGCGCGGCAGAGCTTGAAAGCTGCCTGCACGTGTCGCTAAAACGTACATCCCTTTCGCCAGACGACCAACGTCAGCAATTCGCCCCTTGTAGAGTCCAGCGTCCACCCCCATATTGGGGCGACCGCTGCGTGAAGGAATGCAATCTTGAGCGACCTGTTCTCCCGCCGTCTGGCCCTGCTCGGCGAGCACGCCAACCTGTCCCTGCTCTCCCAGTGCCTGCATGGCATCGAGCGTGAATGCCTGCGCGTCGATGAAAGTGGCCAGCTGGCGCTGAGCGGCCATTCCACTGCGCTGGGCTCGGCGCTGACCAACGGGCAGATCACCACGGACTATTCCGAATCCCTGCTCGAGTTCATCACCGCCACGGCGGTCGACCCCGGCGAGACCCTGGCCGAGCTCGATCGCATCCACCGCTTCGTGTACAGCAAGCTGGACGGCGAGTACCTGTGGAGCCCCTCGATGCCAGGCCCGCTGCCCGAAGAAGAGGTCATCCCGATCGCCCGATACGGCAGTTCGCATATCGGCCAGCTCAAGTACGTGTACCGTAAGGGCCTGGCCCTGCGTTACGGCAAGACCATGCAGTGCATCGCCGGTATCCACTACAACTTCTCCCTGCCCGAGCAGCTGTGGGCCGTGCTGCAGGAAGCCGAAGGCGACGGGCGCAGCGCGCGCGACTATCAGTCCTCGCGCTACATCGCGTTGATCCGCAACTTCCGCCGCTACAGTTGGCTGCTGATGTACCTGTTCGGCGCCTCGCCGGCACTGGACAAGAATTTCATGCGCGGCCGCTCGCACCAGCTCCAGGAGCTGGACGCCGACACCCTGTACCTGCCCTACGCCACCAGCCTGCGCATGAGCGACCTGGGTTACCAGAGCGAGGCCCAAGCCGGGCTGACGCCCTGCTACAACGACCTGGCCAGCTACACCGACAGCCTGCGCCAGGCCGTCGGTACGCCGTATCCGCCCTACGTCGACATCGGCACCAAGAAGGACGGCGAGTGGCTGCAGCTCAACACCAATGTGCTGCAGATCGAGAACGAGTACTACTCCAACATTCGCCCGAAGCGCGTGACCTACAGCGGCGAGCGGCCGATCCAGGCGCTGATGGCCCGTGGCGTGCAGTACGTCGAGGCGCGCTGCCTGGACATCAATCCGTTCCTGCCGATGGGCATCGACCTCGCCGAGTCGCGCTTCCTCGATGCCTTCCTGCTCTACTGCGCCCTGCAGGACAGCCCGCAGCTGAGCAACGGCGAATGCGGCAGTTGCTCGGATAACTTCCTCAAGGTGGTCAAGGAAGGTCGCCGTCCTGGCCTGCACCTGCAGCGCCATGGTGCGCCCGTGGTCCTGCAGAGCTGGGCCCACGAACTGCTCGACGGCATCGAAGCGATCACCAGGCTGCTCGACCGCAGCCAGGGGACGGACGCCCATGGCGCCGCCCTGCAGGCCCAACGCGCGAAAATCGACGATGCCAGCCTGACGCCGTCGGCCCAGGTGCTCGCCGAACTGCAGAAAGGCGAAAGCTTCGCGGCGTTTTCCCTGCGCCAGAGCAAGCGTCACGCCGAGCATTTCCGCGGCCAGCCATTGAACGCCGAGCAGCAAGCCGAATTCGAGCAGGCCGCCCAGCGCTCACTGCAGGAACAGGCCGAGCTCGAAGCTCACGAGGAAGGCGACTTCGACAGCTTCGCCGCCGCCTACCAGGCCAGCATCCTCGCCCTGGCCGTGTAAAACGGCCAGGCCCGCGACGACTGCGTCACAAAAAAAACCAATGGTCATAAATCCGGGACAGGTGGCCCGGTTTGACCAGACGGATTTGGCTAGCATGGTTTGCAAGCCTCTTTGCGAATCCCTCTCATGAGCCACCGCGACAACAAGCAACACTGGAGCCTGGAAAGCCTCACCAAGGCGTACCAGCAGGGCTATATGGCGGGCCTCGCCGGTCACGCTGCCGACACCCTGCCCTTCGCCGACAGCATTCCTGCTGCTGCCTGGGAGGCCGGCTGGGTCGATGGCGAAGGCCAGCGGCGGCTAAGCGCAGAGAAGCTCAACCGCTCTCCAGGCAGTGCACCTGGTGCCAAGAAGCGGGCCTGAGTCGACGCGCCTGCCTCCTCGACGCTGGTCAGCCAGCGCACCACGGTGCAAAATGCTTAATTCGCTTAACTGAAGAAGCCAAGCCATGAGCAACGTTTCCAGCCAGATGGACACTTCGCCCGCGACCAGCGCTCCTGGTGACGCGCTGCCTGACAGCTGGCTGGACACCCTGGTGGGTTATGCGCTGCGTCGCGCCCAACTGAAGGTATTCCAGCACCTGGTCGGCAACCTGGCCCAGCATGACCTGCGCCCGGCACAGTTCACCGCGATGGTGATCATCGACAACGAGCCGGGCCTGATGCAGGCCGACCTGGCCCGCCAACTGGCCATCGAGCCGCCACAATTGGTACCGCTGCTCAACAAGCTGGAAAGCCGTGGCTTGGCCCAGCGTGTTCGCGGCGTGCAGGACAAGCGCGCCTATGGCGTGTTCCTCACCAAGGCAGGCATCGCCCTGCTCGGCCAGCTCAAGGCCATCGCCGTGGCCAGCGACGAAGCGGCTACCGCCGCCCTTGACGACGACGAACGTAACCAGCTGCTGCGGTTGCTGCATAAGGTCAACGGCTAAGGCGGCTTGGTAGAGGCCGCTTGAAGCGGCAACTCAAACCAACCTGTGGGAGCCCCGACCTCGGGGCGAAACGATTGCAGCCTGACCGCCTATCGGCGGTGCCTGACTAATTCGCCGCGAGGTCGCGGCTCCCACAAAAACGGGCCAAGTTCTCAGAACCTGTCTCGGATCTTTTCCTGCACACTATGGGTATGAGAAAGCACCGTTACCCGAGCGATGTGAGTCGCGAGCA
>NZ_MSXU01000015.1:255876-361033 GCF_001945375.1 Pseudomonas sp. PA1(2017)
CACTTGGCGGGGTTTTGTTTTGTGGCGCCTGCCGGTCAGACCGCCGCGGCGGTATCCAGGCGAGCCCTTGAAGAAGCCTCAGGGCGCGTGCCGAACAATTCGGACTTGCCGGGCTTCGGCGTCAGGTTCTGCAGCGTTAGCCAATCCTTCCAGCGGATGCGTTCATCGCGAACCAGCCAGCCGTCCTGGGCGGCGAAGCTTTCCGCCAGCCACAGGCCGCGAGTATTGGCAGGCACCAGTTGGCCTTGGCGCAGGGTCAACAGCTCGGCGGTGGGGCGGCCCTGCTCCAGGGGAATCAAATACAGATCGGGGCGGGCGTGATCCAGACGGGCGATCAGCTTGCCGTTCTCCAGGTGCTCATCGACGTGCAGCAGACTAGGTTGCTTCGCCTCTTTGGGCAGGTCCAGGCGCAGGTCGTAGACCAGCTGCAGCGATGCGGTGGGTACATGCACGTAGGCCCGCGGGCGCTCCAGCAAGGTCAGGTTGCCGCATTGCACCGGGCGAGCGGCGCCAGACAGTGGGCTGAGCCGGAAATGGACGTTCTCCCGGTACTTGAGTGCGCCCTCGTAGGGCGCTGGTAGCCAGGTGTCGCCGAAGCGGCCGTAGAGCCAGCCTTCGCTGGTTTCCAACAGGCATTCCTCGGCCACTTCCTGGATAGCGGTCAGCAGCGGCAGGTTGAGTTCGTGGGCCGGTACGTAGCCGGAGATCAGCTTGAGCACGACATCGCCGCGGTCGTGGCGGCGCTGGCGCACCAGCAGCCAGTATTCGCGGCCCTGCCAGTGCAGGGTCAGGCGCACCGATACACCCAGGTTGGCCAGCTCCGCCGCGAAGCGCTGGCTGTCGGGCAGCTCGACCGGTTTGCGGCGTTCGAGCATTTCGCTGAAATTCAGTGGGCGGCCAAGGCTCTGGTAGGCGATGCCATCAGGCGTTGCCTCGACGTATAACGGCAAGGTCTTGAAGGTGGCGGGGTCCTTGCGGGAAATGATGCGCGGCATGTCGGCTCCTTCTTGCGTCGGGGTCGGCCGCCTGGGCGGCGTCAAAAGGCGTTATCGGAACGCCTGTTCATCACTCTGCTGATCCTCTGTTACCACTTTTAGTGCCGACAATAACCTCGGCAGCCACTGCCACGTTGTGCGCTAGATGCAGTGGGTTGATGGTGCCGACGATGGCGCTGCCCACACCCGGGTGAGCGAAGATCAGCTCGAAGCTGGCGCGTATCGGGTCGACACTGCTGTCCAGGCAGACATGGCCGCTGGCCAGGGCTTTCTTGATCAGCACGCCTTTGGCGTGACTGGCAGCATAGTCCAATACCGGACGTTCCTGCTGCTCGCCCAGGTTGTAGGTGACCATGGCGCAGTCGCCGCGCTCCAGTGCCAGCAGACCACCCTCGACCGTCTTGCCGGAGAAGCCGAAGCCGCGAATCAGCCCGGCCTGCTTGAGCTCGGCGAGGGTCTGGTAGACCGCTTCGTGCTGCAGGATCGCCAGGTCGTCGCCGTTGGAGTGCACCAGCACCAGGTCGAGATAGTCCGTTTCCAGACGTTTCAGGCTGCGCTCCACCGAGCGTCGGGTGTGCGCGGCGGAAAAATCGAAATGCGACAGGCCGTTGTCGAACTCCTCGCCCACCTTGCTGACGATCACCCAATCGTGGCGCTGGCCGCGCAGCAGCGGGCCGAGGCGCTGTTCGCTGGTGCCGTAAGCCGGCGCGGTATCGAGCAGATTGATGCCCAGCTCCCGGGCCAGGCCGAGCAACTGCAGCGCCTGCTGGTCATCGGGAATGGTGAAGCCGTTGGGGTACTTGACGCCCTGATCACGGCCCAGTTTGACGGTGCCCAAACCAAGGGGGGAAACGCTCAGGCCGGTGGAGCCCAGCGGGCGATGCAGCTCGTGCAGGTCGCGCATCAGAATGCTGCCTCCCACGCAGTACGGCCGATAACCGGGCGTGGCAGTTCGGGCAAGGCAGCTTGAGCCGCCGGGCGAATGCCGTCGCGCTCGAGATGGCTCAGCACGCGATCAGCGAAGTCCGGCGCCAGGGCCAGCTTGGTTGGCCAGCCGACGAGCAGGGCGCCCTGGTCGCTCAGGAAAGCATTGTCCGGCCGCACCAGGCCGCTTTGCGCGGGTTCCGCCCGCTCGACACGTAGGGTCGCCCATTGGGCTGTGGACAAATCGATCCAGGGCAGCAGCTGGGTGAGCTCCTTGCGTGCGGCTTCGATCTGCGCGGCTTCGTCGCGGGCTACGCCGTCCGCTTCAGCCAGGTCGCCGCCCAGGTACCAGACCCATTCGCCATCGGCGCTCGGGTGGCTGGTCACGGTAATCCGCGGCTTGGGGCCTCCGCCCAGGCAATGGGCGTACAGCGGCTTTAGGCTCGGCCCTTTGACCATCACCATGTGCAGCGGGCGCAGTTGCTGGCTGGGTTGGGCGATGCCAAGGCTGGCCAGCAGGTCGGCGTTGCCGCGACCGGCGCTGAGCACGATGCGCTGGGCGCGGATTTCGCGACCATCGACACGCAGGCCAACCAGTTGGCCGTTCTCGTGCAGTGGCTCGATGGCATCGGCGGCGAGCAGGCTGTCGCCAGCGAGCTCGGCCAGGCGGGTGATCAGGCTGGGCACGTCCACCACCAATTCTGCCAGGCGATAGACCTTGCCCTTGAATTTCGGGTTCTGCAGCGCTGGAGGCAGTTGCTCGCCCTTGACCTGGTCGACCCGCCCGCGTACGGCCTTGCTGGCGAAGAAGCTGGTCAGGTTGCCGGCCAGCGTGCCTGGCGACCACAGGTAATGGGCGTCGGAAAGCAGACGCACGCCAGACAGATCCAACTCGCCCGTGCCATCCAGCGCCTCGCGCCAGCGCCGTGGCATGTCGGCGATGGCTTCCGATGCACCGCTCAGGGCGCCATGCAGGGCGTACTTGGCGCCGCCGTGGATGATGCCCTGGGACTTGACGCTCTGACCGCCGCCCAGGCTTTCGCGCTCCACCAGCAGCGTGGCGTAGCCCTTGGCGCGCAGCCGTGCGTTCAGCCACAGGCCGGCGACGCCGCCGCCGACGATCAGGACGTCTGTGCTCAGAGTTTGGGACATGCGGGCGCCTCTCAGAAAAACAGGTGCGCAGTATAACGCTCAGTGGCCGGTGACGCGGGAGAACAGCTGGATCACCACCACGCCGCTGACGATCAGGGCCATGCCCAGCACGGCTGGCAGGTCCGGTTTCTGGTCATAGACGAACATTGCCGCGATGCTGACCAGCACGATGCCCAGCCCGGCCCAGATGGCGTAGGCGATACCCACTGGAATGGTGCGTACCACTAGGATCAGCATCCAGAAGGCGATGCTGTAGCCCGCGATCACCAGCAGCAGCGGCAGGGGTTTGTTCAGACCATCCACGGCCTTCATGGAGGTGGTGGCGACGACTTCGGCGGCAATTGCCAGGGCGAGATAGAGATAACCATTCATCGGCAGCACTCCTCTTAACAGGCTGCCAATTTTACCGTCGCCTGCTGTTAGGTAAACTCATTACCTATCTATTTAGGAGATAGGTTGTGCGCTGGAGTCTTGAGCAGTTAGACGTCTTCGTTGCAGTCGCCGAAGGCAGTTCGTTTTCGGCCGTGGCGCGTCGCCTGGGTCGCGTGCAGTCGGCGGTCAGCACGGCGGTGGCCGCATTGGAAGATGACCTCGGCGTCCGTCTGTTCGAGCGTAGCAGCGGGCGTCAGCCCCGTTTGACGGAGGCCGGCCAGGCGCTGCTGGAAGAGGCGCGCGAGTTATTGCGCCAGTGCGAGCGGCTGGAGGGCCGAGCGCTCGGCCTGGCCAAGGGGGAGGAGGCCTGTCTGCGGCTCGCCCAGGATGAGGCCTTGCCGCTGCCTCCGGTGCTCGACAGTCTCGAGGTCCTGGCACGAGCCTTTCCAGGCGTGGAAGTGCAGATGACCAGTGGCGGGCAGGGCGTGGTGGCGCGTCGGCTCATCGAGCGGCGTGCCGATCTTGGCCTGCTGTTCCATCATGAGGGCATGCCGGCAGAACTCGAACGGCGGCGCCTGGGTATGGTGGAAATGGTCATGGTGTGCGGGGCTGGCCATCCGCTGGCGCAGGCCGGCGCGGTCGGGCGCCGTGAGCTGGCGCGCCACCGCCAACTGCTGATCTCCCTGCAGGACACCCAGTATCCGGGTAACGAACGGATCAGCCCCTCGGCCTGGCATGCCGACAGCTTCTACTCGATGGCCGAGTTGCTGATGCGCAACCTGGGCTGGGCTTGCCTGCCGCGGCACGTGGCCCAGTACCCCACCTATCAAGGGCATCTGGTGGAGCTGCGCAGCGACTGGATCGCGCCGCCGTTGCCGCTGGAAATGGTATTCCGCCGCGACGAGGTGCTCGGGCCTGCCGCCCAGTGGCTGGCTGCGGCGTTGGCCGAACGGTTGCGAGTGCTCAAGGCATGAGCCCGTGGCGCGACTTGTGCTGCCCCGCCGGCAACCCTAAGCTTCGCCGCCATGAACCGACATCTCTATAGCCTGCTGTTTCACTTCTGTCTGCCGCTGATTGGTCTGCGTCTGGCTTGGCGCGCCTGGCGTGCGCCGGCGTATGCCAATCGTATCGGCGAACGCTTCGCCCTGCTGCCGCCACTGCGCCCCGGCGGCATCTGGGTGCACGCCGTATCGGTAGGCGAAAGCATCGCCGCGGCACCGCTGGTGCGTGAGCTGCTGGCCCGCTATCCGGATCTGCCGATCACCCTGACCTGCATGACGCCCACCGGCTCCGAGCGCATCCGTGCGCTGTTTCCCGAGGCGCAGTTCGCCGGCCGGGTGCAGCACTGCTACCTGCCCTACGACATGCCCTGGGCCGCAGCGTGCTTTCTCAAGCAGGTGCGACCGAAGCTCGCGGTGATCATGGAGACCGAGCTGTGGCCCAACTACATCCACCAATGTGCCCGCCGCGGCATTCCGGTGGCGTTGGCCAATGGTCGGTTGTCCGCGCGTTCGGCCAGGGGCTACGGGCGTTTCGCCAAACTTACCGCGCCGATGCTCGCCGAGCTGAACCTGCTCGCAGTGCAGACGCAGGTCGAAGCCGAGCGCTTTATCGCCCTTGGCGCGCGACCCGAAGCCGTCGAGGTGACCGGCTCGATCAAGTTCGACCAACAGGTTGACGCCGAGCTGAGTGCACGCGCCAGCGCGCTGCGCGAGCAATGGCAGGCGCGGCAGCGGCCGGTGTGGATCGCTGCGAGCACCCGCGAGGGCGAGGATGCGCTGGTGATCCAGGCGCACCGGCGATTGCTCGCCAGCCAGCCGGATGCCTTGCTGATTTTGGTGCCGCGCCACCTGGAGCGTTTCGATACGGCCGCGACGCAACTGCGTGAAGCGGGCTTGAGCTACGTGCGGCGCTCCGCGGGCGAAGCGGTGGGTCACGATGTGCAGGTGCTGCTCGGCGACAGCATGGGCGAGCTGATGTTTCTCTACGCCCTGGCCGATATCGCCTTCGTCGGCGGCAGCCTGGTCGAGACCGGCGGCCACAACCCGCTGGAGCCGGCTGCACTGGGCCTGCCGGTGATCATGGGGCCGCACCGCTTCAACTTTCTGGAAATCACCGCGCAACTGCTCGAGCACGGCGCGCTCAGCGAAGTCGCGGATGCCGATGCGCTCGGCGATCAGGTCGCAATGCTGCTGAGTAATCCCGCAAGAGCAGCCGAGATGCGCGATGCCGGGCTGGCGGTGCTCAAGGCCAATCAGGGGGCGTTGAAACGCCTGCTGGATGGGTTGGGAAGGCTGCTCGTTTAAGGCCTGCTCAATTGGCCTGGATGTGGCCGCAACGCTGCGCACAGCCTCGATTCATGTGGGAGCGCGCGGGGACGCCTAGTCCATGCCCGCGAATTCACACGCATGGCGCGCTCCAACGATTGGCTGCTTAACAACCGCCTTTGTATTCCTAGTCCTGACTGCCCGCGTGCTTACTCGCCCTGCAGCTTCGCTTCGCCAGCCTTGGCCAGATCCGTCGGCAGGAAATCGCGATCCGGGTTGTAGTCCGGTTTCAGGTAGGCGCCCAGTGCCTCCAGGTCGGCCGGGCTGAGGGTGCCGGCGGCCTGCTTGAGGCGCAGGTTGTTGAGGATGTAGTCGTAGCGCGCGTCGTTGTAGTTGCGCACGGCGCTGTATAGCTGGCGCTGGGCGTCGAGCACGTCGACGATGTTGCGAGTGCCGACCTGATAACCGATTTCCGTGGCCTGCAGCGCGCTCTGGTTGGAGATGATCGACTGACGACGCGCCTGCACGGTTTCCACATCGGTATTCACCGCCCGGTACAGGTTGCGGGTGTTCTGCACCACTTCACGGCGCAGGCCTTCGCGGCGCTGCTCGGACTGGCTCAGGCGCTGGTAGGCCTCGCGTGCCTGGGAGCTGGTCAGGCCGCCGCTGTACAGCGGGATGTTCAGCTCCAGGCCGATGCTGCGTTGCGACACGTCGCTGCCGTAGCTCTGCCCGGTGTAGTTGGGGTTGCTCAGGCCGAAGGCGTCGTTGTCGCCGCGCTGGTAGCTGGCCACCGCGTCCAGGGTCGGCGCATGGCCGGCCTTGCGCTGGCGCAGGGTTTCCTCGGCGGCATTCACCGCGAAGTTGCTGGCCTGCAGGTTGAGGTTCTGGGCCGCCGCGGTGTTGACCCAGGCGGTGGCGTCATTGGGCATCGGGGTGAGGATCGGCAGGCTGTGCTGGATGCCCTCGATGCTGCGGTATTCGCGGTTGGTCAGGGTGATCAGCGCCTCGAAGGCGTCGTCGACCTGGCGCTGGGCGGTGATGCGGTTGGCGCGGGCACTGTCGAAGCCGGCCTGGGCCTGCAGCACGTCGGTCTTGTCCGAGAGGCCGACATCGAAGCGCTCGTTGGCCTGGTCGAGCTGGCGATTGAAGGCGGCTTCTTCGGCCTTGGTCGAGGCCAGGTTGTCCTGGGCGCGCAGCACCGAGAAATAGGCTTCGGCGCTCTGCAGAATCAGGTTCTGTTCATTGGCCGAAAGCTCCAGGGCGGCTTGCTCGCTGACCGCCTCTGCGGCCTGCAGCTGGAACCAGCGGTCGGCACGGAACAATGGCTGGCTGAGGTTGGCCTGGTAGACCGTGGCACTGCGCGACTGGGTGGCCGCAGGCTGCTGCAGGGCCGTGCGGGTGTCGTTGACGCGGGCGCCGGCGCTGAGATTCGGCAGCAGGCCGGCGCGGGCCTGGGGCACGCCTTCGCGACGCGCCTGGTAGTCGGCGCGGGCCGCGGCCAGGTCGGCATTGTTGGCGGCGGCTTCCTGGTACACCGACATCAGGTCGGTACGCACCGATAGCGGCGCGGGTTCTGCCCAGGCCGTGGCGGTTGAAGTGGCGGTCACGGCAACGGCCAGGGAGAGTCTGCGCAGCATGTCGGTGGATCCTAGAGGGGCAGTAGCAGGCGAGACTAAGCCCGGCCATCGGGGTGGTCAAGGCGCGGCGATAGTGGCCATCACGCGACCGACGGGTCGCCTGCGCATTGCTGCCACCTGCGGCTGCCAGTAGACTGACCGGGTTCTTGTCGGGGTGCCTCGAATCGGAGGCTGAGATCGGAGAGTTCCGGATCCCGTTGAACCTGATCAGGTTAAGGCCTGCGTAGGGAACAAGAGGTATCCACCTCTACAGATCGTTTAAAAACGTAGGCGAGGCAGCCAGCGCAAGGCAAAAAGTGGCGAAAAAGCGGAGTGTACGAGTAGTACATGAGCATTTTGAGCCGGTTTTAACGCCGCGATGGCAACGCAGCTAGTTTTTCATCGATCTGCATGGTGGATTCCCCCACACCGCACTCGTGGTGTGCCCGCGCCCTGGCTGTTTGATCATGCCGGCGCTCGTCACGATCTCCGCATGTTCAAGCAGCCCGGGCTCGGCGTTGGCTCATCGCGTGTGTCCGTCAGGTTCTCCCCGACATCCAGCCGAGGAGCCAACCGATGAGCGTCAAACAACAACAGCAGAACCTCAGTGAGTCCGCCCAGGTCGACCAGCAGTCGATCCAGCCTTTCCCACGCTCACAGAAAATCTACGTGCAGGGCAGTCGCCCGGACATTCGCGTACCGATGCGTGAGATCAGCCTGGATGTCACCCCAACCGCATTCTCTGAAACAAAGAACGGTGGCGAGATCAACGCGCCGGTCACCGTCTACGACACCTCCGGCCCCTACACCGACCCGAGCGTAACCATAGACGTGCGCAAGGGCCTGGCCGACGTGCGCAGCGCCTGGATCGAGGATCGCGGCGACACCGAGCGCCTGGATGGCCTGTCCTCCGAGTTCGGCCAGCGGCGCCTGGCCGACGAGGAACTGACCAAGATGCGCTTCGCCCACGTGCGCAACCCGCGCCGCGCCAAGGCCGGCAAGAACGTCAGCCAGATGCACTACGCACGTCAGGGCATCATCACCCCGGAGATGGAATATGTCGCCATTCGCGAGAACATGAAGCTCGCCGAGCACCGCGCCGCCGGCCTGCTCAAGGAACAGCATGGCGGCCAGAGTTTCGGCGCCAGCATTCCCAAGGAAATCACCCCCGAGTTCGTCCGCGAGGAAGTCGCCTGCGGCCGCGCCATCATTCCGGCCAACATCAACCACACCGAGCTGGAGCCGATGATCATCGGCCGCAACTTCCTGGTGAAGATCAACGGCAATATCGGCAACTCGGCCCTGGGTTCCTCCATCGAGGAAGAAGTGGCCAAGCTGACCTGGGGCATCCGCTGGGGCTCGGACACGGTGATGGACCTGTCCACCGGCAAGCATATCCACGAAACCCGCGAGTGGATCATCCGCAACTCGCCGGTGCCGATCGGCACCGTACCGATTTACCAGGCGCTGGAAAAGGTCAACGGTGTGGCCGAAGACCTGACCTGGGAGTTGTTCCGCGACACCCTTATCGAACAGGCCGAGCAGGGCGTGGACTACTTCACCATCCACGCTGGCGTGCTGCTGCGTTACGTGCCGCTGACCGCCAAGCGGGTCACCGGCATCGTTTCCCGCGGCGGCTCGATCATGGCCAAGTGGTGCCTGGCCCACCACAAGGAGAATTTCCTCTATACCCATTTCGAGGAAATCTGCGAAATCATGAAGGCCTACGACGTCAGCTTCTCGCTGGGCGACGGCCTGCGTCCGGGCTCCATCGCCGACGCCAATGACGCCGCCCAGTTCGGTGAGCTGGAAACCCTCGGCGAGCTGACCAAGATCGCCTGGAAGCATGACGTGCAGTGCATGATCGAAGGCCCCGGCCACGTGCCGATGCAACTGATCAAGGAGAACATGGACAAGCAGCTGGAATGCTGCGACGAGGCGCCGTTCTACACCCTCGGCCCGCTGACCACCGATATCGCACCGGGCTACGACCACATCACCTCGGGCATCGGTGCGGCGATGATCGGCTGGTTCGGCTGCGCCATGCTTTGCTACGTCACGCCCAAGGAGCACCTGGGCCTGCCGAACAAGGATGACGTCAAGACCGGGATCATCACCTACAAGATCGCCGCGCATGCCGCCGATCTCGCAAAAGGTCACCCGGGTGCGCAGATCCGCGACAACGCGCTGAGCAAGGCGCGCTTCGAGTTCCGCTGGGAAGACCAGTTCAACCTCGGCCTCGACCCGGATACCGCCCGTAGCTTCCACGACGAGACGCTGCCGAAGGACTCGGCCAAGGTCGCTCACTTCTGTTCGATGTGCGGGCCTAAGTTCTGCTCGATGAAGATCACCCAGGAGGTACGTGAGTACGCCAAGGAGAACGGTCTATCGGACGAGAGCAAGGCGGTCGAAGCGGGCTTCAAGGAGCAGGCCGAGCGTTTCAAGGAAGAAGGCTCGGTGATCTACCGGCAGGTGTAAACCTCAGGCGCAGGCGCGACGAATATCGCGCCTGCGTCCAGGGTCTGTTGCCGTTTCACGCACGGCTCGCGTTGAAACGGCAACAGACCCTAGCAATCCCGCTCTAGCGCGCGGCGCCAGGCATATAGGCCGGGCGCAGGATGCCCTGCAGCTGGCTGTAGGGGATCAGGATTTCCGGATGGCCGTCGGAGTAGGGCGCCAGGCGGGCGACATCGTATTTGAGCATCACCGCATCGGGGTTCAGGGCGATATTGGCGGTGCGCTCGAACGGCCAGGTCTTGCGGTATTCCACATCGTTGCCGTGGCCCTGGGCGATCAGCCAGGCCTGGTGGGCGCGCTGAGCGATCTGCCAAAACGCCGCTTCCTCGCCGGGCACCAGCATGTCCTGCAGGCTCAGTACCTTGTTCTGCTCACGGTCGTAATTGAGGTAGGTGCGACCGGGTACGCCGTGGGCGCCGCCGATGAAGTGGTAGCTGGACAGCTCGATCACCACCAGTTGGTCATGCTGGCTAAGTACCTTGGCCTGCAGGTAGCTCACCCAGCCTGGCTTGCCGTTGGCGAGAAAGTCACGCTCGTGTTCGGCCAGCGACGCGGGGCGCGTGCCGGTGGCGGCTTTCACCAAGTCGAGCAGGGTGGCTTCGATGCGAGCATTTAGGGCCGGTTGATCGGTCACGCGCTGCAGTTCGACGTTGACCAGCGGGCAATCCTGGGCGCTGCAGTCGGCTGGCTTGTGCTCCCACTTCTCATGGGTGGTCGCCACCCCCGCTGACGCGTCGGGACGGGACAGGCTCTGGCAAGCGCCGAGCAGTAGGGCAAGGCTGAAAAGAGCACCGAGACGGGCAACTTGGGACATGTTCATGCAGGAAAAAGCCATTGGCAGAGGACGGGCGTTCGACTGCCTGACGGCAGGGGAGTTCGCGATTATTCGCCAATGCGGGCAGATCGGCCAGGCTTTCGATACGTCGCTTGCGGGAGAGCCTTAACAGCCCCTAGGATGGTTCCAATATGTAGGTGAACGAGAGAGCAGCTGATGACCGAAACCTTCAACCCCGGCCCGGACGCGGTGGAAATCATCGAACGTGAGGAATGCTTCCGCGGGTTCTACCGTCTGGATCGCTTTCACCTGCGCCATCGGCAGTTTTCCGGCGAAATGGGCCCGGTGCTGCGCCGCGAATTGTTCATCCGCCACGATGCCGTCTGCGTGCTGCCTTACGACGCGGTCACCGACAGCGTGGTGCTGATCGAGCAGTTCCGCGTCGGCGCCATGCACAAGACCACCAACCCGTGGCTGGTCGAACTGGTGGCTGGGCTGATCGACAAGCACGAGGAGCCGGACGAAGTCGCACTACGCGAAGCCGAGGAAGAGGCCGGGCTGACGCTGACCTCGCTGTGGCCGATAACCCGCTACTTCCCCTCGCCAGGTGGCTCGGACGAGTTCGTACACCTGTTCCTCGGCCGTTGCGACAGCGCTGGCGTGGGCGGTATTCACGGCCTCGAGGAAGAGGGCGAGGACATCCGCGTGCAGGTATGGCCCTTCGAGGACGCGCTGCAGGCGGTCAAGGACGGCAAGATCAACAATGCGGCGAGCATCATCGCCCTGCAGTGGCTGGCGCTCAACCGTGCCGAGGTCAGGGGGCTATGGGGTTGAATCTGCTGCGCGAGCGCTACCGGGTCGACTTGATCGAGCTGCAGGCGGCTTGCGAAGCCAACTATGCGCGGCTGATGCGCCTGCTGCCCGGCATGCGAGAAACCCAGGGGGCTCGGCGAGTCGCGCTCAGCCAGGGCGAGCGGCAGCTCGGCGTGCTGGCGCTGGAAGTGGTCGAGAGCTGTCCGTATACGTCCACGGTACAGGTGCGCCAGGAGCACAGCCTGCCATGGCTGCCGGTGCCGCAGCTGGAAGTGCGCGTCTACCATGATGCGCGCATGGCCGAGGTTACCGGTGCTCAAAGCGCGCGACGCTTTCGCGGCATTTATCCTTATCCCAACGCCGCCATGCACCAGCCGGACGAGAAAACTCAGCTCAACGTGTTTCTCGGCGAATGGTTGAGTCACTGCCTGGCCTGCGGGCATGAAACCGAGCCGTTGATGTGATTGATGGCCTTTGGCCATGAAGTTGCATCGGATTTCTGTGAACCAGTGCTTGTTTACGGGTTTACCACCTCGTTTGACGATTCCATAATTCGCACTCATTCAAGGAGAAGCACCTTGGCGCGTGCGGCCGTTTCCCCCTCTGCCGATTCTTCGGTTCTGCTGGTGCAGATTACCGACAGCCATCTGTTCGCCGATGCGGACGGTCGACTGCTGGGCATGGATACCGCCGACAGCCTGCGCCGGGTGATCGAGCAGGTGCTCAAGGAGCAGCCGGCCATCGACCTGATTCTGGCCACCGGTGACCTGTCCCAGGACGGCAGCGCAGCGTCCTACGAGCGTTTCGTCGAATTGAGCGCCGCGATCGACGCCCCGGCACGCTGGATTCCGGGCAATCATGACGACATTCCCGCCATGCAGACCGCCTGCGTGGGCACCGACCTGCTCGAGCCGGTCGTCGACCTGGGCAATTGGCGGATCACGTTGCTCGACTCGTCCATCCCCGGCGCCGTACCGGGCTATCTCCAGGAGCCCCAGTTGGCGCTGTTGGAGCGGGCGCTGAGCGAAGCGCCGGATCGCCACCACCTGATTTGCCTGCACCATCATCCCGTGGATATCGGCTGCCAGTGGATGGCGCCGATCGGCCTGCGCAACCCGGATGCCCTGTTCAACCTGCTGCAGCGCTTTCCCCAGGTACGCGCCGTGCTCTGGGGGCATGTGCACCAGACCATCGACACCCAGCGCGGTGACCTGCGGCTATTGGCCTCGCCTTCCACCTGCGTGCAGTTCACGCCGGGCAGTGAGGATTTCCAGGCCGACAGCGCGGCGCCAGGCTATCGCTGGTTGCGTCTGCACGATGACGGGCGTCTGGATACCGGCGTGTCTCGGGTCGAAGGCTTCGTGTTCGAGCCCGACTACAGCGTTGGCGGCTACTGAGGCGCGCAGGCCGCAGCGACAGCAGCGCTTGCAGCCTGCAGGCTGGCGCTAGTAGCCTCCCGTTATGACCAATAGCATTCTTTATATCCATGGCCTCAACAGCTCGCCGGCTTCCACCAAGGCCAGCCAGCTGATAGCCGCCATGACCGCCCGTGGCCTGCAGGCCCAGCTGCGGGTTCCGGCCCTGCATCATCATCCTCGCCAGGCCATTGCCCAGCTCGACGCGCTGATCGCCGAGCTGGGGCGCCCCACGCTGGTCGGCAGCTCGCTGGGCGGCTACTATGCGACCCACCTGGCCGAGCGGCACGGGCTCAAGGCGCTGCTGATCAACCCGGCGGTGCGGCCCCACGAGCTGTTCGACGGCTACTTGGGCACACAAACCAACCTTTACAGCAACGAAACCTGGGAACTGACCGCCGACCATGTGACGGCCCTGGCCGAGCTTGCTGTCGAGCCGCCAGCAGACCCGAATCGTTACCAGGTATGGCTGCAAACCGGCGACGAAACCCTCGACTACCGGCGCGCCCAGGCCTACTACCGGCACTGCGCCCTGCGCATCGAAGCGGGTGGCGACCACGGTTTCCAGGGCTTCGCCGAGCGCCTGCCGATGGTGTTCGCCTTTGCCGGCATTGCCCCCGCTGCCTGAGTGGCCGCACCGAATCCCCGATCAATCAGAGCATTGCAGAGACCCATGGCCCAGCAAAACGCCTACAACGCCGATGCCATCGAAGTGCTTTCCGGCCTCGACCCGGTGCGCAAGCGCCCGGGGATGTACACCGATACCACGCGCCCCAACCACCTCGCTCAGGAAGTCATCGACAATAGCGTCGACGAAGCCCTGGCCGGCCACGCCAAGTCCATCCAGGTGATCCTCCACGAGGACAATTCCCTGGAAGTGATCGACGACGGCCGCGGCATGCCGGTGGACATCCATCCCGAGGAGGGCGTGCCGGGCGTCGAGCTGATCCTTACCAAGCTGCATGCCGGCGGCAAGTTCAGCAACAAGAACTACCAGTTCTCCGGCGGCCTGCACGGCGTCGGCATCTCGGTGGTCAACGCCCTGTCGACCCGCGTGGAAGTGCGCGTCAAGCGCGATGGCAGTGAGTACGCCATGGCCTTCGCCGATGGCTTCAAGGCCAGCGACCTGGAAGTGACCGGCACGGTCGGCAAGCGCAACACCGGTACCAGCGTGCACTTCTGGCCAGACGCCAAGTATTTCGATTCCCACAAATTCTCGGTCAGTCGCCTCAAGCATGTGCTCAAGGCCAAGGCCGTGCTGTGCCCCGGCCTGGCGGTCAGCTTCCACGACAAGGCCAGTAACGAAAAAGTCGAGTGGCTGTACGAAGACGGCCTGCGGTCGTACCTGGTCGATGCGGTCAGTGAATTCGAGCGCCTGCCCAACGAGCCCTTCTGCGGCAGCCTGGCCGGCAACAAGGAAGCCGTGGACTGGGCGCTGCTGTGGCTGCCCGAAGGCGGCGACGCGGTGCAGGAAAGCTACGTCAACCTGATCCCCACGGCCCAGGGCGGCACCCACGTCAACGGTCTGCGTCAGGGCCTGCTGGACGCCATGCGCGAGTTCTGCGAGTTCCGCAACCTGCTGCCCCGCGGCGTCAAGCTGGCGCCGGAAGACGTCTGGGAGCGCATCGCCTTCGTCCTGTCGATGAAGATGCAGGACGCCCAGTTCTCCGGCCAGACCAAGGAGCGCCTGTCGTCTCGCGAGGCCTCGGCATTCGTTTCCGGTGTGGTCAAGGATGCTTTCAGCCTGTGGCTCAACGCCCACCCGGAGTTCGGCCAACAACTCGCCGAGCTGGCGATCAGCAATGCCAGCCGCCGCCTCAAGGCAGGCAAGAAGGTCGAGCGCAAGAAGATCACCCAGGGCCCGGCGCTGCCCGGCAAACTGGCCGACTGCGCGGGCCAGAACCCGCTGCGCTGCGAGCTGTTCCTGGTCGAGGGTGACTCCGCCGGCGGTAGCGCCAAGCAGGCGCGGGACAAGGAATTCCAGGCGATCATGCCGCTGCGCGGCAAGATTCTGAACACCTGGGAAGTGGACGGCGGCGAGGTGCTGGCCAGCCAGGAGGTGCATGACATCGCCGTGGCCATTGGTATCGACCCCGGCTCCAGCGACCTGGCGCAGCTGCGCTACGGCAAGGTCTGCATCCTCGCCGATGCCGACTCCGACGGCCTGCACATCGCCACGCTGCTCTGCGCGTTGTTCGTGCGTCACTTCCGCCCGCTGGTCGACGCCGGCCATGTCTACGTGGCCATGCCGCCGCTGTACCGCATCGACCTGGGCAAGGACATCTACTACGCCCTCGACGAGGCGGAACGCGACGGCATCCTCGATCGCCTGGTGGCCGAGAAAAAACGCGGCAAGCCCCAGGTCACCCGCTTCAAGGGCCTGGGTGAGATGAACCCGCCACAGCTGCGCGAAACCACCATGGACCCCAACACCCGGCGCCTGGTGCAGCTGACCCTCGAGGATTTCGAGGGCACTCGCGAAGTGATGGACATGCTGCTGGCCAAGAAGCGCGCCGGCGACCGCAAATCCTGGCTGGAGTCCAAGGGCAACCTGGCCGAGGTGCTGCTCTGATGCGCCAGCTGTTCGGCGCCGTGCTGTTCGCAGCCGTGACGCCGGTGCTGGCCGCCACGCCGCTCGAAGAACTCAAACTCATCAGCGAACACCCGGTGGCCGGGATGGACGCTGGCAACCTGTCGGGTCTGGCCTGGTGCGGTGATGCGCTGTGGGCGGTGTCCGACCGCGAGGATGATCGCCTGTACCGTCTCGATTCGTCGGTCAGTGTCTGGCAGGCCGAGGCCGAGCGTTTCGTGGCGCCACCGGCGCCCGACATGCCGTTGCCCTGGGGGTTGCGTATGCGCTCGTGGGTAGCCGGCCTGGTGCGCGGCGGTCACCTGGACTTCGAGGGAATCTCCTGCGACGCCAAGGGCAATCGCTATCTGGTCAGCGAAACCCGCGCGGCGGTGCTGCAGGTACCGCCGGCGGCCGATGCGCAATGGCTGAACCTGCCTGAGGGCATGGTGCGCCAGGCGCGGGCCAGCGGCATGCTGCTGCACTTCAACTCGCTGTTCGAAGGCATCGCCATCGACCCGGCCGGCGAGCGCCTGTGGCTGGCCGCGGAAAAGGAGCGGCGCGGCCTAGTGGTGCTGCATAACCGGCGCGCCACCTGGCGCTGCGAAGGTGGTTGCGTGCTGCTCAACGAGGGCGGCGAGGAAGCCTCGCCCGCGGCGCTAGGCGGCCGCCCCGCGCCGGTGGATTTCTCCGACCTGGCTTTCTTCGAAGAGAAGCTCTACACCCTCGAGCGCCAGGCCCACCGCATCTGCCGGCGCACGCCGGCCAGCGGCGAGGTCGAGCGGTGCTGGTCGTTCGCCGCCGAAGCGCTGACCGACGAGCGCCGTTATCCGCTGCATTACGGCGTTGCCGAAGCCCTTTCGATGGACGCCGAGGGCGCCTGGATCGGCCTCGACAACGGTGGGCACGCCCGTGGCGACGGCGAGAAGCGCCCAGTGATCTGGCGCTTCGCCGCGCCGGCCGGCGGCTGGGGGGCTGCGCAGTGAGCGAACAGCCCGCAGGCCGCCGTGCCGGCCGGGTGATGCTGGTGCTAGCCTGGGGCGCCGGCCTGCTGCTGGCTACGCATTTCTTCGGCAACTGGGAAGATGCCAAGCAGCATCCCAATCGCCAGCCGGAATCGGTGCATGGCGATGATTACGTCGAAGTGCGCCTGGCCAGCAGCCCCGGTGGGCATTATCGGGCCGATGGGCAGATCAACGGCGAGGCGGTGAGCTTTCTGCTCGACACCGGTGCCACCCAGGTCGCCATCCCCAGCCAGGTCGCCCGCGACCTCGGTCTGCAGGCCGGCGCGCCGGTTCAGATTCGTACCGCTAACGGCATCGCCACGGCCCACCGTACGCGCCTGGAGCGCTTGCAGCTCGGCGATATCATCTTGCATGACGTGTCCGCACTCATCGCCCCAGGCATGGATGGCGACGAGATCCTGCTGGGCATGAGCGCCTTGAAACAACTCGAATTCAGTCAGAAGGGCGGCAGCCTGATGCTGCGCCAATCAACCTTGCAATGAGGCACGCATGAGCGAAACCCTCGATCTGAGCCTGGACGGCGTCGAACGCCGCTCCCTTGCCGACTTTACCGAGCAGGCTTATCTCAACTACTCCATGTACGTGATCATGGATCGCGCGCTGCCGCATATCGGCGATGGCCTCAAGCCCGTGCAGCGGCGCATCGTCTATGCGATGAGTGAGCTGGGCCTGGACGCTGACGCCAAGCACAAGAAGTCGGCGCGTACCGTCGGTGACGTGCTCGGCAAGTTCCACCCCCACGGCGACAGCGCCTGCTACGAGGCCATGGTGCTGATGGCCCAGCCGTTCAGCTACCGCTACACCCTGGTCGATGGGCAGGGCAACTGGGGTGCACCGGACGATCCCAAGTCGTTCGCCGCCATGCGGTACACCGAGGCGCGCCTGTCGCGCTATTCCGAAGTGCTGCTCAATGAACTGGGCCAGGGCACCGTGGACTGGGTGCCGAACTTCGACGGCACCTTGAATGAGCCGGCGACCCTGCCGGCGCGCCTGCCCAACCTGCTGCTCAATGGCACCACCGGTATCGCCGTGGGCATGGCCACCGACGTGCCGCCGCACAACCTGCGCGAAGTCGCTGCCGCCTGCGTGCGTCTGCTCGATGAGCCGAACGCCACGGTCGAGCAGTTGTGCGAGCACGTACAGGGCCCGGATTACCCGACCGAGGCGGAAGTCATCACGCCCCGCGCCGACCTGCTGAAGATCTACGAAACCGGCCGCGGCTCGGTGCGCATGCGCGCCGTGTACAGCGTCGAGGATGGCGACATCGTGGTCACCGCGCTGCCGCATCAGGTATCCGGCTCCAAGGTGCTCGAGCAGATCGCCAGCCAGATGCAGGCCAAGAAGCTGCCGATGGTCGCCGACCTGCGTGACGAGTCGGACCACGAGAACCCGTGCCGCATCGTCATCATCCCGCGCTCCAACCGCGTCGATGCCGACGAGCTGATGACCCACCTGTTCGCTACCACCGATTTGGAGTCCAGCTACCGGGTCAACACCAACGTGATCGGCCTGGATGGCAAGCCCCAGGTCAAGAATCTGCGCCAGATGCTGCGCGAGTGGCTGGAGTACCGGGTCGGCACCGTGCGTCGGCGCCTGCAGTTCCGTCTGGACAAGGTCGAGAAGCGCCTGCACCTGTTGGAAGGCTTGCTGGTCGCCTTCCTCAACCTGGACGAAGTGATCCACATCATCCGCACCGAGGAGCATCCCAAGGCGCGCCTGATCGAGCGCTTCGAACTGAGCGAGATCCAGGCCGACTACATCCTCGACACCCGCCTGCGTCAGCTGGCGCGCCTGGAAGAGATGAAGATCCGCAGCGAGCAGGACGAGCTGATCAAGGAGCGCGATAAGTTGCTGGCGCTGCTGGGCAGCGAGGCCAAGCTGAAGAAGCTGGTGCGCAAGGAAATCCTCGAAGACGCCGAAAAGTATGGTGATGACCGCCGCTCTCCGATCGTTGCCCGTGCCGAAGCCCGAGCCCTGTCGGAAACCGAGCTGATGCCCACCGAGCCGGTGACCGTGGTGATTTCCGAAAAGGGCTGGGTACGCTGCGCCAAGGGCCACGATATCGACGCCACCGGCCTGTCCTACAAGGCCGGCGATGGCTTCAAGGCCGCCGCGCCCGGGCGCTCGAATCAGTACGCGGTGTTCATCGATTCCACTGGACGCAGTTATTCGCTTGCCGCCCATTCGCTGCCGTCGGCCCGTGGTCAGGGCGAGCCGCTGACCGGCCGTCTGACGCCACCGCCGGGTGCCTCCTTCGAGTGCGTGCTGCTGCCCGATGATGAGGCGCTGTACGTGATCGCCTCCGATGCCGGCTACGGTTTCGTGGTCAAGGGTGAAGACCTGCAGGCCAAGAACAAAGCCGGCAAGGCGCTGCTCAGCCTGCCCAATGGTGCGCGCGTAGTGGCCCCGCGGCCGCTCGCCAACCGCGAGGAAGACTGGCTGGCCGCGGTGACCACCGAGGGCCGCCTGCTGCTGTTCAAGGTCGCCGACCTGCCGCAACTGGGCAAGGGCAAAGGCAACAAGATCATCGGCATTCCCGGCGATCGAGTGGCCAGCCGCGAGGAGTACCTCACCGACCTGGCCGTGCTGCCGGCGGGCGCGACCCTTGTGTTGCAGGCTGGCAAGCGTACTCTGTCCCTGAAGGCCGATGACCTCGAACACTACAAGGGCGAGCGCGGCCGCCGCGGCAACAAATTGCCGCGTGGCTTCCAGCGCGTGGACGCCCTGCTGGTCGAGTAGGGCTGCTGGCCAATGGCCTGGGGCTGGAGTTAACGGGCGGTTTATCGGATGATACCGCCCCTCGCATGCCCGCCGGACGGTGGGCCATCTGCCACCCTAGTATTCAGTCGTCGGGTGGCAGGCGCATTGCATGTGGACAGGGATTATTGGCATCGCATCGGCACTGGCCGACGCGATGATTTATCTATTTTTTGTTATTGGCTTTTTCACCTGTAGCCACGATCGCTGGCCCTGTCGCCAGCCGGAAGATATTGATGATTGCTAAGCGGCTTCCTCTCACCCTGCTTCTCACCGGTCTGCTGATGCTGACCGGTTGCTCGCACCTGATGCCCGTCTCCCTCTACCAGCTCGATGGCGGCCCGGCACCGACCAAGACTGCCGACAAGGACGGCATGAGCGTGTTGCTGGGCCCGATCACCGTCGCCGATTACCTGCAGCGCGAAACCCTGCTGCAGCGCCAGGACGACGGCAGCCTGAGCCCCGCCCTGACCTCGCGCTGGGCCGGTAGCCTGGCCACCGACCTGGATCGCCAGGTGCTGCGCCAATTGTCGAACCGCATCAACAGCCAGCGCCTGGTGCTGGCGTCGGACAACCCGAATTACAAGGCCCAGGTGCAGGTGCTACTGTCCGTCACCCGCCTGGATTCCGGCCCGCACCAGCCTGCGGTGCTTGAAGGTCAGTGGCGGCTGGTCGGCCGTGACGGGCAGTTGCTCGACACCCGCCTGGTGCGCTTGGAAGAAAAGCACAAGGGCTCGGTCGCCGATCAGGTCCGCGCCCAGAGCGAAGTGGTGCAGCAGTTGGTCGCGCAGCTGGCCACCGCGGTGAAGAATCACGGCAACACCCCGCTCGCTGCCGAAGAGCCACGCCGCAAGGCGCCGGTGCCGGCTGCCCGGCAGGAGCCACCGAAGATGCCGGTGGCCGAGCCGATTCGCATCGACGCCGAAGTGTTCCGCTTCTGATGCCGGCGGGTCAGGCCTGGCCTGACCCGCTTTCGGCGTCTTCTCGCTGATAGCCCTCCAGCACGCCCGCCGTGCGCACCGCCTCGTCGAGAAAGACGGTGACGGCCGGGTGCTTGCGTTCGCCCTTGCGGTAGGCCAGAAATATCTTGCGTTGAATTGCCGGTGCCAGGCGCACGGCGGTCACGCCTTCCACCGGCCGTAGCAGGCGCAGGCCGGAAACCACCGAAATCGAATTGCCGGAGGCGACCATCGCTGCGACCATTTCGAAGCCTGCGCAGTGCGCATTGATGCGTGGCGTGAAGCCCGAGCGGCGGCACAGGTTGGTGATGAATTCGCCGAACGAGCTGTTGGTGGAGTCCAGCGCCCAGGCTTCGTCCTGCAGGTCGGCGATGGTCAGTGTGGCACGTGATGCCAATGGATGACTGACGGGTAACAGCACGTGCAGGCGATCCTCGGTCAGTGGAATTAGCTCGTAATGTTCCTGGCGCGCCTTGCTGGCACCAGCCAGGTCATCGACCACCGCCACGTCGATCTGCCAGGCGTTCAATGCGCTGAGGCTTTCCTGGGGCTCCAGGTCGGCGACCACCACCTCTAGGCGCGGATAGGCCTGGCGCAGGTTGTGCACGATGGGCGCGACCAGTGCCACGGCGATCGAGGGAAATGCGGCGACGCGCAGTTCGCCGGCGATCTCGCTGCGCATCTGCGCGAGCTCCGAGCGCGCCTCGTCGAGAATCACCAGGATCCGCTCCACATGGGCCACCAGCCGCGTGCCGGCCGGCGTCAGTACCACGCCACGGCCGCGCCGCTCGATCAATGCCACGTCGGCCTCGCGTTCCAACTGCGCGACCTGTTGGGACACGGCAGACGGCGTCAGGTGCAGGAACTCGGCAGTGGCCGCCATGGTGCCGCAACGGGCCAGCTCGCGAAGGGTGCGCAGACGGATCAGATCCATGACGGATGCCCGATAGGTAAGATTCTCTAATCAATACGGTAAGAATAAATCAGTATACATAACGTAAGTGGGCTTTTAGATTTTTCTCACCGACGGCGCCTGACCGTGCGCCCGTCCTCACCCAACAGAAGAAAAATCAGCCATGGCCGTCAGCGTATTCGATCTGTTCAAAGTGGGCATCGGCCCATCGAGTTCACACACCGTTGGCCCGATGCGTGCGGCCGCCTTGTTCACCCATGCGCTGGAGAACCAGGGGCACATGCCGAGTGTGGTGCGCGTGGTCGCCGAGCTGTACGGCTCGCTGGGCGCCACCGGCAAGGGCCACGGCAGCGACAAGGCGGTGCTGCTGGGGCTGAGCGGCTACGAGCCGGATACCGTGGATGTCGAGCAGGTTGCCGGCTATATCGACGCCATTCGCACCGACAAACGTATCGTGTTGCCAGGCGGTCACGCGGTACCGTTCAATGAAAAAACCGACCTGAAGATGATCCGCAAGGCGTTGCCACTGCATGCCAACGGCTTGCGGTTCGCGGCGTTCGACGCCGCCGGTATTCAGCTGCACGAGGCCACCTACTACTCGGTGGGAGGCGGCTTCGTGGTCAGCGAGGCGGTGCTCGCCGACGGCTCCAAGCACAAGGTGATCGCCCCGGACGCCACCGCGCTGCCGCTGCCGTTTCGCACCGGTGCGGATCTGCTGCGCTTAAGCCGCGAGTACGGTGTGGGCATCGCCGAGATCATGCGCCGCAACGAGCGCCACTGGCGCACCGACGAGGAAATCGACAACGGCCTGCTGGCCATCTGGAAAGTGATGCAGGGTTGCGTCGAGCGCGGCTGCCGCACCGAGGGCATCCTGCCTGGCGGCTTCAAGGTGCGCCGGCGCGCAGCGATCCTGGCGCGCAAGCTGGGTGGCTTCCAACGCAGCTACACCGAAGATCCGCTGCGCATGCTCGACTGGGTCAACTTGTGGGCCCTGGCGGTCAACGAAGAGAACGCCGCCGGTGGCCGGGTAGTCACTGCGCCCACCAACGGCGCCGCCGGCATCATTCCCGCCGTGCTGCATTACTATGCCAACGCCATTTCCGGTGCCACCGAGCGCGGCATCATCGATTTCCTGCTCACCGCCGGGGCGATCGGCATCCTGTACAAGGAAAACGCTTCGATCAGTGGCGCTGAAGTCGGCTGCCAGGGCGAAGTCGGCGTGGCCTGTTCGATGGCTGCCGGCGCCTTGTGCGCCGTGCTGGGCGGCACTCCTGAGCAGGTCGAGAACGCCGCCGAGATCGGCATGGAGCACCACCTGGGCCTGACCTGTGACCCCGTCGGCGGCCTGGTGCAGATCCCTTGCATCGAGCGCAACGCCATCGCTTCGGTGAAGGCCATCAACGCGGCGCGCATGGCGCTGTACGGCGACGGCGCGCACTACGTGAGCCTGGACAAGGTGATCAAGACCATGCGCGAAACCGGCGCCGACATGCTGACCAAATACAAGGAAACCGCTCGCGGCGGCCTGGCCGTCAATATCATCGAGTGCTGATTGCCGCCGCCCGATATCTGCGGCGAGCCTCCGAGGCTCGCCCGGCTGACTAACACCAGGTAACACGTCCCCGCCTGACCTGGCGCACCATCTGGGTAGCGCTGTCGCCCCTTGCGTCCCTTATAATCGCGGGATGTCTTGGGGTGACCTGCCCGGTTGGCGTGGTTCATTCCCTTGCTGACCTGTCCCCCAATGCCATCAAGCCTAGAATTCTGGACAGCGTCTACAACATGAATACTCTTAAACGCATTGCTTCCGCCTACTCGAATACCAGCCTGGTGCTACGCATCTTCATCGGCCTGGTGCTCGGCATTCTGCTCGCCTATTTCGCCCCGGACGCCGCACTCAAGGTCGGTCTGCTCGGCGAACTGTTCGTCCTCGCCCTGAAGGCCGTTGCGCCGGTGCTGGTTCTGGTGCTGGTGATCTCGTCCCTGGCGGCCCACCAGAGTGGCCAGCCCACCCACATTCGTCCGGTGCTGCTGATGTACCTGATCAGCACCTTCAGCGCCGCAGCCCTGGCGGTGTGCGCCAGCTTCCTGTTCCCGACCATGTTGTCGCTGGACGTCGGCTCGGCCGAAGGCAACCCGCCGGGCAGCATCATCGATGTGCTGCACAACCTGCTGACCAGCATCTTCGTTGGCCCGGTGCAGGCGCTCAATACCTCCAACTACATCGCCATCCTGGCCTGGGCGGTCGCCCTCGGCCTGTTCCTGCGCCACGCCGCGCCGAGCACGCGCACCATGCTGCACGACGTGTCCAACGCCTTCACCCAGGTGGTGCGCTTCGTCATCAACCAGGCGCCGATCGGCATCTTCGGCCTGGTTTCCAGCACCCTGGCCGAGTCCGGTTTCGAGGCGCTGTATGGCTATGCGCGGCTGTTGATGGTGATGATCGGCTGCATGCTGATCGTGACCCTGGTCATCAACCCGCTGCTGGCCTACCTGAAGATGCGCCGCAACCCGTATCCGCTGCTGTTCACCGTGCTGCGCGAAAGCGCCGTGACGGCGTTCTTCACCCGCAGCTCGGCGGCCAACATCCCGGTCAACCTGCGTCTGTGCGAGAAGCTCAAGCTCGACAAGGACACCTACTCGATCACCATCCCGTTGGGTGCGACCATCAACATGGCCGGCGCGGCGATCACCATCTCCGTGATGGCGCTGGCGACCACCCATACCCTGGGTATTAACGTCGACCTGCCGACCGCGCTGCTGCTGTGCGTGGTGTCGTCCCTGGCGGCGGCGGGCGTGTCCGGTGTGGCCGGAGGTTCGCTGCTGCTGATCCCGATGGCGACCAGCCTGTTCGGTATCGACACCGAGATCGCCATGCAGGTCGTCGCCATCGGTTTCGTCATCGGCGTGGTGCAGGATTCCTTCGAAACGGCGCTGAACTCCCACACTGACGTGGTGTTCACCGCCGCCGTCTCCTACGCCGGTGAGGCGCGTGCGGAGCAGGACAATCGGGTCGACGCATAACCCGTTCTGGTAATGAAGAACGCGTCCCAGGGCGCGTTTTTCATGGGTCGCTGTCGCCTACGCGTACTGCGCCGCGGCGTAGCCGGAGGCCCAGGCCCACTGGAAGTTGAAGCCGCCCAGGTGGCCGGTCACGTCCAGCACTTCGCCAACGAAATACAGCCCGGGTGACTTCAAGGACTCCATGGTCTTGGACGACACCTCGCGGGTATCGACCCCACCCAGGGTGACTTCCGCCGTGCGATAGCCTTCGGTACCGGCCGGCACCAGCTGCCAGTCGGCCAGGCGCTCGGCAATCGCCTTCAACTCGGCCGGGGTGTATTGCTTCATCGGCTTGGAGGCGAACCACTGGTCGGCCAGCAGGCCAGCCATCTTCTTGGTGAACAGCTCGCCCAGCAGGGTTTTCAGTTCGCTGTTGGGCCGCTCGCGCTGCTGGGTCTGCAGCCATTCGGGCAGGTCGATGTGCGGCAACAGGTCGATGCTCACCGTGTCGCCGGGCTGCCAATAGGAGGAAATCTGCAGAATCGCCGGGCCACTAAGGCCGCGGTGGGTGAACAGAATGTTCTCCACGAAGCTCTGGCCGTTGCAGCTGACCCGGCAATCTTCCACCGAGGTGCCCGACAGCTCCGTGCACAGGGTCTTCAATTGCGGGTCGGTAAGCGTGAAGGGCACCAGGCCGGCTCGGGTCGGTAGCAGCTCGTGGCCGAACTGGCGGGCGATCTGGTAACCGAAGCCGGTGGCGCCCAGGGTCGGGATCGACAGCCCGCCAGTAGCGATCACCAGCGACTCGCAGGTGACCGCGCCGACGCTTGTGGCCAGGTGGTAACCGTCGCCCGCGCGTTCGATGGCGCTCACCGAGGTATTCAGGCGCAGATCGACGCCGACCTGCTGGCACTCATCCAGCAGCATGGCGAGGATGTCGCTGGACTTGTTATCGCAAAACAGCTGGCCGAGTTTCTTCTCGTGGTAGGGCACGCCGTGCTTGGCGACCAGGGCGATGAAATCCCACTGAGTGAAACGCGCCAGCGCCGACTTGCAGAAGTGCGGGTTGTGGGAGAGGAAGTTGCCGGGCTCGCAGTACATATTGGTGAAGTTGCAGCGCCCGCCGCCGGACATCAGGATCTTCTTGCCGGCCTTGTTGGCGTGGTCGAGCAGCAGCACGCGGCGACCGCGGGCGGCGGCGGTCATCGCGCACATCAGCCCGGCGGCGCCGGCACCAATGATGACAACCTGGGGTGAAAGCACGGCATGGTCCTCGTACGCTGGGCGCCGGCATGGCTGGGCCGACGCGAAACGGCGCAGTTTACCTGAAGGGCTGAGGGCGCTGTGGTACGGAATCTGCTCGGTTACGCTGGCGCGCCGATGCGTTTTTTCGAACCCCTGACGCGGCGTTCGGGTCTAGCGAATAAGGGCCGATAGCGAGCTGCACTGGCTTTTTGCCGCTATCTTGTCTATCAGCCTTTTGATCATGCGTCAGCGTGATCCTTTTCTCCTCCATCTGCAGGGCTTGCCACCATTGAAAACCTGGCGCGTCTGGTTGCTGTCGCTAGTGCTGTTGCCGTGGGCTGCGAGTGCGCAGCCCCTGCGTCTGGTCGCCGACAGCTGGCCACCGTTCACCGATCAGCGGCTACCAGGCAACGGCGTGGCAGTGGAACTGGTGAGTACCGCGCTGAGCCGTGCCGGTTACGCCAACGACTATCGAGAAGTGCCCTGGCAGCGCGCCGTGCTGGGGCTGCAGCGCGGTGACTACGATGTGCTGATCACCGCCTGGTACAGCAAGGAGCGGGAGGCGTTCGGGTATTTCTCCGCGCCCTATCTGGTCAACCGCATTCGTGTGGTGCAGCGTAAGGGCGCGGGCATCGTTTTCGATCAGCTCGCCGATCTCCATGGCCACCAGATCGCGGTGCGGCGTGGCTATGCCTATTCGCCGGCATTCACCGCCGACGACCAGATGCAGACTGTCGAGGTCAGCAGTTTCGAGAGCGCCGCGCACATGGTGCAACGCGGCCGAGTCAGCCTGGCGCTGGAGGATGAGTACGTCGCCCGCTTCCTGTTCAACGACTCGCTGAAGGCGATCGCCGACGATCTGGAGTTCCTGCCGATGCCCCTGAGCGAGAATGGCCTGCATATTCTCATTCGCCTCACCCATGTCGAGCATGCGGAGATCGCCCGCCGTTTCGATGCTGCCATCGCCGCCATGCAGGCCGATGGCAGCTATGCGGCGATCATGACGCGCTACGGTCTGCAGTGAGCGGTCACGACCAGTTGGTGCGTCCGCGACCCTGATGCTTGGCCTGGTAGAGCTGCTGGTCGGCCAGGTGCAGCAGGCTTTCCAGATCCTCCGGGGGGCCGTGGTGGATACCGGCGCTGAATGACAGTGGCGGGGCGCCCACAGCGTATTTCAGCTGCCTGCAGTGCGCGCGCAGCTGGTCCAGAGCCTGGCCCAGCTGCTCGGCAGGTTGCGCGCTGACCATGGCGAATTCCTCGCCGCCCAGGCGCCCGAGCAGCGTGTCCGGGAAGGCGGCGCTGAACGCGCGGCTGAAGGCGATCAGCGCGGCGTCACCGGCGGCGTGGCCGTGTTCGTCGTTGATCTGCTTGAACAGGTCCATGTCGAGCATCGCCACGCTCAGCGGGTAGCCTTCGCGCTGCGCCTGCTGGAACTGCTGCAGGCCCTGCTCGTAGAAGGCGCGGCGGTTGTTCAGGCCGGTCAGGGCGTCGTACTGCGCGGCTTTCTTCAGAGCGCGCAGCATGTCGCGGCGCTCCAGAGTGGAGATCACCCGGCAATTGAGTTCCTCGGGGCAGAACGGCTTGCGCAGGAAGTCATCGGCGCCATGCTTGATGAACATCGCGCTGAGTGAGCCCTTGGTGTCGGCGGACAGGCCGAGAATCACCAGGTCGTTGCGCTTCATCTTCTGGCGCAGCAACTTGACCAGATCGAAGCCACTGATGCCCGGCATGCTGTGGTCGACCACCAGCAGGTCGATGTCCGGCTGCTCCTTGAGAATGCGCAGGGCTTCGTCACCGTCGTGAGCGTCGATGATCTGGTAGCGATGGGGCGCCAGTACGTGGCGGATGAAATTGCGCGTGGCCTCGGAATCCTCGGCAACCAGGATCTTCACCTGGCTGTTGCTCTCCAGGCGGTGCAGCAGGCGAAAGG
This sequence comes from Pseudomonas sp. PA1(2017), assembly GCF_001945375.1. Taxonomy (NCBI): domain Bacteria; kingdom Pseudomonadati; phylum Pseudomonadota; class Gammaproteobacteria; order Pseudomonadales; family Pseudomonadaceae; genus Pseudomonas; species Pseudomonas sp. PA1(2017). Next base: position 283,127 of record NZ_MSXU01000015.1, read on the forward strand.
CGTACTCGTAGGAGTGCTGGCTCTCCTTGAGCACGTAGTCGACGACGCCCTTGAGCAGCAGGTCGTCGCGACGCTTCTCGTTGTACGAACCACTGAGCACGATGCAGGGCAGGGCGTAGCGCATCACCAGGTCGACGCTTTCGCCGTCCGGCGCGTCGGGCAGGTGCAGGTCGACGATGGCGGCGAAGAACAGATCCGCCGAGGTTTCCAGCATCACTTCGGCTTCGCCGAGGGAGGCGCAGAACACCGGCTGCAGATCCGGCTCCTGGCGGAACAGGTGATCGAGGATCTTGAGCACCAGCGGGCTGTCTTCGATGACCAGAATATTGCGCACGGAACCCCCTATGCCCGCTCTGCCATTGGCTTGATTCTAGGGTCTATTGACGTTTCAACGCGAGCCGCGTTGCCGCGAGAAATCTCGCCAGGCCGGGCGGCGATCCGCTAGGCGGAGGACGCAGGGAATGGCTGTTCCCTTGCCAAGTCCTCCAACAACGCATGGCGAGATTTCTCGCGCAACCCGCAGGGCCGGGCCCGTTTTTGCGCGATGCGGCGTTACTCGATGGCTCATTTGGCCTGCCAAACTTCGCATCTCGTGCCTTGCCTCGCGCAAAAACGGGCTCCGGCGCGGCCGTGCGTGAAACGTCAACAGACCCTATAGCGTGCGCACGCGCAGCGAGCGACCTTTTATCTTGCCTTCGCTCAGGCACTTGAGCGCTTTCACGGCCAGGCTGCGTTCGACGGCGACGTAGGCCTGGAAGTCGAAAATGGCGATCTTGCCGACCTGCGCGCCGGGAATGCCGCCCTCGCCAGTGAGGGCGCCGAGAATATCGCCGGGGCGCAATTTATCTTTGCGCCCGGCGCCAATGCACAGCGTCATCATCAGCGGCTGCAGCGGCGCGCCGCCTTGATGTTTCAGGCTGCTCAGCGGGTGCCAGTTCAGCGGCGATTTCTGCAGGTTCTCGATGGCTTGGGCGCGATGACCTTCGGCCGGGGCAACCAGGCTCATGGCCAGACCTTTCTCGCCGGCACGGCCGGTGCGGCCTACGCGGTGGATGTGAATTTCCGAATCGCGCGCCAGTTCGACGTTGATCACCATATCCAGGCCGTCGATATCCAGGCCCCGGGCGGCCACGTCGGTGGCGACCAGCACCGACAGGCTGCGGTTGGCGAACATCGCCAGCACCTGGTCACGCTCGCGTTGCTCCAAATCGCCGTGCAGGGCGGCGGCGGAGATGCCCTTGGCGGTGAGGTGGTCGACCACCTCCTGACATTGCTGCTTGGTGAAGCAGAAGGCCACGCAGGAGGTCGGACGGTAGCTGTTGAGCAGCTTGACCACGGCGTCCATGCGCTCTTCCGGGGCGATTTCGTAGAAGCGCTGCTCGATCTGGCTGTCGTCGTGCAGCGCCTCGACCTTGACCTGTTGCGGGTTGCGCATGAAGGTCGCCGACAGCTGCTTGATGCCGGCTGGGTAGGTGGCCGAGAACAGAAGGGTCTGACGGCGCTCCGGGGTCTGACCGATGATTTCGGCGATGCTGTCGTAGAAGCCCATGTCGAGCATGCGGTCGGCTTCGTCGAGCACCAGGGTATTGAGGCCGTCCAGCTTCAGCGTGCCCTTGGCCAGGTGCTGCTGTACGCGCCCCGGGGTGCCGACGATGATCTGCGCGCCGTGCTCCAGGGAGCCGATCTGTGGGCCCATGGGCACGCCGCCGCACAGGGTGAGAATCTTGATGTTGTCTTCGCTGCGGGCCAGGCGGCGCAGTTCTTTGGCGACCTGGTCGGCCAGCTCGCGGGTCGGGCACAGCACCAGCGCCTGGCAGCCGAAATAACGCGGGTTGAGCGGCGCCAGCAGGCCGATGCCAAAGGCCGCGGTCTTGCCGCTACCGGTCTTGGCCTGGGCGATCAGGTCCATGCCCTTGAGCATCACCGGCAGGCTCTGCGCCTGGATGGGCGTCATCTGCGCGTAACCGAGGGACTCGAGGTTAGCCAGCATGGCGGGCGACAAGGCAAGCGAGGAGAAAGCGGTGGCGGTCACGGTACGGGCCTGAAGAGCGTTCGGAAAGAGCCCTAGTGTAACAGGCGCCACGTCATGGCCTGCCGACTGCTCGTCATTCGTCGACGTCGACCTTCACACGCCTGGCACTGCGCCCGTCCTCCGCCGACAACTGCAGGAAGATGCCGGCTGCCAGGATCGTCAGCAGGCCGATGCACAGGTAAGTGGCCTGGAACGCGCTGAGCACGCCATCGGCCGCATCCGCGTTGTCCAGGCTGAAGCCGCTGAGCAGCGCGGCACCGGTGGCGATGCCCATGCTGATCGACAGCTGCACCACCACCGACAGCAAGCCATTACCGCTGCTCGCCTCGCTGTCGGGCAGGTCGATCAGGGTCACGGTGTTCATGGCGGTGAACTGCAGCGAGTTGAAGGCGCCGATCAGGCTCAGCTGGATGGCCAGCTGCAGGTGCGAGGTCTGGCCGTCGACCAGCGCCATGCTGGTGATGAGTAGGCCCAGCAGCACGGTGTTGAAGGTCAGGATGCGGCGGTAGCCGAGGCGGTCGATCAGCGGTTTGGCCAGCGGTTTCATGGCCATGGCGGCGAGCGCCAGGGGAATCATGCTCATGCCCGCCTGGGCCGGCGAATAGCCCATGCCCAGTTGCAGCAGCAGTGGCGTGAGGAACGGCAATGCACCGGTACCCAGGCGCGCGAAGATGTTGCCGAAGATGCCCACCGCGAAGCTGCGGGTGTTGAACAGCCGCGGCGGAAACAACGCATTGGCCGTGCGCCCGGCGCGCAGCCAGTAGGCGGCCAGGCACGCCAGGCCGGCAAGCAGCAGGAGCACCACGCGCATGTGCGGCAGGTGCAGTTCGCCAAGGCCTTCGAGGGCCATGGTGATCAGCAGCATGCTGGCGCCGAACAGCAGGAAACCGATCAGATCGAAACGCGTGCGCTCGCTGCCGCGCAGCTCCGGCATGAAACGGTACGCGGCCCAGCAGCCCAGGGCGCCGACCGGCAGGTTGAGCAGGAAGATCCAGTGCCAGCTGGCGTATTCCACCAGCCAGCCACCCAGGGTCGGGCCGATCAGCGGGCCGAGCAGGCCGGGCAGGGTGATGAAGCTCATGATGCGCACCAGCTCGGTACGCGGGTAGGCGCGCAGCACCACCAAGCGCCCCACCGGCATCATCAGCGCGCCGCCCAGGCCCTGGATGATGCGTGCGATCACCAGCATGGTCAGCGACTGGGAGACCGCGCAGAGCAGGGAGCCGAGGCTGAACAGGGCGATGGCGCCAAAGAAGATGTGCCGCGTGCCGAAGCGGTCGGCCAGCCAGCCGGAGGCCGGAATCAGCAGCGCCACGGTGAGCATGTAGGCGATGACCACCGACTGCATGCGCAGCGGGTCTTCGGACAGGTCCGCGGCCATGCTCGGCAGAGCGGTGTTGAGGATGGTGCCGTCCAGCGTCTGCATGAAGAATGCGATGGCGACGATCCAGGGCAGCAGGCGGGCAGTGCGGGCGTCGAGCAGGGTCATGGCGATCGGTGATCAGCGGTGGTTGGATCAGTGTGACCCAACTTGGCGACAAATGTCGCAACAAATAGACACCCCGCGCCCTGATTCAGGCGCGGGGGTGTCAGTTGGCTCAGGAGGCCGAGCGCATGTCCTCGACCACCCGTTGCGGGGTGCCGCGTACCGGCGCGCCGTTGGCCACGTAGTAAGGCGCGGTGCTGCGCGGCAGCGCTTGGCGACCGCGGATACGGTCGGCGATTTTCTCGGCGATCATGATCGTGGTGGCGTTGAGGTTGCCGGTGATGATCTCCGGCATGATCGACGCATCAACCACGCGCAGCCCTTCGAGGCCGTGTACGCGACCCTGGCCGTCGACCACCGCCATGTCGTCCGAGCCCATCTTGCAGGAGCAGGACGGGTGGAAGGCGGTTTCCGCGTGCTCGCGGATGAAGGCGTCCAGTTCCTCGTCGGTCTGCACGTGGGCGCCCGGGCTGATCTCGCGACCGCGGTACGGGTCGAGCGCCGGCTGGTTCATGATCTCGCGGGTCAGGCGGATGCCGTCGCGAAATTCCTGCCAGTCCTGTTCGCTGCTCATGTAGTTGAACAGGATGCTCGGGTGCTGGCGCGGATCCCTGGATTTCAACTGCACGCGGCCACGGCTCGGCGAGCGCATGGAACCGACGTGAGCCTGGAAGCCATGCTCGTTGACCGCGTTGCTGCCGTTGTAATTGATCGCCACCGGCAGGAAGTGGAACTGCAGGTTCGGCCATTCGAATTCCGCGCGCGAGCGAATGAAACCGCCGGCTTCGAACTGGTTGCTGGCGCCGATGCCATCCCCCGCGAACAGCCACTTGGCGCCGATGCCCGGCTGGTTGAGCAGCTTGAGCGCCGGGTACAGCGACACCGGCTGGGTGCAGGCGTACTGCAGGTACATTTCCAGGTGATCCTGCAGGTTCTCGCCAACGCCCGGCAGGTCATGCACCACGTCGATGTCGTGGCTGCGCAGCAATTCGCCGGGGCCAACGCCGGAGCGTTGCAGGATCTGCGGCGAAGCGATGGCACCGGCGCACAGCAGTACTTCGCGGCGGGCATGGGCGATGGTCGCCTCGTTCGCATTGCCGGTCAGGTAAGCGACGCCATTGGCGCGCTTGCCATCGAACAGGATGCGGTCGGTGGTGGCGTGGGTGACGATGGTCAGGTTCGGCCGTTCGCGGGCCTGGTCCAGATAGCCGCGTGCGGTGCTGGCGCGACGGCCTTCGGGCGTCACGGTGCGATCCATCGGCCCGAAGCCTTCCTGTTGATAACCATTGAGGTCATCGGTACGCGGGTAGCCGGCCTGCACGCCGGCCTCGACCATGGCGTGGAACAGCGGATTGTTGCCGGCCTTGGGCGTGGTCACGCTGACCGGGCCGCTGTCGCCGTGGTAGTCGTTGGCGCCGGTGTCGCGGCTTTCCGCCTTGCGGAAATAGGGCAGGCAATCCAGGTAGCTCCAGTCTTCCAGGCCGGGCTGCTTGGCCCAGTTGTCGAAGTCCATGGCGTTGCCGCGGATGTAGCACATGCCGTTGATCAGCGACGAGCCGCCCAGGCCCTTGCCGCGCCCGCATTCCATGCGGCGATTGCCCATGTGCGGCTCCGGGTCGGTTTCGTAGGCCCAGTTGTAGCGGCGGCCTTGCAGGGGAAACGCCAGGGCGGCCGGCATCTGGGTGCGGAAATCGAGGCGGTAGTCAGGGCCACCAGCTTCGAGCAGCAGTACGCTGACATCCGCATCTTCGCTCAGGCGGGTCGCTAGCACGTTACCGGCCGAGCCGGCGCCAATGATGATGTAATCGAATTCCTGAGTCATGGCTCCTCCTGTTACCCGGCTGTGGTCCGGGAGAACACGGTGACTGTTGCCGGATGGCATCCGGGCTACGGGACTGCGACTTTCTCGTGTGAGCAGCTAAGCGGTGCGCTGCCCGGCTGCTCCCACTCCGTGGTGGCGAGTCAGAACACCGAGGCGTAGTCGCCCAGCTCGACCTGCACGGACTTGATGCGCGTGTAGTGGGCCAGCGTGGTCAGGCCGTTCTCGCGCCCCACGCCGGATTGCTTGTAGCCGCCGACCGGCATCTCGGCCGCCGACTCGCCCCAGGTGTTGATCCAGCAGATGCCCGCTTCCAGCTTGTGGATAACCCGGTGCGCGCGGTTCAGGTCGCGGGTCACGATGCCGGCGGCCAGGCCGTAGGTGGTGTCGTTGGCGCGGCGGATCACTTCGTCTTCGCTGTCGTAGACGAGGATGCTCATCACCGGGCCAAAGATCTCCTCGCGGGTGATGATCATGTCGTCACGGCAGTCGGTGAATACCGTGGGTGCCACGTAGGCGCCGTTGGCGTAGTCACCGTCGGTGACGCGCTCGCCGCCGATCAGCAAGCGCGCGCCCTGCTGGCGGCCTTGCTCGATGTAGCCGAGCACGCGTTCCATGTGGGCGAAGCTGACCAGCGGGCCGAAATTGGTGTTGTCGTCCTGCGGGCTGCCCAGGCGGATGCGTTTGACCCGCTCGACGATCTTGCTCTCGAAGCGCGCCTGCAGGGCGCGGGGTACGAACACCCGGGTACCGTTGGTGCACACCTGACCGGTGCTGTAGAAGTTGGCCATCATGGCGATGTCCGCGGCGCGGTCTAGATCGGCGTCTTCGCAGATGATCAGCGGCGACTTGCCACCCAGCTCCATGGTCACTTCCTTGAGCGACGAGCTGGAAGCGCTGGCCATGACCTTCTTGCCTGTCACGGTGCCGCCGGTGAAGGAAATCTTCTCGATGCGCGGATGCTCGGTCAGCCACTGGCCGACCTCCGCGCCCAGGCCGGTCAGCACGTTGAACACGCCGTCCGGCACGCCGGCCTCGGTGTAGATTTCGGCGAGCTTCAGGGCGGTCAGCGAGGTGACTTCGCTGGGCTTGAAGATCATCGCGTTGCCGGCGGCCAGGGCCGGCGCGGATTTCCACAGGGCGATCTGGATCGGGTAGTTCCAGGCACCGATGCCGGCGACCACGCCCAGCGGTTCGCGGCGGGTGTAGACGAAGCTGGTGTCGCGCAGCGGGATCTGTTCACCCTCGATGGCCGGTATCAGGCCGGCGTAGTACTCCAGCACGTCGGCGCCAGTGACGATATCGACGTAGCGGGTTTCCGACAGCGGCTTGCCGGTATCGAGCGTCTCCAGCTCGGCCAGCTCATCGTTGCGCTCACGCAGGATGTCAACAGCGCGGCGCAGGATGCGCGAGCGCTGCATGGCGGTCATCGCCGCCCACACCTTCTGGCCCTGTTCGGCGCTGGCCACGGCGCGTTCGACGTCGTCCTGGCTGGCGCGCTGCACGTTGGCCAGCACCTCGCCGTTGGCTGGGTTGATGCTTTGAAAGGTAGTACCGCTGCTGGCGTCGACGTACTGGCCGCCAATGTAGAGCTGCTGGTCTGCGAATCGGGCCACGGGGCGTCCTCCTGATCGGGGCAAGACGCGCTCAGCGCCTTGGCGAATGGATCGACTGAACGAGATGAAAAGAGATGTCAGCCGAGTTGGTTAAAAAACAGCCTACTTTATTTTTATTGATCGATCAATCAATAAAAATCCTGGGGACGACCGAAACCATGCCAGGAACGGCATGAGTGCAGGGCTTCAGGTGTTTTCACGGGCGGGCGAACGATGGCTGTGGGAGCGGGCGGGGACGCCTAGTCCATGCCCGCGATCCGCGCGCGTGGCGCACTCCCACATAGTCCGTAGGATGGGTCGGGCCGCGCAGGTCGGGCCGCGCAGGTCGGCCCGACCCATCCTCCGAATTGGAGACAGCTAGCTTTAACCCGCCTTGGCGAGCTGCAAATCCAGATAGTCGTAGGCGATCTGCGCGGCCTGGCGGGTGTCGAAGTTTTCGCCGGTCAGTGCGCCGCGCAGCCACAGGCCGTCGATCAGTGCTGCGAGGCCGCGGGCGGCGGCGCGGGCTTGTGCTTGCGGCAGGGCGCGGCTGAACTGGCCGCACAGGTTGGAATACAGTCGCTGGTCGTTGACCCGCTGCAGGCGGCGTAGGGCCGGCTGGTGCATGCTGCTGGCCCAGAACGCCAGCCAGGTCTTCATCGCCGGGCCGCTGACCTGGGTTTCGTCGAAGTTGCCGTCGATGATGGCGCGCAGGCGTGCCCGTGGGGTGTCTTCGCGCAGCAGCCGATAACGTGCATGTACCGCCTCGCGTAACGCCTGCATGAGGTGACGCATGGTCGCCTCGAGCAGGCCGTTCTTGTCTTGGAAATAATGGCTGATGATGCCGTTCGATACGCCGGCAATCCGCGCGATGTAGGCGATGCTGGCATCGCTCATGCCAACCTGGTCGACGGCTTCCAGGGTTGCCGCAATCAGCTGGGAGCGGCGGATCGGCTGCATTCCGACCTTGGGCATCGTGTTCTCCGGCGAGGGGTGTTTCCCGAGTCTAACAGAGCGCGTGGAGTTGTCGGGGCGTTCAAGTTTCTCAGAGCCTGTTCACGATCGATATGCGCATGGAGCGGTAACTGCAAGGCAGAAGCAGACACTCAAGCCAACCTGTGGGAGCCCCGACCTCGGGGCGAAACGATTGCAGCCTGACTGCCTATTTCGGCGGTGGCTGAGCGATTCGCCGCGAGGTCGGGGCTCCCACAATGGATCGGATAACGACCGCTCCCGCCACTCAGCTACCAAAATCGACGAATCTGGGCTGAAAGATCATGAACAGGCGATCAGCCGGTAGCCGACACCTGCTTCGGTAATGATCAGCCGCGGCGCCGCCGGGTCATCACCGAGCTTCTGGCGCAGATGAGCGATGACGATACGCAGGTAGTGGCTGTGCTCGATGTGGGTCGGGCCCCAGATGTCGCGCAGCAGTTGCTGCTGGGTAACGACCATGCCGGGATGACGGGCGAGGGCTTCGAGTACCGCGTATTCCTTGCGCGTCAGGCTGATTTCCTGGTCATCCAGGGTCACGCGGCGAAAGGCGAAGTCGACCCGCAGCGGGCCGCTGGCGAGCGCCGCGGCGGGCTTTTCGCCCGCTGGCCGGCTGCGCAGCAGTGCGCGCACCCGGGCGAGAAACTCCTGCACGCCAAAGGGCTTGCTGACGTAGTCGTTGGCGCCGTTGTCCAGGGCCTGCACCTTGTCCTTCTCGCCGGCGCGCACCGACAGCACCAGCACCGGCACGGCGGACCATTCGCGCAGGCGGGTCAGTACCTCCTGGCCGTCCAGGTCGGGCAGGCCGAGGTCGAGCACCACCAGGTCGGGTTGTTCCAGGGCCGCCAGGCGCAGGGCCGCCTCGCCGCAGTCGGCCTCCAGTACCTGGTAGCCCTGGGCCTGCAGGCCGATGCGCAGGAACTTGCGGATCGCCGCTTCGTCGTCGACCAGGAGGATGCGCGCTTCAGTCATGCCGGGTTCTCGTCAGGGGCTTGCAGGGGCAGTTGCAGGATCAAGGTGGTGCCCTGGCCGGGCATCGATTCGACCCGCGCCGTGCCGCCGTGGGCGTTGAGCATGCCCAGGCAGATCGCCAGGCCGAGGCCGGTGCCCTGACCGCCGCGATCGCCTCGGGCTGCGGTGTAGAAAAGGTCGAAGATCTGCGCCTGTTCGTCGGCGGGAATCCCCGGCCCCTGGTCGGCGATGGCGAAGCTGAACGTCTCGCCGTCGTGGCTCAGGCGGATGTCGATGACGCCGCCGGGCGGCGAGAAGCGCGCGGCATTGTCCAGCACGTTGACCAGCGCCTGTTCGATCAGTGCGCCCTGCACCCACAGCAGCGGCAGGTCGGCGGGTACATCCATACGCACCTGCAGGTGCTGCAGCACCGGTTGCAGGCGCTGCAGAGCGGCAGCTAGCAGGTCGCTGGCGGCTACCCAGTCGCGCTCCAGGTGCAGGCCGCCGTGGCCCAGGCGGGTCATGTCCAGCAGGTTCTGGATGTAACGGTCCAGGCGCGAGGCTTCGCTGGCGGTGCTTTGCAGCAGGTCGTAGCGGGTCGCTGCGTCCAGGCTGTCGATGAACAACTGCAGGGTTTCGATATTGCCGCGCATGGCGGTCAGCGGCGTGCGCAGGTCGTGGGACACCGAAGCGAGCAGGGCGCTGCGCAGGCGCTCGGTTTCATGTTGCAGGCGCGTATGGCCGAGCGTCTCGACCAGTTGCACACGGGCCAGGGCGTGGGCCAGCAGCGGCAACAGCACGTCGATCAGTTGGCGTTGCTCACCCGCTGGCGGATCGCCTTGGGCGGTGCGCATGCCCAGCAGCGCCAGTGGCTGATCGTTGTCCATCAATGGCCACCACCACCAGTGCGGATGGGCCAGGCTGTGGCTGTCGTAACCACGCGGATGACGGCTCTGCCAGGCGTGTTCGGCGCTGATGCGCTCCAGCTCGCTAAGCGCCAGCCGGCTGCCGTCGGCCTGGTACCAGTTGCCCTGGGCGTCGCGGCTGAGCAGGCACAGGCGCTCGGCCGGCAGGTCCAGCTGGCTGAGCATGGCGGCCAGCAGGTCGCGCTGGTCCTGGGCGCTGGACAGCCTGCCGGCGAAGCCCAACAGGCTTTCGGTCTGCCGCTGGGCCACCTGCAGGTCTCGGAATTGCTGGCGCTGGCGGGCGGCGAGGTTGCCGGTGAGCAGGGCGATGAGCAGGAAGAACAGCAGGGTCAGCACGTCCTGCTCGCGGTGTACCACCACCGACCAGGTCGGTGGCAGAAAGCAGAACCCGTAGGCGACGAACGACAGTAGGGCGCACAGCAGGGCCGGGCCGACACTGCTGCGCACCGCTACCACCAGTACCACGGCGAGAAACACCAGGGAGATGTTCGGCAAGTCAAGCCAGCGCGAGACGGCCAGCGCCAACAGGCAGCCGAGCCCGGCAGCGAGAGCAGCGAGCAGGTAATCGCGTGGCGGGGCTGGCGTGCGGCGTGTAGGGCGATCGGCGGCGGTGGTCATGCGCAATTCCGGTGCGGGGCGTGGGCAGATCATGGCGTCGTGCAAGGTTGGCGTAAAGAAGCGCGCCTGCGCGTAAAAAAGCCGTAAAACTGCGCGGCATGAAGCTGCTGCGCGCGTAAAGCCGGCGTATACCTAAGGGTAATCGAGTTCATCACGGATACCCTGCAACGTGAGCACCCCTTCCCGTACCTCGCCCTTCGCCCTGTTGGTCGGCGCCGTCGGCATCGTCTATGGCGACATCGGTACCAGCCCGCTGTACAGCCTCAAGGAAATCTTCTCGCCGCATTACGGCGTCGGCCTGTCCCAGGCCAGCGTGCTGGGCATCCTGTCGCTGATTTTCTGGTCGCTGACACTGGTGGTCACGGTCAAGTACGTGATGTTCATCCTGCGCGCCGACAACGGCGGCGAGGGCGGCATCATGGCGCTCACCGCCCTGGCGCAACGGGCGGCCGCCGATTATCCGCGGCTGCGCACCGTGCTGATCATGCTCGGCCTGTTCGGCGCCGCGCTATTCTACGGCGACAGCATGCTCACGCCGGCGGTCTCGGTGCTTTCCGCGGTCGAAGGCGTCGGCCTGGTGGTCGACGGCATCGACCACTGGGTGGTGCCGCTGGCGCTGTTGATCCTGATTCCGCTGTTCCTGCTGCAGCGCCATGGCACCGCGCGCATCGGTTACCTGTTCGGCCCGGTGATGGTGGTGTGGTTTCTGGTGCTCGGCGCCCTGGGCGTGCATGGCATCGTGCAGCGTCCGGAAGTGTTGCTATCGCTCAACCCCTACTGGGCGTTGCAGTTCTTCATCGCCAACCCGTTGCTCGGCCTGACGGTGATGGGCGCCGTGGTGCTGACCATCACCGGCGCGGAAGCCCTGTACGCCGACCTCGGCCATTTTGGCCGCAAGCCTATCGTGCATGCCTGGCTGTTCCTGGCGTTCCCGTGCCTGATCCTCAACTACTTCGGCCAGGGTGCGCTGCTGCTCGGCGACCCCGCGGCGGTGCGCAACCCGTTTTATCTGCTGGCGCCGGGCTGGGCGCTGATTCCGCTGATCGGCCTGTCGACACTGGCCACCATCATCGCCTCCCAGGCGGTGATCACCGGCGCCTTCTCGGTGACTCGCCAGGCCATCCAGCTCGGCTACGTGCCGCGCATGCAGATCCTGCACACCTCCAGCGCCGAGCAGGGGCAGATCTACATTCCGTTGATCAACAGCATGCTGTTGGTCGGTGTGGTGCTGCTGGTGCTCGGCTTCCAGTCGTCCAGCGGCCTGGCTGGCGCCTACGGCGTGGCGGTGACCGGCACCATGCTGTGCACCACGCTGCTGGTGTCGTCGGTGATCCTGCTGCTGTGGCGCTGGCCGAAGGTGCTGGCCGTGCCGCTGCTGGCGGTGTTCCTGCTGGTCGACGGCATCTTCTTCGCCGCCAACGTGCCGAAGATCATCGGCGGCGGCGCGGTGCCGATGGTCGTCGGCCTGCTGCTGTTCGGCCTGATGACAACCTGGAAGCGCGGTCGCCAACTGGTGCTCGAGCGTCTCGACGAACACTCCCTGGTGCTGCGTGACTTCATCGCCAGCATCGCCCTGCAGCCGCCCCATCGGGTGACCGGTACGGCAGTGTTCCTGACCAGTCGGGTCGAGGTGGTGCCCCACGCGCTGTTGCACAATCTGCTGCACAACCAGGTGCTGCACGAGCGGGTGATGCTGCTCACCGTGCTTTACGAGGATCGCCCGCGGGTGCCGCTGGCCGAACGCTTCGATCTGGAGGCCTATGACCAGGGCTTCTACCGCGTGCGCCTGCGCTTCGGCTTCCTCGAGGCACCGGACATTCCCCGGGCCCTGGCCCAACTGAGCGAAAAGGGCATCGACTGCCCGCCGATGCAGACCACCTATTTCCTCAGCCGGGAAACGGTGATCCCCTCCGAGCGCATCGGCATGGCCATGTGGCGCGAGCGCCTGTTCGCCGTGCTGCAGAAGAACGCCGGTAGCTCGCTGGGCTTCTTTCGCCTGCCGGTGAATCGGGTGATCGAGTTGGGGACGCAGGTGGAGATTTAGGACGTTTCAAGGTAGGAGCGGTTGGCAGCAGGCTTTTGTGGGCGCGGCGCCACGCGCGCGAAAATCGTGCGGATGGTTCGTTCTCACGTGGGGGCTCCGGATGGCCAGAACCATCGCCCGTCGAATCAAACCATCTCCCGCTTGCGCCAAACACTCGCCAGCCACGGTTGCTGCTCCCGCGGCAGGCCGGTGGGCCGGTAGTAATGTTCCAGTTCGTCGAAACCGGCGGCGTCGAGCAGGCGGCGCCAGCTGGCCAGGTCGTGCCAGGCGCCGTAGCGATCGCCACTCCAGCCTTCCTGGTTGTCACCGCGCGGGTTGGAGCTGAACAGCACGCCGCCGGGCTTCAGGCTGCTGCGCAGTTGGCCTAGTACGCGCGGTAGCTCCTGGCTTGGAATATGGAACAGCACGGCATTGGCGAAAATGCCGTCGAAGCGCTCGGCCGGCAGATCCAGGGCCAGAAAGTCCTGCTGCCACACCTCGCAGCCGCTATCGGCGCGGGCCATGGCGACGAATTCAGCGCAGCCGTCGAGGCCGACAGGCTGATGGCCCAGGGCCTTGAAGGCGCGCAGATCCCGACCCGGTCCACAGCCGAAATCGAGGAGGCTCAGAGGCGTGCTGCCGCGCACATGACGCAGCAGCGCCTCGATGTTCTGGCTGACGTCGTGGTCGCGGGTGCCCTCGCGAAATTCTTCGGCGCCGGCCTGATAATGGGCCAGCGTGAGGGTGGTGATCTGTTGCAGCTGTTGATGATCGAGGGGCATGGCGAGCCTCCGTACAAAACCTGGCGGCCATTTAACCCCATTCTGCAGCCGTTGCGCGGCCGGGTTACCATCGCACCCTGAACAGCATTCGAGGTGGCAGGGTGGATCTACGGCAGGGCTTCGTCCTGACCCGGCACTGGCGCGATACGCCGGCTGGTACCCAGGTGGAATTCTGGCTGTCGACCGACGCCGGCCCGTGCCTGGTGCGCCTGCCGCCCCAAACCTCGGTGGCCTTCATCCCCGCCGAGCAGCGTGCCCGCGCCGAGGCGCTGATCGCTGGCGACAAACAATTCGAGCTGCGCCCGTTGCAGCTGCGCGATTTCCACCAACGGCCGGTGCTCGGCCTGTACTGCCGGCAGCAACGTCCGTTGATCCAGCTGGAACAGACCCTGCGCCAGGGCGGTGTGGCCGTTTATGAGGCCGATATCCGCCCGCCCGAGCGCTACCTGATGGAGCGCTTCATCACTGCACCGGTGCTGTTCGGTGGCACCGAGACGGCAGGCGGCGTGCTGGTCGACGCCCAGCTCAAGCCCGCGCCGGACTACCGCCCGCAGCTCAAGTTGGTGTCCCTGGATATCGAGACCACCGCCCGGGGCGAGCTGTATTCCATCGCCCTGGAAGGCTGCGGCCAGCGCCAGGTGTACATGCTCGGGCCGCCGAATGGCCACGCTGAAGTCGATTTCGATCTCGACTATCTGGATAGCCGCGCTGCGCTGCTGGAAGCGCTCAACGGCTGGCTGGAGCGCTTTGATCCGGATGCCATCATCGGCTGGAACGTGGTGCAGTTCGACCTGCGCGTGCTGCACGAACATGCCCAGCGCCTGCAAGTGCCGTTGCGCCTGGGCCGTGGCGGCGAATTGCTGAGCTGGCGCGAGCACGGTTCCAAGCAGCATTTCTTCGCCAGCGCGCCGGGTCGGCTGATCATCGATGGCATCGAGGCGCTGCGTTCGGCGACCTGGAGCTTCCAGTCCTTCAGCCTGGAAAGCGTCGCCCAGCAACTGCTCGGCGAGGGCAAGGCGATCGACAACCCGTACCAGCGCATGGACGAGATCAACCGTATGTTCGCCGAGGACAAGCCGGCCCTGGCCCGCTACAACCTCAAGGACTGCGAGCTGGTCACGCGCATCTTCGCCAAGACCGAGCTGCTCACCTTCCTGCTCGAAAGGGCCACGGTCACCGGTTTGCCGGTGGATCGCAGCGGCGGTTCGGTGGCGGCGTTCAGCCACCTGTACATGCCGCTGATGCACCGCCAGGGCTTCGTCGCGCCGAACCAGGGCGAGCGCCCGCCCGAGGCCAGCCCCGGCGGTTTCGTGATGGATTCTAGGCCGGGCCTTTACGAGTCGGTGCTGGTGCTCGACTACAAGAGCCTGTATCCGTCGCTGATCCGCACCTTTCTGATCGACCCGGTGGGGCTGATCGAAGGCCTGCGCCAGCCCGACGACGAACACTCTATTCCGGGTTTTCGTGGCGCGCGTTTCTCGCGCACCAGGCATTGCCTGCCGGCCATCGTCGAGCGCGTGTGGCAGGGCCGCGAGGCGGCCAAGCGAGCCGGCAACGCGCCGCTGTCCCAGGCGCTGAAGATCATCATGAACGCCTTCTACGGCGTGCTCGGCTCCAGCGGCTGCCGTTTTTTCGATACCCGCCTGGCGTCGTCCATCACCCTGCGCGGTCACGAAGTGATGCGCCGTACCCGTGAGCTGATCGAAGCCGAAGGGCACACGGTGATCTACGGCGACACCGATTCCACCTTCGTCTGGTTACGCCGCGCTCATGCGGAGGCAGACGCCGAGCGTATCGGCCGTAGCCTGGTGCAGGGCGTCAACGCCTGGTGGCGCGAGCACCTGGCGGCCGAGTTCGGTTTGCAGAGCGCTCTGGAGTTGCAGTTCGAAACCCACTTCAGCCGCTTTCTGATGCCCACCATCCGCGGCATGGAGGAGGGCAGCAAGAAGCGCTATGCCGGGTTGATCCGCCGCGCCGATGGCCGCGAGGACATGGTCTTCAAGGGCCTGGAAACCGTGCGCAGTGATTGGTCGCCGCTGGCCCAACAGTTCCAGCAGGAGCTGTATCTGCGCATCTTCAAGGGCCAGCCCTACCAGGACTACGTGCGCGACTACGTGCAACGCACCCTGGCTGGCGAGTTCGAGGAGCGTCTGGTGTACCGTAAACGCCTGCGCAGGCGCCTCGACGACTACCAGCGCAACGTGCCGCCCCATGTGCGCGCTGCGCGCCTGGCTGACGCCCACAACGACGAGCAGGGCCGCCCTCGCCAGTACCAGAGCGGCGGCTGGATCAGCTACGTGATCAGCGTCGCCGGCCCGGAACCCATGGAGCTGCGCCGAGCGCCCATCGACTACGGCCATTACCTGAGCAAACAGCTGCAGCCGGTGGCCGACGCCATCCTGCCGTTCGTGGACGATGACTTCGGCGCATTGATCGGCGGGCAGCTCGAGCTGTTCTAGGCGCTTCGCTGTCCAGGCGTCTGGCGCTGCCAGTCGAGCTCTGGCATGGTCGTGCGTCTTCCTTCCCCTGTTGGAGTCTCGATGAGTCATCCCCTGCACGCTGAACTCGGTTGCCTGCAGATCGAACGCGTCGCCGTCGATAGCCAGGCCGCGCATATCCATCTGCGCAACGGCCAGCAGTTCTCCCTTCCGAGCGACGGTTACCTGCGCCTGGACCGGCTATCAGCCGAACAACGGCAGGACGTACGCCTTGAAGATGGTTTCATCGCCAGTTGGCGGCATCAGGGGGCAGGTGCCTGCGACAGCCTCGATTTGGTCTGGGACGAGCTGCAGGACCAGTCCATGCGCCGCCTCGACCAGGCCGGCTGGGATCTGCAGGCGCTCGATCGTCGGGATCAGCAACTGGTGGCGCTGTGGCGCCTGCAGGCCGACTACTACAACGGTGGGCTGATGCAGTTCTTCGCCAACTGGGGCATGCCGACCTTCGAACTGGCGCAGCAGGCGTTGACGCTGATCGGCCTGCCGGCTGCCTGCCAGGCATTGCGTGATCTGTATGCGGTGTTCGCCCGCCTGCAGGACGAACCCGAGGACATCGCGCTGTGGGACATCTGCAGCTGGCTCAGCGAAGCGGAGAACGCGCGTATCGACGAGTTGGAAGAAGGTTTCGAGGCGCTGATCAGCAGCCTGCCGGTTCAGGCCCTGCATCATTTCCTGGTTGTCGACGCCGAGCGACCTTTGACCGATTAGCCGGAACCTCACCTCTGTCCCGTGTTCTTTACTGGACATTCGTGAGGAGGCGACCCGCCATGGCGCTCAGTGAAAAACACAAGATGCTCACCGGCGAACTCTACCTGGCCAGCGACCCGGAGCTGCAGGCCGATAGCGCGGCGACCATCGCCTGGCTGGCGCGTTACAACGGCAACCTGGGCCTGTCGCCGGCCGAGCGTACCCAGGTGTTGGGCGAGCGCCTGGCGGCGGTCGGCAAGGGCGTGGTGGTGCGTTCGCCGTTTCACTGCGATTACGGCTTCAACATCAGCCTGGGTGATGGCGTGTTCATCAACTTCAACTGCGTGATTCTCGACGTGGTGGCGGTGAGCATCGGCGACAAGACGCAGATCGGCCCGGGCGTACAGATCCTCACCGCCGATCACCCGCGCGACGCTGCCGAGCGCGAGTCCGGCCTGGAGTTCGGGCGGCCGGTGACTATCGGCCGCAATGTGTGGATAGGCGCCGGCGCGTTGATCCTGCCGGGCGTGACGGTGGGCGACGACGCGCTGATCGGTGCGGGCAGCGTCGTGACCCGTGACGTGCCGGCTGGTGCCACGGTGGTCGGCAACCCGGCACGAATACGCGATTGATCGCAATGATGACGGCTCGCTTACTGATCGAGCACTTATTGTTTGGTTATAAATAAATCATTATTTATTCTTTTTAATATTTTCTGTTCCTCAGCATAGTGAGCGCCACGCAACGACTCACCTGAGGAGCACACCCATGAGCATTCGCCTGGGCGACATCGCCCCCGACTTCGAACAGGATTCCAGTGAAGGCCGCATTCGTTTCCACGAGTGGCTGGGCGGCCAGTGGGGCATCCTGTTCTCCCACCCTGCCGACTTCACCCCGGTGTGCACCACCGAGCTGGGCTTCACTGCCAAGCTGAAGGACGAGTTCGCCAAACGCAACGTCAAGGCCATCGCCCTGTCCGTCGATCCGGTCGATTCACACCTGAAGTGGATCGGCGACATCAACGAGACCCAGAACACCGCGGTCAACTTCCCGATCCTCGCCGATGCCGACCGCAAGGTGTCCGAGCTCTATGACCTGATCCACCCCAATGCCAACGACACCCTGACGGTGCGTTCGCTGTTCGTCATCGACCCGAACAAGAAGGTGCGTCTGACCATCACCTACCCGGCGAGCACTGGGCGCAACTTCCATGAAATCCTGAGGGTGATCGATTCGCTGCAGCTCACCGACAGCCACAAGGTGGCCACGCCCGCCAACTGGCAGGACGGTGATGAGGTGGTGATCGTGCCGTCGCTCAAGGACGAGGACGAGATCAAGCAGCGCTTCCCCAAAGGCTATCGCGCCGTGAAGCCTTACCTGCGCCTCACTCCGCAGCCCAACAAGTAAGGATGTCTCATGTTGGTGGTTTTTCTGGGCGGCAGCCCGAGCCTGAGGTCACGCTCCAATGTGTTGCTGGGCAAGGCCAGGCAATGGCTGCAGGCCGTTGGTGTTGAAGTGGTGACCTATCAGGTACGCGACTTCGAGGCCGAGGACCTGCTTTTTGCCCGTTTCGACAGCCCGCGGATCCAGGGTTTGCAAGCCCATGTAGCGGCGGCCGATGGCCTGGTGGTGGCGACGCCGGTGTACAAGGCGTCGTTTTCCGGTGCCCTGAAGACCTTGCTCGACGTACTGCCCGAACGCGCGTTGCACCACAAGGTGGTGCTGCCGGTCGCCACAGGTGGCAGCAGCGCGCACATGCTGGCGGTCGATTACGCCCTGAAGCCGGTACTGTCCGCGCTCAAGGCCCAGGAAGTGCTGCACGGCGTGTTCGCCGATGACAGCCAGATCAGTTACACCGAGGACGGCGGCGACTTGGCGCCGGCCCTGGAACAGCGTCTGGACGACGCCTTGCAACACCTGATTCAGGCGCTCAATCGTCGGCCCCAGCCCATCGAGCCGGGCCTGCTGAACGAGCGTCTGCTCAGTGGGCGCTGGAGCGCCTGAAGCAAGCCAACCTACAGATCCCAGGCAGTTCGCTGCCGCCCCACCTTACTAGCCCGTCAACGAGGCAGCAGGTGGCCACACACTCAATGCAGAGGAGAGCGCCATGCGCACTGTCACCCTGCGTCGGAGTCTGGTCGCCTTGTTTGCCGCGGCCATTTCCTTCGGCGCCATCACTCAAGCCCAGGCCGAGACGCTGCGTATCGGCTACCAGAAGTACGGCACCCTGGTGCTGCTCAAGGCCAACGGCTCCCTGGAAAAGCGCCTGGCCGCCAAGGGCATCGACGTCAAATGGACCGAGTTTCCCGGCGGGCCGCAACTGCTCGAAGGCCTGAACGTCGGCTCGGTGGACTTCGGCACCACTGGCGAAACGCCGCCGGTGTTCGCCCAAGCCGCCGGTGCCGATCTGCTCTACGTGGCCTTCGAGCCGCCAGCACCGACCAGCGAAGCCATCCTGGTCGCCAAGGATTCGCCGATCAAATCGGTCGCCGAGCTCAAGGGCAAGAAGGTCGCCCTCAACAAGGGCTCCAACGTGCACTACCTGTTGGTGCGCGCCCTGGAAGAGGCCGGTCTTAAATACAGCGATATCCAGCCGGTTTACCTACCGCCTGCCGACGCCCGCGCCGCCTTCGAACGCGGCAGCGTCGATGCCTGGGTGATCTGGGATCCCTTCCAGGCGGCCGCCGAACAGCAACTGCAAGCCCGCACCCTGATCGATGGCAAGGGCCTGGTCAGCAACCACCAGTTCTACCTGGCGACCCGCCCGTATGCCGAGAAACACCCGGAAGTGATCGAGGCGCTGGTCGAGGAAATCCGTGCCGTCGGCGAGTGGGTCAAGGCCAACAACGACGAGGCCACTGCCCAGGTCGCGCCGCTGCTTGGCCTGTCGGCGGACATTACTCGCCTGGCCGTAGAGCGCCAGAGCTACGGTGCACAACTGATCACCCCTGAGGTGGTCGAGGCCCAGCAGAAGATCGCCGACACCTTTACCGCGCTCAAGCT
Organism: Pseudomonas sp. PA1(2017); assembly: GCF_001945375.1. NCBI lineage: Bacteria > Pseudomonadati > Pseudomonadota > Gammaproteobacteria > Pseudomonadales > Pseudomonadaceae > Pseudomonas > Pseudomonas sp. PA1(2017). The sequence goes on from NZ_MSXU01000015.1 coordinate 302,540, forward strand.
GATTCCCAAAAAGCTGAACATCAGCGACGTGATCTGGCATGCCCCGGCCACCAAGGTCGCCCAGCAATGAACCCTCGCCCCTGCCTGTCGGGCGGGGGCCTCGCGACTTCCAAGGAGACCACTCCATGAGCCTCAACATCTTCTGGTTCCTGCCCACCCACGGCGATGGCCACTACCTCGGTACCTCGCAAGGGGCCCGAGCCGTCGACCACGGCTACCTGCAGCAGATCGCCCAGGCCGCCGACCGCCTCGGCTTCGGCGGCGTACTGATCCCCACCGGGCGTTCCTGCGAGGACTCCTGGCTGGTCGCCGCCTCGCTGATCCCGGTGACCCAGCGGCTCAAATTCCTCGTTGCCCTGCGGCCGGGGATCATTTCCCCGACCGTAGCCGCGCGCCAGGCGGCGACCCTGGATCGCTTGTCCGGTGGCCGCGCGCTATTCAACCTGGTGACCGGCGGTGACCCGGACGAGCTGGCCGGCGATGGCCTCAACCTGTCCCATGCCGAGCGTTACGAGGCGTCCGTCGAATTCACCCGCATCTGGCGCCGCGTGCTGGAAGGCGAGGTGGTCGATTACGACGGCAAACACATTCAGGTCAAAGGCGCCAAGCTGCTCTATCCGCCTGTCCAGCAACCACGCCCGCCGCTGTACTTCGGCGGATCTTCGGAAGCGGCGCAGGATCTCGCTGCCGAGCAGGTCGAGCTGTACCTGACCTGGGGCGAGCCGCCCGCCGCGGTGGCCGAGAAGATCGCCCAGGTGCGCGAAAAGGCTGCGGCTCAGGGCCGCGAGGTGCGCTTCGGCATTCGCCTGCACGTGATCGTGCGGGAGACCAATGAAGAGGCCTGGAAGGCCGCCGACAAGCTGATTGCCCATGTCGACGACGACACCATCGCCCGCGCCCAGGCGTCCCTGGCGCGCTTCGATTCGGTCGGTCAGCAGCGCATGGCTGCCCTGCACGGCGGCAGCAAGGACAACCTGGAAGTGTCACCCAACCTGTGGGCGGGCGTCGGCCTGGTGCGTGGTGGTGCCGGTACGGCGCTGGTCGGCGATGGCCCTACGGTCGCTGAACGGGTCAAGGAATACGCCGCGCTGGGCATCGATACCTTCATCTTCTCTGGTTATCCACACCTCGAAGAATCTTATCGCGTCGCCGAGCTGCTGTTCCCCCATCTGGAGGTGAATCGCCCGGCGCTGCCGGAAGGCGCCAATTACGTGAGTCCGTTCGGTGAAATGGTCGCCAACGACATTCTGCCCAAGGCGGCTTCGGCCAGCTGAAACACGGCCGGGCGTGGATGGCCCGGCCCGCGATGATTTCGAGGTGCGCGATGAGCAAAACATCTTCCAACAGCCTGGCCCTACGCCTGGCGCCCTGGGCCTTGCCCGTGGCGCTGCTGGTCGCCTGGCAGGGCTCGGTGGCGCTGGGGCTGTTGTCCACGCGCATTCTGCCGGCGCCCAGCGCGGTATTCGAGGCCGGCTGGCAACTGCTGTCCAGCGGCGAAATCTGGACGCACCTGGCGATCAGTGGCTGGCGCGCCGGCGTCGGTTTCGCCATCGGCGGTGGCATCGGCCTGGCGCTGGGCTTCATCACCGGTTTGTCGAAGTGGGGCGAGCGTCTGATCGACAGTTCGGTGCAGATGATCCGCAACGTGCCGCACCTGGCGCTGATTCCTCTGGTGATCTTGTGGTTCGGTATCGACGAGAGCGCGAAGATTTTCCTGGTCGCCCTCGGCACCCTTTTCCCGATTTACCTGAACACCTACCACGGCATTCGCAACGTCGACCCGGCGCTGGTGGAAATGTCGCGTAGCTACGGCCTGTCCGGCTTCGCGCTGTTCCGTCAGGTGATCCTGCCCGGCGCGCTGCCGTCGATCCTGGTCGGTGTACGCTTCGCTCTTGGCCTGATGTGGCTGACACTGATCGTCGCCGAGACCATTTCCGCCAGCAGTGGCATCGGTTACCTGGCGATGAACGCCCGCGAATTCCTGCAGACCGACGTGGTGGTGCTGGCCATTCTGCTCTACGCCGTGCTCGGCAAGCTGGCCGACGTCGCTGCACGCGGCCTCGAACGCGCCTGGTTGCGCTGGCACCCGGCTTATCAGGGAGCGGCTGCGAAATGAATGCCCCATTGAACGCTTTACACAACCTCAAGCGAGGCACGCCGCTGACCATTCGCGGCATACAGAAATCCTTCGGTGAGCGCCAGGTGCTCAGGGATATCGACCTGCGCATCCCGTCCGGTCAGTTCGTCGCCGTGGTGGGGCGCAGTGGTTGCGGCAAGAGTACCTTGCTGCGTCTGCTCGCCGGGCTCGATGCGCCTACGGGCGGTGAACTGCTGGCCGGCAACGGGCCGCTGGCAGCGACCCGCGAGGATACCCGGCTGATGTTCCAGGAGGCGCGCCTGCTGCCCTGGAAGCGGGTGATCGACAACGTCGGCCTTGGCCTCACGGGCGACTGGCGGCCCAAGGCTGAGCAGGTGCTCGAAGCAGTGGGTCTGGCCGATCGCGCCAATGAGTGGCCGGCGTCCCTGTCCGGTGGCCAGAAGCAACGTGTCGCCCTGGCCCGCGCGCTGATCCACGAACCACGCCTGCTGCTGCTCGATGAACCCCTCGGCGCTCTCGACGCGCTGACCCGCATCGAGATGCAGCAACTGATCGAAAACCTGTGGCAGAAGCACGGCTTCACCGTGCTGCTGGTCACCCACGATGTCAGCGAAGCGGTAGCCACCGCGGACCGGGTGATCCTCATCGAGGACGGCGAGATTGGCCTCGACATCGAGGTAAACCTACCGCGCCCACGCAATCGCGGCTCCGCCCACTTGGCGGCCCTGGAGGCCGACGTGCTCAACCGTGTGCTGCAGATACCGGCGCTGCCTGCCGAACCCGATCCGGTTTCACCCCTACCGACCCAGCTGCGCTGGGCGCTCTAACCCTGACTTCATGCCCTTTGTGGGCAACTTACAACCCCAGGAGATTCAGCCATGACCATCAAAGCCATCAACGTTCGTAACCAGTTCAAAGGCACCATCAAGGAAATCGTCGAAGGCGACGTGCTGTCGGAAATCGACGTGCAGACCGCCGCCGGCATCGTCACCTCGGTGATCACCACCCGTTCCGTGCGCGAGCTGGAATTGGGCGTTGGCAGCGAAGTGATCGCTTTCGTGAAATCCACCGAAGTGTCGATCGCCAAGCTCTGATCGCGCTGCGTCGTTCACTCGCAACCCGTGGGAGCGAGCCGTGCCTGCGAAATCGCGCGCATGGCGCGCTCCCACAGGTTGTGGCTTCACCGTCTGCGTCCTCCTCGGATGTTCGTAAGTTGGCGCTTAAACCAGGCTACAAAGCTGCTCCATGGAAAGGGCATTGCTGATTGATACAACAACCGTGGGAGCGGGCGGGGGCGCCTGGTCCATGCCCGCGAAAAAATGCCCACGCCACGCTCTCAAATCGACTGTAAATGGGCCACGCATAAAAAAGGCCGGCATATACGCCGGCCTTTCTCATTTCCACTGCTGAATCGCTAGTGCTCTTCGCGCAGCTTGGCCATCTGCCGCTCCAGCAGTGCCGGATACGGATCGAGGAGACGCTCGACGCAGCTGGCGCCTTCGGGGCTGGCGATGGCGCGGATGCGCGCACGCTGGCGCAGGGTGGCATCTTCGCCGACGCGGCGCTCGACCAGCAGCAGGTTGCGGCTGTGCTGCGACAACGCCAGGGCATCCTGGGCGGTTTCGCTGAGCAGCAGGTCGCCCTGACTCAGGCCCTTCAGGCCTTCGCCCAGGGTCAGGCCCAGTTGCAGGTGCAGGGTGATGCCGCTGTCGGCCACCTCGATCTGCAGGGCGTGGCCGAGAGCGCGCAGCAGTTCGCCGCAGCAGATGGCGTGGGTCAGGTAGTCGTCCCCGCTGGCCTCGTGGTGGAACAGCATCAGGCTGCTACCATCGTTGAGGGTGTGCAGTTCGGCCTTGTAGAGCGTCGCCGCCTTGTCCAGGCAGCCGCGATAGCTTTCCAGCAGCTCCATCAGACGCGTGCGCGGTAGGCGACGCAGCTGTTCCTGAGCGCCCAGCTGAACGGCCAGTACGGCACTCTTGCGAGGGGCCGTCGGCGCCGCTGGTGCAGGCGCGGCCGGGCTGTCTTCATCGTCGTACAGGTCGGCGAAGGCATCGTCGTCGTGCTCGTCGCGACGGCGGCTCGGCGGGTCGTAGTCGTCCTCGCTGTCGAAGCGGGTGTCGCGCAGGTCACGCATCGCGAAGCTGGGAGCGGGGCGCTCGTCACGCTCATCGCGGTCGTCTTCGTGCTCGTCGTCGAGGAAATCCTCGCCCAGCTCATCAAGATCGTCGAATTCCGGCTCAGGCTCCGGCGGTTTTTCGGGGGCCAGGCGCGCCTGTAGCTGGCGCGCCAGATCGCCGATCTCGTCCTGACGGTTGCCGCCTGGGGCGTAGTCGTCCGGATCGCGCAGCCATACGCGCATTTGCATCAACGGCGTGGAAATCTGCCGGCCCAGGCGCAGGCTCAGCGACAGGGTCAGGGCCAGCAGAATCAGGCTGAGAATGCCCATGCTCTGCAGGCTGATGGTCATCGGCTGTTCGAACTGCTGCATGTCCAGGCTGATGCGCAACTGCCCGGCCATCACCTCCTGAAAGGTGATGGGCGTCGAATACAGGCCTTCGGTTTCACCGAGCATGCTTTTGCTCGGGCGCGTGCCAGCTTCGGCGAGAATGCGGTTATCCACGCTATAAATGGCCGCGTGGGCCACCAGCGGATTCTTCACCAGGTTATTGAGCAGTACGTTGAGGCTGAGGATGTCGTTGGACACCAACAGCTCGGTGGCCGAGGCAGCCGTCTGGGTAATCAGGCTGCTGCCCAGCGCTTCGGCTTGCTGCTGCATGGCCTGCTTGAACTGCATGCCGATCACCCAGGCATAGATCACCAGCGCCATGGCCACCAGCAACAGGCTGTGGCTGACGATGCGCAATGCCAGCGGCACGCGACGTTGACGCAGTGCACGGAAGAGCAGGAGGAAGAAATTGTCGGGCTTTACGGGGGCGGGCCGGTTCACAGAGCTCGGCTCTCGTTGACTGGAAGTGGCGCGCAGTATAGCGAGCGGCCCGCACAGGGCAAAGCGCCGCGCGTGCCCGCGGGGTGCCGAAATGGTTAGAATGTGCGTTTTTTCACCGGCCCTGCTGCACATTGCCGTTCGGCAGACCGTTCATAGTCCTGCGAGCCCCGGAGTACGCCTTGCGCCAAATCGTCCTGATCAACGTTACCGGTGAAGATCGGCCCGGCCTCACGGCAGCCGTTAGCGGCGTGCTGGCCCAGGCTGGCGTCAACATCCTCGACATCACCCAGTCCGTCGTACATGGCGCCGCCTCGTTGGGCATCCTGATCGAAGTGGCTGATCAGGCCTCGCTGCCGATGCTATCCAAGGACGTGCTGGCTGCCGCCCAGGCGCTGGGGCAGCAGGCCCGTTTCACCCAGCTCGACGAAGCCGATTACCGGCGCTGGGTGGACGGGCAGGGCAGCGAACGCCACATCGTCACCCTGCTGAGCCGCCAGGTCACCGCCGAGCAATTGCAGCGCGTCAGCGCGTTGACCGCCGAACAGGGGCTGAGCATCGAACGTATCGAGCGGCTGTCGCTGCCGGTGGCACTGGATGCGCAGCCGGGCAACGCCTGCGTCGAGTTTTCTCTGCGCGGCGAGCCGGGTGATGCCGCCGGCCTGCGCGCCGACTTTCTGCGCGTGGCCGACGAGCTGAACATGGATATCGCCTTTCAGGTCGATTCGCTGCAGCGCCGCCACCGTCGCCTGGCGGTGTTCGACATGGACTCGACGTTGATCGAAGCCGAGGTGATCGACGAACTGGCCAAGGCTGCCGGTATCGGCGACAAGGTTTCGGCCATCACCGAGCGGGCGATGCGCGGCGAGCTGGATTTCCGCGCCAGCTTCAAAGAGCGCCTGGCACTGCTCAAGGGCCTGGACGTCAGTGTGCTGGACGAGATAGGTGCCTCGCTGCGTCTGACCGAGGGCGCCGAGCGGTTGTTCGCCGAGCTCAAGCGCCTAGGCTACAAGACCGCCATCCTGTCTGGCGGCTTCACCTATTTCGCCAAGCAGCTGCAGGCCAAGCTGGGCATCGACTACGTGTTCGCCAACGAGCTGGCGGTGGTCGATGGCAAGGTCACAGGTGTCGCCGTCGAGCCGATCGTCGACGCCCAGCGCAAGGCTGATCTGCTCCGTGAGCTGGCGCAGAAGGAAGGCCTGCAGCTGGAGCAGACCATCGCCGTGGGCGACGGCGCCAATGACCTGCCGATGCTGGCGATTGCCGGCCTGGGCGTCGCGTTCCGCGCCAAACCGCTGGTCAAACAATCGGCCAGGCAGGCGATCTCGACGCTTGGGCTGGATGGCGTTTTGTATCTGCTGGGTGTGCGCGAGCGCGATCTGCAGCGCTAAGAACCTGTTAACGATCTTTATGCGCCGGCAGGAGCAGACACTCAAACCAACCTGTGGGAGCCCCGACCTCGGGGCGAAACGATTGCAGCCTGACTGCCTATTTCGGCGGTGCCTGAGCGATTCGCCGCGAGGTCGCGGCTCCCACAATGGATCGGATAACGGCCGCTCCCGCCACTTAGCTGCCACAATCGACGAACCTGGGCTGAAAGATTATGACTAGGTTCCCAGGTATTTGAGGCGGGAGCGTGGCAGCCGGGCTGCCCCGCCGATCAGTCGTCTGACGAGAAGTTGTAGTCCATCGACTGGCTCGGGCCCTGCAGGTAGTAACCCTGAATGTAGTTGGTGCCTGCCTGCCACAGGGTGGCCAGCACGCTGGCCGACTCCACGAACGGCACGATGGTCAGCTTGGCCTGGCTGTGCAGGCTGGCCAGCATGGTCTTCAGGGTTTCCTGATTGGCCGGATCGCTCAGCTCCTTGGTGAACGAGCCATCCACCTTGACGAAGTCTACCGGCAGGTGGCGCAGCGTATTGAACGGATTCAGGGCGCAGCCGAACTGGCTGAGTGCGATATGGCAGTGCAGGTCCTTCAGGCCCTGGACTAGCGCCTTGGCCTGCTTCAGGTAGGTGATCGCGTCCGGCTCGCTGAGCTGGAATACCAGAGCGTCGGAGGGCAGCCGTGCAGCTTTCAGCGCGACGCTGAGCCACGGCAGCAAGGTCGGGTCCTGCAGGCTGGCGCTGGACAGATGCACGAACAGGCGCGTGGCGTGGCCCTTGGCGCGGTGGTCGGCGAGCAGCTTGATCGAGCTGAGAATCACCCAGCGGTCGATCTTCTCGCCCATCCCCGACTCCCTGGCAACTGCCAGGAATTCATCCGGCGGCACTTCCTGCCCGGACGGGCTGAGCAGGCGCAGCAATACTTCGTAGTGCTCGTGTTCGTCGCCGCGCAGGCTGATCACCGGCTGGAACAGCAGGCGGAAGCTGTTCTGTTCCAGCGCCTGCTGCACCATGGCCACCACGCTGCCGCGGTTGGCGGCGGCTGCCAGCTCTTCGGCCGGGTCGAACAGCTTGAGGGTGCCGGGCTCGTCCAGTTGATCGGCGCAGCGCTGGGCGCGGTCGATGACTTCGCCGGCCTTTGGCGTGGTGTCGTTGAGACCGGCGACGCCGATGGACAGCGTGGTCTGAGCGGTACGCCCATTGATGTCGAACAGATGGGCTTCGGCTTTCTTCAGCAGCGCTTCGAGCAGCGGGCGTTGCTGCTGCGGCGACAGCCCGGTCTGCAGCACGGCGAACACGTCGTCGCCGAAGCGCGCCAGTTGCGCATCCTTGGGGAAGTGGGCGCGCAGCAGGGCAGCCAGATCGGTGAGCAGCAGGTCGATGGCGCCCAGGCCCATGTCGGCGAGCAGCGCGGCGTAACGATCGACGCGGATATAGGCCAGGCTGGCCAGCTGCTCGTCATGCACGGCGCGGTGAGCGGCGTTGTCCATCAGCTCGAGGAAGTGGGGGCGGTTGTACAGGCCGGTGACCAGGTCCAGGCTGCTGATCTCGCGCAGCTTTTCTTCCAATTCAGCGTTGGCGGTCTCGGCGCGGATCACCACCTGAATGCAGGGTTCGCCGTCGTAGGCCGCCGGCGACAGGGTGATGCGCGCCGGGAAGTTGCTGTCGTCGGTGCGCACGCCAGCACAGCCGAGTTCGTGGTTGTCCATCTGCTGATGGTTCTTCAGGAAGTCCTTGAATGCCGCCTGATCGCTGGCACCGATCAGGTCGATCATCGGCAGGCCTTCGAGCTCCTCGGCGTCGTCGAAGCCGAACAGCTCCAGGTACGCACGGTTGGCATAGATGTGCATGCCGTCGTGGACGTAGGCGATGGCGTCGACCGAGCTGTCGAGCAGCAACTGGCAGCGTTTCTCGGCCTCACGCAACGCCACTTCGGCAGCGCGGCGGGCACGGCGCTCTTCGAGGTTGACCAGTTCGCGGCGGGCGACCAGCACCAGGCGCTCGTCCTCGCCCTGGGGGAGTGCGTCCTGGGCACCGAGCATCAGCGCTTCGGTGACGCTGTCCGGCTCGTTGTCGGCCAGCAGCAGGATCACCGGGATGTCCTTGCCCTCACGGCGGATGCAGGCGAGCGCATCGTGCGGCTCCAGGCAGTCGCTCGCTGGCGAGCAGATCATCAGATCCCAGTTGTGCTTGAGGGCTTCGAGCAGGTCTTCGCTGGAGATCAGGCGGTGTACGCGGGTGGCATTACCGGCATTGCGGAACAGGCTGACGAGACGCTCGGCCTCGTTCTGCGAGTCTTCGAGAATCAGCAGGCGGATGGTTTTCTTTTCGATGGCCATTAGCGAAGTCGAATCTGCGATAAAACAGCAGAAGAGGGCGGGGAATTAAGGGTTTCCCGGCAATCTACAGCGACTTCCAGAGTGAGTCAAAGTCTTCCTCCCCGGCTGGGCGCTGGGTGCCGGAGGCTGTGACGGAGGTCGCGTGATCCGCGGTTTTGTGCTCCAGATCGTGGTACTCGAACTGGCTGAAGCTGCTGGTGCTGACCTGTTTCTGGCTGAGTACCGCGCGGCGTTCCTTGCCGTTGATGTTGATCAGCACCTTGCTGCCTTCCTGGAACGGCAGACGCGGGGTGATCAGCGTGGCCGGTCGGGAAATGGCGGCGATCTCCGGCAACAGCAGGGCGCGTAGGTACTGGCTGTTCTGCTCGGCCTTGCGCACCAGTTGCAGGCCACAGGATTGTGCGTGGGGTGCGATCAGCTCGATGCCCATCTGCGTGCCACCGCCGCGTACCTGGCGGATCCAGCGCACCACCGCGACGCTCCAGCCCTGCTGGGGATTGTCGCGAATGCCGAGGATCTCGCCGGCCTGCAACTGGCTGGGCACTTCCTTGGGCCAAGACAGGCAGTACCCGCCGGGGCTGTGGTTGACGATGGCCAGCATGAAGGTCGGGAAGCTTTCCCCAGCGCCGGACGGCGCTTGCTGCTCGCTGGCAGGTTTGGGGTATTCGATTTCCTCGAAGGAAAGACCGTTTTCCCATTCGTTGCGGCGTGCATCCGGGGCGTTGGCCCACACATCGGGCTCGCCGCTGCGTGGTTTGAACGAGGCGGCGGTGTCGACCTGCTGCTTGAGGATCTCGCTGAACACGCGGCCATTGGCCAGGTAGTAGTTCAGCGCGCTCATGCCGATGCACAGGGTCATGCTGCCGGTGCCCTGGGTGCGCTGGAAGGTGCGCTCTGAGATGTCGCCCCAGGCGGCGGCAGCATGCTGCAGCATGTCCACGGTGAAACCGTCGGGCACCTGCAGGCGCGAGCGGGAGCGCTCCTCGGGCGTCAGCGCCAGGTGATCCTTGATGGCGTCGACCAGCGGGGTCGGATCGATGCCCAGCGCGCCCTGCAGCTCGCTCGGCTGGAAAAGCGACGTGTAGCGGGGCGGGCCGTCGAGTTGCGGCGCGACGGCGAAGATGCTGTTCGGCTGGCCGTCGGGCTGCAGGTTGACCAGTGTGCTCCACGCTTCCAGCGCTTCGGCGAGGCGGGCAATGGCGCTCTGGCGCATCTGGTTGCAGCGCGAGCAGCCGATCAGCAGGGCGACGATATAGCCCTGCTCGACGCTCAGCCCCTGGGTGTGGCGAGCCAGCGGGTCGCGGATCACCACCTTGTGCAGTTCGTGACGACGGGCGATCAGGTAGAGTTGGTGCAGCTCCAGCCAGAGGCCTTCGGGCACCGGGCAATAGAGTTGGCTGGTGCGGATCAGCGGGCCGTTGAGGCTGTGCACCGCGCGTTGCAGTGCGGTACCGAGCAGCGCGTTGCGCTCGCGGCTGGCCTGCGCGGCGAGGCGCGAGATGATCAGTTTGTAACCGATGGCCAGGTGGTTCTGTAGTGCCTGGCAGAGGTTGGCGACCTTGCGCGGGCGCTCATCGAGCACGATGGCCTGGTTGAGGAAGTGGCGCTCCAGATGCTGGCAGACGAAATACACTTCCGGGCGCAACAGCTCGAGCAGCTGTATGCGATTGTCCGAAGGAGTCAGCAACTGGTTGAGTTCGATCAGCGCCTGATACAGCTGACGGGCGGTTTCGCCGATGTTGGCCTTGGGCAGGCCGGCGATCCAGCGTTTCAGGTCGCGTGGCGTGGCGTCGCAGAAAGTCAGGCCCTGCTTGGTCGGCGTCGGGACGCGGAGCAAAAGGTGGGGGCTCTGTTTATCCATCTAGCTTCGTTACTCCAGCGCCAGCATTCGATCGACTGATTGGTCAGGTTTAAGCGACTCTAGCAGCATCTTGCCATCGTCGCAGCCTTTGCGGCGCCGCGGGCCAAGGCTGCGCGACGCCCCATCGGCTCACTGGCCGAGCAATTGGCCCATGCGCACCGGGCTGTTGGCGCCCAGTTCCTCAGCCCATTTAACCTGCTCTGGGCCGAACAGCACGATGGCCGTGGAGCCGAGTTTGAAGCGGCCCAGCTCAGCGCCTTTTTCCAGGCTGACCGGTGCGCGGGCGGCTTCGTCGTAACGGATGGTTTTCAGTTCGCGCTTGGGTGGGGTAATCAGCCCGGCCCAGACGGTTTCGATGGAGGCGACGATCATCGCGCCGACCAGCACCACGGCCATGGGCCCGCGCTCGGTATCGAACAGGCACACCACGCGCTCGTTGCGGGCGAACAACTCGGGCACGTTTTCCGCGGTGGTCTGGTTTACCGAGAACAGCCGGCCCGGCACGTAGATCATCTCTCGAAGGGTGCCGGCCAGCGGCATGTGCACGCGGTGGTAGTCCTTGGGCGACAGGTACACGGTGGCGAAGTCGCCGCCCATGAAGGGCGCAGCTCGCTCGCTGTCACCGCCCAGCAACTCGGTCACGCTGTAGCTGTGGCCCTTGGCCTGAAATACTCGGCCATGTTCGATGCGGCCCAACTGGCTGATCGCACCATCGGCGGGGCAGAGAACGGCGCCGGGCTGGTTGTCCAGCGGGCGGGCGCCTTCCTTGAGCGCACGGGTGAAGAAGGCGTTGAAGTGCTCGTAGGCGGTGAGGTCTTCGACCTGCGCTTCGCTCATGTCGACCTGGTACTGCTTGGCGAACCAGCCGATCAGGCGGTTCTTGAACCAGGCAGCACGGCACTGCGCGGCGCAGCCGATCAGGCGCGAGAGCAGGTGGTGCGGAGTCAGGTGCTGGCTGAGGATAAACAGGCGTTCTTTCATCTTTATTCCTTGGCTGCCCGGCCGTGCATGCCGGGCATATGAGAGTGGACAGTCAGGTCGAGTTCAACGTTCGACAGGTGTGTCGGTCAGGTTGCCCCACTCGCCCCAGGAGCCGGCGTAGGCCTTGACCCGCGGATAGCCCAGGGCCTTGGCGACCAGATAGGTAAAACCGGAGCGGCGATGGCTCTGGCAGTGGGTGATGATTTCCTTGTCGGCGCTCAGCCCGCGCTGTTCGAGCTGCTCGGCGATGTCCTGACGAATGCGCAAGGCACGTGCGGGGTCCATGCCCGCGGTCCATTCGAAGTGGATGGCACCGGGGATGTGGCCACCCCGTGCGGCCTGCACCTTTTCGCCGCGGTATTCCTCGGCCGAGCGGGCATCCCAGATGGCCAGGTCGGCGGCGCCCAGGCGCGATTTCAGGTAATCCGCGCTGGCGGTAGGCGCATCGCTGAGGGTCAGTGAAACCGTCGCGTGCTTTGGCGCAGGAGCATCCTGGCTCAGCGCCAGGCCTTCGGCTTGCCAGGCCGTCAGGCCACCATTGAGAAAGTGATAGCGCCCATGACCGATGACATCCAGCAGCCAGATGAAACGACCGGCCCAGCCGCCGCCCTCGTCGTCATACACCACGTAGGTGGCCTGCGGGTGGTGGCCAAGTTCGCTGAACAGTTGCTCGAGTTGCGTTTTTTCCGGTAGCAGGCCGGGGGCCGCTGGCGCACTCGCCTGGGTGCGTTTGCCGTCGACGAAGCGGGCGCCGGGAATGTGCCCGTTCAGGTAACGCTGATGGCTGCTGAGGTCGATCAGGATCAGGTCGGACGCGTGCAGTCGTGTGGCGAGATCCGCCGGTTCGATGACCAGCGGCAGTTCGTCGAAGGCTGTCATACAGGCCTCGTTGGCGGAGTTAAGAGGGCGATTGTAGCGCAGAAGAATGCCGTAAAGCGGCGGCGCTCAGCGCTTACGTTTGCTGAAGGTGTCCAGCGCGCGCTCGATGCATTGCGTGGTCTTGGTGAAGGCCTGCACGATGGTGTCGTCGATCGGTTGGCCGCCCTGGTCGGCGAACAGCAGCATCACCACCCGTTCGTTGCTGGCCAGGGAGCGGATCAGCAGGTGTTCGCTGGGCAGCAGGGCCTTCAGGTCGCCGGGCAGCAGGGCGGAGAACTGTGCGATGTTGGCCGGTGTAAGGCGCAGTTGCGCAGGCTTTTGTAGCAGACGGCGCAGCACCTGGCTTTGCGCCGGGTCGAGGGTCAGGCCACTGGCACTGGCTGCCACGCCGGCATGTTGCTGCAATTGCAGGCGCGTGTGGGTGCGGTCAGCGAGCAGCATCACCACCCGTGACAGACCGGCGGCCTGCACGGCCTGGCGGGCGCAGGTGGTGAGCTGCTGGACGTTGCTGAATGCCGAAGGCTGGGCGAGCAACTGAGTGCACAGTTGTCGCCAATCGCTGACCTGCGGTGCTGGCGCTGTTTTGCGCGGTTGAAAGTGACGAGCATTCCATGGCCACAGCAGGGCCTCGGCAGGGTGCCAGAGGCCGGCGGTGTCCAATTGCCGAGCGCTGTGCGCCGCATTCTGGTGAATCTGCTGCTGCAGTTCGGCCAGCGGTAGCTGCAGGTAAAGACTGTTGAGCCGTTGCCAGCGCCGGGTATGGCTGCCGCTCCAGGCACTGTGCGCCGACACAGCGATCACGTTGGCGAGCAGGATGCTGTTGGCAGGCTGGGTAAGCCAGCGCTGCAGCGCCGGGTCGGCGTCCAGCTTCTGCTGCTGGTGCAGTGGATCGTCGTGACGGCGGGCGATGTGCAGCGCCTTGCCGAGCAGGCGGCGATCATCGATCAACAAGCGATAGCCCTGGAGGATCCAGGCCGGCAGGCGCCATCGCTCGGCCAGCGCCAGGCACAGGTCGAACAGCGGTACGCCCAGCATGTCGCGCTCGACCTTGACTGCCGGTTCGCCGTCTATCAGCACCCGCTGTTCCCAGGCCTCGAACAGATGGGGGTGGGCGGCCAACAGGGCCCATACGGGCGACAGGAACAGCAGGCTGCCCCAGTGGATTTCCTGCCATAGACGCGCCAGGCGCGCGGCGAACAGGCCGTTGGCCTGATAGGCCGCGTGCTGGCTGATCAGCTGGATCTGCCGAAGCGACGGCGGAATGTCGGCCAGTGCCCGCGCAGGCAGGCGGGCGAGTAGCTCTTCGGCGCGCTTGAGGCCCAGGCGGGTGAGTGCCGTCTCCAGGCTCTCCGCGGCCTCACCCAGGCTGCTGCCCTTGCTGTTGGCCTCGCGCAGCACGCTGAGCACCAGTGCCGGGCTGTCCTGCATCAGGTCGGCGATTTCGCGCAACGAGCGGCGGCTGTCGCCCAATGCACGGCGAACCTGCTGGTGATGATCGGCTGCGATGGGCAGCACCTGACCGTCCAGCTGCTTGAGCCAGGCGTCGAGAGTGCGCGGTAACGGCGTGCTTGCGACCATGGGGCTGTGCCAAAATGGCTTTTTTTAGACTTAACTGACTATAGTCTGGCGCATCTCTTCCGATAAGTAGAAGGGGATTCGCGCGGTCGCCCTTTCTTTTCACCTGCTCAAGTTTCTTTCTATGGCCAAAATCATCGGCATCATCGTTGTATTCGCTTGCGTCTTCGGCGGCTTCGTCGCGTCGGGTGGCCATCTCATGGCCCTGGTGCATCCCTTCGAAGTGCTGATCATCGGCGGTGCGGCGCTGGGCGCCTTCCTGCAGGCCAACCCGGGCAGCATGTTCATGACCGTCTTCAAGAAATCCTTGAAGATGTTCAAGTCGCGCTTCACCCACGACTACTACCTGGAAGTGCTGCGCCTGCTCTATGAAATTCTCAACAAGGCGCGCCGCGAAGGCATGATGGCCATCGAGGCCGACCTCGAGGACCCGGCCGCGAGCCCGATCTTCAGCAAGTACCCGGCGGTGCTGGGCGACGAGCGTATGGTCGCGTTCATCTGCGACTACCTGCGCATCATGTCCTCCGGCAACATGGCGCCCCACGAGCTCGAAGGCCTGTTCGACATGGAACTGGTCGGCCTCAAGGAAGAACTCGATCATCCGGCCCATGCCGTGGCGAAGATCGCCGACGGCATGCCGGCGATGGGTATCGTCGCCGCGGTATTGGGGATCGTGATCACCATGTCGATTCTTGCCGAGGCGGACAACGCGCAGATCGGCGAGAAGGTCGGTACCGCGCTGGTCGGCACCTTCCTCGGTATTCTCGCCTCGTATGGCTTCTTCGGCCCGCTCTCCGCTGCGCTCGAACACGATGCCAAGGAAGAGCTGAACGTCTACGAAGCCATCAAGGCCGGCCTGGTCGCCTCGGCATCCGGCATGCCGCCGTCACTGGCCGTCGAGTTCTCGCGCAAGACCCTGTACCCGGCGCACCGCCCGAGCTTCAGCGAGCTTGAGCAGGCCATGCGCGGAAACTAAGCACCATGGAAAACAACCAGCCGATCATCGTAAAGCGGGTCAAGAAGGTTGCCGGCGGCCACCACGGTGGCGCCTGGAAGATCGCCTTCGCCGACTTCGCCACGGCGATGATGGCCTTTTTCATGGTGATGTGGCTGATGTCCTCGGCCACCCCCGAGCAGAAGAAACTGATCTCCGGCTACTTCAAGGACCCCATCGGCTTCTCCGAAAGCGCCAGCCCCTATGTGATCGACCTCGGTGGCTCGCCGACACCGTCGCCGGACCGCACCCTCAACGAGCAGCCTCAGGAGTCGCCGGGAGACGAAGCGGACACCGATCCGAAGGACCCCGCCGAGCTGGATGCCGAGCAGGCCGAGGCCAAGGCCGAAGAAGTCGAGCGCGAGCGCCTGGAGCTGCTGTTGCAGGAGTTGCAGAACAAGGTCGAGCAGGATCCGCAGTTGCAGCGCTTCAAGGACCAGATCCTGTTCGAGATCACCCAGGACGGCCTGCGCATCCAGATCGTCGATGCCGAGAACCGGCCGATGTTCGCCCTGGGCAGCGCGCAGTTGCAGCCGTACTTCGAGGACATCCTGTTCGCCCTCACCGACACCATCAAAGCAGTACCCAACAAGATCAGCATCAGCGGCCATACCGATGCCAAGCCGTTCGCCGGCGCCGGTGGTTTTGGCAACTGGGAGCTGTCGGCCAACCGTGCCAATGCGGCGCGGCGCGTGCTGATCGCGGCGGGCTACGACGATGCCCAGGTGGCGCGGGTGGTCGGCTACGCCTCGTCGGCGCTGTTCGACCGCGAGGACCCGTTCAACCCGGTGAACCGCCGCATTGATATCGTGGTGCTGACCAAGAAAGCGCAACGCGACATCGAGGGCGAACAGGGTGGTGGCGCGCTGGCGCCGGATCCCGCGCCGGGTTCGCCTTTAGGTGGCGCTGGCGCTGGCGCTGGCGGGGGCTCAGGCGCAGCGCCTGGTGCCGAGCCGCTCTCCAATGATCAGGTGCGCGAGAAGCTGAATATCTTCGAGGACGGCACGCTGAAGATGGATCAGCCGACCGAGTGATCGGCCGGCACCCCAGCTTACAGGCCGCTCAATACTCCGGCTCTGGCAGGCTGGCCAGAATGTGCCGATAGCTGTTCATCCGCTGCGGCTGGATACGCCCTTCTTCCAGCGCCTTGAGCAAGGCGCAGCCGGGTTCGCGGTCATGCTTGCAGTCGCGGAAGCGGCAATGGCCGAGCAGGTCGGCGAACTCGATGAAGCCCGCCTCCACATCGTCACGGCTGACATGGCCGAGGCCGAATTCGCGGATGCCCGGTGAGTCGATCAACTGGCCGCCGCCGGGGAAGTGAAACAACCGGGCGGTAGTGGTGGTGTGGGTGCCCTTGCCGGTCAGTTCTGAAAGCGCGCCGACACGGGTGTCGACGCCCGGCAGCAGGCTGTTGACCAGCGACGATTTGCCGACGCCCGACTGGCCCACGAAGACGCTGATGTTGCCGTCGAGCTGCTTCTTGAGCTGCTCCATGCCGTCGCCTTCCAGCGCCGAGACTTCCAGCAGCGGATAACCCAACTGGCGATAGACGCCGAGCAGCGCGTTCAGCGCGGTTTCGTTCTGTGCATCGATCAGGTCGGCCTTGTTGAGCAGCAGCAGCGGGCGAATGCCAGCGTGCTCGGCGGCGACCAGATAACGGTCGATCAGGTTGGCGTGCGGTTCCGGTAGCGGCGCGAAAACGATGACGATCAAGTCGACGTTGGCCGCCACCGGCTTCAGCTGGCCGCGGGTGTCCGGGCGGCACAGCTCGGTGTCGCGCGGCAGCTGGGCGACGATCACGCCGATGCCCTGGTTGCCCGGCCGCCACACCACGCGGTCACCAGTGACCAGCGTCGGCAGGTTGGCGCGCAGATGGCAGCGGAACACCTGGCCGCTCAGTTCGCCGTCGGTGGCCTCGACTTCCACCTGAACGCCAAAGTGGGCGATCACCAGGCCGGTCTGCTCCGGGCCCAGGTCGCCGCCTTCCAGAGTTTCCACCACGCGGGATTCGCGCTTGGCGGCGCGTGCGGCGCGCTCACCCTGGATCTTTTCGATGCGCCAGTTTTGCCGGCGGTTGAGTTGGCGTTTGGCCATGGGGCTTCCGAGTCTTGCTGCGCTTGAAGTGGCAGCGATTCTAGCACGGCTGATGGGGCGGCAATTTGTCGAGGCCGGCGCTAGACTGGCCAACCCTTTTTCTATGAGCCCGTCGGCATGGCTGCTTCCTACCGCGCGCTGCACCGCCTGGGTGAGCGATACCCGGCCCTCCTGGCGCTGCTGATTCAGTTGGCGGTCACCCTGGCCATGGGCGTGGCGATCATTGCTGCTGCTCGGCTGTTCGGCTGGCGCGCCAGCCCGTTGGTCGCCGGTTTGCTGCATGGCCTGCTCTGCGCCTGTCTGGCTCGCTGGTTAGGCCTGTCTCGCTGGTGGTGGTGGCTGAACCTGCTATTCGTACCGGGGTTGTTGCTGGCCAGTGGCGCGCCCCTGCCGTCCTGGCTGTTTCTGCTCGGGTTTCTGTTGTTGCTGCTGCTCAACTGGAACAGCTTCGGCGAGCGCGTGCCGCTTTACCTGACCGGCGTCGGTACGCGCAAGGAGCTGGCGCGCCTGCTTGAAGGCCGCGGCCAGCGCTTCAGCTTCGTCGACCTGGGCTGCGGCCCGGCCGGCACCTTGCTGTGGCTGGCGCGGCGTTTTCCACAGGCGCAGTTCACCGGCGTGGAAACCGCGCCATTGTCCTTCGCCATTGCCTGGCTGCGTTGCCTGGGCCGGCGCAACTGCCGGATTCGTTATCAGAACCTGTGGCGCACCGAGTTGAGCGCCATCGACATCGCCTACTGCTTCCTGTCACCTGCGCCGATGCCGGCGCTCTGGGACAAGGCACGAGACGAGCTGCCGAAAGACGCCTGGCTAATCAGCAATACCTTCGAGATTCCCGGCGTGGCGCCGCAGCGCGTGGTCGAACTCAAGGACTGGCGCGATTCACGCCTGCTGCTCTGGGAGATTGGCTAGAATGACGAACCCAAAGAGGAGCGCAGCATGCAGAACCCACAGAATCTGATCTGGATCGACCTGGAAATGACCGGTCTCGATCCCGAAACGGACGTCATCATCGAGATGGCGACCATCGTCACCGATACCGAACTCAACGTGCTGGCCGAAGGCCCGGTGATCGCCGTGCACCAGAGCGACGAGCGCCTCGCGGCGATGGACGAGTGGAACACGCGCACCCACGGTGAGAGCGGCCTGACCCAGCGCGTGCGTGACAGCAAGATCAGCCAGACCGAAGCCGAGGCGCAGACCATTGCCTTCCTGGAAAAGTGGGTGCCGAAAGGCAAGTCGCCGATCTGCGGCAACAGCATCGGCCAGGATCGTCGCTTTCTCTACAAGTACATGCCGGCGCTGGAAGCCTACTTCCATTACCGCTACCTGGATGTGTCGACCCTGAAGATTCTTGCCGAGCGCTGGGCGCCCGGCATCAAGGAAGGCTTCGTGAAAACCGGCACTCACCAGGCGCTGGATGACATCCGCGAGTCCATCGCCGAGCTCAAGTACTACCGCCAGCACCTGCTCAAGGTCTGATCACCCCTGGCGTTGGGCGTGCTGCTCCAGCGCCCACTGCACATGCTCGCGCACCAGCTCCGAGGGATATTCACGGCGGGCCTCCAGTGCTTCCAGTACCGGGATGCTCGACGGCGCGTTACCCAGGCCGACGGCCAGGTTACGCAGCCAGCGCTCGTAACCGGCGCGGCGCAGCGGTGAGCCTTCGGTGCGGCTGAGAAATTCCTCCTCGCTCCAGCGAAACAGCTCGGCCAGTTCGGCATTGTCGAGGCTGTGCCGCGGCTGGAAATCAAACTGTTCGGTAGGTTTGGCGAAGCGGTTCCAGGGGCAGACCATCTGGCAGTCATCGCAGCCGAACACGCGGTTGCCGATGGGCGCGCGCAACTCTTCCGGAATCGGCCCCTTGAGCTCGATGGTCAGGTAGGAAATACAGCGCCGCGCATCGAGCACGTAGGGGCCGACGAAGGCGGCAGTCGGGCAGATGTCCAGGCAGGCGCTGCAGCGCCCGCAGTGTTCGCTGCCGTGGGGCGTGTCCTCGGGCAGCGGGATGTCGACGAACAGCTCGCCGAGAAAGAAGTAACTGCCAGCCTTGCGATTGAGCACCAGGGTGTTCTTGCCGATCCACCCAAGACCGGATTGTTCGGCGATGGCTTTCTCCAGTACCGGCGCGCTGTCGACGAATGCACGGTAGCCAAAGGGGCCGATGGCCTGCTGGATACGCTCGGCCAACTGCTGCAGACGTTTGCGGATCAGCTTGTGGTAGTCGCGGCCCAGGGCGTAGCGCGACACGTAGGCTTTTTCCGGCTCCTGCAGGCGCTGGGCCATCTGCGTGTCGCCGGGCAGGTAGTCCATGCGCAGCGACACCACGCGCAGGGTGCCGGGCACCAGCTCGTCGGGATGTGAACGTTTGCGGCCATGTGCGGCCATATAGTCCATCTCGCCTTGGTAACCGGCATCCAGCCAGCGCTGCAGGTGCGCCTCGTGCTCGCCCAGCTCCAGGCCGCTGATGCCCACCTGCTGGAAGCCCAGTTCACGCCCCCAGTCCTTGATGGACTGGGCGAGGCTGGTGAGGTCGAGGGTGGCGTCGGTCATGCTGGGCGGGAATCTGCAGTAGGCGGCGTATAATTCTGCCAGACATCGGAGCTCAGGCATGCGGCATTCATCAGACGATCTTCCTCTCGCGCTCTACAGTGCCGCCCAGGTGCGGGCGCTGGATGCAGCGTTGATCGCTGCCGGCACGCCAGGTTTCGAGCTGATGCAGCGCGCGGCCCATGCCATCTGGCGGGCGCTGCGTCGCGAATGGCCGAACGCTGGCGCGGTGACCGTGCTGGCCGGGCACGGCAACAATGCGGGTGACGGCTATCTAGTGGCGGCTCTGGCCCAGCGCGCCGGCTGGCAGGTGCGGGTGCTGGCCGTTGGTGAGCCCCAGCGTTTGCAGGGCGATGCCGCCCTGGCCCGTGATGAGGCCCGTGCAGCCGGTGTCGAGATCCTGAATTGGCAGGCGGATTCCGAGCCCCGGGGCGTGCTGGTCGACGCGTTGCTCGGCACCGGCCTGGCAGGCGAGGTGCGCGAACCTTATGCCGCGGCCATCGACTGGATCAACCGCAGCGGCCAGCCCGTGCTGGCCGCTGACATTCCCTCCGGCATCTGTGCCGACAGGGGGCAGGTACTGGGCATTGCGGTGGTCGCGCAGCTTACCGTGACTCTGATCGGCCTGAAGATCGGGCTATTCGTGGGCCAGGCGCTCGATCATGTCGGGTGCCTGGTGTTCGATGACTTGCAGGCTGATGAAGACATCGTGACGAGCCAGCCGTATGCGGCGCAACGCCTGGCCGGCGTTCTTCTGCCGAGGGTGCCCGCCCGGCAACCGGCCACCCATAAAGGCCAGCTTGGCCACCTGCTGGTGGTCGGTGGCGATCAGGGCACCGGCGGCGCGGCGTTGCTGTCGGCCCAGAGCGCGCTGCGCAGTGGGGCTGGCATGGTGTCGCTGGCTACCCGTGGCGAACACGTCGGCGCCGCGCAAACGCGCCTGCCCGAGGTCATGAGCCTTGCAGTCGCCTCGGCAAATCAGCTGCAGGGGCTGGGCGACAAGATCTCGGTCTGGGTCGTCGGGCCCGGACTCGGGCAGGGCGCGTGGGGGCGCAGTCTGCTGTCGGCAGCAGCCACCGCCGGAGGCGCCCAGGTATGGGATGCCGACGCGCTCAATCTGCTGGCGGCGAGTGCGGCGCGTATCGCGCCCGGCAGTGTGATCACCCCGCACCCCGGCGAGGCCGCGCGCCTGCTAGGCATCTCCACATCGGCGCTGCAGGCCGATCGCCCGGCCGCGGCCAGGGCGCTGGCCCAGCGTTTCGAGGTGGTCTGCGTACTTAAAGGTGCCGGTACCCTGGTCGCTGATCCGGCTGGTCGCCTGCTGGTGTGTGACCGAGGTGATCCGGTGATGGCCGGCGCCGGGCTGGGTGATGTGCTGGCCGGCTTGATCGGCGCCTTGATCGCCCAGGGTTGCAGTACGTGGGAGGCGGCCAGCCTTGGTGTGTGGGTGCACGCCCGGGCGGGCGAATCTTTGGCAAATAAAGGAAATGGTCTGGCGGCCAGCGATCTGTGCGACTCTATCCGCCATTTGTTACAGGAGCGAGCCGCTTGTCGGAAATAGAACTGTTCGCCGCCGATGAAGACGCCATGCTGGCGCTCGGCGCGCGCATTGCCGCTGCCACTGGCGGGCGCGGCGTGATTTATCTGGAAGGCGACCTGGGCGCCGGCAAGACCACGCTGTCACGCGGCATCCTGCAAGGCCTCGGGCACCGCGGTGCGGTGAAGAGCCCCACGTTCACCCTGGTAGAGCCCTACGAGATCGGCGAAGTCAGGGCCTTTCATTTCGACCTGTATCGTCTGGTCGACCCGGAGGAACTGGAGTTTCTCGGCATCCGCGATTACTTCGAAGGTGATGCCCTGTGCCTGATCGAGTGGCCCCAGCGCGGTACCGGCGTTTTGCCAAAGGCCGACCTTGACATTACCATTAGCCCGCGAGCGGGTGGCCGGTCGCTGCTGCTTCGCAGCCATAGCGCGAAGGGTGAACACTGGTGTGCCGTTTTGGCACCCGGAGCATGAACGATAGAGTGGGGGCGGGTATGCGCATAGGCGCGCGAATGATCGCGGTCGGGCTGATGTTGGCGGTCATGGCTGCCGACGTGTGGGCCGCGTCGGATGTGCGCAGTGTTCGTCTGTGGCGCGCACCGGACAACACGCGGCTGGTCTTCGACCTCTCCGGTCCGGTGCAGCACAGCGTGTTCACCCTGACGGCTCCGGATCGCATCGTCATCGATATCAGCGGTGCCAAGCTGGTCACCTCGCTAGACAAGCTCGCCCTGAGCAATACGCCGATCACCGCCGTTCGCTCGGCGCAGCGCACACCGGATGACCTGCGCGTGGTCATCGACCTGTCGGCCCAGGTCACACCCAAGAGCTTCACCCTGGCGCCCAATCAGCAGTATGGCAATCGCCTGGTCGTCGATCTGTTCGATCAGGCTTCGGATGCGGCGCCCAGCCTGCCATCCACCACCACCGCCAGTGCGCCGCCAGTGCCCGTCACGCCGACCCAGGCACCGCCCAAGCTGGCGCCGGTGCCCGGCGGCAAGCGCGATATCGTGATTGCCATCGACGCCGGCCATGGTGGCGAAGACCCCGGCGCACTGGGACCGACCAAGGGCCAGTTCGAGAAGAACGTGACCCTGTCCATCGCCAAGGAGCTGCAGCGCCAGATCAACGCGCAGAAGGGCTTCCGCGGCGAACTGGTGCGCACCGGCGACTATTTCATTCCGCTGCGTAAGCGTACGGAAATCGCCCGCAAGAAGGGCGCCGATCTGTTCGTCTCCATTCACGCCGATGCTGCGCCACGGGCAGCGGCCTTCGGCGCCTCGGTTTACGCGCTGTCCGATCGCGGCGCCACGTCGGAAACCGCGCGTTGGCTGGCGGATGCCGAGAACCAGTCCGATCTGATCGGCGGTGCCGGCAACGTCAGCCTCGAAGACAAGGACCGTATGCTCGCCGGCGTTCTACTCGACCTGTCGATGACCGCGTCGCTGTCCTCCAGCCTCAACGTCGGGCAAAAGGTGCTCGGCCAGATGGGGCAGGTCACGCCGCTGCACAAGCGCCGCGTCGAACAGGCTGGCTTCATGGTGCTGAAGTCGCCGGATATTCCGTCGATCCTGGTGGAGACAGGCTTCATCTCCAACCCCAGCGAAGCGCGCAAGCTGCATTCGGCCAGCCATCAGCAGAGCCTGTCGCGCTCCATCGTCACCGGCGTCAAACAGTTCTTCGAGCAGAACCCGCCGCCCGGTACCTACATCGCCTGGCTGCGTGACAACGGCAAGATAGCCCAGGGCCCGCGTGAGCATCGGGTCGCCTCCGGGGAAAGCCTGGCGCTGATCGCTCAGCGCTACCAGGTCAGCCTGGCCAGCCTGCGTACTGCCAATTCGCTGAAGTCCGATGTGATCAAGGTCGGCCAGACGCTGCACATTCCGGCGACCTCGCTGGCTGCCCAGCCATGAGTGAAATGACACGTATCCAGCTGCTCAGCCCGCGGCTGGCAAACCAGATTGCCGCCGGTGAGGTGGTCGAGCGCCCGGCATCGGTGGCCAAGGAGTTGCTGGAGAACAGCCTGGACTCCGGCGCCAAGCGCATCGAAGTGGATGTCGAACAGGGCGGCGTGAAGCTCCTGCGCGTGCGTGACGACGGCCGCGGCATCGCCGCCGATGACCTGCCTCTGGCCCTGGCACGTCATGCCACCAGCAAGATTCGCGAGCTCGAAGACCTCGAGCAGGTGATGAGCATGGGCTTCAGGGGCGAAGCGCTGGCGTCGATCAGCTCGGTGGCCCGGCTGACGCTGACCTCGCGCACCGCCGAGGCCGACCAGGCCTGGCAGGTCGAAACCGAAGGCCGCGACATGCAGCCGCGGGTGCAGCCGGCTGCCCACCCGGTCGGCACCTCGGTGGAAGTGCGCGACCTGTTCTTCAATACGCCGGCGCGGCGCAAGTTCCTCAAGGCCGAGAAGACCGAGTTCGACCACCTGCAGGAAGTCATCAAACGTCTGGCACTGGCGCGTTTCGACGTGGCCTTCCATCTGCGTCACAACGGCAAGAACGTGCTGACCCTGCACGAAGCCAACGATGACGTGAGTCGCGCCCGGCGGGTTGCTTCCGTATGCAGTGCTGGGTTTCTGGAGCAGGCGCTGCCCATCGATATCGAGCGCAACGGTCTGCACCTGTGGGGCTGGGTGGGTTTGCCGACCTTCTCGCGCAGCCAGGCGGACCTACAGTATTTCTACGTGAATGGCCGCATGGTGCGCGACAAACTGGTCGCCCATGCAGTACGCCAGGCGTATCGCGACGTGTTGTTCAACGGTCGCCACCCGACTTTCGTGCTGTTCCTGGAAATCGACCCGACCGCCGTCGACGTCAACGTGCACCCGACCAAGCATGAAGTGCGCTTCCGTGAAGGTCGCACGGTACATGACTTCCTGTATGGCACCCTGCACCGCGCGCTTGGTGAGGTGCGCCCCGAAGATCAATTGGCTACCCCGGCTGCCGCCGAGACGGTGCTGCGGCCTACCGGCCTGGCTGCTGGCGAGTTCGGCCCCCAGGGCGAGATGGGCCTTTCCGCCAGCGTGCTCGAACGCCCTGCCGAATCCGTCTGGCGGTCGCCTGGCGCCGGCTACCAGGCGCCGCGTAGCGAATCCCAGCTGCCAGCCGCCGAGGCGCAGGGCGTGTATCGCGAGTTCTACGCGCCGCTGGCCACGGGCGGCGCGCCTGCCGCGCTGCCCCAGGCGCAGGGCGATATCCCGCCGCTGGGTTACGCCATCGCGCAGCTCAAGGGGATCTACATTCTTGCCGAGAGCGCTCATGGGCTGGTGGTCGTGGACATGCACGCGGCCCACGAGCGCATCACCTACGAGCGCCTGAAGGTGGCGATGGCCAGTGAAGGCCTGCGTGGCCAGCCGCTGCTGGTGCCCGAGTCCATCGCCGTGAGCCAGCGCGAAGCGGACTGCGCCGAAGAGCATGGCCAGTGGTTCCAGAAGCTCGGCTTCGAGCTGCAGCGTCTGGGGCCGGAAACCCTGGCGATCCGCCAGATTCCGGCGCTGCTCAAGCAGGCCGAGGCGACGCGCCTGGTCGGTGACGTGCTCTCGGACCTGCTCGAGTACGGCACCAGCGACCGCATCCAGGCGCACCTCAACGAGTTGCTGGCGACCATGGCCTGCCATGGCGCCGTGCGCGCGAACCGCCGCCTGACCCTGCCGGAAATGAACGCCCTGCTGCGTGACATGGAGCAGACCGAGCGCAGTGGCCAGTGCAACCATGGACGGCCGACCTGGACGCAGATGAGTCTCGACCAACTGGATAAGTTGTTCCTGCGTGGCCAGTAACAGACCGCTGAAAAACTACCTGCGTTGGCAATACTGCGTTAAAACCAGCCTAAAAAAGCTCATTCACAATACGTAAGCTGCGCTTTTCGGCTGTTTTTGCGGGGCCGCCTTCGGTACCGTCTTGCCTGTCTCGCCTACGTCTTTCAGTGGCCTGCTAATCCGGCGCCGCGCTTGCAGCATATGGCCCATGTCCGGAAAATGGGCCGCCGTTCCTTCGAGTCGTGCCGATGCCCTCCTTACCTCCCGCCATCTTTCTGATGGGCCCGACCGCGTCCGGCAAGACCGACCTGGCCCTGGCTCTGGCGCGCGTGCTGCCCTGCGAGTTGATCAGCGTGGATTCGGCACTGGTCTATCGCGGCATGGACATCGGCACGGCCAAGCCGGACCGCGCCACCCTCGAGGCTTTCCCCCATCATCTGGTGGATATTCGCGACCCTGCCGAGGCCTACTCGGCGGCCGATTTTCGGCGTGATGCCCAGGCAGCCATGGCGGATATCACCGCGCGCGGGCGTATCCCGCTGCTGGTGGGCGGCACCATGCTCTATTACAAGGCGCTGCTCGAAGGGCTTGCCGATATGCCGGGCGCCGATGCCGATGTACGCGCGGAGCTCGAGGCGCGCGCCGAGCGCGACGGCCTGGCGGCGCTGCACGCCGAGCTGCAGGCGGTGGATCCGCAATCGGCTGCGCGCATCCACCCGAACGATCCCCAGCGTCTGGTCCGGGCCCTGGAAGTGTTCCGGGTCAGTGGCGTGACCATGACGCAATTGCGTGCGCAGCAGAGCGAAGCGGCCTCTGAGGGTGGCGGCTTGCCCTATACTGTCGTGCAGTTGGCGATAGCGCCGGCGCAGCGGCAGATTCTCCACGAACGAATCGCCAAACGTTTTGATCTGATGCTGGAACAGGGCTTCGTCGCCGAGGTCGAACGCCTGCATCGCCGAGGTGACTTGCACGGTGAAATGCCGTCTATAAGGGCGGTGGGATACCGGCAAGTATGGGATCATCTGGAAGGGCGACTCGACGCTGCGCAGATGCGCGAGCGCGGCATCATCGCTACCCGCCAGTTGGCCAAGCGGCAGTTCACCTGGTTACGCAGTTGGGAAAATGTGCACTGGCTCGACAGTCTCGATTGCGACAATCTGCCACGTGCCTTGAAATACATGGCGACGGTCTCCATATTGAGCTGAGACCTTGCCGCGGGCCGTCTATCCTTGGGGGAAGGCGTGCCAAAGCCGTTCACAGGCTAAGCAAACCGTTCAAAAACTATTCAATTATCGATTCATTTAGGAGTGCGGCACATGTCAAAAGGGCATTCGCTACAAGACCCTTACCTCAATACCCTGCGGAAGGAGCGCGTCCCGGTTTCCATCTACCTGGTCAACGGCATCAAGCTGCAGGGCCAGATCGAATCCTTCGACCAGTTCGTCATCCTGCTGAAGAACACCGTCAGCCAGATGGTCTACAAGCACGCGATCTCCACCGTGGTGCCGAGCCGTCCGGTTCGTCTGCCAAGTGCTTCCGAGTCCGATCAGGCTGAATCCGAGCCCGGCAACGTTTAACCCAGGGGGTCGCATTGTTCTTCGAGCGCCATGAAGGAGGTGAACGGGCCATCCTGGTTCATCTGGATAGTCAGAACACCGAGGCGAGCGAGGATCCCCAGGAGTTTCACGAATTGGCGCTTTCCGCCGGTGCCGATACCGTGGCGTTCTTCAGTGTGCCCAATAGCCGGCCCACGGCGAAGTTCCTCATCGGTAGCGGCAAGGTGGAAGAGCTGCGTGACCAGGTCAAGGCCCACGAGGCCGATCTGGTCATTTTCAATCACGTCCTAACGCCCAGTCAGGAGCGTAACCTCGAGCGCATGTTCGAGTGTCGCGTCCTGGATCGTACCGGGCTGATTCTCGACATCTTCGCCCAGCGCGCCCGTACCCACGAAGGCAAGTTGCAGGTCGAGCTGGCTCAGCTCGATCACATGAGCACGCGCCTGGTGCGTGGCTGGACTCACCTCGAGCGGCAGAAAGGCGGTATCGGTCTGCGTGGCCCGGGTGAAACCCAGCTGGAAACCGACCGCCGCCTGTTGCGCGTGCGCATTCGCCAGATCAAGCAGAAGCTGGAGAAGGTGCGCAGCCAGCGTGAGCAGGCGCGCCGTGGTCGAAAGCGTGCGGATATCCCGTCCGTATCCCTGGTCGGCTATACCAACGCCGGCAAATCCACGCTGTTCAACGCCCTGACCGAATCCGAGGTCTATGCGGCGGATCAGCTGTTCGCCACCCTCGACCCGACCTTGCGCCGTCTGCAGCTCGACGACCTGGGGCCAGTGGTGCTGGCCGACACCGTGGGCTTCATCCGTCACCTGCCGCACAAGCTGGTCGAGGCGTTTCGTGCCACCCTCGAGGAATCGAGCAATTCCGACCTGCTGCTGCACGTGATCGACTCCCACGAGCCGGAGCGCGATGCACAGATCGAGCAGGTGCTCGAGGTGCTCGGTGAAATCGGTGCCCAGGATCTGCCCGTGCTTGAGGTGTACAACAAGCTCGACCTGCTCGAAGGCGTAGAGCCGCAGATTCAGCGCAATGCCGACGGGCGCCCCGAGCGGGTCTGGTTGTCGGCGCGTGATGGTCGCGGCCTGCCCTTGCTCAAGCAGGCCGTTGCCGAGCTGCTCGGTGACGACCTGTTCGTTGCCACACTGCAGTTGCCGCAGCGCCTGGCGCGCTTGCGGGCGCAATTCTTTGAACTGGGTGCCGTGCTGCAGGAGTCCTACACGGAGGACGGCAGCAGCCTGCTACAGGTGCGCATTCCGCGGGTCGAACTCAACCGTCTGGTAAGCCGCGAGGGCTTGCAGCCACTCGAGTTCATCGAGCAACACACTTTGCAATAAAGCCCGCAACGGTGATTTTGCCGCTGGAAGCAGGCATTCTGTAGCATTGGTGGGCGCGCCGTTGGCGCGTCTTTGCTTTATCAGTATGGAGAGCGCTATGGCTTGGAATGAGCCGGGTGGCAATTCGAACAATCAGGATCCCTGGGGTGGCGGCGGCCGTCGTGGTAACGGCGGCGGTGGCGGCGGCGACCGCAAGGGACCACCGGATCTTGACGAAGCCTTCCGCAAGCTACAGGACAAACTCAATGGGGTGTTCGGTGGCGGCAACAAACGCGGCAGTGACAACAATGGTTCCAGAGGCAAGGGTGGCGGTTTCGGCCTGCTGTTCGTTGCGTTGGCCGTCGTGGGCGCTTTTTGGCTGTACAACGCTATTTATGTGGTCGATGAGCAGGAGCAGGCCGTCGTGCTGCGTTTCGGCAAGTACCACGAGACGGTCGGCCCGGGTCTGAACATCTACTTCCCGCCGATCGATCGCAAGTTTCAGGAAAACGTCACCCGCGAGCGTGCATACAGCAAGCAGGGGCAGATGTTGACCGAAGACGAGAACATCATCGAAGTACCACTGACCGTTCAGTACAAGATCAGCAACCTGCAGGATTTCGTACTCAACGTCGACATGCCTGAAACCAGTCTGCAACACGCCACCGACAGCGCCGTGCGCCATGTGGTGGGCTCCACCGAGATGGACCAGGTGCTGACCGAAGGTCGTGAGCAGATGGCTGGCGATGTGCGTGAGCGTCTGCAGCGTTTCCTCGACACCTACCGGACCGGTATCACCGTGACCCAGGTGAACCTGCAGAGCGCTGCGGCGCCGCGTGAAGTGCAGGAAGCCTTCGATGACGTGATTCGTGCCCGCGAAGACGAGCAGCGTGAGAAGAACCAGGCGGAAACCTACGCCAACGGCGTGGTGCCGGAAGCCCGTGGTCAGGCCCAGCGCCTGATCGAGGATGCCAGCGGTTACCGCGATGAAGTGATCTCCCGCGCCCAGGGTGAGGCGGATCGTTTCACCGCGCTGGTAGCCGAGTACCGCAAGGCCCCGGAAGTCACCCGTGAGCGTCTGTACCTGGACACCATGCAGCAGATGATGAGCAACACCAGCAAGGTGCTGGTCACCGGCGACAAGGGGCAGAACAACCTGCTTTATCTGCCGCTGGACAAGATGATCGACAGCCGTGGCGGCAGCAGCAATGCGTCTTCTAGCGCTGCCGGTGCTGGCGCGGCCGATCTCGGTGCACGCGTTGGTAACAACGTCGGGCAGTCCGATGTGCGTACAAGGGAGAGCCGTTGATGAGCAATAAATCACTGGTGACCCTGATCGCGGGCGTCGTGCTGGCCCTGGTGGCCTGGAGCAGCTTCTACATCGTGGCGCAGACCGAGCGGGCGGTATTGCTGCAGTTCGGTCGTATCGTCGAGGCGGACGTGCAGCCGGGTCTTCACATGAAGATTCCTTACGTCAACCAGGTACGCAAGTTCGATGCTCGCCTGCTGACCCTGGATACCGTCAATTCGCGCTTCCTGACCCTCGAGAAGAAAGCGCTGATGGTCGATGCCTACGCCAAGTGGCGCGTGCTGGATGCCGAGCGTTACTACACCGCCACCTCGGGCATGAAGCAGATTGCCGACGAGCGTCTGTCGCGCCGTCTCGAAGCATCGCTGCGTGACCAGTTCGGTAAGCGCACCCTGCATGAGTCGGTGTCCGGCGAGCGTGATGCGCTGATGGCTGACGTGACCGCTTCGCTCAACCGTGCGGCGCAGCGTGAGCTGGGTATCGAGGTGGTGGACGTTCGCGTCAAGGCCATCGACCTGCCCAAGGAAGTCAATCGCAGCGTTTTCGACCGCATGAGCTCGGAGCGTGAGCGCGAGGCCCGTGAGCATCGTGCAAAAGGTAAGGAGCTCGCAGAAGGTATTCGTGCCGATGCTGATCGTCAGCAGCGCGTGATTCTCGCCGAGGCTTATCGCCAGGCCGAGGAACTGCGTGGTGAGGGTGACGCCCAGGCCGCTGCCATCTACTCCAAGGCTTATGGCCAGGATCAGGAGTTCTACTCGTTCTACCGCAGTCTGAACGCTTATCGCGAGAGTTTCGCCGAAAAGCGTGACGTGCTGGTGCTGGATCCGAGCAGCGATTTCTTCCGCTACCTGGAAAAGTCCAAGCCATAACCGCGGCCCTGAGCCGCAGGCCAAACGCCGCAAGCCGATGCCGAGTGCTCGCTTGTCGTGTGAAGCTTGCGGCTTGAGGCTTTCGACGTGGTATGATGCGGCAGCCGGGAAAATCCCGGCTTTTTTACGCCTGTGGGAATCATGCGGCACGAACTGAGCGTTACGTTCTGTCTTCCAAGGTCCCTGACCTTGCCCCTTTCCGCGCCGCTGGCGTGGGGGCTTCGTGCAATCAAATCTCTGATCGCTTCGATGCCCGTTCCTGGAGTCGACCGGCCTGTTGCCGGGCTCGGCTTCCCATCCGCTTCACTGAAGGCTTGTGCCGCCCGAATCAAGAGGGAAATGGCGAAATGGCAACGGTAGACCGCTGGCTGCTGCCAGATGGGATCGAAGAAGTATTGCCCCCGGAAGCGGCGCGCATCGAAATCGCGCGTCGCCAGGTGCTGGATCTGTTCCAGCGCTGGGGTTACGAATTCGTGGTTACGCCCCATATCGAGTATCTGGAGTCGCTGCTCACCGGCGCGGGCCAGGACCTGGATCTGCGTACCTTCAAGGTGACCGATCCGCTGTCCGGCCGGCAGATGGGCTTTCGTGCCGACATCACGCCGCAGGTCGCGCGTATCGATGCGCACACCCTGCGCCGTGAAGGCCCGAGCCGCTTGTGCTACGCCGGCAGCGTGCTGCATGCGCAGCCGCGGGCGCTCACCACGTCGCGCAGCCCGATTCAACTGGGCGCCGAGCTGTATGGCGACGCCAGCCCGGCCAGCGATGTCGAGGTAATCAGCCTGCTGGTCGATACCCTCGAGCTGGCCGAAGTGCCGGACGTGCACATGGACCTGGGGCATGTCGGTATCTACCGCGGCCTGGTGCGTGCCGCCGAGCTTTCCGGCGAGGTCGAGCAGCAGCTGTTCGATGCCCTGCAGCGCAAGGCCATGGATGAGATCGATGCGCTGACGGAGGCGCTGCCTGACTCGCTGCGCCGCATGCTGCGGGCCCTGGCGGAGCTGTGCGGAAGTCGCGACGTGCTGGATCTGGCCCAAGCCTGCCTGGTCGACGCGCCGGATGATGTGCATGCCGCTCTCGATGAGCTGGTGGCCATCGCCGATGCGCTGGAGCTGCGCTATCCGGAGCTGCCGTTGTATTTCGATCTGGGCGAGCTGCGTGGTTATCACTATCACACTGGCGTGGTGTTCGCTGCGTTCGTACCTTCCGTGGGGCAGGCCATCGCCCAGGGCGGTCGTTACGACGACATCGGCGCCGACTTCGGTCGTGCCCGGCCGGCTACCGGCTTTTCCACCGACCTGAAAACCCTGGTGACGCTCGGCCGCATGCCGCTGGGCGAAGAGCCGGCTGGTATCTGGGCGCCGGACAGCCATGACGTTTACCTGTGGCAGGCGGTTCGCCGCCTGCGTGCCGACGGCGAGCGCGTGGTACAGGCGCTGCCCGGTCAGGAGCTAGGCGAGGCGGCGCAGGTGCGCTGCGATCGCCAGTTGGTATTGCGTGACGGTCGCTGGCAGGTGCTGGCGCTGGACTGAGCGGCCCGCGGGGTCGTCTATTCTGATTTACTTTCGCCGGCCGTGACCGGCTCAAGCTTGCGCGAAGAGGACAAGTATCATGGGTAAGAATGTCGTCGTCCTGGGCACCCAATGGGGTGATGAGGGCAAGGGCAAGATCGTCGATCTGCTGACCGAACATGCCGCCGCCGTCGTGCGTTACCAGGGCGGTCACAATGCCGGCCACACGCTGGTGATCGACGGTGAGAAAACCGTACTGCACCTGATTCCGTCGGGCGTACTGCGCGAGGGCGTGCAATGCCTGATCGGCAATGGCGTGGTGGTCGCTCCTGACGCCCTGCTGCGCGAGATCAACAAGCTGGAAGAGAAGGGTGTACCGGTGCGCGAGCGCCTGCGCATCAGCCCGTCCTGCCCGCTGATCCTGTCCTACCACGTGGCGCTGGACCAGGCGCGCGAGAAGGCCCGTGGTGAGCTGAAGATCGGCACCACCGGTCGTGGCATCGGCCCTGCCTACGAAGACAAGGTCGCCCGTCGTGGTCTGCGCATCGGTGACCTGTTCCACCGCGAGCGTTTCGCCGCCAAGCTTGGCGAGCTGCTGGATTACCACAACTTCCAGCTGGTGAATTACTACAAGGAGCCGGCCATCGACTTCCAGGAAACCCTGGATCAGTGCATGGAATACGCCGAGCAGCTCAAGCCGATGATGCTCGACGTCACCGCCGAACTGCACAACCTGCGTCGCGCTGGCAAGGACATCATGTTCGAAGGCGCCCAGGGCTCGCTGCTGGACATCGACCACGGCACCTACCCGTACGTCACCAGCTCCAACACCACCGCTGGCGGTATCGCCACTGGTTCCGGCGTTGGCCCGATGTACATCGACTACATCCTCGGCATCACCAAGGCCTACACCACGCGCGTCGGTTCCGGCCCGTTCCCTACCGAGCTGTTCGATGATATCGGTGCTTTCCTGGCCAAGCGCGGCCACGAGTTCGGCGCCACCACCGGCCGTGCCCGCCGTTGCGGCTGGTTCGACGCGGTGATCCTGCGTCGCGCCATCGACGTCAACAGCATCTCGGGCCTGTGCCTGACCAAGCTGGACGTGCTCGACGGTCTGGAGACCATCCGCATCTGCGTGGGCTACAAGAACGAGAACGGTGCGGTCATCGATGCGCCCACCGATGCCGACAGCTACATCGGCCTGGAGCCGGTGTACGAGGAAATGCCGGGCTGGAGCGAGTCGACCCTGGGTGCCAAGACCCTGGAAGAACTGCCGGCCAACGCCCGTGCCTATATCTCGCGCCTGGAAGAGCTGGTCGGTGCGCCGATCGACATCATCTCCACGGGGCCGGATCGCAACGAGACCATCGTGCTGCGTCATCCATTCGCCTGAGCGGTAACCGCAGGTCGGTAAAGGAAACGGGTCGCCTTTGGGCGGCCCGTTTTCGTTTGACGAGCCACGACGCTTGGGCGCAATCTGGCGATGTGCCTCTACTCGGCACGCGCCTTGCTTTGACTTGATCCTACCCTGAAGTTGCCGCTCCTCTGGCGGTCGGAGGATTTGCCCGTGATCGCTGTCTTGTCGCTGTTGCGTAGTCGCCTGCTGTTGCCCGTGTTCATCGCGCTGGGCGTGGCCTTGTTCGTGCAGGTGCTGCTGGTGCTGGCCCTGACCCGCAGTACCGTGGACGGTCTGGTGACCGACCTGGAGCGTCAGCTGGGCAGTGATTCCCAGCGTCTGGCGGACGAGTTGGAGCAGGCCAATCAGGACGTTTCAGCGAGCCTGGGTAGTCTTTCCGTGCGCACCCGCGAGAGCCTTTCGGCTGGCCTTTCGAGCCGCCTCAGCGAGGAGCGCGTGCAGATTCGCGCCAGCCTCGAGCGCAGCCTTCGCGACTCTGCCAATGATCTGGCGCAGTTGCTCGCCGCCGTGGCGCCGCGCGCCATGTGGGATTCCGATATTCCCGCGCTGTCGGAATTCGCCCGCCGTGCGCAGCGTAACCCCAACGTGTTGTTCGTGATCTACGACGATGCCGAGGGTAACCATCTGACCCGTTATCTCAATCGCCAGAACGAGCAGATCAAGAACATGCTCGACAAGGGTGAGGGGGAGCGTGCGCTGGACAAGGTGGTCAATGCAGCCAAGACCGACCCGACCGTATATTTCGTCGAAGCCAGCATCAGCCCCAACGATGTGGAAATCGGCAAGGTGCTGATGGGGGTGTCCACGGCTGCCATCGATGCCGAGCTGGCGGCTGTGGACAAGCGTTTCGAAGCCTTGCTGGCCAGTGGTGGGCAGCTCGTCGCCGACAGCCTGGCTGGCGCCTCGACGGACAGCGCCAAGGCGCTCTCGCAGCGGCTGGCTTCGGCGCAGCAGGCGGCCCAGGGTATGGCGACCAATACCGGTGCAGCGGTCGACGCTGCTGCCTCGAATCTGCGTTGGCGCATTGGGCTGGGCCTCGCTGTAGTCGGGTTCGGAGTTTTGCTGGCGCTGGCCATCGTGCTGGGGCGCCGTGTGGTGGTGCGCCTGCGCACTTTGATCGCAGCACTCGATGACCTGGCTGCCGGTGAGGGCGACTTGACTCGCCGTATCGAGATCGACAGCCGCGACGAGGTCGGAGAGATGGCCTCGGCGGTCAACCGTTTTGTCGCCAAGCTGCAGCCTATCGTTCGCGAAGCGGGTGAAGTGGCGGTGCGAACCGGGCAGGAAATCAGCGCCCTGAGCGCTCGCAGTGCGGCGGCGGAGTCGGCCGCCGAGCGCCAGCGCGACGAGGTGGCGGCCAGCCTGCAGGCGCTGGCGGCGATGGCCGACGAGGCCCAGGCCGAGAGCCGGGCCATGCAGGAGGCGCTGCAGCGGGTCGAGGCCATTCGCCAGTCGACCCAGGAGA
This sequence comes from Pseudomonas sp. PA1(2017), assembly GCF_001945375.1. Classification (NCBI taxonomy): domain Bacteria; kingdom Pseudomonadati; phylum Pseudomonadota; class Gammaproteobacteria; order Pseudomonadales; family Pseudomonadaceae; genus Pseudomonas; species Pseudomonas sp. PA1(2017). Next base: position 336,985 of record NZ_MSXU01000015.1, read on the forward strand.
ACGCTGCGATCGCCAATCGTGTCGGCGGCTCCATCGAAGAGCTGGTACAGCGGGTCGGCGCCGGTTCGGCGGTCATCGAGCGCCTGGCCAAGCAGAGCGAGCAGATCGAAGTGGTGCTCACGGTGATTCGCTCGATCGCCGAGCAAACTAACCTGCTGGCTCTCAACGCGGCCATCGAGGCGGCGCGGGCTGGCGAGAGCGGCCGCGGTTTCGCGGTGGTAGCGGATGAGGTACGCGCGCTGGCCAGCAAAACCCAGCAATCGACCGGCGATATTCAGTCTCATATCGTCGCCCTGCAACAGGGCGCTCGCGAGGCGGTCGGGGCGATCGGTCAGGCGGGCCAGCAGGCGGATCAGGGATTGGCGGCGCTTCGTGAAAGTGCGCGAATCCAGCAGGCGGTGCAGCGCTCGGTCGAGGACGTGCACGGCGCCATCAATGCCGCCACTCAGGCGGCGGCGCATCAGGCCGAAGGTGCCGATGCGGTGCGTGGGCGGGTCGAGGTGATCCATGCCGAAGCCCAGCGTGCGGCTGAGGCTGTGGCGGCGACGGCCGACAGCGGTCGGGTGCTCGATGGTCTGGCGGGGCAGCTCAAGGGCAGCCTGGGCCAGTTCAAGGTGTGAGGAGGGTGGCGCGGGCCTGGTGATTGCCAGGCCTTGCAGGTCACTTTATCGCAGGCAATAAAAAACCGAGCCATCGGCTCGGTTTTTTTGAATTTGGTGCCCAGGAGAAGACTCGAACTTCCACGATCTTGCGATCACTGATACCTGAAACCAGCGCGTCTACCAATTCCGCCACCTGGGCACTGCAGTAATGTTCGTCGTTACCGACACGGATCATTACGTCCGTTATTTGCAAAGCAGGTTATCAAGCTGCTTCACGAAATTTGGTGCCCAGGAGAAGACTCGAACTTCCACGATCTTGCGATCACTGATACCTGAAACCAGCGCGTCTACCAATTCCGCCACCTGGGCACTGAAACTGATGATTGCTCATCTGTTCCGTGTTACAACGTCTGCTCGACGCTGTGGGCGCGAACTATACGGTCGTGCTTTTACCTTGTAAACCCCTGACGTCGAAAAATTATTCTCGGTGAAAGCTGACCCGGAGGGCGCTTTCGCGCTTCAATACACACATGGCAAAAACCGACTCTATAGATAAGGTGAACAGTTTCTAATGGCCGATTGGCAATCCCTCGATCCCGAGGCCGCTCGAGAAGCGGAAAAGTATGACAACCCCATTCCCAGCCGCGAGCTGATTCTTCAGCAGCTGGCTGACCGCGGCTCGCCCGCCAGTCGTGAAGAGCTGGTCGACGAATTCGGGCTGACCACCGACGAGCAGATCGAAGCCCTGCGCCGCCGGCTGCGCGCCATGGAGCGCGACGGCCAACTGATTTATACCCGCCGCGGCACCTATGCGCCGGTGGACAAGCTGGATTTGATCCTCGGTCGCGTCAGTGGCCACCGCGACGGCTTCGGTTTTCTGGTGCCCGATGACGGCAGCGACGACCTGTTTCTCAGCCCGGCGCAGATGCGCCTGGTGTTCGATGGTGACCGCGCGCTGGCGCGGGTTTCCGGCTTCGACCGTCGTGGTCGTCGCGAAGGCGCCATCGTCGAAGTGATTTCCCGTGGTCACGAGACCATCGTCGGCCGTTATTACGAAGAGAGCGGTATCGGCTTCGTGATTCCCGACAATCCGAAGATCCAGCAGGAAGTGCTGGTCACCGCCGGCCGTAACGGCGGCGCCAAGCAGGGTCAGTTCGTCGAAGTGACGATCACTCACTGGCCGACGCCGCGCTTCCAGCCCCAGGGCGACGTGACCGAAGTGGTCGGCAACTACATGGCACCGGGCATGGAAATCGACGTGGCGCTGCGCAGCTACGACATTCCCCACGTCTGGCCCGAGGCGGTGCTCAAGGAAGCCCGTAAGCTCAAGCCCGATGTCGAGGAGAAGGATAAGGAAAACCGCGTCGACATGCGGCATATCCCTTTCGTCACCATCGATGGCGAGGATGCCCGGGACTTCGACGACGCGGTGTATTGCGAGAAGAATGGCGGCAACTGGCGTCTGTTCTCCGGCGGATGGAAGCTTTACGTGGCCATCGCCGACGTTTCCCACTACGTGAAGGTCGGCTCGGCGCTGGATGCCGAAGCCCAGGTGCGCGGCAACTCGGTGTATTTCCCCGAGCGGGTCATTCCCATGCTGCCGGAAGAGCTGTCCAACGGCCTGTGCTCGCTGAACCCCAAAGTCGATCGCCTGGCCATGGTCTGCGAGATCTCGATCTCCAAGACCGGCAAGATGACCGACTACAAGTTCTACGAGGCAGTGATCCACTCCCATGCGCGCCTGACCTACAACAAGGTCAGTGCCATGCTCGAGCAGCCCAAGAGCAGCGAAGGCAAGGCCCTGCGCAGCGAGTACAAGGACGTGCTGCCGCACCTCAAGCAACTGTATTCGCTCTATCAGGTGCTGCTCACCGCGCGCCACGAGCGCGGCGCGATCGACTTCGAAACCCAGGAGACGCGCATCATCTTCGGCTCGGGTCGCAAGATCGCGGAGATCCGCCCGACCCAGCGCAACGATGCCCACAAGCTGATCGAGGAATGCATGCTGGCCGCCAACGTGGCCACCGCCGCGTTCATGCAGAAGCACGGCATTCCGGCGTTGTACCGCGTGCACGATGGTCCGCCACCGGAGCGCCTGGAAAAGCTCAAGGCGTTTCTCGGCGAGCTGGGTCTTTCCCTGCACCGTGGCAAGTCCAAAGACGGCCCGTCGCCCAAGGACTATCAGGCGCTGCTGGAAAGCATCCGCGGTCGCGAGGATTACCACCTGATCCAGACGGTGATGCTGCGCTCGCTCAGCCAGGCGGTGTATAGCGCCGACAATCAGGGGCACTTCGGCCTCAATTACGACGCCTACGCGCACTTTACCTCGCCGATTCGCCGCTACCCGGATCTGCTGATCCATCGCGCGATCCGCAGCGTGATCCGCTCCAAGCAGGACACGCCGCACGTCGAGCGTGCCGGTGCCGTGAGCATGCCCAAGGCGCGCATCTATCCGTACGACGAGCCGATGCTCGAGCAGCTTGGCGAGCAGTGCTCGATGTCCGAGCGGCGTGCCGATGAAGCCACCCGTGACGTGGTCAACTGGCTCAAGTGCGAGTTCATGAAGGACCGCGTCGGTGAAACCTTCCCGGGCGTGATCACCGCCGTGACCGGTTTCGGCCTGTTCGTCGAGCTCAAGGACATCTACGTCGAAGGCCTGGTGCACGTCACCGCGCTGCCGGCGGATTACTACCACTTCGACCCGGTGCACCACCGCCTGGCCGGTGAGCGCAGCGGTCGCAACTATCGCCTGGGCGACAGCGTGTCGGTCACCGTGATGCGCGTCGATCTGGACGAGCGCAAGATCGATTTCGAAATGGCTCAAGGCGTCGAGCAGGCGCCTGCTGCCCGCAAGCGCCGCGAAACCGGCAGTGACAGCCGCGGTGGCCGGGGCTCGCGCAATGCGCCGGCTGGCAACACCGACGTGCAGAAAAGCCGTGACGTGAAGAAGGCGCTGCTCGACGAGTCCAAGACCTCCGGCAAGAAAGGAGGCGGCAAGACGACGGACAGGAGCGGCAAGCCGAGCCGCCACCGCAAGGGGCCGTCGAAAGGCAAGGCCAAGTCATGAGTCAGCTGGAAAAGATCTACGGCGTGCATGCCGTCGAGGCGTTGCTGCGTCATCACCCCAAGCGTGTGAAGCAGATCTGGCTGGCCGATGGTCGCAGTGACCCGCGTGTGCAGCCGCTGCTCGAACTGGCTGGCCAGGCGCGAGTCGCCGTTGGTCAGTGCGAGCGCCGTGAAATGGATGCCTGGGTCGAGGGCGTGCACCAGGGCGTGGTCGCCGAGGTCAGCCCGAGCCAGGTGTGGGGCGAGGCGATGCTCGAGGAGTTGCTCGATCGTTGTGAAGGCCCGCCGTTGCTGCTGGTGCTCGACGGCGTGACCGATCCGCACAATCTCGGCGCCTGCCTGCGCACCGCCGATGCGGCCGGTGCGCTGGCGGTGATCGTGCCCAAGGACAAGTCGGCCACCCTCACTCCGGTGGTGCGCAAGGTCGCCTGCGGGGCTGCGGAGGTGATCCCGTTGGTTGCGGTGACCAACCTGGCGCGCAGCCTGGAAAAACTTCAGCAGCGTGGCCTGTGGGTCGTCGGTACGGCTGGTGAAGCCGAGCAGGAGCTGTTCCAGCAGGACATGACCGGTCCTACGGTGCTGATCATGGGCGCCGAAGGCAAAGGCATGCGCCGCCTTACCCGCGAGCACTGCGATTACTTGGTCAAACTGCCCATGGCGGGTAGTGTCAGCAGTCTCAACGTGTCGGTCGCCACTGGCATCTGTCTGTTCGAGGCGTTGCGCCAGCGTCGCTCGGGCAAAGGCTGAAACAATCGCCGACACAGCGTCGGCGATCAGCTGTTCAAAAAATCGCCAAATCGCCTTGCGTGCACCAGGGGGCTTCTCTAGAATGTCGCCCCTTGCTGTCATGGCAGGCGTTTTTGCGCCTCTGCGTTTCAGCAAGTCAACAGTGTCATTCACTCCTTGCCTGACCGCATTTCGCGGCAGGCTACAACCCGTAAGGAGCATTCATGCGTCATTACGAAATCATCTTTCTGGTTCACCCGGACCAGAGCGAGCAAGTCGGCGGCATGGTCGAGCGTTACACCAAGCTGATCGAAGAAGACGGCGGCAAAATTCACCGTCTGGAAGATTGGGGCCGTCGTCAACTGGCCTACGCCATCAACAACGTTCACAAGGCTCACTACGTGATGCTGAACGTTGAGTGCAGCGGCAAGGCCCTGGCCGAGCTGGAAGACAACTTCCGCTACAACGATGCCGTGATCCGTAACCTGGTCATCCGTCGCGAAGAGGCCGTTACCGGCCAATCCGAGATGCTCAAGGCCGAAGAAAACCGCAGTGAGCGCCGTGAGCGTCGTGAACGTCCTGAAAACGCCGAGTCCAACGACGGCGATGACAGCGACAACAACGACAGCGACAACGCTGACGAGTAATCACCGGATCTATTGAGGAGCCAATCCCATGGCACGTTTCTTCCGTCGTCGTAAATTCTGCCGTTTCACCGCTGAAGACGTGAAAGAGATCGATTTCAAAGATCTCAACACTCTGAAAGCCTACATCTCGGAAACCGGCAAAATCGTTCCTAGCCGTATTACCGGTACCAAGGCTCGTTATCAGCGTCAGCTGGCTACCGCTATCAAGCGCGCCCGCTTCCTGGCCCTGCTGCCCTACACCGACAGCCACGGCCGTTAAGATCTGACGTTCGACAAGTAGTAAGGGATATATCGCATGCGCGCCTTGGCAGAATTCATCATGCGCGGCCGTATGCAGGCCACCCTCGTGGTGGTCGGTTCTGCAGCTTTGCCGCTGCTGTTCTGGTTGAGTGCCGCCGCGGGAAGCCTGGTGCTTCTGCGGCGCGGCCTGAGTGATGCCATCGGCATCCTCGCCTGGGCGTTGCTGCCGGCCATTGGCTGGTGGTACTTCGGCGAACCGCGCACCTTGCTGGTGCTGCTGGGCGCGCTGGGGCTGGCGTGCGTGTTGCGCGCCAATCCGTCCTGGAGGCGGGTGCTGTTGTTCAGCATCGCGCTGGGCCTGGTGTATGGACTGGTTTTGGGGGCGACGTTCCGCGAGCCCATCGAAGCCATGGCGCAGGAGCTGAGCAAGCTGCTGCCGCAGATGTTCGATGGGGTTCACCAGCAGATGTCGGTGGACGATCAGGCGCTTCTGCAGAGTCTCATTGCACCGATCCTGACCGGATTGCTGGCAGCGTTGCTGCAGGTGGTCAGCTTGCTGAGCCTGATGCTTGGGCGGTTCTGGCAAGCGGCGTTGTACAACCCTGGAGGTTTCGGCTCCGAGTTTCGTGAGCTGAGATTTCCGCCGATGCTGGCGATGTTGCTGCTGGTCGGCATGCTGCTCGGGCCCAGTCTGGGTGTCGAGATGGCCATGCTGACACCGTTGTGCAGTGTTCCGCTGGCGTTCGCAGGCGTCGCCCTGTTGCACGGGCTGGTTGCCAAGGGCCGACTGTCGAAGTTCTGGCTGGTCGGTATGTACATCACGCTGCTGCTGTTCATGCAGCTGACCTTTCCCTTGCTGGTGGTGTTAGCCATCGTCGACAGTCTGTTTGATTTTCGTGGTCGTCTGGCGGACAAGCCCGGTTCGGGTCCCGCCAACGGTGAAGGTTAAAAGTTAAGAGGTAACACCCAAATGGAAGTCATCCTGCTGGAAAAAATCGCCAACCTGGGCAACCTGGGCGATAAAGTGAACGTTAAAGCCGGTTACGGCCGTAACTTCCTGCTGCCGCAAGGCAAAGCTACCGCTGCCACCGAAGCCAACGTCGCTGCTTTCGAAGCACGTCGCGCCGAGCTGGAAAAAGCTGCTGCCGAGAAGAAGGCGTCCGCCGAAGCTCGCGCTGCTCAGCTGGCTGAGCTGGAAGTCACCATCACCGCTACCGCTGGTGATGAAGGCAAGCTGTTCGGTTCCATCGGCACCCACGACATCGCTGACGCCCTGACCGCCTCCGGCGTTGAAGTGGCCAAGGCCGAAGTGCGTCTGCCGAACGGCACCATTCGCCAGGTTGGCGAATACGACGTAGCCGTGCACCTGCACAGCGACGTCGAAGCAACCGTCAAGGTTGTCGTAGTCGCTGCTTAATTCTCAGCGAACTGCTTAGCGGGTTTGCACTCAGGTGCCTTCCCGCTAACATCGGGCACGGTATTGCGAAAGCGGTACCGTGCCCTTTGTTTTTCACCCCAAGCATTCTTTCCAGGCGCCCATGAACGACATCAGCATCCCCGAACAGTACGACCTGCAAACCGCAGCCCTGAAGGTGCCTCCGCACTCGATCGAGGCCGAGCAGGCGGTGCTCGGTGGTTTGATGCTCGACAACAACGCCTGGGAGCGCGTGCTGGATCAGGTGTCCGATGGCGACTTCTATCGCCATGACCATCGCCTGGTCTTTCGCGCCATCTTCAAGCTCGCCGAGCGCAACCAGCCGTTCGACGTGGTTACCCTGTCCGAGCAGCTCGACAAGGAAGGGCAGTTGTCGCAGGTCGGCGGCCTGGCGTATCTGGGCGAGCTGGCCAAGAACACGCCGTCGGTGGCCAACATCAAGGCCTACGCGGGGATCATTCGCGAGCGCGCCACCCTGCGCAAACTGATCGGCATCAGCAACGAGATTGCCGACAGTGCCTACGCACCCGAAGGCCGTACCGGCGAGGAAATTCTCGACGAGGCCGAGCGGCTGATCTTCCAGATCGCCGAAGCGCGACCGAAGACCGGTGGCCCGGTGGGCATCAACGACATCCTGGTCAAGGCCATCGACCGCATCGACGAGCTGTTCAACAACGGTGACGCGATCACCGGCCTGTCCACTGGCTTCACCGACCTGGACAACCTGACCAGCGGCCTGCAGCCGGCCGACATGATCATCGTCGCCGGTCGTCCGTCGATGGGTAAGACCACCTTCGCCATGAACCTGGTGGAAAACGCGCTGATGCGCAGCGACAAGTCGATCCTGGTGTATTCCCTGGAGATGCCTTCCGAATCCATCGTGATTCGTATGCTGGCGTCCCTCGGTCGCATCGACCAGACCAAAGTGCGTGCCGGCCGCCTGGACGATGACGACTGGCCGCGGCTGACCTCGGCGGTCAACCTGCTCAATGACCGCAAACTGTTCATCGATGACACCGCCGGTATCTCGCCTAGCGAGATGCGCGCGCGCACCCGGCGTCTGGCCCGCGAGCACGGCGAGATCGGCCTGATCATGGTCGACTACCTGCAGCTGATGCAGATTCCCGGCTCCAGCGGTGATAGCCGGGTCAACGAGATTTCCGAGATTTCGCGCTCGCTCAAGGCGCTGGCCAAGGAATTCAACTGCCCGGTCATTGCCCTCTCGCAGCTCAATCGGGGTCTGGAGCAGCGGCCCAACAAGCGCCCGATCAACTCCGACTTGCGTGAATCCGGGGCGATCGAGCAGGACGCCGACATCATCCTTTTCGTATACCGGGACGAGGTCTACCACCCGGAGACCGAGTACAAGGGCGTCGCCGAAATCATCATCGGCAAGCAGCGTAACGGCCCCCTGGGGACCGCGCGCCTGGCCTTCCTCGGCAAGTACTCGCGTTTCGAGAACCTGGCGCCCGGCAGCTACCAGTTCGACGACGAGTGACGGCTCAGCCGGCCGGCTGGAACACCGCGTAACCCGAGCGGCCGGCTGCCTTGGCCTGATAGAGCGCCTGGTCGGCTGCCTTGTAGAGGCCGGCGAACTGCTCGGCATGCTGGGGATAGAACGCCGCGCCGATGCTGATGCTGACGGTCAGGGCGTGGCCGGCATAGTCCACTGGCCGGGCCAGTTCGGCGAGCAGGCGTTCGGCGACATCCCTGGCGTAGTGCTGGGCATCGGCGCCGCCGATCAATACCGCGAACTCATCCCCGCCCAGGCGCGCCACCGTATCGCTGCCGCGCACATGCTCGCGCAGCCTTCGGCCGATGTGCTGCAACAGCATGTCGCCGGCATCGTGGCCGTGCTGGTCGTTGATCGGTTTGAAGTGATCCAGGTCGATCAGCAGCAGTGCCAGGTTTTCATCGCTCTGCCGCGCACCGCGCAAGGCGCTCTCGCACTGCTCCACCAGATGGCGGCGGTTGGGTAGGTCGGTCAGGGCATCGTGAAAGGCGGCATGCCGCAATTCTTGCTTCTGCTGGGAGAGTTGCAGGTTGGCGCTTTTCAGTTCGGCGGTACGCCGGTCCACGGCCAGTTGCAGATCATCGGCGCTGGCCTGTACCTGGGCCAGGCGCGCGCCTTTTTCCTCGTCGGCGCGCTGCAGCGCTTCAGCCCGCTGGTTCTTCAGCAACTGGATGCGGTAGGCGAGGGCGAACGAGAACAGGATCGACTCCAGCGCCACCGCGACCGGAAACACATAACTGTTCCAGGCCGCTGGCTGAATGATGCCGGTAGCGCGCAGCAACAGCAGATTGACGCTCGCCAGGATCATGCCGTACCCGCAGAAGTACAGGCAGGCCGGAAAGTAGCCCTGGCGCCAGCGCTTCAGCGAAGCCCAGATGGCGGTGGGGATGGTGGTGATCGCCAGCAGCACGAAAATCCAGGCGCCAACCGCGCGCAGACCAAAGGCGTCGGCCGCGACGGCGGTCAGGTACAGGGCACAGCTGATGGTCAGCAAATGATGAGCCCAGGGCAGGAAACGGCGGGTCTGCAGCAGTTTCTGAGTGAAGCGGCAGGCACCGAAGCCCCACAGTGCCGGCACGCTGATGCGATCGAGCCAGAAGGGCACCGCCGAGCCGGGCCACAGGTACTGGAAGCCATGGCCGGTCATGCCGAGAATCATCAACAGCGCGCCGGCGGTGGTCACCACGTACCAGAAGTAGGCGCTGTCACGCAGTGCCAGGAAGATGAACAGGTTGTAGAGCAGCAGCGCAGTGATCACGCCGTAGATCACGCCGAGCCAGAGATTTTCCCCGGCGGCCTGCGTTTTCAGGTCGTCCAGTTGCCAGACCTTGAGCGGAAAGGAGTTGCCGGCCGGGTCATAACTGCGCAGGTAAAAGGTGAGTGGCTGCTCGCCCAGTTCGGGTAGGCGCAACAGCATGCGCCGGTGGGGATGGTCGCGACCCTCGGCGAAACTCACCTTCTCCCCGGACTGGCGCTTTTGCCAGCCTCCCTGGCCGTCTGGAAAGTACAGCTGCAGGTCGAGCAGGGTGACCGAGGCGACTTCCAGCCACCACTGGCTGGGCGCCATGGTCTCTGCGCGCAGAGTCACCTTGACCCACCATGGGTTGGGGTTCTGGCCAACGCTGGCCTTGCCGTTGGCGGGCGTGAAGCGCTGCTGCACGGCCGGGTCGGCCATGTCGTCGATGCTCAGCGCCGCGCCGGGATCTTCGAGCAATTCCACCTGGCCGTTGAGACTCTGGCCGCTGCTGCTGGCCGTCAGGCTGATGACCTCGGCCTGCGCCGAAAGGCTCAGGGTCGCCAGGATCAGGATCTGCGACAGGAATGTGGCTAGGCGCTGCAAGCGGGGGCTCCTGGAGGCGAGCGGGTCTTGTTGTGTAAGCCTAAGCGTACACCGAACGCTGTGCTTTTGAATGACCAAAGCGAAGCGCGATACCTGCTATCGGATGCCCGGTACAACCTAGCGCGGCAGTCGGGTTTGGTTAAAATTTGTGCTATATTCCGCGCCCCGTGAAATTCCTGATCAAAAACGGTTACCGCCATGCAAGCCGCCAAGCCGCTGTTCGACTATCCCAAATACTGGGCCGAGTGTTTCGGCCCTGCGCCTTTCCTGCCGATGAGCAGGGAGGAGATGGATCAGCTCGGCTGGGATTCGTGCGACATCATCATCGTTACCGGTGATGCCTACGTCGACCATCCCTCGTTCGGCATGGCGATCATCGGCCGTCTGCTGGAAGCCCAGGGCTTTCGCGTGGGCATCATCGCCCAGCCGAACTGGCAGTCCAAAGACGACTTCATGAAGCTCGGCGAGCCGAACCTGTTCTTCGGCGTGGCGGCCGGCAACATGGACTCGATGATCAATCGCTACACCGCGGACAAGAAGATCCGCTCCGACGACGCCTATACACCGGGCGGCCTGGCGGGCAAGCGTCCGGATCGCGCCAGCCTGGTGTACAGCCAGCGCTGCAAGGAAGCGTACAAGCACGTGCCGATCGTGCTCGGTGGCATCGAGGCATCGTTGCGCCGCATCGCCCATTACGACTACTGGCAGGATCGCGTGCGCAACTCGATTCTGATCGACGCAGCTGCCGATATTCTCCTCTACGGCAATGCCGAGCGAGCCATCGTCGAGGTTGCCCAGCGCCTGTCCTACGGCCAGAAGATCGAAGACATCACCGATGTGCGCGGCACCGCGTTCATTCGCCGTGATACGCCGAAAGACTGGTACGAAGTCGACTCCACGCGCATTGACCGCCCGGGCAAGATCGACAAGATCATCAACCCGTACGTGAATACCCAGGACACCCAGGCCTGCGCCATCGAGCAGGAGAAGGGGGAGGTCGAGGACCCGAACGAAGCCAAGGTCGTGCAGATTCTCGCCAGCCCGAAGATGACCCGCGACAAGACGGTGATTCGTCTGCCGTCCATGGAAAAGGTGCGCAACGATCCGGTGCTCTACGCTCACGCCAACCGCGTGCTGCACCTGGAAACCAACCCGGGCAACGCCCGTGCGCTGGTGCAGAAGCATGGCGAAATCGACGTGTGGTTCAACCCGCCCCCCATTCCGATGACCACCGAGGAAATGGACTACGTGTTCGGCATGCCCTATGCGCGCATTCCGCATCCGGCGTATGGCAAGGAAAAGATCCCGGCCTACGACATGATCCGCTTCTCGGTGAACATCATGCGCGGCTGCTTCGGCGGCTGTACCTTCTGCTCGATCACCGAGCACGAAGGTCGCATCATCCAGAACCGTTCCGAAGAGTCGATCATTCGTGAGATCGAGGAAATTCGCGACAAGGTGCCTGGATTCACCGGCGTCATTTCCGACCTGGGCGGCCCGACCGCGAACATGTACCGCATCGCCTGCAAGAGTCCGGAAATCGAATCCGCGTGCCGCAAGCCGTCTTGCGTGTTCCCTGGCATCTGCCCGAACCTGAACACCGATCACTCGTCGCTCATCCAGCTGTACCGCAGTGCCCGTGCGTTGCCGGGCGTGAAGAAGATTCTCATCGCGTCGGGCCTGCGTTACGACCTGGCCGTCGAGTCGCCGGAGTACGTCAAGGAACTGGTCACCCACCACGTCGGTGGTTATCTGAAGATCGCCCCGGAACACACCGAGGAAGGTCCGCTCAACCAGATGATGAAGCCGGGCATTGGCAGCTATGACAAGTTCAAGCGCATGTTCGAGAAGTACTCCAAGGAAGCGGGCAAGGAGCAGTACCTGATTCCTTATTTCATCGCAGCCCACCCCGGCACTACCGATGAAGACATGATGAACCTGGCCTTGTGGCTCAAGGAGCACGGCTTCCGTGCTGACCAGGTGCAGGCGTTCTACCCGTCGCCGATGGCCACGGCCACGGCTATGTACCACTCAGGCAAGAACCCGCTGCGCAAGGTCACCTACAAGAGCGGCGCGGTGACCATCGTCAAGAGCGAAGAGCAGCGGCGTTTGCACAAGGCGTTCCTGCGCTACCACGATCCAAAAGGCTGGCCGATGTTGCGCGAGGCGCTGCAGCGCATGGGCCGTGCGGATCTGATCGGTGATGGCAAGCATCAGCTGATCCCGACCTATCAGCCGAAGGCCGATGAGTACCAGAGTGCCCGGCGCAAGAACTCCACGCCGGCCGGTAGCAAGAAGGTCGCTGGCAATGGCGGCGGCAAACCGGCGGGTGGACGCATTCTCACCCAGCACACCGGCCTGCCGCCGCGTGGTAGTGATGGCAGCAAACCCTGGGACAAGCGCGAGCAGGCCAAGGCCGCCGCTGAAGCACGTAACCAGCAGGCTGCCCGCGAGCGTGCAGGGGCTGGCAAAGGCAAGAGCAAGAAGCCTGCGGTACCGCGTTAAAGGGCGGTTCAAGGCAAAAGCAGGCATTGTTGCTTTTGCCTGTGGGAACGGGCCATGCCCGTGACTTTTTCGCGGGCATGGACTGGGCGTCCCCGCCCGCTCCCACAAGTGGGTTAGGGACAGCTTTCGTCACTTACCTTCTTGTTCGGCCCTGACTAGTCGGCACTGAACCGGCAAGTCAGGTAGCGGTTGCTGAGGCCGTAGCGCAGGATCGAAAAAAGGCGCTTGAACACGTACAGCGGGTGCCGACGGTAGTAGGCCAGTACCGCGTTGCCGACTCCTTCGGAGCGATGCTCGCGAGCCGCTTTCTGCGGTTTTTTGAACAGCCCGGAAAACTCCCAGCGCTGGATCTGCTCGAAGCGTGCCCCTGGCCGCAGGCCATGGCGGCGAAACAGGGCGAAGAAGCTGCGCGGGCTGAAGTCATGCAGGTGATGGGGATTGCCGTCCAGGGTCGGTGTGGTCGGTACCGAGGCGATGATTACCCCACCTTTGGCCAGTAGCCGCACGTAATTGCCGATCAAGCGTTGCGGGCTGGGCAGGTGCTCGATGGTTTCCAGGCTGACGATGCTGTCGAAGCCCGCGTCGTCGGCGAAGGTTTCTGCATTGGCGCACTGGTAACGCAGGTTCTCGCGCTGATAGTTGGCCTGGGCGTAAGCGATCGCTTCGGGGTCGATATCGATGCCGACCACCTGCTTGTCCGGATGCTGCTCGGCCAGCATGGCGCTGCCGTAGCCGCAACCACAGGCCATATCCAGCACCCGCTGACCCCGCAGGGAGCGGCTGGCGAACCCGTAACGCTGCAGGTGCAGGTCGAGGGTTGCCTGGTCGGCAGCCAAGCGCTCATCCATCTTCAGCGGGTAAATGCGTTCTAGCGTGTGCATGGTGACCATTCCCTGGAAATGAGGGATGGAAATATAAAGCATTCCATCCTCGTCGGTACCGGCACGTTGCCGACCTGTGTCAGCCGTAACGTTTCTTGGCCTCGATAGCCAGGCCGCTGCCGATGCTGCCGAAGGTGTTGCCTTCCACATGCCGGGCGTTGGGCAGCAGCGCAGCGACGCTCTGGCGCAGGGCCGGCACGCCGCTGGAGCCGCCGGTGAAGAACACCGTGTCGACCTGCTCCAGGCCCACGCCTGCATCGCTGAGAAGCGTGGTCACGCTACCGCGGATGCGTTCGAGCAGTGCCGAGATGCTGTCCTCGAACAGCCCGCGGGTCAGCTCGGCGCTCAGGCCCGCCTCGATACGCTGCAGGTCGATGAGGTGTTGCTGTTGCTCGGTCAGGGCGATCTTGCTTTCTTCGATCTGCATCGCCAGCCAGTGGCCCGCGCGTTGCTCGATCAGCTTGAACAGGCGGTCGATGCCGGTCGGGTCGACGATGTCATAGCGCATGTTCTGCAGCGCGCGCTGCGAGGCAGCCGAGTAGACGACGTTGATGGTGTGCCAGGTCGCCAGGTTGAGGTGGAAACTGGTGGGCATCAGCGCGTCGCTCTTCATCCGGCTGCCATAGCCGAACAACGGCATTACGCCTTGCAGGCTGAGCTGTTTGTCGAAGTCGGTGCCGCCGATATGCACGCCGCCGGTAGCCAGGATGTCGCCCTGACGCTCAACGAGCTGACGGCGCTCCGGTGCCAGGCGCACCAGGGAGAAGTCCGAGGTACCCCCGCCGATGTCGACGATCAGCACCAGCTCTTCGCGCTCGATGGTGGATTCGTAGTCGAAGGCCGCGGCGATCGGCTCGTACTGGAAGGACACGTCCTTGAAGCCGAGCTTCTGCGCCACCGCGATCAGGGTGTTTTCGGCTTCCTGATCGGCCAGCGGGTCGTCATCCACGAAGAACACCGGGCGGCCCAGTACCACGGCTTCAAAGGGGCGTTCGGCGACCGCTTCGGCGCGCTTTTTCAGCTCGCCGATAAAGAAACCGAGCAGGTCCTTGAACGGCAGCGCGCTGCCCATCACCGCGGTTTCGCTCTTCAGCAGCTTGGAACCGAGCAGGCTCTTGAGCGAGCGCATCAGGCGGCCCTCGTAGCCTTCCAGGTACTCGTGCAGGGCCAGGCGGCCGTAGACGGGGCGGCGCTCCTCGAGGTTGAAGAACACCACGGAGGGCAGGGTGATCTTGCCGTCTTCCAGCGGGATCAGCGTCTCGCCGCCCGGGCGCAGCCAGCCGACGGTGGAGTTGGAGGTGCCGAAGTCGATACCGCAGGCGCGGGCAGGGGTGGAAAGTGGCATGTCGCGCGGCTCCTGAAAAAACGGCCGCGCATTCTAGGCGAAATGATCGTGCAGCGCTGCCGCTTCGTCAGGGCAGTGGCGGATTTTGCACTTCGCGGCGCTCGCGCCATTGGCCCCATTCGAAGCCCAGTACGACGATCAGCGACAGGGCGAAGGGCAGCAGCAGGTAGAAGCCGCGGAACACGATCAGCGCCGCCAGCACGTCCGAGGCAGGGATTTCCGGCAGGGCTGCCAGGAAACTGACCTCCAGTACACCCAGGCCACCCGGTGCGTGGGACAGCAGGGCCAGGGAGAAGGACGCCAGGAATACGCCGAGCACCACCATGTAGCCGGGATTGTAAGCTTCGGGCAGGGCGAAATAGATGATCGCCGCGGCGCAAGCCAGCTCCAGCGGGCCTGCCAGCAACTGGCGGCCAACGATGCGCAGGCGCGGGTACTCGACATGCAGCTTGCCGAACGTCCAGGGCTTGAACTGCAGCCACGAGCCCAGCACGTAGAGGCCTACCAGCAGCAACAGGAACCCCCCGACGGCTATCGAGACCAGCGGGGTGACGTCCAGCACGCGGTGGATCAGATCCGGCTGCAGCACCAGCACGCAGCCGCTGGCCAGCAGGGTGCCGAGGGCGAAGGTGAAGGAACAGAAAACGATCAGGATGCCGATTTCATGGGGCGTCAGGCCCTTGGTGCGGTAGGCGCGATAACGCACCACGGCGCCGGAGAACACCGACGCGCCGATATTGTGGGCCAGGGCGTAGGTGGTGAAGGAGCACAGGGTGATGAAGCGCCAGGAGATCTTCTTGCCCAGGTGGGCGATGGCGATGCGGTCGTACCAGGCGAGCGCCGAGTAGGCACCCAGGGTGGCGGCGGCTGCGAGAATCCAGTTCAGGTGCGGAATGGCCCTGAGGCTGCCGGCGATTTCGTCGAGGGAAATGTTGCGCACTTCGCGGTAGAGCAGGAAACAGGACCCGACCACGGCGCACAACCCGATCAGCGTCCAGATCAGGTCACTGCGTTTTATCGTGGGTTTTGTACCTTGCAACGGCGATCCCCTGTTTCACGTCTTTGCGAGCAGTCGATTGTGCATTCGATGAGCTGTCGCATCCATCGTTCAGACCCTTTCCCTGAGGTAAGACCTGGTAGGTTGTGGTCGTACAGGGTGCGCAGTATCCCGGAGGCGGGCCGGTTGCTCAACTGGCACCGTTTTGCAGCCCGTTACCGAGTGTTTCTTGTTACAACACCAAACCCAGCGTGGCCGCGGTCAACAGGGTATAACGCAGGGTTTTCGCCAGAGTGACGATAAGCGTGAAGCGCCACAGTGGTTCACGCATGATACCGGCGACCAGGGTCAGTGGATCGCCGATCACCGGCAGCCAGCTTAGCAGGAGCGACCAGCGCCCGTAGCGGCCGTACCATTGCTGTGCCTGTTGCAGGTGCCGATCACTGACCGGAAACCAGCGCCTGTTGCGATAACGTTCCAGGTAGCGGCCCAGCCACCAGTTGACCAGCGAGCCCAGCACGTTGCCCAGGCTGGCGACCAGTACCAGCATCCAGGCTGGCTGCGCGCCGCCGAGCAGCAGCGCCACGAGAAGTGCCTCGGACTGCAGGGGCAGTAGTGTCGCCGCACCGAAGGCGGCGGCGAACAGCCCGAGATAGGCGTATAAATCCGGCAATGCGATGGGCTGTCAGGGCTTCTTGTCTGCTTCGGCGTTGGCCATGATCTCCTCCAGCTTGAGGCCGGTGAGGTCATGGATGGTGCGCCACAGGTAGTAGAAGATGGCCATCAGCATGATCATCGACGGAATGGCGATCATCGGGTAGCTGAGCAGGGTCATGCGGCCCAGTTCGTCGTTGAAGGCCTCGCTGCCGGCCGGGCTGGTGACGATCCATTTGGCCAGTACATAGTTCATCGCCGAGGAAAAGAAGAACGTGCCGCTGAGCCAGTAGGTGGCGCGCAGCAGGCGTGCTTCGAAGCGCCCGGTATGGCCGCCCTGCTCCAGGCGGTCGTGGATCTTGTCGACGTTGAGTACCGTCTTGTTGAACAGCAGCGTGCGGATCAGCGGGTAGCGGGTTCGCGTCGATACCAGCACGGCAATGCCGATCAGCCCGGGAATCGCTGCCTCCTTGATGGCGAGCCACTGGTTGTCCAGGTGCAGCAAGCCGATGCCACCGGTGAGGATCACGCTGACCAGGCCGAGCAGGGCGACGAAGTTGAATTTGCGGTATTTGACCAGCTCGAACGCACCCCAGCCCAGCGGGAATGCCAGGGCCAGCACCAGCGCGCCATCCGGGCCCAGGCGGGCTTCGCCGCTGAGCTTCATGAGGATCAGCGACGGGATCACGATGCTGATCAGCAGGTCGATGAACGGGCGGGGTTTGTGCGGTGCTGCAGGTGTTTGCGTGGTGTTGGTCATGTCGATGCGCGTAAATGGGCGAGCGCCGATGATCGCCTGACTGGGGCGCTGGCGCCAGCCCGATTGTCGGTGCAACCACCACAAAGTTCTTCGCTGGTCGGGCGAGGCAAC
Source organism: Pseudomonas sp. PA1(2017) (assembly GCF_001945375.1). Lineage (NCBI taxonomy): Bacteria > Pseudomonadati > Pseudomonadota > Gammaproteobacteria > Pseudomonadales > Pseudomonadaceae > Pseudomonas > Pseudomonas sp. PA1(2017). Next base: position 354,307 of record NZ_MSXU01000015.1, read on the forward strand.
TGACCGATCAGTGCCGCGATGGCATCGCTGCTTGCTGAAATTGGCCGGTCACTGGGGTAAAATTGCCCACTTTAGTTGCAAGGTGAGCGGCGGCGACCCGCCGGTGCTGTTTTACTGCCCGGCAGCCGATTTTGTTGAAGCGTTCATGGGGATGGCCAGATGGGCCCGCTGCGTTGCCATGGTGTTCTGTTTCTCGCGTTGCTGCTGTTGTGCGCACGCGCAAACGCCGAGCTGCGCATCCTCACCGAGCCGGGCCCGCCCACGGCGTTCATGGAAGATGGCGAGCTACGCGGCTTCGGTGTCGATGTGGTGCGTGAGCTGATCAAGCGAACCGGTGCCACTGCGCAGATCGAGATGATGCCCTGGACCCGCGCCTACACCCTGGCCCAGCGTGGCCCGAACGTGGCGCTGTTCGCCATGGTGCGCACGCCCGAGCGTGAGTCGCGCTTCCATTGGGTTGGGCCGATCCTGCACGGCAAGGTGCGCTTCTACTCGCTTAAGTCGAGTGGGATGCAGGTCGACAGCCTCGACGATGTGGCGGCCAGCGGCCCGCTGGCGGTACCCAAACAGTGGTACAGCTACGAGGCGCTGCAGGCCAGGGGGCTGCAGAACCTGTACGGCGTGCCGACGCCGCAGACCATGGTCACGCTGTTCGCCCATGGCCGCGGTAACCTGATTTTGCTCGAGGACATCCTGCTGCGTGACATGCTCGCCCCGGCCGGTCTCGAACCGGCGGACGTGCAGCCGCAGATGGTGTTCATGGAGTCGTCGTATTACATCGCGTTTTCCCGCGATACCGACCCGGCCATCGTGGCGGCTTGGCAGGAAGCGCTGGCGGAAATGCGCCGAGATGGCAGCTTTTCGGCGATTTTCCGCCAGTGGCTGCCCGATGTAGAGCCACCTACCGCCCTGCGCTGAGTTGGCGGGAAATTTGCTGCGACGCCTGCATCAGCCGAAGGCCGACGCACCCGCGCGGCAGCCTGCGCAGTTGCCGGCACCTGGCCCATCGGTCGCAGCACGACACAAGAATTCGCTTCAGACGGCAGGGGACAAGGCCGTCGGGCACCCGATTCATTCGACGTTTGGACAATGCCTATGACCAACATGCAACGTGCTTCCCATCATGAACTGCGGCGCGCCTTCCGCACCCTGCTGGCTTCGGGCGCCTGCTACCACACCGCCTCGGTCTTCGACCCGATGTCCGCGCGCATCGCCGGCGACCTCGGCTTCGAGGTCGGTATCCTCGGCGGCTCGGTCGCCTCGCTGCAGGTGCTGGCAGCGCCGGATTTCGCGCTGATCACCCTGAGCGAGTTCGTCGAGCAGGCCACCCGCATCCATCGGGTTTCTCGCCTGCCGGTGATCGCCGACGCTGACCACGGCTACGGCAACGCCCTGAACGTGATGCGCACCGTGGTCGAACTGGAGCGCGCCGGTATCTCCGCGCTGACCATCGAAGACACCCTGCTGCCTGCCCAATTCAACCGCAAGTCGACCGACCTGATCAGTGTTGCCGAAGGCGTCGGCAAGGTACGTGCTGCCCTGGAAGCACGGGTCGATTCGGACTTGGCGATCATCGCCCGTACCAACGCCGGTGTGCTCAGCGTCGAGGAAGTCATCAAGCGGACTGTGGCGTATCAGAAGGCTGGTGCCGACGCTATCTGCATGGTCGGTGTCGAGGATTTCGAGCACCTGGAGAAGATCGCCGAGCACCTTAGCGTACCGCTGATGCTGGTGACCTACGGCAATCCCAAGCTGCGCGACAATGAGCGCCTCGCCAAGCTGGGCGTGCGCATCGTGGTCAACGGCCATGCGGCCTACTTCGCGGCCATCAAGGCCACTTACGACTGCCTGCGCGAGCAGCGCAACGCCGTCGCCAGTGACCTGAGTGCCTCGGAGCTCGCGCACAAGTACACCCAGCCCGAGGACTACGTGGCCTGGGCCGACGAGTTCATGAACGTCAAGGAGTAACCCGCTTCACCTGCCACGCCGGACAGCGGCCGCGCAACGCGAGCCGATTCGTCCGCCGTCGGCTGCCCCTTGCCAACCCCGCCCGCGCGCTCCTATCTTCCGATCAGCACCTTTTTTCGGGAGAGCGACATGGCCACCGGTTGGGCGCAAGACGGCGCCGTGCAGGAACAGATCGACAGCACCATCGAAGACGCCGTGCAGCGCGCGCGCAGTCAACTGCCCAAAGGCGAAAGCCTGACCCATTGCGAAGAATGCGAGGCGCCGATTCCCGAAGCGCGACGCCAGGCCGTTCCCGGCGTGCGACTGTGCGTGAACTGCCAGGCCCAGGCCGATCAGGAACAGGCCAAGGCCGGAGGTTTCAACCGTCGCGGCAGCAAGGACAGCCAGCTGCGGTAGTCAGCTGGGTCGAGTAAGGGTCTTGTAGTAGATGGCGTTGGCCCGGTACTGGCCGTCCGGCCCGCAGGCGTAATCGGGCAGGCCGCCGATGCTGGTGTAGCCCAGGGCGCGATAGAGATTCTCCGCGTCGCTGCCAGCCTCGGTATCCAGGTAGAGAAGGCCGCGCTGCAACTGCCCGGCATGGGCTTCGAGCTGCTGCATCAGCAAGCGGGCGATACCGCGGCGGCGCGCGCTGCCCAGCACCAGCAGTTTCTGCACTTCGCCGCGATTCAAACCGTTGGGTTTCAGGCACAAGCTAAGCTGCACCGAACCCAGCACTTTTTCATCCTCTTCAGCGACCCAGATCGCCAACGCGCCGCTGCAAAGCGCGCGGCGCACGTCGTCGAAGTAGGCGTCCGCCTGCTGGGTGTCGATATCGGCCAGGAAACCGACGGAGGCGCCGCTGGCCACCGCATCGAGCAACAGGGCGATCAGACCCTGGCGACAGGCGTCGAAACTGGCCTCGTCGAGCTGGCGAATCTGCAGACTCATGGCGTGCTGCGCTGTGGAGTCAGGATCAGCTGCATGAAGGTCAGGTCCAGCCAGCGGCCGAACTTGCAGCCGACCTGAGGCATCTGCCCGGTGATGCTGAAACCCAGACGCTCATGCAGGCGCACCGAGGCGGCGTTGCCGCTTTCGATGGCGGCGACCATCACGTGCTTGCCGACCTCCCCAGCCCGCTCGATCAGCGCCTGCATCAGCAGCGGACCGAGGCCCTGGCCGCGAGTGTCGTGGCGCACGTACACGGAGTGTTCGACCGTGTTGCAGAAACCCTCGAAGGGCCGCCAGTCGCCGAACGAGGCGTAGCCCAGCACCTGCTGTGCCTCGTCGACCGCCACCAGAATCGGATAGCCCTGTGCGGCACGCGCATCGAACCAGGCCTGGCGGTTGGCCAGATCCACGGGGCGCTCGTTCCAGATGGCCGTGGTATTGAGCACGGCATCGTTGTAGATGGCGAGCAGGGCGGGCAGGTCGTCTGCAACGGCGTTACGTATCGCAAGGGACATGGGCAGGCTCGGAGTGTATGTCGTGGCGGTCAGTATCGTGCGACGAGCTCGCCGTAGGCAAACGTGAATTGCCTGCGCTTGAGCGGTTCGTCGCGGAAACCGCTTGCTGTAATGGCAGATCGCCTAGTATGAATAATCGTGCAGGTTGGTGAAACGCCCCGATCCGATAACAGCGGAGAACGACATGGCATTGTTTCCGGTGACTGTGGCCAAGCGGATGACCGTAGGTGTACTGCTGTTGCTAAGCCTGACTGCCCTGGCGGTGTACTCGGTCATGGCGCTGCGTGGCAAGCCACAGCTGATGGCGGTCGGGGTGACATCCGCCGAGCAGGCCGCCGCCGCGCTGGCGCGTCAGCTGGCACTGCAGCTCAGCGAAATTCAGGGCACCACGGCTGGCCTGGCGCATTTGGCCGAGGCGTTGCCGCGCGATGCCGAGTTGGTGCGCGGCGTGCTGCCGGGGGTGATCGACAGCCAGGGTAATGCCGCCATCGCCGGTGGCGGCCTGTGGCCCGAACCGGGTGCCTTCGAGAGCGGCGTGGCGCTGCGCAGCTTCTTCTGGGCGCGCAGCGCGAGCGGCGGTCTCGAGTACAGTGACGATTACAACGCCGCCTCCGCGCTGCCCTATCAGCAGGAGTCTTGGTACAGCTCGGCGCGCTCGTCTGCACCCGGTCGCTGCGTATGGTCCGACGGTTATCTGGACCCGGTGACCAGTGTGGCGATGACCACCTGCAGCGTTCCCTATCAGTTGGCTGGAAAGTTTGCCGGCGTGGCGACAGTGGATCTGCGCCTCGACGGCCTGGCCACTTTCCTGAGTGAGCGCGGCAACGTCACCGGCGGCTATGCCTTCGTGGTCGATCAGGCCGGTAACCTGCTGTTCTTCCCGGGTGCCAAGGCCACCGATGGGCTGCCGACACTGGCCGGGCTGGTGGAGCGCGATTCTGCGATCGCACCGTTGCAGGCTGCCTTGCAGGCCGCGCGCGGCGGCACACCGACCAGCATGCTCGATTTCGACGTGCGCCTACAGGGCCGCTCCTACGTCAGCTTCGCGCCCTTGGGGGATACTGGCTGGCAGCTCGGGCTCGTCACGCCCGAGGGCCAGGTCGCTGGCCTGAGTGACCGCCTGACCGGAGAACTTCTGCTCTTCCTGCTGCCTTTGCTGGCCGTACTGCTTGGCCTGGCGTGGCTCGCCGGGCGTCGTTTGCTGGCGCAGATCGAAGAAACCACCGCGCAGATCGAGCAGCTCGGTGAGGGTGGTGGAAGCGAGTTGCCCGTCGGTCGAAGCGACGAAATCGGTGCGTTGCGCTCGGCGGTGAATCGCTATGCCGGTTCGCTGCGCAACATGCTGCTCGATATATCGGAACAATCGCGCGTGCTCGAGCGCCAGGCTGCCGAGCTGGCGAGCCTGTCGCAGGCCATCGCCGAGCGGGCCGAAACCCAGCGTGAAGACAATGCCTTGTTGGCTACCGCCATCACCGAGATGTCGGCCAGTGCCCAGGAAGTGGCCGGCAATACCACAGATTGCTCGGATACCGCAGACCGCTCCCTGCTGTCGGCGCGTGCAGGCCAGGTGAACGTGAGCAGTAACAGCGCGTCGATTCAGGCGCTGGCGGAGGAGATCGGTCAGGCCGAAGCGGCTATTGGCCGTCTAGGCAGCGACATCGAGCGGGTCGGCAGCGTGCTCGAGGTGATTACTTCGATTTCCCAGCAGACCAACCTGCTGGCACTCAACGCGGCGATCGAGGCGGCGCGCGCCGGGGAGCAGGGGCGCGGCTTCGCCGTGGTGGCGGATGAGGTGCGTACCCTTGCCGGCCGTACTCAAGCGTCCGCCAACGAGATTCAGGTGATGATCGGCCAACTGCGCGATGCGTCGGGCCAGACCGTCGCCACCATGCAGGCAGGCGTGCGACGTACCCACGAAGCGGTCGAGCAGGCCAATGGCGTCGCGGTCACCCTGGAAGGCACGGTCAATGGCTTCGAGGATATCGTGCAGCGCGCCCAGCAGATCGCCGTCGCGGCCCAGGAACAAAGCCACGTGACCCAGGAAATCAGCGAGCTGGCCGTGCGTATTCACGGCGCCAGCGAAGAGGGCGCACGGGATTCCGGAACCTTGCGCGAGCTGGGCCGGGCCATCGAGGAGCTGTCCCAGCGGCTCGCGCGGATGAGTCAGGGGTCCAAGTGACGGGCAGGCGAGCCCGTCAATCGCTTACTTGTCGCGGTCGACCGCGAACGGGCCCCAGGCCTGACGGCTGGGCATGATTTCCAGGCGGTTGATGTTGATATGGGCAGGCAGGGTGGCGACGTAGAATATCTGCTCGGCGATATCTTCCGCGCTCAATGGCGTGGTGGTGCTGTACAGCGCATCGGAGGCCGCCTGGTTGCCCTTGGTGCGCACCAGGGTGAACTCGGTTTCCGCCATGCCCGGGGCGATGTCGGTGACGCGCACGCCGGTGGACACCAGGTCGCAGCGCAGGTTGAAGCTGAACTGTTTTACGAATGCCTTGCTGGCGCCGTACACGTGGCCGCCCGGGTACGGCCACTCGCCGGCTACCGAACCGATGTTGATGATGCTGGCGCCCTTGCCGGTTTCCAGCAGCTTGGGCAGCACCGCGTGGGTGACGTTGACCAGGCCGGTTATGTTGGTGTCGATCATGGTGTGCCAGTCTTGCAGCGCCACCTTCTGCGCGGCTTCCGGCGCCAGGGCCAGGCCGGCGTTGTTGATCAGCGCGTGGATCTTGTCGAACGGCGCCGGCAGGCTGTCGACCAGGGCCTGCACGGCAGTGGCATCGCGCACGTCGAGGGTGGCGATATGCACAGGCACCTTGCCTTGCAGCTCGGCCTTGAGTTCCTCCAGGCGCTCCTGGCGGCGGCCGGAAAGCACCAGCGCCCAGCCGGCCTCGGCAAAGCGGCGAGCGGTGGCGCGGCCAAAGCCGGAAGTGGCGCCGGTGATGAAAACTACCTGGGTCATGTTCTGCCTCTTGTCTGTCGTCAGTGAACACCGCCGGCCAGTGGCCTGGGCGATTCGTGCTGATCGACTGCCGGAGTGGGCTCGTCGACGCGGATCGTCGCCACCTTGGCGCCTGCGGGTTGGCCGGCAGGTGAAAGTTGGGGTGGGCGGGCGGTAAGAATAACCGGCTTGGGCAGCTGCCGCGTAGGTACAGTGGCGGCCTTTTACCACTTTGAACAGGCTCTTGGAGCCTGTTCAAAGTCTTGTATGCGCATGAAGAGGCAGCTACAAGGCAGAAGCGGCAACTCAAACCAACCTGTGGGAGCCCCGACCTCGGGGCGAAACGATTGCAGCCTGACCGCCTATCGGCGGT
>NZ_MSXU01000015.1:361043-379762 GCF_001945375.1 Pseudomonas sp. PA1(2017)
GCCTGTTCAAAGGCTTATCTGCGCATGAAGCGGCAACTACAAGGCAGAAGCGGCCGTTCGCTACGTAGGGTGGATCGGGGCGCGTAGCTGACGCTCTTTTCATCCACCGTTGCGATCACGGGGCGGTGGACGGGGCGGGCCGCGCAGGTGAAGCGTCGTCCACGATCTGTGGGAGCGGGCCACGCCCGCGATTTTTCGCGCGCATGGCGCGCTCCCACAGTGGATCGGGGAACGGCCGCTACCGCCACTTTGCAGCCACGTAGGGTGGATGACGCTCTTTTCATCCACCATTGCAATCGCAGAGCGGTGGACGGGTCGGGCCGCGTAGGTGAAGCGTCGTCTACTCGACCCGGTCCGCCCTACGATCGGCCGCTTGCGCCCCACTTAGCCGCCAAAGTCGACGAACCTGGGCTTGAAGATTATGAACAGGCTCTCAGATCGCCACTAACCCGCGCACGCCGTCCGCCTCCATGGTTTCTCCGCGGCCCTGCTGGACGATCTCGCCGCGGCTCATCACCAGGTATTGGTCGGCCAGTTCGGCGGCGAAGTCGTAGAACTGCTCGACCAGCAGGATGGCCATATCGCCGCGGGCGGCGAGTTTTTTGATCACTGCGCCGATTTCCTTGATCACCGAAGGCTGGATGCCTTCGGTGGGCTCGTCGAGAATCAGCAAGCGTGGCTGGCTAGCCAACGCGCGGCCGATGGCCAGCTGTTGCTGCTGGCCGCCGGACAGGTCGCCGCCGCGGCGGTGCTTCATTTCCAGCAGCACCGGGAACAGCTCGTAGATGAACGGCGGCACCTCCTTGGCTTCCTTCGCGCTGAAACGAGAGAGCCCCATCAGCAGGTTTTCCTCCACCGTCAGGCGGCCGAATATCTCGCGGCCCTGGGGCACGTAGGCAATACCTGCGTGCACCCGCTGGTGCGGTTTGTAGCCGGTGATGGTCTTGCCCTCCCACTGCACGCTGCCTTCCTTGGCGGGCAGCAGGCCCATCAGGCATTTGAGCAGGGTGGTCTTGCCGACGCCGTTGCGGCCGAGCAGGCAGGTGACTTCGCCGACCTTCACGTCGAACGACAGGCCACGCAGGATGTGGCTGCCGCCGTAGTACTGGTGAAGCTGTTGGACTTGCAGCATGTCGATATCCTTAAGTCAGGCGGGCCGGAGTGCGCAACTCGCGCTCGAACGATCCACCGTGTGATGCCATCGGTGGATGAAAACAGCGTCGGCTACGCGCCCCGATCCACCCTACGTTTCTACGAATCCCTTAGCGACCGAGATAAACCTCGATCACCTTCTCGTTGGCCTGCACGGCGTCGAGCGAGCCTTCGGCCAGCACGCGGCCCTGGTGCAGCACGGTGACATGGTCGGCGATGGTGCCGACGAAGCCCATGTCGTGCTCGACCACCATCAGCGAGTGTTTGCGCGCCAGGGACTTGAACAGCTCGGCGGTGAATTCGGTTTCCGCGTCGGTCATGCCCGCCACCGGCTCGTCGAGCAACAACAGTTGCGGGTCCTGCACCAGCAGCATGCCGATTTCCAGGAACTGCTTCTGGCCGTGGGATAGCAGGCCGGCCGGGCGCTGGCGCGAGCCGTCCAGGCGAATGGTGGCCAGCACCTCGTCGATGCGGTCGCGCTGCTCACCGCTGAGCCTGGCGCGCAGGCTGGCCCACACCGACTTATCGGTCTTCTGCGCCAGTTCGAGGTTCTCGAACACGCTCAGCGCCTCGAACACGGTCGGTTTCTGGAACTTGCGGCCGATGCCGGCCTGGGCGATCTCGACCTCGCTCATCTGCGTCAGGTCGAGGGTTTCACCGAAGAACGCGGTGCCGCTGTTCGGCCGGGTCTTGCCGGTGATCACGTCCATCAGGGTGGTCTTGCCGGCGCCGTTGGGGCCGATGATGCAGCGCAGCTCGCCGACGCCGATGTACAGCGTCAGGTCGGTCAGCGCCTTGAAGCCGTCGAAGGCGACATTGATGTCTTCCAGGGTGAGGATGGTGCCGTGACGCACGTTGAGGCCGCGCCCGGCGCTCTGGCCCAGGCCGATGGCGTCGCGGCTGCTGCCAGCCGGGTCGATCAGCATTTCGGGAATCGGTGCGCTTCTCATGACTTGTCCCCTCGTTTGAGCAGGCCGATGACGCCCTTGGGCAGGAACAGGGTGACCACGATGAACAGCGCGCCGAGGGCGAACAGCCAGTACTCGGGAAAGGCCACGGTGAACCAGCTCTTCATGCCATTGACCAGGCCGGCGCCGAGCAGCGGGCCGATCAGTGTGCCGCGCCCGCCGAGGGCCACCCACACGGCGGCTTCGATGGATTGCGTCGGGGCCATTTCGCTGGGGTTGATGATGCCCACCTGAGGTACGTACAGCGCCCCGGCCAGGCCGCACAGCACGGCGGAAAGTACCCAGATGAACAGCTTGTAGCCGCGTGGGTCGTAGCCGCAGAACATCAGGCGGTTCTCGGCGTCGCGCAGGGCGGTGAGCACCCGGCCGAACTTGCTGCGCGCCAGGCGCCAGCCCAGGTACAGGCTGCCGACCAAGAGCAGCACGGTGAGCGCGAACAGCGTGGCACGGGTGCCGGCGGCAGTGATTTCGAAGCCGAGGATGCTGCGAAAGTTGGTGAAGCCGTTGTTGCCGCCGAAACCGGTCTCGTTGCGAAAGAACAGCAGCATGCCGGCGAAGGTCAGTGCCTGGGTCATGATCGAGAAATACACGCCCTTGATCCGCGAGCGGAAGGCGAAGAAGCCGAATACCAGCGCCAGCAAGCCGGGCGCCAGCACCACCAGGCACAGGGCCCAGAGGAAGTTATCGGTGCCGTACCAGTACCAGGGCAGCTCGGTCCAGGCGAGAAAGCTCATGAACGCCGGCAGGCCGTCGCCGGCGGCTTCACGCATCAGGTACATGCCCATGGCGTAGCCGCCGAGGGCGAAGAACAGGCCGTGGCCGAGGGACAAGAGACCGGCATAGCCCCAGACCAGATCCAGCGCCAGGGCGACGATGCAGTAGCAGAGGATCTTGCCGACCAGTGTCAGGCTGTAGGCGGAAACGTGCAGCGCGTGCTCGGCTGGCAGCAGGTGCAGCACGGGCATGGCGGCCAGTACGGCGAGCACCAGCAGGCCGATGGCCAGCGACACCTGCGGGCCGAGCCTGTGGCTGGCGCGGGCCAGCAGGCTCTTGTTGACAGGCGTGGGATTGGCGGCGTTCATTTTTCTACCTCCCATGAACCGATCTGTGGGAGCGCACCATGGGCGCGAACGATGGTGGGGAAACAGTCGCTGGCATGGCCAGCTCCCACGGTGCAGAAGGTCATGGTGTTCAATCGATCACCCTCCCTTTCAAGGCGAACAGGCCCTGCGGACGCTTCTGAATGAACAGAATGATCAGCGCGAGGATGAGGATCTTGCCGAGTACGGCGCCGATCTGCGGCTCCAGGATCTTGTTGGCGATACCCAGGCCGAAGGCCGCCATGACGCTGCCGGCCAGTTGGCCGACGCCGCCGAGTACCACCACCAGGAACGAGTCGATGATGTAGCTCTGGCCGAGGTCGGGGCCGACGTTGCCGATCTGGCTCAGCGCCACGCCGCCGAGGCCGGCGATACCCGAGCCGAGGCCGAAGGCGAGCATGTCCACGCGGCCGGTGGGCACGCCGCAGCAGGCGGCCATGTTGCGGTTCTGGGTGACGGCGCGCACGTTGAGCCCAAGGCGGGTCTTGTTGAGCAGCAGCCAGGTGAGCACCACCACCGCCAGGGCGAAGCCGACGATCACGATGCGGTTGTACGGCAGCACCAGGTTGGGCAGCACCTGAATGCCGCCGGACAGCCAGTAGGGGTTGGCCACTTCGACGTTCTGCGCACCGAACAGCACGCGCACCAGCTGGATCAGGATCAGGCTGATGCCCCAGGTGGCCAGCAGGGTTTCCAGCGGGCGGCCGTAGAGATGACGGATCACCGTGCGCTCCAGGGCCATGCCGATCACCGCGGTCACGCAGAAGGCCACCGGCATGGCGACCAGCGGATACAGCGCCAGGGCGTCGGGGGCGAAGCGCTGGAAGAGAATCTGCACCATGTAGGTGGAGTAGGCGCCGAGCATCAGCATTTCGCCGTGGGCCATGTTGATCACCCCGAGCAGGCCGAAGGTGATGGCCAGGCCGAGGGCGGCGAGCAGCAGGATCGAGCCCAGGCTCATGCCGCTGAATGCCTGGCCGAGCAATTCGCCGATCAGCAGCTTGCGCTTGACCTGGGCGAGGCTGGTTTCTGCGGCGGTGCGCACGCCAGCGTCGCTTTCCACGCCGGGCTCCAGCAGGTTTTCCAGGCGGGTACGGGCCAGCGGCTCGCCGGTTTCACCGAGCAGGCGCACGGCAGCGAGGCGCACCGCCGGGTTGGCGTCGACCAGTTGCAGGTTGGCCAGGGCGAGGGTGAGGGCATCGCGCACGGCGTCGTCGTCTTCCTCGGCTTGCGCCTGGGCGAGCAGCGGCAGTTGCGCCGGCTGGGCGCTCTTCTGCAATTGCTGGGCGGCGCTCAGGCGCACGGTTGCCTCGCTGGCGAGCAACTGATGGCTGGCCTGGGCGTTGGCGATCAGCCCGCGCAGACGATTGTTCAGGCGTAGTTTGCGCAGGGTGCCTTGCGGCTCGGCATCGCCTTCGGCGGCGCGGTAGCCAGCGTCGGTTTCGATGAAGGCGCGTTTGTCGCCGTCAGCGGCCACACGGCCCTGTTGCAGCGCATCGAGCAGCGGCTGGCGTGCCGGGTCGGGCATGGCGGCCCAGCTTTCCATCTGTCTGGCTTGCTGCGTGGCGCTGGCGGCGACGAAATCGTCGGCTTCGCCGGCTTGTGCGGCCAATGGCAGCAGGAGCAGCAGGCTGAAGAGAATTCGGGCAAAGGCATAAGGCATGGGCGTGTCCTTGGTGTCCCGTGGCACAGGCGCCGGAGAACGACTCGGCGCCTGTGCCACGGTGCGGATCAGTTCGACTTCACCGGGGTGTCGCCTTTCTTGTCGTTACCCTCGATGTACGGGCTCCACGGCTGGGCGCGGATCGGCCCTTCGGTTTCCCAGACCACCGAGAACTGGCCGTCTTCCTGGACCTCGCCGATCATCACCGGCTTGTGCAGGTGATGGTTCTTCTCGTCCATCTTCAGGGTGAAGCCGCTCGGCGCCGCGAATTCCTGGCCCGCCATGGCCACGCGCACCTTGTCGACGTCGGTGGTGCCAGCCTTCTCGACGGCCTGGGCCCACATGTGGATGCCCACGTAGGTGGCTTCCATCGGGTCGTTGGTCACCACGGTGTCGGCGTTCGGCAGCTTCTTGGCCTTGGCGTAGGCCTTCCAGTCGGCGACGAACTTCTCGTTGACCGGGTTCTCCACGGACTGGAAGTAGTTCCAGGCCGCCAGGTGGCCGACCAGCGGTTTGGTGTCGATGCCGCGCAGTTCTTCCTCGCCGACCGAGAACGCCACCACCGGCACGTCGGTAGCTTCGATGCCCTGGTTGGCCAGTTCCTTGTAGAACGGCACGTTGGAGTCACCGTTGACGGTGGACACCACCGCGGTCTTGCCGCCGGCGGAGAACTTCTTGATGTTGGCGACGATGGTTTGATAGTCGCTGTGACCGAACGGCGTGTAGACCTCTTCGATGTCCTTGTCCTGTACGCCCTTGCTGTGCAGGAAGGCGCGCAGGATCTTGTTGGTGGTGCGCGGGTAGACGTAGTCGGTGCCGAGCAGGAAGAAGCGCTTGGCGCCGCCGCCGTCTTCGCTGAGCAGGTATTCCACTGCCGGGATCGCCTGCTGGTTCGGCGCGGCGCCGGTGTAGAACACGTTCGGCGACATCTCTTCGCCTTCGTACTGCACGGGGTAGAACAGCAGGCCGTTGAGTTCCTCGTAGACCGGCAGTACCGATTTACGCGACACGCTGGTCCAGCATCCGAAGGTAACCGCGACCTTGTCCTGGGTCAGCAGCTGGCGGCCACGTTCGGCGAACAGCGGCCAGTTGGACGCCGGGTCGACCACCACCGGCTCGAGCTTCTTGCCGAGCACGCCGCCCTTGGCGTTGATCTCGTCGATGGTCATCAGCGCCATGTCTTTCAGTGACGTTTCCGAAATGGCCATGGTGCCGGACAGCGAGTGCAGGATGCCGACCTTGATGGTCTCGGCGGCCTGTACTGTCCAGGTCAGGCCCATGGCAGCGATGGACGCGGAAAGGGTGAAGGCCTTGATCAGGCTGCGACGTTGCATAGTTCGATCTCCATTCACAAACGAGTTATGTGTTGTTGGCAGTGGATCAAGGGACATCACGTCAACCCTGCGCCTGCACGGCACGCTCGCGAGCGCTGTGCAGCATGTGCAGGGTGATCTTGCGCACTTCCGCCTTGCTGACCTCTATGTGGGCCTTGAGCAACAGCTGTGCCTCTTCGCAGCGGCGCGACAGGATCGCGCCGAGAATGCGTGCATGTTCGTCGTAGGTGGCTTCCACCCGCGGCGTCTGGGTGAAATCCAGACGGCGGATGATGCGGATCTTTTCGCTGACTTCGCCGTGCAGGCGGGCCATCTCGCGGTTGCCGGTGGCTTCCACCAGTTGGCAGTGAAAGCGCTCGTCGAGGCGTGACACTTCGCGGCCGTCTTCCAGGCGCTGTTCGGGTGCCACCATCCAGATGCGTTTCAGCTCGCTCAGCAGGGCGGGGGTTTGCTCCGCCTCGCGGTCGCACAGGCGCTTGACCGCCGCCTGCTCGAGAACGATGCGCACGTCGTAAAGCTCCTCGAAGTGGGCGAAGTCGAACGGCTTGACCTGCCAGCCGCTGCGGAAATACACCTCCAGGTAACCCTCGCGCTCCAGCCGGTACAGGGCCTGGCGCACCGGTGTACGGCTTGCCGCCATACGCTCGGCGACTTCGCCTTCGCTGAAGCGGTCGCCGGGAAGCAGGCGAAACTCGAAGATGTCGTCCTTGAGCTGCCCGTAGATGCGCTCGGCGAGATTCTCCGGGCGCTCCTTGCCGCGCCTGATCGGGTCGACGAGTTGCATCTCAGGCAGCCTCGACCGGTTCGAGCACCAGCAGCGCGTCACCCGGGGTGACCGCTTTGCCCGGCTGGCAGCGCACGGCCTTGACCGTCCCGGCCAGTGGTGCGGTGACCGCCAACTCCATCTTCATCGCCTCGACCACCAGCAGCGTGGCGCCGGCCTCGACGTACTGGCCGGGCTCGACCAGCACCTTCCAGACGCTGCCGCACATATCGGCGCTGACCAGGTGGCCGTCGACGGCTTCGTCTTCCTCCAGGCTGGCAGCTGGCGCAGCGTGGCTGTCGGCATCGTCGTCGCGCCACAGCAGCACTTCGGCGTCGAAGGCCTGCTTCTGCTGGCGCTGGAAGTCGCTGATGCTCGCCGCGTTGTCGGCCAGGAAGCCCTGGTACTCGGCGAAGTCGAAGGTGCTCTGCTCGATCCTTATCTGCGCACGACCTTCACGGAAGGCCTCGCGGAAGTCGTCCAGCTCGGCCTCGCTGACCGGGTAGAAACGCACCTGGTCGAAGAAGTGCAGCAGCCAAGGCTGGCCGCCCTCGAACTGGGCGTTCTTCACGAACTTGTTCCAAATCGGCAGGGTGCGGCCGACCAGTTGGTAACCGCCGGGCGAGTCCATGCCGTAGATGCACATGTACATGCCGCCGATGCCCACGGTGCCTTCGGCGGTGTAGGTCCGCGCCGGGTTGTACTTGGAACTGAGCAGCCGGTGACGCGGGTCGAGCGGCACGGCGCAGGGCGCGTCGAGGTAGACGTCGCCGAGGCCGAGAATCAGGTAGCTGGCGTCGAACAGGATGTCGCGTACGTCCTCGCGACTGGCCAGGCCATTGGCGCGCTGGATGAAGTCGACGTTGTTCGGCAACCACGGCGCCTGGCTGCGCACCGTCTCGCTGTAGCGGGTGACGGCAGCGAGGGTGGCGCTGTCCTCGAAGGCCATGGGCAGATGGACGATACGGGTCGGCACCTTGAGGCCTGCCACGTCACCCAGGCTGGCTTCCAGGCGCAGCAGATGATCGAGCAGCGCCCGCTGGTGCAGCACGCGGCTGTCATAGCGCAGTTGCAGGGAGCGCACGCCTGGCGCCAGTTCTTCCAGGCCGGCGAGCGGCTGGGCCTTGAGCGCTTCCATCAACAGATGCACGCGCAGGCGCAGCGCCAGGTCGAGCACGTTGTCGCCGTATTCGAGCAGGATGTAGGCATCGCCCGCTTGCCGATAGACCGCGCGCGGGCGGTTGCCATCGGCGGGCAGCTCGGCCAGTACGGTTGCGGAAACCGTGTCGCCCGGTTGCAGGCTCGGCGCCGGCAGTTGCGCGGCGCTGACCGCGCTCAGCCTCTGCAGGCTGGCCAGTTGCGCCTGCTCCAGCGCCTGGGCCTGCTCGAAGCTGATCGGGTGAAAACGCAGGGTATCGCCCGGCTTGACCTGGCCGACCTTCCACAGCTCGGCCTTGGCGATGGTCACCGGGCAGACGAAACCGCCGAGGCTGGGGCCGTCCTTGGTGAGGATCACCGGGAAGTCACCAGTGAAGTTGATGGCGCCGATGGCGTACTCGCAATCATGCACGTTGGACGGGTGCAGGCCGGCCTCGCCGCCGTCGGCGCGGGTCCAGCTCGGCTTCGGCCCAGACAGGCGCACACCCAGGCGATTGGAGTTGTAGTGCACCTGCCAGTCGGCGGCGAAGAACTGTTCGATGGCCTCGGGTGTGAAGAAGTCCGGGGCACCATGGGGCCCGTAGAGCACGCCGATGTTCCAAGTGGTGCCGTAGGCGGGAATCAGGCTGTCGGCCAGCGCCTGGGGTTCGCTGACCGGCGCCGGGGTGGTGCAGGCTGGCAACCCCGGTTGGGAGATGGCCAGCATGTCGGCGGCGCGCAGCGTGCGCCCTGCATGGCCGCCGAACTGGCCGAGGGCGAAGGTCGAGCGGCTGCCCAGGTACAGCGGCACGTCGAAGCCGCCGCGCACCGCGAGGTAGGTGCGGCAGCCGCTCTGTGCACGGCCGAGCTTGAGCACTTGGCCGGCTTTGACGGCGATCGGCGCCCAGTAGGGCACGGCTTCACCATCCAGTTCGGCCGGGCAGTCGGCACCGGCGAGGGCGATCAGCGCGTCGCTGTGAAAGCGCAGGCTCGGGCCCTGCAGGGTGAATTCAAGGCCAGCGGCACTCTCGTGATTGCCGACGATGCGGTTGGCCAGGCGGAAGGCGTAATCGTCCATCGGCCCGGACGGCGGCACGCCGATGTCCCAGTAGCCGAGGCGGCCAGGAAAATCCTGCACGCTGCTGTAGGTGCCGGGCTCCAGCACTTCCACCACCTGGGCCGCGTAGCTGAAGGTGTCGAGCAGACGCGTCCAGATCTGCGCACTGTGGAAGCGCGGTTCGGCCACCACCATGCGCAGGTAGTCGAGGTTGCTGGCGATGCCGTGCAGGCGGGTTTCGCCCAGGGCTTTCTGCAACTTGGCGATAGCCTCATCGCGGCTTGGCGCGTGGACGATCAGTTTGGCGATCATCGGATCATAGAACGCCGACACCTCGCTGCCGGTACTGACCCAGCCGTCTACGCGCACGTCGTCCGGGAAATGCACGTCGGTGAGCACGCCCGGGCTGGGTTGGAAGTTCTTCAGCGGGTCTTCGGCATAGATGCGCACTTCGATGGCGGCGCCTTGTGGGGCGCGGCTCAGGGCGGCCCAATCCAGCTCGGCGCCGGCGGCCACGCGCAGCATGCATTCGATCAGATCGAGGCCGGTGACCATCTCGGTGACCGGATGCTCGACCTGCAGGCGAGTGTTCACTTCGAGAAAGTAGAAATCGTCGCGGGCGGCGTCGTAGATGAACTCCACTGTGCCGGCGCTGCGGTAGCTCACCGACTCGCCGAGCTGGATGGCCGCCGCGTGCAGGCGCTCACGGGTCGCTTGGGGCAGATTCGGCGCAGGGGTTTCCTCGACCACCTTCTGGTTGCGCCGCTGCAGCGAACAGTCGCGCTCGCCGAGGGCGGCCACGCGGCCTTTGCCATCACCGAAGATCTGCACTTCGACGTGTCGCGCCTGGTCGACGAAACGCTCGATGAAAACGCCGGCGTCACTGAAGAACTGCTCGCCCATGCGCTTGACGCTGTCGTAGGCACTGGCCAGGGCCACGGCATCGGCGCAGCGGGTCAGGCCGATGCCGCCGCCGCCGGCGGTGGTCTTGAGCATGATCGGGTAGCCGATGGTTTCCGCCGCGCCCAGGGCTTCGTCCAGGCTCTGCAAAAGCGCGGTGCCGGGCGCCATCGGCACCTTTGCGTCGGCGGCCAGTTCACGGGCGCGGTGCTTGAGTCCGAACTCGCGAATCTGAGCGGGCGTCGGGCCGACGAAGGCGATGCCGGCGTTCTCGCAGGCCTCGGCGAACTCGGCGCTCTCGGAGAGGAAGCCGTAACCGGGATAGATCGCCTGGGCGCCGGTTTCCCTGGCGGCGGCGAGGATCTTGTCGATGCGCAGGTAGCTGTCGGCAGCCTTGTCGCCGCCAAGGGCCACGGCCACGTCGGCATCACGTACGTGCTGGGCATTGCGGTCGGCATCGGAATACACCGCCACGCTCTTCACGCCCAGGCGCTTCAGGGTGCGGATGGCGCGGACGGCTATCTCCCCGCGGTTGGCGATCAGTACGGTATGGAACATGTTCGTGTCCTCGACGTAGGGTGGAAAACCGCGAAGCGTTTTCCACCAGCTGTTCGTTGGTGGATGGCTTCGGCCATCCACTCTGCGGGTTCAGTTCTTGCTGGCTTGCTGGCTGGCGATAAAGGCGCGCCAACCGCCGAAGCTGGTGATGTCGCGGGCATCACCGAGCGCCCAGGGCTCGCAGATGAAGCCCTTCACGCTGCGCCCGTCGGCCAGGGTCAGGTTGCCGATGCCCAGGGGCGCGGGAATCTCGGCGACGAACTCGCCAAAGCGCGCCAGGGGGATGTCCCACAGCTCAACGATGATCGAGCTGCCATCGGTGCTGCGCGCCAGGCCCGGTTTCGGCGGCACGGTGCCGGCCAGGGCATAGAGGCGGTAGTGCGGCGAGGTCAGGGTCTGCTCGACCAGCACCGCGTCGCGGGTGGCCAGTTGGAAGTTCAGCGGCATGCCGGTCAGGTGTGCGCCGACCACCGCGACCCGTACGCTGCCAGCCGGTATCGCCGTGGCAGCGGTTTGCGGCGGCAGGGCACGGCCGGTGGCGCCCAGTGGCAGTTCCAGGCTGGCCTGCCAGCGTTTGCCGAAGGCCGCCAGGGCGCGGTCATGCCAGGCCGGGGCGAGCAGGGTGATGCCGGCGGGCAGGCCGTCGCCGCGCAGGCCGGCCGGCAGCGCCAGAGCGGACAGGTCGGCGAGGTTGGTGAAGTTGGTGTAGGTGCCGAACTGGCTGTTGAACAGCACCGGCTCCTGCTGCATTTCGGCGAGGCTGCGAATGGTCGGCGAGGTCGGCACCACCAGCGCATCGAAGCCGGCCAGCGCGTCGTTGATGGCGCGGCTAAGTTCGGCGCGCAGGTACTCGGCCTTGTAGGCGTCGCAGGCGCTGTACTGGTGGCCGTTCTCGACGATGCCACGCACCACCGGGTCGATATGCGCCGGGTCGACGCCTTCCACGGCAACCGTGCGCTCGGCGACCCAGGGGCCGTAATAGAGCTGCTCGGCCAACTGGCGGAACGGGCTGAAGTCGATGGTCTTGAGCGTCACGCCAAGGCTTTTCAGCTGCTCCAGCGCCTGCTCGAAAACCGCCTGGGTCTGGGTATCGCCAAAGAATTCCAGGCTGTCCGGTACGGCGAAGGTCGGTGCGGCCTGCATGCCGACCGGTGCGCTGTTGGGGTTTTGCCGTGAGTAGGCGTCGGCAGCGTCGTAGCCACCCGCGATGCCCGCCACGGTTTCGGCATCGCCCACCGTGAGGGCGAAGATCGAGATGCAGTCCACGGTGCGGCACGCCGGCACCAGGCCGGTGTTGGGCAGCCAGCCCTTGGTCGGCTTGAGCCCGACGATATTGTTGAAGCCCGCCGGCACACGGCCCGAGCCAGCGGTATCGGTGCCCAGAGAGAACGGCACCAAGCCGCGTGCGACCACGCTGGCCGAACCGGAACTGGAGCCTCCGCTGACGTAATCGGCGTTGAAGCTGTTGACCACGGCGCCATGGGGCGAGCGGGTGCCGACCAGGCCGGTGGCGAACTGGTCGAGGTTGGTCTTGCCGATCAGGATGGCCCCGGCAGCGCGCAGGCGGCCAACCACTGTGGCGTCGGCTTCAGCCTGGTAGGCGAACTCCGGGCAGGCGGCCGTAGTGGCCCAGCCGGCAGCGTCGATGTTGTCCTTGATGGCGAAGGGCACGCCGTACAGCGGCAGCTTGCTCTGCTGGCCTTCGGCCTGGTCGAGCAGTGCCTGCAGCTGGCTCAGCTGGGCATCGAGTTGCGCTACGGTGGCGAGGCTGATCCAGACGTTATCGGCCGTATCGAGAGCCGCCAGCAGACCGTGCAGCAACTCGGCGGGTTGGGCGGCGTCACGGTAAGCCTGTTGCCAGTCGGCGAGGGTGAAGGCGAAGGAGGCGTGGGACATGCGCTGAGATTCCATCTTGTATCCAAGTTGAAATCTCTAGAGCAATAGCGGTGCCAGTTTTTAATTGATTGATTTATATGAGATTTATTTGATGTTCGTGGTTTTTCCGCTGATTTTCGCACCGCTGCGGGGCGCAGGCGAAGCCTTTTAGTGCGGCGTGATGCTCGGGCAGAAGCAAGGAAAGCGGAAATCTAGCGATCTCGTAGGAGGGGCTTTAGCCCCGAGCTTCTAATCGAGACAAACTAAGAGCTCGCGGCTAAAGCCGCTCCTACAAAGTATTTCGCTCACAAACCCTGCAACAACGCTCGGTAATCGCCCACCGCTGCGAACTCCTCGGTGTCCTTCACGCCCTTGCGGCTATCGGGTTCGTATACCGCCAGCAGGTGTTTCACGCCGAAGCGCCCGGCGCTGCGCAGGATCGGGATGTTGTCGTCGACGAAAAGGCTGCGTGCCGGCTCGAACGCCAGGTCCTGCTGCAGGGCTGCCCAGAACTGCTGGTCTTCCTTGGGAAAACCGTAGTCGTGAGAGCTGATCATGCGGTCGAAATAGGGCGCCAGTTCGATGCGCTCCAGCTTCAGGGACAGCGAATCGCGGTGGGCGTTGGTGATCATCACCACCTGTTTGCCGGCCTGGCGGATGGCGGCGAGAAAGGTGTCGGCATCCGGGCGCAGGGCGATCAGGTCGGCGACTTCGCGCTTGAGCTCCTTGATCGACAGCTTCAGTTCGCGGCTCCAGAAGTCCGTGCAATACCAGTTCAGCTGGCCGGCGTGTTCGGTGAACAGCGGCTGCAGTTCGGCATCGGCCAGGGCACGGCTGATGCCATGGTGCTCGGCGTAGCGCTGCGGCAGGTGCTCGAGCCAGAAGTGGTTGTCGAAATGCAGGTCCAGCAGGGTGCCGTCCATGTCCAGCAGGACGGTGTCGATGTCGGACCAGGGCAGGTTCATGGCGAGGCAACTCTCCAGGCGGTAAATGGCGGTAGTTGCCTGCAGGTCGTCAAATGCTACGGCGAGGACGCAGACAATCAGGGCAGGCACGGTATGATAACCGTTCCGGTCAGCCCAGCAGCAGGACTCACCCATGCGTCAGAAGCCCACCATCACCGCTCGCGAGATCGTCGCCAGCAGCCGCCTGTTCCGTGTCGAGGAGATTCAGTTGCGCTTCAGCAACGGCGCCGAGCGCACCTATGAGCGGCTTGTCGGGCGCGGCACCGGCCATGGCGCGGTGATGATCGTGGCGATGGCCGATGACGAACACGTGCTGTTGGTCGAGGAATACTGCGGCGGCACCGGCGAGTACGAGCTGTCGCTGCCCAAGGGCCTTATCGAGCCGGACGAAGACGTGCTCGATGCCGCCAATCGCGAATTGCAGGAAGAGGCCGGTTTCGGCGCCCGCCGCCTCGAGCACCTGACCGAGCTGAGCCTGTCGCCGGGCTACATGAGCCAGAAGATCCAGGTGGTGCTGGCCCGCGATCTTTATCCACAGAGCCTGCCCGGCGACGAGCCGGAGCCATTGCGAGTCGACAAGGTCAGCCTGCGCGAACTGTCCGCGCTGATCCAGCATCCGCAGTTCAGCGAGGGGCGCGCCCTGGCGGCCCTGTACCTGGTGCGCGACCTCCTGGAGCAGCGCGGGGAGCTGAGCCGATGAGCCATCCGTTATTGCCCGGTGTGCTGGGTCTGGTGCAGCGCGCCGGCGAGGCCATTCTGCCGTTCTGGCGTCAGGGTGTGCAGGTGGTGGAAAAAGCCGATGCCTCGCCGGTCACCGCTGCCGACCTGGCCGCCCACGGCATCCTCGCCGAGGGCTTGCTGGCGCTGGAGCCGAGCATTCCCGTGTTGTCGGAGGAAGATGCCGATATCGCCCTGGGCGAGCGGGCCGGTTGGTCGCGCTGGTGGCTGGTCGATCCGCTGGACGGTACCAAGGAGTTCATCGCCGATAGCGAAGAATTCACCGTCAACGTGGCGTTGATCGAGCACGGCGAAGTGGTGTTTGGCGTGGTCGGCATTCCTGCCACAGGCGTGATCTATCACGGTGGCCGCGCGTTCGGCGCCTGGCGGATCGAGCCGGGTAAGCAGCCGCAGGCGATCACCATGCGTGAAGCGTCAGCCGCTGGCCTGACCGTAGTCGCCAGCCGCCGCCATGGCAGCGTCGAACAGGAGCAATTGCTGGCCGCGCTGGTGGCCCGTTTCGGCGAGGTCGAACGGGTCAGCGTTGGCAGTTCGCTGAAGTTCTGCCAACTGGCCGAAGGCAGCGCCGACTTCTACCCGCGCCTGGCGCCTACCTCGCAATGGGACACCGCGGCGGCGCAGGGCGTGCTGGAAGGCGCAGGCGGCGTGGTACTGACGCTGCAGGGCGAGCCGTTGCGCTACGAAGCCCGCGAGTCGTTGCTAAACCCGTTCTTCCTGGCGTTGCCGGCGGATGCCGAGTGGCGCGCGTTGCTGATCGAGGAAGCCAAGCGGCTGACGCCAGTTGCTTAGCCCTTCGCGGTAACCAAGCGTTGTAGGCGCCGCGACCCCGCGGCGAATCGTCCGGCCAGCGCGAAAATCGCGGTATGGCCGCAATCGTTCGCGCCGGGGCGACGCTCCTACAGGGTGACGATGCGGCTTCTGTAGGATCCGCGACCTAGCGGCGAATCGTCCGGCCAGCGCGAAAATCGCGGTATGGCCGCAATCGTTCGCGCCGGGGCGACGCTCCTACAGGGTGACGATGCGGCTTCTGTAGGAGCCGCGACCTTGCGGTGAATCGTCCGGCCAGCGAGTAAGTCGTGGTGTGGCCGCAATCGTTCGCGCCGGGGCGACGCTCCTACAGGGTGACGATGCGGCTTCTGTAGCCGCGACCTCGCGGCGAATCGTCCGGCCAGCGCGAAAAACGCGGTATGGCCGCAATCGTTCGCGCCGAGGTCGGCGCTCCTACAGGTTGGTGGCTTATCCCTTAGTCCAGCATGTCGCTGTAGCGGTCATCCTGTTTATACACCAGCGGCTGGGCGAAGCCCGGCACCTTGATCTGCGCGTCATCGATGGCGATTTCGGTGTCGTCGATCAGGTCATTGCCGAAGTTGTAGATGATCTCCAGCTGACCCTTGGTCGCCTGCTCGTCGTAGGCCCGGGCGTTGGCGCGGGTCTGCTCGCGGCGTTGCTGGTAGGCGCTGAACGCCGCCTCGCCATGGCGCTTGCGCAACATGCGCTCGACCACGTGGGGGGCGAGCACCACGGCGCTGGCGTTGTTGCCGCCGAAGCCCTTGGAGTTGATGAAGCACACGTCCATGCGCTGGTCGTGGCGATCCACATTACTGATGCTCAGGTGCTGCTGGTGAACGTCCGCAGCCACTTCATCGATGGTCTTGATGCCGGGGATGATGCCGTACTTGAAGGTGCCCAGGGCGGAGATCACCTGGTCGCCACTGGCGGTAGCCAGGGAGTGGCCGACGAAGGCTTTCACCGCCGCGACCGGCCAACTGTCGATGGCAAAGGCGGCAGCAACGCGATCCAGCAGTTCGGATTCGGTGACCCGGTTGGCCGGGGTGCTGGAGCCGTGGGCATGGACGAAGCTGCGCTGGCGCACGGCGTCGATCCCCACCAGCTGAGTGGCAGCGGCGACTGCCTTGGCGACGGTCAGGTAGTTGCCAGGGCCAGGAGCGGAGATGGACTTCTTGAAGCCGTCGGCGTTGATGAACACGTCGGTGGCGGCGCCATGGATGTCGGCACCCAGCTGCAGGGCCAGCTCGTCGTCCATCAGCACCACGAACTGGCAGGCTTCGGACAGGGTGAAGCCGCAGTTCTCGCCGAACGGCCGGCTGGCGCGGCGGAAATCGACCTCACCCTGGACCATATCGGTCTTGCCTTCGATCAGGCGCAGGCCTTCCTCGGTGGCCAGGGCGCCCATGGCGCCGTAGCCCTCGATGCACTCGGCATTGATCGGTGCCTCGCTGTTGCCGACGATCACCACGCGGGCCTTGCCGGCGTTGATCTGCTCAATGCCCTTCTGCAGGTTGTACAGGAAGGTCGCGCAGGCGCCGGTGACGCTGCCGGTGGTGCCGACGCTGCCCAGCACGTAGGCGTTGATGAAATCGGCCGGCATGGTGTTCAGGCCCAGGGCCAGCTGCTTGGAACTGACGCGATGGCCCTTGAGGCGCGACTGCATGAGGCCGCCGAAACCGTTTTCGTCGAGCTGGCTCATGATGCTGCCAGCGAACACGGCGATCTCGTCAGGCGCCACGTGGTCGACGATGGTCTGCCACGGCACGCCGGTGGCGCGCAGGGCGTCGGTCACACCGACCACGGCCATCTGCAGGCCGCGGGGGTGGAAGCGCGAGTTGTACAGCTCGCCGGGCTCGAAGCCGGTGGGCAGCTGGCCGGCGGATTTCACCGGCAGCGCGCGGTAGCTGTCGACCTTGAACTCACAATTGTCATGCAGGGTGACGCGAACGTCGTTGCCGTTCAGCTCCTCGACCGACCAATTGGCCGGCAGTGGCTCGGGCAGTTGCTTGCGGCTGCTGACGAAGGTCAGGCTGCCGCCTTCGCCATTCAGGGCGATGCTCTTGTGCCAGTGGGCCGCGTCGGGATCCAGGTGCTGTTTCTCGATGCGGCGCACCAAGGTGGAGGCCAGCACCTGCTCGCCATAGCGACGCTCGATCTCCACGTCGGACAATGGCTCGCCTGCCTGACTCTGATAGGCACCATCGACCACGCGTACCAGCTTGCTCATCACGGCCAGGCCGACGAGGGTTTCGCGACGTGCCTGTTCGTCCAGCGATTCGATCACCGTACGGCGGAAACCGTGGTGGAAGGAGCTGCGGCCAGCGGCGTTGTAGCCACCGAAACCGACGATCACAGGCAAACGAGACTTCACGCGGACACTCCTTAAACTATTCAGATCGGCACGCCAGACGGGCGCGTACCGGGTCAGCGGGTCGAGCGCGGCGCACTCTCTATTAAAAGAAGAAAGCGCCATGATGACTTTTCAGGTGCCTATGCTGACGCGATCCATGACCCATAAGTCACGACTGGATACAAGGTTACCCGTTATCGCGGGCGGCGGCACGACCCATATGTGCTACGGCCCAAAGAAGAAGCCCGGCGCTAGGCCGGGCTTCATTCTTATAGCGCTGGGCAGGCGATCAGTTCATACCCAGCCAGTTCGGCAATGCCAGCGACACGAACGGCACGTACGTGACCAGGATCAGGAACGCCAGCATCACCAGCAGCCACGGCGATACCGCGCGCACCACCCGGGTCAGCGGCATGCCGGTGACCGCCGAGGTGACGAACAGGTTGAGACCGGTCGGTGGGGTGATCAAACCGATCTCCATGTTCACCACCATGATGATGCCCAGGTGGATCGGGTCGATGCCCAACTGCATGGCGATCGGGAACAGGATCGGCGCCAGGATCAGGATGATCGCCGACGGCTCCATGAAGGTCCCGGCGATCAGCAGCACGATGTTCACCACCAAGAGGAATTCGATGGGGCTGAAGCCCTGCTCGACGACCCAGGCGGTGATCGACTGCGGGATCTGCTCGGTGGTCAGCACGTGGGCGAACAGCATGGCGTTGGCGATGATGAACATCAGCACCACGCTGAGCTTGCCGGCCTCGACGAACACCTTCGGGCACTCGCGGATGGTCATGTCCTTGTAGATGAAGATCGCCACGAAGGCCGCGTACACCGCCGCCACCGCTGCCGCTTCGGTCGGCGTGAACATACCCGAGTAGATGCCGCCGAGGATGATCACGATCAGCAGCAGGCCCCAGCCGGCCTTGCGCCCGGCGGTGAGGATCTCGGCCATCGACGCGCGCGGCAGCGACGGCATGTTCTTGACCCGGGCGATGATGTAAATGGTGATCATCAGGAACACGCCCAGCAGCAGCCCCGGCACTACACCGGCCATGAACAGCTTGCCCACCGAGGTTTCGGTGGCGGTGGCGTAGACCACCATGACGATCGACGGCGGAATCAGGATGCCCAAGGTACCGGCGTTACAGACGATGCCCGCGGCGAACTCCTTCTTGTAGCCCGAGCGCACCATGCCGGCGATGACGATCGAGCCGACCGCCGCCACCGTGGCTGGCGACGAGCCGCACAGCGCAGCGAACAGCATGCACGCGAGGATCGCAGCGATGGCCAGGCCGCCCTTGATATGGCCGACGCAGGCGTTGGCGAAATCGATCAGCCGGCGGGCCACACCGCCCGTGGTCATG
>NZ_MSXU01000015.1:379772-609944 GCF_001945375.1 Pseudomonas sp. PA1(2017)
TGGCAGCGACGGCATGTTCTTGACCCGGGCGATGATGTAGATGGTGATCATCAGGAACACGCCCAACAGCAGCCCCGGCACTACACCGGCCATGAACAGCTTGCCCACCGAGGTTTCGGTGGCGGTGGCGTAGACCACCATGACGATCGACGGCGGAATCAGGATGCCCAGGGTACCGGCGTTACAGACGATGCCCGCGGCGAACTCCTTCTTGTAGCCCGAGCGCACCATGCCGGCGATAACGATCGAGCCGACCGCCGCCACCGTGGCTGGCGACGAGCCACACAGCGCAGCGAACAGCATGCACGCCAGGATCGCGGCAATCGCCAGGCCGCCCTTGATATGGCCGACGCAGGCGTTGGCGAAATCGATCAGCCGGCGGGCCACACCGCCCGTGGTCATGAACGCGCCGGACAGCAGGAAGAACGGAATGGCCAGCAGCGTGTAGTGTTCGCTGGTCTCGAACAGCTTGATCGCCAGCGAACGCACCGAGTCGTTGCTGAAGAACAGGATGGTCATGGCCCCGGACAAACCCAGGGAAATCGCCACCGGAATGCCGATGAACATCAGCACGAACAGGGCGATGAACAGAAAGGCGATGGTCATCGTTTGGTCTCCGTCTCTTCGGCGAGTTTGATGGCGTCATCGAGCTCGCCATGGCCGCCGAAACCGATCTGCTTGTTCTGGATCACGCGCACCAGCACCTGGGCGAAGCGCAGGAACATCAGGGTGAAGCCGATGGGCACGATCATCACGATGTGCCACTGCTGCACGCCAAAGCGGTCCAGATCCTCGGCGCCGGTGCCGATGTTGAACAGCACCGCGACCCACTGCTCGCTGGAGTAGGCCATCAGCGCGCAATAGGCCAGGCAAATGAGCAGCGCGAGAATCGCCACGGCCTTCTGCAGCGAGGGTTTGAACAGGCGCACCAAGAGGTCGACGCCGATGTGCGCACCGATGCGCACGCCCCAGGCCAGGCCGACGAAGATCAGCCAGCCGAACATGGCCTTGGTCAGGGCCACGCTCCAGGTCATTTCCTGGGCGACGTAGAGGATGCCGTCGCCAATGGCGAACATGGCATCGCCGCCGAACGGCAGCGCATCGCCCAGGGCGTAGAAAACACCGTAGAGGTTGTTGAACACCACATACGAGAAGGTGACCAGGGTCATCGCCGCGAGCAGGAACGCCACGGCGGCTTCCTCGAGGCGATTCCACAGGCGCTGCAACGCATTCATCAGCGGTCTCCCAGGGAGGGTTGTTGTAATTGTTTTGGCAAGCCGACTCTAACCCCGGCCTGGCGAGGCGAATATTCACGATTGGTAAACGCGGCCTTCGGCCTGGGTGAATAGGCTGCAGGTAAAGGGCTGGAGGCAGCGTGCAGGCTATTGGTAGGAGTGGCTTCAGCCGTGACGTGCCTAGCCAGGCATGAATCTGACCCTTCCTACGAGCACGCAGAAAGGGTCAGGCCGCGCAGGCGACATCCATGATCGATGGATGTCACCCGCATCGAAGCCCTACTGCCCCGCAGCGTTGGCGGCCTGGGCCGCCTCGATCAGGTCGCTGCCGATCTTGCCCTCGTACTCCTTCCAGATCGGCCGCATCACCTCGCGCCATTGCGCGCGTTCTTCGTCGGTCAGCACGATCAGCTCATGCTTGCCGCCGGCGAGGATCTGCTGCTTGTCCTTCTCGTTGAGCGCCAGGGCCTGGCGATTCACCTCGGCGGTGACTTCGTCGATGATGGTCTTGAGCTCGCCACGCACGTCCTCGGGCAGGCCGTTCCAGAACTTGGCGTTGGTGATCAGCATGTAATTGCCGACCGCATGGTTGGACTCGATCATGTACTGCTGCACCTCGAAGTGGCGCTGGCTGTAGATGTTCGACCAGGGATTGTCGGAGGCATTGATCACCCCGGTCTGCAGGCCCTGGTAGATCTCGGCGAAGGCCATCTTGCGCGGCACCGCGCGCAGTGCGCTGATCTGCGCGGCCTGCAGGTCGGAAGGTTGCACGCGGAACTTCAGGCCGCGCGCATCACCTGGCACGTGCAAAGGCTTGTTGGCAGTGAACTGGCGCATGCCGTTGAGCCAGTAGGCCAGGCCGAGAATGCCGTTGTTCTCCAGGCTGTGCAGCAGCTCCTGGCCCTTCGGCGATCGCTCGAACCGTTGCGAGGCCGCCGAGTTGTCGAACAGGAACATCAGGTCGAAGATCTGCACCCGCGGCTGGTACTTCTCCAGCTTCACCGGAGCCGGCGCCAGCAACTGAACGTCGCCAAGCAGCAGCGCTTCCATCTCCTTGCCATCGCCGAACAGCGAGGAATTCGGGTAGACATCCACCCGCGCCTTGCCGGCCAGGCGCTCCTTGACTAGCTTCTGCAGCATGCGCGCGCCCTGCCCCTTGGGCGTCTGGTCGGAGGCGACATGGGCGAACTTGATGACGATTTCCTCGGCCTGAACGGCGGCGCCGAAGGCCATGGCGGTGGACAGCAGCACGCAGGACAGGCTGCGGCAGAATAAGCGCGACATGAGGCGATCTCCTGTTGTTATTGGTACGGCAGGCCTGGCCCACCGGATGCCTTTGTTCGCGACGAACTCTACTTGAGCCCCAAGGCCGACTAAATTCTTGATTGGCCAAGCCTGCCTTCGCCATTGCCGAAGGCAAGGTGATCGACCATCTGCCGGGCGATCAGCGACAGGCTGTCGTACTGGCGCACGCAGATGTTCAGCTCGCGCACCGCCCAGCCATCCTTGATCGCCACCGCGCGCACCGCCATGCTCGGCAGGTAGGTACGCACCGCCTGCTCGGGCAGCACGCCGATGCCCAGCCCGGTATGGATCATCCGGCAGATGGCCTCGAAGCTGCGCACCTGGATGCGTACCCGCAGGTGCACACCCGCCTGCTGCGCGGCTTCGCTGAGCAGGCTGTGCAGCGAGGCCTCCTTCTGCAGGCCGATGAAGTCGTAGCCGACGGTTTCCGACAGCGTCACCCGCTCGCGGGCCGCCAGCGGATGCTCGCTCGGCACCACCAGCACCAGGCGGTCATGACGGTAGGGAAACACCTGCACGCCAGCGGCCTGTACGTGGCCGGCGAAGATACCGATATCGGTCAGCCCTTCGCGCACCGCGTGGATGATTTCGCTGCTGACGCGCTCTTCCAGGTCGATGCGAATCTGCGGGTGCTGGGCGCTGAAGGCCGCCAGATCCTCGGGCAGAAAGGCGATCACCGCCGAGGTATTGGCGTGGATGCGTACATGGCCGTTGATGCCTTCACTGAACTCGCTGAGGTCGGCCTGCATGTGCTGGATGTTGTCCAGCAGGTTGCGCGCATGGTGCAGCAGCGCATCGCCGGCCGGCGTCAGCGCCACGCCCTTGGGCTGGCGATACAGCAAGGGCGTACGCAGGTGCGCTTCAAGGTCGCTGATGCGCTTGCTCACCGCCGCCAGCGCCAGGTGCTCGCGTTCGGCGGCGCGGGTCAGGCTGCGCTCATCGGCGATGGCGACGAACAACTTGAGGGTGGTGAAATCCACGCGCATGGCGGGCTCCGCTTCGTGGTTGGCGAAAGAGGCTGGCTCGCGACACGGGCCGTGAACCGATGGCGGCACCATATGCCTTCGCGTCGCACGAAGCCAGACTTGACGATTGACTGATTGCGGCAAGCCGCGTGGTGGGCGATGCTCGGCGCCATCGAACCCAAGTCATCGGGAAACCGCACATGCCTGCCAACACAACCGTTGCACCCATGGCCCTGGCCGGCCTCAAGGTCATCGAAATGGGCCAGCTCATCGCCGGCCCGTTCGCCAGCAAGCTGCTCGGCGAATTCGGTGCCGACGTGATCAAGATCGAGCCGCCTGGCGTCGGCGACCCGCTGCGCAAGTGGCGCAAGATCAAGGACGGCACCTCGCTGTGGTGGCATGTGCAGTCGCGCAACAAGCGCTCTCTGACCCTCGACTTGAAGCAGGCCGAAGCCCAGGACATCGTCCGCCAGTTGGTGGCCGAGGCCGACATTCTGGTGGAGAATTTTCGCCCCGGCACGCTGGAAGGCTGGGGCCTGGGTTATGACGCGTTGAAGGCGATCAACCCGCGACTGATCATGCTGCGCATCTCCGGCTACGGACAAACCGGGCCCTACCGCGACCTGCCCGGTTTCGGGGTGATCGGCGAAGCCATGGGCGGCCTGCGCCATCTCTCCGGCTATGCCGGGCAAGCGCCGGTGCGCGTCGGGGTGAGCATCGGCGATTCGCTGTCCTCGCTGTATGGCGTGATCGGCGTGTTGCTGGCCCTGCAGGAGCGGGGCCGCAGCGGCGAAGGCCAGGAAATCGACGTGGCGCTGTACGAATCGGTGTTCGCCATGATGGAAAGCCTGGTGCCCGAATACGACGCCTTCGGCTATATCCGTGAGCCAGCCGGCAGCGCCCTGCCCGGCATCACGCCGTCCAACTCCTACCCGTGCAACGATGGCAGCTACGTGCTGATCGCCGGCAATGGCGACAGCATCTACAAACGCCTGATGACCCTGATTGGCCGTGACGATCTGGGCAGCGACCCGCGCCTGGCGCAGAACGACGGGCGCAGCCAGCATGCCGAGCTGATCGACACCGCCATTGGCGAATGGACGGCCGGGCGTGGCCGCGACGAGGTGATCGAAGCGCTCAAGGGCGCCCGCGTGCCGGCCGGCTACCCCTACACCGCCGCCGATATCGTGCAGGACCCCCACTACCTGGCACGGCAGATGATCGAGACGGTGCAGACGCCCGTCGGCCCGCTCAAGGTGCCAGGCGTACTACCCAAACTCAGCCGCACGCCGGGGCGCATTGGCGTTGGCGGCCCGCAGCTCGGCGAGCACAACGACGACATCCTCGCCGGGCTTGGCCTGAGCGCCGAACAGGTCGCTGGTCTGCGCGAGCGCGGCATCATCTAACAACAGCTGCAAGCTTCAAGCGGCAAGCAAGCTACTTGCAGCTTGTGGCTTGCGGCTATCCCCCGAGGATTTCCCATGACCAAACGCCTTTATATCCAGGACGTCGCCACCCGCGACGGCTTCCAGATCGAAGCGGCCTTCGTGCCCACCGACGCCAAGATCGCCCTGATCGACAGGCTGTCGCAAACCGGCCTGGCGAAGATCGAAGTCACCTCCTTCACATCGCCCAAGGCCATCCCCAATCTGCGCGATGCCGAAGAAGTGATGCGCGGCATCCAGCGCGTGGCAGGCGTGGAATACACCGTGCTGGTGCCTAACGTGCGTGGCTGCGAGCGGGCGCTGTCTTGCGAAGTGGACGAGATCAACCTGGTGATGTCGGCCAGCGACACCCATGGTCTGGCCAACCTGCGCATGACGCCGGAGCAGTCGCTCGCCCAGTTTCGCGAAATCATCGAGGTCACCCGCGGCAGTGGGGTGTTCATCAACGCCTCGCTGTCGACCACCTTCGGCTGCCCGTTCGAGGGTGAAGTGCCCGAGGCGCGGGTGCATGAGCTGACCCAGCGCCTGCTGGAGATCGGCGTGCAGGGCGTGACCCTCTGCGACACCACCGGCATGGCCGACCCGGCCCAGGTCGAACGCATCTGCCGCACGGCGCTTCAGCGCTGGCCCGAAGCGGTATTTACCGCACATTTTCATAACACCCGCGGCATGGGCCTGGCCAATGCCCTGGCAGCCCTGAACGCCGGCATCGACCGCTTCGACGCCTCCCTCGGCGGCCTCGGCGGCTGCCCTTATGCGCCCGGCGCCAGCGGCAATATCTGCACCGAGGACCTGGTACACATGCTCCAGCGCATGGGCCTGGAGACGGGGGTCAACCTCGATGCCCTGCTAGAGGCCGCCGCCACCCTGCCCGAGCTGATCGGCCACGACGTGCCTGGCGCGATTCTCAAGGCCGGCAAGTCGGACCGTCGTTATCCGAAGCCGAAATGGATGAGTGAATCGGTAGAGAGTGGCACCACCCGGTAGTCGCGCGATGGCTGGCATCGCTTTCGCGCCGGGGCGGCGCTCCTACACTGGCGCCAGGGTGCTTGCGATCGTGTAGGAGCCGCGACCTCGTGGCGAATCGTTGATACAGAGCCGTGATCCCAGGCAAGCCACGATCAATCCGTAGCCTGCGGTTGAGCGCAGCGATACCCAGGAAACCAGCCCCGGGTATCACGTCGTTCAGCCCGGGCTACCCGGTCATGCTCACCACGACGCCTGCAAGCAGTCAGTCATTAGTGCCCACCACCCGACTCTGCCGCGCCCTTGGCCGAGAACGGTGGTTTGGCCAGGTAGATGATCAGGATCAGGCCGAAGAACAGCCAGCCCATCAGGGTGAAGTAGTCCACCGTGGAAAGCATGTAGGCCTGGCTTTCCACCACCCGGTCGATCTGCATGTAGGCCGATTGCGAGGCGCCGCCGAGCTGTTCCAGGTACTGGTGGGTGGCCGGGTCATAAGCCGTGACGTGCTCGGTCAACTGGGCGTGATGGTAGATCTCCCGGCGGTGCCAGATCCAGGTGGTCAGCGACGAAGCGAAGCTGCCGCCCAGTACGCGCAGGAAGGTGGCCAGGCCCGAGCCGTCGGCGATGTCCTTGGGTGGCAGGCTGGAGAGCAGGATGCTGGTGGTCGGCATGAAGAACAGCGCGATCCCCAGGCCCATGAACACCTGCACCTCGGCGATGTGCCGGTAATCCACCTCGGTGTTGAACGAGGCGCGCATGAAGCACGAGGTGCCGATCACCAGGAACGAGCCGCCGGCCAACAGGCGCAGGTCGAA
Source organism: Pseudomonas sp. PA1(2017) (assembly GCF_001945375.1). Classification (NCBI taxonomy): domain Bacteria; kingdom Pseudomonadati; phylum Pseudomonadota; class Gammaproteobacteria; order Pseudomonadales; family Pseudomonadaceae; genus Pseudomonas; species Pseudomonas sp. PA1(2017). The sequence goes on from NZ_MSXU01000015.1 coordinate 386,504, forward strand.
CTTGTGCGCGTATTTGCCCACCAGTGGCGACAGGAACAACGGCAGGATGCCGATCGGCGCCGCCGCCAGCCCGGCCCAGATCGGCGTGTAGCCCAGCTGGGTTTGCAGCCATTGGGGCAGCAGCAGGTTGATGCCGAAGAAGCCCGAGTAGCCGAGCACCAGGGCCAGGGTGCCGAAGGTGAAGTTGCGGTACATGAACAGGCGCAGGTTGATGATCGGGTGTTTGTCGGTCAGTTCCCAGATCACCAGGGCCACCAGCGACACCACCGAGATCGCGGTACCGATCTGGATGAAGGTCGACTCGAACCAGTCCAGGTCGTTGCCCTTGTCGAGCACCACCTGCAGCACGCCGACGCCGAGCACCAACAGCATCAGCCCGACGTAGTCGATGGGCTGGTGCTCGGTGGTTTCCGGGCGGTTGCGCATCTGCGTCCAGACCACCAGGGTGGCGAGGATGCCGATCGGTACGTTGATGAAGAAGATCCACGGCCAACTGTAGCTGTCGGTGATCCAGCCACCGGCGATCGGCCCGATGATCGGCGCCACCACCGTGACCATCGCCAGCAACGCCAGGGCCATGCCTCGTTTGGCGCTGGGAAAGATCGCCAGGAGCAAGGTCTGCGCCATCGGGTACAGCGGGCCGGCGACCAGCCCCTGCAGGGCACGGAATACCACCAGTTCGGGCATCGAGCGGGCGATGCCGCACAGGAACGAGGTGATCACGAACAGCACCACCGCAGCGAGGAACAGCTTCACCTCGCCGAAGCGCCGCGCCAGCCAGCCGGTCAGCGGCAAGGCGATGGCGTTGCACACCGCGAACGAGGTAATCACCCAGGTGCCCTGCTCCGAACTGACGCCCAAGTTGCCGGAGATGGTCGGCAGGGCGACGTTGGCGATGGTGGTGTCGAGCACCTGCATGAAGGTCGCCAGGGAGATGCCGATGGTGGCCAGCAGCATGCTGGCCGGGCGGAAATTGGCGTCGCTCATGTCAGCCCTGCTTCGCCGGCGTGGCGTTGGTGCTCTGCGGGCCGTTGTCGTGGATGATGCGCTCGATCAGCACGTCGGCCTGGCCCAGCGGGGCGTCGTACACCGCAGTGCTGAAGCGCGCCTCCTTGGGCATTTGGTTGGTCAGTTGGGCGCCGCTCTGGTCATGCAGGTCGACGGTGACCGTGGTGGACAGGCCGATGCGCAGCGGGTGCTTGTCCAGCGCCTCGTCGTCCAGGCGGATGCGCACCGGCAGGCGCTGCACGATCTTGATCCAGTTGCCGCTGGCGTTCTGCGCCGGCAGCAGCGAGAAGGCGCTGCCGGTGCCGACGCCGAGGCTTTCCACGTGGCCCTGGTAGGTCACGTCGTCGCCGTACAGGTCGGCCTCGACGGTCACCGGCTGGCCGATGCGCATCTCGCGCAGCTGGGTTTCCTTGAAGTTGGCGTCGATCCACACCTCGTGCAGCGGCACTACGGCCATCAGTGCGGTGCCGGGTTGGATACGGCTGCCGACCTGCACCGAGCGGCGCGCCACGTAGCCGCTGACCGGTGCCACCAAGGTGCTGCGGGCGTTGTTGAGGAAGGCCTGGCGCAGTTGCGCGGCGGCGCTCTTCACGTCCGGATGAGAGGCGATCACGGTGTCGTCGACCAGTGCCTGGTTGGTGTCGAGTTGCTGCTGGGCCGAGGTCAGGGCGCTCTGTGCGCTGTTCAGGGTGTCCTGGGCGTGGGCCAGCTCTTCACGGGAGATCGCACCCTTGCTCGCCAGGGTCACGCGGCGCTGGTAGTCGGCCTTGGCACGCTGCACGTCGATCTTGCGCGAGGCCACCTGGGCCTTGTAACTGTCGACGTTGCTGTACAAACCGCGCACCTGGCGCACGGTGCGCGCCAGGTTGGCCTCCGCGCTCTGCTGGGCCACTTCGGTATCGGCGGGGTCGAGCCAGACCAAGGGCTGGCCGGCCTCGACATAGTCGCCGTCGTCCACGGCGATGCGCGTGACGGTGCCGGTGATCTGCGGGGTGATCTGCACCAGGTTGCCGCCTACGTAGGCGTCGTCGGTCTCTTCGTAAAAGCGCCCGTAGAGTTCGTGGTAGGCGAAGATGGCCGCGCTGCACAGCACGACGATGACCGCGAGGCCTATCAGCAGGCGTTTGCGCTTGCCCGAGTTGGCGGCGGCAGGAGTGGCTTGAGAGTCGGTCATGACAAGTACTCAGCGTGCGGAAGTGGATGACGGAGCGGCGGTTTCGAAGCCACCACCGAGGGCCTGCATCAGCAGCACCGAGGCGTCGATACGCTCGGCACGCAGATTGGCCAGTTGCCGTTCGCTCTGCAGCAGTTGCTGCTCGACGCTCAGCGCATCGAGGTAATTGCCGATGCCATCGGCGTAGCGCTGCATGGCGATGTCGTAGGAACTGCGGGCGATATCGCGAGCCCGCTGCTGCTGCTCGATCTGCTGCTCCAGGGAGCGGATGCGGCTGATGCCGTCGCCGATATCGCCCAGGGCGCCAACCAGGGTCTGGTTGTACTGGGCCACGGCTACGTCGTAGTCGGCGTTGCGCCCGGCCAAGGCAGCGCGGCGCGCACCACCGTCGAAGATCGGCAGGCTCAGCGCCGGGCCGACGCTGAAGAAGCGGCTGGCGCCACCGAACACCGCATCACCAAGCAGCGACTTGCTGCCCGCCGCCACGCTCAGGTTGAGGTTGGGGTAGAAATCGGCCTTGCTGGCGTCGATGTCGCGGGTGGCGGCTTCGACGCGCCAGCGCGCAGCGACCAGATCCGGGCGACGGCCGAGCAGCTCGGCGGGCACGTTGGCCGGCAGGCTCACTGCCGCCGGAGCGATCAGTTGAGGGCGTGGCAGCGTGGCGCCGCGATCCGGACCCTGGCCGAGCATCACCGCCAGGCGAATGCGTGCGCTGTCGACCGCCTGGGTCGCAGCGGTCAGGCTGGCTTCGGCGGCGGCCTCCAGGCTTTGCGTCTGCTGCAATTGGTATTCGCTATCGAGGCCGGCATCGACCCGGCTGCGCGCCAGGTCGAGCATGTCGCGACTGCGCTTGAGGTCCTGCTCGGCGAGGTCCTGGGTGGCGTAGGCCAGGCCGAGATCGTTATAGGCGCGGGTCACCTCGGCGGCCAGGGTCAGGCGGGCACCCTGGCGATCCACCTCACTGGCGCGGGCACGGCCCATGGCCGCTTCCCAGGCAGCACGATCACCGCCCCACAGGTCGAAGTGGTAGCCGCCCTCCAGCGACAGGTCGCGCAGGGTGCTGTAGCGCCTGCCCTGCCCGCTGGGGTCGTCGACCCGTGCCAGGCGTGAGCGGGTCACGCCGGCGTTGGCATCCAGGGTCGGCTGGCGCTGCGCATCGGCGGCCAACACCGCGGCGTTGGCCTGGCGGGCGCGGGCATCGGCGACCTGCAGATCGGGGTTGCTGCGCAGGGCTTCAGCGATCAGCGCATCGAGCTGCGGATCGCCCAGGCGGTTCCACCAGTCGCTCGCCGGCCAGGCAGCCGGCGACAGCTTGCCGGTGAAGGTCTGCCCTTGCAGGCTGGCGGCGTCGAGGGTGTGGCCCTCAGTGTGCAGGCCGTCTTGCGAGGCACAGGCCGCCAGCAACAGGGCGCTGAAAATCAGGGACAGGGAAGTACGCAACGGCATGGTGTTCATCATTCTCCTGGCAGCTGCGGCAAGGCGTCGGCGGCCATCAGCATCTTCTTCATCAGGCGTTGTAGTTCGTCGAGCTCGGCGCGGGTCAGGCAGCCGGTCAGCTCGTTGGTGGCGTCGGCGGCGATCTGCGGTACTCGCACGCCCAGCGCAATGCCGGCTTCGGTAAGGGTGAGGCGCACCTGGCGGCGATCCTCGACGCTGCGCTCGCGGGTCAGCAGGCCCTTCTGCTCCAGGCGGTCGAGCATGCGGGTCATCGCCCCGCTGTCGAGGCTGAGCAGGCGCACCAGGTCGGCCGGTGTACTCGCGCGGCTCTGGCTGATCAGCAGCACCACCTTGAACTGCGCGGCAGTCACGTCGTGGTCCACCAGGTGGCGCTCCAGCAGGCGGTCCTTGAGCTGATTGGTCAGCGCGATCAGGTGGCCGGGTGAGTGCTGCAGCGAAAAACGTTCGCGGTCGAAATGCGGCATGAGGAATTACCTGCCCAGGCAGTGAATGCCCTGCAGATTACTGCCCAGGCAGCGATCAACCCAATTACATTTCGTAATACTTGTTATCAATTTCAGAAATACTTTGAAATATTCAGGGGTTTTGAAAGGACTGTTTGGGGGCTGGGTGGGTTCAGGGGATTTGTGGGGGGCGATTTTTACGGGGGGTATGGAGGGAGTTGGAACAGTGGCGATTGCCCTGGGTTTCGCAAGGCTACGATCGGGTAGCCCGGCGTCGAGCGAAGCGACACCCGGGGATCAGTTCAGCCACAGCCATTCCCTGGTCGCTCTGCCCTGCTCACTCCACGAAAGTGCAGAACGCTTCCAGGGGCAGGCGTTCGCTGATCAGTTGATTGACCGGCGCCTCGGGGTCGGCATAGCCCACGGCGATGGCGCAGTGCAGCATGTGCTCGGCCGGGATCTGTAGAAACGCCTCGACGCTCAGGTGATAGCGCGCCCAGCAGGCTTGCGGGCAGCTGTCCAGGCGGTGCTCCTTGAAAAGCAGCATCAGGCTCTGCTGGTACATGCCCAGATCGGCCCACTGCCCCGGTCCCATGCAACGGTCCACGGAAAAGAACAACGCACAGGGCGCGTCGAAGAAGCGGAAGTTGCGGGCGAACCAGGCCAGGCGCGCGGGTTTGTCATCGCGGCCGATGCCCAGCAGCGCATACATCTGCTCGCCCACCTCGAAGCGCGAGGTGCGGTAAGGCTCCTGCAAGGGCTGCGGATACACCGCGTAGTCCGCCGGATCGGGCTCTGGGTCATTCGCCAATCGCTGAGCGATATGCTCGACGAAACGCGCCAGCGCATCGCCTTGCAACACATGGATACGCCAAGGCTGCAGGTTGCCGCTGGAAGGCGCTCGCGCAGCCTGTTCCAGCAGCTCGCACAGCAAAGCCGGCGGCACCGGCCGGTCGAGAAAGGCGCGCACGCTGCGACGCTCACGCAAAGCCTGGCTGACCTTCATCCGCTCTCCTCGCTTGTGGTTAACGTCGCCATCAAAACAAAGGCCGCCTCCCGAGGGAAGCGGCCTTTGTTGTGCGCGATTCAACTAGTGATCACTGCGCCTGATTGGACGCCTCGGCCGCCTTGATCAGGTCGGCGCCGATCTCGCCCTCGAACTTCTTCCAGACCGGGCGCATGGCTTCGCGCCACTTCTCGCGCTCCGCAGGGGTCAGCTCGATGATCTCGCTGGTGCCGGCCTTGACGATGGCCGCGCGGGCTTCCTTGTTCAGATCATCGGCCTGACGGTTCACCTCGGCGGTAACCTCGACCATGATCTTGTCCAGCTCGCTGCGCACGTCTTCCGGCAGGCCATTCCAGAACTTGGTGTTGGTGATCACCATGTAATCGATCAGGCCGTGGTTGGATTCGGTGAAGAACGGCTGCACCTCATGGACCTTCTGGCTGAAGTAGTTCGACCAGGTGTTCTCGGTACCGTTGACCACACCGGTCTGCAGGCCCTGATAGACCTCGGCGAAGCTCATCTTGCGCGGCGCGGCGCGCAGCACCTTGAATTGCTCGTCGAGCACCGCCGAAGCCTGCACCCGGAACTTCAGGCCGCGGGCATCCTTGGGCTCGTGCATCGCCTTGTTCGAGGAAAGCTGCTTGAGGCCATTGTGCCAGTAGGCCAGGCCGGTGATGCCCTTGCCTTCCATGCTGGTCAGCAGCGCCTTGCCCTGCTCACTGGCCTGGAAGCGGTCGACCGCCTCCATGTTGTCGAACAGGAACGGCAGGTCATAGATCTGGATCGGCTTGGCGTAATGCTCGAACTTGGCCAACGATGGCGCCAGTAACTGCACGTCACCGAGCAGCAGCGCCTCCATCTCCTTGCCATCGCCGAACAGCGAGGAGTTCGGGTAGACCTCGACCTTGACGCGTCCCGGCAAGCGCTCTTCGGCCAGCTTCTTGAACATCAGCGCGCCCTGCCCCTTGGGCGTGTGTTCGGCGACCACGTGGGCGAACTTGATGCTGATCGGTGCTTGCGCAGCGGCGTGCAGCCCACCGACAACGGACAGCGAAACGGCGCAGACCAGCGCCTTGAGAGAAAGCTTGAGCATGGGTATACCTCATTTTGTTTTTGTAAGTAGGTAGTGAACGAGCCTGTTGCCTGTTTACAACGCGCCGCGGTCGGCGCGGAATTCGTGATTGTGCAAAGCCGCGTTCGGCAGTGCCGAACGCCGCCCGCGGGATCAACCCGCGCCGCCGGCCCGCGCGACGATGCGCCGGGCGCGCCCGACCACTGGCGCGTCGACCATCTGACCGTCGACCACGAACACCCCGTCGCCACCCTCTCCGGCCTGCAGCACCCGGCGCGCCCAATCCAGCTCTTCGGCCGAGGGCGCCAGGGCCTGATGCACCACTGCGACCTGGCTGGGGTGGATGCACAGCAGGCCGCCGAAGCCCATGTCGCGGGCGTCCCGGCTGGCGCGGTCGAGGCCGGCCTGATCCTGAATCGCCGGAAACACGCTATCGAGCGGCGCCGCCAGATTGGCCAGGCGGCTGTGCAACAAGATCGCGTAGCGGGCCTGGTCGAGCAGGCGCTCGGCCGCCGCCGTGCCGCTGTTCAGGCCTAGATCCAGGCCCAGATCCAGGCCGCCGAAGGACAAGCGTTCGACGCCCGATGCCGCGGCGATGGCCGGTAATTCGTGCAGGCCGCGCGCGCTTTCGATGATCGGCCAGACCGGCTTGCCGACCGCGGCGACGCGCGCCACTTGCGCGGCACTTTCCACCTTGGGCAGCAACACGCCGATCACCCCGCCATGGCGCTGGCACAGTGCGATGTCGGCGGCATGCCCTGCGTGTTCGGGTGAGTTGATACGCACCAGCAGGCGCGCTTCCGGGTGGCCCGCCAGAAAGCGCTCGAGGTTGTCCCGCGCTTCGACCTTGAGGCTTTCCTGTACTGCATCTTCGAGGTCGACGATGACCACGTCGGCGCCAGCGCCCAGGGCCTTGGGGATGCGCTCGGGTCGTGAGGCGGGAACGAACAGCGCGGTACGAATGATTTGTGTGGTCATGGAAGCCGACCCCTGACGTGAATGTGAATGAACAAAGGGGAATGCTGGGCGATAGCGGCGGTTGTAAGGTAGAAGCGGACGCTCCCTGCGTAGGGTGGACAACGCTCTTTTTGTCCACCTTTACGAGCGCAGAGCGGTGGACGGGTCGGGCCGCGTAGGTGAAGCGTCGGCTACGCGCCCCGGTCCACCCTACGAAAGGCCGCCTTCTCTAGATACCGACCAACGTCAAACCGCCCCGCTCACCTTCAATCCTGCTATCTGCGCCTCGCCATAACCCAGCTCGGCGAGCAAGGCGTCGGTGTGCTCGCCGAGCGCGGGCACGGGGTCCATGCGCGGGGCGAAGGCGCTGTTGCTGCCCGGCGGCAGCAGCGCGGGCAAGCTGCCGGCAGGGCTGTCGACCTGGCGCCAGCGGTCGCGGGCCTTCAGCTGCGGATGGGCCCAGACGCCGGCCATGTCATTGACGTGGGCATTGGCGATCTGCGCCTGTTCCAGCCGCTCGATGACTTGCTCGGCATTCAGCGCCGCGAAGGTCTCGACGATGATGCCGCGCAGCACCTCGCGGTTGGCCGAGCGTTTGAAATTGGCTGAAAAACGCTCGTCGCCTGCCAGCTCGGGCTGCAACAGCACCCGCTCGCAGAACGCCTGCCATTCGCGCTCGTTCTGCAGGCCAAGCATCACCGTGCCGCCATCACCGGCGGGAAACGGGCCGTAGGGATAGATGGTCGAGTGGGCGGCCCCGGCACGCGGCGGCGGCGTGGCACCGTCGTACGCGTAGTACAGGGGATAACCCATCCACTCGACCAGGCTCTCGAGCATGCTCACGTCGATGCGGCTGCCCAACCCGGTCTTGCCGCGCAGCAGCAGGGCCGAAAGGATATTGCTATAGGCATACATACCGGCGGCGATATCGGCGATGGAGCAACCGGCCTTGGCCAGTTGGTCGTCACCCGCGCCGCCAGTCACCGACAGGAAACCGCCCTCGCTCTGGATCAGCAGGTCATAGGCCTTCTTCTTCTCGTAGCTGCCGCCCTCACCGTAGCCGGAGATGTCACAGACGATCAGCTTCGGAAACCGCGCGTGCAGCTTGTCGAACGACAGCCCCATGCGTGCCGCCGCACCCGGCGCAAGGTTCTGCACCAGTACATCGGCCTTGGCCAGCAGGCTGTCGAGCACATCGCCGGCGTCGTCCTGCTTGAGGTCCAGGGTCAGGCTTTCCTTGGAGCGGTTGGTCCATACGAAGTGGGAGGCCAGGCCGTTGACGCGCTCGTCGTAGCCGCGGGCGAAGTCGCCGCTGCCCGGCCGCTCGACCTTGATCACCCGAGCGCCCATGTCGGCGAGCTGGCGGGTGCAGAACGGCGCGGCAATGGCATGTTCCAGGCTGACCACGGTGATGCCGTCCAGTGGCCGGGGTTGTTGTGCGTTGTTCATATGCGCGTCCTCGGTCAGGCCAGGTTGCTCAGGTCGTCGGTCTCACGCAGTCGCCAGACCCTGGCGATCAGCTCGCCCGCCTCATCGCTGCCTCGTTTGCCGGCGAAGGCCAGCAGGCGGCGGAACTTGTCTTCCAGCTCCGTGCGGCTGAGGGTGTTGCCCGGATCGCCCTTGGGCTCGTCGATGGCGCCATGCAGGGTGCGACCGTCGGTGGTGACCACCTCGACGCGCCCCAGCCAGCGCGCCGGATACGCGCCGTCCACCTCGGGGTCGAGGCGCATACTGACCTTGTCGCGAAACTCGGCGACGTCGTCATCGGTGAGCGACAGGTTCTCGAACTCGGTGAGCTGCGCCTTGCCATGCACGGCGATCAGGCCGAGCACGGTGCCCATGGAAAACTTGGCCTGGTGCACGGTCTGCGGTACCACCACACGCCCGAGCACATCGATGGCGCCCTGGTGCACATGGGTGATGACCTTGGCGATATCGCCATGGCGCAGGCCTTCGCGCTGCATGAGATCGAGCAGCGCATCGGCGGCTGGATGGGTATGCCGGCAGGAGGCGTGGAACTTGAACGAGGTTTCGACCAGCGCCCAGCGGCTGCCGAGGCGATCCGACAGCTTGCTCGGCTCGGCGTCGCTGGACATGCCGGCGGCCATGCCCTGCTCGCCCTCGAGAATATTCTGCGCGCCGGTCAGGCCCTGCTCAGTGAAATACGCGGCCAGCAGGCCATCGGCGGCAGCCTTGGCGGTGTGCAGTTGCTTGGAGTCGGCGGCGTCGCGCAGGAACTCCCACAGCCCGGCGGCCTGGGTGCCGGCATTGCCGAGCAGATGCACGAACTGCTTCTGGTCGAAGTGCAGCAACTTGCCCACGGCCACGGCGGCGGCCAGGGTGCCGACCGTCGCCGTGGTGTGGAAGATGCGGTAGTGCGAGCGGCCAAGGAATTCGCCGATGCGGATGCCTGCCTCGTAACCGGCCACCGAGGCCAGCAACAGCTCGCGGCCGGACTTGCCGAGATCCTGCGCAGCCGCCAGGGCCGCGGGGAACACCACCGTGGCCGGGTGAAGCACCGAACTGTTATGCAGGTCGTCCTGCTCCACCAGGTGCGACGACGCGCCGTTGACCAGCGCGGCGAAGTACGCCGAGGTGCCGCGCCCGTTGACCAGAATGCGCGCTGGGCCATCGACCGGGCCCATCTTCTGCGCGTAGGCCTCGAACAGCGGGATCGGCCTTGCACCTTCACTGGCCAGGGCCGAACCCAGCCAGTCGAGGAACAGGTCTTCGGTGCGATCGAGCACGTAGTCAGGCAGATCGTCGTAACGCAACTCGGCGAGGAAACTTGCCAAGGCTTGGGTATGGCTCATGACAGGCTCCTCAAAAGCTGCGCGGCAGCTCGAGCAAATGCTCGGCCACGTAGGACATGATCAGGTTGGTGGAGATCGGCGCCACCTGGTACAGGCGGGTCTCGCGGAACTTGCGCTCGACGTCGTATTCGTTGGCAAAGCCGAAGCCGCCGTGGGTCTGCAGGCAGGCGTTGGCCGCCGCCCAGGAAGCCTCCGCCGCCAGGTACTTGGCCATGTTGGCGCTGGCCCCGGCGTTCTCGCCGCGGTCGTATTGCTCGCAGGCGCGCCAGCGCATCAGGTCGGCGGCCTCCACTTCGATGTGGGCCTTGGCGATGGGAAACTGCACGCCCTGGTTCTGGCCAATCGGGCGGCCGAACACCACCCGATCACGGGCGTAGGCACTGGCCTTCTCGATGAACCAGCGACCATCGCCAATGCACTCGGCAGCGATCAGCGTGCGCTCGGCATTCAAGCCATCGAGGATGTAGCGAAAGCCCTTGCCCTCTTCGCCGATCAGGCTGCTGGCGGGAATTTCCAGGTTGTCGAAGAACAGCTCGTTGGTCTCGTGGTTGACCATGTTGGCGATCGGCTGCACGGTCAGGCCGTTGCCGATGGCCTCGCGCAGGTCGACCAGGAAGATCGACATGCCTTCGGATTTCTTCTTCACCTCGGCGAGCGGCGTGGTGCGCGCCAGCAGGATCATCAGGTCGGAGTGCTGGATGCGCGAGATCCACACCTTCTGGCCGTTGATCACGTACTTGTCGCCCTGGCGCACGGCGGTGGTCTTGATCTTGGTGGTGTCGGTGCCGGTGGTCGGCTCGGTCACGCCCATGGACTGCAGGCGCAGCTCGCCGCTGGCCAGCTTCGGCAGGTAGTAGCTTTTCTGCGCGTCGCTGCCGTTACGCAGCAGGGTGAACATGTTGTACATCTGCCCGTGGATGGTGCCGGAGTTGCCGCCGCAGCGGTTCACTTCCTCGAGGATCACCGATGCCTCGGCCAGGCCCAGGCCGGAACCGCCGTATTCTTCCGGGATCATCGCCGATAGCCAGCCGGCTTCGGTCATGGCGCTGACGAAGGCCTCGGGAAAGCCCTTCTCCTCGTCGATCTTGCGCCAGTATTCGGCCGGGAATTCGGCGCACAGGCCACGTACGCCTTCGCGGATGAAATTCAGTTCTTCGCTCTGCTGCGGGGTCATCTCAGTTCCTCGATTCTTGTTGTTTTCGCGGCCGATAGCGGTGGATCGGTGAAGCGTGATCCACCCTCGGCTCAATCATTCGAATTCCACTTCGGCCTGCTGGGCCATGCCCGCGGCATTACCCGCCCACAACTGCGCCCTGCCCGGCTCATCGACTCGCCCGGCCACCTCGAAGGGGTCGGGCGCAACCAGCGGGCGCAGGCCGCGGTAGGCGAAACGGCGCAGCCGCGCCTGGGGCTGGGCGCGGCAGAACGCGCGCAGGTTGAGGGTGGCGATCAGCGGGCCATGCACGACCAGGCCGGCGTAACCTTCGGTTTCGGTGACGTAGGGCCAGTCGTAATGGATGCGATGGCCGTTGAAGGTCACCGCGCTGTAGCGAAACAGCAGCGTCGGGCTCGGCACCACGCCTTCGCGCCAGTCACCGACTGGCAGCGCTTCACCGGCACCGCCCTTGGGTGGGCTCGGCTCGCGGTAGACGATGTCCTGTTCCTCGCGGATCGCCAGTTCGCCGTCCTGCAGGTAGTCGTGCTGCACGGTGACGAACAGCAGCGCGCCGGTGCGCCCGTGCTTTTCCTCGATGTGTTTGATGGTCGAGACCCGGGTGGCCTCGCCGCCGACCCGCAGCGGCGTGATGAACTCGACGCGTCCACCGGCCCACATGCGATTGCGATTGTCCGCCGGTGGCAGGAAGCCACCGCGTGCCGGGTGCCCGTCGCCGCCCAGGCCGCTCTCGGCGATGGGCTCCTGGAAGAATGCCCAATGCCAGAGCGGCGGCAGCGCTTCGCCATGGGCGGGGGTGTTCTCGCCCAGGGTCGCGGCGATGCGCTTGACCAGATTGCGGCTCAATTGATCGTGGGCTTCTTCGGTGCGGCCGATCCAGGCGGCGAAGGCAGAGTCACTCATGGTCGATCCCGGCTGTTCTTGGAGTGCAGGCAGCATGCAATCCGATGAACGTTCCGAGAATCCGCATTTATTTAAGCCGGCGTTCGGCTATGCTGAACGCCATTTTCCAACTCGCCCTAGAGCCGCCATGCACTTCGACCTGCCAGACTTGCGCCTCTTCATCCATATCGCCGAATCGCCAAGCCTGACCCAGGGCGCACGCCGTGCCTCCCTGTCGCCAGCGGCGGCCAGCGCGCGCATCAAGGCGCTGGAAGGCCAGCTGGATACTCGCCTGCTGTACCGCGACAGCCGCGGCGTCGAGCTGACGCCGGCCGGCCAGCGTCTGCTGCAGCACGCGCGGCTGATCATGCGCCAGGTCGATTACCTGAAAAGCGAGTTCACCGAATACGGCAGCGATTCGGCCGGGCATATCCGCATCTTCGCCAACACCACGGCAGTGACAGAATTCCTACCCGAGGTGCTGGCTGGGTTCCTTGCCGAACGCCCCGGCGTGACGGTGGACCTGCAGGAGCGCCTGAGCCGCGATATCGTGCGTGGCGTGATCGACGGCGGCGCCGACCTGGGCATCATCGCAGGCCCGGTGGAAGCGGCCGGCCTGCAGGTGCTGCACTTCAGCACCGACCGCCTGGTGCTGGTAGTGCCGGCCGGCCATCCGCTGGCCGGCCGAGAACGCGTCAACCTGCGCGATACGCTGCAGTACCAGCACATCGGCCTGCACGACGGCAGCACCCTGCTGACCTTTTTGCGCGAGCATGTCGAGACCTTGGGCGGCACCCTGTCGCTGCGCATTCAGATGTCCAGCTTCGAAGCCATCTGCCGCATGGTCGAGGCCAACGTCGGCATCGGCATCATCCCCGAGTCCGCCGCCAGCCGGCACCGTCGCACCATGAAACTGCACACCATCGAACTCGACGAGCCTTGGGCCGTGCGCGAACGCAGCATGCTGGTACGCGATCTGGAGGCGCTGCCGGGCAGCGTGCGGGCGTTGATCGCAACCTTGCTGCCGCAGACCGAGTCCGGCTGACCTGGCAAGGCGCCACGAAGCGAATCTCATCACACTGGTGAGCGGCGTTGCTGGCAAAACGCCGGGCTGACCTCTAGAATCGCCGCCGCAGGAAGCAACCCGCGCCCCTTCCAGGGTCAGCGTCATGGATCGACTCTTCAAGCGCCCCGCGCCGCCGCCGCAAGTCCGTCCCATGCGTCATCCCTCGTGAAAGTGTCCGGCCGACAACTCCTGCCCGTTACAGGCTTGCCTGCCCACTCTGCAAACGAGATTCGTATGAACAAGATCATTACCGCTGGCCTCGCCGGCATGCTCGTACTGCTCACCGGCTGCGCCACCGAAAGCTCGCGCACGCTGGAAGTCGCCAAGGTCAACACCGCTACCAGCCAGTACAGCGGCCCGCGCAGCCCAATCGCCGTCGGCAAGTTCGATAACCGCTCCAGCTACCTGCGCGGCATCTTCAGCGACAGCGTCGACCGCCTTGGCGGGCAAGCCAAGACCATTCTGATCACCCACCTGCAGCAGTCCAATCGCTTCAACGTGCTGGATCGCGACAACCTCAGCGAACTGCAGCAGGAGTCGGGCTTCTCCAAGCAGGCTCAGCAGATCAAGGGCGCCAACTTCGTGGTCACCGGTGACGTGACCGAGTTCGGCCGCAAGGAAGTCGGTGACCACCAGCTGTTCGGCATCCTAGGCCGCGGCAAACAGCAGATCGCCTACGCCAAGGTGAATCTCAACATCGTCGATGTCGCCACCTCCGAAGTGGTGTATTCCAGCCAGGGCGCCGGCGAATACGCCCTGTCGAACCGCGAGATCATCGGCTTCGGCGGCACCGCCAGCTACGACTCCACCCTCAACGGTAAAGTGCTCGACCTGGCGATTCGCGAGGCCGTCAACAAGCTGGTCAGCGGCGTCGACAGCGGCGCCTGGCGCCCGGTCAAGTGAGCGAGGGGCGAACGATGAAATCTCCACTTCTGCTCACCACCGTATTGGCCGCCGCCCTACTGGGCGGCTGCGCGCAGCAACCCAAATCCCTCTACTACTGGGAGGGCTACCAGCAGCAGGTCTACCAGCGCTTCGAGAACACCACCGGCACCGAGGAGCAGATCGCCGCGCTGGAAGCCAGCGCACAGAAGGCGCGCGCCGCTGACCGCACCCTGCCACCGGGCTTCCATGCCCACCTCGGCATGCTCTACGCGGAGATCGGCAAGCCCGATCAGGTACGCCAGCAATTCGAAACCGAGAAAGCCCTGTTCCCCGAGTCCGCGCAGTACATGGACTTTCTGATGCGCAATATGGCCAAGTGACCGACATGCCTCTACTGACCTCTCTCAGAACCCTAGCGGCACTGGCCGCGCTCGCCCTGCTGGCCGGTTGCGCCACCCAGCAGCCCTACGACTACAGCGCCTTCAAGGAAAGCAGCCCGGCGTCCATACTGGTGCTGCCGCCAGTCAACAAGTCGCCGGACATCAAGGCCACCTTCAGCATGTACTCGCTGATCACCGCGCCCCTGAGCGAGGCCGGCTACTACGTGCTGCCGGTGGCAGTGGTCAACGAGACCTTCAAGCAGAACGGCATGGCCAACGCCGAAGAAATTCGCGAAGTCCCGCCGCAGAAGCTCTACGAGATCTTCGGTGCCGACACCGTGCTGTACATCGACGTGACCGAGTACGGCAGCAGCTACAAAGTGATCAGCAGCGAGGTGGCGGTGGCCGCCAGCGCCACCCTGGTCGACCTGCGCACCGGCAAGGAGCTGTGGAAAGGCATCGCCCGGGCCAGCAGCGCCGAGCAGCAGCAGAACAGCGGCGGCGGCTTGGCCGGCATCCTGATCACCGCGCTGGTCAATCAGGTGATGAACAGCCTGAACGATCGCGGCCATGAAATCGCCAGCATCACCAGTGCCCGCCTGCTGAGCAGCAACCCGGTCAACGGCATTCTGCCCGGCCCCCGCGCGCGGCCCGTCAGCGCTCGCTAAGGCCCGCCACACGAGCCCGTACCACCGGGCTCGTTTCTCTTCTTTCTACTCCTTGCCCACCCCATGTTCGCGCAGCTTGTTGGCGATGGTGGTGTGGGACACGCCCAGGCGCTTGCCGAGCAGGCGGCTGCTCGGGAATTCGCCGTGCAGGCGCTCCAGCACGGCTTTCTCGAAACGCCCGACGATGGCGTCCAGCCCGCCTTCCAGCGAGAAGTCGCCCAGCGGCTGCGCCGCGCCGTAACCCGGCAGGCGAATATGCTCAGGCTTGACCACCGCGCCCTCGCACAGCGACACCGCCTGGAACAGCACGTTCTCCAGTTGCCTAACATTGCCCGGCCAATGGTAACGGCCGAGCTTATCCAGCGCGGCGGGCGCCAGGCCTGGTAGCGGGCAGCCGATCTGTCGGCTGGCGCGGTCGAGAAAATGCTCGGCCAGAGGCTGCAGGCCATCCAGGCATTCACGCAGCGGCGGGATGTGCAGGCTCAGCACGTTGAGCCGGTGGTAAAGGTCTTCCCGGAATTCACCGCGAGCGCACAGCTCGGAAAGGTCGACCTGGGTGGCGCAGGTGACCCGGACGTCCAGGTAGACCTCCTCGTCGCTGCCGACTCGCCGGAAGCAGCCATCCTGCAGGAAGCGCAACAGCTTGGCCTGCAGACGCGGGCTCATTTCGCCGACGCCATCGAGAAACAGTGTGCCGCCTGCGGTCAGCTCCAGCAGACCCAGCTTGCCTTCGGCGCGGGCGCCCTCGAAGGCGCCGGGGCCGTAGCCGAACAGCTCGGTTTCGGCCATCGACTCTGGCAAACCGGCACAGTTGAGCGCCATAAATGGCGACTGCCCGCGTGGGCTGGCCAGGTGGCAGGCGCGGGCCAGCAACTCCTTGCCGGTTCCGGTTTCGCCTTCGATCAGCAGCGGTGCATCCAGCGGCGCCATGCGCCTCGCCTCGCGCACCACGGCCGCCATCATCCTGGAGCTCTGGAAGATGCTGTCGAAGCCACGCAGCTCCTGCTTGCGCACCTGATAGATACGCTCGCCAACGCGGTCGGCGCGGTGCAGGGTCAGCACTGCGCCGGCCATGGCTTCGCTGTCTTCGTGCTCTCTCTGCAGCGGCGCGATATCGGCGAGAAACACATCGCCGCAGACTTTCACCCGCAGCCCGTTGATGCGCGAGCGATTGGCCCGCACCAGCTCCGGCAAATCGAAATCCTCGACGTAGCGCGACAGCGCGATGCCCGGCACCTCGTCCACGCGCACGCCGAGCAGCGCTGCTGCGGCCCGATTGGCGGCGACGATGCTGCCGCCCATGTCGACGGACAGCACCGGGAATTCCAGGGCGCCGAGCAGCGCGTTTAGTTCCAAGTGCCTGCGCTCACTGGGCATCAACCCCACACGCTTGACGCCGAACACACCGGTGATGGCCTCGAACTTGGCGCGCAGGGCCTGGAATTGCAGATTGATCAGGTTGGGGCAATGCAGGTAGATGGCGTTGCCCTGTTCACCGCCAACCTCGCCACGGGCGACGTTGATGCCGTAGTCGACCAGCAGTTCGAGGATGTCACGCAGGATGCCCACACGGTTCTGGCAATGGATCTTGATACGCATGACGGCCGCTCTTGTTATTTTCGTCAAGGTTTCTTGCCAGTCTAGAGGAAGCTGCCAAGCCAGGAACAGGCTTTCCCGCGTGACGTAATGCTTTCTTTACGAAAACCGCCATCCACCCGCTCGCGCCGGTCGCGCGCAGCCGCGCAAGGCAAGCGTGCGTGGGGCATGCTCAGGCCAGCCACGACCAGAACGGATGTGCAGGGAGATCACCAAGATGAAAGCCAGCCAGTACGTTGCCAGGCAGCCTGACGCGAACGGCTTCATTGACTACAGCGAGGTCGAGCATCGCACCTGGCAGACCCTCATCGAACGCCAACTCAAGGTGATCGAGCCCCGCGCCTGCCAGGAGTATCTTGACGGCATCGACAAGCTCGCCCTGCCCCGTGACCGGATTCCCCAACTGCCGGACATCAACCGCGTGCTGCAGGCCGCCACCGGCTGGCAGGTCGCCCAGGTGCCGGCGCTGATTCCCTTTCAGCGCTTCTTCGAACTGCTCGCCAACAAGCAGTTTCCGGTGGCCACCTTCATCCGCACGGTGGAGGATCTGGACTACCTGCAGGAGCCGGATATCTTTCACGAGATCTTCGGCCACTGCCCGCTGCTGACCAATCCCTGGTTCGCCGAATTCACCCATACCTACGGGCGCCTGGGGCTGGCCGCCAGCCCGCAGGAACGGGTATTCCTGGCACGCCTGTACTGGATGACCATCGAGTTCGGTCTGGTCGATACCCCGGCCGGCCGACGCATCTACGGCGGCGGCATTCTCTCCTCGCCCAGAGAAGCGGTGTATTGTCTATCCGGCGAGCCGGAGCACCAGCCGTTCGACCCCTTGGAGGCGATGCGCACGCCCTATCGCATCGACATCCTGCAGCCGCTGTACTTCGTGCTGCCGGATCTGCAACGGCTGTTCGCCCTGGCGCAACAGGACATCATGAGCCTGGTGCACGAGGCCATGGTGCTCGGTCTGCATGCACCGAAATTTCCGCCCAAGGCGGCCTGACAACCTGCTCACGATCTGCTGCGCGGCGGCACTTCTGCGCCAGCCAAGCCCGGGCGAGGCGCCGCCGCCAGATGCTCATCTACCACCTGTGAACTCGAGGAAACCCCATGACCGCACTGTCCAAAGCCACTTGCGAAGCCTGCAGCGCCGATGCGCCCAAAGTCAGCGAGGCCGAACTGGCACAGCTGATCAAGGAAATCCCGGACTGGAACATCGAGGTTCGCGACGGCGTGATGCAGCTCGAGCGCGCCTATGCCTTTCGCACCTTCAAGCATGCGCTGGCCTTCACCAATGCGGTGGGCGAAATCGCCGAGAGCGAGAACCACCACCCGTCCCTACTCACCGAATGGGGCAAGGTCACCGTCACTTGGTGGAGCCATTCGATCAAGGGCCTGCACCGCAACGATTTCGTCATGGCGGCACGCACCGACGAGCTGGCGAGGGTGGCCGAAGGGCGCAAGTGAGATGCCCCGTAAACGGGAAAAATTCGCTCGCGTACGCACCGAGCTGGTGCCTTTCACTGCTCCGAAAAACCGAAAGACCGTTCGTCGGAAAAAATACACCTTAAATATCATATAGATATAAAACAACCTCAGAGATCACTGGCGCGCTTCCTGCTTGCCATCACCGGCATAGTTCCCTAGGGTTGTTCGCCATGTGGTCCTTGATTGCCCCTATCAGCTCGTTGCTGGGTGGGGTCGCGTTACTCCTCCTCGGCAACGGTCTGCTCAACACCCTACTGACTCTGCGTGGCGTCGCCGAAGGCTACTCCACCGGAATGCTCGGCCTGATCATGTCCGGGTACTTCGTCGGTTTCCTGCTCGGCACCTGGCTGGCGATTCCGCTGGTGCGTCGCGTTGGGCATATCCGTGCCTTCTCCTTCTGCGCCGCCCTGGCCGCCATCACCGCCCTGCTCCATGTGCTGATCGTCGACCCCTGGGTGTGGCTCGGTTTGCGGGTGCTCTACGGCCTGGCGTTGGTCAGCCTGTACATGGTCATCGAGAGCTGGCTCAACGCCCAGGTTCCCAACGACAAGCGCGGGCAGATGTTCGCCGTGTACATGGCGGTCAACCTAGGCGCCCTGGCGGCCGCCCAGCAACTGCTGAACCTGGCCGACCCGGCTGACTTCCTGCTGTTCGCCCTGGCGGCGATGCTGATCAGCGCAGCGCTTATGCCCATCACCCTGACCCGCCAGGCGCAGCCCAACGTGCCCGATACCCTGCACACCAACCTGGGTGCCATCGTCGGCATCGCGCCGCTGTCGATTGCCGCGGCCGGCCTTTCCGGCCTGGCACTGGGTGCGTTCTGGGGCATGGCGCCGGTGTATGCCAGCCTCAACGGCTTCGACGCCGCCGGGGTCGGCCTGATGATGAGCGCGACCATTCTCGGTGGCGCGCTGCTGCAATGGCCGATCGGGCGCTTTTCCGATACCCACGACCGGCGCTGGGTGCTGTTCTGGGTGGTCAGCACGGCGGTCATCGTCGCCCTGGTGATGAGCTTGCTGCCCGCTGGCCGCCCGTTGCTGGGATTGATGTTCCTGTTCGGCGGGCTGTCGTTCGCCATTTACCCCATCGCCGTGGCGCAGCTGATCGACCAGTTGCACAGCGACGAAATCCTTTCCGGCTCCAGCAGCCTGCTGATGGTCAACGGCATCGGCTCGGTATGCGGCCCGCTGCTCGCCGGCCTGCTCATGCAATACAGCGGCGCGGCGGCATTGCCGCTGTACTTCGCCGCCACCCTGGGCTTGCTGGCGGCCTACACCTTCTATCGCCTGCGTCACGTCAGCGACCTGGTCGCCGGTGAACAGGCGCACTTCGTGCCGATGCTGCGCACCAGCCACACCGTGCTGGAGCTGATGCCCGATGCCCCGCCGTCTGCGGATGACGTCGATTCGGACAACGATCACACCGGTGACGAGCGGGAGCCCGTCACCACTTCGTCGTAGGCACACGCACGCCTACATAACAGAGGCGCCAACAAGGTGCCCGTTTTGCTCGCCGGTCGATGCCGGCGCTTTGACAGGGAGACAGCCCATGCTACTTGCTACCGATCTCGATGGAACCTTTCTGGCCGGTGATCCCGAGGACCGCCTGAGCCTCTACCAAACCATCGCCGCCCACCCGGAAATCCAGCTGGCCTACGTCACCGGGCGCAGCCTCGAAGCGGTCCTGCCGCTGCTCGCCGACCCCACCCTGCCGCAACCGGACTTCATCATCGCCGACGTCGGCGCCACCTTCGTGCATGGCGACAGCCTGCAACCGATCCAGCAGCTGCAGGGCCGGGTCGACGCCCGCTGGCCCGGCGAAAGCCAGGTCGCCCAGGCACTGGAAGGCTTCGGCCTGGAACGCCAGGACGTGCCTCAGGCGCGCCGCTGCTCGTACTTCTGCACGCCCGAGCAGGCCGCCGATCCGACCTTGGCTCAGGTCGCAGAAACGCTAGGTTGCGATCTGCTGTATTCCGCGGATCGCTACCTCGACTTTCTGCCCAAGGGCGTCAACAAGGGCACCAGCCTCAAGGCGCTGGTCGGCTGGTTGGGGCTCGATGACGGCGAGGTGCTGGCCTGCGGCGACACCCTGAATGACCTGAACATGCTCGACGGCACCTACAAGGGCGTTTGCGTGGGCGAATCCGAGCCCAACCTGATCAAGGCCACCGAGCATCAGTCGTGGATCCTGCATGCGGACCGCCCCGGCTGCGGCGGCATTCTGCAGGCCTTCGTGCATTTCGGCTTTCTTGGCGAGCACGGCATCGCCGCGGAAAAACGCACCGCCACCAAGCCGGGTCGCGCCGAGCTGGTGATGGTCTATCACCGCCTGCCCTACGAGGAACATCGCGGCGCGGACGGCAAGGTGCAGCGCCGACGCCCCACTTCGCCCAACGGCATCATCCCGACCCTGATGAGTTTCTTCGGCGACTCGCGCCCGGGTTCCTGGGTCGCCTGGGCCGTCGACGAAGGCGGCGACGAGCCGTTCGAAACCCACACCACCGTGGATGCCGAGCGCTACCCGAAACTCACCGCTGCCCGGGTGGCGCTGAGCAAGCGGGAAGTCGACATCTTCTACAAGCGCTTCTCCAAGGAAGCCTTCTGGCCGACGCTGCACACCTTCTGGGAGCGCGCGCGCTTTGACGAGGATGACTGGCAGGTGTTTCTCAAGGTCAACCGCGCCTTCGCCGAGCGCACCGCCAAGGAAGCCGCGGAAGGCGCCGTGGTGTGGCTGCACGACTACAACCTGTGGATGGTGCCGGGCTACCTGCGCGAGCTGCGCCCGGACCTGCGCATCGCCTTCTTTCACCACACCTACTTCCCTTCGGCGGACGTGTTCAACGTGCTGCCGTGGCGCCGGCAGATCATCGGCAGCCTGCTGCAGTGCGATTACATCGGCTTTCATATCCCGCGCCAGGTGGAGAACTTCGTCGACGTGGCCCGTGGCGTCACGCCGCTGCAGACCGTCAGCCGGCAGAACTGCGCGCCGCGCTTCGTCACCTACGGCTGCGCCGTTGGCTTGGAGCGAATGACCACCGCGGTGGACACCGGCAGCCGGGTGGTCAAGCTCGGCGCCCATCCGGTCGGCCTGGATATCGACCGGGTACGCAACGCCCTGGCCCAGGACAAGACCCGCGAGCAGATGGCCAACCTGCGCGATGAGCTGAGCGGCATCAAGCTGATCCTGTCGGTCGAGCGCCTGGATTACACCAAAGGCATCCTGGAGAAACTGCAGGCCTACGAGCGCCTGCTGGCCGACAACCCGGAGCTGCACAAGAAAATCACCCTGGTCAGCATCTGCGTACCGGCAGCGCGCGAGATGACCATCTACGACGAACTGCAATCGCAGATCGAACAGGCGGTGGGGCGCATCAACGGCCGCTTCGCACGGGTCGGCTGGACGCCCGTGCAGTTCTTCTTCCGCAGTTTCCCGTTCGACGAGGTGGTGGCCTGGTACGCCATGGCCGACGTGATGTGGATCACCCCGCTGCGCGACGGCCTCAACTTGGTGGCCAAGGAATTCATCGCCACCCAGGGGCTGACCGACGGCCAGGGCGTGCTGGCGCTATCGGAATTCGCCGGTGCCGCCGCCGAACTCAAGGGCGCCCTGCTGACCAACCCTCACGACACCGCCGACCTGGCGCAAACCTGCTACCTGGCGCTGAACATGCCCAAGGCCGAAGCCCGGGCTCGGCTGCGCGAGCTGTTCGATATCGTCAGCTACAACGACATCCGCCGCTGGGGTGACGAGTTCCTGGCCGGCGTCGCCGAGCCGGAGCATGAGGCGGAAAATGTCCTGCGCCTGGCGGCTGGCTAACCACCAGTAGCCTGGCGTCGAGCGAAGCGATACCCAGGGCAAGGATCTGCAGCCAGAAGTGTGCAGCCTGCCGAGATACCGCCCCTGCGCATCGCTTCGCTCGGCAGCAGGCTACGGTCTGTCGTGATGACGAACTGATATGCTGCGCGCCATCGCAAGTACGAGACGCGCAGCATGAACGACATCCTGATCATCGGTATCGGCGCCGGTGACCCCGATTACCTCACCACCCAGGCGATCAAGGCCCTTAACCGCGCCGACGTGTTCTTCATCCTCGACAAGGGCGAAGCCAAGGACAAGCTGATCGCCCTGCGCCGCCTTATCCTCGATCGCTATATCGCGCCGGGCCGCCAGTACCGCGTTCTGGAAGCCACCAACCCGGAGCGCGAGCGTGACGTGGCGAACTACGACGCCAGCATCGACAGCCTCAATCGCGACAAGCAGGCGGTGTTCGAGCAGTTGCTCGGCCAGCTGCAAGAGGGCGAAACCGGCGCCTTTCTGGTCTGGGGCGACCCGTCGCTGTACGACAGCACCATGCGTATCCTCGATGGCGTGATCGCTGGCGGCCGGTCCCTCGCCTACGAGGTGATCCCCGGCATCACCAGCGTGCAAGCCCTCACCGCGCGTCACCGCATTCCCCTCAACCAGATCGGCCGTGCCGTGCAGATCACCACTGGCCGCCGCCTGCGTGAAGGCTGGCCAGCGGGCGTGGACAGCGTGGTGGTGATGCTCGACGCCCAGGACAGCTATCGCCAGGTGATCGACGAAGACCTGCACATCTACTGGGGCGCCTACGTCGGTACGCCGGACGAGATCCTGATCGCCGGCAAGCTGGCGGAGGTGGCCGAGCAGATCGCCACGACCCGCGCGGCAGCGCGTGAAGCCAACGGCTGGATCATGGACAGTTATCTGCTGCGCCGTGGCGGGCGGGAGGCCTGATCGCGGACTCGCGGATATCGACCGTCTGCAGCCTGTCGCTTGGCTGTTCGACCGCTACAAGGCAGGAGCAGACTCTCAAACCAACCTGTGGGAGCCCCGACCTCGGGGCGAAACGATTGCAGCCTGACTGCCTATTTCGGCGGTGCCTGAGCGATTCGCCGCGAGGTCGCGGCTCCCACAATGGATCGGATAACGGCCGCTCCCGCCACGTAGCGGCCGGTCAGGCGACTTTTGTTTCGAGCTGGCCGATCAAGAAGATTCGCCTCAGCAGCGCTCGCGAAACAGCGCCTGGTGCTCGCGGCACTGTTCGGCCGAGAGCATGAACACGCCGTGGCCGCCGCGGGCGAAATCCAGCCAGGCGAAATCCACCTCCGGATACAGCGCTTCGACGTGCACCTGGCTGTTGCCCACCTCGACGATCAGCAAGCCTTTCTCGGTGAGATGATCGGCCGCTTCGGCGAGCATCCGTCGCACCAGATCCAGCCCATCGTCGCCACAGGCCAGGCCCATTTGCGGCTCGTGCTGATACTCGGCCGGCATGTCGGCGAAATCCTCGGCGTCCACATAAGGCGGGTTGGAGACGATCAGGTCGAAGCGCTGACCCGGCAGGCCGGCGAAACCATCGCCTTGCACGGTATAGACGCGCTCGTCGAGCCCGTGACGCTCGATATTTCGATTGGCCACTTCCAGCGCTTCGAAGGACAGATCGCCGAGCACCACTTCGGCGTCGAGGAACTCGTAGGCGCAGGCGATGCCGATGCAGCCCGAGCCCGTGCACAGGTCGAGGATCCGCGCGGGCTCGCCGGCCAGCCAGGGACTGAAACGCTGCTCGATCAACTCGCCGATCGGTGAGCGTGGCACCAGAACGCGCTCGTCGACGATGAACGGCAAACCGCAGAACCAGGCTTCGCCCAACAGGTAGGCAGTGGGCACCCGATCTTCGATACGGCGCTTGAGCAAGGTTTGCAGATGCAGGTGCTCGTCGTCTTCCAGGCGACAATCGAGATAGCCGTCGGCGATTTCCCAAGGCAGGTGCAGCGCGCCGAGCACCAACTGCCGGGCTTCGTCCCAGGCATTGTCGGTGCCGTGCCCGAAGAACAGCTCTTCGGCCTGAAAACGGCTCACCGCCCAACGAATGTAGTCACGCAGCGTGCGCAGGCGGGTATTCAGGGCTGGGCGGGCATCGGTCACAGAATGGCTCCGGGCAAAAGGCGTTAGTTTAGCAGGCCGGCCCAGGCATTCCAGCGCCCGACAGAGGATTGCCAGCCCTTCGCGCGCCTCCGCACCCTGGCAAGCTGAAACGATTCTGCTGGCACCGCTGCGCTCGTGGGCAGCAATACAACCAACAGAGAGGTTCACAGCAGCGTCGTAGAGGCGGACAATATGCACCGTTAACCGCGCCAGCAAGGAGTCGTACATGTCGTCCCACCCGCAAACGTTCTATCAGCTCACCGGCCGCGGCCACGCCCCCGCCAACCTGAGCAATGCGACCCTGCTGGTCATCGATGCACAGGAAGAATATCGCAGCGGCGTGGTGCAACTGCCCGGCCTCGATGCTGCGCTGGTGGAGATCGCTAAGCTGCTGGACGCCGTGCGCGCCCAGGGCGGCGCCATCGTGCACATCAAGCACTTGGGCATTCCCGGGGGCCTGCTCGACCCGCGCGGCCCACGTGGCGATCACCTGCCTGAAGTGGCGCCGCTGCCCGCTGAGATCGTCGTCGAGAAGCGCATGCCGAACGCCTTTTCCGGCACCGAGCTGCACGAGAAGCTGCAATCCCTCGGCCACCTGGATCTGATCGTCTGCGGCTTCATGACCCACTCGAGCATCAGCACCACCATCCGCGCCACCAAGGATTACGGCTACCGCTGCACAGTGGTGGACGCCGCCTGCGCCACCCGCGACCTGCCGACCCCCGACGGCAAGGTGATCAGCGCCGCCGACATGCATCGCGTGGAAATGATCGCCCTGGCCGACAACTTCGCTGCCTGGGTGCCGGACGCCAACGCTCTGCTGTAAAACGCCCTGCGCCGCGTTGTTTTGAACCCGCTACTACACTGCCAGTCATAGCGAGAAGATCCTTCAAGGAATTAGCGCATGAAGCAAACAGACGGTTTCAAGGCCAGCCAACTACGCCCCAGGCGCCCGGGCAGCTTGCGGTTGCGCTTCGCCGCTTACCTGACGGCGCTCATCGCGGTACTCGGCATTCTGCTCATGATGGCGGGCGCCTCGACCATGCTGGGCCGCCCGCCGGCCCTGGGCAACCTCAACGATTCGACCACCGACGCCAGCGTGCTGCTGGTGCTCGGGCTGTTGCTGTTCTGGGGCGGCGTGGTGGGCTGGCGCAAATCACGTCGCCGCATGCGTCAGCGCAAGGCCGACCTGGCGATGTCTCCGCAGCTGATGAAGAAACGCGACTGACCCGCCCTGCGCCGCTTGGTAAACTGGGCGCCCGTGCGGAGGCCCCATGCAAGACGACGACCTTTCCCTGTTCAAAGCCCAGCTGCAAGGCGTGAAGCCGATCAAGCACGATCGCGCCGACACCGGTAAGCCCAAGAGCGATCGTGCGCGCCTGGCCACCTTGCGCCAGGCAGCCACGCAACGTACCGACACCATCAAGGTCGATGGCCTGTCCGATCAGTTCGTCATCGACGTCGGCGCCGAAGACGCGCTCTTCTGGGCGGGCAACGGCGTGCAGGACGGCCAGATGCGCAAGCTCAAACTCGGCCAGATTCCCTTCGACGGTAGCCTCGATCTGCACGGCATGAGCGTCGAGAAGGCCCGCGACACCCTTTGGGAGTTTCTCGCCGAAGCCACCAAGCTGGAAATCCGCTGCGTGCGGGTGACCCACGGCAAGGCGGTACGCACCGATGGCCGCAAGCCGATGATCAAGAGCCACGTGAACACCTGGCTGCGCCAGCATCCGCAGGTGCTGGGTTTTGCCTCCTGCGTGGCCAAGCACGGGGGCACGGGGGCGGTCTATGTGATGCTCAAGCGCACCATGATGGATGGTCGTGACGACTGATCGCTCGATCGCCTTCCCCACGAAGCGCTGATCGCAGCGCATAAAAAACCCGGCGCCAGGCCGGGTTTTTCAGTACAGCGCAGAGCTGAATCAGGCCGGCGCTTT
Source organism: Pseudomonas sp. PA1(2017) (assembly GCF_001945375.1). NCBI lineage: Bacteria > Pseudomonadati > Pseudomonadota > Gammaproteobacteria > Pseudomonadales > Pseudomonadaceae > Pseudomonas > Pseudomonas sp. PA1(2017). Next base: position 412,457 of record NZ_MSXU01000015.1, read on the forward strand.
GGCGCGGGACTTGTACTCGCCGGTACGGGTATCGATCTCGATCCAGTCGCCGATTTCGCAGAAGTCGGCAACCTTCACTTCGGTACCGTTGTTCAGCTTGGCAGGCTTCATCACCTTGCCGGAAGTGTCGCCACGAGCGGAACCTTCGGTGTAGGCCAGCTGACGCACGATGGTGGTCGGCAGGTCGACGGAGATTACCTTGCCTTCGAAGAACACGGCTTCGCAGACGTCGTTCATGCCTTCTTCGATGAACGGCAGAACGCTTTCCAGGTCTTCGGCGCGCAGCTCGTAAGAGTTGTACTCCGGATCCATGAACACGTAGTCGTCGCCACTGATGTAGGACAGGTTCACTTCCTTGCGCTCAAGGATGACCGGCTCCATCTTGTCGTCGGCTTTGTAGACGGTTTCGGTCTTGGAGCCGTTGATCAGGTTCTTCAGCTTCATCTTGACGATGGCGCTGTTACGACCGGACTTGGTGAACTCGGCCTTCTGGATCAGCCATGGCTGGCCATCAATCAGGGCCACGCTGTTAGGCTTCATTTCTTGTGCGGTTTTCATACGAATATCCGGATCTGAATGGATTTACAAAATTCGAGGCCGCGTATCATAGCCAATTTCGGTAAAACTGCACCAGCGCTGCGGCAAGATCTGCACGTACCGCCTGGCGCCTGGCCCACGCCCGTGCGTGGGCGGCCAGTTCATCGGCGCATTGCAGCCAGGCTTCCCAGCCCGGCGCCATGTCCTCTCCCGCGTTCCAGGCCTGCCACACCGCGCGCAAAGCCGCCTGGGCCTCGCCTGAAAACCCTTGGCAGTAAAGGGCCATGAAAGCGTCGAGCTTTTCAAGGTGCGCACCGTCCTGCTGCGGGTAGATGTGCCAGACCAGCGGCCGGCCCGCCCATTGCGCACGCACGAAGGAATCCTCGCCGCGCACCAGGTTGAGGTCGCAGCACCAGAGCAACGCGTCGTACTGCTCCTGCTGCATGAAGGGCAGCAGCTGCACGCTCAAGGCGCCGCGCCGTATGATCTGACCGGGCTCGAGCGGCGAGCCTGCCCAATGCTGCAAGTCGCCAAGAATCCGCCCCTCCGGCACCAGCAGATGGGTCGGGATATCAGCGCCCGCCAAGGCATCCAGCCAGCTCTCTAACGCAGCGTTTTCATAGGCAAACAGGGAAACCAAGCGGGCACTGGCGCCAGGGCTGACGCCTAGCGAAGCGAGAAACCGCGCGCGCGCCTCGGCGCTTCTCTGCAGCCTGTCGCGCGCAGCGAGCAGCCCGCTCTCGCGCAGCAGCCCGCCCGTGCCGGCGGTAAAGCCTGGAAAGAAGAAGAACTTCTGCAGGCCGCTGCCCTGCATCGACGGCAGGCCGTGGCAACCCTCGACCCAGCTCTCGGCACTCAGGTATTCCAGATTCAGCCAGAGCACGGGCCTCGTGCGCGCGGCCATCGCCGCCACGTAGTCGTCTGGCAGATCGCATGCGAAGGCTTCGATCACCACATCCGCTGGCTCGACAGCCTGACAGGTCTGCGGCCAATGGCGCACCTCGACCCCGCTCAGTAGCTGGCAATCGGAATCAGCATCGGCCTGCGGGCAGATACGCGCCAGCGCCGCCAGATCATCGACCCACAGACGCACTTCAGCGCCCTGCTCGGCCACCAGTTGCCGAGCCAGACGCCAGGTCACGCCGATATCGCCGTAGTTATCGACGACGCGGCAAAAAATGTCCCATTTCATGGCCGCACGCCCCTCATTCGATGCTTTTCACCTTCAGGCTTGAAGCCCACCTTCGCGCTCCCGGGCGTCCATCGTCATATCGACCACCGGCTCGGCGACCTCGACACCGGGCACTACGTCGGAAAGGTCCTCCATACGCTCGTGCTCGAGCGCGCCCTGGACCAGGTCCTCGGTCACCCGCAGCTCCGCACCCACCATCGAGGCGGGCGTCGCCGGCTCGAATGGTGCCACAGGCTGCGGCGCCGGGCGCAGCTTGCGACGCCAGAAAAACAACAGCACCAGGCAACCGTTGAGCAGGCTGAAGGCCAGGAACAAACCGGCGTCGCCGTCGTGCTCCATCAGCGGCGAAATCATCAGCGGGCTGATCGCCGAGCCCAGGGAATTGATCAGCAGCAGCCCCTGCACCATGCGCACCAGCGCGCCAGCCGGCGCCCGGTCAGCGGCATGGCTGACCGCCACCGGATAGACGGCGAACACCCCGCCCCCCAGCAGGAACAGCAACACCATGAGCAGCAGCGGCGATGACGGCAGAATCATGATCGCCAGCGAAATCAGCAGGCAGAACAGGCTCAGCACGATCAGCACGCTCTGCCGATCATGCTGGTCGGACCAGCGCCCCACCGGGTATTGCAGCAGCATGGCGCCGAGAATCACGCTGGCCATCATCTGCCCGACCTCGCTGACGCTCATGCCGACGCGCTGCAGGTACAGCGGCAGCAGCGAATAGACCGCCGCAATGGCGATACCGGAGCCGAAGCAGCCAATCACCCCGGTCGGGGTCATGCGGATCAACTGATGGGGCAGCAGCGGTTCGACCTTTTCCACCAGCGGCGTGACCCGCGGAATGATGCCCATGGGCAGCACCGACAACGACGCCAGGAGCCCCGCCACCATGAACGGCGCGGTCTCGCCCCAGGCATCGATGGCGCCGAGCTGCAGTTGGCCAAGCATGCCGGAGCCGTACAGCGCCATCATGTACAACGCCAGCAGGCGACCACGCACCTTCTGGTCGCCCGCCAGGAGCATCCAGCTTTCGACGACGAGAAACACCCCGAGAATCGACCAGCCGGCGATCAGCCGGAAGACGAACCAGGCCCAAGGGTCGAAGAACAGCCCCTGCAACAACACGCTCACCGCCGTCAGCGAAGCGAAACTGCTGTAGGCGCGGATATGGCCGATGCGCAGGATCAGCCGGTCATTGAACAACGCCCCCAGGGTCAGGCCGATGAAATAGGACGCCGACACGATACCGATCACCGTCGCCGACACCCCGGCCGCGTCCAGGCGCAGCGTGGTCAGCGATGATATGAAGCCGTTACCGATACTGATGATGAACAAACCGAGCAAGGGCCCCAGCGCCATGCCAAGCAATTGCGACATAAAAACCTCGAAGCGATGACGCCGAGAGAGGCGCATCGAGAAAAGAATGCTGTTGCCGTTACCCGGCCCTCACGCGCGAGCGCCCAACGCTCGGCTGAGTGAAGATACATGCGAGGAAAGGACGCCAAACGCCAAAAACCCCGAGAACCTTTCGGCTTTCGGGGTTTTTGGTTTTGTTCGAAAGTGGCGGTGAAGAAGGGATTCGAACCCTTGATACGATTTCTCGTATACACACTTTCCAGGCGTGCTCCTTCAACCGCTCGGACACTTCACCGGATCTCGCCAGACGCGCTGTCTGTCGAGGCGCGCTAATGTAATCGAAGGTTTGCCCAAACGCAAAACTTTTTTCAAAAGATTCATGCGCTTAAGCCATCGGGAACAATAGCCAGCCTGCTCCGTTGACGGAGCAAGGCACCCAGCAGCGTCAGGCGCCGGGCAAAGCAGCCTGCAAATATGGGCAGTGGTGATCCGTCCACTCCATCATCGGCGCGATCGAGCGACAGCCTGTTTGCCTGCCGCCACCCTGACTCTACGGTCACCCTTCGTGCTTTACCGGATCACGGCGGATGGGTAACGTCAGCCGCACATTTCACAACAAGGAGTCGACCATGAGCGACCTGATCAGCTACCAACTCGATGACGGCATCGCCACGCTGACTCTCAACAACGGCAAGGTCAATGCCATCTCGCCGGCGGTGATCGAGGCCTTCAATGCGGCCCTTGACCGGGCCACCCAGGACAAGGCCATCGTCATCCTTACCGGGCAGCCGGGTATTCTCTCCGGTGGCTATGACCTCAAGGTGATGACCTCCGGCCCGCAGAATGCCATCGACCTGGTCGCCGCCGGCTCGACGCTGGCCAGGCGCATGCTCGCCCATCCGTACCCGATCATCGCCGCCTGCCCCGGCCATGCAGTGGCCAAGGGCGCCTTTCTGCTGCTTTCCAGTGACTACCGCATCGGCGTCGAAGGCGCCTTTACCATCGGCCTCAACGAAGTGCAGATCGGCATGACCATGCACCACGTCGGCATCGAACTGGCCCGAGATCGTCTGCGCAAGTCCGCCTTCCATCGCTCGGTGATCAACGGCGAGATGTTCGACCCGCAAGGCGCCGTCGATGCCGGCTTCCTCGACAAGGTGGTGCCGGTCGAGCAACTGCTGGCGACCGCCCAGGCCGTGGCGGCGCAGTTCAAGAAGATCAACATGAACGCGCACCGCAAGACCAAGCTCAAGGTGCGCGCAGCGCTACTGGAAACCCTCGATAAGGCGATCGAGCTGGACAAGCAGCATTCGCTGTAAGCCAGCCGTGAAAAAACCGCTCACGCGGCTGCTGAGCGCGGCGAGATAAGCAGGTAAGCTGCCAGCACCAATCTGGCGTGGGGCACACCATGGGCGAAGTGGTCGCAGCAGCGGTTTACAGCAAGGGCCGCAAGGTCAGCGATATTCATCTTGACGAGGGTCGGGAATGGGCCGGCAAGCCCGAGCACTTCGTGTGGATCGGCCTGCACGATCCCGGCAGCCAGGAACTCGGCAACCTGCAGCGCCAGTTCAACCTGCACGAACTGGCCCTGGAGGATGCCCTGCAACGCCACACCCGCCCCAAGCTGGAGATTTTCGGCGACGCGCTGTTTCTGGTGCTCTATTCGCCCGTGCAGGTCGGCGGCGAGCTGACCTTCGTGGAAACCCAGCTGTTCGCCGGCAAGGGCTACGTGATCAGCGCCCGCTACGGCGATTCGGCGCCTTACTCCAAGGTGCGCCAGCGCTGCGAAGCCAGGCCGCTGCTGCTCGAGCACGGCGAAGACTTCGTGCTCTACGCACTGATCAGCTTCATCATCGAAAATTACCGGCCGCTGATGGACGCCTATTACAGCGAGTTGGAGCAGCTCGAACAGACGGTACTCGAATGCGCCATGACCCACAGCGAGGTGGTGCGCATCCAACAACTGCGCCGCGACCTGCTACGCCTGCGCCGCAACATCGGGCCCCTCGCGGAGATCTGCCAGGAGCTGCAGCACCTGGACTTCCCCTTCATCGACAAGAACATGCGACCGTACTTTCGCGACGTAGCGATTCACGTCAATCGCCTGCTCGAAGACCTGACCAACCTGCGCGAGATGGCCGATCATGCCATCGAGATCGGCCTGCTGCTCGAGTCGTCCCGGCAAAGCGTGGTGCAGCGTAAATTCGCCGCCTGGGCAGCGATCCTGGCCTTCCCTACCGCCGTGGCCGGTATCTACGGCATGAACTTTCACAACATGCCGGAGCTGACCTGGCAGTACGGCTATTTCGCCGTACTCGGCGTGATCGGCGCAGGTTGTGCCGGGCTCTACGCCAGCTTCCGCCATTACGGCTGGCTGTAGGGCTCGCCCGCAGCCTGCCGCGACAAACCGCTTACTGACGCATCCCGCGCCCGCTGACCAGCAGGCGCACGCACAGCACATAGAGCACCGCCGTGGCGACCAGCATGAAGCCGATGGCGGTGCCGATGCTGATATCCGACACACCAAGGATGCCGTAACGGAAGGCGTTGACCATGTGCAGCACCGGGTTGGCCATCGATACCGTCTGCCAGAATGGCGGCAGCAGGCTGATCGAATAGAACACCCCACCCAGGTAGGTCAGCGGCGTCAGCACGAAGGTCGGGATGATCGAGATGTCGTCGAAGTTGCGTGCGAACACCGCGTTGACGAAGCCGCCCAGGGAAAAGATGGTCGCCGTCAGCAATACCACCAGCACCGTTAACCCGAGGTGATGCACCTGCAAATGGGTGAAGAACAGCGATAGAAGCGTGACGATGATGCCGACCGCCAGGCCGCGCAGCACGCCACCGGTGACGTAGCCGATGAGGATGGTGTGCGGTGAGACTGGCGACACCATCAGCTCCTCGACCGAGCGCTGGAACTTGCTGCCGAAGAAGCTCGACACCACGTTGCCGTAGGCGTTGGTGATCACCGACATCATGATCAAACCCGGCACGATGTACTCCATGTAGGTGAAGCCATCCATGTCGCCGATCTGTCGGCCGATCAGGTTGCCGAAGATCACGAAGTACAGAACCATGGTGATCGCCGGCGGCAGCAGGGTCTGCGGCCAGATGCGCATGAAGCGGCGCACTTCGCGATAGACGATGGTGCGCAAGGCCACCAGGTTGGCGCTGAACTCGGACTGCTCGTGCATCATACGGCCACCTTCGACAGGTTCTTCTCGACCAGGGACACGAACAGCTCCTCCAGGCGGTTGCTCTTGTTACGCAGGCTCAGCACCTCGATGTCATGCGCCGCCAACTGGCGGAACAGATCGGTGACGCCCTGGCTCTTGTCGACCTGCACCTCGAGGGTGTGGCGGTCGACCAGCTTGGCGGGGTAGCCGGCAAGAGCTGGCACGGCTGCCAGGTCGTGCTTGAGATCGAGCAGGAAGGTCTCGACGTGCAGCTTGCCCAGCAGCGCCTTCATGCTGGTGTTTTCTACGATCCGCCCATGGTCGATGATGCCGATGTTGCGGCACAGCTGCTCGGCCTCTTCCAGATAATGGGTGGTGAGGATGATGGTGATGCCCTGCTTGTTGAGGTCGGTGAGAAAGCTCCACATAGAACGGCGCAGCTCGATGTCGACGCCCGCGGTCGGCTCGTCGAGGATCAGCAGGCGCGGCTCATGCACCAGCGCGCGGGCGATCATCAGCCGGCGCTTCATGCCACCGGAGAGCTCCCGTGACGCCACGCCGCGCTTTTCCCACAACCCAAGCTGGGTGAGGTACTGCTCGGCGCGCTCTTTGGCCAGGCGCGCGGGAATACCGTAGTAACCCGCCTGGGTCACGACGATATCGAAGACCTTCTCGAACTGGTTGAAGTTGAACTCCTGAGGCACCACGCCGAGGCAGCGCTTGAGCGCAGCGGGCTGGGCATCGAGGTCATGGCCGAACACGTTGACCGTGCCGCTGGACTTGTTCACCAGAGTGGAAAGAATGCCGATGGTAGTGGACTTGCCGGCACCGTTGGGCCCCAGCAAGGCGAAGAAGTCACCCTCGGCGACGTCGAGATCGAGACCGTGCAAGGCGGTGAAGCCGTTGCCATAGGTTTTGGTCAGCTGTCGGATCGACAGAGCAGTACTCATAAAGGATACGCACGCATGAAAAAGACAGGGTTTAGATGGGGGTAAAGCGCAAACATTGCAACGCAATTGCCCGCCCATGGGCATCGCTAAAACATAGGCGGTGACGACGCCGGTGGTTTTTAGAGGCGCCCTCAGGTCAGCTCGGTCATCACTGCACGCTGGTAGGCCGGGCGCTCGCGCAGTCGCGCGTACCAGGCCTGCAGGTTGGGCTGCGCTGGCCGCTCGATGGGCATTTCGAACCAGGCATAGATGAAACTGCCCAGAGGAATGTCGCCCATGGCGAAGCGCTCACCGGACAGGTAAGGCTGCTCGCCCAGCGCCTTTTCGGGCAGCGCCAACACCTCGATACAGCGCTGCCGGGCCGCTTCGATCACGGCCTCGTTGCGCCGCTCGACCGGAGTACGCAAGGTGCCCCAGAACAGATCGCGAAACTCACCGGCGAAGCTGGAGGTCGTCCAGTCCATCCACTTGTCGCCACCGGCGCGGCTGACAGGATCCTCAGGATAAAGGGAGCCCGGCGCATAGGCCGCGGCGAGGTAACGCACGATGGCGTTGGATTCCCACAGCACCAGGCCGTCGTCTTCGATCATCGGCACGCGGCCGTTGGGATTGCGCGCCAGGTACTCGGGTTGATCGACCACGCCAAAGGCGCCACCGGCCTCGACTCGCTCGTAAGCGACGCCCGCTTCTTCAGCGCACCACAGCGCCTTGCGTACGTTGCTGGAATTCTTGCGGCCCCAAATTTTCAGCATCACCAACCGTCCTTATCAGAGTCCTGCCAACGGAGAGGCTGACAACCCTACCACTGTGTCGCCAAGAAGGAAGCCGGCCACGGTGATGTTGGCTATCGACCTCGTTCATGGAGCAGACGACCAGCGTGATTCACGGGCTGACCAACAGGTCATCCGTGGATGCAATTTGTTATACGAACTCGCCAGCCTACAGCGGGGTCACTATCGGGAACGCGACGGGTCACGATCCTTCAGGACGTGCTCTGTTACGCCCCTGTCGGCAGCTTTTGCACGGGCCGACTACGATTATGGCGGCACACGCCGTTCTGCTGTCGCCATCACGGAGGATTCTGCATGCTCGCTGTCTGGTTGCTCGTTCTGGTCATCGGTACGGCCTATTTGGCCCACCGCCGCACGGCTCCCCTGCCCGCCCTGGCAATCGTTGCCGCCTATCTGTTGATCATGGGTGCCTACAGCCACGCACCAGGCTGGCTGCTGGTGATCTTCTGGCTGCTGTGGCTAGCGGTCGCCATCCCGCTGGCGCTACCGGAGTTGCGCCGCAAGCACTTCACCAAGCCGCTGTTCGCCTGGTTCCAGAAAGTGCTGCCGCCGATGTCCAATACCGAGAAGGATGCCATCGAAGCCGGCACCGTCTGGTGGGACGGCGAGCTGTTCAGCGGTCGCCCGGATTGGGACAAGCTGTTGGCCTACCCGAAAGCCACGCTAACCGCCGAAGAACAGGCATTCATCGATGGCCCTACCGAAGAGCTATGCGCCATGGTCAGCGAATGGGAAATCGGCCAGCGCATGGATCTGCCGGCAGAAGCCTGGGAACACATCAAGCAGCATGGCTTCTTCGCCCTGATCATTCCCAAGGAATACGGCGGCAAGGGATTCTCGGCCTACGCCCACTCGCAAGTGGCGATGAAGCTGGCGACCCGCAGCGGCGACCTGGCCTCCACCGTGATGGTGCCCAACTCCCTCGGCCCGGCCGAGCTGCTGCTGCATTACGGCACCGAAGAACAGCGCAACCATTACCTGCCGCGCCTGGCCCGCGGCGACGACATCCCCTGCTTCGCCCTGACCGGCCCACTGGCCGGTTCCGATGCCGGCGCCATGCCCGACAGCGGAGTGATCTGCAAAGGCCAGTGGAATGGCGAGGAAGTCGTCGGCCTGCGCCTGAACTGGGAAAAGCGCTACATCACCCTGGGCCCGGTAGCGACGCTGCTCGGCGTGGCCTTCAAGGCCTATGACCCTGATCACCTGCTCGGCGACAAGGAAGAGCTCGGTATCAGCCTGGCGCTGATTCCCACCGATACCCCCGGCGTAGATATCGGCCGCCGTCACCTGCCGCTTGGCGCCGCCTTCATGAACGGCCCCAATAGCGGCAAGGACGTGTTCATCCCGCTGGACTACCTGATCGGCGGGCCGGACTACCTCGGCAAGGGCTGGATGATGCTGATGAACTGCCTGTCGGTCGGCCGCTCGATCTCGCTGCCGGCAGTCGGAACCGGTGCCGCCAAGTACACCAGCCTGGTCACCGGCCAGTACAGCCAGGTACGTGAGCAGTTCAACGTGCCACTGTCGGCCTTCGAAGGTATTCAGGAAGCTCTGGCACGTATCGGTGGCAACGCCTGGCTGATGGACAGCGCACGCATCCTCACCGCCAACGCGGTCGACCTGGGCGAGAAACCCTCGGTACTGTCGGCGATCCTCAAGTATCACCTGACCGAGCGCGGGCGTGAATGCATCACCCACGCCATGGACGTGCACGGCGGCAAGGGCATCATCATGGGCCCGAGCAACTACCTGGGCCGCTCCTGGCAAGGCGCGCCGATCTTCATCACCGTCGAGGGCGCCAACATCCTCTCGCGCAACCTGATGATCTTCGGCCAAGGCGCTATCCGCTGCCATCCCTACGTGCTCAAGGAAATGGCCCTGGCCGGCCGCGAGGACCGCGACCAGGCATTGCTGGAATTCGACGATCTGCTGATGCAACACATCGGCTTCGCCGTCAGCAACGCCGCCAGCACGCTGATCCTGAGCCTCAGCCTGGGCCTGCTCGGCAAGGTACCGGGCGACCGCATCAGCCGCCCTTACTTCCGCGCCCTCAATCGCCTGAGCGCCGCCTTCGCCATGCTCGCCGACCTCAGCATGATGTTGCTGGGCGGTGAACTGAAGCGCCGCGAGCGCCTGTCGGCCCGCCTGGGCGACGTACTCAGCCATCTGTATCTGGCCTCCGCGGCGCTCAAGCGTTATCACGACCAGGACTATCCGGAGCACGTACGCCCACTGCTGCACTGGGCACTGGAAGAGAGCCTGGGCAAGGCCGAAACCGCCATCGACGAGCTGCTCGGCAACTTCCCCAACCGCCTGCTGGGCAGCGCTTTGCGCGTGCTGGTATTCCCCTTCGGCCGCCGCCACCAGGGCCCGGACGATCAGCTCGACGCGCAAGTCGCCGCGATCATCGGCCAGAATGCTGGCAATCCGGCGCTCGAGGCCGTGCTCGAAGGCTGCTTCCGCCCCACCTCGCCCGAGGATCCGGTCGGTGCTCTGCAACACGCCTTCAACCTGCTGCAGGAGGCTGCGCCACTGCAGAAGAAACTGCACAAGGCCGTCAAGGCTGGGCAAGTGCGTGAAGCGCCCGGGCACAACGAGATTGAAACGGCAGTCGCCGCCGGCGTGCTCAGCGCCGAGGAAGGCCAACAGTTGCAGCGCGCCGAGCAGGCCCGCCGCGTGGTGATCGACGTCGACGACTTCAGCAAGGAGGATCTGCTGCCCAGCGAAGGCAAGGTGAGGTAATCGCAAGGCAGAGACGACAGCGGGCGCCATGGACCTTATACTCCGGCGCCCGTTTTACTTTCAGGATCACCCGGACATGGCCAATCCCCATCTCGACCATCACATCGTCCTGCTCAACCACCTGCGCACCATCCTCGTTGCCCTGGGTGAAGCCGAGCAGATCCTCGATGCCAGCCATGCCAACTTTCTCGAGCGCTACGACGAGTTGCTCGCCGAACTGCCCGTGGACATGGAGCGCAGCCTGTACCTGGGCCAGGAACTGATCAGCCAGATCTTCCAGCGTTACCCGCAGATCGCCCACCTGGTACCGCGCGACCTGCTGTGGTTCTTCGGCGGCGATTGCCTGCACTTCATGCCGGACGATGAGATCGACCTGTACCAGCAGCTCGACGAGCGCCGCTTCTACGCCGAAGAGAACGACGAGCCGTTCGACTGGAACCAGGAAAAGCAACTGCTGGCCATGCCGGCACCGACCAGCCGCCACTGACGAAAAAGCCCGCCAGCAATAGTGATGCTGACGGGCTTTGTTCTGCGCCAAAACGCAGATACGAAAACGCCGCTCGATTGAGCGGCGTTTTCGTTTATATGGAGCGGGAAACGAGACTCGAACTCGCGACCCCGACCTTGGCAAGGTCGTGCTCTACCAACTGAGCTATTCCCGCATTTACAACAAATTGGCGTCCCCTAGGGGACTCGAACCCCTGTTACCGCCGTGAAAGGGCGGTGTCCTAGGCCACTAGACGAAGGGGACCTGGAACTTCTTACAACGATTCAGCTGCCACGCTGAACCTGAAATCTGGAGCGGGAAACGAGACTCGAACTCGCGACCCCGACCTTGGCAAGGTCGTGCTCTACCAACTGAGCTATTCCCGCAATCTTTGCTGCTCCACTTCTTCTGGAAGTGGCGTCCCCTAGGGGACTCGAACCCCTGTTACCGCCGTGAAAGGGCGGTGTCCTAGGCCACTAGACGAAGGGGACATTGCCCGGAATTTCCGGCTTCCCCGCTGTGCTTTTCAGCATTACCGTGGAAGTGGCGCGCATTCTATGGAGCCTTTCAACACTCGTCAACAGCTCATATAAAAATTTTTAAAATCAACGACTTCAATCTGATTCCAAGACCATCGGCAGAGTGCCTGCCGAACATGCCTGCTTTAATGCGACAAGCGAAACGCGCAGACCGCGCAATGATGGCAGAACGCGAGTAAGATGACTGATAGCGACAGGCAGCGCCACCTTGCGGGCCGCTGCGCCCTGCCCCAAGGCTTTGAAGAGGTTTAGACGATGTCCTCGCTCGTGATCACCATGGCGATAATCGGCGGTATCACGCTGTTGGTGCTGCTGGCCTATCTGAATCAACTGGCCGAAAACAACAAGCGCAAGAAGGCGCGCCTGAAAGCCGACCTGGCCGAGCGCTACCGGCGCATCGCCGACCTCAACGAACAGTTCGCCGGCCAGTTCATGACGCCCGAGCTCAAGCTGCTGTTGTGCAGCCTGCAACTACAGTTCGCCGAGCGCATCCTGGAAGTCGACAAACAGGACAGCGCCTACGCGACCATGGTCGAGGAGCTGCGCAAGCTGATCGCCATGGGCCCGGACATTCCAGTGCGCAACGCGCCCTATCACGTGACCGATGACGCCAAGGCCACCCAGGTTCGCGCCCAGCTGGAAGCGCTCCACGGCCAGGTCGGCAAGCTTGCGCAGACCGGCCAGCTACCTGTCGACGAAGCCAAGAAGTGGGCCAAGGAAATTCGTCATATGCTGGTGCAGCTGTATGTGGACCTGTACGGCAACCAGGCCAAACAGGCGCTGCAGCAGCAACAGAACGGGCACGCCCGGCTGGCCCTGGAGCGTGGCGTACAATTTCTGCAGAAGCAGGCCGATGCCGCCCGCTACCAGGCGACCCTGGCGCAGTTCCAGAAGCAGCTGGAACGCGTCAATGCAATGCTGGTCAGCTCCCAGGCGCCTAGCGGCGATGCGAACAGCGAGCTGGACGAGGGGCTGAAGTCGATGGAAGACGACGGCGACTGGAAGAAGAAGGCGCTATACGACTGAGAGGCCTGCGCCTCTCAGGCCTCACTGCTCTTCTAGCAATCACTGGCGCGCAGCAGCACGGCGGCCAGCCCTTCGATACCACGCTGATCCGCCTCGGTGAAACGCCCCGTTCGCGGGCTATCCAGATCCAGCACACCGATCAGCCGGCCGTCCTTGAGCAACGGCACCACCAGCTCGCTGTTGGACGCGCTGTCGCAGGCGATATGGCCAGGGAAGGCGTGCACATCCTCGACCCGCTGGGTTTGCCGCGATGCCGCCGCAGCGCCACACACGCCGCGCCCGAAGGCGATGCGCACGCAAGCCACCTTGCCCTGGAACGGGCCGAGCACCAGCTCATCGTCCTTTACCAGATAGAAACCGGCCCAATTGAGGCCCTCCAGCTCGTGATAGACGAAAGCACTGAACTGCGCCGCGTTGGCGATGAAATCCCGCTCGCCGGACAGCAAGGCCTCCAGCTGGGCGGTCAGCAGGGCGTAGCCGTCCAGGCCGGAACCGGTTTGACTCAAGTCGATCATTGCGATGTCTCCAGTAGCTGCAGCCCGACCCACTGGCGGGCGAACTGATAGGCACAACGGCCATTACGATTGCCGCGCCCGGTGGCCCAGCGCACGGCGAGTATTTCCAACTCCTCGCTCCACTGCCATTGCAGGCCGGCCTGCTCGGCCTGAACCTCGATCCAGTGGCGTACCACGTCGAGGTAATGCTGCTGGGTGAAGGGATAGAAGGAAAGCCACAGGCCGAAGCGGTCCGACAATGCGATCTTGTCCTCGACGGCCTCGTTCGGGTGCAGCTCGCCGTCGACCATCTTGGTGTTGGCGTTGTCGCTCTCGCGTTCCGGCACCAGGTGCCGACGGTTGGACGTGGCGTACAGCAGTACGTTTTCCGGGGAACGCTCCAGCGAGCCGTCGAGCACGCTCTTGAGTACCCGGTAATCGCCCTCGCCCGCCTCGAACGACAGGTCGTCGCAGAACAGAATGAAGCGCTGTGGCAACTTCATCAGTTGCTCGACCACCCGCGGCAAATCGGCCAGGTGATCACGCTCGATCTCGATCAAGCGCAGTCCGGCTCCGGCATGCTCGGCCAGCAGCGCGCGAACCAGCGACGACTTGCCGGTGCCGCGCGCGCCCCACAACAGCGCGTGGTTGGCCGGCATACCCTGCACGAACTGCCGGGTATTACGCGCCAGTTGCTCGCGCTGGGTATCGACGCCGATCAGGTCGCTGAGAGTCATGTCCAGGCTCACCTTGAGCGCCTGCAGGTAGCCCGAACGGCCTTCACGCTGCCAGCGCGCGGCCAGGGTATCGGTCCATTCCAGCGGTTCGCGAACAGCCGGCAACAGCGGCTCGATGCGGGTCAGCACGCTTTCGGCGCGAGCCAGAAAATCGGTAATACGGGAATCCACGTAGCAGCTCCTCGAGTATTCAGTCTGTGAGGCAGGTGTGCCGAAAAACAGGCCAGATCGACTATGCTTGGGCAGCGATCGGAACGAGACAGCGCCCCAATATGGAAATACCACTCAGACAGCGACTGTCATTCAAGCAGGCCGGCCTCACCGTTCTCGTCGCGTTCATTCTGGGCGCATTGCTCAGCCTGGTGCAGATCGGCGTCGATTATGCCAGCGAAGACGCGGCCATCAACCGCGAGATTCGTGCGCTGATGGAGATCAGCCACAACCCTGCCGCGCGGATTGCCTACAACATCGATGCCGAACTCGCCCAGGAGCTGGTCGTCGGCCTGCGCCGCTCCCCCGCGGTGATCGGCGCGCGCATCGTCGACAGCAATGGCGAGGTACTGGCCAGCGCCGCTCAGCCATCCATGCAGAGCCGTTACCGGCTGTTCAGCGACTTCCTGTTCGGCAGCAGTCGCCATTTTGAGACCCGACTGTCGGTCGATCACGCGCCAGACGAACAACTCGGCATGCTGCAACTCGACATCGACACCTACGCGTTCGGCAGCAACTTTCTCAAGCGTTCGGTGCTGACCATGGTCAATGGTTTCACCCGCAGCCTGCTGCTGTCGGTGATCCTGCTGGTGCTCTTTTACTTCATGCTCACCAAGCCGCTCACCCAGGTGATTCAGGCGCTGGCCGGCCGTGACCTGCGCACCCCCGACCGCACGCCGCTGCCCTGTCCGCCCGGTCATGAGCGCGACGAGATCGGCGTGCTGGTCAAGGTCGCCAACCGCCAGTTCGCCAGCATCGCCACCGAGATCGAGCAACGACGCACCGCCGAAGACCGCCTTACCGACTACCTGGGCGAACTGGAGGCCATCGTCTCGGCCAGGACCGTCGAGCTGAAAGCCGCCAACAACCGCCTCAGCCGCTCCAACGACGAGCTGGAGCAGGCCCGCCGTGACGCCCTGGCCATGGCCCAGGCGCGCTCGATCTTCCTGGCCAACATGAGCCACGAGATCCGCACACCGCTCAACGGTCTGCTGGGCATGCTCGCCCTGTCGCTCGAAGGGCCGTTGAACAGCGAACAGCGCCAGCAGCTGTCCATCGCCCACGACTCCGGCAAGGTGCTGGTCGACCTGCTCAACGACATTCTCGACCTGTCGAAATTCGAGGCCGGCCAGCTGGAGCTGGAGCGTATCGCCTTCGACCTCGGCGCGCTGGTGGAAGGCACCGCCAGCCTGCTGTCGCAAAACGCCCAGGCTGGTGTGGAGCTGACCTGCCTGATCGATCCACAGCTACCGGCCCAGGTACTCGGCGACCCAACGCGGGTGCGGCAGATCGTTAGCAACCTGTTGTCCAACGCCTTGAAATTCACCCGCGAAGGCCGCGTCGACATTCGTATCGGCGCCGAGGGCGAATGCATCCGTATCGAGGTCTGCGACACCGGCATCGGCATCGCCGAGGATGCCCAGGCGCGCATCTTCCAACCGTTCACCCAGGCCGGCGCCAACATAACCCGGCAGTTCGGCGGCACCGGGCTCGGCCTGGCGCTCACGCGCCGTCTCTGCGAGGCGATGGACGGCACGCTGGAGCTGCGGTCCACGCCGGGTAGCGGCAGCCGCTTCAGCGCCATTTTGCCGCTGCCCAGCCTGGACGCTGCGCCGCCTGCGCCGCAGCTGAGCGGACGCGTGCTGGCGATCTGTGGCGCCGAAACCGGCCTGGCCGAGCTGCTACCGCTGCTGATCGGCAACTGGGGCCTGAGCTACCGCCGCCTCGACAGCGCTGGGGGTGTCGAGGCGCTCGACGCCGACGTATTGATCAGCGATTGCCCCACTTGCATGAAAAAGCTGCGCGAGCAAACGGCGACGCCGATCATCCTGGTCACCGCCTACGGCAGCTTCCTCGATAGCGAACAGGCCGCGGCACTCGCGCCGCTGGAACAGGTCGCCAGGCCGCTGACCCGACAGCACCTGCTGCAGGCACTGAATCACGCGCTGCTGCGTGCATCCGACGACCTCGCCGGTGCTGCCATGCCAATCGCCACCGACCGCAAAGCGGCGCGCGTGCTGCTGGTCGAGGACAATCCGGTCAACCAGTTGGTCGCCAAGGGCATGCTGGCCAAACAGGGGCTCGACGTGGTGCTGGCCAACAATGGCCAGCAGGCCCTGGACAGGCTGCAGGAAGAAGCGTTCGCGCTGGTGCTGATGGACTGCAACATGCCGGTCATGGATGGCTACGAGGCCAGCCGCCGCATTCGGGAAAACCCGACCTGGCAGCAGCTGCCGATCATCGCACTGACCGCCAATGCCCTGTCGGACGAGCGCCAACGTTGCCTGGCCGCGGGCATGAACGATTACCTGGCCAAGCCCTTCCGCCGTGAAGAGTTGCTCGCCCTGCTCGACCAGTGGCTGCCCGCCTGAACGGCGAGCAGCCTTCTGCTACTCGGACAATCTTTCGCGCAGGCGCAGCAACAGTGCGTCGAGCTGGCTGCGCAAGGGTTCCAGTTGCCTGGTATCGACGCCCTGCTCGCACAGCAGTTGCTGCTTCAGCATCGGCACACGACTGCGTAGCGCACGCCCCTGCTCGCTGAGGTACAGGTGCATTTCGCGCTCATCCGCGGCGCTACGCCGACGCTCCACCAGCCCAGCCGATTGCAGCCGTTTGAGCAGCGGCGTCAGGGTGCCGGAATCGAGCAACAGGCGCTCGCCAAGGGCCTTGACCGTCGGCTGCGCGGGCGCCGACTCGTCCCACTCCCAGAGCACCAGCATCACCAGGTATTGCGGATAGGTCAGTTGCAGGCCATCGAGCATCGGCTTATAGGCTCGCACCACCTGACGGGACGCCGCGTAAAGCTTGAAGCACAGCTGACGGTCTAGCTTCAGGTCATCCATTGGTAAGTGCGTCGATCGCCGCCTGCAGGGCTTCAGGCTTGGTGGTCGGCGCGTACCGCGTGACCTCTCGACCGTCGCCACTGATCAGGAACTTGGTGAAATTCCATTTGATCCGCTGGGTGCCGAGCAAACCTGGTGCCTCGCGTTTGAGCTGCACGAACAACGGGTGCGCCGCCGGGCCGTTGACCTCCACCTTGCGAAACAGTGGAAAGCTCACTCCAAAATTCAGCTCGCAGAAACTGGAGATGGCCTGCTCGTCACCCGGTTCCTGCTTGCCGAACTGGTTGCAGGGAAAGCCCAGCACCATCAGGCCCTTTTCGCGGTACTGCTTCCAGAGTGCTTCGAGCCCCTGGTATTGCGGGGTGAAGCCACACTGACTGGCGGTGTTGACCACCAGAATGGCCTTGGCGCCGAAATCGCCCAGGCGTTTCTGTTCGCCCGTGATGGTGGTGCAGGGAATGGCCAGCAGGTCTTGGCTCATGGCGTCAGGGCTCTTCTGATTGAGTGAAGCGAAAAGAGTAGCCAGCGATTTAATTGCACACAATTCAATTCATAAAAAAACAGGCCCGCCATTGGCGAGCCTGATAGCGAATCTGTCTTCAGGCCTCGTGGGGTACGTGCTTGAGCGATACCGAATTGATGCAGTAACGCAGCCCGGTGGGCCGCGGGCCATCGGGAAATACATGCCCCAGGTGCGCATCACAGTTGCTGCAGCGCACTTCGATGCGGTGCATGCCGTGGCTGAAGTCGTCCAGCTCGGTGATCACCTGATCGTTGAGCGGCTGGAAGTAACTCGGCCAGCCGCAACCGGAGTCGAACTTGGCGTCCGAGTCGAACAGCGGCGTGCCGCAGCACACGCATTTATAGACACCCGGCACCTTGCTGTCGTGGTACTCACCGGTGAACGGCCGTTCGGTGCCGCCCAGACGGCAGACGTTGAACTGCGCGTCCGTCAGCTCCTCGCGCCAGGTTTCCAGTGGTTTTTCGAGCTTGCTCACAGGCCGTCCTCCTCGGGATAAAAAAGCCCTATCTGTATCTTTGCCCGACTCAGGCTGACACGTATGATTCGACACCTCAACCCGCCACGGCTCGCCGCCGCCTCGGCCCCTTAGAGGCCGCCTTTCTTCGATTCGGGATTCTTCACCATGCAGGTCAGCAAATCCAACAAGCTCGCCAACGTCTGCTACGACATTCGCGGCCCGGTGCTCAAACACGCCAAGCGTCTGGAAGAGGAAGGCCAGCGCATCCTCAAGCTGAACATCGGCAACCCCGCGCCATTCGGTTTCGAAGCCCCCGAGGAAATTCTCCAGGACGTGATCCGCAACCTGCCCACGGCGCAAGGCTACAGCGATTCCAAGGGCCTGTTCAGCGCGCGCAAGGCGGTGATGCAGTACTGCCAGCAGAAGCAGATCGAAGGCGTCGGCATCGAGGACATCTACCTGGGCAACGGCGTGTCCGAACTGATCGTCATGGCCATGCAGGCCCTGCTCAACAATGGTGACGAAGTGCTGATCCCGGCGCCCGACTACCCGCTATGGACCGCCGCCGTGGCGCTCTCCGGCGGCAAGCCGGTGCACTACCTGTGCGACGAGCAGGCCGGCTGGTTTCCGGACATCGCCGACATGCGCGCCAAGATCACCCCGAACACCAAGGCGCTGGTGCTGATCAATCCGAACAACCCCACCGGCGCCGTGTATTCGCGCGAAGTGCTGCTGGATATCGTCGAACTGGCCCGCCAGCACAATCTGGTGATCTTCTCCGACGAGATCTACGACAAGATCCTCTATGACGAAGCCCAGCACATCTCCACCGCCTCCCTGGCGCCGGACGTGCTGTGTCTGACCTTCAACGGCCTGTCCAAGTCCTACCGCGTGGCCGGTTTCCGCTCCGGCTGGGTGATCATTTCCGGCCCCAAGCACAACGCGAAAAGCTACATCGAGGGCCTCGACATCCTGGCCAACATGCGCCTGTGTGCCAACGTGCCAAGCCAGCACGCGATCCAGACCGCACTGGGTGGCTACCAGAGCATCAACGATCTGGTGTTGCCGCAGGGCCGCCTACTGGAACAGCGTAACCGCACCTGGGAGCTGCTCAACGACATTCCCGGCGTCAGCTGCGTCAAGCCCATGGGCGCGCTGTATGCCTTCCCGAAGATCGATCCCAAGGTCTGCCCGATCCACAACGACGAGAAATTCGTTCTCGACCTGCTGCTCTCCGAGAAACTGCTGGTCGTTCAGGGCACCGCCTTCAACTGGCCGTGGCCGGATCACTTCCGCGTGGTCACCCTGCCCCGCGTCGACGACCTGGAACAGGCGATCGGCCGCATCGGCAGCTTCCTCAAGACCTATCGCCAATAAAAGGAATGTACCCATGGCTGAGGCCAGACGCTACCTGCTTACCGGTGCCAGCTCCGGTATCGGTGAGGCCCTGGCCCGCCAGTTGGCCAGCCAGGGCTACGACCTGGCACTCGCTGCGCGTCGCGAGGACAACCTCCAGCTACTGGCTGGCGAACTTCGTCAGGCCCATGGCCGCAGCATCGCCGTGTTGCAACTGGACGTCACCGATTACGCAGCCTGCCAGTTAGCCGTCGAGCACGCCAGGGAGGCCCTCGGTGGCCTCGACGGGGTGATCGCCAATGCGGGCGTCGGTTTTGCCGGCAAAGCCGGCAGCGGTCGTTTCCAGCGCTACCGGCAAACCTTGGAAACCAACCTGATCGGCGCCATCGCGTGCCTCGACGCCGCCACCGAACTGTTCCGCCGACAGGGTCATGGTCATCTGGTGGCCATCGCCTCTGTCGCCGGCAAACGTGGCCTGCCCGCCAGCGCCGGCTATTCGGCGAGCAAGGCCGGGCTGATCAGCCACATGCAGTCACTGGACCTGGAGCTATATGGCAGCGACATCGCCACCACTACCATCCTGCCGGGCTACATCGACACCCCGATCAACCAGGACAGCGGCCCACGCCCGTTTCTGATCGATGTCGACCAAGGTGCCAGGCTGATCGCACGCCATATCGGCAAGCGCAGCCGTAGCGCATACGTTCCGGGTTGGCCATGGGCAGTGATCGGCCGCCTGCTGCCTTGCTTGCCCACCTGGCTCCTGGCAAGGGCCCTGTGAGTATGGATCTGCAGATAGACGACTTCTACAAGGATGCCGCCAGCGGCTTGCTGATGCTCTATCAGGCGTTTCCGCGCAAGGTCTCACTGTACGTGGAAGACCTGATCGGCCGCGAAGAACCGGATGAGTTCGGCCTGCCGAGCAAACGTCATCAGGCGTGCCTGGGTGCGCTGCTGTGGCTGGCTGAAGAAGGTTACCTGCGCTACGAGTCCACCATCGGCTACGACGCGCTCGACCAGGCGGTGCTCAGCGAAAAGGGCTTCCTGCGTTTGTCGCGGGGCATTCCTCGGGCAATCACCGAGGGCGAAGCACTGCCGCCAGCGGTGGATAGGGTGCAGGCGACCCTGGCTTTCCAATTGCGTGAAGCACTCGCCCAGCAACATGGTGAACGGATTGCGCGGCTGACTCGTCAGCTGTTCGAACAGCGCTCCGCCCAGCCATATTGAGGGAGATCAACCTGCCGAAGACGTCGCGATCGCGACGGATTTTCTCCCTGTCGATTGAAATAAACGCGAAAATGCCCATCTAAGCATTGGCGCCCACACGCGGCCGTTTCACGCCGTCAGGCCGGGCGACACAGTTTGAAATAGTGACTCGGTTGAATCACCACAGGGCGAGCCCTTATATAGCCGCCGTATCGAGCCTGTCTTTCCCGTGAGGAGTCGTTTCACACCATGATGCGCATTATGTTGTTCCTGGCTACCAACTTGGCGGTACTGGTTATCGCCAGCATCACCCTCAAACTGCTGGGTGTTGATCGCTTCACCGGCCAGAACCACGGCAGCCTGCTGATCTTCTGCGCCGTCTTTGGTTTTGCCGGCTCGCTGGTCTCGCTCTTCCTGTCCAAGTGGATGGCGAAGATGAGCACCGGCACCGAAATCATCACCCAGCCGCGCACCCGCCACGAGCAGTGGCTGCTGCAGACCGTCGAAGAACTGTCGCGCGATGCCGGCATCAAGATGCCAGAAGTGGGCATCTTCCCCGCCTACGAATCCAACGCTTTCGCCACCGGCTGGAACAAGAACGACGCGTTGGTCGCCGTCAGCCAGGGCCTGCTCGAGCGCTTCTCCCCCGATGAAGTGCGCGCCGTGCTGGCCCACGAGATCGGCCACGTGGCCAATGGCGACATGGTCACCCTGGCGCTGATTCAAGGCGTGGTGAACACCTTCGTGATGTTCTTCGCGCGCATCTTCGGCAACTTCGTCGACAAGGCGATCCTCAAGAACGAAGACGGCCACGGCATTGGCTACTTCGTGGCGACCATCTTCGCCGAGCTGGTACTGGGTATCCTGGCCAGCATCATCGTCATGTGGTTCTCGCGCAAACGTGAGTACAAGGCCGACGAAGCCGGTGCACGGCTGGCCGGCAAGGGCGCGATGATCGCCGCACTGCAGCGCCTGCGTGCCGAACAGGGCGTACCGGTGCAGATGCCCGACAGCCTGACCGCCTTCGGCATCAACGGTGGCCTGAAGAACGGCCTGGCGGGCCTGCTGATGACTCACCCGCCGCTGGAAGAGCGCATCGAAGCCCTGCGTCGCATGGCCTGATCGCAACGCAACGGAAAGGCGACCCTCGGGTCGCCTTTTTCATGCCCGCGATTCGCCTCAGAGCCTGTTCAAAGTCTCGCGAGCTAGAGCAATGCAAGGCCTAGGCGGCCCCGCAAAAACAGGCAAGGACCGGTCGGAGTCGCGCCCGACTTTACGAGCTGTAAATGAGCAGCCTGACGGGAACGCCTAGTTTGGGCTGGCAATCCAGCCTGTTTTTAACGCTGCAGTGCCGACGCGCAGCAGACTTTGGACAGGTTCTCAGAGCAGGCGCAGGTGGTAGGCCCGCTCATCCATGCGAGAGAGGCCACGGGCCCTGAAACGCTCCTCCAGGGCATCCTGGCTTTCCAGCAACTCGCTTTCCCATATCTTGCCGCTCCAGCCGCGCACCTCGGCATCGGGCACCGAGAACGGCGGCCCATCCATCAGCGCCTGATCGTAATCCAGGCTCACCAGCAAGCCGCCGCTTCCAGGCAACAGAACCTGCTGCAAATGCCGCACGTAGCGCTCGCGCAGCTCGGCCGGCAGCGCAATCAATGCGGCACGGTCGTAGAACAGCGTACAGCCGGGCAAATGCCACGCTTGCAGCGCGAAGAAGTCGCCACAGAACAACTCGACGCTGCCATGGCGATAGACCTTGAAGGCGTCCTCGCTGGTAATCGTCGGCTGCACACCCTGTTCGGCGAAGAATGCCGCGACCGCCACCTCGGCCAATTCCACACCCACGACCCGATGCCCGCGCGCCGCCAGCCAGGCGATGTCCAGGCTCTTGCCACACAGCGGCACCAGCACGGGCGCCTTGCTCGTACCGGCTACCGCGGCCCAGTGGCGTTGCAGCAACCCATTGACCTGCCGGGCATGAAAGCCGATCTGATTGGCGTGCCAGCGCTGCAGCCAGAATGATTCCTGCATGTTTTACCCTCAAGACATCAAGAAAACAGATAACACCGAGCAGACTTTAGCCGTTGTTAGGCCAACTTGGCTGATGGATCATGACGACATCATCAGGAGAACATCATGCAGCCTAGCCTGTTCATTTCCCATGGCTCCCCCATGCTCGCCCTGCAACCCGGCGCCAGCGGCCCTGCCCTCGCCCGCCTCGCCTCCGAACTGAAACGCCCGGATGCGATCGTCGTGGTGTCGGCCCACTGGGAAAGCGAAGCGTTGCGGGTGATGAGTAGCTCCCGGCCGGAAACCTGGCACGACTTCGGCGGTTTCCCTGCCGAGCTCTATCAGGTGCAGTACCCGGCGCCCGGCAGCCCAAAACTGGCCGAGTCCATCGTGCAGCACCTGCGGGCGTCCGGCCTGGACGTGCAGGCCGATGAGCGCCGGCCCTTCGACCATGGCAGCTGGGTTCCGCTGTCTTTGCTCTACCCCAGCGCCGATATTCCGGTGGTGCAGGTTTCCCTGCCCAGCCGCCAGGGCCCGGGCCTGCAAGTACGGGTAGGCGAAGCGCTGGCCGCGCTGCGCGAGCAGAACGTACTGCTGATCGGCTCGGGCAGCATCACCCACAACCTGGGCGAGCTCGACTGGCGCTCCACCGGCGACGAAGCGGCGCCCTGGGCGCTGGAGTTTCGCGACTGGATGGTCGAACGCTTGCGCGAAGACGACCTGGCTGCACTGCTCGACTACCGCCGCCAGGCGCCCCACGCGCGGCGCAACCATCCCAGCGAAGAACACCTGCTACCGCTGTTCTTCGCCCGCGGCGCCGGCGGCACCTTTGCCATCGAGCACCAGGGGTTCACCCTGGGCGCGCTGGGCATGGACATCTACCGCTTCGGCTGAAGCAAGCGCTCCAGCGTACTGAGCAGCACCTGCACCTTGGTGACCGACTCCTGATACTCGGCCTGCCAGGCCGAGTCAGCGACGATGCCGCCACCGCCCCAGCAACTGATCACGCCGTCCTTGGCCAGCAGGCTGCGAATGGCGATGGAGCTGTCCATCTCGCCGCGCACGTCCAGGTACAGCAGTGAACCGCAGTAAGGGCCGCGTCGCGTCGGCTCGAGTTCGTCGATGATCTGCATCGCGCGGATCTTCGGCGCACCGGTTATGGAACCGCCCGGAAATGCACCCAGCAGCAGGTCCAACGCGTCCTTGTCAGCGGCCAGCTCACCAGTCACCGCGCTGACCAGGTGATGCACGTTCGGGTAGCTTTCCAGCGCGAACAGTTCGGGCACGCGCACCGAGCCGGTACGGCAGCTGCGCCCCAGGTCGTTGCGCAGCAGATCGACGATCATCAGGTTCTCGGCACGATCCTTGGGGCTGGCGAGCAGCACCTGAGCGTTGTGTGCATCTTCCCTTTCGTCGCGCCCGCGTGGCTGGGTGCCCTTGATCGGCCGCGTCTCCACCTGCCCGCCACTGACACGAATGAAGCGCTCAGGCGACAGGCTGAGCAAGGCGCCGCCGCCCGGCAGGCTCAGGTAACCGGAGAAAGGCGTCGGGCAAGCCGCGCGCAACGCGCCATAGGCCTGCCAGGCATCGCCTTGATAAGGCGCCTGGAAGCGCTGCGCATAGTTGACCTGATAGCAGTCACCCGAAGCGATGTAGGTCTGGATACGGCCGATGGCCTCGGCGTAGCGTTGCTGGTCGATATTCGCCTGAAACGGCGCCAGCAACGCGAAGGGCGCCTGCTCCTGGGGCTCGCCCGGCGGATGCTCGAACAACGCCAGCAGGCGCGCCTGCTCGGCCGCTGGCAACGCGGGGTGGAACACCAACTGGCTGGTACGCGCCTGATGGTCGCTGATCAGCGCCCATCCATACAGGCCGAATACTGCGTCGCCAAAGCCCAGGTCATCACGGGCCTGCTCAGGCAGCGCTTCGATACGGCGGCCGAAATCGTAGGCCAGGTAACCGAGCAGGCCGCCGGCGAACGGCAGTTCGATACCCGGCGGCATTTCGGCGTGCCCGAATGCCGCGAGCTGCTCACGCAAGCGCGCGAAGAACGCGGCGCCCGACTCTCCCTGTCCTGGCGCCAGCTCGGCCAGCGGCCAGGCGCTGAGCAGATCGAAGCGCCCACGCGCGGCCACCGGCCGGCCGGCATCCAGCAACACCGCACCGGGCGCGTGGCGTACCGCATGGAAATACACGGCAGGATCGGCCTGATACGGCAGGCCATGGACAAGACAGGTAAGCATTCAGGGCATCACGAAAACGAGGACGGCCGATTGTAGAGCCGCTGGCAGGTTCGTCCTAGGGGCGATTGCCGCCTCCGGGCCTGGCGAACGACATTACAGGCCCCAGAAACGACTCGGGGGAGCCATTGGCTCCCCCGAATCAGTGCTGAACGAACCGATCAGTCTTCGCGATAACGACGCAGCTTCAACGGCTTGCCGGCAACGCGAGTGTCCTTGAGCTTGCCGAGCAGGCGCTCCAGGCCCTCTTCCGGCAGTTCCACCAGGCTGAAGCTCTCACGGATCTGGATACGACCGATCGCCTCACGGGCCAGGCCACCCTCGTTGAGAATCGCGCCCAGCAGGTTCTTGGCAGCGATGCCATCACGGGCGCCCAGCGCGGTGCGGCAGCGTGCACGGCCTTCGGCCAGCGGCATCGGCGCACGACGCTCACGCGGCTCACCGCTGCGCTCGCCATCACGCTCACGACGCTCGCGGGGTGCGCCACCGACGCCCGGCACCAGCGGCTGCTCGCGCTCGACGCTGGCCAGATCCAGGGCCTGGCCATTGGTGGCCTTCTTCAGCAGCGCAGCGGCCAGGGCACGCGGGCTGCAACCGATGTCGGCGGTCAGGCGGTCGAGCAGTTCGCCATGGCTGGCTTCGGCGTCGGCAACCAGTGGCGCCAGGCTGTTGGTGAGCTTCTTGATGCGCGCATCCAGCACTTGCTGGGCGTTGGGCAGCTTGACCTCGCCAACCTTCTGGCCGGTCACGCGCTCGATCACCTGCAGCATGCGGCGCTCGCGCGGGGTCACCAGCAGCAGCGCACGGCCATCGCGACCGGCACGGCCGGTACGACCGATACGGTGCACGTAGGACTCCGGGTCGTACGGCATGTCGACGTTGAACACGTGGGTGATGCGCGGCACGTCGATACCACGGGCGGCGACGTCGGTAGCCACGACGATGTCCAGGCGGCCATCTTTGAGCGACTCGATGACACGCTCACGCTGGTTCTGAGCGATGTCGCCGTTCAACGCAGCGGCCTTGAAGCCCTTGGCTTCCAGCGCAGCGGCCAGGTCCAGGGTGGCCTGCTTGGTGCGTACGAAGGCGATCAGCGCGTCGAACTCCTCGACTTCCAGCAGACGCAGCACGGCGTTGGTCTTCTGATCGGCGTGGATCATCAGGTGCGCCTGCTCGATGCGCGAGACGGTCTGGGTCTTGGCGGCGATCTTGATGTGCTGCGGCTCGCGCAGGTGCTTCTCGGCAATGGCACGGATCGAGTGCGGTAAGGTCGCGGAGAACAGCACGCTCTGGCGGCTTTCCGGCATGGCTTCGAAGATCACTTCGAGGTCGTCCATGAAGCCCAGCTTGAGCATTTCGTCGGCTTCGTCGAGTACCAGGTACTGAATGGTCGACAGCACTTTCTCGTCACGACGCAGGTGATCGACCAGACGGCCCGGGGTAGCGACGATGACCTGTGCGCCCTGACGAATGGCTTTGAGCTGCGGGCCCATCGGTGCGCCACCGTAGACGGCGACCACGTTCAGGCCTGGCATCTGCTTGGAATAGGTTTCGAACGCCGTGGCAACCTGCAGAGCGAGCTCGCGGGTCGGGGCGAGAATCAGCGCCTGGGGCTCACGCTTGGCCGGGTCGATCTTCGACAGGATCGGCAACGCGAATGCGGCGGTCTTGCCGGTACCGGTCTGCGCCTGGCCGATCATGTCCTGGCCAGAGAGGATCACCGGAATGGCTTGCGACTGAATGGGCGACGGCTCTTCGTATCCGACGGCGGTCAGCGCGGCGAGAATATTGGAATGAAGTCCGAGTGCGGCGAAGCCGCCGATTTCCTGGGTCATGGGTCTGCCTCTGAGTGCATCCGCAAAGACCCATGTTCCAAAGCTGCACATGCCATGTAGGACCTTGTGGGTCACCCTGGCAGCAATGTAGGCGAGAATTTGCGAAAACTGTGGTGGTAATGAATCGTCAAGATAGCCCGCTTGGCGGACTGGCTGCCGGAAAGCTTCCGGGCGAGTTGCACGACTTGAACGTGGCCATGAATTGGCCGGCGCGTACTATACCGGAATTCATACAGACGTGTGCGCTTTTTCACACAATAAAATGGGTGAAGCGCAGGCAACTGCTGCTCGCGACGGTATGCCGCAGGTGCCTGCGTTCTGATCGAACGGTCAGCCTCTGCTGGTGAGCTGCGATTCGATAGCGGCCTTGTCGACGACCGACCAGACTTCGGCGACCTTGCCGTCGCGAAAAGCGTAGAACACGTTTTCGCTGAAGGCCACCCTGCGGCCATTGACCGGCACATCGAGAAAACGGCCTTTCGGGGTGCAGTGAAAGTCCAGGCGGCAGGCGATCATCGACTCCTCGCAGGTCAGCAGGCGGATGTTGAACTGCAGATCGGGAATGTCCTGGTAATCGCGCTCAAGCATTTCACGATAACCACTCAACCCCACGCGCCGGCCGTTATGCACCACATCGTCCTGCACGAACTGCCCAAGGTTCGCCCAGTCCTGCCGATTGAGGCAGTCGATATAGGCGCGATACACCGTGGAAAGGTCTTGTTCGGTCATGACAGGGCTCCGTCGCGAGGGCTTGAGGGACTCGCCTGCCCAGACGACCGCGGAAGGCGCGCTGAGCAGGCAAGGCTCTAAAGGGACAGTGCCGCTGACGGTTAATTCCTAGCTCGCCATCCGTATGGCGTCGATCAACGGCTGCAGCGAATAGCCGAGCTGCGCCTGCAGGGCCTGGGCGCGCTGGCTCACCGCTTCGCGGTCGAACGCCTGATCCAGCTCGGCCGGCACCAGCACCACCACGTTGCCCTCCACCACCGGGCATTCCCAGTAATGGCGGTGATAGAGGCCGCGCAGCAGTGCGGCGCCCAGCGGCTTGCCGTCATCGCCAGCCCACTGGTTGATGATCAGCCAGCCGCCCGGGTTGAGCTTGGCCCGACAGTCGTCGAGAAAGCGCCAGGCCAGATGGCCGACACCAGGGCCAGTGTCGGTATACAGATCGACGAAGATCAGATCCGCGGTTTCTGCGCTGGGTAGCAACTGCATGGCGTCGCCGATGCGCACCGTCAGGCGCGGATCGTCTTCCAGCCCCAGGTACTGCATGGCCAGGCGCGGCACGTCCGGACGCAGCTCGATGGTTTCGACATCGTCGAGCGGCAGGAAGCGCAGGCAGGCCTGGGTCAGGGTGCCGGCGCCCAGGCCCAGGAACAACGCGCTCTCCGGCGCTTCATGACACAGCGCACCGACGAACATCGCGCGGGTGTAGTCGTATTCCAGCCAACTGGGATCGGCGGTGAACACGCAGCTCTGCTCGATCGCCTCGCCGAACTCGAGAAACCGGTATTCACCGATCTCGACCACACGGATCACCCCGAAGGCGTCATGCACCTCGGCCAGTACCACTTCGTCCTTCATCTCCTCCACCGGAGGCAAGCCAGGCATGCGCAGATTCTCCACCGTCGCGTTCCCCGGCTCAGGCCGGGCTAGAAAGCGATTGTCGGCGATGGGGCGCGCTCAGGTCACGCGCTAAATGCCTGGGGCTTTTGCCGGGAGGCATGCTCGGCCAGGCGTGGTGATCGGTTACCATGGCCAATCGCCAACAAGAGAAGCCGCCATGAGTCAGCCCTGGAGCCCCGACAGCTGGAGAAGCCACCCCATCCAGCAACAACCTCAGTACCCGGACGCCGCGAAACTCGCCCAGGTCGAGCAGACCCTGGCCAGCTTTCCGCCCCTGGTGTTCGCCGGCGAGGCACGCGAGCTGCGCAAGCAGTTCGCCGAGGTGACCCAGGGCCGCGCGTTCCTGCTGCAGGGCGGCGACTGCGCCGAGAGCTTCGCCGAGTTCAGCGCCGCGAAGATCCGCGACACCTTCAAGGTGCTGCTGCAAATGGCCATCGTGATGACCTTCGCCGCCGGTTGCCCGGTGGTGAAGGTCGGACGCATGGCAGGCCAGTTCGCCAAGCCGCGCTCGGCCAATGACGAGACCCTCGACGGCGTCACCCTGCCCGCCTACCGCGGCGATATCGTCAATGGCATCGGCTTCGACGCGGCCAGCCGTGCACCCGATCCGCAGCGACTGCTGCAGGCCTACCACCAGTCCACCGCTTCGCTGAACCTGCTGCGCGCCTTTGCCCAGGGCGGCTTCGCCGACCTGCATCAGGTGCATCAGTGGAACCTGGATTTCATCGCCAATTCGGCGCTGGCCCAGAAGTACCACCAACTGGCCGACCGCATCGACGAAACCCTGGCCTTCATGCGAGCCTGTGGTATGGACAGCGCGGCCCAGGTACGCGAGACCAGCTTCTTCACCGCCCATGAAGCGCTGCTGCTCAACTACGAAGAAGCCTTCGTGCGCCGCGACAGCCTGACCGGCGATTTCTACGACTGCTCGGCGCACATGCTGTGGATCGGCGACCGCACCCGCCAGGTGGACGGCGCCCATGTCGAATTCCTGCGCGGGGTGGGCAACCCGATTGGCGTCAAGGTCGGCCCGAGCATGACCGACGAGGACCTGATCCGCCTGATCGACATCCTCAATCCGGACAACGACCCGGGCCGCCTCAACCTGATCGTGCGCATGGGCGCCGACAAGGTCGAGGCCGGCCTGCCGCGGCTGATCCGCACCGTGCAGCGCGAAGGTCGCCAGGTGCTGTGGAGCAGCGACCCGATGCACGGCAACACCATCAAGGCGTCGAGTGGCTACAAGACCCGGGATTTTGCGCAGATCCTCGCCGAGGTACGGCAGTTCTTCGCCGTGCACCACGCCGAGGGCAGCTATGCCGGCGGCAGCCATATCGAGATGACCGGCCAGGACGTGACCGAGTGCATCGGCGGCGCCAAGCCGATCACCGAGGCCGGCCTGTCGGATCGTTATCACACCCACTGCGACCCCCGGATGAACGCCGACCAGTCTCTGGAACTGGCATTCATGATCGCCGAAACGCTAAAGCAGGTACGCCGCTGAGCAGCACGTTAACCTGAACCAAGCGGACCGACGGGCGGTCTTCAGAACAGGGCCTCGGTGCGTTTATCGATGCGAGGCCCATCACTCGATAGAAGGAGTCGCACATGCCCTGGTATGCCTGGTTGATCCTGATTCTGGCGATCGGCTCCATCGTCGGTGGCCTGCTGATGTTGCGCGACAGTGCCAAGAAGCTGCCGCTCAGTGATGAGCAGCTCAAGCGCATTCACGAACGCGAAGTCGAGCAGACCGCCAAGGATGCGCAAGATCGCTGATCACGCCTGCACAAACTGATCCCGTCGCCCTGTAGACTGCGCCTCCACCCCGGAGGCGCAATGCCGTTACTACCCCGCCTGCTACTGCCCGGCTGCCCGCTATTGGCGGGTACGCTCATGGGCTACATCCAGCCCATCGGTTTTCTGTGCGCCTGCCTGTTCATCGCGCTGGTACTGGCACCGGCACGCTTGCCCCAATGGCTGTGGTGCATGTTGGTGATGCTCGCCAGCGTACTGCTGGCAGCTCACCTGCTGCCTGGTTTTCGGCCTTGGGAAATTGCCCAGCCGCAGCGCATCAGCGCCGATGCAGCGCCTTACCAGCTGAGGCTGTCATGGGACAAGCTGCTGGTGGGTTGCACCCTGCTCGCCTGGTGGCTGGGCTTGCCGCCAAGACCGCTGCACAGGCCCGCCTGGATCGCGCCGACATTCATCATTACGCTGCTGGCGGTGCCGGGCCTGGCAATGCTACTGGGCGTGGTCGCCTGGCAACCGAAATGGCCAGGCATACTTGGCGCCTGGCTGGCCATCAATCTGGTCGTCGCGGTACTGGCCGAAGAACTGCTGTTTCGCGGCCTGCTGCAGCCACACCTGATCCGCTGGCTGGGCGCGTGGCCGGGACTGCTGCTGACGGCGGCGCTGTTCGGCGCCGTGCATATGCCCTTCAGCCCGACCTTTGCAGCCGTGGCCGCTGTTGCGGGCCTGGGCTATGGCTTGGTCATGCAGATCAGCGGCCGGCTAAGCCTGGCAATCGCCCTGCATGGGCTGGTCAACCTGATGCATTTCACCTTGCTGAGCTACCCACTGCGTATCGCCTGAGAAGCGACGGCTCGGAGCTTAACGGCGAAACTCGAACTGCAGCTCGGCACCTTCCACAGCATTCCAGTATTCGGAACCCAGCTCGCCGGTCAGCAGCTTGCCGCTGACCTGGAAGGGATTGGGCGAGGATTTCCGTTCCTCGAAGAACGCCGGCAGGATTGGCGGTACACCATCGGTGGCAGCCTTGTCCTCGGCATCCAGCGCAGCGGCCAGCTCGGGAGGCAGGCTCAGGTCCAGTTTGGTCTTGGGTGGGGTTTGCGCGACCTTTTGAGCTTTATCGGGCTTGGCGCGCTGCACGGTCTTTTTCGGCTGGGCAGGCGCAGGCTTCTGCACCGCCTCAGGCTGCGGCTCGGCGGCCTGCGGCTTTACCGCCGGCGCCGCCTGCACAGCCGGTGGCTCGGGCTTCTCGACTGGCTGCGCCGGCTTGGCGGACTCGACGGCCACTGCCGGCTCACTGTTCTTGCGCGGCACATCCTTGCCCTGCTCATCGGAACCACAGGCACTCAGCAGCACGGCAACACACAGCGGCAACAACAGATGGCGCATCGAAATCCTCGCATCGGTTCATGTAACTCAGTAACCCAGCATTCTAAAACGACTGAGCGATAACGCCAGCCAGTCTGCCGAATGGCTACACCGCCCGTCGCCCTATCACCCTTAACGCTCTGGCAACCGGCGCAATTCGGCCTCCACATCCAGGCCAGGATGCTCGGCCTGCAGTTGCTCGAGGCGCTGCCGCGCCTGCTCTGTCTCACCACGTTCGCGCAGGCCGGCAATCTCGCGGAGCGCGGCCAGCACGTCGGCGGACGGCGGTGCGGCCTCCGCCGCCAGACGTGCCATGACCCGCGGCGCCTCGCTCATCTCGGCCATCGGAGCCGGGCTGGCAGGCGCCTGCAAGGCCATGGGCGCCTGACGCTGCATCGAGGCCGGCGGTGCGTCGTATCGACTTGGCGCTTGTTCGAGGGTCTGCAGGCTCAGCCCGAGCCCTACGCCCACAACAGCCAGGCAGCCAAGAGCCGCTGACCAGCGGCGGCTAGCCGAGGCATCACCCAGCGTGCGACGCAGCCGCGCCCAGAAACCCTCAGGCTGACGACGTTTACTCGCGGCCGCATCGGCAGCGGCGGCAAGGATTCGCGCGTCCAGCGCGGGGCCAGGCTGCTCGCGGCTGTGCTCACGGACGTGACGCAGCAAAGGCTCCTCGTGATCGTTCATGGTGATACCTCTTCGGCCGTGCTGAGCAGGCGGCGCATCTTCTGCAACGCGTAGCGCAGGCGGCTCTTTACCGTTTCTGCCGGCGTGCGGGTCAGCTCGGCAATCTCATGCAGTTCAAGGTCGGCGTGGGCGCGCAGCAAGAAAACCTCGCGCTGCTCGGCCGGCAAGTCGGCGAGCGCCGCCTGGATGCGCGCCTGATCCTGGCTGAGGCTGAGCTGCCGCTCGGGATCCGGCTCGTCCATGGCCTGGTCGTGCAACTGCTCGTCGAAGACCTCCTCGCGCAGCAGGCGTTTGCCCTGCTTGCGCCAGTGATCGATCAGGCGATTACGGGCGATCTGATACAGCCAGGTCTTGAACAGCACCGCCGCTTCGCGCTGCACCGATTCGCTGCGAATCAGGCTCATCCAGGTTTCCTGGAACACTTCTTCGGCGACCGCTTGATCGCCGCACAAGCCCATCAGAAAGCGAAACAGCCCGAGGCGATGGCGCTCGTAGAGTTGCGTGAAAGCTGCAGCGTCTCCGGCCCGGTAGCGACGCAACAGGTCGGCGTCGCTGGGCTCGGCGTTAGAGGGATGGACAGTCACACTCACTCGGCTCCGGAGGTGCGGGAGTCGCCAGTTTGCAGGCTTTGCGCCAGTTCCACCAGTTGCACGAATTCGCTGCGCAGGCCGAACGGATCATCGCCACGGCTGCCCCGTGCCAACGCTGCGGTAGCCGCCCAGCCGAAGTCACCGGTGTAACGGCCGCCGCTCAACTGCTGGGCGAACGCAGCAACGGCGGCGGCGAAGCGCAGGTCCTCGCTGGCCTTGGCGATTGGCGCGACGGACGCCGGTGCTTCGATGGCAGTCTCCAGCAGTTGGCTGTCGTTGCGCTCCGGTGCCTTGTAGCGGATGCGCAGCCAGGCCAGCTCGCCGGCTGCCGATGCCGCGGGCGACGCCTGGCGATAGCGCAGCGGCTCCAGCCAGCCGGGGTAGCCCACCGGGACGATTTCGTAGAGCGCCGTCACGCTGTGCCCGGCGCCGATATCCCCCGCATCGACCTTGTCGTTACTGAAGTCCTCGCGCCTCAACGCGCGGTTCTCGTAACCGAGCAGGCGGTACTCGCTGACCTGGGCCGGGTTGAATTCGACCTGAATCTTCACGTCCCGCGCCACGGTGGCCAGGGTCGAGCTGAGCTGCTCGACCAGCACCTTGCGCGCCTCACGCAGATTATCGATATAGGCGTAGTTGCCGTCGCCGGCATCGGCCAACTGCTCCATCAACTGATCGTTGTAGTTGCCCGTGCCGAAGCCCAGGGTGGTCAGCGAGATACCGGTCTTGCGCTTGTCGGCCGCCAGCGCCTTGAGGCTTTCGAAATCGCTGACACCAACATTGAAGTCGCCATCGGTGGCCAACAGGATGCGGTTGATGCCGCCACTGATGAAACCCTTTTGCGCCTGCTGATAAGCCAACTGGATGCCCGACTCACCCGCCGTCGAACCACCGGCGCGCAATTGCTCGATGGCCGCACGGATCTGCGCTTTTTGCGAGCCGGCAGTCGGTTCCAGAACCACGCTGGAATCGCCGGCGTAGACCACCAGCGAGACGCGATCCCGGGCACGCAACTGGTCCACCAGTAACTTCAGCGCACTCTGCACCAACGGCAGGCCGTCGGGACGATCCATGGAGCCCGACACATCGACGAGAAACACCAGATTGGCGGCCGGTAGTTGCTCGACCTGCCTGTCCGACGCCTTGATGGCGATGCGAAGCAGGCGACTTTGCGGGTTCCACGGCGTGACGGCCAGTTCGCTGCCGACCCCGAACGGCGCACTGCCGGTGGGCAAGGGATAGGCGTAGGGAAAGTAATTGACCAGCTCCTCCAGGCGCACGGCCTCGGCGGGCGGCACGCGCCCCTCGTTCAGGAACCGGCGGACGTTGGCGTAGCTGCCCGTGTCGACGTCAATGCTGAAGGTCGATACCGGCGCCTCGGCGACCGACTGCACGGGGTTGGCGAGCAGGCGCTGATATTGCTCGCGGCTGGCTTCGGGCGGCGGCGCGTACGAGTGTTCACGGGCGACCGGCGCGGCCAGACGCGTCATCATCGGCGCCGGGACGATGGCTGGCGCCACCACGGACGTTTCGCCAACCTGTATCGGATGGGCCGGCGCTGAATCGGTAGACGGAGCATTGCAGGCTGCAAGGGACAGCAAAAGGCTGCCGGCAATGCTGTAGGACACGAACGGGGAACGGCTGCGCATGATGCTTCTCCTGGATCGAAAGAGCGCTTCGATCCAGTAGACGCAGGCGACCGGGTATTCGGGTTAACCGGATGCGAGTCGCGTCAGCTCGCCTCCTGACACAGCTGAGTGGCCAGCATGCCCAGGGTCATCAGCGCGCGCTCCGCCTCGCGGTTCCACGGAATGCCGCAATTGATGCGCACGCAGTGGTTGAACTGCTCGGTATTACTGAAGATCAGCCCCGGCGCGATACTGATGCCCTGCTGCAGGGCGCTGATATGCAGATCCTTGGTATTGACCCGTGCCGGCAAGCTCACCCAGAGGATGAAGCCGCCGTTGGGCCGGGTGATCTGCGTGCCTTCCGGGAAGAACTGCTGGATGGCCAACTGGAAGGCGCTGAGGTTCTTGCGGTACTCCTGGCGGATATGCCGCAGGTGGCGGTCGTAGCCGCCGTTCTCAAGATACGCCGCCACCGCCATCTGGGTAACGCTGCACGCCGAATGAGTGGTGAACATCTGCAGGCGCTGCACTTCATCATGGTACTTGCCGGCGATGATCCAGCCGATCCGCACGCCGGGCGACAGGGTTTTCGAGAAACTCGAGCAGTACACCACGCGGCCTTCCAGATCGCTGGCCTTGAGCGCCTTGGTGCGGCCCTGCTCGAACATCAGCTCGCCGTAGATATCGTCCTCGACGATCTGGATGTCGAAGTCGCTGGCCAGGCGCAGCAACTGTTTCTGCCGGGCCTCGGGAATGGTGCCGCCCAACGGGTTGCTCAGCCGCGCGGTCAGCACCAGCGCCTTGATCGGCCACTGGCTGGCCGCCAGTTGCAGGGCCTCGACGCTGATCCCGGTGGTCGGGTCGCTGGGAATCTCGATGACCTTGAGGCCCAGCAGGTCGGCCAGTTGCAGCAAGCCGTAGTAGGTCGGCGACTCGGTGGCGATCAGGTCGCCGGGGCGCGTCAGCACGCGCAGGCTCATTTGCAGGGCATCGACGCAACCGTGGGTAATCACCACCTCGGAAGGATCGACCAGCACGCCGGCATCGCGCATGCGGATCGCCACCTGACGGCGCAGCGGCTCGAAGCCCGGGCTGAACATATAGCTGAAGGCGCGCGGGCTCTGGAAGCGGGTGACCTTGGCGAGCTGCTGGTGCAGCGCCCGCACCGGCAGGTAATCGACGTGGGGCACCGCTGCACCGAGCGGAAACACACCTTCGCGACGCGCCTCGCCGAGCACCTGATTGATGATACTGCTGCGCGTCACCAGACCGGGTCGTTCGACCCGGGCGATGTCCGGCGTATCGGCGGTCAGTGCCGGCGTCTGGTGCACGTAGAAACCGGATTGCGGGCGGGCGCGAATCAGCCCGAGATCCTCCAGGTTGGCGTAGGCCTGCAACACCGTGGCATGGCTGACGCTGAGCTGCGCGCTCATCTTGCGTACCGAAGGCACCCGCTCACCGGGCTGATAGACGCCGCGGCGGATATCATCCGCCAGCTGTTGAGCGATACGTTGGTAAAGCAACAGATTGGTCATGGCCGTCTCTTCCCGGTACTGAACCATAACAGTACTCCATCAAAATGTTTCTGTACCGGTACAGCCCTGAAATATCTCGACGATACACTCAGCTCACAGGCAATAAAAAACCCCGCCCTGTTATCCAGCGGCGGGGTTTCGTGACAACTGATTCAGCGCGTGGCGCCTAGGCGCCCCTGCTCGTCGGAGAACAGAATCTCCACCCGCCGGTTCTGAGCGCGCCCCTTGGCCGAGGCGTTTTCGGCGACCGGGAAGCTTTCGCCGAAACCCTGCACCTCGATGCGCTGGGCGTCGATGCCGAGGTCGATCAGCGCATCGGCGACGGTCTGCGCGCGTGCCCTGGACAGCGCCAGGTTTTCCTCACGCTTGCCGCTGCTGTCGCTATAACCCTCGATACGCACCGTACGGCGCGGGTTGAGTTGGAGAAACTGCACCAGCTTGAGCACGGTACGGTTGGCACTGGTCTTCAGGCGCGCTTCGCCGGCATCGAACAGCACGTCACCGAGGGTCATCACCAGGCCGCGATCGGTTTGCGCCGTGGCCAGGTTGACGATCTGCTCTTCCAGCCAGGCATTCTGTTGCTGCACGCTGACCAGCTTGGCCTCGCGCAGTGCCAGCTGCAGGCGTTGGCGATCCAGCTCCAGACGCGCGGCGCGCTCCTGGTCCAGGGCGAGCTTGGCGTGCTCACGGGCGATATCGCTGTAGCGCTGGCTCAGGTAGGCGTAGTGAGCGACATCGTCGGCACTGCCCCAATAGCCCGCCAGGCGTTCGGCACGGCCAAGGGACTCGCCAGCGCGAATCACGTCCTTGGGCGCGCTGCGCAGCACCTGCGGGTCTTCCTTCACGGCCTGGAAGCTGGCCCGGGCCGCATCCAGCTCGGCGGAGTGCTCGTCACCAAGGCCGGCACAACCGGCCATGGCCAGGCTCAGCAGCGCAAACGCGCCACTACGCAGCGGGCTCATGGCATCGCTCCAAGCTGATCACGCAAGCGCCCGATACGGCGATTGAGTTCGGTCAACTGCGCCTGGCTGCGCAGCGTCAATACCCGGGCTTCGGCCAGGCGCGCGTCCAGTTCAGCCTGCTCGGCCTGTACCCGCGCGGTGCGGTAAGCACCTTCTTCCATGGCCGCCTGCGCCTGGGCGAGCTTGTCTTCGGCTTGGCTCAGCTCGGCAACGGTTTCGCCGGCAGCCACGGTACGCGCCTGCCCGATCACCTGCTCGGTCAAACGCATCTGCTCGGTTGGCGCGGGATCGCTGGCACAGCCCTGAAGCAACAGCAGCGCCAGAGCGGCGCTGGTATATCGATAGATCACGGGTACGTCCTACTGATTCGGAACACTGGCGGCCGGTGCGGGCTGTTGCTCCTTCCAGCGCTGCAAGTTGCGCTGCAGAAGGGTTTGCGGCATGCCGGCGGCGGTGAATTCTGTCATTTTTTTGGCCAGCTGTCCGCGCAGCCAGGCGTCATTGCATGCCGAGTTGTGCGACAGCGCCAGGTGCAACCCCTCGCTGGACACCGGCGGATCGAGCACCTGCAGATCGTCCTGCAGGCCCAGGGTCGAGGCCAGTGCCTGCCCCGGATAGCGTTCGTAGAGCACGTAATCGGTACGTTCGAGCAAGAGTTTCTGGAACGCCTGGGTGAGGCTGGAAACGCCCTCGAGCGTCAGGTTGTCGCGGGCATAGGCATCGAACGCCTGGCCGAAGCTGTTGTTGACCAAGGTGTCGCCGGTACGGCCCTGCAGATCGGCCCAGCTGGCGTAAGGAAATTCGTGGCCCTTGCGCACCCACACCACGCTCGGCGTGGATAGAAAGGCCGGGTGCACGAAGTCCATGGTCTCCAGGCGCGGCACGGTCAGGAAGGCGCCAGCCAGCATGTCGACACGGCCGGTGCGTACTTCCTCCTGGGCTCGCGACCAGGGCCCGGCGTAGATCACGTCGATACCGACGCCAAGGTCCTTGGCGACCGCCTTGAGCAGATCGACCGTCGCGCCGACCAGCTTTTCCGGGTTCTGCGGGTCACGCCAGAGATAAGGCGGATACTCGGGGTTGCCCGTGGCGACCAGCCGCTCGCATTTGCCGGCAGCCTGAGCGCCGCCTGCCAGCAACACGCCGGCGCACACCCACAGCCCGAACCAGCCCAACCCTCGCTCACCCATTTGCACACTCTCGATTCGGATACAGCCGGCCATCCACCGGCCAGAGATTCATGACATGCTAGCTCATACGATCTCGATAATCAGCGATAAGACGCCGCATGAAGAAATTGATCCTTGCCGTATTGGTTCTCCTGGCTGCAGCGGGCACCGCTCTGTACCTTTCACCAGCGGCGCAGCTGGCGGTCTATCAGGGCGTCGAGCAGTGGCGCGCGGGGCTGCACGCGCGCAGCGTCAGCGTGAACGACCTCAAGGTCAGCTATTACGAAGGCGGCCCCCAGGGCGCCGAAACCGTGCTGCTCATTCACGGTTTCGGTGCCGACAAGAGCACCTGGCTGTGGTTCGCCCGGGAGCTGACTGAGCGCTATCACGTCATCGCCGTGGATCTGCCCGGTTTCGGCGATAGCGACCGCCCCAACGGCAGCTATGACGTCGGCACCCAGACCGAGCGCCTCGCCGCATTCGTCGACGCCTTGGGCATCCGCCGCCTGCACCTCGCCGGTCACTCCATGGGCGGGCATATCGCGGCGCTCTATGCAGCCCGCTATCCCGAACAGGTGACCAGCCTGGCGCTGATCGCCAACGCAGGGGTCACTGCGCCGCGGCGCAGCGAATTCTTCCAGCGCCTCGAAGAACAGGGCGACAATCCGTTGCTGGTGGAAAGCGCGCCGCAATTCGACGAGTTGCTCGACTGGCTGTTCGTGGCGCCGCCGCAGTTGCCCGAGCATCTTCACCAGTACCTGGCGCAACGTGCCGTTGCCGACAGCGCGCACCAGCGGCAGGTATTCGAGCACCTGCGCGACCGTTATCTGCCACTCGAACCCGAGCTGCCGAGAATCGACGCCCCTACCCTGCTGCTCTGGGGCGACCAGGATCGCATCATCGACGTCTCCAGCATCGAGACCATGAAACCGCTGCTCAAGGACGCCAGCGTGGTGATCGTCAAGGGCTGCGGTCATGCGCCGATTCTCGAGCGCCCCCAGGAAAGCGCGGCTGATTACCTGAAGTTCATCGACCAGGCGAGCCTGCAAGCGGCCCAGGCCCGTAAAACAGCGCCAATCCGATAGCATCGAAGCAATAAAAAACCCGCTCGATGAGCGGGTTCTTTCGTTGCGGGAAATGCTGTCAGACCAGCTTTTCCAGCTCCGGTACGGCTTCGAACAGGTCGGCTACCAGGCCATAGTCGGCGACCTGGAAGATCGGCGCTTCTTCGTCCTTGTTGATCGCGACGATCACCTTGGAATCCTTCATGCCCGCCAGGTGCTGGATGGCACCGCTGATGCCGACGGCGATGTACAGCTGCGGCGCGACGATCTTGCCGGTCTGACCGACCTGCATGTCGTTGGGCACGAAGCCGGCGTCGACGGCAGCACGGGAAGCACCCACTGCCGCACCGAGCTTGTCGGCCAGGGTATACAGGTGCTTGAAGTTGTCGCCGTTCTGCATACCGCGACCACCGGAAACCACGATCTTGGCAGCGGTCAGCTCCGGGCGGTCGGACTTGGCCAGTTCTTCACCGACGAATGCCGACTTGCCGGCGTCGCCACCTGCCGAAACGTTCTCGATGGCAGCGGAGCCGCCTTCGGCCGCCACGGCGTCGAAGCCGGTGGCACGCACGGTGATGACTTTCACGGCAGCCGACGACTGTACGGTAGCGATGGCGTTACCGGCATAGATCGGGCGCTTGAAGGTGTCCGGGCTTTCCACGGAAACGATCTCGGAGATCTGGTCGACGTCCAGCTGCGCGGCGACGCGCGGCAGGATGTTCTTGCCGTTGCTGGTGGCAGCAGCCAGCACGTGGCTGTAGCTCTTGCCAAGCTCGGCCACCAGCGGCGCGACGTTTTCCGGCAGCTGATGAGCGAACGCAGCGTTGTCGGCGACCAGCACCTTGGCCACGCCAGCGATCTTGGCGGCGGCTTCGGCAACGGCACCAACGCCCTGGCCGGCGACCAGCACGTGGATGTCGCCACCGATCTTCTGGGCAGCGGCAACGGTGTTCAGGGTGGCAGGTGCCAGCGCGGAATTGGTGTTTTCAGCGATTACCAGGATAGTCATTAGATCACCTTCGCTTCGGTTTTCAGTTTCTCGACCAGTTCGGCGACCGACTTGACCTTGATACCGGCACCACGTGCCGCAGGCGCCTCGACCTTGATGGTCTTGACGGTGGACGCAGTGGAAACGCCCAGCGCGTCGGGCGTCAGGGTTTCCAGCGGCTTCTTCTTGGCCTTCATGATGTTCGGCAGCGAAGCGTAGCGCGGCTCGTTCAGGCGCAGGTCGGTGGTGACGATGGCCGGCAGATTCAGGGCAACGGTCTGCAGACCGCCGTCGATCTCACGGGTCACGTTGGCCTTGTCGCCATTGACGTCCACCTTGGAGGCGAAGGTGCCCTGGGCGTAGCCGGTCAGGGCAGCAAGCATCTGGCCGGTCTGGTTGTTGTCGCTGTCGATGGCCTGCTTGCCGAGAATGACCAGCTGCGGCTGCTCCTTGTCGACCACGGCCTTGAGCAGCTTGGCGACGGCCAGGGAATTCAGCTCGTCGGCGGACTCGACCAGAATGGCGCGATCAGCACCCAGTGCCAGGGCGGTACGCAGTTGCTCCTGGGCCTGGGTCGGGCCGATGGAAACCACCACGATCTCGCTGGCGACGCCCTTTTCTTTCAGGCGCACGGCCTCTTCAACGGCGATTTCACAGAAAGGGTTCATCGACATCTTGACGTTGGCAAGATCGACGCCGCTGTTGTCCGGTTTGACGCGAACCTTGACGTTGTAATCGACCACTCGTTTGACAGCTACAAGAACCTTCATGGATTCCTCGTTACTCTCCGGTGAATAGGAATGTCGCCAGAAGCGAGCATGCGGGTGATGCAGACAAGCAGGACGCAAGCGACCTTCAGCCCAGACGGCGAGCGCAAAACCGCCCGTATCTTGACCGTACGACCTAGCTCGGTCAATACGACTGGCTGCGAGCCATTCGTGTTGTAGCCGGATTCTAGCAGGCCTACAGAAAATTCAAACAAACGTTTGTATTGGCCCTGATCCGGGCTCGCTATATACTGCGCGAGCGTGCCTCGGGAAGGATGCCGGCCCGCCATGAAAATTAGAGAGCCTTGATGAGGAGATAGCCCGTGGAACGCGAATTTATGGAGTTCGACGTCGTCATCGTCGGCGCCGGCCCTGCCGGTCTGTCCGCCGCTTGTCGCCTGAAGCAGAAGGCCGCCGAGGCTGGCCAGGAAATAAGCGTCTGCGTGGTCGAGAAAGGCTCCGAAGTCGGTGCCCACATCCTCTCCGGCGCGGTATTCGAACCGCGCGCCCTGAACGAGCTGTTTCCCGACTGGAAAGAGCTGGGCGCCCCGCTCAACACCCCGGTCAAGGGTGATGACATCTATGTGCTCAAGAATGCCGAAAGCGCCACCAAGGTGCCGGGTTTCTTCGTGCCCAAGACCATGCACAACGAAGGCAACTATATCATCTCGCTGGGCAACCTGTGCCGCTGGCTGGCCCAGCAGGCCGAGAACCTCGGCGTGGAAATCTACCCGGGCTTCGCCGCTCAGGAAGCACTGATCGACGAAAACGGCGTGGTGCGCGGCATCGTCACCGGCGACCTGGGTGTCGACCGTGAAGGCAACCCGAAAGAAGGCTATTACACCCCCGGCATGGAACTGCGCGGCAAGTACACACTGTTCGCCGAGGGTTGCCGCGGCCACATCGGCAAGCAGCTGATCAAGAAGTACAACCTGGACAGCGAAGCCGACGCCCAGCATTACGGCATCGGCATCAAGGAAATCTGGGACATCGACTCGAGCAAGCACCAGCAGGGCCTGGTGGTACACACCGCTGGCTGGCCGATGGACATCATGGGCACCGAAAACACCGGCGGCTCTTTCCTCTATCACCTGGAGAACAACCAGGTTGTGGTCGGCCTGATCGTCGACCTGTCCTACGCCAACCCGCACCTGTCGCCGTTCGACGAGTTCCAGCGCCTCAAGCATCACCCGGTGCTCAAGCAGTACCTGGAAGGCGGCAAGCGCGTTGCTTACGGTGCCCGCGCCATCGCCAAGGGCGGCCTCAACTCGCTGCCGA
Organism: Pseudomonas sp. PA1(2017); assembly: GCF_001945375.1. Taxonomy (NCBI): domain Bacteria; kingdom Pseudomonadati; phylum Pseudomonadota; class Gammaproteobacteria; order Pseudomonadales; family Pseudomonadaceae; genus Pseudomonas; species Pseudomonas sp. PA1(2017). The sequence goes on from NZ_MSXU01000015.1 coordinate 454,581, forward strand.
AGATGGTCTTCCCCGGCGGCGCGCTGATCGGCTGCGACCTGGGCACCCTGAACTTCGCCAAGATCAAGGGCAGCCATACCGCCATGAAGTCCGGCATGCTGGCTGCCGAAGCCATCGCCGAAGCCCTGGCTGCCGGCCGCGAGGGCGGCGACGAACTGCGCAGCTATGTAGACGGCTTCAAGGCCAGCTGGCTGTACGACGAACTGTTCCGCAGCCGCAACTTCGGCGCGGCGATCCACAAGTACGGCGCGGTGATCGGCGGCGGCATCAACTGGGTCGACCAGAACCTGTTCGGCGGCAAGTTGCCATTTACCCTGCACGACAACAAGCCGGACTACGCCTACCTCAAGCCGGCGGCCGACTGCAAGAAGATCGACTACCCGAAACCGGATGGCAAGCTCAGCTTCGACAAGCTCAGCTCGGTGTTCCTGTCCAACACCAACCATGAAGAAGAGCAGCCTTGTCACCTGAAGCTCACCGACCCGAGCATCCCGATCGGCAAGAACCTGCCGCTGTACGATGAGCCGGCGCAGCGTTATTGCCCGGCCGGCGTGTACGAAGTGGTGGCCAACGACGATGGCAGCAAGCGCTTCCAGATCAACGCGCAGAACTGCGTGCACTGCAAGACCTGCGACATCAAGGATCCGGCCCAGAACATCACCTGGGTGGCGCCGGAGGGTACGGGCGGGCCCAACTATCCCAACATGTGACTACGGCCAGCTGCGCGTCGGCCCTGCGGCGTTAAAAACAGGCTCGGAATGCTCATGTACACCAGTACACTCCGCTTCCTCGCCTGATTTTGCCTTGCAGGGCTCTAGCTCGCAAGCCCGTCAACATCGCGAAATCAAGGCTCCTTCGGGAGCCTTTTTATTGGTGTTATTCCAGCGGACCGATGGGAAAGAACACTTCTCTACTCCACACGCCGAGCCAGGGCTGGCCATCGATTTCGCGAGTCTGCGCCAGCTCCACCAGCTGATAGAACACGTTGCGGTGAATCAGCGCGTCCAGGTTGGCGCGCACGTGCACGTAGGGAGAAGGCTCCTGGGTTTGCGGGTCGAGCTCGACCCGCAGCGGATGCTCGGCACCTGCCTCGACCTCGTCGCCGACGTTGGTGACGAACTTCAACACCTGGGTTTCGCCCTGCCCGCTCGCCTGCAGCGACACCGCCACGAAGGGCGCATCATCGACGGTGATGCCGACCTTCTCCACCGGCGTGACCAGAAAGTAGTCATCGCCATCGCGGCGAATGATGGTCGAAAACAGCCGCACCATCGCCGGCCGCCCGATCGGCGTACCCATGTAGAACCATGAGCCGTCGCGGGCGATGCGCATGTCGATATCGCCACAGAAATCAGGGTTCCACAGGTGCACCGGCGGCATGCCCTTGCTGCCTGCCGGCGGGATTTGCGCCAGCAAGTTGCCGGCCTTGTCGCCCTCGCTCATAGTCACTCCCGGGTTATCGACTGAAACCCAGGAGTGTACGCGCATAATCCTCGAGCGGCGCCCGGATCAGGTCTTCGGGCCTGGCATCGTAGAAGGTCAGGAAACCGCCGCGGCTGCGAATGCGCGCGGTGTCGACCAGAAAACGGGTGTTGGTCTCGATCAGCATCAGTTGCAGCACGCTGCGGTCGGTGCCCAGGCGATCGAATTCCTCCTGATCCTCCCACTCCTCCATCGTGCCGATACGATCATCGGCATAGGCGAAACGGGTGTAGAGCAGGTAGTGGGCGCCAGCGGCACGGGCCTCACCCAGCGCTTCATCCAGGCCGACCGGCGCGCGGGCGCGGCGAACCATGGGGAAATACTCGACGAAGCCGCGAAACGCTTCCTCGGCCACCACGTTGGGCCGCGGATAGGCGTGCTTGCCGTTGGGGGTGAATGGCCCCTGGGCGATGTAGATGAACGAATCAGGCTGCAGGCGCCAGGAAGCCGAGCGGCGGATCTTGCTGTAGTCCAGCACGCCGGCATCGCGCAGGTGGTAGGTGGCGCCATCGGCCATGTCGCTGACGTTCATGCAGCCGGTCAGGCTCAGCACGAAAACCAGGGCGAACAGGTTACGCATATGAAATCTCCCGACACCGGCGACGGAAAACCGGCGAATGACTGCCTCAAGCAGGTTTCGCGCCAGGAGACGCGCGCGACCTCGACAGGCCGCGCCACGAGTCAGGCGGGAGGCGTTTCGCTGTCGCGCTTGCGCTTGTTGCCCATGCGCACGCCGATGTCCATCAGGAACTGGAAGAAGCCTTCCTGATCCTCGAGCACGTTGCTCCAGAACGGCGAGTGATAGAGCGCCACGGCGCCATGCACCAGCGCCCAGGCCGCGCAGTAATGGAAGTACGGCGGCACGTCTTCGAGCTTGCCTTCGGCGATGCGCCCCTTGATCAAGTGGGTCAGCCGCTCGAAGTTCGAGGCGCGGATGGCGTGCAATTGCTCGACCAGTTCCGGCACCTGGTTGCCCTTGACCACCTTCTCTTCCAGGCGATCGAACAGACGATAGCGCTGCGGGTCGCGCATGCGGAACTCGAAATAGGCCCGCGACAACGCTTCCTTGTCACGGTCGATATCGGACGAGTGCAGCAGCTCGTTCAGATCACGCTCGTAGTCGAGCATCAGGCGCAGGTAGATTTCCGCCTTGGACTTGAAGTGCTTGTAGATGGTGCCTTTGCCGATACCCACGGCATCGGCAATCATCTCCACGGTCACGCTGTCCTCACCCTGCTCGAGGAAGAGTTTCAGAGCGATGTCGAGGATCTCCTGCTCACGGCGGCGAAACTCACGGATCTTGCGGGGTTCTTTCTGCATAGGGAATGACAAGGTCGGAATTCAAGTCCGCTATTATGCCCAACTAACGCCAAATTGCACGGATCACGCGACATGAATGCCATCATTGACGAGTTTCCCCAGCCGACCGATCTCTACTACCTCAATCACGCCGCCGTCGCCCCCTGGCCAGCACGCAGCGCACGGGCCGTGGAGCGCTTCGCCCGGGAGAACATCGCCACCGGCGCTCGCGACTACGCGCAATGGCTGATCACCGAACGCACCCTGCGCGAGCGCCTGGCGCGTTTGCTCAACGCCGCCTCGCGCGCCGATATCGCGCTGGTAAAGAACACCTCCGAAGCCTTGTCGTTCGTCGCCTTCGGCCTGGATTGGCGCGAAGGTGACCAGGTGATCATCAGCACCGAGGAATTTCCCTCCAACCGTATCGTATGGGAAGCGTTGCGCCCGCGCGGCGTGGAAGTGGTGCAGGTCGACCTGCAGGGCGGCGATGCCGAAGGCGCCCTGCTCGCCGCCTGCACGCCGCGCACCCGCCTGATGGCGATCAGCGCCGTGCAATACGCCAGCGGCCTGCGCCTGGATCTCGAACGCCTGGGCGTGGGCTGCGAGCAACGCGACGTACTGCTGTGCGTCGATGCCATCCAGCAACTGGGCGCCCTGGGCATGGACGTGCAGCGCAGCCGCTGCGCCTTTGCCATGGCTGACGGCCACAAATGGATGCTCGGCCCGGAGGGCCTGGGCGTGTTCTATTGCCGCCAGGACCTGCGTGAGCGCCTGGCCCTGCACGAATACGGCTGGCACATGCTGGAAAACGCCGGCGACTACGACCGCGATGACTGGGCTCCAGCGCGCAGCGCCCGCCGCTTCGAGTGCGGCAGCCCCAACATGCTCGGCGCCATGGCCCTGGAGGCCAGCCTGTCGCTGCTCGAAGAGGTTGGCATGCCCCAGGTCGAACGCGCATTGCACGAGCGTGTTCAATGGTTGCTCGATGGGTTGGGCGAGACGGCCGGCATACGCTTGCTCAGCGCGCAGCAACGCGAGCGGCGTGCCGGCATCGTCACCTTCACGGCAGACAGCTGGGATAATCGCCAGCTGCACGAACGCCTCAAGGCCGAACAGATCATCTGCGCGCAGCGCGGCGGCGGCATTCGCCTCTCACCGCACTTCTACACCGAGGCGCGGGTGATCGAACACACCTTGCAACGTCTGCGGGCGATCCTCAGCGAATAGGCACTCAGAGGCGGCGGGAGTATTCCAAATCCGTTTAAAGCCGCCATGGACGATGGCCGCGGATGACCGATACTCAAGCATACCGGTGCGGCATATTCCCCCAAGTGTCGCAGCGGCCGAAGTGCCGAGGACCGTGCACTTCGTTTGACTCCTAATGGTCTTGACCCGGATTCCGTCCCGAAGCCGGGTTTTTTTATGCCTCTTCGCATAGTTTGGGAAAGTTAGGGTTACTGCCGGACTGGCAAGCTTGTGTGCATATCACTTACTAGCTTGGCACTATCCATTAACGCGTCTACTAAACCTATTTGTTGCGCCCCCTACGGGCGCCACACCTTTCTTGCTTGCCCAAGAAAGGTGTGCCAAAGAAGGGCACCCCGACATTCAGGTTTCGCTACGCGAAACTTCCCTCGCTCCGGCGCTGCTCCGGGGGCCGGCTTACAAGGGCCGTCCCTGGCCCTTTAAGCCTCTCGCCGCATCCATGCGGCTCGCTCCCCTACGCAACACCTGCACTCGACCTCCTGACGGGACCAAGGCGCGAGCTTGCAAGATTTCCACGGGCTCAAGTTCGGCGGCGTCTATTTTTGCTTTTGCTCTCGAGCTGCGATCGTGTAGGCGACGCCCAAGCCCCTTCAGGAGGCCGAGTGGAGTCGCCATGTAAGGGGTTGAGCGACATGGATGTCGCGAGAGCTGCGATGGGCCAGGGATGGCCCTTCGCAGCGGGCCCCTGGAGTGGTGATGGAGCGAGGGAACCCCGGCGTAGCCGGGGCCGTATGTAGGGGATGTGTTTCTTTGCTTACTTTCTTTGCACAAGCAAAGAAAGTGAGTCGCCCGTAAGGGACGAAACCCACACGGCCAGGCGGCGCGCTAATGGAGAATGAAAGTTGTCGACAGCTAACACTTAATTGCCAGTCCGGTGGCAAGCAGATCTTCACAGCGAAGACGACAAAACCGCTCGCGGTTTTCCTGGCGCGTCAGGCGTCAGCGGCGACTCGGGCCAGGGGGAACAGACGCCGGAAATTGTCGCCAGTCTGCTGCGCCAGGGTTTCATAGCTGACGCCGCGCAGCGTCGCCAGATACTCGGCGACATCGCGCACGTACTCCGGCAGGTTCGGCTTGCCACGGTGCGGCACGGGCGCGAGATAGGGTGAATCGGTTTCTACCAGCAGCCGGTCGGCTGGCACCTGGCGGGCGACTTCGCGCAGCGCCTCGGCGTTGCGGAACGTAACGATGCCGGACAGCGAAATGTAGAAGCCGATATCCAGCGCCGCCCTGGCCATTTCCCAGTCCTCGGTGAAACAGTGCAGCACGCCACCCTGGGGCAGCGCGGCTTCGCGCAGCAACTTCAGGGTATCGGCGCGGGCTTCACGGGTATGCACGATGACCGGCTTGCCGGTAATCTGCGCGGCCTGCAGGTGCAGGCGAAACGCTTCCTGCTGCAGCTCGGCCGCTTCGGGCTCGTAGTGATAATCCAGGCCGGTCTCGCCGATGGCCACCACGCCAGGATGGTCCAACTCGGCGAGCAGCCAGTCCAGCGCCGGCGCACTGCCGGGCTCGAGGTCCAGCGGGTGGATGCCGACGGAGCAATCGACATCGGCATAGCGCCCTGCCAGCTCGCGCACCGCGGCAGCGTTGTCGGCGCTCACGCCGATGCACAGGAAATGGCGGACGCCACGGGCGCGGGCAGCAGCCAGCGCATCGTCCAGGGAACCGCCATGGGCGGCCAGATCGAGACGGTCGAGGTGGCAGTGGGAATCGATGAGCATAAATCAGAACCTTGAGCGGCAGGCGGGATGCGGCACGTCACCCGGCAGACCAAGGGGCCTGCCAGCCAGGCGCACAAAGGGCCGCTGTTACATCGTATGGGTGGGGCGATCGGACTTGAGGGCGCCAGCCAGGTAGGTCTCGATCTTGTTGCGGGCGGTATTGTCGCCTTCGTTGAACTGCACGCCTACGCCAGCGGCGCGGTTGCCCTGGGCGCCTTTCGGGGTGATCCACACCACTTTGCCAGCCACCGGAATCTTTTCCGGCTCGTCCATCAGGTTGAGCAGCATGAACACTTCATCACCGAGCTTGTAGCTCTTGTTGGTGGGAATGAACAGGCCGCCATTCTTGATGAAGGGCATGTAGGCGGCATACAGCACGGACTTGTCCTTGATGGTCAGGGACAGGATGCCGTTACGGGGTCCCAGATTAGGTGGCAAGTTCATGCGTGATTCCTGAAGTCATGACGTGAGCCCGATTCTAGCTCGGTCCAGGCAGGCTTGCCCACTGCACCAGCAAGGCTTCGAGAAGCAGCACACGGTTGAGGTTGGCTTTGCCCAATACTTTCTGGCGCTGCTGCAGCAACCATTCCTGGATGGCCATTACCTTGGCCTGGGACGCTTTCTGCGCCAGGTACTGGACCACTTTGGCCATGTCCGCCGGGCCAAGGCCCTGTTCGTCCTGGGTCAGCTGGTAGCGCAGGGTCAGGTGCGCCCAATCGCAGAACCAGTCGAACAACAGCGTCAGCGGCACGTCCTTCCAGCCTTCGGCCAGTTGGCTGGCAGAAGCCTGCTGCTTGTGCAGCTTCTTCACCCCGTCGACCACCAGCGCGCGCTGCTCGCGCACGCCCTGCTCCTGCAGCCTGGCAGCCGCCAGCGGCGAGCCCGCCGCCAGGTACAACAGTTCGCGGATTTCCTGCTCGCTGCAAGCAGGCAGGGTTTCGCTCAACCACTGCAGGCTCATCGCCCCGCTAGGCAGTGGGCAAGCCTGTTGCACGCAACGACTCTTGATGGTCGGCAGCAGGCGGCTCGGCTGATGGCTGATCAGCAGCAGCACGGTATCGCCCGACGGCTCCTCGAGGCTTTTCAGCAGCGCGTTGGCCGCGTTGAGGTTCATCGCTTCGGTGGGCTCGAGCAGCACCACCTTGCGCCCGCCGAGCTGCGCGGTCTGCACCACGAAATGGACCAGCGCACGTACCTGGTCGACCTTGATCGGCTTGTCGGCCTCTTCCGGCTCCAGCACGTAATTGTCCGGGTGACTACCGGCCGCCAGCAGATGGCACGATTTGCACTGCCCGCACGGCTGCAGGTCCACCGGCGACTTGCACAGCAGCAAGGCCATCAGGCGCTCGGCCAGCGCGCGCTTGCCGATACCGGCCGGGCCATGCAGCAGATAGGCGTGCGCATGCTGCGTACGCCCAGCCAGTTGCTGCCAGAGTGCGGTCTGCCAGGGGTACACGTCAGCCACGCTGCAGCTCCATCAGTTGCGGCAGTAGCGCATCCAGGTCCCGCTGCACCGCCTCGAGGGACTGCGACGCGTCGAGAATTCGGTAGCGCGCAGGCGCCGCCTCGGCGCGCTGCAGGTAGGTAGCACGCACCGCTTCGAAGAAACCTCGGCCCTCCTGCTCGAAGCGATCCAGGCGACCGCGCGCGACGGCACGGGACAGGCCCACTTCCACCGGCAGATCGAACACCAGGGTCAGGTCTGGGCGCAGCGAGCCCTGAACGAAGGTTTCCAGCTGAGCGATGCGCTCGACATCCAGGCCACGCCCCCCGCCCTGGTAGGCATAGGTGGCATCGGTGAAGCGATCGCAAAGCACCACCGCGCCGCGCTCAAGGGCTGGAACGATGACCTGGGCCAGGTGCTGGGCACGTGCGGCGAACACCAGCAGCAGCTCGGTATCGCTGGCCATGGGCTCATCACTGGGCGCCAGCAGCAGCTCGCGCACCCGCTCGGCCAGTGGCGTGCCGCCCGGCTCGCGGGTCAGCAGCACGTCGATCCCCTGCTCGCGCAAACGCGCCGCCAGGTACTCCCGATTGGTGCTCTTGCCGGCGCCCTCGGGGCCTTCCAGGGTGATAAACAAGCCGCTCACTGGGTGTCCTTTTCGCTGGTCTGGGAAATGGGCGCCGGGCTGGACCGGTAGTCCGCGCGGCGCTTCAACTGATACTCGCGAACCGCACGATTGTGCGCATCGAGGGTTTCCGAAAACACGTGACTGCCGTCGCCGCGGGCGACGAAATACAAGGTCTTGCCATCGACCGGATGCAAGGCCGCATGGATCGCTTCACGACCGACCAGAGCGATCGGCGTCGGCGGCATACCGTCGATGGTGTAGGTGTTGTAAGGCGTGGGCTCGCGCAGGTGAGCACGGGTGATGCGCCCCTGGTAGCGCTCACCGAGACCGAAAATCACCGTGGGGTCGGTCTGCAGGCGCATGCCGATGGCCAGGCGACGCACGAACACGCCGGCGATCTCGCCGCGCTCTTCGGGCACACCAGTTTCCTTCTCGATCATCGAGGCCATGATCAGCGCCTCGTAGGCATCCTTGTAGGGCAGCGCTTCGGCGCGCTTCTCCCACTCCTCGTCGAGCACCACCTGCAGGCGCTTGTGGGCCTGCTTGAGCAGGTCCAGGTCGCTCATGCCGCGCACGTAGCGGTAGGTATCGGGGAAGAAGCGCCCTTCGGGGTTTTCGCCGGGCTGGCCGAGCTTGGCCATGATCTCGGCGTCGCTGAGCTCGCTCAGGGTCAGTTCCAGCTTGTCCTGGCGCGCCAGGGCGGCGCGCACCTGGCGGAAGGTCCAGCCTTCGACCAGCGTCAGGCTGTACTGCACCACTTCACCGCGGCGCCACAGGTCGAGCATGTCGCGTACCCGCAGGTCGGGGGTCAGGCGGTACTCGCCGCTGTGCAGCGGCTGGCCCTGCAGGTTGAAGCGCCAGTACAGGCGCAGCCAGAAGGCGCCGTCGATCACGCCGTCGGCCTCCAGGCGATTGAGCACGCCGCCAGGCGTGGCGCCGGCCGGCACTTCGATCAGACGCTCCTCGCTGAGGGTCAGCGGCTGTTCGAGCGCGCGATGCTGCTGCCAGGCGACCAGACCGAGGGTAAGGCCGGCCAGCACCACGACGATTTCGAGCATCAACAGTAATTTGCGAATCACGAATCAGCGGTCCAGTAGATGTCGGGCAAGAGCCTGCAGTTTACGGGTGAGCGGGCCCACCGGCCAGTGACGGGCCTGCAGCTGACGCACCGGCCACACGCCATACAGGCTGTTGCAGAGAAAGACTTCATCGGCGCCCAGCAGTTCGTCCAGTTCGATATCGCGAACCTGGCATTCGATGCCCAGCGCCTGTGCCTGGTCGAGTAGCTCGGCGCGCATCACCCCGGCCACGCCGCAGCGCTGCAGGTCTGGGGTGATCAACGCGCCGCCGCTAACCAGAAACAGGTTGCTGAACACACCTTCGATCACCCGCCCGGAAACATCGCGCATCAGTCCTTCGGCATGCTCGGCATCCTGCCATTCGGCGCGCGCCAGCACCTGCTCCAGGCGATTGAGGTGTTTGAGGCCGGCGAGCAGCGACTGCTCGCCCAGGCGCGTGACGCAGGGATAAAGGCAAACGCCCTGCTCGGCGTGCTGGACGGGATACGCCGGCATGGCGGCGGATTGCAGGATGTGTCGCGGTGCGCCGGTCGACGGCGCGTAGCCACGCTGGCCATCACCACGGGTGACGATCAACTTGGCGACGCCCTCCCCCAGTTCGGCACAGAAGGCCGACAGCTCGCGGCGCAGCCGGTCGACATCCAGCGCGATACGCAGGCGTGCGCAACCAGCCGTGACCCGCGCCAGATGCCGTTCCAGCAGCACCGGCCGGCCACCACGCACCGCCATGGTCTCGAACAGGCCGTCACCGTAGGCCAGGCCGCGGTCAGCCAGGGGCAGCGACGCCGCTGGCTGACCGTCGACCCAGTGCAGCATCAGTCGGCGTACCGACGGAATACCAGCGAGCCGTTGGTGCCACCGAACCCGAAGGAGTTGGACAGCACCACGTCCATCGGCATCTTGCGCGCCTCATGGGGCACGAAGTCCAGGTCGCAGCCTTCGTCCGGCTGGTCCAGGTTGATAGTCGGCGGCGCGACCTGGTCACGCAGCGCCAGCACGCTGAAGATCGCCTCCACCGCACCAGCAGCACCCAGCAGGTGGCCGGTCATGGACTTGGTCGAACTGACCGCCAGCTTGTGCGCGTGCTCGCCGAACACGGTCTTGATCGCCGCCACTTCCGCCTTGTCGCCGGCCGAAGTCGAGGTGCCGTGGGCGTTGATGTACTGCACCGCGGACGGCTCGATACCGGCATCACGCAGGGCGTTGGCCATGCAGCGGGCGGCACCGGCGCCATCTTCGGGTGGCGAGGTCATGTGGAAGGCATCGCCGCTCATGCCGAAGCCGATCAGCTCGGCGTAGATGGTCGCGCCGCGGGCCTTGGCATGCTCGAGCTCTTCGAGCACCAGAGCGCCAGCGCCGTCGGAGAGCACGAAGCCGTCCCGGTCCTTGTCCCACGGACGGCTCGCCCTGGTCGGCTCGTCGTTGCGGGTGGACATCGCCCGCGCTGCGCCGAAGCCGCCCAGACCCAGGCCACAGGCGGCCATCTCGGCGCCACCGGCGATCATCACGTCCGCCTCGCCATAGGCGATGTTGCGCGCGGCCATGCCGATGCAGTGAGTACCGGTGGTGCACGCCGTGGAAATGGCGTAGTTGGGGCCCTGCAGACCCAGGTGGATCGACAGGAAACCGGAAATCATGTTGATGATCGAGCCCGGCACGAAGAACGGCGAAATGCGCCGTGGCCCCTGATCAAACAGCGATTTGCAGTTGTTCTCGATGTTGGTCAGGCCGCCGATGCCGGAGCCCATGGCCACACCGATACGGTCACGGTTGGCGTCCGTGACTTCCAGCCCGGAATCGCGGGCGGCCTGGAAGCAGGCGGCCAGGCCGTACTGGATGAACAGGTCGAGCTTGCGTGCCTCTTTGGGCGACAGATAGGGCTCGACATCGAAATTCTTTACCGAGCCGCCGATGCGAGTCGAAAAAGCGGAAAGATCCATGTGTTCGATCAGGCCGATACCACTGCGGCCGGCCAGAATGCCCTGCCAGCTGCTCGGCACATCGTTACCCAGCGGCGACAACATGCCCATACCGGTAACCACGACGCGTCTACGCGACACAGCAATCTCCTCTTATCAGGTTTTTCGACGCCGCGATGCACCTGGCAAACCGTTGCCCAGGCCGTCGATCATCCGGCGATTGGCTCAGGGTAGTCGGTACCCGAGCGGGAAGACGCCCAAAGGCGCTCTTGAAAACTTTTACAGCGAGCCTTCAAAGAAAAGCCGCACGCCTTTGCAGACGTGCGGCTTTTCCGATTCGGGAAGCGACGAACTGCTTACTGAGCGTGAGCAGTAACGTAGTCGATGGCTTCCTGAACAGTGGTGATCTTCTCGGCTTGTTCGTCCGGGATCTCGGTCTCGAATTCTTCCTCGAGAGCCATCACCAGCTCAACGGTGTCAAGCGAGTCGGCACCCAGGTCTTCAACGAAGGAAGCGCTGTTGGTTACTTCTTCTTCCTTCACGCCCAGTTGCTCGGCAACGATTTTCTTGACGCGTTCTTCGATGGTGCTCACGTGTTATCACTCCTATTGGACAAATCCAGCCAGCTGGTTGTGCCGGCAAGTGTATAGAAAGGGTTTTCAGCTTTTCAAGCTGAAAGCCAGTGGCGCCCACGGAAATACGTCAACGATTCGGTGTGCAAACTTACAGCTTTATTACCAAGTTCGCATCGAATCGCAGACGTTCGCCGACGGCGCCCCTCGGATTCAGCTCATGTACATCCCGCCGTTCACAGGGATAGTAGCCCCTGTGACGTAAGCTGCACCATCGGAAGCGAGGAAAGAAACCACGTTGGCGATCTCCTGCGCTTGCCCCAGACGGCCCAGCGGAATCTGTGTCAGCAGCGCTTCACGTTGCGCTTCGGGCAATTCACGGGTCATGTCGGTATCGATGAAACCCGGTGCCACGGCGTTGACCGTGATCGAGCGCGAGCCCACTTCACGGGCCAGCGCACGGCCAAAACCTTCGAGGCCGGCCTTGGCGGCTGCGTAGTTCACCTGCCCGGCGTTGCCCATGGCACCCACCACCGAACCGATGTTGATGATACGCCCGAAACGGGCCTTGGTCATGCCGCGCAGCACGGCCTTCGACAGGCGATACAGACTGTTGAGGTTGGTATCGATCACGTCGTACCACTCGTCGTCCTTCATGCGCAGCATCAGGTTGTCACGGGTGATGCCGGCATTGTTGACCAGCACCAGTACCTGGCCGAAATCCTTCTGGATTTTTTCCAGAGTCGCCGCAACGGACTCGTCGTTGCTGACGTTGAGCATCAGGCCGGTGCCTTCGATGCCGTTTTCCTTGAGGGTCGCGGCGATGCGCTCGGCACCCGCCTCGGACGTGGCGGTACCGATCACCACGGCGCCCTGACGGCCCAGCTCCAGGGCGATGGCCTGGCCAATACCACGGCTGGCACCAGTGACCAGCGCAACCTTACCTTGCAGACTCATAGCATTCTCCCTTGTTCAGGACTGTATGTCGGCCAGTGCGGCGCGCGCAGCGGCAAAGCTTTCGGGGGTGTCGAGGTTGTGGGTGTTGACGCCCTTGACACAACGCTTGTTCAGGCCCGACAGCACTTTGCCCGGGCCACATTCGACCAGATCGGTAACGCCCTGCTCGCCCAGGCGAACGATGGACTCGACCCAACGCACCGGGCTGTACAACTGAGCCAGCAGGTCGCGCTTGAGAGTATCCAGGTCCACCACCACGGCAGCGCTGACGTTCTGCACCAGCGCAATCTGCGGCGCCTGCCAGGCGATGGCGTTGACCGCCTCGGCAAAGCGCTCGGCAGCCGGGCGCATCAGTTCGCAATGCGACGGCACGCTGACCGGCAGCGGCAGCGCACGCTTGGCGCCACGGGCCTTGCAGGCCTCGACGGCGCGGCCGACAGCGGCAGCGGAGCCGGCAATGACCACCTGCCCCGGCGCGTTATAGTTCACCGCGCTAACCACATCGCCCTGGGCGGCTTCGGCGCAGGCAGCCTGCACGTCGGCATCTTCCAGGCCGATGATCGCCGCCATGCCGCCCTGCCCGGCCGGTACGGCCTGCTGCATCAGTTGGCCACGCAGCTCGACCAGCTTGACCGCTTCGGCGAAGCCGACGGCACCGGCAGCGACCAGCGCGCTGTATTCACCCAGGCTGTGCCCGGCGACGAACGCCGGACGCGCACCACCTTCGGCCAGCCACAGGCGCCACAGGGCGATGGAGGCGGCGAGGATCGCGGGCTGGGTCTTGTCGGTCTGGTTGAGCTGCTCTTCCGGGCCCTGCTGGGTCAGTGCCCACAGGTCATAACCCAGGGCGCTCGAAGCTTCGCCGAAGGTATCGAGGACCAGCGCGTGCTCTGCGCCGTGTCCGGCCAACATGGTCAGCGCTTGCGAGCCCTGACCGGGAAAGACGAATGCGAGGGATGCAGACATGGAACGGTTCCCTTAGTGATCTTCTCGTCGAAAAATTTACGCCCGCCACTCGCGAGCGCTGGAAAACTGACACCTTGGATGGCTGGCCATCCCGAGCGGTCACATATTACGGATCAAGTGCTCGATTCGACCACCCAGTCGCGCCGGCAAATTCTCCTGCACATCGGTCATCGCCCGGCGAATGGCGCTCTTTATACCATCCGGCCCGGCACTGCCGTGGCTCTTCACCACGATGCCCTGCAAGCCGAGAAAACTGGCGCCGTTGTGACGCGCCGGCGCCAGTTCGCCACGCAAGCGGCGCAGCAGCGGCAAAGCCAGAAGGCCGGCGACACGCCCCAACAAAGTGCTTCGAAACAGCGCCTCGAGCCGAGACACGATCATGGTCACCAGCCCTTCACTGGACTTGAGCAAGGCATTGCCGACGAAGCCATCGCACACCAGCACGTCAGCCTCACCGGCATACAGGCCATCGCCTTCGACGAAGCCGATATAGTTGAGGCCATCGACACCCTCGAGCAGCGCGGCGGCCTGCTTGACCTGCTGGTTGCCTTTGGTTTCTTCGCTGCCCACGTTCAGCAAACCGACGCGCGGCGCCTCGGCGCCCTGCACCTCGGCGGCCACCGCCCCCATGATCGCGAACTGGCAAAGCTGCTCGGCCGTGCAATCGACGTTGGCGCCCAGATCCAGCAACAGGCACACACCCTTGCGACTGGGAATGGCGGCGATCATCGCCGGCCGATCGATACCCGGCAGAGTTTTCAGCACGTGCCGCGACAGCGCCATCAGCGCACCGGTGTTGCCCGCGCTCACGCAGGCATGGGCCCGCCCCTCGCGCACTGTCTCCAGCGCCACGCGCATGGAAGAGTCCGGCTTGCCACGCAGGGCCTGCCCGGGGCGCTCCCCCATCTCGATGCTTTCTGCCGCATGCTCGACACGCAGGCGCGCGCGATCCACACCGGGAATACCAGCGAGCAGTTCTTCAATCAGGGGAGCTTGGCCGACGAGGACCAGGTGCAGCGAGGGGAATTCGGCCAGACAGGCGACGCTGGCTGGAACAATGCAGTGGGGACCGAAGTCCCCACCCATTGCATCAATCGCGATGATCGGAGCGGACAAGATTTACTCGTCAGCGCCCTTGTCGATCACTTTGCGACCACGGTAAACGCCTTCCGGCGATACGTGGTGACGCAGGTGAACTTCACCGGTGCTCTTCTCAACGGACAGAGCGTTACCCTCGAGCGCGTCATGCGAACGACGCATGTCACGGGCGGAACGGGATTTTTTGTTCTGCTGAACAGCCATACTAGTTAACTCCTAAACGTTTGGGTCACGCTTTAACTGTGCCAATACACTGAACGGGTTGGACCGCGTCACCTCGTCCTCGCTCGGCTCGGGCTCATCGAGGCCCGCCGGCTGCTGGCAATCTTTCGGGTCATGCATCGGCACGATGGGCAAGGCGAGCAACAGCTCATCCTCGACCAAGGCCAACAGATCCAGAGGATCTTCACCCATTTCCAGTACGTCATAGCCTTGCGGCACGGACTGGGTATTCGCGCCTTCCTTCACCACAGCGTAATCACACTCGCTGAGGATCGGTAAGGTGACCTGATCCAGACACCGCTGGCAAACCATCTTGACTTCGACCTCAAGCTGGCTGTGGATGACCACAGCATGGCGCTCGTCACGCTCGAAGCTGAGCTTCGCACGCACGTTGCCGCCATTATCGGCGAGAGGATCACAGAGCCTCGAAAAATCGGCTAGCGGCAATTCACCCTGAAGGGTGGCGCCGCGATCAGCGAGTTTGCGTGGATCAACGTGAGGTGGAATCGGGCCATTTGACATAGGCGCCGCATTCTATGGATGCAACCGTGCGCTGTCAAAGGAAATTCCGCCTGTCCAGGCCCTGGAGCGACGACTAGAATCGGCGCTCCGTTCCACACGAGGTCAATGCCCATGCCGCCCCTGGTTCTCGCTTCCAGTTCTCCCTATCGCCGCGAGCTGCTGAGCCGCCTGCGCCAGCCCTTCGAATGGGCCGCGCCGAGTATCGACGAGTCGCGCCAGGATGGCGAGCCGGCCGAGGATCTGGTGCGCCGCCTGGCCCGGGAGAAGGCTGCGGCATTGGCCGAGCGATTCCCCGCTCATCTGATCATCGGCTCCGACCAGGTGGCCGTGCTCGACGGCCAGGTACTCGGCAAGCCCCACGGCTTCGAGCGCGCCCATGCCCAGCTCAGCGCCGCCAGCGGCAAGCGCGTGACCTTTCTCACCGGCCTGGCCCTGCTCGACAGCAGCAGCGGCGCCTGCCAGGTCGACTGCGTTCCTTATACCGTGCATTTTCGCACACTGGATGCCGAGCAGATCACCCGTTACCTGCAGGCCGAAGAACCCTACGACTGCGCCGGCAGTTTCAAGGCCGAAGGATTGGGCATCAGCCTGTTCCGCCGTACCGAAGGCAGCGACGTCAACAGCCTGATCGGCCTGCCGCTGATTCGCCTGGTCGAGATGCTCGACCAGGTGGGCATCAAGGTGCCCTGAAACGCTTTCTTACAACTACTGAAGATGCTGGACAACGGGCCTGCCTGATACCGGCATTGAGCCAGCCTGAGGCTTTCAGGGCATTACCAGGGCCGATGTACTCGATCATCGGCAGATGCATCTAAGCTAATTCCCTTAAATTATTTGCTTGGCTTTTTTTAGATCATCTAGCTTGCTTCTACCGGATCACCGGACACCCTGCTGACGCCAGACCGTTGTCCCGTGACCCGCCTCATCCCAGGCTGGCACGCCTTGATGAGGCCTTCTTATGTGTCACGCATTCCCCTGCGCAGATCGCTACCCGCTTCCCGTCTTCCGTGCGGTCGCGGCCTGCCGGAACCTGTGCCCCGCAGACAGCAGCCGGCCTCTTCAGTGGCCCGATGACCTGATCGGTATTCGCCGCCGAGTCGAAGCTCGACGACCAAAACCCTCTTCACCAGCCAAGACCCGGCAGCCAGCGCACGGTCATCGCTGAAAGATCCTCACGACGCCAATTGCATCAGATGAAAAAGGAGCCTCACATGCACATTCGTTCCCTGTTCAACGTCGGCGTGATCGCCGTCGCCAGCCTGTTGTCTGCGCCCCTCTGGGCGGCGAGCGAGTTCCTGGTCACCAGCGACTGGCTGGAGAAGAATCTCGACAACCCCAAGGTGCGTATCATCGAAGTCAGCGTGGCACCGGGTGTCTATGAGCGCGGTCATATCCCCGGCGCAGTAAACCTGGCCTGGCATAGCGACCTGGTCGACCCGGTCAAGCGTGATATCGCCAGCCAACAAGCCCTGCAGAGCCTGCTGCGCAAATCCGGCGTATCGGACGACACCACCACCATCCTCTATGGCGACAATAACAACTGGTTCGCCGCCTGGGGCGCCTGGGTGTTCGATGTCTACGGCGTTGAGAACGTCAAGCTGCTCGACGGCGGGCGGGGCAAGTGGGAAGCGGAAAAACGCCCCCTGAGCAACCGCGCCAGCAGTCCGGGCAATGGCAACGTCACCCTCAAGGCCGCCAACCAGCAACTGCGCGCCTTCCTGCCGGACGTGCTCGCCGCTGCCGAGAAACGCAGCGACGAGCAACTGGTGGATATCCGCTCCGCCGATGAGTACAACGGCAAGGTCTTCGCACCCCAGGGCGTCCAGGAACTGGCCGTGCGCGCCGGTCACGTACCCGGCGCCGTGAACGTTCCATGGGGCCAGGCTGTCGCCGCCGATGGCACCTTCAAGTCTGCCGAGGAGTTGAAGAAGGTCTACGCCGCCGTGGGTATCGACGGCAGCAAACCGATCATCACCTACTGCCGGATCGGCGAACGCTCCAGCCACACCTGGTTCGCCCTGAAGAAGATTCTTGGTTACGACGTGCGCAACTACGACGGCTCCTGGACCGAATACGGCAATGCCGTTGGGGTTCCGGTGGTAAACGTCGCCGGCACGGTCTGGGGCGGCAAGTAAGCCGCAGGAGGCACCCTTTGACGGGGGCGGACGTACCAGGCATGGCGTCCGCCCCTTTTTTATGGGCGCCCTGCTCCGGGATCTGCCCGACTCGACATTCGCCCCATTCCCTCAGCGGACAACCGTCAATGGAGCAACCTTGCATGCTTACCTTACGCACCGGCAGCGCTACCCTGATTCTGTTCACGCTGGCCATAGCCGCCTGGGTGCTGGCTACGCCGAGCAACGAAGGGCGAGCGCTGAGCTTTTCCCTGCTGGCGGGCGGCCTGTTCGGCGTGCTGCTGCAGCGGTCGCGCTTTTGTTTCTTCTGCGTCAGTCGAGATTTCATCGAACACCGAGACCCACGCGGGCTGCTCGGTATTCTCGCCGCTCTGGTGGTCGGCACCCTGGGGTATCACGCGGCTTTTGGTGCCTTTCTGCCGGACCCGACCAACGGCCGCCTGCCCCCAGACGCCCACATCGGCCCACTGAGCTGGGTGCTGGCGCTGGGCGCCACCCTGTTTGGCCTGGGCATGGCGATTTCCGGGTCGTGCATCAGCGCCCATCTGTATCGCCTGGGCGAAGGCGCCCTGGCCTCGGTGCTGGCCCTGATCGGCGCGCTGGTCGGTTTCTTTCTGGGGTTCCTGAGCTGGAACACCCTGTACCTGGCGAGTATTCAGGAGGCACCGGTGATCTGGCTGCCGGCCAGGCTCGGCTATGGCGGTTCGTTGTTGCTGCAGCTGGCGCTGCTTGGTGGCCTGGCGCACCTGCTACTGCGCTACCGCCAGAACCAAGAACCTCGGCAAACCAGCAATGGCCTGGGTGAACTGCTGTTCGGCCCACGCTGGCCGACCTGGGTTGGCGGCATCCTGATCGGCACGCTGGCCCTGGCGGCCTACCTGCGCGTCGGTCCGCTGGGCGTCACCGCCGAGCTCGGCAGCCTGTCGCGCACGGCTGCCAACGGCCTGGGCTGGCTGCCAGAACGCCTGGAGGGCCTGGACGGTTTTTCCGGCTGCGCCACCGTGGTGAAGGAAACATTGCTGTCGAACAACGGCCTGTTCATTCTTGGCCTAGTCTTCGCCGCCTGGGCCAGCGCCCTGCTCGCCGGCGACTGCGCGCCGCGCTGGCCAGGAGTACGGGAAGCGCTGCGCAACTTCATCGGCGGCATACTGCTCGGCCTTGGCGGCATGCTCGCTCTGGGCTGCACCGTGGGCACCCTGCTCTCCGGCATCATGGCCGGCGCCGCCTCCGGCTGGCTGTTCGCGGTGTTCTGCTTCATCGGCCTGATCGCCGGGCTGCGTCTACGTAAGGTGATTGACTAGAGATGACTCTTGGAGCAGGAACCGTAGGGTAGAAAATGCTTTACCCTTCCAGCGCTCTTCAATCGCAACGGTGGACAAAAAGAGCGTTGTCCACCCTACGGCCTGCAGTTTGAGGTCGAACACATATTCTGTGGGAGGACGCCATGCGCCCGATTCGCGGGCATGGCCCGCTCCCAAAAAATAGGTAGGTAGCCGCTACGGCGCGCCGGCAACCAACCGCTCCCACAGCCCGCTGCGTCGTTCCACGCGGCGTCCGATGGCCGCCTCGAAGATGCCCGCGCGGCTTTCGATCAAACTGAAGCAGTCCCGGGCGCGGGTGATGCCGGTATACACCAGTTCCTTGGTCAGCACCGGGTTGAGGGTATCCGGCAGCACCAGGGCGCAATGGGCGAATTCAGAGCCCTGGGATTTGTGCACGGTCATGGCGAACACGGTTTCCACGGCGCCCAGCCGGCTGGGCAGGATCGAGCGCAGCTCGCCCGAGCCGTCGTTGCGCGGGAACACCACGCGCAGCGCTGAGCGCATCGCCCCGCCCGCCTCCAGCGCCGGCTCGGGCAAACGCAGGGCGATGCCGATATCGCCGTTCATCAGGCCCAGGCCGTAATCGTTACGGGTGACCAGCACCGGACGACCTTCGTACCAGCCGTACTCCTGCTCGATCAGGCCACGCTGCAGCAGCGCACGGGCGATACGCCCGTTGAGCGCCTCGACGCCCCAGGGCCCCTTGCGTACCGCACAGAGCAACTGGAAACGATCGAAGGCCGCCAGCACCCTGGCGGCCCAGGCGCTCCAGCGCTCCTCGCCGTCGGTCAAGCCAGGGCGCTGCTCATGCAGCACGCTCAGGTAATCCGCGTAGCCTACTGCCCGCCGCTCACCGCCGGGCAAGCCCTCGAGCAGCAGGCGTTCGAAGGCACGATCCTGCTCACCGGCCAGGCGCAACTGGTGCAGGTCCGCCCCGCCACCTGCCAGCACCTCACGGGCCTCCAGGGCCGCACCGCGATTCACCGCCAAGGCCAGGCGGCCGATACCCGAGCCCCCGGCAAAGCGCCGGGAATGGCGGAGCATCACGATATGCTGTGACAACGCCTGCTCGCCCGGCTGAAGCCCTGTTCCCTCGATGCGCTCGCCGGTCTGCTGCGCCAACCAGGCGCGGGTGGCCTCGCTGTAGCCGCCGGCTTCGGCGTCGCGGCACAGATCACCAAGTACCGCCCCCGCCTCCACCGAGGCCAGCTGATCCTTGTCGCCGAGCAGGATCAGCCGCGCATGCACTGGCAGCGCGTCGAGCAGGTTGGCCATCATTTCCAGGTCGATCATCGAGGCTTCGTCGACCACCAGCACATCCAGCGGCAGCGGGTTGGCCGCATGGTGACGGAAATGACGACTGTCCGGCCGGCTGCCGAGCAGGCGGTGCAGCGTGGTGACGGTATTGGGAATCTGCTCGCGCACCTGCTCGCTGACCGGCAGGGTCGCCACCTGGGCGCCGATGGATTCGGTCAGCCGCGCCGCCGCCTTGCCGGTAGGCGCGGCCAGGCTCAGGCGCAGCGGCGCGCCGCGATCCAGCGCGGCCGCCTGCAGCAGCGCCAGCAGGCGCACCACGGTGGTGGTCTTGCCGGTACCGGGGCCACCGGTGATCAGCGTGAAGCGCCCCCGCGCCGCCAGGGCGCAGGCCAGTTTCTGCCAGTCGGTGAGGCGCTGGCCATCGAGCAGCAACGGCTCGGGGAACAACACGGTCAGGCGCTGAGCGAGATCGGCCGGCGCATCGCCCGCCGCTTGCAGGCGCTCGCCAATATCCTCGGCGACGCTGCGCTCGTAATCCCAGTAGCGGCGCAGGTACAGGCAGGTGCCGCGCAGCACCAGCGGCGCGACTTCATCCTCGCCGTCGTGCAGCAAGGCGCTACCGGCACAGGCTGCCAGCCAGGCGCCCGCGGTCAGGCCGCCCAGCACCTCGGAAGGCAGCAGGCTGACGCCCTCGGCGTCCTCGCCTTCCGGCGGCAGCGACAGCGCCGAATCCGGATCGGCCAGGGTGGTCTGCAGATCGAGGCACACATGGCCCTGGCCCAGTTGATGGCTGGCCAGCGCCGCGGCGAGCAGCAGCAACGGCGGCGCCTGGGGGTCCAGCTCGGCGAAGAAATGCGCCAGGGTTCGGTCCAGTTCGCGCAACCAGCCGCGCTCGCTCCAGGCGGCCAGCAGCTCGAACAGCGTGTCGCGGTTTTCCAGCATCGGCGTCATGCCGGTTCCTCCGCCGGCTCGCCGAGAAACAGCGCGTCCAGCCTTTCGATCAGCGCCCGCTGCGGGCGCGCCAGGTATTGGCCCGCAGCCGGCGCACGCAGGAACAGGTACAGCGCGCCGCCCACATGGGTGTCGTAGTCATAGTCGGTCAGGCGCAGCCGCAGGTGGCGATGCAGCGCCAGCACGTAGAGCACGTACTGCAGATCGTAGCGGTGGCTGGCCACGGCAGTGCTCATGGCCTCGGCCGTATAGGCCTGTTCGTCGGCGCCCAGCCAGTTGGACTTGTAGTCGACCACGTAGTAACGGCCCTCATGCTCGAACACCAGGTCGATAAAGCCCTTGAACATGCCATTGAGGGTGTCCGGGCTGAGCACGGGCCGCGCCACGGTCGGCATCTCGAAATGGCGCACCAGCGCATCCAGGCGCAGCACGTCGACCCGGCGGGCCTCGAACCAGAACTCCAACTCGGCCTGGTAGTCGCTCAACTGCGCCAGGCTCACCGTGTTTCCATTGCCCAGCGACAGGGGCTGCACCAGCAGGCTCTGCAGCCACAGCCACAGCGGCTCGATCCAGGTTGCCAGACCGCGCCGCTGGCAACGCCGCGCCAGGTGTTCGCGCAGCACGTCCGGCGCCGCGGCCATGGCCGCGAAGCCTTCGGCGGCGGCGATTTCCAGCAGGCCATGGAGAAAGGTGCCGGGGTTGGGCCCGCGGGGAAAGCGGTGCAGGCCCTGGGCCGAGACCGGAATCTGCTCCAGCGCCAGGGCCGGATCTTCGTCGTCACTGGCGATCTGCACGGCCGAACTGTCCGGCGAAACGTCGTCGTGGCGATCCACTGGGTGGCAATCCACCGGGTGGCGATCCACTACGGCAGCTTCGCCCTCCTCCATACGCAAGGCGCTGTAGGAAGCGATCCACCAGTGTTCGGCGGCGCGCCGTGCTGGCGTGCGCCAATGGGGCTCGAAAGCGTCGGCATCCTGGGCGCGATAGGCCTGGTCGCTGGCCTCGGGCGCAGGCAACGCCACGCAGCGCGGTGGATCGGCCAGCGGGCTGAGCCAGTCGATCAGCTGCGCACTCTGGGCCAGGGGCTGGCCAGCGCCGAGCAGGTAACCCAGGGCGCTCTGGTGCAGGCGCGAGGTCTTGGCGGTGCCGATCTTCAGGTCGGCGATACCCAGCCAGCAGGCATGCTGCGCCCGGGTCAGCGCCACGTAGAGCAGGCGCAGGTCTTCGCCGAGGCGCTCGCGCTCGGCCTTCTCCAGGCTCTCCTCATCAGGTTTGAGCAGCAGGCGGC
Organism: Pseudomonas sp. PA1(2017); assembly: GCF_001945375.1. Taxonomy (NCBI): domain Bacteria; kingdom Pseudomonadati; phylum Pseudomonadota; class Gammaproteobacteria; order Pseudomonadales; family Pseudomonadaceae; genus Pseudomonas; species Pseudomonas sp. PA1(2017). The sequence goes on from NZ_MSXU01000015.1 coordinate 476,712, forward strand.
GGCGTTCGCCGTCGTGCACCTGCACCGGCTTCTTGTCGTCCAGCGGGCGGAACGAACAGATGAAGGGCAGGAACACCAATGGGTATTCCAGGCCCTTGGATTTGTGGATGGTCACCACGCGCACCAGGGCGTCGTCGCTTTCCAGGCGCAGCACCTGCTCCTCGGCTGCCTGCCCACGCCCGACCAGGCAGTCGCCCAGATGACGGATCAGCGCCAGCTCGCCGTCCAGCTCGGCAGCGGCCAGCTGCAGCAATTCGGCCAGGTGCAGCAGATTGGTCAGCACCCGCTCGCCATCAGGGCGGCTCATCAGCCGTTGCGGCAGGCCGAAATCCTGCAGCAACTGGCGCAGCATCGGCAGCACGCCCTGGCGCTGCCAGCGCTGGCGGTAACCACGGAACTGCATGACCCGCGCCTCCCAGAAGCGCTCGTCGAGGTTCAGTTGCTCCAGTTCGGTAAGGCTCAGGCCAAGGGTCGAGCTGGCCAGTGCCGCACGCAGGGGGCGATCCTGATCGGGCTCGGCGCAGGCACGCAGCCACAGCAACAAATCGTGGGCCTCGACCGTGGCGTACACCGAATCCTTGTCGGACAGATACACGCTGCGCACCCCGCGGGCCGCAAGCTCGCCGCGAATCGCCTGGGCTTCCTTGAAATCGCGCACCAGCACGGCAATATCGCTGGGGCGCAGGGCCGTCAGTTCGTCGCCCTTGAGAAAACCGGCGCGCTGCTGCTGCCCGAGCACCAGCAGGCGGACGATTTCGCTCGCCGCGCTGGCGGCCAGAGCGTCCAGATAACGCCCCTTGGCGACTGCTTCCTCGCTGGGCAGGTGCCAGAGGTTGAGCGCCGGCTGCGCCTCGCCCTCCACCGTCCAGACTTCCTGGCGGCCCTGAGCGCCGACCGCGATGAACGGCAGGTCGTCACGCAGCAGAAAGGCGCCCTGCCCGCCTTCACGGGTCTCGGCCCGTTCGAACAAGCCGTTGACCGCCGCGACCATGGCCTCGCTGGAGCGGAAGTTGGTGTCCAGGTTGTAGTGCCGCCCGGCCGTGGCCCGGCGGGCGCGCAAGTAGGTGTGAATGTCCGCACCGCGGAACGAGTAGATGGCCTGCTTGGGGTCGCCGATCATAAACAGGCCACAATCCGATCTATTGGCCTCAACTTGGTAGAGCGTGTCGAAGATGCGGTACTGCAGCGGGTCGGTGTCCTGGAATTCGTCGATCAGCGCCACCGGGAACTGCTGGCGAATCACCTCGGCCAGACGCGGGCCGCTGTCGCCCTGCAGCGCGTCGTCCAGGCGGGTGAGCATGTCGTCGAAGCCCATCTCGGCGCGTTGGCGCTTCTCGCGGTCGAAGCGCTGGCGAATCCACGCGGCGGCGTGGCGCAGTGCAGCCTCGCCCGGTGCCGGCAAGGCGTCGAGCTCGCCCTTGAGCGTGGCCATGGCCTCCAGCGCCGGGTGCGCGGGCGGCGAGCCGACCTTCCAGGCCTCGGCCAGGCCGTCCGGGGTCAGGCGGGTGAAGCCAGTGCCGATATCCAGCATCTCGTCGTCGCCATCGGCCCAGGCGCGCAGCTTGTCGAGCCAGGGTTTGTAATAGCGCGCCTGCAGCTTGCGGGCATCGACCTGTTTCTCCGCCGCGGCCTGGTCGAGCAGGTCCTGCAAGGCATCGGCCCAGGCGCTCCAGGGCTCCTTGAGGGCATGCAGTGCGCGCTGGCGGTCACGCAACGTGCCATCGAGCAGATCCCCAAGCGCCAGGGCAACGCCCTCGTCCTGTTCGCCCAGCAGCGGGCGGATGCGCTGACCCAGCGTGTCCGGCGCGTCCCAGTTCTCCGCTACCCAGTCCAGGGCCAGGCCCCGCAGCGGATAGCAATGCTGACGCCAGTAGTCGCGCACCACTTCGGCGAGCAGCTCGCTGTGGTCGGTTTCCAGGGTTTGACTGAACAGGCTGCCGCTGTCGAAGGCGTGCTCACGCAACATGCGCTGGCACCAGCCGTGGATGGTCGACACCGCCGCCTCGTCCATCCACTGCGCCGCCAGCTCGAGGCGCCGTGCGCACTCTGGCCATTCGGCGGAAGCGAAGTCGGCCTTGAGGGCGGCCAGCAGCGCGTCGCCTTCGCCATCACCGCGAAACACCGTGGCCGCTTCCACCAGACGCGCGCGGATGCGATCACGCAGTTCGCGAGTGGCGGCATCGGTAAAGGTCACCACGAGGATCTGCGGCGGCAGCAGCGGCTCGCGAAAGGCGGCGTCGCCGCCATGCCGCAGGATCAGGCGCAGATAGAGCGCCGAGATGGTATAGGTCTTGCCGGTACCGGCGCTGGCCTCGATCAGGCGGCTGCCGTGCAGCGGAAAGCTGAGCGCCAAGGGGCGTGCTGGCTGGCTCATGGCTGATCATCCTGAAGTTCGCTGATCGCCGCCTCGAATAGCGACTGGTAGAGCACGGCGCCCCACTGGGCGAACTGGCCGTCGCTCAGCAAGGCGTCAAAATCCGGATACTGGCGGGCCAGGCTGGCGCTCTGCTGCACTTCGCCGGTGGTGGTGTGGCCGTCGCCTTCGTAGACTTTGCGGGCAGCGTCCGCGGCCTTGTCTTCATCCTCGCTCTTGGCGAGCTGGGCGAACCAGGCCGCAACCGTTCTGATCGCCACTGGCAGCGGCGCCTGCATGCCAGCGGCGTAGCCGTCCAGCCACTGACGCAGCAGGTGTTCGGCATCAGCCTGGCTCAGCGGATCGAAGGCCAGACGCACGTCTTCGGCGACCAGCAGCGTGGTCAGCGGATGGCCACAGGCAGCGGCCGCCACATGGCTGACCCAGGGCCTCAGCAGGCGATGCCACTTGTAGGAACGATCCTTGCGCTTCAGCCCGCCAGGCTGCAGCTCCAGCCGTGCCAAGGCATCGCCGGCCGCGTACAGATCGCCGAGCCAATCCTCAAGCGCGAGATCACCATGGGCGAAGCTCAGGCGCAGCGGCGATGGCAGGCGCTCAGGCCAGCGCTCCAGCAGCGTGGCGTAGCCTTGCAGCTGCGCCGGTAGTGGTTCGAGCAATTGCGCGCGCAGGCGCTCTCCGAAGCCGGCTACCGGTAGCCGGCCACTGCGCTGGATGCGCCGCGCGGCCCGCTCGAGTGCCGCATCGACAGGCTGGTTTTCCTGCAGGGCCAGTGCGGCAGCCTGCAGCATCTCCTGCTGGATCTGATGGCGCTGCAGGCCATCGAGGGCAAAGGGTTCGGCATCCAGCTCGGCCTGTTCGGCTTCGTCCAGGTGCACCTTGAGGCGCCCGGTGAAGAACTGCTTCACCGGGTCACGCAGGAAGCGTTGCAGGGTTTCCAGGTTCAGCGCATCGTCCACCACGTAAGCGCCCAACGGCTGCTCACTGGCCGGCGCCAGCGGCGCGCGGTGGGAGGCGGCCCATTCGTGCACGTAACTGAACAGCGGCCCATCGCCGGAGAAATAACGGCGGCTGAAGGGTTGCAGCGGGTGCTCGGTGGTCAGGGCATGCAGCAGATCGCCGCCGCCCGCCAGGCGCCAGGCGCTGGCCAGGTGATCACGCAGTTGACCGATCAGCACCGACGGCGGCCGCTCGGTATTGTCGCGAATGCTGCGCCCGACCCAGCTGATATAAAGGCGCTCGCGTACCGCCAGCAGCGCTTCGAGCAGCAGATAACGGTCGTCCTCGCGGCGCGAGCGGTCGCCGGGGCGGTAGTCGCCGCCCATCAGGTCGAAGTCCAAGGGCGCCTGGCTGCGCGGGTAATCACCATCATTCATGCCCAGCAGGCACAGGTGACGGAACGGGATGGCGCGCATCGGCATCAACGTGCAGACGTTCACCGCGCCGGCCAGAAAACGCTGGCTGAGCCCGCCCTGGTCGAGCCCACCGAGCCAGGCCTCACGGACCACGGCCAGCGGCAGGGCTTCTTCCAGGCTGGCCGCGTCGCACAGCTCCAGCCAACCCTCCAGGGCATCCTGGGCCTGGTTGCGCAGCACTTCGTCGCGTTCGTCCTGGGGCAGGAAGAAGTCGTCCAGCAGCGCCCGCAGGCGCTCGCCCCAGGTTACCGGCAGCAGGGTTTCGCCGAGGCTGTCGCCATGCAGTTCCAGCGCATCCAGCAGCCGGGTCAGCGGGCCGATCAGCGCGGCATCCAGGCCACCGATCTCGTCGAAGGGTTCGATGCCCGCCCGTGCGCCAGCACCGCCTACGGCATAGCCGAGCAGCATGCGGCGCAGGCCGAAGCGCCAGCTGTTCTGCTCCAGCCCGGCGCCGAGGCCGAGACCTTCGCGCTGTTCGGCATCCAGCCCCCAGCGTACCCCGGCGCCTTCCAGCCAGCGGCGCAGCAGCGGCAACTGTTCATCGGCGATGACGAAGCGCGCGCGCACCGCAGCCACATCGAGCAGGTCGAGAATCTCACTGACGCTGAAGCGGCTGTCCGGCAGGCGCAGCAGATGCTCCAGGGCGATCACCAGGGGCTCCTTGCCGCGCAGCCCCTGATCCGCCAGGGTGAAGGGAATGAAGCGCGGGTCGTCGCCCGCGAACTGGCCGAACACCGCGCGGATGTGCGCGGCGTAGGTGTTGACGTCCGGCACCATGACGATGATGTCGCGCGGGCGCAGGGTCGGGTCTGCGCTGAACGCCGCCAGCAGGTGATCGTGCAGCACCTCGACTTCGCGCTGGGCACTGTGGGCGACATGGAAACGCAGCGAGTGGTCCTTGGCTGGATCGACCGCCGGCCAATGCGTGCGGCTCTCTTCGACCGGGCGCAGGTCGAGAATGTCGTTGTGCAACTGGCCCAGCAGCGTACCCTCGTCCATCGCGCTGAACAGGTCGATGCGCTCGAACTGCTCGCGGTAGCGCTGCGGCTCGTCGTACTGGTCGAGCAGGTTGATGTAGTCGCGGCCCTGCTTGCCCCAGGACGCCAGCAGCGGCTGGCCATGCTGGTGCAGCGCCTCGACGTCGAACAGGCCAAGCTGACCGGCCTGCCCCGCCTGGCCGCCAGCCTTGCGCTTGTGCCGGCGGTACTCGTGGCGCAGCAAGTCCTTGTCTTCGACGATATCGCCCCAGTGGTGCTGGGACGGATTGTGCACGTAGAGCATCACCTGGCTGAAGCGCGCCATGGCCGCCAGCGCCTCGAGCATCTGCGCCGGCAATGAAGAAATGCCGAACACCGTGACCCGCCGCGGCAGGCCACGGGGCGGCGCATCCAGCTCGGCCAGCCTGGCGACGAAGCGCGGATGCACCCCGGCGCGGCTCTGGGACAGATGCTCCTCGCCGACATCGGCCAGCAGCGTGCGCCACAGCAGCGGCTGCCACAGCGCGGTGTCATCGAGGGGCTTCACGCCGCCGCGGGCGTTGCGCAATTGATCATGCCCGTCGGCCCAGTCCGCCAGCCAGTCGGCGCGGTACACCTGGTACTGGTCGAACAGGTCGGCCAGGCGCTCGGCCAGCTGGTGACGCTTGCGCAGGTCGGCGTCGTCGGCCAGAAAGCGGCGTAGCGGCGCGAAACAGGGCTCGTCGAGCAGGCTCGGCAACAGGCGCATCAGCCGCCAGGTCAGCGGCGCCTTGTCCAGCGGCGACTGCTGGGGAATCGCCTCGCTGCCCAGCACCGTGCGGTAGGCCTGCCAGAGAAAGCGCGCCGGCAGGCTCACATCGGTGGCCGCCGCGATGCCGCAGCCATCCTGCTCGGCCAGCGCCAGCTTGAGCCACTGGGCGATGCCGTTGCTCTGTACCAGCAGCACCTCGTTCTCCAGCGGGCGCAGGGGGTACCGACGCATCCACTCCACCGCCAGGGCGCGTAGCTCCTCGAGGCGGTTGCCATGGATGACGATCAGACCAGGGTTAAGCGCCGACATGCAGAATTCCTGAGAGCAGAATCAGACGGCGAATGATGACAGAGCATGGCGACGAGGTGTGACGCGCCGCAGGATTTTAGCGCGCACGAATTGATGTTGGCGCTTAGAGCCTGTTCAAAGTCTCGCGAGCTAGAGCAATGCAAGGCCTGGGCGGCCCCGCAAAAACAGGCGAGGACCGGTCGGAGTCGCGCTCGACTTTACGAGCTATAAATGAGCAGTCTGACGGGAACGCCTAGTTTGGGCTGGCAATCCAGCCTGTTTTTAACGCCGCAGTGCCGACGCGCAGCAGACTTTGAACAGGTTCTTAGCCGACATCCTTGCGCGTGGTGCGCTGGTTGCTGATCCGCGCGCGGCGAAAGTTCCAGCCCAGAAAAAGCCGCGAGGCCAGGTTGTCGCGGCTGTGGGGTTCACCGTAGTGCAGCAGCACGGTGGAGCGCAGCGCCTTGGGGTCGCAAGGCTCGTTGGCATGCAGCGAGCGGTAGCCCCAGAAGAAGTAGGCGTTGCCGGGCACGATCTTGATGGTGACAGGTTTCAACCAGCCGCGTTTGACCACGAAGGTGACCAGCTTCTGGGTCAGGGTGTTCTGCATCAGCGCCTTTTCCAGAATGTTGAAGTACAGGTTGGAGCGGATGTTGCGCAGGTTGGGGAAGAAGATGAAGTCGCCGCAGTAACGGCCCTCGGTGGGCGTGACCAGCGGAATCAATGCTGTCAGCGCCGCGGCGTCGTAGTGGAAGTAATAGGACTCGCGTTTGCCGGTCTGCCCCTGCAGGCAGCGTAGCGCCGGAAAGATGTCCGGTGAGCGCGGCGGCTGGCCAATGCCGCCTTGGTAGATCCGCCGGAACAGATCCTTGACCTGCGGCGAGACGCTCATCTGCTCGAAGATGCTGCCCCTCACGGCGTCCAGCCCCTGCAGGGCGAAGTACTCGTGCTCGTGACGCTCCACTTCATGGTGGACGTGGGCGCGGGCGGCCTGCAACTGTTCGTCGGTGAGAAAACCTTCGATGACGGCATACCCTTGCCGCTGCATGTCATGGAGCAGGCGTGGTACCTCCTGCGGGTCGGCTTTGGCGAAGTCGGGCATGGGGGCGGCGTCCTTAGCTGAGAGCGACGATCAGGCTGCAGGCGACTGCTTTCGAATCGCCTGCAATTGATACAGGTTCTCACTGTGTAGCCATTGGAACGCCGCAGCACCCGCTTTAGCGCGCGGTTTCTGACGAATGGGTACTGGCCTTAAGATGGCCATTACGCCTCGATCAGGGCTGTTGCGCCGACCAGCCCGTGCGTATTTCACCGTTATCCAGGCCCTGCACCGAATTGCCGAAAGCGTCCCTGGCATTCAGGTCGGCGCCCTTTTTGGCCAGACCATCGAGCATTTCCTTGCGCTGGAACAAGGCCGCATACATGGCCGCCGTCTGGCCGCTGTCGTTGCGTTGATCGGGGCTGCAGTCGGCATCGAGCAGGCGCTTGGCGATGCGCACCTCGCCCTTGAAGATCGCGCCCATCAGCGCGGTATTGCCACGCCAGTCCTGGGCGCAGGCGTCCGCCCCTGCACCCAGCAGGCGCTCCACCGCGGCGCGGTGACCGTGATAGGCCGCCAGGATCAGCGCGGTGTAGCCCTTGTCGTCAGCCGTATCGAGGTCATAACCCGCAGCGATGAACTCATCGAGCATCGCCACGTTGCCCTCGCGGGCGGCCTGGAAGTAGTAATCGCGCAATTGCGCCTGAATGCGCTCGGCATCCGGCGGCAGTGTGCCGGCCAGCAGCGGCGCGGCAACAGCCAGCGCCAGGGCGAAACAGAACGTACGCAGCATGCAATCCTCCCGAGCGGCATTGCGCCGCATCTGGTCGCGGCGTGCGGCTCGCCCGAGCCGCACGCCATGAGCTGGCAGGCCTAGTCTTGCAGCTTGGCAGCCAGCGCCTTGACGCGGGCCAGGTCGCCCTTGGCTACCTTGGTCAACCCCTCGCCGTACTGCGCATCGGCCTTGTAGAAGAACGACAGCATGATGTGCTTGCTCTCGTCTTCGGCTTCGGCCAGAGCGCCGCCCAGGCTGGCGATCAGGTCGCCCTGCATCTTCTTGTCGTAGGAGCGGTACAGCTCACCGGCCTGCTTGAAGTTCTGCTCGCGCTGGATCTTCTTCTGCTCGGTGCTGCCGCTCAGTGGCAGGTTGCTGTAGCGCGCGTGCTCGCTGGCAGGCCGCGGGTTGATGCGGCTGGGCTCGTAGTTAACCTCGGTGGTGGTATGACCGCTGTTCGCCGCGCCATCCTGGTTGCCGTTGTTGACCGGCACCTTGGCCTGGTTGATAGGCAGAAAGGCGTGGTTGGCGCCCAGCCGGTACATTTGCGTGTCGGCATAGGAGAACAGTCGGCCCTGCAGCAGGCGATCCTCGGAGGGCTCGATGCCCGGCACCAGGTTGGAGGGCGCCATGGCCACCTGCTCGGTTTCCTGAAACACGTTGTCCGGGTTCTTGTTCAAGACCATCTGGCCGACTTTCTTATAGGGCACGTCCGGCCAGATCTTGGTGGCATCCAGCGGGTCGAAGTCGTACCTGGCCAGGTCAGCCGGTTCGAGCACCTGGATGTACAAATCCCACTTGGGGTAGTCGCCGGCGTTGATCGTGGTGATCAGGTCGCGGCTCATGTGGTTGAAATCCTTGCCCTGGATCTGCTCGGTCTGCTTGGGGTCGTTGTTCTTGATGCCCTGCTGGCTGCGCCACTGGAACTTGACGTAACGGTACTCGTTCCTGGCGTTGACCAGCTTGTAGGCGTGCACGCTGTTGCCGTTCATTTGCCGGTAGTTGGCCGGCGTACCCTCGTTGGAATACAGCAGCGTCAGGGTGCGAGTGGCTTCGGGCACGTGGCTGAAGAAGTCGAACTGGGTGTGGTTGCTGCCGTAGTTGGTGTTGGGGTCGGGCTTGAAGGCGTGCACCATGTCCGGGAACTTGATGGCATCGCGGATGAAGAAGGTCGGGAAGTTGTTGCCGACCAGGTCCCAGTTGCCTTCGCTGGTGTAGAACTTGGTGGCGAAGCCGCGTGGGTCGCGCAGGGTTTCCGGGGAGTGGTTGCCGTGCACCACGCTGGAGAAGCGCACGAACACCGGCGTGGTGGTGCCCTTGGTGAAGACCTTGGCGCGGGTCAGGTCGGAAATATCTTCCGTGGCGGTGAATTCGCCATGGGCGCCGGTACCGCGGGCATGCACCACGCGCTCGGGGATGCGTTCACGGTCGAAGCGTTGCAGCTTCTGGATCAGTTGCACGTCTTGCAGCAGGGTTGGGCCGGTGTCGCCTGCGGTCTGCGAGTTCTGGTTGTCGCCCACCGGCGCGCCGTTGTCGCGGGTCAAGGGCGCGGCCTGGGCCGAGAGACTGAGCAGCGAGGCGGACAAGGCCGCAGTCATCAAGCCAAGGGCGGGCGCCCGTTGGGTCGTGGGTTTCATGGGTGAGTCCTCGTCGTTTTTATGAGTACGCGCGTCATGCGCTCGCACCAAACTACGAGAGGCCGGCCGCCTGGCTAAATTGGAAAAAGCCAGCGCCTTGATAGGCAATGCTTATTACCTGATAGAGCGAAGCCGTGATAAGCGAAGCGGTGGACAACCCACCGCACATGTGGGAGCGTCGCCCTCGGCGCTAAGGATCGTGGCCATGCCGCAATTACAGCGCTGGCCAGACCATTCGCCTCGGGGTCGGGGCTCCCAAAAGATCCGAGAACCCCGCAATCCCGAATCCCCCACCGCCCGCGTGGGAGCGTCGCCCTCGGCGCGAAGGCTCGTGGCCATGCCGCAATTACAGCGCTGGCCAGACCATTCGCCCCGGGGTCGGGGCTCCCACACGACCCCGGACAACCCACCGCAAATGTGGGAGCGCCGACCTCGGCGCGAAGGATCGTGGCCATACTGCGATTACGGCGCTGGACAGACCATTCGCCCCGGGTCGGGGCTCCCACAAGATCCGAGAACCCGACAATCCCGAATCCCCCACCGCCCGCGTGGGAGCGTCGCCCTCGGCGCGAAGAATCGTGGCCATGCCGCAATTACAGCGCTGGCCAGACCATTCGCCCCGGGGTCGGGGCTCCCACAAGATCCGAGAACCCGACAATCCCGAATCCCCCACCGCCCGCGTGGGAGCGCCGACCTCGGCGCGAAGGATCGTGGCCATGCCGCAATTACAGCGCTGGCCAGACCATTCGCCCCGGGGTCGGGGCTCCCACAAGATCCGAGAACCCCGCAATCCCGAATCCCCACCCCCCGCGTGGGGGCGTCGCCCTCGGCGCGAAGGATCGTGGCCATGCCGCAATTACAGCGCTAGCCAGACCATTCGCCCCGAGTCGGGCCTCCTACGCGATTCTGAATGCCCCACGCGATCCCGGATAGCCGCCCGCCAACTCACACCCGAAAGTGGCTGACCATCGTTTGCAACTGATTGCCCAGGCGTGCCAGCTCGACGCTGGAGGCGGCGGTTTCTTCGCTGGCTTCGGCAGTCTGCTCGGAGATGTCGCGTACGTTGACCACGCTGCGGCTGATCTCCTCGGCCACTGCGCCCTGCTGCTCGGCGGCAGCGGCGATCTGCTGGTTCATCGCCTGGATGTTCGACACCTTGCTGGTGATCGCACCCAGAGCGTCACCGGCGCGGCGGGTCAGCGCCACGCTGCTGTCGGTCAGCTCGCGGCTGCCCTGCATGATCGCCGCCACTTGTTGAGTGCCTTGCTGCAGGCCGGCGATCAGCCCCTCGATCTCCTCGGTGGATTTCTGCGTGCGCTGGGCCAGGCCGCGCACCTCGTCCGCCACCACCGCGAAACCACGCCCGGCCTCCCCAGCCCGCGCCGCCTCGATGGCCGCGTTGAGAGCCAGCAGATTGGTCTGCTCGGCCACGGCCTTGATCACATCCATCACCCCGCCGATCTTCTTGCTCTCGCTCTGCAGCTCACCCATGGCCTCGCTGGAGCGGCTAACCTCGGCGGCCAGGCGGTCGATCTGCGCGATGGCCTCGGCGACCACGCGATCGCCCTGGCTCGCTTCCCGGTCTGCATCCACGGCTGCTTGGGACGCTTCGGCGGCACTGCGCGCGACCTCCTGCACGGTGGCGGACATCTCCTGCATGGCCGTGGCAACCTGATCGGTCTCCACCTTCTGGCTGTTGACCCCGGCACTGGTCTGCTCGGTCACGGCGGACAGCTGCTCGGCCGCGCTGGCGATCTGCGTAACGCCATCACGAATGCCGCCGATCAGCTCGCGCAGGGTGCTGCCCATACGCCCGATGCCTTGCTGCAGCACGCCCAGCTCGTCACGGCGGCTGACCTGCAGCGTGTGGCTGAGGTCGCCACTGGTGATGCGCTCGACAGCGACCAGAGTTTCCTGCAGCGGCCGGGTGATCTGCCGGGTGATCAGCCAGGCCGCGAGAATGCCCACCAGCAGCGCCAGCAGGGTGGCGGCAGTCATCATGCGGGTGGCAAAGGCGCTGTCGTCGTCACGCAGGGTGACCTGCATGGCCAGCAACGCATCGCTGCCCTTGACGATTTCCTGCACCTGGGCGGTCATCGCATCGCGCAATTGCACGCGCTCGGCGGTTGCCGTGCGGTAGGTGCCCAGCAGGCTGCGGTAGTCGCGCACGGTGCTTTGCAACTGCTCGATCACATCGCGGTAGTCACCGGCAAACGCCGTGGTCAGGCCGCCTAAGCCCTGATCGACCCGCTCGATCTGCTGGTTCAACGCCTGTTCGGTGCGCTCGCTGACGTCGGCGGTGTAGCTCAGCACCCGGTAGCGCAGGGTCTGCACATCGTCCTTGGCGCGGGCGATGGCCTGGTAACGCGCAAAGCCCGCTTCGCTGCCGGCGGCACTGCGTGACACCTCGTCCCTGACGCGGTCGATCAGCTCACCGGCGCGGTCGGCCAGGTCGACCATCTCGGCGCGGGTCTTGTTGGCAGTGGCGTACAACAGGCTGGTCTTGTCGTAGGCCTGCTGGTACTGCTCGATCAGCTCGATCTGCTGCTTGATCAGGCGGATGTTTTCCGGGTTCTGGAAGTGCGGCAGGATTTCCTGTTGCCGCTGAGACAGCACGCGAATCTGCTGCTGTACCTGCTCACCTTCCGCAGCGCCACCATTGGAAAGCAGATACTGCAAGCGCGCTACGCGCAGGTCGGTCAGGGTGTGGGTCAGTTCGTTGACGTCCGTCATGCGCTCGCTGCGCTGCACCACGCTGCCCAGGCTGGTCCAGCCGACGAAGGCCAGGGCCATGGTCAGAAGCAGCACCAGGCCGAAGCCCAAAGCCAATTTGCGGGTGACGCTGATGTTGCCAAACCATGCCTTCATGGATCGCTCCGACTACTCGAACAGATGATCAGGAAAGTGCGCGATGGCTGGCCGTGTTGCCCAGGGCTAAGCCCAAAAGCAGCACCCAGAATCGCTAGATATCACTTTGATATCGCATTGACGTGATACCGCTCACCTTGGTTCAACCAATTTGCGAGCCAGCTCGTCTAGCACGGTGCTTCGCTGGCCGAGCAGATCGAGTTCGACCCATTCGGCTGCCAGGCGGTCTCACCCACATAGGAAGGCTGGCGGAGCGATGGATGAACGCATTCGACTGGCAGCGCATGCTGCTGGGTGATTTTCCATTCCTGTTTCTGGGTGAAGTGGCGTTTCGCGCACTGTTCGCCTTCGTGGTGGTGTTCGTGTTTCTCAAGGTCAGCGGCCGGCGCGGCATTCGCCAGCTGTCGCTGTTCGAGCTGGTGGTAATCCTCACCCTCGGCTCGGCGGCCGGCGACGTGTCGTTCTACGACGACGTGCCGCTGCTGCCGGTGGCCATGGTGTTCGTCACCCTGCTGGTGCTGTACCGCGCCACCGTGACGATGATGCGCCGCAGCGAGCGCATCTCCGACTGGATGGAAGGCAAGCCCGTGACCATCATCAAGGACGGCCTCTACGAGCTGAACAGCCTGGATCACCTGAACATTTCGTCCGATGAATTCTTCATGGAGCTGCGCCAGCAAGGCGTCGAGCACCTGGGCCAGGTGCGCCTCGGCATTCTGGAAACCGACGGCGACATGAGCCTGTACTTCTTCGCCGCCGATGCAGTAAAGCCCGGCCTTAGCGTGTTGCCGGCCGAGCACCGCCGTGACTACCAAAAGGTACCCGAGGCCGGCACCTACGCCTGCGTGCGCTGCGGCTACACGCAGCCGATGGATGCAGGGCAAGCGGCCAATTGCCCGCGCTGCAGCCAGCGCATCTGGTCGCCAGCGCTGAGCCATGAACGGCTACGCTGATCACCACAGTACCCACCGGAAAAAATCACCTGAACGGTTCTGCATCGTAGCGCCTCTACCCTCCTATCGCGCCAGCAACGAGGCGCCCACAGAAGAAAAGGCCCGCACCATGACTGCATTTCTGATCGGCTCGGCAGTGGTATTCCTGGCTCTGTTCGTGATTGGCCTGTACTCCGGCGTCACCCTGCTTCACGAACTCGAATAAGCACCGCGCCGACTAGAAAACCGGCAAATGCCGGTTTTGTCCCTTAGCCGCAGCACTTATCGATCACACGGCCAGCATGGCTCCGCGTTTTACTGCGCCTGGCGACACGCCCACTGAACGCTTGAAGGCCCGGCTGAACGCCGCCAGTGAGCCATAGCCAAGCGCCTCGGCCACCCGCTCGACCGATACCTGCTCATCACGCAGGCGCTGCAGTGCCAGGCGCATCCGCAGGTCGGTCAGGTAACGCAATGGGGCGACCCCCAAAGCGCGTAGAAAGCGCCGCGCGAATACCGAGCGCGACTGCCCTGCCTCGCCTGCCAACGCGGCTACCGTCCACGGCCGTTCCGGGTGTCTATGCATCGACAGCAGCGCCTTGCTCAACCGCGGGTCGTGCAGCGCAATGATCCACCCGCCCGCCTCGCCATCACCGGCAGTAATCCAGCCCCGTACGATCAGCGCAGCCACCACCTCGGCCAGCCGTGCAAGGATGCCGCCGTGGCCAGCCAGCAGCAGCAAGGACTCGCGCTCCATCGCCTCGAGCAGCGGGCGAATCTCCGGCGCGCAGTCGAGCAGCGTGTCGACACGCATCACCTCCGGCATGGCCGCTACCAGCGGCTGCATGCCGCCCAACTCCAGTTGCATGCAACAACTGAAGATAATCGCCGCCTGCGGATCGCACGGCTGAGCGTCGGCTGGCAGATTCAGGTCGAACGCCTGAATGGCACGGCTGCCAACCTGCGGTGCCGCCAACATCGCGTGCTGCCCGCCACGGGGCAGCAACACCGCATCGCCGCTTTCCAGGCGGTGCATGTCGCCACCCGGGCTGCGTAACCAGGCAGGCCCACGCGCCACGAAATGAAACTGCCCGCGCCCCAGCTCATTGGTAAAGCCAATGCCCTGAGCCGCCCGCACCGTAAGGCGACGAAACTGCACACCGCAGAGGCGCATGCCGCCCAGCAGCTCGCTGATCAGGTCATTCGCGCTCATGGTGGCTCCTCAGAAGATCAGGACGATCGATCAATAATCAAAAACGATTCGTCATGGATCGTCCCACATCATCGCCATAGACTCAACGCCATTCGTTCATCCCCAGGAGCACCCATGCATCCCTCACATCCCTCCAGAACCGTGCGCGATCTCTGGTTCGTACTGCTGCTCGCTGCGGTATCCAGCGCCGCTTTCGCCACCGAGAAACACTACCGTGTGACCACGCCCGATGGCCTGCAAGTTGCCGTACAGGAAGCGGGTAATCCCGATGGCCCGGCCATCGTGTTCATCCATGGTCTGCTGGGCAGCCGGCTGAACTGGCAACGCCAGATCGAAAGCCCAGCGCTGCAGGGTTACCGGTTGATCACCTACGACCTGCGCGGCCACGGCCTCTCCGACAAGCCGACCGATAGCGATGCCTACAACGATGGCCGCCGCTACGCCGACGACCTGGCCGCCGTACTGGCCGCAACGGGCGCCAAGCGACCCGTGCTGGTAGGCTGGTCCCTGGGTGGGCTGGTGATATCCGATTACCTGGCCGCCCATGGCGATGCCGCGATCGGCGGGGCAGTCTACGTCAATGCCGTTATCGAACTGACCGAAGCGCTGATCACCCCACACCCCAAGGTGTACGCCGGCCTGGCCTCGGATGACCTGAAAACCCACCTCGATGCCCTGCGCGCCTTCGTGCGCCTGTGCTTCCACACCCAGCCCGATGCCGACAGCATGGAGGTGCTGCTGACCAACGCAGCGATGGCCTCCTGGCCGATGACCCGCGCCATTCCAGGCATGCGCAGTGCGGCCGCTGACGGGCTACCCAAGGCGCAGGTTCCGCTGCTGTTGCTCTACGGCGCCAGGGACCAGCTCGTGCAGGTGCAACCGAGCATTGCCCGCGCCCAGGCGCTCAACTCGCGGGCGCAGGCGAAACGTTATGCGCAGTCCGGGCACGCGCCCTTTTTCGAAGAAACCGAGCGCTTCAACGGGGACCTGGCGGCTTTCATGAAGACTGCCTCAGCCGGGCGATAGACGTGAAAAAGCCCGGCCATCCCTGGCCGGGCTTTCACACTGGGGCTCTGGATTCGGGCCAGTGGCCCTGGCCTTACTGGCCGAACGGCGCGGGCCGGCCGTTGCCACTGCCCTTGTTCTGGCAATAGGCAGAAGGCTGCATCAGGCCGAAGCTGGCAACAGCGAAGGAGGCACCGCTGGCGCCGCTGGGCACGGTGCAGTTGTAGTCACCCGAACTCGTGCGCGCGACGAAATAGGTCTGCATGGAGTCGCTGCGCACGTTGCCGACGCTGCTTACCGGCTCGCCCAGGTTGGTCTCGGCCAGCGACTTGAGCTTATCTTCGGACGGCTTGATATTGCTGCAACCAGCAAGGCCAACGAACAGGGCGCCAAGCAGCGCGAGAGAGGTGACCGGGGAACGCAGTTTCATGGTGTGCTTCCTTGAAATTGTAGTGATGCTCCACAACGAACGGTTGCCTCGCTGCAAATGCGCAAGGGCTTGAAAACGTTGGAGATACCACCGAACCATAACCCCGCACCAAAGCCCGGTCATTAGCACAGGCGTGCTAATGGCACTATGAAACCGACTGCAATCATCCGCTGCGTGCCACCTTTACTCGGGCGTTGGCAGTCGCCCCGCTCAGCTGTCCACCACCTTGTAGTCCTCGGCCTTCAGCGGCTTCACCCCGCCGGCCCGGGTGATGCCATACAGCACCACGCCGACCAGCAATAGCGCGCCAGCCCGTAGCCAGGTTTGCGCGTCCTGCTGGCTCATCAGCAGCAGGCACGAGGCCACGCCGAGCACCGGTACCCAGGTCGGCACGCGGAAATGGTCCGCCGCGACCTTGTCCCGACGCAGCACCAGCACCGCCAGGTTGGTGCTGATGAACACGAACAGCAACAACAGCACCACGGTCTGCGCCAGGGTGGCCAGCGAGCCGGTCAGCGTCAGCACGATGGCCACCAGCGTGGTCGCCACGATGGCTGCCGCCGGCGTACGCCGTTCGGCCAGCACTCCGCCCAGCAAACGCGGTAACAAGCCCTGATGGGCCATGCCATAGGCCAGGCGACTGGCCATGATCATCGTCAGCAAGGCGCCGTTGGCCACGGCGATCAACGCGATAAAGGCGAACAACTGCGCCGGGATGCCCAGGCCCGAGGCCTTCACCACCTCCAGCAGCGGCGCGGTGGAATGGGCCAACTGTTCCACGGACATCACCACCGCCGCCCCGATGGCCACCGCCATATAAATCGCTCCGGCAATCAGCAAGGCGCCAAACAGCGCCCGTGGGTAGGTCTTGCGCACGTCACGAATTTCTTCGGCCAAATTGGCCGAGGTCTCGAAACCCACGAAGGAATAGAACGCCAGCAGCGCCGCACCCAGCACCGCATAGGCCGGGTTGACCCCCGCCTTGAACTCCACCACCCGGCTGAAATCCCCCTCGCCGCCGCGCAGGAACCACGCCGCAGCGACTATCACCAGCAGCAGCCCGGACAGCTCGATAGTAGTCATCACCAGATTGGCCGACAGCGACTCCTTGATGCCCCGCGCATTGAGCAGGCCAATCACCACAAGAAAAACCAGCGCCGCCACATGGGCGGGAACGTCGACGAACGCTGCCAGGTAATCCCCGGCAAACGCCAGGGACAGCCCCGCCGCACTGGTCACCGCAGCAGCCAGCATGCAAAAGCCCACCAGAAACGACACCAGCGGCGACTTGTACGCCCTGGCCGCAAACACCGCCGAGGCCCCGGCATGGGGGTACTTGGTAACCAGCTCGGCGTACGAACCCGCTGTAAGCAACGCAAAGCCCAGCGCCACCAGCAACGCCACCCAGACCGCCCCGCCCACCTCGCCAGCGATCACTCCCGCCAACGCATACACCCCAGCGCCCAGCACATCGCCAAGAATGAACAGGGTCAGCATCGAGCCGGTGATCGCACGCTTCAATGTGGGAGTTGGCGGGGTATTTGCGGCGGGCATTGTTCACGTCCTGTTTGTCTATTCAGCTACGGCCAAAGCCCTACGTGGCGGCCAGCCTTTGCGCGCCACTAACAACCGCAAGGCAGAATCACGATTAGAGAAAATCAGCCGAATGTGGGAGCGGGCCATGCCCGCGAAAAATCGCCAGCACACCCCACACTCAAAGAAGGCATCACCAAGGCAACGCAGCTAAATCAGCACCGAGGAAAGATGACTAACGCTCATCCGTCCGCGCCGTACCATTCTCACGCTCTTTCAGCGCATCCTGATCCGAACCCGGATTGCCCGCTGGCGGCGTCCAGTCCACACGATTCTTCTTGGCCTCGGCCTCGTTAGTACCCTGCTTGGGCTCCGACTTTGCCTTTTCCAGCCCCGAGCTATGCCCTGCTCCGGTATCCACTTCCTTGTTGCTGGAAGACTCGAAAGCGGACTCTGATTCGTTATGTTCGACTGCCATGACCACACTCCCGTAACGACGCAGGACATCTGCGCATACAGGTCTGAAAAGCCGCGCGTAACGGGAGTGCAATGGTTTCGACAAGCGGCAGCGGCCGTGCCAATCAAATGCCTGCGTGATGGCTATACCGCGACGGTGTCCTCCACCTGCGCAGGTTCAGCTGCCGGGCTTGCCCACTGCGCGACAAAATCGGCAATCCTCTCTTCAATACGGCTTTCAACCGTGCGCAAGCGCAAGATAGGAATGTTGCTTTTTGCCAAGATGCTGTTTTTCAACGCGTCCCGTGCGGCCTGATCGGGTCGATCGTGAAAGCCACCATCCACCTCGATCACCCCCAAAGGGGTTTTACCCACTTTGAAATAAACAACGAAATCGCAACTCGCCCTCGTCATGAACGCCAGTTCGCGCTCCGTCAAACTGGGATTTGTCGGCGAAGCGACTTGGTTCAACTTGATCTGTTTGTGGTAAGTCAGTGCTTGGCACGCTGGTACGGCAAGTGCCTCGCGCAATAGCTGCTCGCCAATCTGCTCAGACTTATAGCGTGAGTCGTCCGGACGTAAACGCCCCTCCAACCGCGCCAGAGATTGGTCGTACTCGTGGTACAACAGATCAAAGGCAGACACCACCGGGGCACGCACGATCTGCTCGTCCTGGGCGTAATAGGCGATGTATCGCATCAAGGCCGCAACATGGCTATTGTTGCTGGCGAACACATCGTCACCGGTTACCAACGTAAAACGATGCTTGGCGCGTGAAACCGCCACGTTGATCATCCGAGGGTCATCAACGAAATCCAAACGGTTACGCGTCTGGTTGTACTGCTTCTTGTCGAGCACGGTAGAAAAAACGATCTCGTCGCACTCACGCCCCTGGAACTTGTGCACGGTGTCCTTGATGAAATCCTCTGGCAGGTGGGAGCCGGAAAGCGTGACCTGCGCCCGAAACGGCGCGATAAAACCGCGACCGTCTTCATCGATGCCGTAGGGTTCGCCTGCCTCATCGAGCACCTTGAGCAAAGAGTCCAACTCTCGAAGATTGGTGTTCTTACGAGCATGGTTTCCTTTGCCCGTAATGACCAAACTCAATGGTTCTTCACCGTTGTCTTTGGTCATCGGCACCAATGCATTGCCGTAAAACTGCTGGTTGCAGAACTGGATGATCCTGGGGTGGCAGCGGTAATGCTCTTTCAAAAGCGTTCTAGGCAACGCTTCCTGGAATACCGCAATGCATGAATCGAGCAGGCTATGGCGCTCACAGTCGTAGGCGTCTGCAGGGGCGGGCAGGCCAAGCAACTTGGGAATATGCGCCAACTGACGGTTGTCACCGACAACGATCAGGTTCTTCGCGCAGCCCATCGGCAGAATGCCCGGCACGATATCCTGCAGTGAAGCCTCATCAACGATCACATAATCGAGGATCGCTCCCCGAGCAATTGAATTGATGATCGAGTGCGTGCCGCTGCCCACAATTGGAAAGCGCTGCAGAAAGGCGTCGAATTGTTGCTGATACGTCTTGGCATCGAAGCTGACTGAGGGTCGCCCTTTAGCGTGCAAATGGTGTTTCAAATGCTTCATCGAGCCCGCCTTCAATTTATCCAGCGAGGCCTCGAAATTCCCACGGGCAAGCGAGTCACGACATTTTTGAAGCTGTGCCTGCTTTTCCAACAGCACTTTGTCGTAATAGTGCATCTGCAGTGCATGGAATACGGATAAGCGTGCATCACCTTGAGCAAATGGCTTAGCCCGAAAAACTTTGAAATTGAGCAGCAGCTCGATACGATCCTTGAGCCGGATACGCTCTTCACCCAGGTAGGCAAGGTAGGCCATCAGATCAGCCGTCTTACGCGGCGTCAGCCCGTACTTTTCCAGCGAAGCAGCGGCCTGCAATCCGCTGTCTTCCTGCCACTGTTGCAGGTAGCGGCGCTCAACAGCTAGCTCATCGAGCTCCATTTCCAACTGCGCAGCTCGATTGTGATCCTCCAAGTACTGCTTCAAGTGCGCCAACTGAGCCTGAATTTCTTCAAGCGCCGGAGCAGGCTCAGGTTCTGTCGATGGCCAGGCAGGTAAATCAGCGAAGAAGTCTTTGCGATTATCTCCGTTGCCCAGCTTGGCAACCAAATAACCAAGGCCACATTTCTCCAGTTTTTCGTAGACGTTCTCGACAGCTGCATTGTTGTTGGAAAGCACTGCAACCGTTTGCCCGCGTAACAGGATATTGGCAATTATGTTGAGGATGGTCTGGGTTTTGCCGGTGCCCGGCGGGCCCTCGATCACACTGACCTGCGCGCTGAAAGCCCGCTCTACAGCGGCAAGCTGGCTCTCGTTAAGGCCGAATGGAAAGATCAGTCCTTCTCCCCCATCGAGCGCCCCATTCTGGGCCGTGCAGTAGGCATGCAAAGCGGTATCAGCATTGGCAGGTAAACGCTCGAGTTGGCGCACCACGTTGGCGGCGATATCAAGATCCGCCTTCGATTCAGCGTGGCTTTGCCGAGCCATCGCCACGGCGATAAGGTAATTGAAAACTGCGGCGCCCTTCATCGCCGACTGTTCGGTGAAACAGATATCTTCGACTTTATAGATATAGGGGTCGTCAGAGCCCACATGAAGCACGACGGCATATCGCTCGCCATAGATCGTGGCTCTGGAAATGGGCGTGATGATCGAGCTACCAAGCCTGGTCAACAACATCTCGCCCACTTCACGAGTGGGGGCGATATTGCAGTCGCTCAGTGGAAAAGTGGCTTTGCTTTTATCTGCATAAGAGCAACGCAGCTGAAGTCCCTCTTGTTTGTCATTCCAGAGCCACCATTTGGCGATTCCTGCGGCTTTGTCCTGACCATCTACTTGGATCGAAATCATACATTCCTTGCATATGCTCGTACTGCATCCATCTACGCACCCAAGCTGGATGAATGCCGTAACATCCTTTAAGAGAGATCATTTTGCCACTATCAAGAGCATGCTGGTAGACCGGCAATACCTACTGCAACCAATCAGGTTGCCAATTAATGCGACAGAACGTTGGCTAGACGGCAAGCGCACCCACTGGCTGTGGGCTGCGCTGATTTTCGAGCGAGATGTGGTATCGCATGAGACTGATCGGAAGGGGGTCGAGATGGGGTTTATCAGTCGAATTCAGCGGAGGTTTTTCTGGGGGGAACTGTGCAATTTATTTGCTGCATACCTCCCGCTCAGAAAGTGATTTCTTATCCATGATCCAGCCTAAATCCAATTCGGATGATGCTAACAACATCCACTACCGGGTATTACATTCACGTTGAATACAGCACAGACACGATCAAGCAGGCCAATAAAGCCGCTTCAAGGGCACCAGTCGCTTCGTCTCGGCATCTGTATTGTCGTAGTGCTCGATCAAGGCTCGCACGACATGCTCTAACGTCCACATAGCCAGAGGAATGGAAGCACGGTCAGCCTCGTAATGGGCGTCTTTCGTGAACCCGCCGGTGCTCACATACAGCCCACGATCATCTTTGTGTCGGCCGCCCAGAAAGCCCCGAATGTCCTGGCTGCCCATCTGCCCCTTACGGTGTTTAACCTCTACGACGATACGTGGGTGTTCGAAGCCGAAACCATCAGGGGAAGCCACGATGTCTTTACCCCGGTCCGAGCCATCTGGAGAAACCTGGGTCTTGTAACCCATAGCGCGCAAAATGCCAGCGACAAGCTCCTGCATCTCCTTCCAGCCCAGGCTGACGATCAGATCTTTGATCTGCTCACGAGCACGCTCTTCGATATCGGCCAGAGGATCAGCCAAGACATCTTCAACGTCCTCTTCTGCTACCGGTGCTGGTTTGCCCTTCAACACCGAAAGGATTTCGGTAGCAGCACTAGAGGGCACTTCGAACACCGTTAGCGTCGAGCCCAGGCTATTTTTGGTGGTGCTGCTGAAACTGTCGCGCGCCAACTCTCGCGACTGCCACTGAACATCACGTGCTAGCGACAGGCCCTCGTCCGCTCGCTCGGGTTGGTGCTTAACCGGCCCCGTGACGGTGCCAATCAAGTAGAGACGGTTGGCCGGCGAATAGGTAACGACCCAATCCCCTACCTGAATCTCGTTGATGAAGCGCCACACCTGGGAGGCTCCGGAAATCACGGTGCCCTGCTTTGCCGTTGGCTCTATGGACTGATAAAGCGCTATCAGCTGCTTGCGGCTCAAGCCCGGCTTCGCATGAGGGGCCAACTGACGCCAGCCGATGGCAGCTATTCCAAGCTCCCGGAACGAGTCATAACGCGCCCCACCCTCACCGCGAACCATCCACATTCTAGCCAACCTGATATCTCCCTTAACGATTCGGCGTGATACTTGTGCCAGATGTCCATGTCTAGCCAGATCAGCTCGGACGCATTTACTCAATTTAAAAAGACTTAATAATCATACCGCAGGGTTACATTGTGGAAGGAAAAACTGTGTCACTCGCCCCATATCTGTGCACAAAGCATGGACGCACCTGGCAGCAGGAGATCGATTTGAATCTGGCACAGTACTTTTCAACGGATGACGGCTCTCTTCCAGAAATAGAAGTGGCCTATCGAGAAGCAGCCTCGGCAGTTGAAGCTTTTGCGTTGCTATATGAAAGAGGAGCGAGAAACGTCACCGTTGATGGCGGACACCTCTGGATGCGAGCAACACGGAGCGAGAAGTCATTTTCGGGCCCGGCCGATGCTTTGTTGATGGCTGAGGGGTTGGCCGACCCATTTCATGTCGTTCTTGGCGGCGTACGCGGCACCGATCAGGTTATCCCTGACTTAGGCGTTTTCGTATCTACCGACGGCCTGGTCTTGGACTACCGAATGGGCCCCGAGTGGGGACAAGCGAAGATCGAGTCTTTCCTAGAATTGTTGCGGAAACTTCATAACCTAGGTGGGACGATATCTGCGGCATGGTGGGGTGAGAATGGCGAAAGTGATTTCCAGGCAGCCCTTAAGCGCTGCTGACATTTCGCGCCCACAGGTTAGCCCCATGACAAGACAGCAGCATAGCTGCCAAGCGACCACTAAAAGACTGAGTCAAAAAACTCGAAAGGGGTTAGCGACTCCCAAGTCTATGCGTTCAACAGCCAGTGCAATGTTGACATTTCATTTTTTTGCATGTTGAATGCGCCCCCTTATTTCCACCCCCTTCTCAAGTGGTGAACGAAGTGCCCTGCTCCAGCCAACAAGCCTGATACCGACGACGGTCCATCGTGCCTGATGGCTGCCTGCGCACTTGCGTGGCCGCTTCCCACATTTTGCCCGCCTAAATCCCTGTCGTCGGTTTTCCCAATTGCAATGGAGAAAACCCATGAACATGGATTTCCGCGCCTATGCGCAAAACCTCGAGCTACACAAATACCCACGCACGCCCCACCTGGAGAGCTCTCGCCTGCAGCCGGGCGATACCGATAGCGATCAGGTTCGTTTTGCCTCGCTGAGCGGGCAGTGGCTGGTCGTCGAGGAAAAACTGGACGGTGCCAATGCCGGCATCAGTTTCTCCGCGGCCGGTGAACTGCTGCTGCAATCGCGTGGCCACTACCTGACCGGTGGCGGTCGGGAGCGCCAGTTCAACCTCTTCAAGCAGTGGGCCGTGGCCCACGAAGACTGGTTGCTGAGCCGCCTTGAAGACCGCTACGTGCTGTTCGGCGAGTGGATGCACAAGAAGCATTCGGTGTTCTACGACCGCCTGCCGCACTTCTTCTGCGAGTTCGACATCTGGGACCGGGCCCATGGCCTGTTCCTGTCGACCGCAGCTCGGCGCCAGCTGCTGCGCGACGGTCCGGTGCTGTCGGTGCCGGTACTTCATGAAGGGCTGGCACCAGCGCGGCTCAAGGATCTGCTCGAGCTGGTCGGCGACTCGCTGGCCAAGTCGCCGGCATGGCGCAGCGCCTTCGAAGCCACGGTGCAGCGCGAAGGCCTGGACCTGGAACGGGCCTGGCGGCAGTGCGACAAGTCGACGGTGATGGAAGGCCTGTACCTGAAGCTCGAAGACGAGAAACAAATCAACGGACGCCTCAAGTGGGTTCGCCAGGACTTCGTCCAGGCGATCCTCGAAGCGGACCAGCATCATACGAACCAGCCATTCATTCCCAATCTGCTGGCCGACGGGGTAGATCTCTATGCCCCTCGCCTGTCGATGGACTGGGATGGCCAGCGGTCTGGTTATTGAAGGAGAACAACAAAATGGACATTCAACAACTGAAAAGCCTGGTTCCAGAACCGGGCCAGCGCTTCGACGCGAAGGCATGCCTGGAAGCGATTCCTGCCCTGCTGCGCCTGGCCAGCACGCCCCAGGATCCGCACTACCACGCCGAGGGCGACGTATGGATCCACACCTGCATGGTGGTCGAGGCCCTGCTAGCGCAACCGCGCTATCAGCAGGCTACCGAGGAGCAGCGCCTGGTGCTGTTCCTGGCCGCGCTATTGCACGACATCTCGAAGCCGGACACCACGGTGATCGATAGCGAAACCGGGCGCATCGGCCAGCCTGGGCACTCGCGACGCGGCGCCGTGGATGCCCGCCTGCTGCTGTGGCGGGCAGGCATGCCATTCGGGTTGCGCGAACAGGTCTGCCGGATTATTTCGGTACACCAACTGCCGTTCTTCGCGCTGTCGGGCAATCGCAGCGGGCAGAGCCCGGAGTTCATCCTGCACAAGCTGTCGTGGGAGCTACCGGTATGGATGCTTTGCGCGGTCGCGGAAGCGGACATGCAGGGGCGCACCTACGTGGGCAAGCAGGCCGTGCTCGACGAGATCGAGCTGTTTCGCGAGCTGGCCGACGAGGAAGGCTGCCTGTACGAGCCACGGGCATTCGCCGATGACTACACCCGTATCCAGTACTTCCGCGGTGCCCGGGTGCATCCCGACTACCCGCTGCATGAGCCGGAGGGCTCGCGGGTCATCATGCTGTCCGGCATGCCGGCCAGTGGCAAGAACACCTGGGTGGCCAAACACCACCCGGATCTGCCGGTGATCTCCTTCGACGACGCCCGCGAGGCCCTGGGCCTGCGCCATGGTGAGAACGAAGGCGCCGCCGCGCACTTCGCCATTGATCGGGCCAAGTCGCTGCTGCGCGAGAAACAGCCCTTTGTCTGGAACTCCACGCACCTGTCGGCGCAGATGCGCAAGAAGACCCTCGACCTGCTGTACGCCTACCAGGCCGAGGTGCAGATCCAGTATCTGGAGATGCCCGAGAAAGAGGTCTACCGGCGTAACACCCGGCGCGACACCAGCCTGCGTAACGAGGATATCCGCCGCATGCTGTTCAAATGGGAGGTGCCGCTGCCAAGCGAGGCCCACCAGGTTCATTACCACAGCGAATCGGCGGTGCTGTAGCTGGGCGCTCACTTGGGTGCAGACGCTCGAAGTGGCCACGAATCGACCCGCATGATGCGGCTAAACCCGCCTCATTGCTGTTGTTGACACGAGGTCATTCGCGCAAGTGGGCTTTTACGACACAGGATTAATGGCACAAAAACAAAAAAGCCCGATCATTTCTGATCAGGCTTTGATGTTGGGATTGTTTGGTCGGGACGGAGTGATTCGAACACTCGACCCCTTGCACCCCATGCCGGAGGTCGACCAAATAAGGTATTGATTTTAATAGGATAAATTTGAGCGCTCGCTGCAGCCATTGCTCCACATTATCCGACGGTTTTCAACGATCCCCCGCAAAAGTCCCTACACCTCGGTAAAACCGCCAGCCCCGACGGCAGTACATAACAGCAGGAAACTGGACCGGCTAGCCACCCCAAAGCAAAACAGCGCGAGCCAGACGAGGAAATTTCTTGCTCCCCAGAAAACCACGTGCGGGATTGAACACCAGCACAAATTACTGTATAAAAAAACAGTTAAAGCCTTGCTCTGAGGCTACGCATGGATCACACGGACGTCGTCATTTGGAAACATGATAATTAGCGAGCCCGCTCGGATCCTCCAGCCACCGACAGAATATGAATTTCTAGAAAATCAAACACATATCAGCCTTACGCTGCACATAGCGCCCTGCCAGAACACAGCAGGAAGTCATTGCGTTTGCGTTCCTGGCAATTCATCATTCACGGTCAGGCCCCCCGTAAGACCTGCAGAAGCAGCACGCCACGTGCAGTCCCGATAGAAGCCACCCAAACGGCTGTGGAGAAGCTTTATGGAGAAGGGAATCCCCTACGAAGGATTTACAGGCTCTAGCAAAGGGCAGCTCCAGACGCTCCTTCCCTTTAATTTCGATGAGCCCGGGCAGGAGCCCATGAAAACCCAAGACTTTCCCCCACTCCCCGCCTCCGATCAGCCTTTGATGTTTGCAGATTTGTTTGCAGGTTGCGGCGGCCTTTCCCTCGGTCTCTCGCTCTCGGGCATGAACGGTGTGTTTGCCATCGAACGCGACAAGATGGCTTTCTCGACTCTATCCGCCAACTTGCTTCAAGAGCGGAAAGTACCAGTGAACCAATTTTCATGGCCATCATGGCTAGAGAAGAAGGCGTGGGCAATCGACGAAGTCTTGGAGCAGCACCCGAACGAGCTGACCCAGCTTAAGGGCAAAGTACATGTTCTGGCAGGAGGCCCTCCCTGCCAAGGTTTCAGCTTTGCGGGGAAACGGAATGAATCTGACCCTCGCAACAAGCTTTTTGAAAAATACGTAGAAATGGTCCAGTCGATCCGACCTTCAGCCCTTGTTCTTGAAAATGTACCTGGGATGAAGGTCGCGCACGCCGCAAAAAAATGGAAGCAGCTGGGTCTTTCAATCAAACCTCAGTCCTACTACGAAAAGCTGGTAGAAAGCCTGGACAGGATCGGATACCAAGTCCTCGGCAAGATCGTCGACTCCTCTCGCTTCGGGGTGCCTCAGAAGCGCCCACGCCTGATAGTGATAGGACTCAGAAAGGACCTGGCCCAACACCTCGAAGGCGGGGTAGCCCGAGCCTTTGAGCTGCTAGAGGAAGCCCGACTTAGGCAGCTGCATGAGCTCGGTCTTCCCGAGGTCATACATGCCGTGGATGCCATTTCGGATATGGAAACAGGTCATGGAGGAACAAAGCCCTGCAATGACCCCGACTCTCCGAAGAAATTCGAAGAGATCGCCTATACCGGCCCTCGAACGGCGTTCCAAAGGCTCATGCATCGAGGCTGCGATGGCATCATCGATAGCTTACGCCTCGCCAGGCACAAGCCTGAGATCAAGGCCAGGTTCCAGGCGATCATCAACGACCCTAACTGCGCCAAGGGCGTACGGATGAACGCCGAGATACGCCAAGTATATGGACTCAAGAAGCACCGCATCTACCCAATGCAAGCTAGTGCTCCGGCTCCCACTATTACGACACTGCCGGACGATGTCCTCCACTACAAGGAACCCAGGATACTGACCGTACGAGAGTCTGCTCGACTGCAGTCATTCCCGGATTGGTTCCAGTTCCGCGGAAAATTCACCACTGGCGGGAGCCAGCGGACAAAAGAATGTCCGCGCTACACCCAAGTGGGCAACGCGGTACCTCCTTATTTGGCACGAGCCGTCGGCATGGCTATCAAGGCGATGCTGGACGAGGCCGTGATGCTCGCCAACCAACAGGCAGAGTGTGAACTAGAAGAAAAAATGATAGCCATCGCTTAAATACATAGGAGTCAAAGGGAATGGATAGCTCCCAACTGGAAGGGGCACAATACCCTGCCGCGCTTGTCGACTGGGCCGGTCACCACTCAGGAGGGGTAAAACGGCTGCTGGACGAGAAAAGCGGCCAGCCGAACAAGCAATTGCTACGGACGAACCTCCTATCCCGACTCCAGAGTTGGGCCAACAGGCTTTCCACCCAGGCTTCAACTTCCCCCAGGATAGTCCTGTTGGTAGGTGGCCCTGGAAATGGGAAGACCGAGGCGATCGAGCGCACTATTCGCTGGCTCGACGAAAGCCTCGGTTGCAATGGCCGGTTGGTCGACGAACTCTCGAAAGCCTTCCATCCCTCTTCAGGCTTAGCAGTACCACGACTAGCGAGGGTAGATGCTGGTCGTCTTGCCCGGCGTGATGACAGCCTTAGTATTGACATCGTCCAGGACGCATCTGCCACTGCTGGGCACGAGGGAAGCACGGCTCCCGTCCTCCTCATAGAGGAACTCACTAGGCTACTGGATGGGCCATCCACCCAAGCCTATCTCTGCTGCGTCAATCGTGGCGTCCTCGATGACGCTCTGATTCACGCAATAGACAACAGTCTAGAACAAGCACGTAGTCTTCTCGAAGCCATTACCCGGGCTGTAAGCCTGGCGTATGACGCCCCCTCTTGCTGGCCCCTCGATGGATTCCCATCAATTGCAGTCTGGCCGATGGATGCCGAATCACTTCTGGTTAAGCCGGACGACGAGCCGGTGGCGCCTGCCGAGATACTCTTAGGCCAGGCCACCGCCTCCGGGATGTGGCCAGCGAAAGGGGGATGCCCAGCTGGCGACAAATGCCCCTTCTGCTCCAGTCAGGCCATCCTCGTGCGGGATGAGAACAGGGCATCCTTGCTGAAGATACTGCGCTGGTACGAGCTCGCCAGTGGCAAACGTTGGAGTTTCCGAGACTTGTTCTCCCTCACCTCGTACTTGCTGGCAGGCCACCATCCTGTGGTGCATGACCCGGTAGGAACTCCATACCAGTCCACTCCCTGCCAATGGGCGGCGAACCTTGTTGAACTCGACAATCACGCTCCGACGACAAAGAGGCATAGCAGGCAATCGCTAAGCGCGGTTTTCCACCTTGCGACTTCGAGCTACCAACATGCTCTTTTCCATCGCTGGGATAGGAACGTAGCTACCTCACTTCGCCGTGACCTTAAGGATCTTGGCCTCGAGAAAGAGCTCGACATAGAGGAAGGTCGTACCCTAATGGGACTCGTCCATTTCCTCTCTGAACGCAAAAGCAACTACCTCCCAGCGACTATCGCCCCCTTGCTGGAGGGGCTGGTTCAAACTCTCGACCCGGCGCTAGCGAGCCCAGACATTGAAGTAGCAGTAAGCAGCCGAACTAAAATTGCGCTTGGCGAACTAGACATGCGCTTTAGCCGCTCCCTGGCAGGCGGTATTGAGTTCATACGCAAGTATCAGGTGCTATCACCAAATGAGCTCGATCTACTTCGACGTCTATCCGCCTCAGACGCCATGCTTTCCCTGCCGAGCATACGGCGCAAAAGGCCGGTGGCCGCCAGCCGAGTTCAGCATGTGCTCCGCGATTTCTCTTGCCGCCTAGTACGAAGAAGCATATGCACGCGGACGGCCGTCGTGGCGGATGCTCCGATTTTGGAAGCGTTTCAGCAGATAGTCGAAGACAGCGACAAACACCACCACCTATTCAAGGTGGCTAAGCAAGTAAAGGATCTGCTGAACACCGGAAAGGAGTTCGAGGTGTCGCTAACTACTACGTTTGGCCAACCTCTCCCCCCACGGCAACGTCAGGCAACGCTAATCGTCCCGCAGAGCCCGGTCAGGATGTCTCCCCAAAATACCAAGGGACGCCCTCACCCACCGATTTGCTATCTCCATGTAGGCCAAGGGCAATCAGTCCAACCTGTCCCGCTGACCTATGACCTTTTCAAAGCGGTTAAGGAACTGGAAAGGGGGCTTTCACCTGCATCCCTTCCGCGCACGGTTGTTGCACTACTGGACACGACAAAGGCTCGATTATCCGGTCCAATCGTCCGCGACCATATGCTCCTAGATGATGCCCGTATCCGTGTCGGCGCGGATGGCACGGTGGTAAATCGCTCGTGGGACGGTTTCGTTGAAAGCCGGGAGGACGAGGTATGAGCCTTGCGGATTTCAAGCAGACCCCATGGAGCAAGTCGCATCCGAGCTACCAGAAGTCAGCCCTGGCAATCAGTCCTGCCCCTGAGTATGCGAGCTCAGAAGTATTGCTTGCTTCGCTCTACCGAACCATAGGCTTCTCAGCAGTCAGCGAGGGTAGCGTACCGCAAGCGGGGCGAGATCTTGACAGACGCATCCAGAAACTCCGTGAAAAACGCCAACCTTCGCCAACGGGAGCGGTCGTCGGCGTAGAAGCCTGGAATACCGTGCTTCATGGGATTTTGGAGAGCCCAAAGCTCCCCAACCAGTCGTCCAAGCGGTTCCTACAGGTAACCCCCATCGTACCAGGGGCGGCACTCTTCTCTGGCTCTGCAAGACTGAGCAGCAACTCTTGGCCTGCCGGGAGCCTGATACGCCGCATGGTTTGCCTTGGATCGAAAGATCGAGAGTCTGCGCAACGGCTTTGGCAAAGTCTTTTCGCTGCATTGAGCGTCGATGATGAGGACGATGTCTTCGCACGCTGGCTCGATCAGGAGACATCAGCGTGGAGTCCAGAAGTAGGCAACTGGGCGCTTTCTCCGATACCCGAAGATGAGATGGCAACGCTGGAGACGTCGGACTTCCAAGGAACTCTGTTCCTTCCTGCCCGACGATTCACCAAGGACCTCCAAGCCATCATTCAGGCCAAGAGTTCCATGACCCGCCGGCAGTGGACTAGTCTTCTAGAGGCGTTGCTTCGCCTGGCAGCAGCATCCCACGTGACATGGTTGTGCGATATCCATGCCAGGAAATGGAACTGCTTGTCAGCCGCACTAAGAGATGGCATTGCTCCTTCTAGCGAGCTTGACGCAAGACACGCGCTGTTCCCAGAAGCAACTCAGTACATGACGTATGGGGGGAAAGCCCTCCAAGGTATAAAGGACAAGGTATCCAGCTATCTAAATGCCCGTCTGGGGATCAATGCCATACTCTGGTCTCTGGACCAGATAGGGGCCTCTTTCACTGGCAACCTCTCCTCGAGCGCCGGAGTAGCTGCACTTTGCCAACATATCCGCCTGCACAAGGCCGAACTTAGTCGCCTAGGCACGCTTGAGACGATTGCCGACGTGTGTGGGCAAGAAGGCCGCGCGCTGCTTTGCAAGAAGGGCATAGGCTCCAATCTGCTCGAGTTTGCACGTCACGTCCTTGGTCAACGCCAAGCTGCAGTCCCACTGCTGAGAGGTTATGACCAGGGATACATCCTGAAGAAAAAAGGCAGCAGTCCATCCAGCCCGTGGGTCGTCTCTCTAGGCCCAGTCGCCGTGCTTACCCTGGTCCACTGCGCCCTCGCAGGAATGGGTGGCCCCCGATCGGTCCACCGGCTTGGGCAACATCTGGAAGCCTATGGTATCGCTGTGGATAGGCATGACATCGGTAGGAACGACCTTGGTCATCAGTTGCGGATGCTCGGTCTGGTGCTTGATAGCCCTGATGCAGAAAGTGGCATGCTGCTACTTCCCCCGTTCCCCATAAACCAAGCCAGCCAGGGCCCGGAATATGACTAAACTCGCACACTGGCTCTCGGACACTATCTACGAGAAGGTCCGTGGCTCAACTCAAGGGTTTGGAGGCACCAACCTTGAGTACCGCCTGATTTTCCGCGGCCCTCCGCTTGAGCTCCTCGAGCCGACATATGACGAACTGGCCCGAGATGGAGGGATTCAGGTGCCAGATGGGGTCGGCGGTGGACTGGTGACCCTGCCGGTACTGCTCCAGTATCCGGCCGGCCAGTTACAGGGGGCTAGACCCCGCATTGGAGAATCCGGCAAGTGCGAAAACGATCACTTGCTGGATGTGCGCAACGACCCTGCCAACCCTAGCTTTATTGCTCTGGTTCCTCCTGGACTGCACAACAATCTCTCGATCGAGTCCACGACTGACGAATTCGGGTTGGGGGCAGCCACTAGTACGGGGCATGGGTCCTTTGAACAATGGTGGGAAGATGGCTTTGTCCAGCGAGCAGTCAACAATGCACTGCTCTCTGCCGGCATACCAGAGGCCCAGAAGGATGACGCCAGAGGACTAATCCGTGCCGCCGCAGCCTCAGTTGACGAGGTGGACCCAGAAAAGGGCGGTCATCGCGCCGCATGGCGCCTGCTCTCACGTATTTACTCGATAGCAAACACGAATCAAGGGTTGTCTGCAGGAACCGCGCTTTCACTAGCATGTGGTCTCCCACCGATGAAAGAGGGAGGAGTTTCAGCCAAGACACAGCTTTCGGTCTTGGGAAAAATCGTCGACGAGCTTGCAGACGGCTTCAAGACAGGCATCGAGCGGTTGGCGCAAGGCGCCCAACCAGAGATCGTGCAAGCGCTGCGCGAGCTGCTTTCCCATCTTCAGTCGAATTGCAACGTACCTACGGCCTTCGAGCGTGCCGCAGCGGCCTTCTATCTACCTAACGCCGATCTTGAACTGGCGACCCCACCATTCTGGTGGACAACGCTCACCATCGAGCAATGGACAGAGCTACTTGCCGACGAGCCAGACGAAGCCGTCGGCGAGCTGACGATCCGATGCACCAATAGCGTGATTCCGATAGGAAAGGGCTCGCCTGCCGTGGTACGGGACAATGTCGAGCTGGTTATCTCCACAAGCGAGGAGAGCCAGCCAAAGGAGTTCCAATTGACGGGAGGCTCCTACGGCAAGGTCCCGGTGGCACTAACAGCTGGCTCCAGCGGGTCTACCAGTCACATTGACCTGTTCCCCGCGCCCCACGGAACTCCAATGAGCTACAAGGTGTCAGCGGACGGCTGTAAACCTGCAAGCGTCCGGGTGATCTCCCTCGCGAGTTGGAAGCCAGGAATACTTGTTACCTGCAGACTCGCGACAAAGCTCTCGCCGCCCAAAAAACCCCGGAAGAACACTGCGGCGATGGACTGGGAGACGTCTCTGTCGCTGCCTGGCTCCGGTCGTTATGAGCTACGGCTCCACCTTGCTCCAGACGCAAGCATTGGGAAGGTTGAAGGCTTGCCGGACGATGCCACTGAGTTTGAGGAGCAGCGGGAGACACTCGACCCTCGGCAGGTTGGTGAGGACGAATACCTCCTAGAGATCGAGGCCGATGGCAAGTACCAGCTGGACATAACCTTTACTCCAGCCGGCGAGCAATCGCCAAAGGCCTGTCGTGTCTACCTCACCTGCGAAGAGGCAAAGGAAGAAGGCTGCAGGAGTGAGTTCGAGCGGCTCATCAAGCTAAACCGACGACATCTCGAAAAGTTCGACACTAAGGCTGTTGTACATCTCGACCGGAATGCACGTTCCTCCAGCCTGCAGTCATGGGTGTTGGAGGAACAGAACGTATCTAACTCCTTCAGGCCATTGGTGATCGCGGAGGACTATGCGTCCCGGTGGGCTCCTCCTGACTGGGACGCCCCGCACGGACCTGTACTCTCGAACGGGCGTTTCCTGCATGACCCTCGCCCCGAGGCCTTGAGCTTCACGCCCCCCAAGGGCTTCGTCGAGGCCCGGCGGGGGATCGCCCGGTACATACGGGGTAGCGACGATCAGTCGGGGCTGCTTGAGTCCGCACCACTTGGTGCCTGGCTATCCGAAGAATCTGAATTTCGGTCCCTTGTCGAGGAGTACCTCGGTGCATTCATGTCATGGCTGGACGCCGACCCGGATATCGCCTGCTGGATCGACACCGTTGCCGTCTGCTCTCTAGAGTCTGATGGTCGTACCCTGGGAAGGATCCCAGATGCCATCATCCTTTCCCCCTTGCACCCATTACGCTTAGCATGGCACTGCTTGGCCCAGAAAGTTCTTCGTGACGAAGCCGAGGGCAACTCTCCATGCCCGGCCGCGAGCATCCTCGATCCGGATTGTGTCCCCGACCTCCTTACTATCTCGCTGCAGGCACCGGATGGTGTGGACAAGATCGACTTCCTTTCTGTCGAATGCAGCTCAGACTATTGGTCCGTGCTTTGGAACGGCTCCCGGCTGGGACAGATACCCGACCGCGCTCGTAAAGCCCCGTTCGACAGTAGCTTCGGACTGGCTGTCGGAGGCATATCGAGCGGGTTCAGTCCAGCTCAGGTCTCGCGAGCACTCGACGACGTCACCGACCTTCTGGCAGCCAAACCTATCGTCAGCCTGGTAGTGTCGAGCGCAAATGGCACTACGGATGCATGCAACGAAGGATTGGCCACCTGGTGCACCAAGCAGTTCGGCAATGGGGGCAATGACACGCCGCTGCACGGTGTCGGGCCAAGGATTGTGGAGGTATTCGATACTAGGGAGGCCGGCCGGCCCGACCAGGCGACGATCGCCAACCTTTCTGAGGACACGGGCAACCATGTCCGCTGGTATGACAAGCAACCAACTGGGTCCAAGCCTGACTTAGGTATCATTGCCCAACTAGATTCGGCCGAACCCGAATCCAAGGAAGTCGGTATGCTTTCGCCGATGGGGGCCGGTGGACTGATCAGGCACCGCGTGAGGCGTCAATTACAGGCCCCGTTCCTGAGCGAGTCCCGACAGGGCCTGCAGATGCCACCATCTGGTGATCTGTTCGCCGACAAGGTTTCCGCGTGTATGCTCATGATGGAAAGACTTAAGGATGGCAAGGTCGGCCTGCAATTTTCCCCAAATGTCCATGCAGTTTCCAACATGCTCGAGGAGAAATGTGCTGGGTTCGTCGCCGTATCATCGTCAGCGATCGACCCTGCCTGCTTCCTCGGTGGCTGGATTCAAGGGACGTATCTATGGGACTACGACCTACCGTCGTACTCCCATCGAGCAGGCGACACCAGCGGCTACTATCTATTGTCGCAGGTCAAGCAGGCCGATCGCGATGCGCTGCGGCGTGTCTTGAAGCCCCTCCCTGGATGCGACGATCTGGATGATGCTCAGGTCGAGCAAATCCTCCTCGAGGTAGCGCGAAGGGGGATTCCTACGGTGCGCGGCCTCTCCGGGGACGATACGGGGGCAACTGGCGACCTTGGACTTTTTCTCGCGGTCCGGCTCCTGCAGGACCAGTTCCGCGTGACAGGTAACAAGGAAAGCCTGCTGCCGGTGCTTGCCGGATCGCCGGAGGACTCGACGATAGCAATAATCATCCCCGTCGACCCCTTCCGGGGCTACCTTTCCGACCTTGCCCGCTCCCTTGGCAAGGAGCGCAAGGATACGTCCCTGTCTCGCCCCGACTTACTGGTAGTGGGCGTACGCGCATGCAGCGACAGGATCCACCTGCACCTTACGCCCATAGAGGTAAAGTGCAGGCAGGGGGTTGTCTTCGGTATAGGCGAATCAACCGAGGCACTCTCCCAAGCCAAGGCCCTGTCGTCATTGCTGCGTGCCATCGAGAAGCGCGCAAGTAGTTCCCTGGCATGGCGCCTTGCCTTCCAGCACCTGCTGCTCTCAATGGTTGGCTTCGGCCTGCGCGTCTACAGCCAGCATCAGGCAGTAGGTGGGCATGCAGGCCGCTGGGCTAGCTACCACGAGCGTATCGCCGCAGCCATACTCAGCCCAACCCCGCCGATCAGCATCGATGAGAAAGGGCGGTTGATCGTGGTGGATGCATCGCTCCAGAGCAGCCCGCATGATCGCGATGGCGACAAGTACACTGAGACCATTGTCATTTCCAGCCGGGATGCAGGTCGTATCATCGCCGGGAATGACGCACAGTCTTTCTATGACGGCGTGCGTGCCAAGGTCGACGACTGGGGGCTGCTACCCAGCCAGGCAAGTGCCGCCGGCACCCCAATCGTGCAGCCCGACATCCCCGCATCGGACGATGCCCATACGGGCGAGCCCACCGTAGCTCCAGCAGAAGCCATCCCAGAGGCCGCCACGAAGCTGGTCGAGCAGCTATCCGCCGGCGTAGCGGAAGCAGGGACAAGCCCTGCCAGCCCAACCGACGAGCCAGGGACGGGGATCATCCTGTCCGTTGGCAAGACTGTCGATGGCTTCGAGCCCCGATCACTCTGTCTGAACATCTCCGACACCCGTCTCAACCAGTTGAACATTGGTGTCGTTGGCGACCTTGGGACAGGCAAGACCCAGTTCCTCAAGTCGTTGATCCTGCAGATATCCAGTGCCCGCGAGGCTAACCGCGGGATCACGCCAAGGTTCCTGATATTCGACTACAAGCGCGACTACAGCAGCCAGGACTTTGTCGAGGCCACCGGCGCTAAGGTGGTGAAACCCTATCGCCTGCCCCTAAACCTCTTCGACACCACCGGGATGGGAGAATCCTCCGCACCTTGGCTGGACAGGTTCCGTTTTTTCGCAGATGTGCTGGACAAGGTGTATTCCGGCATCGGCCCCGTGCAGCGGGACAAGCTCAAGGGTGCAGTACGCAGCGCCTACGAGGTGGCCGGTGCGCAAGGCCGCCAACCAACGATCTACGATATCCATTCCGAGTACCGAGAACTACTTGCCGGGAAGTCG
Organism: Pseudomonas sp. PA1(2017); assembly: GCF_001945375.1. Lineage (NCBI taxonomy): Bacteria > Pseudomonadati > Pseudomonadota > Gammaproteobacteria > Pseudomonadales > Pseudomonadaceae > Pseudomonas > Pseudomonas sp. PA1(2017). Next base: position 512,618 of record NZ_MSXU01000015.1, read on the forward strand.
GACTCACCGATGGCGATCATCGACGACCTCGTGGACATGGAAGTCTTCGCGCGCTCAGGAGAAACGAAGCCGTTCGACGAGTTCCTCGATGGCGTCGTGGTAATATCCCTGGACTCCATGGGGCAGGACGACAGGAGCAAGAACATGCTCGTCGCCATCATGCTGAACATGTTCTACGAGAACATGCTACGCACGCCGAAGCGCCCCTTCCTTGGCACGTCCCCACAGCTCCGGGCCATCGACTCGTACCTCTTGGTAGACGAGGCGGACAACATCATGCGCTATGAGTTCGACGTGCTCCGCAAGTTGCTGCTGCAGGGCCGCGAGTTCGGGACCGGCGTCATCCTGGCCTCGCAGTACCTGCGGCATTTCAAGGCTGGGGCAACCGACTACCGGGAACCATTGCTGACCTGGTTCATCCATAAGGTACCGAACGCAACACCCGCTGAACTAGGGGTACTCGGCTTCACCTCGGATCTGGCAGAGTTATCAGAACGGGTGAAGACCCTTCCCAATCACCAATGCCTCTACAAGTCATTTGATGTGGCTGGAGAGGTCATAAGGGGACTACCTTTCTTCGAGCTCACTAACCAAGGCTGACCACGGCCCGGACTGCGAACGTAGACCGGGCAAGGAGGCTCCTAATGACAGACTTCCTTAGTCCCGCAGAGCGCTCGGACAGGATGTCACGCATCCGGGGCAAGGATACGCAACCCGAGCTAGCGCTACGCAAGGTTCTCCATCGGCTCGGACTCCGATACCGATTACATCGTGCAGGGCTACCGGGTAAGCCAGATCTCGTATTCCCACGATACAGGATCGCGGTCTTCGTGCATGGGTGCTTCTGGCATAGGCACGACGGATGCAATGTCGCAACGACGCCTAAGAGCAACACACACTTCTGGCTGGAGAAATTCGACAAGAATGTCGCACGTGATGCGCGAGTAGCAACAGATCTGCAGGCCTTAGGGTGGATGGTACTTGTCGTTTGGGAGTGTGAACTGGCATCTGCTAAAAAAGCTCAGGAGACTGGCGAACGCATATATAAGATGATCCAAAGTCGTGCCCAAGGAATCGTGTCAGCAACTGACTGAAACGGCCCTGTGGCCCGGGATTTCGGGCCATCGCGTTCACTTGCCTATTTCAGTCCTTGACCTGTAGCGATTCGCTCCTCGAGAAAGGCAACATGCGCTCGAAGAGCGCAACCGAACTCTATCCGATCAATGGAGTAATGGGCCCGGCGGTGACAGTTTGGACAAAGAGCCGCAACGTTGGCGGGCAGGTCAGGACCATCGTCGGCGAGCCGGGTCATGTGGTGGACCTCCAAAAAGGCTCGGCCATCAGGACGAACGAACGGGGCAAGCATGCCACAGCCCTCGCACCGGCCATTGGCTCGAAGCGTCGCGTAGAGGTGTACCGCAGCACTACGGCGACGGTATTCCTGCAAGCTAACACCAACCTCAGATCCTGGGGAGTCCACATATATGCTTCGTTGTAGATCCTGTAGATCTACATGGCTGTCTGCATTCGTATGCTCATCTCCCACCCAGTGGTCGTCACCACCCCCTACCGGAACCAACCGGAATCGCCATAGCCTGTCCCCTTTTCGATTGCCATCGCTCGGGACGAACTGTTCGAAACCAACGACGTTGAAGTCTCCACGAAATGCAAACAGTTTTCCGTATCCACCCCTCGCGGCTACCTCTCGCGCTGTGGGCTCCCTTGTAGTAAAGAACAACACCGACAGTTTTCCTGATGAAAGCTTTGCATTGGCTGCATTCAGTAATGACTGATCGCCAGCCATACCTTGCCCAAAATACCACCAGCTTCCATCAGTTAGCAGTTCATCTGAGTATCCAGCCTTTTTGCCCCCTCTCCCGCCAGACGTACAAATCAAACATCCAGATTCCTTACTTCCCCACAAGACACCCGATTGCATTTGGCGGCTACCAACAAAGTCAAGCAAGCGCTGCCGCACATATTCCTGTCCAACAATAAATTCGTGCATGTATTTTCCCTAACCTTGCACACTCCGACTAAGAGCACCCTTCATAGTTATCCATCCCGTAAGAAATCTGAAAAGCCTACGTACTTTGCGAGTCTAGAAGTGGTACCCAAGCATTATTCTGAGCTCAAAAAACTTCACTTTAACTAGCCACAACTGGCAACCGCAGAAAATATTCATGCCACACACATGGTAATTAAAGACATCCGCACCTTGGCTTTACCTTCACCCCAATAGATCGCGGATATCACGACAACAACCAACTGAACACCACAATATAGCAACTTTACAACCCTTCCTATTCAAGCCCCACTGCTTTCTTTACGGGCACACCACTCATGAACCCTTTTCAGAAACGGCATACGCTTCCCCATAAAGCGCGCAAGTTGCTCACCTTCACGATATAAGGAAATTATGCAGAACGCCAATAAAAGGGAGTAAAGCCCTGTAGAAATCAAAAAACTGCTTTGATCTTTGCCAGATAGACAACCAAGAAGATACAGCCCCCCTAAAGAAATCAGAATAGAAGCGTAAATCACTAAAGACTTGATGACTCCCCAGACCAAAAAGGAAAAACTTGCGCTCATAAGCATTGGGGATTTTGCATTACCGGACAGCCCGCTGAGCACGTAACAAGCACACTGTGGGAGTATGATCAAACAAGCGACACCAGTCACAATCAGGAAATCCTTTTCAATATCCAGCATGAACCTGATAAAACTATTGAGTAAGTCACCATACTCGCCTACAAACTCACCGCCTCTAAGGACGTTAGCACTAATGGCCAACCAGGCAACACCAAACGAAATCATAATGGTCAGTGAAGACAAATACCACACCACCCGGATGTCACCTCCGTTTTTTTCACGCAGCAAATAAACAACCCCTGCGATACAGCCAACAATGAAAACCACGAGAACGATAACCCTAACCACCACACACAACTCCTTTAAACATCTAAACAACAGCACTCGACCGAAAACTCGTCGAACACCCGTGGTTCAATAAGCATTGAGTTGTAACTAAGACACGGTCATCGCCTCCGATCCATAAGCAGCACCGATGCGAGTAGTTGGTTACGTAACCTTATTGAGAGGCCTATATTACCTATTTTTTAGCCAACCGTAGCCCTTGAGCAGGCTATTGGCCGAAAGCCCCCTCAAAGTCCTAACCTGCCTACGCTCTAGTTAACTGCCGACTACGCCACAGTATGTTGCCCTCCCAAAACCCACGGGCTAGACTGCCCGCGTCGTGGTAAATCCCATGACCGGGCGTGAGAACCCGGATCTTGTCCAAGGCGCGGTAGCGCCATAGTGCAAAGCTAGCGGTTAACCGTTGGGCTTCTGCATATCTATGGCGGGCCGTGTGAGGCAGGCTTTTGCCTGGCCGGTTCCCTTGGACGCCGGTTTCTCACCCTTGCACGGTCCGCCTCCTACGCTTGTGAGAAGGCTGGTAGGCGGCTCCTTAATCTGTCCAAGGAGCATAAGGAAAATGCGCTATCCCTTTTTTACCCAAGAGCTCCGCCCTTGGCCTATGGTCTTGCTGTCCGCCTCTTATCTGGAGGTGTGCCATGGCTGAGTTCGAATCCTGCGTTGTACCTTTTCCACTGCAGCGTAGTCCGCTGCATGAATCTGAACGATCCCCCCTGCCCTCTGAAGCTGCTGCTGAAACGCGTGCGGTCATGCTTGGTCATCTGCTTGACCAACTGGCTGAGCCTGAAGGTGTGCCCCCCGATGGCATGCGCGTGCGCATCGCGGCCTACTCCGCACTGGATCTGCTCGATGAGATGGTGGTGCTCTATCGCCGTGCGCTCTCCGAAGTGCGAGGAGGTGCCGCATGAGTAAGGAAGTCGATACATACCTGCCCTCCTTCGATGGTCAATCAGGTGTTGAAATCACCTGGTCGACTGACTGCAAGAAGGCATTCGACAGCGGCATAAAACTGGCCCAATTCTGGCTCGACAGTGCCTGTAACGGATGGCTCTGGGCGGTGATGATCGCCGAGCGTGATTTGCTGCCGCGGGCCATCGACAGGCGCGCCTTCGAGGTAGGCTTCCTGGGACGTGTGCACCAGCGGTTGTGTTCACATGAGGCCGGTAGGCAGTCGGCTGAAGGCGTAGCTCTCGGCCATGCTCAACCAGAGCGTCGACCGCCGGCCGAAACAGCATGCCGCTGCTGATCTGGGACGCCTTCCTGGCCTGCTCGCAGGCCAGGAAGGCGTTGCGTCGAAATGCCTCTCTTCCCGCTTCAGCTGAGCTGAGCGCAGGCTCGCGCGGCGCTGTTGCGTACTCCGAACGGCACTAGCACAATCACTCCGGCAGCTATCAAGACGCAGCCGAAAGCGCTGCGGCTCGATTACCGCAGCCGGGGCTGTCACCGCCCCAGGCCAATGGATAGACTTCTTCATCATAGCGGCCCCATCACAAGGATGTTTGATGCGCTCCCCCTTCAGCCTCGCCTCTACCCTGCTCGCCTGCGCCCTGCTTCTCGCACCGCTGGCCCCGGCCTCTGCCGCCATCTTCAAATGCAAGGCCGCCAATGGCGCCACGCAGTTCTCCGACCGCCCCTGCGGTACATCGGAGAACCAAGAGGAGATCGCGCACGAGCTGCCTATCACGGCGCCCGCCCCCGACAGCGAGCCACAAACCGGCAAGGCCTCGGCTCCGGCTGGCGACACCGAGGCGAGCTACGCAGACGCCGAGAAGGCCAACCCGCCTCTGCTGACCCTGGCCGACCTGCAAGGCACCTGGTCGGACCTGGACTTCGCCTCACCCATGCGTGGCTATTGGGTGTTCGGCTCCACCACCCTGCGCATGGACCGCAAGGGTATGGAGGTGCGTAACCGGGTCCAGGCCACCCTGCGCTTCAAGCTCAAGGGCAACCTACTGACCCTGACTCATGAGCCAGACACGTTTAGCAATAAGCGCTGGGATGAGAAGCTGGTGATCGAACGCTACGAGCCCGGTCGCCTGATCGACCTAGGCTCCCTGATGCTCTACCGCGTCAAATAACGCGCGCCCCGACTACGCTGTTGTTGGCGGCTGCAGCCGCCGCTCTCCCCTTGTTTGAAGCCTGCGCGCTTCGCTTGCTGGCGGCGCCTGTGAGATCGGTGGAATGACGGTCTTGCTGTTTACTCTGACCCTATCACGGCGTTCTCGCCGTCAAGGGCTGCTCACGCTTCGCGTGCTTGCGGCAGGGCCGGCTATCGCCCCCTGACAGCTGTGCTGCGCCGTGCTTGTGCCGGTTCCGGGCAATTCCGCCCGAGCAACTGGAGCATGATCATGTCTCAGCTTTCTCTCGTCCTTGATTCTTCCCTGCTGATTCGCGACGAGCAAGGTCGCTACGCGCCAGCCACTGCCGAGCAGATCCTGGCAGCGGCTCGACAGGTGATCGATCAGAAGATACAGCGTGGCGCTGCGTTTACCTCGCCGGAGCTGGTCAAGGACTACCTGATCACCAAGCTGGCGGGCTTCGAACACGAGGTTTTTGGGGCCCTGTTCCTGGATGCCAAGCATCGCCTGATCCAGTACGTCGAGATGTTCCGGGGCACCATCGATTGCGCTTCGGTCTACCCGCGGGAAGTGGTCAAGGAGGCACTTCGCCTGAATGCGGCTGCAGTGATATACGCGCACAACCACCCCAGCGGCAACCCAGAGCCAAGTCAGGCTGATCGGTCGCTCACGCAGCGCCTGAAAGAAGCCTTGGCGCTTGTCGAGGTTCGATCTCTGGATCACATCATCGTGGCTGGCCAGCGCACGGTGTCGTTCGCTGAGGAAGGTTTGCTTTGAACCTTAGGGGGCTTAGCCCCCTTTTTTGCTTCGCCTGTATTAGGCGTGTGACTCTTCCTTGGCAGTCAGACCTACACTCCAATGGCCACCCGTTTCTTGCGTAAGATGCAGCAGGTCATAGGTCTTTGTCATGTCGAGCAGCCCCGAATGGCCGTACGCATTTGGCGAGAAGGCTGGATCCGTTCGCTTTAGATACTGGCCGAGCGCACTCAACGTCACCCTGCCTTCGCTGGTACCGCCGGCGAGTAGCGATACGGCGTCCACCACGAACTTTGGACGGCGTTTGATCACGGGTTTTGCCGGTTCCGGCTTAGTCAGATCCTGCTTACAGGCCTCGGTCTTGCTGGCGTTTTTCTCGGCCTGCTCAGCTACAGGCTCCTGAAGATGCTCCTCGCGACGCCATTCGAAGAACTGATCGCTGGCATTGCGCAGTGCATCAGGCGTTTTCGGCTCGCCCTCAATACAGACCGTCGCGCCGCGCTCCCGGAGTTTGCGGCACAGGTAGGCAAAGTCGGAGTCGCTGGTTACCAGGCAGAATGTATCCGCACGATGATCGAAGAGCGCTTCCATTGCGTCCAGGGCCAAGGCGATGTCGGAAGTATTCTTACCGGCTGCATACTGGTACTGCAGGCATGGCGTGAAGGCCAGTCGAACGAGCGCCTCCTGCCATTTGTTGGCCAAGGTCCCGTGATTGCCATATCCCCTTCTAAGGACGACGCGGCCGAACTGGGCGACCACACGCAAGGCGTGCTCCAGAATCTCGGGCGATACGTTGTCGCAATCCACCAAAACAGCTACACGCGTTTCTCCAGCCGGCGTGAAAACTCCCATCCCTGCTCCTATCGAGTAAACCCAGCTACCTGGGAGGCTTTTGTTCAAAACAGACCCACCAGCCAAAGATGCGCAGGGAGGCATAGGCAAGTCAATGCAACAGCATCACCTGGGCGAACTGCGTCAAGCGACCAATCTAAGCATCGACCTTGAGCACGCCACAGAATTTACAGCAAGAACTGGCAATAGCCGTCCGGATACTTTTTTTGTCAATGAACTTAAGCCTGAACAGGATGCTGGCTTGAGAAAACGCAAGTGACGACAGTCGCCAAAAACTAGCCGAGCGCAACAGGCAATAAGCAACCAGAAGTTGGTATTGAGATCGAACGGAGTTAACAACACTAATCATCATCGTAATCCTCCTGCTGCGCTCGCTTCCACCCATTTTCCCAATCCTCAACCATCCACCAGGTTTTATTCGACCAAATGTAAGGATTATCCCCCACACCTTCACCTCTCCAATAGGCTTCGTAGCCTTCTCTTTCTTCAGTAGACATAAGATTTACTTTAGGAGCTGATTCCTGAATAGCGGGCGGCTTGTGGCCCGCCACATCTGGCTCACTACACACAGTAGAAATGATGATTGAATTCCAGATTTTGCCAGACGGAGCTAAACTTCTACTCTGCTGACTCATCGAGGCCACAGACTGAAAATTACGTTCACTCAGCACGTAAAATGTCGTAATTTATCGTAAATTTTCTCTCTCAAGGAGCTTTATAATCATCCATGGAAGCTCAAGGATTCCCATGCTGATCAAATGCCCAAGTTGTTCGAAATCAAATTCACTAAATCTGGACACACAAGTTAATTGTGGGCATTGCAAAGAACCTCTGACTGGCCACGCCTACGGAAAGATCAAAAAAACGCTGGGTGCTGTAGTCTTAGCGTTTGGAGCTGGCGCGATCGGCACCAAAGAACTGCTCGACTATAAAGGACATATGGATCGCTATTCCATTTCGAATGAGTATGCAATTATCGAGATGTGCCTTAATTCGTCGCAGCAGCCTTTGGCCAGCTACGCCTACTCAGGCAAAAGAGATGACTGCATATGTGCGCTGGGCAAGGTGCAGAAATCTTTTAAAGTCTCGGACTTCAACAAAAATACGGATAAATACCTAGCTGCCTTTGAGTCGGCAGCCAGGCAGTGCAAACTGACCAGGACGTCCTTGTCCTACTAACGCTGAGGATTACTTCTTAGGAGCAGGTGGATTGTTATCGCGGCCGCCGCCGGAAGGCATGCCATCGTTCTTGCTCGGCCAGCCGGCGCCATTGCCGCTTGCGGCCGATTGAGCGCGAGAGGCGAAAGAAGCTATCGGAACATGACCTCCATTCAGCCTTGCGGTAGCGGAGGCAATGCGCGAAGCGTCGGCTTGAGTCATTTTTTTGGACATTTTCATTTCCTTCAATAGTGATTTGGGCGTCCCCGCTGGGACGTATCGAACATTAGCTAGGTGCCTGGGGACAGATGGGGACAGAAACTGAGCGACTGCAGCGGGAGATCAAAAGGCTCATCAAGCAATTGGGATGGTCACAAAAACGTTTCGCCCGCGAACTTCTGGCGATGACTGATGAGGGCGACTGTGCGACTGAGGACGAGGTGGGACAATACGAGGAGCGAGTGAAGAAACACCTTTCAAGGTCTGCAACCAAGCCAGAGCTCCTACAGCGCTATTTACACCAGCTTCAGCAACACGATGCGTTCGATGATTTGAAGGTGGTTGTTCCCTACTTCGTGCCAACTGAAGGTTTCAACATGGAGTTTGTGAAAGGTATGCAGGCAATCTCTATGAAACTTGATGAGTAACCGCCTAGTGGCGAAGTTGAGGATAGAGGCTTCCAATTTCCCGTGCCGGCCAGTTGCTAACTGACGAAGCACGTTGCTGTCACCACAGGCGGTGACGCTCTCCCTGATACAAAAGCAGGGGTTCTTGCCCCCTCAAAATCAAGAAAAATAGACGGTTTCCACCCGGCCGCTGCGCTGGGTGGAACCTCCGCGATTTTTCCTGATTTTTTCACGACCGCCTTAGTCGCCCTAGTCGGCAGGGGTTCATGCGCAGCGCAAGCGCAGAACCCTGAAGATGAAGGAGCGAAAGCCATGAGCGAAGAAATCAGGATCTACGTTGCCGACCTAGCCGCCTACAACGCGGGTCACCTGCATGGCGTCTGGATCGATGCCACCCTGGAGCTGAACGACATCCAGGAACAGGTCGACGCCATGCTGGCGGCCTCGCCGGTCGAGGGTGCGGAGGAGTACGCCATCCATGACTTCGAGGGCTTCGACGGCTACCGCCTCGGTGAGTACCAAAGCCTCGAGAGCGCCCATGAGATTGCGTGTTTTATCGAGGAATACCCCGAGTTCGGCGGCGCGCTGCTCGCGCATTTCAACGACCTGGAGCAGGCGCGCAAGGCGGCCGAGGAAGACTATTGCGGCTGCTACAGCTCGCTGGCCGACTACGCTCAGGAGTTGACCGAGGAAACCAGCAGCATTCCGCAGCATCTGGCCATATACATCGACTACCGCGCCATGGCCCGTGACATGGAGTACGGCGGCGACCTGTTCACCCTGGAGACCGGCTTCGAGCAGGTGCACGTGTTCTGGAATCGCTAACCCAGCGGAAGGCACCGGGGCGAGCCGGTGCCTGTTTTTTGCGCCCCTGTCCTGAGGGCCACCCGCGCGCCCCACCCGGACGATTGATGCACGGGTGCGCGCCCCCGGCGATCAGCCTGGAGCAACCACGTTATGCTGCCAGTTGATTGAGACCGTTACGGTCTTACGGTTTTGCCCAAATCCGTCGATCTGTATCCACGGATTTACGGATTGGTGGGGAAGCGGATTTACGATTTTTACGGATTTACGGAAATACGCAGATGCGGTTTTCCGGTTTTGTGGAAAGCCACAGATCCGTATATCCATGGGGCTACGCGTGCGGAGCTTGGCGTGCCGGGCACCATGACCGGTGACGCGCGTGGATGGGCGTACTCGGTCAACGTCCAGACCGTCCCGGTATCAATCCTCGCCCCTCCTGCCTGCGTATTCGCCCAGACCCAACCCGGCATGATCGGATGCGATTGCTGCCGCACGGTGCACCTCCCACGTCAACGGAGGACACACCATGTCGCATTCAATCGATCTTTCCCGTCAGCCGCGGTGCATCGATCTCGACTCCCCGCTGCACCGCAAGGCAGGGCCAACGGCGCACGCCATGCGGCCTGTGGAGGGCGCTGGCGAGGCGTACGTGCCGCAGGCCTGCCCTGCCCCTCGCTACCTCACCAACAGCGAAGCAGCCTCTTACCTGCGGCTCTCACCACGGACGCTCGAGAAGCATCGCGTGATTGGTGGGGGGCCGCGCTTTCACAAGTTCGGCCGACGCGTGATGTACGCCCTTGCTGACCTGGAAGCGTGGGCCGGTGAGCGCAGCTTCGAGACCACGTTCGATCCTGAATATGTCGACCGCCACTCAGGAGCAAACCGCGATGATCAATAAAGCAGTTTTCCATGAATCGCCGCGTGCAGGAGAAGTCGGGAGAAAGCGAGCAACTGGACCTGTTTCGGGCTCTACCCGGGGATATGGCTCCGCGCGATGCACAGGATCTGATGGCACATCCCTTCTTCTCCCTGGCCAAGTCACGGCGCACGGTGCCGATCGACTTTCGCTCCGGCGACGTGACGGTGCGTGTAGAGGGTACTCACGCGCACGGCATCGCCACGATCTGGGATGCCGATATCCTGATCTGGGCCGCCAGCCAAATTGTCGAGGCGCGCGACTCGAGCATTCCGACTTCTCGACTCATGCGTGCAACGCCCTATCAGATACTGCGGTTCATCGGTCGCGGCACCTCGACTCGCGACTACCAGCGTCTGAAAGCGGCCTTGGATCGACTGCAATCGACCAGCGTAGCCACCTCGATACGAGAAACGACAGGCAGACGTCTGCACCGATTCTCTTGGATCAACGAATGGAAGGAGCTGGCAGCGCCCGACGGACGACCGGAGGGTATCGAGCTGATCCTTGCAGACTGGTTCTACTGTGGGGTGCTGGAGCAGTCCCTGGTACTCACCATCGATCCGGCTTACTTCCGCCTCACCGGCGGCCTGGAGCGCTGGTTATATCGACTCATCCGCAAACACGGCGGCAGGCAGAAAGACGGCTGGCAGTTCGACCTGCGCCACCTGTACCGCAAATCAGGAAGCATGGCGCGTTATTCGGATTTTGCCGGCGATCTGCGGGCATTGGTTTCTCGACAGTCGATGCCCGGCTATTACTTGGAGCTCGTCCGTTTCTCCCCCTCAACGGAGCTGCTCGCGTTCAAGCCGGTGCCGTAGACGGCACGTGGATATTTTCTGGAAAAGCTGTGAGTTCTGTCGTGCTATCAGGCGCAACTGGGCTCGTGCTATCAGGCGCAAGACTATCGTGCTATCAGGCGCATCTTCACCTCTGCAGGCCACGCAGGACGCGGCCTAGCGCCCCCCTTAACTTAACTAACTTAAAAGCTCTAACTTGTTATTGGGGCGCCGGGCATTTGTGCACAGACGCTGATCGCGAGGAGTCTGCGGGAGGCGTCTGGTCATGATCATCGCCCTGCTCAATCAGAAAGGTGGAGTGGGGAAGACCACCCTGGCCACCCATATCGCCGGCGAGCTGGCTGTACGAGGACGAAAAGTCGTCCTGCTTGATGCCGACCCACAAGGCTCTGCCTTGGACTGGGCGCAGCGGCGCAGCCAGCAAGGCTTGCCGAGACTGTTTAGTGCGGTCGGTCTTGCACGCGAAACGCTGCATCAGGAAGCACCGGAGCTGGCCCTTCGTGCCGACCACGTCATCATCGATGGACCTCCTCGCATCGCTGCCCTTGCCCGCTCTGCATTGCTCGCTGCCGACCGTGTATTGATCCCTGTTCAACCGAGTCCCTACGACCTATGGGCCAGTTCGGAAATGGTCAGCCTGATTCGCGAAGCGCAGGTATTCAAACCATCGATGCGTGCGGCGTTTGCAATCAACCGGCGGGTCAGCACCACGATCATCGGTCGCGAAGCACGCGCTGCATTGGCGGACCAACCGGTGCCGGCTCTGCATAGCGAAGTGCGCCAGCGAATCGTGTTTGCCGAGAGCGTAGCTGCCGGTCGCCTGGCACGGGAGCTGGCACCCGACAGCGCTGCGGCACGCGAGGTCAGCAATCTGGTCGATGAGCTTCTGCGGTGGTCTTCATGAGCAGCAAGCGCGTAGGAATTGGGGCACGCCCAGTGGCCGATCCGCGAGCCGAAGCCTGGATACAGCAGCGCGTTGATGCAGTACGCCAAGAAGGTGATCGCCAAACCGCACGTATGACGCTGGATGTGACGCCAGCACTACGCACGCGAATCAAGCTAGCCGCCATCGAGCGCGGTATAACGATGGCTCAGATGCTGCGTGAGTTGCTTGAGCGAGAGTTCCCGGAGGTCTCGCCATGACAGCTACCGCGTACCGTCGTCGACGACCATTGGCACTGATAGCAGGCAGCTTGTTCGCACTGACTTGGACGGCCAATTACACACCCATGCCGCGGCTGGTTTACAACGCCTCAGACAGCCTACCCATAGGCTGGTACCACATCGAGACGCCTCGTTCATTGCGCCCAGGCGACACAGTGCTGATCAACTTGCCTTACGAGGCCAGGACGTTCGCGGCGCAACGCGGCTACCTGCCTGCGAACGTCCCGTTGCTGAAGACTGTGGCAGCAATTGCTCCCCAACATGTATGCATGCTGAGCAGCTTGATTGTCGTCGACAGTGAACCTGTCGCCATTCGCTCGCGAGTTGATCGGGAAGGCCGCGTTCTACCCCAGTGGAGTGGCTGCCGACAGCTGGATGACGGCGAACTCTTTCTACTCAGCACCGCCAATCCGGAGTCCTTCGACAGTCGGTACTTCGGCCCTGTGCCTGTCGACTCGGTGATAGGTCAGGCGCGGCCATTGTGGGTGGAGGCACGCCCATGACTACATCATCGCAATTTCAGCTCAGCTGCAGAACGGCTGCGGTCAGCAACTATAGCCGCGGGCCACCTGTTGCTGTCTCCACCGCCCTCACTTGGGACACGCAACTGGCCCGCCCGTAGCGAACCCACACCCTGTTTACCCATTACTGAACGCAAAAGGCACGGAGAAAACTGAGGGCAAGATAAAAGGGGGCGGCACTTCGTTGGCCCGGAAAGCAGTCTGCACGGGGGTTGGCGGCGACACAGCGCCGGGATAGCCAGGTGCCGAAACTGTGTTCGACCCGCAGTTGTGCTGGCCATGAAGCGTGCCTGATACGCCCTACCACGATCAACCTGGAGGAGTCTAAGCATGAGCAAAGGAAGTCGTCATGACGACGAACTGCGCTTTCGCCCGCAGCCGGGTAAGCCGCAACAACGCGGCCAAGCCTTCGTCAACCAGGTGCTGCGTCAGGCCAACAAGGCCGGCACGGGCAAGCCGCGCAAGGCGGGACACCAGCCCGGTGCCCGTCTCGGCCGCGGGCATGTCGCTGCTCGCTTCAGCGCGCAGAAACTGCCGTCCAACGCCCGTCGCGTCACCATCAAGACGCGCTTGGTAAACCTGCGCCAGGCGGGCAAGCGCTCGACGCTCAGCCATCTGCGCTACATCGAGCGCGACGGCGTCAGTCGCGAGGGCGATCCGGGCAAGGCCTACGGACCATTGACCGACCAGGCCGACCTCAATGCGTTCGAGGAGCGTGGCCGGGACGACCGTCACCAGTTTCGCTTTATCGTCTCGCCCGAGGATGCCGAGCAACTCGACGACTTGCGCACCTACACCCGCCATCTGATGAGCCGGATGGAGGCCGACCTCGGCACCCGCCTCGACTGGGTGGCGGTCGACCACTGGAACACCGACAACCCGCACATCCACATCGTCCTGCGCGGCAAGGGCGACACCGGCAAGGACCTGGTGATCGCTCGTGACTACATCGCCGATGGCATGCGCAACCGCGCCTCGGAGCTGGCCACCGAATGGCTCGGCCCGCGTACTGAATTGGAGATCCAGCAGAGTCTGCAGCGCGAGGTGCAGCAGGAGCGTTTCACCACTCTGGATCGCACCTTGTTGCGCGAACGCAAAGCTAGCGTGCTCAGCCTGAAATTGCTCGCCAACCATCCGCGCCGGCAGTTGCTGATCGGCCGCCTGCAGCAATTGCAGAAGCTTGAACTCGCACATGAAGTTCGGCCAGGACAATGGATCCTACGTGACGACGTCGAGGTGACCCTGCGCGCCATGGGTGAGCGCGGCGATATCGTGCGCACGATGCAGCGGGCCATTGGTAGCGTGCAACGCGAGCTGGCGGTATACGAGCCGGGCAAGGATGGTTCTGTTGTGATTGGTAGGATCGTAGCCAAAGGCCTAGCCGACGAGCTCAACGACCGCGGTTATCTGGTGGTCGACGGACTCGACGGCAAGGCCCACTACCTGGCCTTGCCTGCCCGCGCGGAACTGGCCGACTACCCAATCGGCGGCCTGGTGGAAACGCACAGCCTGAGCGAGCCGCGCGCGGTGGATCGGTCGATTACCGCGCTGGCTGCAGATGGTCTGTATCGCACCGATCATCACCTGGCCCTGGCACGATCACAATCAGTCGAAGGACAGGATCGCGAGGCATTGGTCGAGCGCCACGTTCGGCGTCTGGAAGCCCTCCGCCGGGCCGGTATCGTCGAACGGTTGGCAGAGGGTGTCTGGCGGATCCCCGCCGATCTACACGAGCAAGGTCGACAACATGATGCTCGCCGCTTGGGCGACGTCGCTGTCGAGGTGCGCACGCCGCTGTCCCTTGAGCAGCAGGTGCGCGCCGTCGGCGCGACCTGGCTGGACCAACAGCTGATCGGTGGCAACCGCGAGCTGGTCGGCACGGGCTTCGGCAAGGAAGTGCGCGAAGCGTTGCGGCAGCGCGCGGACTTTCTGGTGGAACAGGGCCTCGCCGAACGCCAGGGCCAACGCGTGGTACTTTCACGCAACCTGCTGGCCACATTGCGCGTCAGGGAGCTGACGGCAACGGCACGTGAGATCTCGGCGCAGACGGGTATGCAGTACCGCCCTGCGGTCGAGGGCCAACGCGTCAGTGGGATCTACCGACGCAGCATGCAACTGGCCAGCGGCCGTTATGCCCTGCTCGATGATGGCATCGGCTTCAGCCTGGTGCCGTGGAAGCCGGTGATCGAGCGGAAGCTCGGGCAAAGCGTGTCGGCAGTGATTCAAGGCAACAGCGTCTCGTGGCAACTAGGCCGCCAGCGTGGGCCTTCGATTGGTTGAGCAATCGGCACCGGGCGTTAAACCTGCGCCGGTTCTTGCTGCAGCCACTGTTCGAAGGCTTGGCTCTGCGGTAAGCCTTCCTTGGCCGCGTAGTAGACCAAGCGCAGATGGCGATCCTCATCGATGGTTAACGTGGTGTGTTCGAACACCACGTGTCCCACCGCATCGACCTCAAGGTGGCGTATTCCCTGGCACGGGCCATGGATGTCCTGCTGCCGCCACCATTCTCTGAAATCGGGCGACGCCTTCTCCAAGTCCTTCACCAGAGCAGCGATATCAGGATCCTGGGTGGCACGCACAAAGTCACGACGGAAGCTGGAGAGTATCTGCAGCGCCTGCTCACTCCAGGGATTGAACAGCTCTCGCATAGCGGGGCTTGTGAAGAGCATCCAGAGCATGTTGCGGCGATCCGCCGGCAACGCGGAGAAGCCGAAAACCCGATCCGCTGCGGCGTTCCAAGCGAGCACATCCCAGCGCAGGTTGAGCACGTAGGCCGGACGTGACGGCAGGTCACCCATAAGCCGGTGAATCAGCGCAGGCACTATGCACCACGTCTTGCCCGGCTCTGGCGGCAGACGCTGGTGAGCGAGCAGGAACAGGTGGCGGCGCTCGGTGGCATCCAGCTTGAGCGCGCGCGAAAGGTTGTCGAGGAAGGTTGCCGAGACACTGATGTCCCGACCTTGCTCCAGCCATGTGTACCAAGACAAACCCACCCCAGCCAATGCCGCGACCTCCTCGCGTCGGAGCCCAGGCGTGCGCCGCCGACTACCGGCGGGCAGGCCCACCTCCTCCGGCGAAATACGTTGACGGCGACTGCGCAGGAATTCGGCCAGTTCTATTCGAGTGCGTTCAGCAGTGCGAGGCGCGCTCATCCGGTTACCTCCAGTAATAGGATAAACAGTCAAATTGTAACCCCCATAAATCCCGCTAAGAATAGCCCGGCTTGGAGGGAATTGCCCCTACCAGGCTCTTGCTTGATGAGGAAAGCACACAGAGACGTGTCATCAACTCGCTAAGGAGATAAACGGATGTATCAAGCACTTCTTCGAGAACAACTGGAGACATTGAAGTCCTCCAACCAATACCGCACTTTCACCACCCTGAGCCGCATGTGCGGCCAATATCCTCTGGCCAAATTGGATGGTCGCGAAGAGAACCCGGTGGTGGTCTGGTGCAGCAATGACTACCTCGGTATGTCGCAACATCCCGCTGTGCGTCAGCGAATGCACGAGGCGTTGGATGCCTACGGTGCGGGCTCCGGCGGCTCGCGCAATATCGGTGGATCACACGAGGTATACGCAGAGCTGGAAGCCTCTCTTGCCGAATGGCACGGCAAGGAAGCGGCGTTGGTATTTCCCACTGGTTTTGGCTCCAACGATGCCACTCTTCAGTGCCTGCTGCGACGCATCCCCGATTGCGTAGTAATCAGCGATGAGCTGAACCATGCCTCCATCGTGAACGGCATCCGCTCGACGCCCAACGAGCGCAAGATCTTCCGCCACAACGACATGGAAGACCTGGAGCAGATCCTAGCCAGCTATCCGCTTGGCCAACCGAAGATCGTGGTCTTCGAGTCGATATACTCAATGGATGGCGATATCGCGCCTATCGCTGAAATTGTTGCTGTCGCCAAGCGCTATAACGCCCTCACCTATCTGGACGAAGTGCATGCGGTGGGCATGTACGGCCCCCGAGGCGCTGGTATCGCCGCAGAACTGGGCGTCGCCGATCAGGTAGATATCATCCAGGGCACCATGGCCAAGGCCATCGGCGTTATCGGGGGCTACATCGCCTCGACTCAGGTAATCGTTGATGCGGTGCGATCCTTTGCCACCGGTTTCATCTTCACGACCTCGCTGCCACCGGCAGTCACTGCCGGATGCCTGGCCAGCGTCGAACACCTCAAGGCGAACGACAAAGAGCGTAATGGTCTGCATCGCCAGACGAGCAAGCTGCGCGAACGCCTCAAGCATCACGACGTACCGGTGATGCCCTGCTCACAAACTCATGTGCTGCCGGTACTGGTTGGCGAAGCTAAGCGCTGCAAGGCGGCGGCAGATCGGCTGCTCCACCACCATGGTGTGTACCTGCAGCCAATCAACTATCCATCCGTGCCGGTAGGGACAGAGCGCTTCCGCGTCAACGCCACGCCGAACCACAACGATGCGCAGATCGAACATCTGGCGGTGTCGCTGCGCGAGACCTTCGACTATTTCAGCATCCCATTGGCATCCGAGGTGTTTGCTGCGGAGGTGGCCTGAGATGGAACAGTCCTTCTTCACGGTACGTCCGGCCACCCAGGCCGACCTGGTCAGTTTGGTTGAACTGCGCGCGTATCTGCTGGACGGCACCAACGCCAGCTATTCGAGCAAGACACCAGAAGACGCGGCGCGCTGGCGGGCGGCCTACCGCACCTGGCTGGGCAGCCGCCTGAACGACAGTGACTGCGTGCAGATCCTCGCCGCCGAGCACAAGGAATCCAGTCAGGTGCTGGGCTGTGCGACCGCCATTATCGACCAGCGTGCGCCTGCACCGGGCTACCTCAATGGCCTGTCCGGCTGGGTGCAATCGGTGGTGGTGGAGCCGCAGTGGCGGGGCCGCGGCATCGCCCGGCATCTGATGCAGCACCTGCTGCGCTGGTTCGCCAACCGAGGCGTCGGCTGCGTGGTGCTGCAGAGCACTGCGGCGGCCGGCACGCTTTACCAGGGCCTGGGCTTCGCCGTCAGCGACGAGTGCCTGCTGATCCGTCAGGAGGCCTCGGCATGAAGATCCTGATCATCGGTCTGGGCTACGCCGGCAAGCGCTACCTCCGTGCCTTCGAGCATATCGCCACAAGCACTGGGATCCCCATAACGCTGGCCTATGTCGGGCGCCGGCGGAAAACGACCGAACTGCCCTACTTCGACCACGTCGAGCGAGCGCTACAGGTATTTGAGCCGGACATCGTGGTGGTCAGCGTCAACGACCACAACCATGCGCCTGTGCTCAAGCAGCTCGCCGCCTACCGGGGTTTCGTGCTCTGCGAAAAGCCACTAGTCACGCCCGGTGACGACTTGGACGAACTGCTCGGCGCACTAGGGCAAGTCAGTGGCTTTGCCCTGGATCTGGTTGAGCGCTACTCGGACGTAACCCGGCAACTACGGGACTTGGTCGAGCGTCATGAGTGGCAGTTGGTACGCGCCAGCTTCCACTGGGGCAAGGATCGCATCAACGACTACCGACCCACCTGCGGCGTGACCAGCGAGGTGATCCACGCCCTGGATCTACTCGGCTGGATCTGCCCACGTGCAGGCCAACTCCGCCTCGATGGCGTACTGGGCGTTCGTTCGGATTTCTCTATCTCCGGCGCAGAGGTGCTTGACACCGTTCAGCTCACCGCCAGCCTGGGCGAGGCGCGCGTCACCGGTTACGCCAGCTTCGTCAACATCGTGCGCCAGCGCACCGTGGATTTCAGCTTCGTCGACCGCGATGCCCGGCTGATCCATGCGCGCTTGGTATTCGATACGCCGCGCTGGGATCACGACCAACTGCGCATCTGGACGCGCGGTGCCAACGGCAGCGAGGAGCTGCTCCACGAGTTCGCCACGGCCCCAGACGAACCTGGCCTGGACGCCGTGCACAAGCTGTCTCGTCTGTGCCGACATGTGGTGCGCGCTGTGGCTCTTAGAGAATCGCCACCCCAGCCATTCGCCGGCCTGGATACCGCTGTGGCCTTGCAGCGCCTGCTCAACAACCTGGAAACCCATGCCCAAACCCCAGCTCCGGCGCGCTACGTCCATGGCGAGACGCGCGTACTGCTGGCCGAGGACAGCGATCTGGAAAGCCTCGGGTAACTCAATCACAAGGAGAAGGACTATGTGTGGAATCGCTGGATGGCTGTCCTACAGCCAGAACCTGGAAACGCAACGCGAAACCCTGCAGCGCATGACCGACACGATGGCACTGCGAGGCCCCGACGCGGGCGGTCTGTGGATTGATGGCCCCGTTGGCTTGGGCCATCGGCGCCTGTCGATCATCGACCTCGAGGGCGGTCGCCAACCGATGATCGCAAAACATGGTGGGCCGCTCGAGCTTGCCGCCATCACCTACAGCGGGGAGGTCTACAACTTCCGCGAGCTGCGCGCCGAATTGCAAACACTCGGCCACCGCTTCGAAACCCGCAGCGACACCGAAGTGGTGTTGCGCGCTTATATCGAATGGGGTGAAGCCTTCGTCGAGCGGCTCAACGGCATGTATGCCTTCGCTATCTGGAACCTGCGTTCCCAAGAGCTTCTGCTGATTCGCGATCGAATGGGCGTAAAGCCGCTGTATTACTACCCCACCGCTGACGGCGTAGTTTTCGGGTCCGAACCCAAAGCGCTATTGGCTAACACGCTGGTGCCACGCAAAGTGCGCGCCGATGGTCTGCGCGAAATTCTTGAGATGGTGAAGACGCCGGGACATGCCGTTTTTGAAGGCATGCGCGAGGTCATGCCGGGCGAGATTGTGCGTATCAACCGCCGGGGTTTGGGACGCCGCCACTACTGGAAATTGGAGGCGCGTGAGCACGAACACACGCTGGACGAGACAATCCGCCATACCCGTGACCTGCTGGAAGATATCGTCGACCGCCAGATCGTCGCTGACGTACCGTTGTGCAGCCTGCTCTCCGGCGGACTGGATTCTTCGATCATTACCGCGCTGGCCTCGAAGAAATTGCTGGCCGCTGGCAAGGAGAACATCCGCTCCTTTTCTGTCGACTTCGTCGACCACGGTAGCGGCTTCACCGGCGATGCCGTGCGCGGTACTCCAGATGCCCCTTTCGTACGAGATCTGGTGGAGAAAATTCGCTCCAGTCATCAGGAGATCGTCCTCGATAGCCGTGAGCTTGCTGATCCTGTCCTGCGGGCGCAGATCGTGCGTGCACTGGATCTGCCACCGGCCTTCTGGGGCGACATGTGGCCATCGCTCTACCGGCTGTTCCAGGAAGTGCGCAAGCACTCGACAGTAGCGCTCTCTGGTGAAAGCGCAGACGAGGTATTTGGTGGCTACCGCTGGTTCCACGACCCTGAAGCCATTCAGGCCAATACCTTCCCCTGGCTGACCTCGGTGACAGGCAAGTACTTCGACGGCAAGACCCTGTTCGACCCTGGCCTGCTAGCCCAACTCGACATGCAGACCTTCTTGCGTGACAGCTATGCCCAGGCCATTAGCGAAGCACCGGTGCTGCCCGGTGAGAGCGCCGTCGACCAGCGTATGCGGCAGATGAGCTACGTCAACCTGACACGCTTCGTCCAAACCCTGCTCGATCGCAAGGACCGAATGAGCATGGCGGTTGGCCTAGAGGTACGGGTGCCCTTCTGCGATCACCGGCTAGTTGAGTACGCCTTCAACATTCCTTGGGCGATGAAGGCCTTTGATGGCCGGGAGAAAAGCATTCTCCGCGCGGCGACCCGCGACCTGCTACCCGAATCGATCAGCGAGCGGGTCAAGAGCCCCTACCCCTCGACGCAGGATCCGGCCTACGAGCAGGCACTGCGTGATGCGCTGACCGCCATTCAGGCGGATCGCAATGCGCCGGTGACGCCTCTGCTCGACAGCGGCCGTATCCATCAAACCCTGGCTAAGCCGCTCGGCAGCGTCTCGCCCATGTACGAACGCATGGGCATGGAACTGGCGGTCGGCCTCAACACCTGGCTGAGCGAGTACGACGTCAGTCTCGAGCTGTAGCCCAAACCGGGAGTGGCCCCGGTGCGGGTCACTCCTATTCGCTGTACCACTCAAGCGCTCCGAGGAGCACAAGCGAGTCCGAGAATGCACACATCCAACCAATCTCCTATCTACCTCATAGCGCTGGGGGCGTTCGCCCTTGGCATGGCCTCCTATGTCACCGCAGGCCTGATCCCGATGATCGAGGCCTCGTTTGCCGTGTCCGTCGCGGTGGCGGCGCAACTCGTCACCGCATTCACCCTGGCCTACGGCCTGGGTTCACCGATTTTCGTCGCCCTGACTCCAGCGCATCGCCAGCGCGCCGGCCTATTGCTGGCCCTGGGCCTGTTCGTCATCGCCAACGCCGCCAGCGCGCTGGCCGAGAGTTTTACCGCGCTGATGGCCTGGCGTGCCATCGCTGGCATCGGCGCAGGCGTCTACTTAGCAATGGGCATCGGTGCTTCTGCCGCTGTTTCGAGCCCGGAGCGCCGTGGCAAGGCCATTGCCATCATCATGGGAGGCATGGCAAGTGGCGTGGTGCTGGGCGTTCCGCTCAGCCTGCTGATCGCCGAACAGCTCGGCTGGCAGGCCGCCCTCTGGCTGGTCACCCTGCTCGGCCTGGCGGCCTTCTTCGGGCTGCTGCTGAAGCTCCCTTCCCTGCCCGCTGCCACCGCCACCACGCTGGGCCAGAAACTGGCGATCCTCAGCGACAGCCATGTGCTGGTAATCCTGCTGGTGTCGCTGCTGGCCGCCATTGCCAGCCTGGGCATGTACACCTTCATCGCTCCGCTGCTGGCTGATCCGGCCTACGGCGGGGTGCGCTCGGTCACCCCCTACTTGTGGGTCTGGGGTATCGGCGGGGTGCTGGGCAGCTTCCTGATCGGCCCGCTGGTGGATCGCATCAAGGGCCCGGTGCTGACCTTCGCCATCATGATCATCCTTGCCGTGTCGCTGTTCTTGCTGCCGCTGGCGGCTGCCCTCAGCACCTGGCTGGTAATGCTGCCCATTGCCCTGTGGGGAGCCGTCGGCTGGGCGTTGCAGGTACCACAGAACAACGAGCTGATCCTGGCGCGCCAGGCCCAGGGTGACGGCAACCTGGCCATCGCATTGAACGAGTCCGCGCTCTACCTGGGCAGCGCTATCGGTGCCGCGGCCGGCGGTTTCGTGCTGCTGTTGCAAATGCCTACCTGGACACTGGCTGCCAGCGCAGGGGGTGTGGCCGCCTTGGGTGCTCTCCTGCAAATCATCAATCTGCGTCGCCGGGCCTAACGTCGACGCTTAAATTCAACATCTAACTGATGGAGGAAAGGCCGTGGAACTGCGCCACCTTCGCTGTTTCATTGCCGTTGCAGAAGAACTGCATTTCGCGCGTGCTGCCGCGCGCCTGCATATCGAACAGTCGCCCCTGTCGAGGATCATCAAGGAACTGGAGTACCGCCTGGGCGTGCAACTGTTCGAGCGTACCACGCGGCGCACGCGCCTGACCTGGGCCGGCAAGGTACTCTTGGAAGAGGCGCGTCGGGTGATGGCTGTGGTCGATCAGGCCAAGGCCAGCGTCAAGAGCGCAGCGGCCGGCTACCGTGGACGCATTCGCGTCGCGCTGTCCGACGGTATACCTCAGGCACGCTTGGCCGCCCTGCTCGCCCAATGCCGCGAGGAAGAACCCGAGGTCGAGATCTGTCTGTCGGAGGTCACCTTCAGCGAACAGGTCAGAGGGCTGAACGATGACCTGTACGACATCGGGCTCGCTCAATCGGACGAGGTCGGCGAAGGGCTGGTGGCCGAGCCGGTCTGGTTCGATCCACTAGTTGTGGCGGTGCCTGCCCGCCACCCGCTACTTAGCTACCGGCGCGTACCGCTCGATGAGGTGGTGCGCTACCCGCTGGTGCTCTGCGATCCACAGGTCTGCCAAGGATTCTGGCAACAATTACAGCGAGTATTGGGCGCCGTGGATACGCGACTGACCATTGCCGACCGCGTTCCCACCCTGGATCTGATGATGGCGCTGGTGGCGGCGGGATACGGGCTAGGCTTCTCCAGTCTGGCGCGCATCAACGAACTCAACAATCCGGACGTCGTGGCCCGGACGCTAGACGGCTGCGCATCGATGCTAACCACCTACATGGTAAGGCGAGAAGGCGAGCCGGCCGAGCAACTGGCGCGATTTATTGTGCGGGTGAGCCCGGCGGAAACCCAGGTGTTGCTGCCGGATCACACTTCACGGAAGGAAATCGCCTGATCGCCCAGATCACTAGATCTCCCCTTCACGGCGAGCCTTTCAGAAGAGCGTCTTGGCGGCAGCTCAGCCAGGCTGCCGCATTTCCTATATCTGGCCACCTGCTCATTTCTTGACAAGAACACAGCCACCATTAACTATACGCAGATAGCGCACATATATGAAAGCATTGTTCGTTGAATTGTCACCCTTTGAGCGCAACCGAAAAGCCCACCTGGATGACGGCGAATACTCGCTATTCCAGCAGATGCTCTTGACCAATCCAGAGGCAGGCGCGGTCATCGCCAACAGCGGTGGGCTCAGGAAGGTCCGCTTCGGATCAGTTAGGCGCAGCAAGGGAAAGCGAGGTGGCGTTCGGGTGATTTATTACTACTGGCACAGCGGTCTGCAGTTCTGGCTCTTCACCCTGTATGACAAAGACGAACTCGATGACCTGAGCAGTGATCAGCGTAAGCAGTTGAAAGCGCTCCTTGAGCGCGAAGTGAAAGCGAGGCAAGCACCATGACCAAACGCGATATTTTTTTCGAGCTGATCGAAGGCTTCGACGACTTGGCCGCAGCACGTGAAGGCAAGCGTACGCTGCGTACTCACAAGGTCGAATATAAGCCAATCGATCCCGCGACGGGCGCGGAAATCGTCGCTCTGCGCGAAAAGCTGCAGATGTCCCAGGGTGTATTTGCGCAGGCCATTCACGCCAAGCCTGCGACCTTAAAGAACTGGGAGCAGAACCGCTCAAAGCCCAACGACCAGGCCACCGTCTTGATCCGTATCCTGAGCAAGCACCCGGAACTCATACGCGAACTGGCGTAGATCACCAGAGTGCAGATGGTCCCTGTAACAACAGTAAACGGGCAGAATCACTCGCCGGGTACTCAAATAGATTGGGAAGCGATATGAGGCGAACCGCATGCACAGCCCTCCACCACAACTCGTTCGCCTCCCGACAGCGTCTGCTGGACAATGATGAGTCTGCGCGCTGTCACCTTGATCATCCAGCCTACCCATCTCGATGATGATCTGGAGTGGAAAGCAATCAGAGTCAACCAGATTACAACGTCGCTAGCCGAATAGTTCCCAGCGCTGAGTGAACCCTACAATCAGGTAAGGAGCGACCTCCGGCCACGGACTGCCGATCACAACCGGCAGAAATCGGCCAAAAGCGGACTCCAAGTATTCACCTTTCAACAGCGCGGTCACGTGCCAGTTGTTCGGAATTCCAGCCTCCTCCTAGAGCACGGTATGCTGCGATGCCTGCACGTGCGGATTCGATCTGGGCTTGGGCCCTAGCGTCCCTCGCGCGCAACAGGGTCTGGTCTGCGTTGAGCACGTCGATCAGGCTGGCGGCGCCGTTCTGATAGGCGACGAATGAAGACTGCCGGGCGCTTGCCAGGGAGGTTTCGCCGGCCGTCAGGGTAGCCGCCTGGGTTTCGCGGTTGACCAGCGCCGAGAAGGCATTCTCCACATCCTCGCTGGCCATCAGCACGGACTGGCGATAGGCAGCGAGCGCTTCGGCTTCCCGGCCCTTGGCGCCGTCGATCTGGGCGTTGATACGCCCGAAGTCGAACAGCCGCCAGCGCAGGCCCAGCACGCCTGCCGATTGCGCGGCGCCAGCGCTGAACAGGTTGCCGCTTTGCGTGGTGGCACTGCCGAGCAGGGCGCTGAGTGAGAATTTCGGGTAGTACTCGCTGATCGCCTCGCCGATACGCGCATTGGCGGCGACCAGTCGGCGCTCTGCGGCGATCAGGTCCGGCCGGCGGCGCAGCAGGTCAGCAGGTGTGCCCGTGGCGGTGAGCTGCGGCGCGCGTGGAATGGCGGCTGCGTTGGCGAGTTCGGCGCGATGGGTGCCCGGCGCGCTGCCGAGCATCACGTCCATCGCGTTCATGGCTGCATCGAGGCCCGTCTGCAAGACCGGCACGCTGACTCTTACTTGCGAGAGCTCGCCCTCGGTCTGTTGTACCTGATAGTCGGCGGCCAGGCCGCGCGCATGCAGCAGGCGCACCTTCTCCAGCAACGCCTGCTGGGTGCCGACCTGCTGCTCGGCAATCGCCAGCCGCGCCTGCAGGCCGCGGATGCTGGTGTAGACGTCGGCGGTTTGCGCGGCGACCGCCAGCCGGGTGGCGACGACGCCGGCTTCGGATGCCTGGTAATCCGCCAGGGCGGCTTCCCTGCCTCGGCGCAGCCCGCCAAATACATCCAGCTCCCAGCTCGCTTCGAGGTTGGCCTCGTAGCTATTACCATAGCGGTCGTAGCCGGGCGTGGCGTCCAACACCTGGCCCAAGGGCGTTTCCACCGATTGATAGGCACGTGCGGCCTGGCCGTTGACCGTGGCCGAGGGAAGCAGCGCCGCATTGGCAGCGCCCAGGCCGGCGCGGGCTTGCAGGACGCGGGCCCGGGCCTGGGCGATGTCGAGGTTCTGCGCCAGGGCTTGGTCGATCAACGCACTCAGCTGGGCGTCGCCGAAGCCCTCCCACCAGCGGGCGAAACTGGCGGGTGCCGGCGCGGCTCGCCGCTCCACGGCGGCCTGCCCGAGGTAATGGTCGGCCAGTGGCGCGTCCGGGCGATGGTAATCCGGGCCGACCGCGCATCCCGCCGCCAGGCTGGTGCTGATCACGAGGGCAAGGGGGCGCATGGCTAGCATGGGAATTCTCGTAGGCGAAAATAGATAGTGACCATATTATAGATTGGTCACTTGCTGTCAATCAGCTCACCGTGGAGTTAAGCTCTAGGCATGAACGACGACATGAACAACTCGACCACACGCGGGCCGCAGGATCACGAGATCCGCGACCAGATCATCAACGCCGCGACCCAGCATTTCGGCCACTACGGCTATGAGAAAACCACGGTCTCGGACCTTGCCAAGGCGATCGGTTTTTCCAAGGCCTACATCTATAAATTCTTCGATTCCAAGCAGGCGATCGGCGGGGTGATCTGCACCAATCGCCTGGCCATGATCATGGACATCGTCGACGCGGCACTGGCCGATGCGCCGAGTGCCTCGGAGAAGCTGAGGCGCCTGTTCCGCTCGATTTCAGAGGCTGGCAGCGATCTGTTCTTCCACGACCGCAAGCTCTACGACATCGCGGCGGTGGCCTCGCGCGACCAGTGGCCGTCGGTCAAGGCGCACGAGCTGCGCATTCGCGAGCTGATCCAGCAGATTCTCCTCGAGGGCCGTGAAGCGGGGGAATTCGAGCGCAAGACGCCGCTGGACGAAACCACCAACGCGATCTTTCTGATCCTGCGGCCCTACGTCAATTCCGCTCAGCTGCAGTACAACCTGGACGACGCCGCCGAGGCCGCCGCGCACCTGCCGGCGCTGATATTGCGCAGCTTGGCTCCATAGTCATGCGTTAGTGACCATTGACAATATTGGTCACTGGTTTAAGAATGAGGTTCCTGAATTGCTCTTGAGTGATGGAACCCATGCGCCTCGTGCCCGCCGTTCTTGCCGTTTGCCTGCTGCCTCTCGTCCTGGTGGCGTGCGGCGATTCGTCTGTCCAGAAAGACCCCCGCAACAAGCCGCCGCTGGTTCGGGTGGCAGCGGTCGAGCAGGCAGCCGGGGCCGCTCGTTCCTTCACCGGTGTGGTGGTCGCGCGGACCCAGAGCGACCTTGGCTTTCGCGTCTCGGGCAAGGTGCTGGAGCGTCTGGTCGACACCGGCGAAACGGTCAGGCGCGGCCAGCCGCTGATGCGCCTCGACCCCGTCGACCTGCAGTTGCAGGCGCGGGCGCAGCAGGAGGCCGTCGCCTCTGCTCTGGCGCGCGCCAAACAGACGGCTGACGACGAAGCCCGTTACCGCGGGCTGGTCACCGCCGGGGCGGTGTCGGCCTCGACCTACGATCAGATCAAGGCGGCTGCCGATTCCGCCAGGGCGCAGCTCAGCGCTGCCCAGGCCCAGGCCGATGTGGCGCGCAATGCCACGGGTTACGCCGCCTTGCTGGCCGATGCCGACGGCGTGGTGATGGAAACCCTGGCCGAGCCCGGCCAGGTGGTCAGCGCCGGGCAGCCCGTGGTGCGGCTGGCGCGAGCAGGGCAGCGCGAAGCCATCGTGCACCTGCCGGAAACCCTGCGCCCGGCGCCGGGTTCGACTGCCCAGGCTGCCTTGTATGGCAGCAGCGCCTCGGTTGCGGCCAGGCTGCGGCTGCTTTCCGAGGCCGCCGATGCCACCACGCGCACCTTCGAGGCCCGCTACGTACTCGACGGCGCGCTGGCCAACGCCCCGCTCGGCGCCACCATCACCCTCGATATCGCCGCGGCGAGCGATGCAGCCCAGGCGCTGCAGGTGCCTGCTGCCGCGCTGCACGACCCGGGCAATGGCCCCGGTGTCTGGGTGGTCGCAGGCGAGCCGGCGAAAGTCGCCTGGCGCCCGGTACGGGTTATGGGGATCGGCGATCAGGCGGCTCGAGTCGAGGGCCGTCTTGGCGCTGGCGAGCAGGTGGTGGCACTGGGCGCACACCTGCTACATGCCGATCAGGAGGTGCGAGTTGCCCAGGCGCCTGCCGTCGCCGGGAGCCAGCCATGAGCGAAGGCCGTTTCAACCTGTCGGCACTGGCGGTTCGCGAGCGCGCCATCACCCTGTTTCTCATTTTGCTGATCGCGCTGTCCGGCACCTTGGCGTTCTTCCAGTTGGGCCGCGCCGAAGATCCGCCCTTCACCGTCAAGCAGATGACCATCATCACCGCCTGGCCGGGCGCCACTGCTCAGGAAATGCAGGATCAGGTCGCCGAACCGCTGGAAAAGCGCATGCAGGAGCTGCGCTGGTACGACCGCAGCGAAACCTACACCCGTGCAGGGCTGGCATTCACCATGGTGTCGCTGCTCGACAGCACCCCGCCTGCGCAGGTGCAGGAGGAGTTCTACCAGGCCCGCAAGAAGCTCGGTGACGAAGCCAGGAACCTGCCGGCTGGGGTCATCGGGCCGATGGTCAACGACGAGTTCTCGGACGTGACCTTCGCGGTGTATGCCCTGAAGGCCAGGGGCGAGCCGCAACGCCAGCTGGTACGCGAAGCCGAATCGCTGCGTCAGCGCCTGCTGCATGTGCCGGGGGTGAAGAAGGTCAACATCATCGGTGAGCAGGCCGAGCGCATTTTCGTGTCCTTTTCCCATGACCGGTTGGCGACGCTGGGCGTGACTGCACAGGACATCTTCGCTGCACTCAACAGCCAGAACTCGCTGACCCCAGCCGGCTCGGTGGAAACCTCCGGCCCGCAAGTGGTGATGCGCCTGGATGGCGCGTTCGACACCCTGGCGAAGATCCGTGACACGCCGATTGCCGTGCAGGGGCGCACCCTGAAACTTGCCGATGTGGCGACCGTGGAGCGTGGCTACGAGGATCCCGCCACCTTTCTGGTGCGCAACGGTGGCGAGCCCGCGCTGCTGCTCGGCGTGGTGATGCGCGAGGGTTGGAACGGCCTCGACCTCGGCGCGGCGCTGGACGCGGAAACGGTGAGCATCAATGACGCCATGCCGCTGGGCATGACGCTGGACAAGGTCACCGACCAGGCGGTCAACATCAGCTCGTCCGTCGATGAGTTCATGGTCAAGTTCTTCGTCGCCCTGCTGGTGGTGATGCTGGTCTGCTTCATCAGCATGGGCTGGCGCGTGGGGGTGGTGGTCGCGGCCGCCGTGCCATTGACCCTGGCCATCGTCTTCGTGGTGATGGCGGCCACCGGCAAGAATTTCGACCGCATTACCCTGGGTTCGCTGATCCTCGCCCTGGGCCTGCTGGTGGACGACGCCATCATCGCCATCGAAATGATGGTGGTGAAGATGGAGGAGGGCTACGACCGCTTCAAGGCATCGGCTTACGCCTGGAGCCACACTGCGGCGCCGATGCTCTCCGGTACGCTGGTCACCGCCATCGGCTTCATGCCCAACGGCTTCGCGCAGTCCACGGCCGGCGAGTACACCAGCAACATGTTCTGGATCGTCGGCATCGCGCTGATCGCTTCCTGGGTGGTGGCCGTGGCGTTCACCCCCTATCTGGGCGTGAAATTGTTGCCCGAGATCAAGCAGGTCGAGGGTGGGCACGCGGCCATCTACGACACGCGGCATTACAACCGCTTTCGCAGGCTCCTGGGGCGCGTCATCGCGCAAAAGTGGCTGGTGGCCGGCGTGGTGATCGCCGCGTTCGTGGTCGCCGTACTGGGCATGGGGCTGGTGAAGAAGCAGTTCTTCCCGACCTCCGATCGCCCGGAAGTGCTGGTCGAGCTGCAACTGCCCTACGGCACCTCCATCGAGCAGACCAACGCCACGGCCATCAAGGTCGAGTCGTGGCTGCGCGAGCAGGAAGAAGCCAAGATCATCACCGCCTACATCGGCCAGGGCCCGCCACGCTTTTTCCTGGCCATGGCACCGGAGCTGCCCGACCCTTCGTTTGCCAAGATCGTGGTGCTGACGGACAGTCAGGACGCCCGTGAAGCCCTCAAGCTGCGCATCCGTGAAGCGGCCTCCGAAGGCCTGGCGCCCGAGGCCAAGGTGCGCGTCACCCAACTGGTGTTCGGCCCGTATTCACCGTACCCGGTTGCCTACCGGGTGATGGGGCCCGATGCCATGCAGCTGCGCGAAATCGCCAGCCGCGTGCAGGCGGTGTTGCAGGCCAGCCCGATGATGCGCACGGTGAACGCCGATTGGGGCCCGCGGGTGCCGACGCTGCACTTCTCCCTGGATCAGGATCGCCTGCAGGCCGTTGGCCTGAGTTCCAACGCCGTGGCGCAGCAACTGCAGTTCCTGCTCAGCGGCGTGCCGATCACCTCGGTGCGCGAGGACATCCGCGCCGTGCAGGTGGTCGGTCGCGCGGCGGGAGAGATTCGCCTCGACCCGTCGAAGATCGCGGGCTTCACGCTGGTTGGCTCAGCGGGCCAGCGCATTCCGCTGTCCCAGGTCGGCGAAGTGAACGTGCGCATGGAAGACACGGTCCTGCGCCGCCGTGACCGTACGCCGACCATCACCGTGCGCGGCGACATTGCCGAGGGGCTGCAACCGCCGGACGTGTCCACGGCCGTATGGAAAGACCTGCAACCGATCATCGAAACGCTGCCGGCCGGCTATCGCATCGAGATGGCTGGCTCCATCGAGGAGTCCGGCAAGGCCAGCAAGGCGATCGCGCCGTTGCTGCCGATCATGATCGCCCTGACGCTGCTGATCATCATCCTGCAGGTGCGCTCGATCTCGGCCATGGTCATGGTGTTTCTCACCTCGCCGCTGGGCCTGATTGGCGTGGTGCCGGTGCTGCTGCTGTTCCAGCAGCCGTTCGGCATCAACGCCCTGGTCGGGTTGATCGCGCTGTCGGGGATCCTGATGCGCAACACGCTGATCCTGATCGGGCAGATCCACCATAACGAGCGCGAAGGGCTCGATCCCTTCCAGGCCGTGGTCGAGGCCACCGTGCAGCGCGCTCGCCCGGTACTGCTGACGGCGCTGGCGGCGATCCTCGCCTTCATCCCGCTCACCCACTCGGTGTTCTGGGGAACCCTGGCCTACACCCTGATCGGCGGCACCTTCGTGGGCACCATCATGACGCTGGTGTTCCTGCCGGCGATGTATGCCATCTGGTTCAGGATCCGCCCGAGCGACGAACCGAAGGACGCACACGCGTAATCCCCGGCAAGCAGTACTGGGCTGCTCGCCACCAACCTGGCTGAGAGGCTGCAATGATCAATTTCCAAAAGCACAAGCGCATCGTGGTAACCGGTGTCGGCCTCGTCGGCCCCCTGGGCTGTGGTACCGAGACGGTGTGGCAGCGCTTGCTGGCCGGGCGCTCGGGCATTCGTACGCTGCCGGCAGCCATCAGCGACGGCACCGGGGTGACGGTCGGCGGGCAAGTGCCCTCGCTCGAGGAGGATGGTGTTGCCGGCTATCGACCCGAGCTCGTCATCGCGGCCAAGGAACGCAAGAAGATGGATCGCTTCATCGAATTCGCCCTGGTAGCCGCGCACGAGGCATTGCAGCAAGCGGGCTGGCGGCCTGGCACGGAGGAGGCGCGGCAGCGTACAGCGACGGTCATCGCGTCGGGGGTGGGCGGGTTCGGCGCGATCGCCGAGGCCGTACGCATTACCGACGCGCGCGGGCCACGCCGGCTATCGCCGTTCACCGCGCCGTCGTTTCTCGCCAACATGGCAGCGGGGCACGTGTCGATCAGCCACGGCTTCAAGGGCCCGCTTGGCGCGCCGGTGACGGCTTGTGCGGCAGGTGTGCAGGCGATTGGCGATGCGGCTCGGCTGATCAGAAGCGGCGAGGCTGATATCGCCATCTGTGGTGGTACCGAGGCGGCTATCGATCGCGTCACCCTGGGCTGCTTCGCGGCTGCCCGCGCGCTGTCGACCGGCTTTGCCGGGCGGCCGCAGGAGGCGTCGCGCCCCTTCGACCGTGACCGCGATGGGTTCGTCATGGCCGAAGGTGCCGGGCTACTGGTGATCGAGTCACTCGAACATGCGCAGGTGCGCGGCGCTGTGCCGCTGGCCGAGCTGGTGGGCTATGGCACCAGCGCCGATGCCTATCACCTTACCGCTGGCCCCGAAGATGGCAGCGGGGCGCGCCGCGCCATGCAACAGGCACTACAGCAGGCAGGCCTGAAACCTGAACAGGTGCAGCACATCAACGCCCATGCAACCTCAACCCAGGTTGGCGACAAGGGTGAGTTGGCCGCCATTCAGGCGCTGTTCGGCGCCCATGCAGGCGTCGCGATCAGCTCGACCAAATCCGCCACGGGCCATTTGTTGGGAGCCGCCGGCGGAATCGAAGCGATCTTCACAGTGCTGGCGTTGCGTGACCAGATCGCGCCGCCGACCCTGAACCTCAACAATCGGGACGAAGCTGCAGCGGGGCTCGACCTGGTCGCGCTGAACGCCCGCCCGATGCCGATCACCCATGCGCTCTCCAATGGCTTTGGCTTTGGTGGGGTGAATGCCAGCGTGCTGTTTCGCCGCTGGGAAGGGGCGTGATGAAGGCGTAGCCCGGAACCGCGGCGAGTGGCAGCGTGATGTCTCGGCGACTGACCGCATCTGGCCGGTAGCTGCCCGTCGTCACCGGCTGTTATCGACCAGAACAAGACATAGGGGATGATGCTTGCCCGCCGTCGCAACGCTGAGGCGACCGCAATCTGCCATATGCCCTACCGCACTAACCGGCGAGTCAGCGGTGGTAAATACCATCCTCCAAAGGGGGGCCATCGGCAGAGACCCTGCTGATAGGGTCTCTTGGCTCGAAGATGGAACCCCCAAATATCGCGTCGAAATCTGCTTCCACGTCAGCTAGGTATTTCAAAATAATCTCTAGCAATCCTCTGAACGTGTCGCAATGCCATTCGATATGAGGGGTAATCCGTGCGAGCACCCTAGCCTTAAAATCATCCAGACTCTTTGGAACGTCGAGCAATGTGCCCGTACTCAACGCTGGCGACATGGCCATGTAATTGAACATAGAAAAGACCATCAGCGATCCACCGCTCTCTCGTCTTAGCAGATCAAATTTTTCTTGATCCTGACGACTAAGCTTTTCGTAAGCACGGTCTCGATCGCTATTGAATTCCTCGGTGTAACGAAGCGGGTTGTCCGCGGCATCACCGATACGTGGACAAAAATACCTCTTCCACCATGCTTCGAAATATCTCTGTTGAAACTCTAAGTACGACATCCCAACGATATTTGTATTCTGGGTGTATTGTTTGGCACCCTGCTGAAGGCCATGCTTCGAGATGATAAAACCGATGTTCGCACCGGTTTCGTGCATCACAGTTGTGAAGGAATGGACTACAGACTGGGGTACGGCACTGCTCCAGTTTTTGCACTCCACGATGTATCTGATTTTGTCCACGCTTCGAACGTCTATCGAGTGGACATCCACATTCACCGAGCCACGCGGCGTTTCCAGATCAACCTCTACCTCAGCAAGCAAGCCGACGTTACGGAAGATACGCTGGACACCTGTCTGGAGGTCCCGCCAATTATCTGGTAGTGGATCATCGATCACAGCTGCTTTCCCCATCCGCAATTCGCAAGCAGGTAAAGCTACTGGGGCGCACGATCGTCGTCCACCGACTGTCCATTCATAGGGCAATATCACCCCTTGCGGCTTGAAGGTCTGCTTCTGGCCGGTTTCTGCCTGTCGCCAGGCGCAGCTTCGGATAGACATCTACCTCGTGTACACACCCTGCTGAGTTTTTCCACCGACCGCCCCAGCCTGCTGTGTCGCCCCTAACTTCTTAGTCCTCGCCAAAACGGTCTTTGACCCCTCCCCTCCCAATGCCGAACCTCTCGCCCGCGGCACATCCGCGTGCCGTGAGTTTTGCCTGGGAGGTTGGGTTCAGAGATGCATGCAACGACGGTGCTGTACGGCCATGTACTGGTGGTATTGGCCATTACCCTGTCCGGGGTATGGGGTGCCACGCAGTGGACGGCAGCCACGCTTGGCTACCAGGCACGCCTCGGCGCGCCATGGTTCGAACTAATGGGCACGCCGGTCTACCACCCCTGGCGTCTGTTCGAGTGGTGGTTCGTCTTCGATGCCTATGCGCCGGACGTCTTCAACGTCGGCGGCAGCATCGCCGCCTGCAGCAGTCTGCTGGCATTGGTGGTGGCCATCAGCATGGCTATCTGGCGGGCGCGCCAGGCACAGCGGGTCACCACCTACGGCTCGGCGCGCTGGGCCGATGCGGATGAGGTGGGCAAGGCAGGCCTGACCCAGCCTGCGGGCGTATTCCTCGGGCAGTTCGGCGATCAGTATCTGCGCCACGAAGGCCCCGAGCATGTGCTGACCTTCGCGCCGACGCGCTCGGGCAAGGGCGTCGGCCTGGTGGTACCCACCCTGCTCTCCTGGCCGGCCTCGGCGGTCATCCACGACATCAAGGGCGAGAACTGGAGCCTTACCGCAGGATGGCGATCACGCTTCTCCCACTGCCTGCTGTTCAACCCCACCGACCTGGCCTCGGCCGCCTACAACCCGCTGCTGGAAGTGCGTCGCGGTGCCCACGAGGTGCGCGACGTGCAGAACATCGCCGATATCCTAGTCGACCCAGAAGGCGCGCTGGAGCGGCGCAACCACTGGGAGAAGACCAGCCATGCGCTGCTGGTCGGTGCCATCCTGCACGTGCTCTACGCTGGCCAGGACAAGACCCTACGCGGCGTTGCCAACTTCCTCTCCGATCCGGCCTGCACCTTCGAGCTGACCCTGCACCGGATGATGACCACGCTGCACCTGGGCGATGCGCCGCATCCGGTGGTGGCTTCTGCGGCGCGGGAGGTGCTGAATAAGAGCGACAACGAGCGCTCGGGCGTGCTCTCCACGGCCATGTCCTTCCTCGGCCTGTACCGGGACCCGACGGTGGCCGAGGTCACCTCGCGATGCGACTGGCGCATTGCCGATCTGATCTCGGCAGAGCATCCAGTGTCGTTGTACCTGGTGGTACCGCCCTCGGATATCAGCCGCACCAAGCCGCTGATCCGCCTGATCCTCAATCAGGTCGGCAGGCGCCTGACCGAATCGCTCGACGGTTCCGACGGCATCGAACGCCGGCACAAGCTGCTGCTGATGCTTGATGAGTTTCCTGCGTTGGGGCGACTGGATTTCTTCGAGACGGCCCTGGCCTTCATGGCCGGCTACGGGCTGCGCGCCTTCCTGATCTCCCAGTCGCTGAACCAGATCGATAAGGCCTACGGCCAGAACCACTCGATCCTCGATAACTGCCATGTGCGAGTGACCTTCGCGACCAACGACGAGCGCACCGCCAAACGCATCTCCGAGACCCTGGGCACTGCCACCGAACTGCGCGCGCAGCGCAACTATGCCGGCCACCGTCTGGCGCCCTGGCTGGGCCATCTGATGGTGTCGCGCCAGGAAACAGCACGCCCGCTGCTGACTCCTGGCGAAGTGATGCAGTTGCCCAGCGACGAGGCAGTGGTGATGCTCTCGGGCCTGGCGCCAATCCGCGCGAAGAAGCTGCGCTACTTCACCGACGCCAACTTCCAGAGCCGGGTACTGCCGGCGCCACGATTGCAGCCGGGCCATTACGTCGATGCACCGGTGCCGCGCACGGACGACTGGAGCGGTCTGGCCGTGCCTGAGGCCGTTACAGCATCGCAGACCGACATGAGCGATGACTCGACCATCGAGGACGGCGGCGCACGCCGTCAGCCCGAACTGGCGGAACCCGCCGAGTTGCCAGATCACGACGAGCTGACCAGCGACCTGCTATTGCTCGACGAGGATGACATTCCCACGCCCTTCCCCACCCAGCCGGATCCACGCCTGCAGCGCGCGGCGCGGCTGGCCGCCCTAGACCCTGACGATGGAATAGCCCTATGAGCCGAGCCCGCCTCAACCTGTTTATCCAACCCGAGCATGCCAAGCGCCTGAACGAATTGGCGATCACCAAAGGCGTTTCGAAGTCTTCGATCATCGCCGCGGCGCTCGCCTCCTGGCTCTCTCCCGATTCTGGCGAGCAGCGCGAGGTGGCCATGGCCAAACGCCTAGATCGCCTATCACGTCAGTTCGAGCGCCTGGAGCGCGACCAGCACATCCTGATCGAGACCGTGGCGCTCTACGTGCGCTACTACCTCACGGTGAGCACGCCTGTACCTGAGGCTCACCAAGAAGCAGCACGCGCGCAGGGCAAGCTGCGATTCAGCCAGTTCGTCGAACAACTGGGGCGCCACCTGCAGCGCGGACGCAGCCTGGTCAGAGACGTGCACGAAGAGGTTCAGGCAGAGGCTCAGGTCTCGGGAGAGCGTCCATGACTGTCGCCTCCTCCCCAATGCTGAGCGCTGCGGCAACTTCTCTGGATCGGCGCACGCGCATGTTGCGCACAGCGATGGGCCCGCTGATAGCTGCCGCTCTGGATGACCCGGACGTGGTCGAGGTGATGCTCAACCCCGATGGCGTGCTTTGGCTGGATCGCCTGTCAGCCGGCCGCGCCCGGTTGGGCACGCTGGCAACTGGCGACGGCGAGCGGATCATCCGCCTGGTGGCAGCGCATGTCGGCCAGGAGGTACATCGCAACAAGCCGCTGCTGAGTGCCGAACTGCCAGAGACTGGTGAGCGCTTCGAAGGTGTACTGCCGCCCGTAGTAGCCGGGCCGACCTTCGCCCTACGCAAACGCGCAGCCGGCGTCATCCCGCTGCAGCAGTACGTGGCCGACGGCATCCTCAACGCGGCGCAAGCCGAGTACCTGCGCGTAGCCGTGCGCGAGCGGCAAAACATCCTGGTGGCAGGCGGCACCAGCAGCGGGAAGACCACTCTGGCAAACGCGCTGCTGGCCGAGGCGGCCGGCAGCGGCGACCGTGTGCTGGTGCTGGAGGACACGGTCGAACTGCAGTGTCCGGCGCTCGATCACGTAGCCCTGCGTACCAAGCCCGGCGTGGTCTCCATGGCTGACCTGGTGCGCAGCACGCTGCGTCTGCGCCCCGATCGCGTGGTGGTCGGCGAGGTGCGCGGCGGCGAGGCGCTGGATCTGATCAAGGCCTGGGGCACCGGCCATCCCGGCGGTATCGCCACCATTCATGCCGGCTCTGCACAGGGCGCACTGCTTCGCCTGGAGCAACTGATTCTGGAAGTCGCCCTGACCGCGCCGCGGGCGCTGATCGCCGAGGCGGTCAATCTGGTGGTGTTTCTCGCCGGGCGTGGCAGCACGCGCTATGTCCAGCAAATCGCCCGCGTCACCGGCTATGACGAGCGCGGCTATCAACTCACCTCCATCGCCCCCGCATTCATTCCTTCGCTTACTCAGGAAAACAGCCATGACTGCCTGCCATCCTCGCGTTGCTAATCGTCGCCGCTCCGTCGGTGCCTTGATGCTAGGAGCCCTATGTCTAGGCGCCTCCCTGCCGGTTCTCGCAGCCGGCTCCGGAATGCCCTGGGAAGGGCCGCTGCAATCGATCCTTGACTCGGTACAGGGGCCGGTGGCGCGCATCATCGCGGTGATCATCATCATTACCACAGGCCTGACGCTGGCCTTCGGCGATACCAGCGGCGGCTTTCGCAAGCTGATCCAGATCGTCTTTGGCCTGTCGATTGCCTTCGCCGCGTCGTCATTCTTCCTCAGCTTTTTCAGCTTTGCCGGCGGGGCGGTGATCGTATGAACGGCGAGCGCGAACTCATCCCCGGTTTCGAGGTGCCACTGCACCGCTCGCTGGCCGAGCCGATTCTGCTCGGTGGAGCCCCGCGCAACGTGGCGATTCTCAACGGTACTCTTGCGGCAGTGGTAGGCCTGGGCCTGCAGCTGTGGCTGCCGGGCCTGGTGCTGTGGCTGGTTGGCCACTCGCTGGCGGTGTGGGGCGCCCGCCTGGACCCGCAGTTCCTGCAGGTATTCGCACGACACATCAAGCAGCCGTCGCTGCTGGATGTGTGAGGAGGCCGCCATGCTGAA
The DNA here is from genome assembly GCF_001945375.1 of Pseudomonas sp. PA1(2017). Lineage (NCBI taxonomy): Bacteria > Pseudomonadati > Pseudomonadota > Gammaproteobacteria > Pseudomonadales > Pseudomonadaceae > Pseudomonas > Pseudomonas sp. PA1(2017). The sequence continues at coordinate 549,792 of NZ_MSXU01000015.1, forward strand.
CCTCACCGAATACCAGCGCCGCCCCGCCCAGCTTTCAGACTGGCTGCCCTGGGCCGGCCTCGTCGCCCCCGGCGTCGTGTTGAATAAGGACGGTTCACTCCAACGCAGCCTGCGCTTTCGCGGGCCAGACCTGGACAGCGCCACCCAAGGCGAGCTGGTGGCAACCTCGGCGCGCCTGAACAATGCCCTACGTCGCCTTGGCTCGGGCTGGGCGCTGTTTATCGAGGCCGAGCGCCTAGCGGCAGCCAACTACCCTGACAACGACTTTCCTGAACCCTTGTCCTGGCTGGTGGACGAGGAGCGCCGTGCCGCCTTCGAGGCGCACGGAAGCCACTTCGAGAGCAGTTATCACCTGACGCTGCTCTACCTGCCGCCGGAGGAATCGCGCTCGCGCGCCGCCGGCCTGCTCTACGAGCACCAGGCGCAGCGCGGCGTCGACTGGCGGGAACGACTGTCTGCTTTCGTCGCCGAGACGGATCGTTTCTTCGATCTGCTGGATGGGGTAATGCCAGAGCTCGCCTGGCTCGACGACAGCCAGACGCTGACTTACCTGCATACCACGGTTTCGACCCATCGCCAGCGGGTGGCAGTACCCGAGGTGCCCTTCCACCTAGATGCCCTGCTGGCAGACAGTCCCCTGACAACCGGCCTGGCGCCGCGTCTCGGTGAGCAGCATCTGCGCACGCTGTCAGTACGTGGCTTCCCCACTTCGACCTGGCCAGGCGTGCTGGACGACCTCAACCGTTTGGGCTTCGCCTATCGCTGGACGACCCGCTTTATCTGCCTGGAAAAGGACGAGGCCGAGAAGGAACTGGTGCGCCTGCGCCGGCAGTGGTTCGCGAAACGCAAGGGCGTCCTGGCACTACTGCGCGAAGCAATTTTCCAGCAGGAAAGCCCGCTGCTCGACAGCGATGCGGCGAACAAGGCCAGCGACGCCGACGCGGCGCTGCAGGAACTTGGCGCCGACCAGATCGCCTTCGGCTATGTAACGGCCACGGTGACGGTAAGCGATGCCGACGCCCAGGTCGCCGACGAGAAGCTGCGCCGGGTCGAGCGTGTGATCCAGGGCCGCGGTTTCGTCACCATCGCCGAGAGTCTCAACGCGGTGGAGGCCTGGTTATCGTCGATCCCCGGCAACGCCTACGCCAATGTCCGCCAACCGCTGATCTCCACGCTCAATCTGGCGCACCTGATGCCGGTCTCGGCAGTCTGGGCCGGCCCGGCAGGCAACGAACATCTGGATGGCCCGCCATTGGTGATCACCCGCACCGATGGGGCGACGCCGTTTCGCCTGGTCACCCACGTGGGCGATGTCGGACACACCCTGGTGGCCGGTCCTACCGGTATGGGTAAGTCGGTGCTGCTGGCGACCTTGGCCCTGCAGTTTCGCCGCTACCCAGGCTCGCGCCTGTTTCTCTTCGACATGGGGCGCTCGCTGCGCGCAACGGTGCTGGGCCTGGGTGGCGAGCACTACGACCTAGGCGGCGATGGTGACCTGGCCTTCCAGCCCCTGGCGCGCATCGACCAGCCGGGGTACCGCGCTTGGGCCGCCGAATGGCTGGAGGCGCGCCTGCTGCGGGAAGGCGTGGCCGTCGGTCCCGAGCAGAAGACTGCTCTGTGGACGGCGCTGGACAGCCTGGCCGGCGCGCCGGAGACGCAGCGCACACTGACCGGCTTGTCCGTGCTGCTGCAGGACAACGCCCTGCGCCAGGCTCTGCAGCCCTACGTGCTGGGCGGCGCGCATGGCGCATTGCTGGATGCCGACCAGGATCGTCTGGGCAACGCCGACGTGCAGTGTTTCGAGATGGAGGAACTCATGCACAGCAAGTCGGCGGTGGCTGCCGTGCTGAGCTACCTGTTCGCCCGTTTCGAGGAGCGCTTTGACGGCGCGCCGACACTGCTGATCCTCGACGAGGCCTGGCTGTTTCTCGACGATCCGCTATTCGCCGCGCGCATCCGCCAGTGGCTCAAGACCCTGCGCAAGAAGAACGTCAGCGTCATCTTCGCCACCCAGTCGCTGGCCGACATCAAGGACTCCAGCATCGCTGCGGCGATCATCGAGAGCTGCGCCAGCCGCATCTTGCTGCCCAACCCGCAGGCGGGCGAGCCGCAGATCCGCGGCACCTACCAAGGCTTCGGACTGAACGACCGGCAGATCGAGATCATCGCCCAGGCCACGCCCAAGCGTGATTACTACTACCAGTCGCGTCTGGGCAACCGCCTGTTCGACCTCGACCTGGGGCCAGTGACGCTGGCCTTCGCCGCCTCGGCCAGCCCGGCCGAGCAGCGCGAGATCGACCGCATTTTGCAGACGTCCGGCGCCGCCGATTTTGCCCCTGCCTGGTTGCATCACCGCGGCCTGGGCTGGGCCGCCGACCTGCTCACCGCTTATCCCTCGTCACGCAAGGAGTGCCTGCCATGAGATCCCCTGTTCACCGTTTCCCCTGCGCCACGCTGCTGGTACTGGGTCTGCTGGCCGTGAAGCCGGCCAGCGCTTTCACCGTGATCGATCCGACCAACTTGGTGCAGAACACCCTGACTGCAGTACGCACCCTGGAGATGGCGAACAACCAGGTACGCCAACTGCAGAACGAGACCCAGATGCTGCTGAACCAGGCCCGTCACCTACAGCGTCTGGACTACAACGTGGTGAGCCAGTTGCGCGCGAGCCTGGCTAATACCGAGCGACTGCTCGCCGAAGCCCGAGGACTGGCCTACGAAGTGCAACGCCTGGATCAGGAGTTCAGCCGACTCTACCCGAACGAGTACACCGGCGACGTCAGCAGCCAACGCCTGGCAGACGAAGCGCGGGAGCGCTGGCAGCAGGGCCTTGATGGGCTGCATACGGCGCTGCGCGTGCAGGCTCAGGTAACACAGAGCCTGGCCGAGGATGAAAGCGCCTTGGCCGCGCTGGTGCAGCAGAGCCAGTCGGCGGGTGGTGCCTTGCAGGCTGCTCAGGCCACCAACCAGTTGCTGGCCCTGCAGGCCAAGCAGTCGATTCAGGCGCAGCAATTGCAGATCACCCAGAACCGCGCCGTCGCGCTAGAGCTTGCCCGTCAGTCTGCAGCGGCCGAGGAGGCACGGGAACGGCGGCGGCGCTTTATGGGTAACGGCACGCCGTACACCCCCTACCCCGTGCAGTTCTACCGGTAGGGAGGCGTCCTCATGAGATTCCTGACACTGCTACCGCTGCTGGTGCTGGTCGCCTGCGGACAGGTCGACAACGGGGTCATGGCTCGGCAAGACGATGCGGCTGAACGCTTCTACTCGGGCTGTGCTCGGCCCGGCGAGTTTCTCCGGTCTACAGACTTGCCCGCGATCCCGCCAAGCTTCGACGAGGACGTGCAATGAACGACGTCAGCGTGATCGACCGTTTCCTCGAGGTGTTCGGGCTGTATATCGACACCGGCTTCGGGCTGCTCGGCGGTGAGGTGGCCTTTCTCACCATGACCCTGATAGTGATCGACATAACCCTGGCCGGGCTGTTCTGGGCCATGGGCGGTGAGGACGTCAGCGCCAAGCTGATCCGCAAGACTCTCTATGTAGGTACCTTCGCCTTCATCATCGGCAACTTCAATGCCCTGGCCAAGATCGTCTTCAACTCCTTCGCTGGGTTGGGTCTGCTGGCCTCAGGTTCCGGGTTGAGTCATGCGGAGTTTCTGCAGCCAGGGCGATTGGCCGCGATTGGGGTTGATGCCGGAGGGCCGCTGCTCGAGCAGATCAGCAGCCTCAGCGGCTTTCCCGAAGCCTTCAGCAACCTGCACAGCATTCTGGTGCTGTTTCTCGCCTGGCTGGTGGCGATCGTCAGCTTCTTCTTTCTGGCCATTCAGCTGTTCGTGACCTTGGTCGAGTTCAAGCTCACAACCCTCGCCGGCTTCGTGCTGGTGCCCTTCGCACTGTGGAACAAGACCGCTTTTCTCGCCGAGAAGGTGCTGGGCAACGTGGTCGCGTCCGGCATCAAGGTGCTGGTGCTGGCGGTGATCGTCGGCATTGGCAGCGGGCTCTTCGCCGAATTCCAGGCTATGCCGGACGAGCCCTCCATTGACCATGCGCTGGTGGTCATGCTCGCCTCGCTGGCCCTGCTGGGCCTGGGCATTTTCGGGCCGGGCATTGCCACCGGGCTGGTCTCCGGCGCGCCGCAACTGGGTGCTGGTACAGCAGCCGGTACTGCGCTAGGCGCGGCAGGTATGGCAGCGGGTGCTGCTGCAGTCACCACAGGTGTCGGCGGCTCGGTATTGGCCGGCGCACGCATGGCACCCGGTGCAGCACGCTTGGCCATGGGCAGCGCTCGCTCTCTGGCAGGGGCCTCTTCCGGCGCTGCAGCAGATGGCGCCCCCGCAGCTTCCGATCCTGCAACTGCTCCAGCCAAACAGCCCGACTGGGCCAGGCGCCTGCAGCGCAGGCAACAACTCTCACAGGCCACCAGCACGGTCGCCCACACCCTGCGTGGTGGCGATGGCGGTGGTTCATCAACTGGGCCGCAGATCCGCGACCCATCGAATTCGTAAAGGAGGACGAAGATGCGATTCACACGTCCACGGGTGCGCTACAGCGACACTCCTCAACCTGCCACCCCTTACCAGGCCGCGGCACAGGCCTGGGACCTGCGCATGGGCAGCAGCCGGGCGCAGGCACGCAACTGGCGACTGATGGCCTTCGGTTGCCTGGGCCTGGCGCTGCTGATGGCTGGCGGACTGGTCTGGCGTTCGGCGCAGTCGACGGTGACGCCCTACGTGGTGGAGGTAGACAACCTCGGTCAGGTACGCGCTGTCGGCGAAGCCGCCAGTCCTTACCAGCCCCAGGATGCGCAAATCGCCCACCACCTGGCGCGCTTTATCGAGCAGGTGCGCTCGCTATCTATCGATCCGGTGGTGGTGCGACAGAACTGGCTGGAGGCCTATCACTCCACCACCGACCGAGGCGCCGCCACCCTCAACGATTATGCCCGCGCCAACGATCCCTTCACCCGGGTCGGCAAGGAGTCGGTATCGGTGGAAGTCACCAGCGTGGTGCGTGCCAGCGACAGCTCGTTCCAGGTGCGCTGGGTCGAACGTCGTTTCGTGAATGGTTCGGGCGCCGGCCTGGAGCGCTGGACCGCGGTGATCTCACTGGTGCTGCAGCCTCCACGTACCGAGGAAAAGCTGCGCCGCAACCCGCTCGGCATCTACGTAAACGGCCTGTCCTGGAGCCGTGAACTGGACACTACGGAAGGAGCCAAGAAACCATGAAAACCTCCATTAACCTCTCAATCTGCCCTCTGCTGCTGAGCATGCTGGCCGGCTGCGCCAGCCAGCAGCCGCCAGTGATCGAACTGGATGAACCGGTAGAAGCACAGCGCCTGCCGGAGCCGCCCAAGCCCATCGAGGTAGTGGAAGTACCCAAGCCCCTGGCCCTGCCCGCACAGCTCAAGCCACTGCCGGAAACTCACCCCAGCAAGCCGGCCAAGGAACCAGCCGATGAGCGAGTGCGGGTCTCGCGCGCCAATCGCGAGGCTCGGGTCGCGCCGAGCCACGAGGGCTATATTAACGCCATCCAGGTCTGGCCCTACTCCGATGGCGCGCTGTATCAGGTGTACGCCAGCCCAGGACGGGTGACCGCAATCAACCTGCAGCCCGGCGAGGAACTTGTCACCGTAGCCGCTGGCGACACCGTGCGCTGGATCGTCGGTGACACCACCAGCGGCAGCGGCGATGAGCTGCGCACCAGCGTGCTGATCAAACCGACGCGGGTCGACCTCAAGACCAACTTGGTGATCACCACCACGCGCCGCACCTACCTGATCGAGCTGGCTTCCACCGAGCACGCCTGGATGGCTTCGGTGTCCTGGGACTATCCGAAGGATCGCATACTCGCCCTGCAACGCAGTGCCAGTGCCGCTCAGGCCGCGGCGCCAGTGGACGAAGGCTTGGTCTTGGAGCAGTTGCGCTTTCGCTATGCGATCAGCGGCAGCAATCCACCCTGGAGGCCGCTGCGCGCCTTCGACGACGGACGCAAGGTGTATATCCAGTTCCCGGCAGGCATCGCCCAGAGTGAGTTGCCGCCGCTGTTCGTAATTGGCCTCGAAGGCGACGGGCAGCTGGTCAACTATCGCTTTCGCTCGCCCTACTACATCGTCGACCGTCTATTCGGCGCAGCCGAGCTGCGCCTGGGCGCCGACAAGGGTGACGTGGTGCGGATCGAGCGCACCGATGGCGTGGCACGGAGGCCCTGAGCATGACGGCCAAAGACGACAAACAAACCGCGGCAACCTCGCTACCGCACAAGGAAGCGCCGGAGTCGCTGGAGCTGCGCGCCAAGCCGCGTCCGGTCACCCGACTCAATCCGCGCATGCTGGCGGTAGTGGTGGGCGGTCTATCGGCTGCGGTACTCGGAGCCATGCTGTGGTCGCTGCAGCCTCAGCAGCGCCGCCAGGGCGCCGACCCGAACGAGTTATACAACGTCGACCGCGTGGCACGCTCCGAGGGGCTGGAACAGTTGCCGGCAGACTACTCGCAACTGCCGCCACCACCTGCGCCCGAAGTACCGCAACTGGGGCCGCCGCTGCCCGGCGATCTGGGCGGGCCAATCCTCAGGGCGGAGCAGCAGGCGCAAGGTTATGGACATGGGCCAGATGCCGCCGAAGCAGAGCGCCTGGCCCTGCTCAAGGAAGCTGAGGAAGCAGCGCAGTCCTCGGTGTTTTTCCAGACCAGCAGCGCGCGGAAATCGAACGTCGCATCTGTTAGTGGCGCTCAACTCGATTCCCCGGCTCTGGGTATGGCTTCGTCAGGCGCAGTAGCCGCCGCAGGAACACCAACGCAGCAGGAGCGGAACGAGGCGTTTCTCAGTAGATCCGTAAACGCACAAATCCGTAATTCCGGATTGCTGCAGATGCCTGAGTCGCCTTACCAGGTGATGGCCGGCACCGTCATCGCGGCGGCGCTGGTCACCGGCATCAAGTCGGATCTACCCGGCGATGTGATCGCCACTGTGACCGAACCGGTTTACGACAGCGCCACCGGCCAGCATGTGTTGATCCCCCAAGGCGCCCGCCTGCTGGGCCGCTACAACAGCCAGGTGAGCTACGGACAAAGCCGCGTGCAGGTGGTGTGGCAACGGGTGATCTTGCCGGACACCTCGTCCTTCCAACTCGACAACCTGGTCGGAACCGATGCGGCCGGCTATGCCGGTCTCGAGGATGGCGTCGACTGGCACTGGGATCGGATCGTCGCCGGCGCCGCCATGACCAGCCTGCTGGGTATTGGTGCCGAGTTGTCCGCACCGGCCAGTCGCACCGACGGCGACCGCATCATCATCGCCGGGCGCGACAGCCTGCAGGACACAGTGAATCAGGTCGGCCAGGAGGTCACCCGCCGCAACCTCGACATCCAGCCCACGCTGACCCAGCGCCCTGGGCTGCCCCTGCGCGTGATCGTCAACCGCGATCTGGTGCTGCGTCCCTATCAGCCTTTCTCCACTCAACAGAGGAACCCGCAATGAGCATGACCAAGCTGCGCCTCGGCCCACTGCCGAGAACCGAGAACCTGAAGCTGACCTTCACCTGCCCGGCCAGCCTGAAGGCCGACCTCGAGCGCTACGCGGCACTGCATTCGCATACCTATGGCGAAGAGGTCGACGCCCTGACGCTCGTCCCGCACATGCTGGAAGCTTTTATGGCGAGGGATCGGGTGTTCAAAAGAACTAACAAGCCTGCACAATCTGTTGCGCCACAAACCACCGATCCACGCTGAATAGCGGAAAGTGGATTTTCTTATGCACCCAACTGAATTGATAAAAATCCTCAAGATCGTGAGGTTTTTGATGCTATCGACGGTCCACCGCCATTAATCCTCACGATATGCGGATTGATGACTGGAACAGACTTATGACAGCACAGTCCGCTTGAGCATTGAAGGCCAGGGCGTGCGGTCTCTCCACCCCGGACCAATCTAGGTCAGGCAAAAATCAATGGGCCATATTTGAACCAATAAAAGTGATAATGGCCTATAATGGACCTAAAATGAACCATTATACGAGGCTTATCCTTGGCCCTAACCCATTCTCTGCTCGCTCCAGGCGAACTGGCCCAGAAGATCGGCGCCAACGCTCGAGAAGCGCGACTCGCACAGAACCTCTCCCGCAAATCCTTGGCGAAGATGGCGGGTGTTTCAGAATCGACCATCAAGCGATTCGAGTCCACTGGGCAGATCACCCTTGATGCTCTTGTGCTCATCGCTACAGCACTTGGTGCAACACGCCAAATCGCTGAACTGTTCAAGCATGAGCGGCCTGTCTCGCTTGAAGAAATCAAACAAACAGGACGTACCCGGGGGCGCCAATGAAATCCATCAACGCCGTAGAGGTATTGCTCGCCGGCACACCGGTCGGGGAGCTGGTCGCCAGCCGACAGGGAATCTACTTTGCCTATCACCCACAGTGGGTGGCGCAAGGCTTCAACCTGTCGCCCCTGAACATGGACTTTACAACCCAACCCCAGAAAGCTGCTGATCCAGTCCTTTTCGCAGGCCTACCAGGCGCGCTTGCCGACTCCCTTCCGGACGGATGGGGCATGCTCCTAATGGATCGTTATTTCCTTGCCAGTCATGGCATAGACCGTAGACACATTTCCCCGCTCGATCGGCTGGCTTACATGGCGGACAGGGGCATGGGTGCACTGGAATATCGCCCGGTGCTTGAGCACGCCACCGGTGAAGATGATATTGATCTGGCCCAGCTCTATCAGGAGTCCCAGGCGGTCTACGAAGGAGAAACCTCGTCCATTCTTGATGCTCTGCGCCTCGCTGGTGGCTCCCCTGCCGGCGCTCGCCCCAAGGTCGTCGTTGCACTGTCCCCAGACAGAAAACAATGCAATACATCTTTCCAGCAGCTCCCAGCCGGCTACCAACACTGGCTAGTGAAATTCCGATCACCAACCGAACATCGTGATACCGGCACCATCGAATATGCCTACGCGCTCTTGGCAGAACGCGCTGGAGTGAAGATGGCTGCGAGCGACTTGCTCACAGTCAGCTCTGCAAACGGCACCGAGCGATTCTTTGCTGCCCAACGTTTCGACCGACACGGCAATAGCAAACTCCACATGATGACTGCCAGCGGTATTCTCTATGCAGATCACCGCGTGCCCTCACTGGACTATTCAGATCTCTTGAAAACAACCCACGCGGTCACCAACCATGCAGCGGAGGTAGAGCGCATGGCAAGACTCATGGTTTTTAATGCGCTGACCCACAACCATGATGATCACGCCAAGAACTTCGCATTCCTGCACGACCAAGGACGGTGGACGTTAGCTCCGGCCTATGACCTGACCTATGCCCCTGTCCAGGGTTTCGCGGACGAGCACACTACCTCTTTCAACGGCTCCGGACTGGCAACTCGTAAAAACCTCAAACAAGTCTGCTCTGCTTTCCGCTATCTGGATCCGGATCTTTACATCGAGCAGACCCTTGATGTGCTCTCTGGGTGGTCTTCACTATGCAATGAACTTGAGATCGATCCCAATCAGCAGAGAATAATTCAGCGGGCATTCAACGAAATCCGCAAGCGCCTCGACTGATGCAGGCATCGGTCGACGTCACGGACGTTGAATACATACCAAGGGGCAGGCACATACCTCCGGGTCGACAGGTTTATAAAATCCAGAAAATGCTCACCATCAGTGAGCATTTTCCGCATTTCGTAAACCAGACAACATCAGTCTCAGCGCTCTCGAGGCCTCTTCAACTCCAGCAATCCCTGTGTCACATCCAACTCACCAACAAGATCACGCGCTTGAGTATGAAGATCAGGACATGCCGACGCGCCCACCTGACCAATCTAGCCCAAGAAAATTAATGGATCATATTTGAGCCAATAGATAAACAAGAGCTAGTCAAGAACGATACGGTCGCTGATTACCGCAACGGAGTCAGTTAGTTAAGGGAAAGATTGCGCTGACTCGCATCATCAACGTTGATATGGCTCAGTCGGCCCTGGTGGTCGAATAGCAACCAGTCAGCGCCCAGACAGCGCACTTGCACACCGTGCAGCGGCCATTGCAGCGTGGCGCAGAGGCGGTCACTGCTGTTATGGATGAAATGCCAGCGGGTGTCTTGGTCAGCAACGACATAGCCGATCAACAGCCAGTGTTCGAACAGAAACAGACGCAGCGGATCGTCATCGGCAAACCCTTCGACGCAACCCGGCAAATGATAGCCCTTGCGATTGCCACGCTGTTCCAGCACAAGAATTGGATCGTCCTGCCCCTCGGACTTGATCCAGAACTCAGTGACTTCGCTGGATGCACTAAACAGCTGGTAGCCGTCCTCACGAATCCTCGCGGGGATAGGCTCGCGGCTTAGCAGTCGGCGATCGGGTAGGCGATAGTGCCATAGCTGGCTGCCCTGCTCAGGATCTACCAACCACAGAAACTCTCCATGTGCATTGTCATGCATGCTCACGATTCGGCCAGGTAAGTCACTGACATGCCACAGGTTTTCAAACCCGCGATCGACGTCCACTACCCGCAACTGATGGCCGCGGCCGATGGTCCAAGCCGAGCCATCGAATGACTTGGCGAATACGTCGAGCATCTGCACGCCTAGACCCGTCGCGGTACGGTTGACCATATCCAATTTGCTGATACGCCAGACGTCGCCGCGGCGGGCCAGAACCAGCGCCATCTGCCGGCTGTGGGCCAAGACGATGGCCTGCGCAGGTACCGGGAAATGAAATAGCGTCTTGCCAACTGCATCGATCACCAACGCCCCGGCCTCCCCCAGCGCCAGCAAGTAACGTGAATCGTCCAGCGGCACTGCATCGAGAATGGCCCGACTCCCCATCACCGGCGCGGTCAATTCGAGAGTCGAGTCGACGCTGCGCAGAGACAAGTCAGAAGGACGTGCCAACGCCTTAGCAGGCAGATCAGCTTGCAATAGTTTGTCCTTGCTCATCTTGACCAGCGTCTGTAGCTGACTCTGGGTTAACCGCCCACGACCGCAGGCCTGATCGGCAATGATGGCGTGTATTGTGGCGCGGGTAAGCCATGCCAGGGCTTCCGTCTGATTCTTGTGCAGCAGCAAGGTTTCGGCCAGGACAGCACGCTCGGTAAAGCGCTGGGGATCATCACGTAGTTGCTCGACCCAAACTCCGTAGGCCACCAAGGTATCGGGCAACAGTATCGCTCGTTTGACTAACGCACCAACGGCCAGACGTCCGCCGGCGGCTTCGGCATTGAGCAACCATTGGGCGGCCCGCTCACGCTCGGCCGGCAGGCTCCAGATTACATCCACGGCTTGCAGCCAAAGGCCCTTGCCGGTCAAGGACTCAGCCCACTCCAGGCGCAGACGGTCGGCGCTCTCGGGCCACCTGTCCTGCAGCATCACCACCGCATCGGCAAAGGCATCGTCACGACGTGCCACCAGCAACGCGCGCTGCCAGTTGTCGGCCAGACACAACAGACGCACGATCACTGCTGCCGGCATATCCCACGCCAGAGCAAGGTCGGCCGCTTGCTGGTGACGTCCGTGTTTTTCCAAGTAATCGAGGGATTCCTGGCGCACCTTGAGCAGCTCAGCAAGAACGAACACCGCTTCTTCGATACGCCCCTCACGATCCAGACGTTCAAAGGTGTGGCGGTAGATTTGTCTCAGGTGCGACTCCAGATCTTGCTCGAACATCATGGAGCGAGTAGGCCCGGTGTGCTGATTGACCACCAACTCCTGACGCCGCTGTGGCGTACCGAACTCTTGCTCGCCGACACTCTGCCCACTGCCCAAGGGGATGGCATGGCGCAGTGCTTCTTCTAGATCCCCGTTCTCGAACATCTCCAGCATGCGGCGCATATACGCGGCTTGGCGCCTGCCATACAGCGCGGAAAGGCGTGAATGCAGGGTCAGGCGGGTCAACCAACGACGCCACGCAGCGGACTTGTGCTGTACGGGCTTGGCACGCGATGCAAGCGGTGGCTGTACCGAAGGTTGCGACGCCTTGCCTTGCACAGGTGTACGCCTCAGTAACTTGCGCACGCCAATCAGCAAAAGAGTGAACAGTAGCGCGCTGATCAGTGTTCCCATCAGCAAGCCGCCTATTTCGGTCCATACAGTTGTCACCGGGCTTGCCGACGCCTTGTAGAGATCCTGTTTATTGTCGTGCCCCCCTATCCAGAACACGGCCGCCACCACTACAAAACACACACTGAGCTTCAACCAGGTACTTGTAGGCTTTTCGGTACTCGTCCAGCCGCTGTCCGCTGGCGCGCTCGTGCTGGCTTTAGGGGATAGTTTTTTTGGAGTATTGCGCTGGCGCTCAAGCAGCGCTTGCATCACCGCCTCTCTCTCAGGGCTAACTGGCCCCAACCCGCCGCCAAGGATTTCTCGTACATCGGTTGACACCACGAGCGGCTCCAGCACCGGATCCGGTAGAGTACTGCGACAGTCATAGGTATCCAGCAAGGTGTAACCACTAACGTCGATCCAATGCCCCGGCGCAAGCGGCATGGCGTCGCGCAACTGCAAGGCACAGACGTGGCTGCCGCGTACGAGCCAGAGATCACCGACGGGCAAGCTGCGCATCTCCTCCGGATCAAGCAGTGCGGAACATAAGGCCCGGCCCTGACGTACCAGCGGCCACCCGACTAGTGTTTCGCATTGAACCGAAACCGGTTGGCAGAAACGCACCAAATCGCCTTCGGCAAAACGGTAGACGCTGGCGCCGCTTTGCCACTGATCAATAATCAAGCGCACACGTTCGAATTCATCAAAACGCTCGAAGGAAAACCACAACCCTTCGATCTGTTGATGACCGGTAAGGATCGGACGGCGAATCAATACCTCGTCGGACTCAAGCATCAGCACCGTCCTTGTGCTTTTCCGGTACCTGGTTACAGAACACTTGCAGGCGCATGCTATCCAAGCGAACTGAGTACACCAGCAGCTCACGGGCGCTGGTCAAAGCGGCGACAAGGCCACTCATGGGGCAGAAGCTAACCTTGGCAATGGCACTGGAAGTCGTGAATAAGACTCGCTGCTGCCCGCCGCAGTACAGGGCGATGGTTTGCTGATTGGGGCTAAGCAGTATCAAGGAATAGTGCTCATCACCCTCTTGCAGCAGCAAACCCAAACCCTTCCAGCCCTTGGCTAGGTCGATGCGTTCCATCTGTTCTATGTGACTGGCAGCCGAAATTATCCGCCAGCTTTCGCTGCCATTATCAACCGAGAGCAGCGCACAACCACCAAAAGACCGGCGCCAGAGCGAACTGGCGGCAAACAGCACTTGGCTAACGCCTTCAGCGACACCAACTACGTGTGGCGCAGATACGGCCCCATCGGCATTGATCGAATGGGCGTACAAGCGGCCACCATCATTGCGCACATAGGCCATTGTTTCGCTGTCGACCTTGGCCATACCCAGAACCCCACTGGCCAGACGATGGGTTTTCCCAGGCTGCGGCTGGGCAGGAGCTCCTCGAGTTTTTGCCGTCCAATAGGCCAAATGGCCCAAGGTATCCAACATGAACAGGCGACAGGACGAGCGGCTGCGTAACCAAGCCACAGGTAACAATGTGGCGGTGCCGGGCGGTAACTGTAACTCTTCGCGACTGGGCTTATAGACGGGTATGAGGCCAGGCATATTCCAGAACGACAGATGCTGCTCGTCACTCAACACCGCGCCGGGGTTGCGATTCAGGAAGGTTACGGTCAGAGGCACCCGCCCGGCGCTCCAGAGGCTGCGGCGGATTTCCAAAGGCTTTTTCTGATTTTGGGCTGGCAGCTTGATCACCACCATGCCAGCCTGATCAAGCATTTTCATTGCCACATGGGTGCCAGCACTGGAAATCACAGGTGGCAATGTCACGGCGACACGCGGCACACTATTTTTAAACGATGGCGCAACCACCACCTGGCCATCAAACTGACCTTTGAGCAACTGCAAGGCCAAACGCTCGTCAGGCATCGGCAGCGACACACGCCGGGTAGTCGCCGCGTGCATTTCAAAGGACAGGCTTCGACCGTCAAGGCTGCGGTGCAGATGAACCCGGTGGGTGCAGGACCGGCTGTCGGTGTCGGGCAAACGCTGACCCACCATCCAACATTCCCCCGCATCCTGTTGCTGTTCGGCCAACCAGGCACGCCAGGCATGCCAGTGTTCGTCGCCCACCAATTGCCAGGTGCGGGCGTTAAGCAAGCGCTTGAGTTGCTCCGTGCTATCGAACTCATAGAGCCGAGGCGCGTCTTGCAAAATGCCCCAGCGCAACTCAGCGCCGGCCTCCAGAGCGCGCCGCGCGAGCAAGATCAGCAAAGCGAGGTGAACAAGCCGCGCCGCACCCAATTGCAAGGGACCGGCATCAAACAACACGACAATCAGCCGGTTGGCCTGGTGCGCGCGGTGCTGCGGAGCAAGGAACATATGCTCACCCACCGCCGCCCGGCGCAGGAATTCGTCGGGCAACTCGTCGGCCAGCAGCCATTCGCTGGACAACAGCCGCTCATAGGGACCACGGCGCTGCAGGTCACCCAAGCCATCGGGCTCGGGCACGCCACCCTGATGCTGTCCGCGCAATGGCCCCAACACCAGATTGAGCCGACCCAGCAGGTCGACGAACAGCGGCAATTGCTCGGGCGCAAACCATTCCAACCATTGACGCCACGGGTGCAGGGCTTCAGGTAACTGCATCAAATTCCTGCCCAATAAGCATGGATTTTCTGCAAATGCTGCGGGGTCACCGGAAGTTGTCGATCCAGGGGAATCACTACCGATGGCTCGCGCCACAGCAACAGTGGGGAGCGTGTGAAACGCGCCGACAGCGCCTGGCCAAGCAGATCGGCCGGCACCTCAGGCTCCCAACTAGTAGGCAACCATAGCTCTGGCGCACGTTGATCCGCTGCCGCATATTCCACACCGTCGACCCAGGGTAGATCGCTGGCAACACCCGATACCACTATCACGTCGCGGTTGGCCGTAGCTTGTAAGCGTCCTGCCTGCTCGATTGGAATCAGCAACAACCTTGCATGCAGGCGTCGTGCGGTATCTCCCCAGGCCACGGCAGCCTGGGGTTCGGCAGGCGCCAGGCGAGGTCGCCAGGTCCAGCCCATTACCAAAACACTCATGTCGAGGGCTTCAAAAGGCCGGCCATTTGCCCTCGTAGTTCCTGCAACCGCGCGGGCATGGTTTCGCTATTGAAGTTGGCATCGATCTCTCGTAGCAGGCCTTCAAGCAACGAATTGGCTGGCGGTTCGCTACTCGCCAGGTATTCCTCAGCCGTTTCCAGCAGACGATTGAGCCGTGACATCGGTTGTAAGGTCGCCTCCTCCACAGCGCTGAACAAATGGCTATTACTGGACTGCGCGAAGATTTCGCGCAGAACTTCGCGGCCATGCTGCTGGGCTTCCTTGGTTGGTAATACGTATAACAGCGGCCACAGATCAGCGTCAGTGGCTTCAAGACGCCCGCCGAGCAAAGCCGCAGCAGCGATCAACCGTTGGGATTTGACGATGCGTCGATCCGACAATTGGATGCCGGCTTCACGCAGACGTCGGATGGCCTGGGCCAGGGAAGGGCGAACCAGAGTAAGGTCGACCTGCTTCAACGCCTGACTGAGGGTGTCCAGTTGACTCAAACCAAGCAGTTGCTGAACCGGCCGCTGCTCGGATTGCCACCCCCCAGCTAACATCGCCTCCAGCTGATTATCCGGTACTGACTCGACAAATAGATGCAATAGAAAGCGATCACCGAATGCCGCTAGGGCCTCGTCGTCCGGCAGGCTATTTGCTGCGCCGACACAGACCCGCAGCGGGCACTGGATCTGAGTATGGCCTCGACGAAAACGTCGCTCGTTGAGGACCCCCAGCAGCGTATTGAGGATTGCTGTAGATCCCAGGAAGACCTCATCGAGAAACACAATATCGGCTTCGGGCAGCATGCCGCTGACGTCAGTTTCCACCGTGCCTTCGCGCAGCTTTTTTAGGTCTACCGCACCGAACAGTTCCGATGGCTCGGTAAAACGGCCCAACAGGTATTCGAAATAGCGCCCACCCATGGATTGCGCAACCCGACGCACCACAGCGCTTTTTGCGGTGCCCGGCGGGCCGATCACCAAGATGTGTTCTTGGGCAACGGCGGATAGAACAATCAGCTCAGCCAGTTGTTCACGCCCGACCAAGCCTTCGGTAGCGACACGAACAGCTTGGCGAATATGCGCGGCAGCACTTTGCAATGAAGCAATCATGAGATCTTCCCTGAAGCTGGAACCGGGAATTCTGCCTGAGTGCGAGGTTCTGTAACAGGTTAAGCGAAGACATTAGCAGCGACTTTTCAGTCGCCTCAATGCACGACTGACGGTGGGTAATGCAAATCTGGAAAGAACCAAGCTCAGCGCTCTTGAGGCCCCTTCCACTCCAGCAACGCCTTGAGCGCATCCAGCTCACCAACAAGCTCACGTGCCTGGGCGAGCTTGTCCATAGCAATGCATCGCTCGGTTTCGGACAGATTCGATACGGAGCTCTCCGCATCACTGAAAAAGGCCTGGATCCGCTTTATGTCATCCCAATGCTTGATGGCACTCAATAAATCAGTTTTCGCCTGCTCCTTTGCCTCATGCTCGAGTCGAATCCGCTCTCTCTCCTCACGCCGGCGAATCTGCTCCATCCCCTCCTGCTGCCGAATTCTGGCCTGCTCCTCGGCCTCCTCTACCAATCGGGCAATTACAGGCGCGGCGTCCGTGAGCTGCTGGACGATCTCATCCAGTTGGCCACGGAGCGAGCTTTGCTTAGCCTCCTTCCAACTCTGAGACCAATCAGTCCACGGATATGGCGAGAACGCTCTTATACATAGGCGGCCGGTCGCAAAGTCCATGCGCGTCGACCAGTTCCAGGTTGAGCTTAAGCGGCGCATTTGCTGCGACGGTATCTTGGAGGTGGGGACGTACTTGCCATCGATGTAGCGGGCCTCCAGCTCCTCAGTCATCTCAAACAACGTCAGCCCAATGGCAACCGTCCCGACGAAGACCACTGTGGGCTTGGAGGGTGACCACAACGCCGGATGCCGGTGCCTTGGTTTCTTGGGTGGGTGTTCATGTTCATCAAACGAGGCCCGAGCATAGATTCGGTCACTTGGTGCAAACATCACGCGATGGCCGGCAGCCTCCAGCTTGAGAAACAGCTGATTCGCCAGCTTTAGGGCAGGCTCAAGCTGAGGCTTGGTCACAACGACATCCACCAGGCGCTGTCTCCCGGGCTTGAGGAACCCTTGATCGATGACGCGTCCCTGCTCAAAGACCTCATACGCCCCCACGACAACAGGATGCTGCCTTAATCGCGATATACGGAGCTGCTCGGGTTTGATTTTGCGCGGTACAGGTGCCTTCGGCACAGGTCGAGAAACAGCACCAAGAGCATGTCCCCTGCGCCAAACCTGCAGATCACCAGGTCCAGCCTCAGGCAGGGGTGGCTGAGGACTGGGCACTCCATTCTCCAGCTTTACCCAGTGCCCACGCGGCGGCCGCGGAACATCCATGCGGGTGCACACGCGCGCCAAGAAGCTGGAGGAAACACGGTGGTGATCCGCGATCTTGGTCATGGGAAACCGCCACACCTCTGCGTACATATCCTCACGACTGACTGGGCCACCAGGACTGGAACTAGGTTGCTGGGATACCTCTTCGGAAGACACGCATAAATCCTTAAGCCTGATATCACCGTACCAGCCAGCGACAGGCAATACGCCACGATCCATCAGGTCAAACCGAGCCAAAACGATTCTTGTACCAAACCCTCCGCAGCCCCCTCCACCACGTTGTTCGCCCAGCGAGCAGCGGACAGCATCTGCAGCACGGATCAGGGCCGATAAGGAGGCGACATTCATGCCCGCATCATCTGAACAGATAGCCGCACGCTTGATCACCTGCCCACCCCGAATCCTGCGAGCCAGTGCGGCCCCCGCCTACCTCGGCATGTGCCGCACAGAATTCAACAAAACCGTCCGGCCTTACGTGCGGGAATTCCGCATTGGAGTGCAAGGCATCGGCTTTGATCGCAAAGAGTTGGATGCCTGGGCAGACGCCTACATCGACCGGGCCATCATTGAAAAGGAAGGTGCCAAGGGACATGATCACTCCCGCAGCGAGCGCCAAGGAGAAAAACCATGGCGCGAAAAACCATTAGCGGCCTCTACAAAAGGAACGGGATCTGGCACATCGACAAGGTCTTCAGAGGTCAGCGAATTCAGGAAAGCACTGGATCAAGCGATAGGAAGGAGGCAGAGCAATACCTGATACACAAGCTGGAAAAGCTCCGGGAACAGAAGATTTATGGCGTCCGCACGATCAGAACCTGGCGGGAAGCCGCTACGCGTTACCTGATCGAGTACAAGGATCAGCCGTCGATAGGCCTCACGGCCATCTATCTGGAGCAGTTGGATCCGTATATTGGCGACCAGCCTCTGACTCATGTCGACGATGAGACCCTGGCTCCCTACATAAGGGATCGACTCAAGAGCAGCAGAACCAGCGATGGCAAGTTGAAGCCTGGCGTTTCACACCGCACGGTGAACATCGCCCTGGAGCGCGTCATACGCATTCTGAACCTGTGCGCCCGAAAATGGCGTGATGAGCAGAAGCGTCCCTGGCTCGACGTAGTACCGATGATCACCAAGCTGGAAGAGAAGAAAACCAGACGCATGCCCTACCCGATGTCCTGGGAAGAGCAGTCGATTCTCTTCGCCGAACTGCCTGATCATTTGCGCCGCATGGCCCTGTACAAGGTCAACAGCGGCTCACGCGAACAGGAGGTTGTGAAGCTTCGCTGGGATTGGGAGATACCGATTCCTGAGCTCAACACCAGCGTATTTCTTATACCGGCGGATTTTGGTGGCCGGCATGAGAGCTCCGGGGTCAAGAACGGCGACGAGCGCCTCGTTGTACTCAACAACGTAGCCAAGTCGGTCATCGAGGGACAGCGTGGGCTTGATCCGGTTTGGGTATTTCCTTACGGACAACCCGATCAAAACGGCAAGGCCACTCCCGTTCACCGGATGAACGATTCGGCATGGAAGAAAGCCAGGGTCAGAGCAGCGAAGAAGTTCCAGGAGTGTTTTATGCGCCCTGCCCCAGCTGGATTTGCTTCGATCCGCGTTCACGATCTGAAGCACACCTTCGGCCGAAGACTTCGGGCAGCTGGGGTAACGGAGGAAGACAGGAAGGCTCTGCTGGGGCACAAGAACGGTAGCATCACCAGTCACTACTCAGCCGCCGAGCTGGGCAAACTGATCGATGAAGCCAACAGGATTTCGGCCACCGACTCGCGCGGTCCGGCCCTGACAATTTTGAGGAGAATGGCAGGATGAAAAAAGTCCCGCAAAAGTCCCTACGCTTCTACGTGTGAAGCGCCCATAAAAAAATCCAGCCACCGCTAAGTGACTGGATTTTCTAGGGTATTTTGGTCGGGACGGAGTGATTCGAACACTCGACCCCTTGCACCCCATGCAAGTGCGCTACCGGGCTGCGCTACGCCCCGACGGGTGTTGCTGGTGCCTTTGGCGTTAGCCGAAAGCGGGAGAGACTATAAACTAAGCATCTGAATTGTGGAAGGTTTTTCTACAAATTCATTTGCGCAGGACGTGGAGTACATCCTCCAGCTCGGCGATCATCTGCTTGATGAGTTGCTTGTACTGGGTAGTGTCGTCCTTGGCTTCTTCGCCGGTCAGGCGCAGGCGTGCGCCACCGATGGTGAAGCCCTGGTCGTACAGCAAGGCGCGGATCTGGCGGATCATCAACACGTCCTGGCGCTGGTAATACCGACGGTTGCCGCGACGCTTGACCGGGTTGAGCTGTGGAAACTCCTGCTCCCAGTAACGAAGCACGTGCGGTTTGACCGCACAGAGTTCACTGACCTCGCCGATGGTGAAGTACCGCTTGCCGGGTATGACAGGCAGTTCGTCGTTATGACTTGGTTCCAGCATAGGCTTCAACCCTGGCTTTGAGCTTCTGGCCGGGGCGGAAGGTCACGACACGGCGGGCCGTGATCGGGATCTCCTCCCCTGTTTTTGGATTACGACCGGGGCGCTGACGCTTATCGCGCAGATCGAAGTTACCGAAGCCTGAGAGCTTCACCTGCTCATTGAGTTCCAGTGCCTGGCGGATTTCTTCGAAGAAGAGCTCCACCAGTTCCTTGGCTTCTCGCTTGTTCAGGCCCAGCTCATCGTACAGACGTTCGGCCATCTCAGCTTTCGTCAGTGCCCCCATACGCTAGTTCCTTAACGTGGCGTTGAACCTTTGTTCCAGGGAGGTGAGGATGTTTTGCGTGGCGGTGCTCACCTCATCGTCATTTAGAGTGCGCGATGGATGCTGCCAGGTCAAGCCGACCGCTAGGCTTTTTCTAAGCGGATCAATACCTTTACCCTGATAAACATCAAACAACCTGAGGTCGGTGAGCCACTCGCCGGCCTGCTCGCGAATGTCGGCCAGCAGGTTCTGGGCCGGCACGTCACGGTCGACCAGCAACGCCAGGTCGCGACGCACTTCGGGGAAGCGCGACAGCTCCTTGAACGCCGGCATGCGGCCTGCGGTGATTTCGCTCAGCAGCAGCTCGAACAGGAACAGCGGCTGATCCAGGCCGAGGGTCTTGGCCAGTTCCGGGTGGATGGCACCCAGGTAACCGACCAGGCGCCCCTCGCGCTCGATGCGGGCGGTCTGGCCCGGGTGCAGGGCACTGTGCTCGCCCGGCACGAAGGCGAAGCTGGCGGCGTCGCCTGCGGCGGCCAGCAGCGCTTCCACGTCGGCCTTGGCGTCGAAGAAGTCGACGCTGTCACGGCCATGGGCCCAGCTTTCCGGCAGGCGACTGCCGGTGATCACGCCGGCGAGCATCGGCTCCTGCTTGAGCTCGTCCAGCTGGCCGACGAAGCGCAGGCCGCTTTCGAACAGGCGCACCCGCGACTGCTGGCGGTTGAGGTTGTGCTCCACCGCCTTGACCAGGCCCGGCCACAGCGAGGCGCGCATGGCGGCCATGTCGGCGGAGATCGGGTTGGCCAGGGTCAGCGGCTTGACGCCCGGGCTGAACAGCTCGAACAGCTTGGGATCGATGAAGCTGTAGGTGATCGCTTCCTGGTAACCACGGGCCACCAGCAGGCGGCGCAGCACCGGCAGGTCGGCGACGGCCTCGGCCTTGGTCTGCGGCGCCAGGCGCGCTTGCGGGTAACGCACCGGCAGGCGGTTGTAGCCGTAGAGGCGGGCCAGCTCTTCGATCAGGTCGACTTCCAGGCTGATGTCGAAGCGGTGGCTCGGCACCTTGACCTGCCACTGCCCTGCTCCGCCTTCGACGCTGAGGCCCAGGGCACCCAGCAGCTTGACGATCAGTTCGTCGTCGAGCTTGAGGCCGAGCATCTGCTCGACGCGCTCGGCACGCAGGCTGATCGGCGCAACGTTCGGCAGTTGTGCCGGGTCGACCGCTTCGATGATCGGGCCGGCTTCGCCGCCAACGATCTCCAGCAGCAGCGCGGTGGCGCGCTCCATGGCTTCGCGGGCCAGTTGCGAGTCCACGCCACGCTCGAAGCGGTGCGAGGAGTCGGTGTGCAGGCCATAGGAACGGGCCTTGCCGGCCACGGCGATGGTGTCGAAAAAGGCGCTTTCCAGGAACAGATCACGGGTGGTGTCACTGACGCCACTGTGCTCGCCGCCCATAACGCCGGCGATGGCCAGGGCGCGCTGGTGGTCGGCGATTACCAGGGTGTCGGCACGCAGGGTGACTTCCTGGCCGTCGAGCAGCACCAGCTTCTCGCCCTCTTCGGCCATGCGCACGCGAATGCCGCCCTGGATCACGTTCAGGTCGAAGGCGTGCATCGGCTGGCCGAGTTCGAGCATCACGTAGTTGGTGACGTCGACGGCGGCATCGATGCTGCGTACATCGGCGCGGCGCAGGCGCTCGACCATCCAGCGCGGGGTCGGCTTGGACAGGTCGACGTTGCGCACCACGCGGCCCAGGTAACGCGGGCAGGCTTGCGGAGCCAGCACGTCGACCGGGCGCACTTCATCGTGGGCCGGGGCGACCGCAGCGATTTGCGGGCGGGTGACCGGGGCGTCGTACAGCGCGCCGACTTCACGGGCCAGGCCGGCCAGGGACAGGCAGTCACCGCGGTTGGGGGTCAGGTCGACCTCGATGCTGACGTCGTTGAGTTCGAAGTACTCGCGGATGTCTTGGCCTACCGGCGCATCGGCCGGCAGTTCCAGCAGGCCGTCGTTGTCTTCGCTGATCTGCAGCTCGGAGGCCGAGCAGAGCATGCCGTTGGACTCGACGCCGCGCAGCTTGGCCTTCTTGATCTTGAAGTCGCCGGGCAGCTCGGCGCCGATGGTGGCGAACGGGATCTTCAAGCCGGGGCGCACGTTAGGCGCGCCACACACCACCTGGAAGGTTTCGCTGCCGTTGCTGACCTGGCACACGCGAAGCTTGTCGGCATCGGGGTGCTGCTCGGTGCTCAGCACTTCACCGACGATCACGCCGCTGAAGGCACCGGCCACGGGGCTGACGCTGTCGACTTCCAGGCCGGCCATGGACAGGCGCGCGACCAGTTCGTCACGGCTAGCCTGGGGGCTCACCCAGCTGCGCAGCCACTGTTCACTGAATTTCATGTTGTCTGTTCTCCTGATCGAATTCGATTACGAAACTGCTGGGGGCTAGCGAAATTGCGCCAGGAACCGCAGGTCGTTATCGAAGAACAGCCGTAGATCGTTGACGCCGTAGCGCAGCATGGCCAGGCGCTCGACGCCCATGCCAAAGGCGAAGCCGGAGTATTTTTCCGGGTCGATGCCGCTCATGCGCAGCACGTTGGGGTGCACCATGCCGCAGCCCATCACTTCCAGCCAGCCGGTCTGCTTGCACACGCGGCAGCCTTTGCCGCTGCACATCACGCACTGCATGTCGACTTCGGCCGAAGGCTCGGTGAACGGGAAGAAGGAAGGACGGAAACGCACGCCCAAGGGCTTCTCGAAGAACACGCGGAGGAATTCCTCGATGGTGCCCTTGAGGTCGGCGAAGCTCACGCCTTCGTCCACGAACAGGCCTTCGACCTGGTGGAACATTGGCGAGTGGGTGATATCGGAATCGCAACGGTACACGCGACCCGGGCAGACGATACGGATCGGCGGCTGCTGGGCTTCCATGGTGCGTACCTGTACCGGCGAGGTATGGGTGCGCAGCAGCATGTTGGCGTTGAAATAGAAGGTGTCGTGCATGGCACGCGCCGGGTGGTGGCCCGGAATGTTGAGCGCCTCGAAGTTGTGGTAGTCGTTCTCCACTTCGGGGCCTTCGGCGATGCCGTAACCAATGCGGGTAAAGAACTGCTCTACGCGCTCCAGGGTACGGGTAACCGGATGCAAGCCACCGGAAGCCTGGCCGCGGCCCGGCAGGGTGACATCGATACGTTCGGCAGCGAGCTTGGCACTCAGGGCCGCCGACTCGAGAATCTCTTTACGGCTGTTGAGGGCGTCCTGGACGCGCTCCTTGGCCGAGTTGATCAGCGCGCCCGCCTTGGGGCGTTCTTCGGCAGACAGGTTGCCCAGAGTCTTCATGACCTGGGTCAGCTCGCCTTTCTTGCCCAGATAGTGAACCCGCAGTTGTTCCAGGGCGTTCACATCGTCGGTGTGACTGACAGCCTCGAGCGCTTGCGAGACCAGCACATCCAGATTTTCCATTTACAGACTCCAGATACGAAACAGGGGAAGAGCTTGAAGGCTCTTCCCCTGTCGATGACGTTTAGAGTCGACCTGCGGGTTACGCCTGTCGCCTCTAGTGCACCGGGAAACCCGGTGATTGTCGGGGACTTAAGCCAGTACGGCTTTCGCTTTCTCGACAATCGCAGCAAACGCCGCTTTTTCGTTCACTGCCAGATCAGCCAGAACCTTGCGGTCGATTTCGATCGACGCTTTTTTCAGGCCAGCGATCAGACGGCTGTAGGACAGACCGTTGATGCGAGCACCAGCGTTGATACGAGCGATCCACAGAGCGCGGAACTGACGCTTCTTCTGGCGACGGTCACGGTAGGCGTATTGACCCGCCTTGATGACAGCCTGCTTGGCAACACGGAATACACGCGAACGTGCGCCGTAGTAGCCTTTAGCCAGTTTCAGGATTTTTTTGTGACGAGCACGAGCGATAACGCCACGCTTAACACGAGCCATGAGTAATTTCCTCTATCTTGACCGAGATTAACGAACGCGCAGCATGCGCTCGACTTTTGCCTTGTCCGACGGATGCATCAGTTCGCTACCGCGAAGTTGACGCTTACGCTTGGTGGACATCTTGGTCAGGATGTGGCTCTTGAAAGCATGCTTGTGCTTGAAGCCCGCAGCCGTTTTGAGAAAGCGCTTGGCAGCGCCGCTCTTGGTTTTCATCTTTGGCATGTTCGTAACTCCGCATTCAGTTGATATAGATAACCATAAGGCCTGCCGTGCCCTGGAGGTTATTTCTTGCGTTTGGGAGCGATGACCATCATTAGCTGGCGTCCTTCCATCTTAGGATGCTGTTCGACGGTACCGTGTTCGGCCAGGTCGGCTTCGACCCGCTTCAACAGTTCCATACCCAGCTCCTGGTGGGCCATCTCACGACCACGGAATCTCAGAGAGATCTTGGCCTTGTCCCCTTCCATCAGGAAACGTACCAGGTTGCGTAGTTTTACCTGGTAATCCCCTTCTTCCGTCCCTGGACGAAACTTGATTTCCTTGATCTGCTGCTGGTGCTGGTTCTTCTTGGCAATGGCAGCTTGCTTCTTCTTCTCGAAGAGGTGCTTGCCGTAGTCCATGATCCTGCACACAGGCGGCTGGGCGTCGGCAGAGATTTCTACCAGGTCCAGCTTGGCCTCTTCAGCGATCCTAAGCGCTTCATCAATAGAGACGATGCCAATTTGCTCACCGTCAGCGCCAATTAACCGAACCTCGCGTGCCGAGATATTCTCGTTGATCGGAGCCTTCGGGGCGCCTCGTTTATCTTGTCTCATATCACGCTTAATAATGATTACTCCAATTCTTGGCGACCACGCCGGGAAACCGCTTGCGCGAGCAATTCAGTGAATTGAGCGACGGGCATGGAGCCCAGATCGGCACCCTCACGAGTGCGCACAGCGACAGTTCTTGTCTCGACTTCCCGATCGCCGATCACCAGCAGATAGGGAACCTTGAGCAAAGTATGCTCGCGGATTTTAAAGCCAATCTTCTCGTTCCTCAAGTCCGACTTGGCACGAAATCCGTTTTGATTCAACGTTTTTTCGACTTCGAGGGCGAAATCGGCCTGCTTGTCGGTGATGTTCATGATCACCGCCTGGGTCGGCGCCAGCCACGCCGGGAACACGCCGGCATAGTGCTCGATCAGCATGCCGATGAAGCGCTCGAACGAACCGAGGATGGCACGGTGCAGCATGACCGGGCGCACACGGCTGTTGTCTTCGGCGATGTAGCTGGCGTCGAGACGCTCCGGCAGGTTCGGGTCGTACTGCAGGGTACCGCACTGCCAGTTACGGCCGAGGCAGTCGCGCAGGGTGAACTCGATCTTCGGACCGTAGAACGCGCCCTCGCCCGGCTGGTATTCCCACTCCAGGCCGGATTCGTTCAGCGCATCGGCCAGGGCGCCTTCGGCGCGATCCCACAACTCTTCGGAACCCACGCGCTTGGCCGGGCGAGTCGACAGCTTCATGGCGATGTCGGTGAAGCCGAAGTCCTTGTAGACGTCCAGGGTCAGCTTGATGAAATCGGCCGCTTCTTTCTTCACCTGTTCTTCGGTGCAGAAGATGTGCGCATCGTCCTGCACGAAGCCACGCACGCGCATGATGCCGTGCAGCGCGCCGGACGGCTCGTTACGGTGGCAAGCACCGAACTCGGCGAGGCGCAGTGGCAGGTCACGGTAGGACTTCAAGCCCTGGTTGAACACCTGCACGTGGCACGGGCAGTTCATCGGCTTCACCGCGTAGTCACGGCTTTCCGACGAGGTAGTGAACATGTTCTCGGCGTAGTTGGACCAGTGACCGGAGCGCTCCCAAAGGATGCGATCGACGACCTGTGGGGTCTTGATTTCCGAGTAACCGTTCTCGCGCTGCACCTGGCGCATGTACTGCTCGAGCACCTGGTAGACGGTCCAGCCGTTGGCGTGCCAGAACACCATGCCCGGCGCTTCTTCCTGCAGGTGGAACAGGTCGAGCTGCTTGCCGATCTTGCGGTGGTCGCGCTTCTCGGCTTCTTCGATGCGCTGGATGTAGGCCGCCAGCTGCTTCTTGTCCGCCCAGGCGGTGCCGTAGACGCGCTGCAGCTGCTCGTTCTTGGCGTCGCCACGCCAATAAGCGCCGGACAGCTTGGTCAGCTTGAACGCCTTGAGGAAGCGGGTGTTGGGCACGTGCGGGCCGCGGCACATGTCCACGTACTCCTCGTGATAGTACAAGCCCATGGCCTGTTCGTCCGGCATGTCGTCGACCAGGCGCAGCTTGTAGTCTTCGCCACGGGACTTGAACACGTCGATGACTTCGGCACGCGGCGTCACCTTCTTGATGACGTCGTAATCCTTGTCGATCAGCTCTTTCATGCGCGCTTCGATGGCGGTCACGTCTTCAGGCGTGAAGGGGCGCTCGTAGGCGATGTCGTAATAGAAGCCATCGTCGATGACCGGACCAATGACCATGCGCGCAGTCGGGTACAGCTGCTTGACCGCGTGACCGACCAGGTGGGCGCAGGAGTGGCGGATGATCTCGACACCCTCCTGGTCCTTCGGCGTGATGATCTGCAGGGTCGCATCGTTTTCGATCAGGTCGCAGGCGTCGACCAGACGGCCGTCGACCTTGCCGGCAACGGTGGCCTTGGCCAGACCGGCGCCAATGGATTGCGCCACCTCGAGTACGGATACCGGGTGATCGAACGAACGCTGACTGCCATCGGGAAGAGTAATGGTGGGCATGGCGCCTCCTCTCCTAGTGGTGACCTCTACCAAAGGCCACATGGGTTGGGATGAGCCAGTAAGCGATCCGGTGGCGTATCTGCCATACAGAGGCAGGGGCCGTGAGGCCAACCGAGAACGAACCGCAGTCACTGGAGGATGTGAAACGGTGGATGCTTTCAGAATCGCGCGGGCCTGACAAGGCAAACCGGCCATCTTCGAGAAATTCCGAAGCACCGGGCGCAACCCGCGACGGGAACGCAAAAACGACGAGCAAAAAAAATGGCCGCCGAAGCGACCATTTAAAGAATTTGGTAGGCACAATTGGATTCGAACCAACGACCCCCACCATGTCAAGGTGGTGCTCTAACCAACTGAGCTATGTGCCTGCTGTGGGTGCGCATTCTACGGAGCGGCGAAAAAGAGTCAACACCTTTTTTCGCTAACTGACTAAAAAAACTGAGTTTTTTTGATTTGGTGGGTTTGGATGCCCTGCCCCTTGGCGCGAGGCTGCCGGAAATTCCTGGGTATCGCTTCACTCGACCCATCCTACGGTCAATTATGGGGAGCGGTGATCTCCGTGGGAGCTCGCTCCCACAATTAAGCCGCTTCCGACTATTAGGGAGTTGCCCTACTCTATTTTCGACACAAACAAAAAACGGCGCTCGATGAGCGCCGTTGGTTTTCCCGCAAGTAGCGCTACTGAACCGGACAGGCCACGGGCGCAGCGCACTGCTCACTGGCGGTGCCCTGCTTGCCGATGACGCTGAAGCGCTTGTCGTCCGGCTTCAGGCGCTGGGCGCACTGGCGGGCGCTGGCGGCTTCGGCCTTGCAGCCGCGCTCGTCGAGCACCTGGGACAGGTTGAACCAGCCGGGCGCGAAATCCGCCTGGCGGCTGACGCTCTCGCGAAACGCCGCTTCGGCGCCGCGCAGGTCACCACCGGCATAGCGGCTGTTGGCCAGGGCGAACCAGCCCACGGCCTGTTCGGGCCAGCGCTGGGTCGCGGTGCGGTAAGCGTGCTGGGCAACGTCCTTGCGGCCAACCTCTTCCAGATCCGCCGCGGCTTTGAGCCATACGGTCGGCTCGGCAGTGGCGGGCAGGGTATCGGGCGGCACGGTGACCACGGCCCAACGATTGCCACGGGCCCAGGTCTTGTCGAAGGCGGCGAATTCGGTCACCCAGCGGCGGGTGGTGCCAGAGCGCAGGATGAGTTTCTCCTCACGACGGTCGTAGCCCACCAGCACCGCGAAATGCCACTGTGGGTACCAGTCGAAGCCCAAATTCTGCAGCACCAGCACGGGGTTGCCGGCAGCGACCTCGGCGAGCAGCGAGTCGAGCTTCGGCTTGAGCGGGTAGACGAGCAGATCGTGAGATCGCGCCGCGGCGACCATCTCGACCTGCAGGCTGCCTTCGCGGCCAGGAATGTAGACCTGATCCTGCAGGAAGCCCGGCGTGGTCAGCACACCGCGCTGGTTGAGCATGGTCGCCAGGGCGGCCGGCCCACATTGGTAAGCGCTCTGCGGATAGAAGGGAACGCTGCTGAGCTCGACCCGCTCAGGCAGGCGCTGGGCCTCCGGTGACAACACCGGAGACCTGGCGCATGCACTGAGCAGAACGATCAGAAGTGAAACGGAGAGCAGTCTTAGCGATTTATGCATTTCACGAAACTGAAGATGTCGGTGGCGCAGAGCATATCGGTGATGATGAAGATCACCAAGAACAACACGATCACGCCGACCACGCCGGCACCGGCCGGGGCTTCAGACAGTTGCTGGTTGAATTGCGCGAGTTCGGCACTGGTCAGGTTGTTGATGCGGTTCTCTACCTGATCACGCTCCACACCCATGGCGAGCAGCTTGTCCTTGACCTGTTGATCATCGAGCATCGACATCAGTTGCTGACGGTCGACCTGCTGTTGCTGCTCGGTCAGCACTTCACCCGTGCCGATCATCGCGGCATTGGCGAGTGGAACCTGGGCGATCATCAGGACATGGAACACTGCCAGCATGGCAGCCAAGCGACGAAAGAACGGGGATTTGGTCATTTTGGTATCTCCTTATCAACCATCATCCTAGACCCGTGTGGCACACAGCCAGTTCCGCCTATATCTGCTGCCCGCTCGCCCTCCCCTACACGCCTGTAATTGCGCGGCCTGCAGCCGCATCGGCCGCCCCTGAGCAAAGGCCTTTCTCCATTAACCAAAAGCTCAGTCCATGGTGCCCAACTCGCTGCTCAGGTAATCGAGAAAACAGGTGATGCGCGAGGTTAGCGCCGTGTTGCGGTAGTACACGGCGTGGATCGGCTGGCGAACCTCCACGGTGTGCTCGGCGAGCACCTGCACCAGGTCGCCACGGCTGCGGTCGAGGTGGGTCATGAAGTCCGCCAGGCAGACAATCCCCACGCCCTCCAGCGCCAACTGCCGCAGCGTTTCGCCGCTGGAGGCCTGCAAGGTCGGCACGATGTCCAGGCTTTCGCCCCCGGCGTGGCGCAGTGGCCAACGGTTGAGGCTGTCGGGCTGGGTGAAGCCTAGCAGGCTATGGCCTTGCAGCGCGGCGACGCTAGCGGGCGCGCCATGGGCGGCCAGGTATGAAGGGCTGGCCAGCACCCGCAACCGGCTGCTGCCCAGCGGCCGCGCATGCAGGGTCGAGTCGCGCAATTGGCCGATACGGATGGCCACGTCGGTGCGCTGCTCGATGAGGTCGATGATCTGGTCGCTGCTGTGCAGCTCCAGTTCGATGTTCGGGTAGCGCTCGCGAAACCCCTTGATCAGCGGCACCACGGCATGCAGCACGAACGGCGCCGCAGCGTTGACGCGCAGCCGCCCGGCTGGCGTTTGCCGGCGCACGCGCATCTGTTCTTCGGCCTCCTCGACGCTGGCGAGGATGCGCCGCGCCTGGAGCAGAAAAGCCTGGCCCTCCTCGGTCAGCTCCAGGCGCCGGGTGGTGCGCTGCAGCAGGGTGACATCAAGCTTCTCCTCCAGCCGGCTGAGGGCGCGGCTGATGCCCGAAGCGGTCTGCCCCAGTTGCTGGGCGGCGGCGCTGATCGAGCCGGCGGCGACCACGGTGCTAAACGCGAGGAGTTCGTCGAGGGAGGTTTTCATGGCGGCATTCGTGACCGGGCAGCAAATATGTTTGCCATGAAACGCGGTTTTTCTGCACAAGTCCACGTTCCATACTCACTCGCCAATCCAGCGCAACAAGCGCTGGGCAGTGCTGTCAGCTACAGACAGTCGTTCATTTCACAGGAGACTCCCATGCCACAGATTCCCGCCCTCGGCCTCGGCACCTACCGCCTCAAGGACCAGCAGGTCATCGACTCGGTACGCAATGGCCTGGAGCTCGGCTACCGGCATATCGATACGGCACAGATCTACGGCAACGAAGCCGAGGTTGGCCAGGCCATCGCCGATGGCGGCGTGCCGCGCAGCGAACTGTTCGTCACCACCAAGATCTGGGTCGACAACCTGGGCGCCGACAAGCTGATCCCCAGCCTCAAGGAGAGCCTGCACAAGCTGCGTATGGAGCAGGTCGACCTGACGCTGATTCACTGGCCGTCGCCAGACGATGAACTCCAGGTCGCCGAATACATGGCCGCCCTGCTGGAAGCCAAGGCTGCCGGCCTAACCGCGCAGCTGGGCGTTTCCAACTTCACCAACGCGCACCTGCAGCAGGCTATGGAAGTGGTCGGCGCGGACCAGATCGCCACCCACCAGGTTGAGATCCATCCGTTCCTGCAGAATCGCAAGGTGGTCGAATTCGCCCAGGAACACGGCATTCACCTGACCGCCTACATGCCACTGGCCTATGGCAAGGTGATGACCGATCCGGTGATCCAGGAAATCGCCAGCCGGCATGCCGCCAACCCGGCGCAGGTTGCACTGGCCTGGGCGCTACAACAGGGCTTCGCGGTAATCCCCTCGTCGACCAAACGCGCCAACCTGGAGAGCAACCTCGGCGCCTTGAAGCTCACCCTCAGCGACCAGGACATGGCCGCCATCGCCGGACTGGAGCGCGGCGAACGCCTGGCCAATCCGGACTTCGCGCCGCAGTGGGACTAAGTGCTCGGCTCAGAGCCTGTTCACGACCTTTATACGCCTGAAGCAGCAACTACAAGGCAGAAGCAGCCACTAAAACCGACCTGTGGGAGCCCCGACCTCGGGGCGAAACGATTGCAGCCTGACTGCCTATTTCGGCGGTGCCTGAGCGAATCGCCGCGAGGTCGCGGCTGCCACCGAAGCAGGCTTGGCTCGTAGGGTGGATCGGGGCGCGTAGCTGACGCTTCACCTACGCAGACCGCCCCGCCCACAGCTCCGAAACCCGCAATGGTGGATGAAAAAAGCGTCATCCACCCTACATCCGATACCGCCAGTTAGCTGCCAAAATCCGCGAGCCCGGGCTGAACGATTATGAGCAGGCTCTCAGAAGTCGACCCTGCCCCTGCCCGCCTTGATCGCCCCACGCTTGGCCTTGCCTTCCAGCCGGCGCTTCTTCGAGCCGAGGGTCGGTTTGGTCGGGCGCCGGGCCTTTTCGGTCTTGCCGGCCAAGCGAATCAGTTCGGCCAGGCGCTCCAAGGCATCGGCGCGGTTCTGTTCCTGGGTGCGGTATTGCTGGGCCTTGATGATCACCACGCCATCGGCGGTGATGCGGCTGTCACGCAGGGCCAGCAGCCGCTCCTTGTAGAACGGCGGCAGTGAGGACGCCTGGCTGTCGAAGCGCAGGTGCATGGCGCTGGACACCTTGTTGACGTTCTGCCCGCCCGCGCCCTGGGCGCGGATGGCGGTGAGTTCGACTTCGTCGTCTGGCAGATGAACGCTGTTGGAGATGACCAGCATGGGGCGCCTTGTTTCGAGTGGGCGTGCAGGATAGCCCAGGGTAGACGCCAGCATGGCTGAAACCTTTGCTTGAAATTTCCCTCTACGCCCCTTGAGGCGCTCAAGTAAGTTAAGCGACCCGCCCTCCCAGCCTGCGAGAACACCCATGGATTCGATCACCCAAGCCGTACTCGGCGCCAGCATCCAGGGCGCGCTGTTGGGGCGCTGGCAGGGCCGCAAGGCCCTGTTGTACGGCGCCGTCTTGGGCACCCTGCCGGATCTCGACGTGGTCATCGACTACGGCGACTCGGTGGCGGCGATGACCTACCACCGCGGCTTCAGCCACTCGCTGTTCGTGCTGACCGGCTTCGCCCTGCTGCTGACCTGGCTGCTGCGACAATGGCGGCCCAACCCCGGCTACTCGTCACGGCGATTGTTCCTGGCCATCTGGCTGGTGTTGATCACCCATCCCCTTCTCGATGCTTTCACCAGTTACGGCACGCAACTACTCTGGCCGTTCGCGCCGACGCCGGCGGCCTGGTCGAGCATCTTCATCATCGACCCGATCTACAGCCTGCCGCTGCTGGGCGCGGTGATCTACGGGCTGATCGCTGGTTTGAAGGATAAGGCCAACCCGGTGGTCAACTGGGCCCTGGCGTTTTCCACGGTCTATCTCGCCTCGACCCTGGGCGGCAAGTACATGGCCGAACATCGCGTGGAGCAGGAACTGGCGCGCCAGGGTATCGAAGCCGAGGCCATCTTCAGCTCGCCGACACCCTTCAACACGCTGCTGTGGCGCGTGGTGGCCATCGAGGGCGAGGATTATCACGAAGCGCTGGTTGGCTGGTTCGACAGTGCGCCGCCAGTACTGGAGCGCATGCCGCGCGGTGCGGCGCTGGGCCAGGCCCTGGACGATTCCCACGCCCACCAGCGCCTGAAGTGGTTCACCAATGACGTGCTGCGTTACGACCGCATCGGCGATCACCTGGTGGTCACCGATATCCGCCTGGGCATGACCGGCTTTCACCCGTTCCGCTTCGACTTCGCCCATTGGCAGAACGGCGCCTGGCAGGTGCAACCTTATATCGAGCGCTGGCCTTCGGAACGCGGCGACATGCAGCGCCTGGCCCTGCTCTGGCAGCGCATCTGGCAGCCGTCAACGCCCGTGCCACTGGCCTTGTGGGCCAGCGAGCTGAGCGTCGATCCCAAAGGTGACGGCCCGTCCGACAGCGACCTGGCCCCAGGCCGCAAAGCCGCCAGTTCCGCGAACGACAAAGGCGACCCGGCGCTGTAACGGCGCCAGGCTGCGGTAGGCGGGAAGTCACCCCGGGTATCGCAGGCTCGACCCGGGCTACCACTGCAGCCCGCAACATCAGCCCAGACCGTAGCCTGGGTGGAGCGAAGCGATACTCGGGAAGCCTTCTCCCGGGCATCCGCGATCTCAGGTCCGGAACTGCCGCACCAGCCCCTGCAGCTCGACGCCCAGGCGCGCCAGTTCGGCGCTCGAGGTGGCGGTCTGCTGGCTGGCACTGGCGCTCTGCTCGCCGATATCACGCACCCGGGTGACGCTTTCGCTGATGGTTTCCGCCACGGCGCTCTGCTCTTCCGCGGCGGCGGCGATCTGCTGGTTCATCTGCTCGATGGTACTGACCGCCTGGGTGATGCGGCCGAGGGCATCGCCCGCCTCGCCGGCCAGGCCCACGGTGCGCTGGGTCAGCGCGCGACTGCCTTCCATCTGCGTGGCCGCGCCGTCGGCGAGGCGCTGCAGGTTGGCGATCAGGTTCTCGATTTCCTGGGTCGAATCGTGGGTGCGGCGGGCCAGCGCGCGCACCTCATCGGCCACCACCGCGAAGCCGCGGCCCTGGTCACCGGCGCGTGCGGCCTCGATGGCGGCGTTGAGCGCCAGCAGGTTGGTCTGTTCGGCCACCGCGCGAATCACTTCCAGCACGCTGCCGATGCGCCCGCTTTCCTGATTCAGCGCCTGCATGGCCTCAGCCGACTGCTCGACTTCCTGGGCCAGCTTGCCGACCTGACTGATGGCCTGCTGCACCACCTGGTTGCCCTGCTGCGCTTCGCGGTCGGCATCGGCGGCGGCCAACGAGGCCTGCTCGGCGTTCTGCGCCACTTCCTGCACGGTGGCGGCCATCTGGTGCATGGCGGTGGCAGTCTGTTCGGTTTCCACCTTCTGGGTCTGCACGCCGGCACTGGTCTGGGCGGTAATGGCCGACAGTTGCTCGGCAGCCGCGGCAATCTGCCCGACACCGGTGCCGATGCGGCCGACCAGATCGCGCAGGCTACTGGTCATGCCCTGCATGGCTTCGAGTAACTGGCCGAGCTCGTCGCGGCGGTTCTGCGGCAGATCCTGGCTCAGGTCGCCGCCGGCGATACGCCGCGCGAACTCGACGGTCTGGCGCAGAGGCGCGACGATGGAGCGGCTGATGGTGAAGGCGGCGAACAGGCCGATCAGCACCGCCGCGAGGCCCATGCTGCCGAGCAGCAGCATGGCGCTGCGGCTGTCGCCGCTCATGGTCTGCTCTTCGATGTTCTTGGCCTGCTCGGCCAGTGCCAGAACCTGGTCGGCCTGCTTGAGCATGGCGGCATCGCTGGCCAGACTTTGCTCGTGCACCTGCTGGAAATTGGTGAACGCTTGCTGATAGTTGGTCAAGGCCACCAGCGCCGCTTCGATGGCGCGCTTCTGGTCATCGTTGAGCCAGACCATCAGGCCATTGGCCGAGGACTGCAGGTCGTAGCTGACGAAGTTCCAGTCCTCCAGCGCCGTGGGCGAGCCATCGATGATGAACTGGCTCTCGTGGCTGCGCAGCTCGAGCATGCGCTTGCTGAGGTTGGAGGCGGTCTCGGCCAGGGTCAGCGGGTCGCTGCCGCGCAGTTGGTCACCGGCCAGGCGCAACTCGCGCACGGCGTCGTACATGCCCAGTTCGATCATCTCGAACTGGCTGCGCGCTTCCTGGGCGGCCTCGCCCATCTGGGTGCGGGCCTCGTTGGCGCGCACCTGCTGCTGCACGCTGGCGTCGAACTGCTGCAGATAGTCGGCGGTGGCGGTATCCATGGCCTGCAGGCGCTCGCGCTCGGCAGGCGTGGCGCTGGCGATCTGCTCGGCCAGGCCGGCACGCACCTTGGCGAGCTGCTCGCGCATGCGCTGGGCGTCGGCCTCGCTGTGGCTGATCGCGTAGTCGCGCTCCATACGCCGGGCGCCGAGGATCTGCGCGTCGATGGTCGACAGCGATACGGACTGGGCATGGCCTTTCATCACCGCCTGCACGGCAACGAAGCCACTGGCCGTCACGGCAACGGTCAGCAGCAATACCAGGCCAAAACCGACCAGAAGTTTCTTGCCTACGGAGAGGTCGACGAACAGTCGAGTGGCAGAATGCAACATCCAAGCGGCTCCATTTGTTTTTATAGATTGCAGTGCGCGGACAGGTTGATGACCGCGCGACTCATGGCGTCAGCCAGTTAATCGGCCGCAAGGGGCAAAGCCTGAGCGAAAAAAAACCGATCACTGGCGCCATCAAGTCGCCACTATACCGCCACGAGCCCGTACGCATGGCCAAGCCTGCGACAAAAGGTTACAGCGCGTACGTGGGAGTCGATGATTAGGCACAAATGCCACCCGCAGCATTCCGCTGCGGGTGTGGGACGAATCTCAGCGAGCCAGGCGGCGCTGGCGGATCTGGTAGCAACCCCAGATGAACAGCAGCCAGAACGGAATGGCGAACACCGAGATGCGAATGTCGGGGATGAACAGCATCACGCCCAGGATGAACAGCACGAAGGCCAGGCACAGGTAGTTGGCGAAGGGGAACCAGAACGCCCTGAACGACGGCTCGACGCCCTTGGCCTGCATGGCCTTGCGGAATTTGATGTGGGCCAGGCTGATCATCGCCCAGTTGATCACCAGGGCGGCGACCACCAGGGACATCAGCAGCTCCAGCGCGCTCTTGGGCACCAGGTAGTTGATCACCACGCAGATCAGCGTGAACAGCGCCGAAAAGAAGATCGCCAGTACCGGCACGCCGCGCTTGTCGACCTTGAGCAGCGCCTTCGGTGCGTTGCCCTGCTCGGCCAGGCCGTAGAGCATGCGGCTGTTGCAGTACACGCCGCTGTTGTAGACCGACAGCGCCGCGGTGAGCACCACGAAGTTGAGCAGGTGCGCGGCGGTGTCGCTGCCGATCAGCGAGAAGATCTGCACGAAGGGGCTGCTGCCGTAGGAGTCGCCGCCAGCGGTCAGGGTCGCCACCAGATCGTCCCAGGGATGCAGCGACAGCAGCACGGTCAGTGCGCCGATGTAGAAGATCAGGATGCGGTAGACCACCTGATTGATGGCCTTGGGAATCACGGTTTTTGGCTGGTCGGCCTCGGCCGCGGTGATGCCCACCAGCTCCAGGCCGCCAAAGGAGAACATGATGATGGCCATCATCATCACCAAACCGGAAACCCCGTTGGGGAAGAAGCCGCCGTGGCTCCACAGGTTGCTGACCGAGGCCTGCTCACCGCCCGCGCCACTGAACAGCAGGTAGCAGCCGAGCAGGATCATGCCCATGATCGCCACCACCTTGATGATCGAGAACCAGAATTCGGCCTCGCCGAACACCCGCACGTTGGTCAGGTTGATGGCGTTGATCAGCACGAAGAACGCCGCCGCCGTTGCCCAGGTGGGGATTTCCGGCCACCAGTACTGCACGTACTTACCCACCGCGGTCAGCTCGGCCATGCCCACCAGCACGTAGAGCACCCAGTAGTTCCAGCCGGACAGAAAGCCGGCGAACGGCCCCCAGTAGCTATGGGCGAAGTGGCTGAACGAGCCGGCCACCGGCTCCTCGACGATCATCTCGCCAAGCTGGCGCATGATCAGAAAGGCGATGAAACCGCCGATCGCATAACCGAGGATCATCGATGGCCCGGCAGAGGCCATGACCCCGGCCGAGCCCAGGAACAGGCCGGTACCGATGGCACCGCCCAGGGCAATCAACTGAATGTGGCGGTTCTTCAGGCCGCGCTTGAGCGGGCCGGTCTGGAGCATTTCGCTTGGCATCTGTCACCTGTGGGTGATCGACCGTGACGGGATCGAACCCGCCCGGCTCGTGGCCTTGCGGAATGGCTTGGGTGCTTGCGGTTACTGCGCGTCGGGCTGGGCATCCGGCGCGGCATGCCGGAATGCTTCAAGGGCCTCACAACGGGCGGTCAGCGCGAGGATGCGTGGGTACGCATCGAGGTCACAGTCGAAACGGCGCGCATTGTACACCTGTGGAACCAAACAGGCTTCCAGATAGCCAGGCCGCGTGCCCAGGGAAAATGCATCGCCGTACGCCGCCAACCCCTGCTCCACCGCTGCCAGGCCTTCGGCCACCCAATGGCGGTACCAGGCGTTTTTCGCCGCGTCGTCCACGCCCAGCTCGCGGCTCAGATACTGCAGCACCCGCAGGTTGTTGAGCGGGTGCACGTCACAGGCGAGATGCAGCACCAGGGCGCGTACCTGGGCACGGGCGACGGGGTCGGCCGGCAGGATGGCCGGCACCGGGAAAATCTCCTCCAGATACTCGATGATCGCCAAGGACTGGGCGATGGGCACCCCGCCGTTTTCGTCGTCCACCAGCAGCGGCACCAGGCCCTGGGGATTCAGCGCCTGGTAAGCCTGGCCATGCTGCTCGCCGCCATCGCGCACCAGATGCACCGGCACATGCCGGTAAGCCAGGCCCTTGAGGTTGAGGGCGATACGCACCCGGTAGGCAGCGCTGGAGCGCCAGTAGCCGTATAACGTCAACACGTGAACCTCCGTACCTAAGCTACCTCTGCTAGAAGGCAATCGCGAGGCAGATTCAACTCCCACGAGAGACCAACCCTGTGGGAGCCCCGACCCGGGGCGAATCTCGCGGTCGACTCCGATCTGACGTCAAGCCGACCTTGGCTTCGCACCAGGCGATGTGTCCTTACTTGAGGTTATGGATAGCGCTCCACCTGCTGGTCGATGGCGCCGAAAATGCTCGCCCCGGCGGCATCGAACATCTCGATGCGTACCCGGTCACCGAACTTGAGAAATGGTGTCTTCGCCTCGCCCTGTTCGACTACTTCGAGCATGCGCTTCTCGGCCAGGCAGCTGGAGCCGGCGCTGCGGTCGTAATTGGAGACGGTGCCCGAGCCGATGATGGTGCCGCTGCCCAGGGGCCGGGTGCGGGCGGCGTGGGCGATCAGGGTCGGGAAGTCGAAGGTCATGTCGGTGCCTGCATCCGGCTGGCCGAACAGCGCGCCGTTGATGTACGACACCAGCGGCCGGTGCACGCGCCCGTCGCGCCAGCTATCGCCCAGTTCGTCCGGGGTGATCGCCACCGGCGAGAAGCTCGACGACGGCTTGCTCTGGTAGAAGCCGAAGCCCTTGCCCAGCTCGCCGGGAATCAGGTTGCGCAGCGACACGTCGTTGACCAGCATCAGCAGTTGGATATGCCCGGCCGCCTGGGCCGGCGTCGCGCCCATGGGTACGTCATCCGTGATCACCGCCAGCTCGGCCTCCAGGTCGATGCCCCAGGCTTCGTCACCCAGGCGAATCGGCGCGTGGGGCGCGATGAAGGTGTCCGAGCCGCCCTGGTACATCAGCGGGTCGTGCCAGAACGACTCCGGCATCTCGGCACCCCGCGCCTTGCGCACCAGCTCGACGTGATTGACGTAGGCACTGCCATCGGCCCAGTGATAAGCACGCGGCAGCGGGCTGTGGCAGGCGCTCTGATCGAAGTCGAAGGCTTGCGCCTCCAGCCCGTCGTTGAGGCGCTGGTACACCGCTTCGAGCTGCGGGCGTTTGCTCGCCCAGTCATCCAGGGCGGCCTGCAGCGTCGGGGCGATCTGCGCCACGCGCACCGCGCGGGTCAGGTCGCGGGAAACCACCACCAGGGCGCCATCGCGGCCCTGGTTCAGCGATGCCAGTTTCATCAGGACTCCTCTCCCGGCGCGCGCCAGGAATTCACGTATTCGGCGATATCCACGGCAGCAGCGGCGTCGGTCACCTCCAGGGCACGGCGGGTGTCGATCATCACCGCCACTTCTTCGGCGAAGGTCGCCGGGTCGGTCTGCGCCTTCTTCAGCGCCTTGGGATGTGGGCCGTGGGGAAAGCCGCACGGGTGCAGGGTGACCATGCCGGCCTCGATGTTGTCGCGGCTGAAGAAGTTGCCGCGGTGGTAGAACAGCACTTCGTCGTAGTCGTCGTTGTTATGGAAGAACGGCACCTTCAGCGCGCCGGGGTCGGACTCCACCGGCCGCGGCGTGAAGGTGCAAACCACGAAACCCTTGGCCACGAAGGTGGTGTGCACCGACGGCGGCAGGTGGTAACGATGGCTCATCAGCGGACGGATATCGCGCCAGTTCAGCCTTACCACCGTGTTGTCGCCATGCCAGCCCACCGCATCGAGGGGGTTGTAGGGATAGGTCACGGTGCTGATCTGGTTGCGTCGTTTGATTCGGACCTGCCAGGTGTTTTCGTCCTGCTGAGCCTTGAAGGCGTCGTCGATATGCGGGTGATCGAGCACCGCGGGGTCGAAGATCGCCTGGCCGCCGAGCAGGCCCTTGTCCGGCAACTGGTAGGCACCGTCGGTGTTCTCGACCAGCAGGAAATGACTCGGCGCAGTCGGCTCCAAACGCCAGGCGGTGCCGCGGGGAATCACCAGGTAATCACCATCGCGGTATTCCAGGTGGCCGAAATCGCAATGGAAGTGGCCGGCACCGTCGTGCACGAACAACAGCTCGTCGCCGTCGCTGTTGCGCACCAGGTGGCGCATGGCGCTGGCGGTCTTCCATACGCGCAGGCGAATGTCGGCGTTGTGCAGGGTCAGCGGCGCCTCGAACGGACAGTCGTGCTCGCTGGGAATCCTGTTGAAGTTGAAGGCGTGGGGGCGCAGCGGCCCCTGCCAGTCGATCCAGCCGGTGGGCGGATGCTTGTGGTGCAGGTGCGTCACCGGGCCGAAGAAGCCCTCGCGGCCCATTTCCCGTTCGTAGGTATCGGCGGGAAAATCGCAGTGGGCCTGGCGCGAGTGCTCGCCTTCGCGCAGGGGAAAGCTGATCCATTTACGGCTCATGGCCTCACTCCTCGCTGATCACACCGCGACGCAGCTGGTCTTCTTCGATGGACTCGAACAGCGCCTTGAAATTGCCCTCGCCAAAGCCCTGGTTGCCCTTGCGCTGGATGATCTCGAAGAAGATCGGGCCGATCACCGTATTGGTGAAGATCTGCAGCAGGATGCCGTCGTCCTCGGGCGCTCCATCGATCAGCAGGTTCAGCTCGCGCAGCACCTCCAGCGGCTCGCCATGGCCGGCCACGCGCTGGTCAACCTTCTCGTAATAGGTGGCCGGGGTAATCATGAACGACACGCCGTTGGCCTGCAGTTGGCGCACCGTGGCGTAGATGTCGTCGGTGGACAGGGCGATGTGCTGGATGCCCTCGCCGTGGTACTCGCGGATGAATTCCTCGATCTGCGACTTGTCGTCCGCCGATTCGTTGATCGGGATGCGGATCTTGCCGCACGGCGCGGTCATCGCCCGGGACAGCAGGCCGGTGAGCTTGCCTTCGATATCGAAATAGCGGATTTCGCGGAAACCGGCGATGCGCTCGTAAAAGCCGGACCAAACGTCCATCTGCCCGCGTTTGACGTTGTGGGTCAGGTGATCGATGCATTGCAGGCCGACGGCATTGTCGTTGGCTGAGCGGCCCTCGATGAATTGGAAATCGACGTCATAGATGCTGTGCTCGCCGCTCTCGTTGCGATAACGATCCACCAGATACAGCAAGGAGCCGCCGATGCCCTCGACGCAGGGAATGTTCAGTTCGCCGAAGTTGGCGTGGCTGCCGACCAGCGTGGCGCCCTGCTCTTTCACGTAGGCCGCGGCCTGGGCGGCGTTCTTGACCCGGAATGCCATGGCGCAGGCACTCGGCCCGTGTTTTTCGGCGAAGGCGTGCACATGCCCGGTCGGGCTGCCATTGAGCACGAAGTTCACGTCGTGCTGCTGGAACAGCCACACCTGCTTGCTGCGGTGCTTGGCGGTTTCGGTGAAGCCCATGGCTGTGAACAGCTGGCGCAGTTGCTCGATGCCTTCGGGCGTCGGTGCGGTGAATTCGACGAATTCGAAACCGTCGGTACCGATGGGATTGTGCTGCTCGATTCTGGACACGGCATTCATGGGGGTGACCTCGTTGTCGTTATGCCCTCATGACAATCGAGGCGCCGCGGGCTAACAAGGCCGCTCGGCATGCCTGAACCGGGCCACAGCCCCGGTCGTTGGCAAGGCTTCGGTACATATCGGCGTAATCAGCCGGCAATCGCTGCAGGCAGACCGGTTGGACGGCCTATCTCGTAAACCTTTCTTTACAGCGCGGTCGATTAACCTGCCGACGGGATGACGACGATGTGCGGGCAGAGCGCCGAAAACGCTGCCACAATGACAGCATCCAACTGCGCCATAACAATGAGGCCGCCATGAGCAGTGAAACGCCTACCGAAGCCGAAAGCGCTCCCGCCGCATTCGACCTGGCGCCCGCCAGCGACGACGAACGCTTGGCCAAGCTGGAAAAGGCCAATCGCCTGAACCGCATTCTAATCTTTGCCCTGGCCCTGCTGCTGTTCATCATCCTCTCCAGCCTGGCGACCTCGGCCGTGGTGAAGATGCTTGCCGACGAGCCGCCCCCCTTCGACCCCGAAGCTTTCGCCGCCCTGCAGCACCGCGCCGAGCAGCTGGAAACGGAGCTGAACACGCTCAAGGAAGATCAGAAGCGCCAGGACGCCCTGCTGAAACTGGCCGCCACGCCCCCGCCACCGGCGCCCGCTTCTGCGGCACCAGCAGCGCCACCTTCCCAGGACATCGCTGCGCTGAAGCTGATGGGCCGCACCCTGCTCGGCCAGGAACAGAGCTACCAGCAGAGCCTGGCCGCCCTGAAGAACGGCATGCGCGACCTGGCGGACATGGTGCCCGGCTCACGCAGCTGGCTGGACGATTACAACGAGGAGATCGACAAGGCAGTCAACGCCAGCATGCAGCGCGTCAAGGCAATTCAGCAGTGGGGCAGCAAGCTGCCGCAGGAGTAGTCCTCTTGGTAGCCCGCCGTTTCGCGGCGGGAGCGACGCTTCCACGCAAACGGTGGGTTACCCGCGATCCTGTAGGAGCGGCGACCCGCCGCGAATCGTCTGCACGACGCCGACCTTGCAGCAAGGCCACAATCATTTCGCGCCGGGTCGGCGCTCCCACACAAACAGTGGATTGCCCGCGATCCTGTAGGAGCGGCGACCCGCCGCGAATCGTCTGCACGACGCCGACCTTGCAGCAAGGCCACAATCATTTCGCGCCGGGTCGGCGCTCCCACACAGACAGTGGATTACCCGCGATCCTGTAGGAGCGGCGACCCGCCGCGAATCCTGTGCACGACGCCGGTCTTGCAGCAAGGCCGCAATCATTTCGCGCCGGGTCGGTGCTTCCACGGAAACGGTAGGCTGCCCGCAATCTCGTAGGAGCGGCGACCCGCCGCGAATCCTGTGTACGACGTCGGTCTTGCAGCAAGGCCGCAATCATTTCGCGCCGGGTCGGCGCTCCCACACAGACAGTGGATTGCCCGCGATCCTGTAGGAGCGGCGACCCGCCGCGAATCGTCTGCACGACGCCGGTCTTGCAGCAAGGCCACAATCATTTCGCGCCGGGTCGGCGCTCCCACACAGACAGTGGATTGCCCGCGATCCTGTAGGAGCGGCGACCCGCCGCGAATCGTCTGCACGACGCCGGTCTTGCAGCAAGGCCGCAATCATTTCGCGCCGGGTCGGTGCTCCCACACAGACAGTGGATTGCCCGCGATCCTGTAGGAGCGGCGACCCGCCGCGAATCCTGTCCACGACGCCGACCTTGCAGCAAGGCCGCAATCATTTCGCGCCGGGTCGGCGCTCCCACGCAAACGGTGGGTTACCCGCGATCCTGTAGGAGCGGCGACCCGCCGCGAATCCTGTGCACGACGCCGACCCTGCAGCAAGGCCGCAATCATTTCGCGCCGGGTCGGTGCTTCCACGCAAACGGTGGGCTGCCCGCAATCTCGTAGGAGCGGCGACCCGCCGCGAATCGTCGGCACGACGCCGACCCTGCAGCAAGGCCGCCATCGTTTCGCGCCGGGTCGGCGCTCCCACACAGACGGTGAACTGCCTGCGATCATTGTGGGAGTCGCGAACCACGGCGAATTTTGAAGGCGACGCGGCTGATCAGTGCTGCAGATTGCCGTAGAGTTTGGCGTACAACCCGCCTTCGGCGATCAGCTGGCGGTGGTCGCCATCTTCGGCGACGCTGCCGCCGTCGAACACCAGCACCCGATCAGCCTGCTTCACCGCGCTCAGGCGGTGGGCGATGATCAGCGTGGTGCGGCCATTGAGGAACTGCGCCAGCGCCTGGTGCAGGGCGTATTCGGTGGCGGCATCCAGGGCCGAAGTCGCTTCGTCGAGAATCACCACTCGAGGGTCGGCCAGCACCATACGGGCGATGGCCAGGCGCTGTCGCTGACCGCCGGACAGCCGCACGCCGGAGCGCCCGACCACGGTATCCAGCCCCTGCGGTAACTGGCGTACGGTCTGGGCCAACTGGGCGATGGTCAGCGCCTGCCAGCAGGCCTCGTCGCTGCGCTCGCGGCCCGTGCACAGGTTGGCACGCACCGTGTCGTTGAACAGTGCCGGGTGCTGCAGCACCACCGCCACATGCTCGCGAATGGTCGGCAGGCCAATCTCCTCCTGGCTGCTGCCGCCAAAGCGAATCACCCCGGCCTGTGGCGTATAGAGGCCCAGCAGCAGTTGCACCAGCGTGCTCTTGCCGCCGCCGCTGGCACCGACGATGGCGACCTTTTCGCCTGGCGCGATGCTCAGGTTAAGCCCGTCCAGCACCGGCTCTTCGCCGTAGGAAAAGCTCAGGTCGCGAATTTCGATGCCGACGGTCTCGCGCCCGTCGAAGGGATCGACGCCGCCCACGTAGTCCGGCTCGTCACGCCGTGCCAACAGTTCGTTGATGCGGGTCAGCGCGCCACCGGCAGCGTAGAAGGCGTACTGCAGATTGAGCAGTTGCTCCACCGGGCCGATCATGAACCACAGGTAGCTGAACACGGCGAGCATCTGGCCGATGGACAGGTCGGAGAACAGCACGGTGAGCATCGCCGCGGCGCGGAACACGTCGATGCCGAACTGGAACAACAGGCCGCTGGCGCGGTTCGAGGCGTCGGTCTTCCATTGCGAGGCCACGGCGTAATCGCGCACTTCCCTGGCACGCCCACCGAGGCGACCGAGGAAGTAGCCCTGGCGGTTGCCGGCGCGCACTTCCTGGATCGAGTCGAGGGTTTCGGTCAGTGCCTGGGTGAAGCGCGAGGTGCTGTCGTTCTCGAGCTTCTTAAGGTGTTTGACGCGCTTGCCAAGCTGCACCGTGGCGTAGATCACCAGCGGGTTGAACAGCAGGATCAGCAGCGCCAGCTTCCAGTGCATCCACAAAAGAATGCCCGAGGTGCCGA
Source organism: Pseudomonas sp. PA1(2017) (assembly GCF_001945375.1). Lineage (NCBI taxonomy): Bacteria > Pseudomonadati > Pseudomonadota > Gammaproteobacteria > Pseudomonadales > Pseudomonadaceae > Pseudomonas > Pseudomonas sp. PA1(2017). Next base: position 593,990 of record NZ_MSXU01000015.1, read on the forward strand.
CCAGGGTCAGCACGCCGACCAGAAAGCGGCTCAGGGTTTCGCCGATGAATTTGTCCAGGGTGTCGAGATCGGTGACCAGGTGGGTGGTCACGGTGCCGCCACCGAGGCTTTCGTACTCGGCCAGGGAGATACGTTTGAGGCGCTCGATCAGGCGGATGCGAATGCGGTAGACGATGTCCTTGGAAAGCCGCGCGAACAGCCGCGCCTGCACCACGTTGAACAGCAGCGCGCCGCCGCGCAGCAGGAAAGTCAGCGCCAGCATCAGCAGGATGTAGCCGACCGCGCCCTGCCAGGCCGCGGGAAGGAAGTTGTCCATCACCTGCAGCGCGGTGTTGCCGTCGCCCAGCAGCACCTCGTCGACCAACAGCGGCAGCAACAGGGGAATCGGCACGCTGCACAGGGTCGCCAGTACGGCGACCAGGTTGGCGAGGATCAACGCACGCTTGTGGCGCAAGGCCAGGCGACGGATTTCCGCCCAGCTCAGGCGATCAACCATCGACGGCGTGCTCCAGCCAGCGCGTGAGCAATGGCGACAGGGCGTCGAGCGGCTGGTAGCCGTTGGTGAGCAGTGCCAGGCGCCCGCCCTTCTCGGCCAGCAAGGTCGGGAAACCGGCGATGCCGAGGTCCTGCACCCAGGTGAAGTCGGCGGCGGTAGCGCGGTGCTGGGCCTCGCTGTCGAAGGCCTCGGCGAATTCGATCCGCGGGATGCCGACCTCCTCGGCCAGTTGCACCAAGGTTGCGGCCAGGGTCACGTCGGCGCCTTGCTGGTAGAACGCCCGCTGGATGCGTTGCGCCATCGGCCAGGCGCTCTGCGGGTCGAGATCACGCACGGTGACCACCGCGCGGCAGGCCGCCTCGGTGTCGTAACGCATGCCCAGCGGCAGCCCGGCATCGAAGTTGAACAGCTGGCCGGTGCTGGCGTTGACCGCCTGCCAGTAGCCCAAATAGCGCACCCGCGCCGCCGCATCGATGGCCACCTGATCACGGCGCAGACCGCCGAGCACCAGCTGCATGGGCACGCCACGCTCGGCAGCCTGGGCGGCCAGCGCCTCGACCACCGGTGCGAAGCCCCAGCACCAGGAACACATCGGATCCATTACGTAGAGCAGGCGCGCATCCATGGCTCAGGCCTCGTTTTTCTGGCGGGGATTGTTACCCAGAGGATGGGGCTGATTGCGCGCTTTCGCCAGTTCGATCTGGCGTTGACGCTCGCGGGCGCCCTCGCGGGTCTTCTCCGGCAGCGAGTCCCAGCAATGCGGGCAACTGACACCTGGGCTGAAGAATTCCGATGCGCGATCCTCGACCGAAACCGGCGTGCGGCAAGCGTGACACTGGTCGTAATCGCCCTCACTGAGGTCGTGGCGCACGGTCACCCGGTTGTCGAACACGAAGCAGTCGCCCTGCCACTTGGTCTCCTCCTGCGGCACTTCCTCCAGGTATTTGAGGATGCCGCCCTTGAGGTGATAAACCTCTTCGAAGCCTTCGGTGAGCATGTAGCTGGAGGCTTTCTCGCAGCGGATGCCGCCGGTGCAGAACATCGCCACCTTCTTGTGCTTGCTGGGGTCGAAGTGCTCGCGGATGTAGTCCGGAAATTCACGGAAGGACTTGGTCTTGGGGTCGATGGCGCCTTCGAAGGTGCCGATCGATACTTCGTAGTCGTTACGCGTGTCGATCAGCAGCACTTCCGGGTCGCTGATCAGCGCGTTCCAGTCTCTGGGCTCAACGTAGGTGCCCACGCGCTGGTTGGGATCGACGCCCGGCACGCCCAGGGTGACGATCTCCTTCTTGAGCTTGACCTTGGTGCGATAGAACGGCTGCTCGATGCAGTACGACTCCTTGTGGTCGACGTCGGCCAGGCGCGGGTCGCGGGCGAACCAGGCGAACAGCCCGTCGATACCCTCACGGCTGCCGGAAACGGTGCCATTGATGCCCTCTTCGGCCAGCAGCAAGGTGCCCTTGATACCGTTGGCGACCAGGGTGTCGAGCAGAGGTTGGCGCAGCGCTTCGTAATCGGGCAGGGAAACGAACTTGTAGAGTGCCGCGACGACGATGGTGTTGTCGGTCATTGCAGATGTCCTTCAGTAGTCGCCCTCGCAAAGGGCGGACTGGGTACGAAATGTCGGCCGCTTCGGCAAAGCATCGCACTGCCCGACAGCGTCGCCTGGGCCTCAGTGAGGTGCAATGGAGAAATGGGCCGTGCAGTTTACTGGTGTTGGCCGCCCAAGTGTAGGGCGCGGCGCCGGAACGCCAGGTGATGGGCATGGTCGAGAAAGAGAGGCGGCCGCGATGGCCGCCATCGATCGACACCATTCGCAGCCTGAGGAGGAACCGCCCATGAAAGCCGTCGTCGTGCGTACGCCCGGAGGCCTGAACCGGATCGAAGTGGTCGAAATCGCCGATCCCGGCCAGCCCGGGCCGGGGCAGATTCGCGTCGCCCTGCATGCCAGCTCGCTGAATTTCCATGACCTGCTGGTGGCCAATGGCAGCATTAGCGCGGCCGATGGCCGGGTGCTGATGGCCGACGGCGCCGGCGTAGTCGAAGCGGTCGGCGATGGCGTCAGTGAGTTCAGGGTAGGTGATCATGTGGTATCGGGCTTTTTCCCGCAGTGGCCGGACGGAGACGTGGGTGCGGCAGTCAGCAACTTCGCCGGCACGCCGGGCGATGGCATCGACGGCTTCGCGGCCCAGCACGCGGTACGCGCGGCCAGCGCCTTCACCCACGCACCTCGGGGCTGGAGCCATGCCGAGGCAGCCACCATCACCACCGCGGGGCTGACCGCCTGGCGGGCGCTGGTGGTCGATGGCGGGCTGAAGGCCGGTGACAGCGTGCTGGTGCTGGGCAGCGGCGGCGTATCCATCGCCGCCCTGCAGATCGCGAGGATGATGGGCGCCTCGGTGATCGCCACGTCCTCATCGGACGAGAAGCTCGAGCGCCTGCGCCAGCTAGGCGCCGATCACACCATCAACTACCGGCAGACCGCGGATTGGGGCAAGCGCGTGCTGGAGCTGACCGATGGCCGCGGTGTGGATCAGGTGGTCGAAGTGGGCGGCCCAGGCACCCTGGCGCAGTCGATCACGGCTGTGCGCGTGGGCGGCCATATCGCCCTGATCGGCGTGCTGACCGGTCGCCAGGGCGACGTGCCAACTGCAGTGCTGATGGCCAAGCAGGTGCGCCTGCAGGGGCTGATCGTCGGCAGCCGTCGTCACCAGCAGGACTACATCCGGGCGCTGGAGCGATCCGGCGTACGGCCGATACTCGACCAGAGCTTCCCGCTGGACGAGCTCGCGGACGCATTCCGCCTGCAGGAGAGCGGCAGCCATTTCGGCAAGATCGTGGTCGAGTGGTGAAAGGCGCTGCGGCCATCGAGAGTTGAGGAGCGTGCGGGCAATACTCAGTAAAGTAGCCTGGGCCGAGCGAAGCGACACTCAGGACTTCGCTTGTACCGATGTAGCCAATGGCGATTGAAGCGCGGGCGCCCTACCCGCAGAAATCGTAAGGCAAGCTGCAATCAGTGGTCGTGCTTGCTGCCACCACGGCAGGTTGGTGAATCCGGTGCCACGCCCTGCTGGGCCCATTCCTGCGGCGTGTAGGTGTGCAGGGCCAGCGCATGCACCTGGCTCATCAGGTCGCCCAGCACGCCATAGACCTTCTGGTGGCGTTTCACGGCATTGAGGCCGTCGAACTGCGGGCTGACGATCACCGCCTTGTAGTGCGTTTCCAGCCCACGGCTGTGCATGTGGCTTTCGTCCAGCACCTCGAGTTGCTCGGGTTGCAGGGCGGCGAAGGCGGTACGCAGGTGATCGATCTTGGGCATTGCGGGCTCCATGGAGGGCGTGGCCAGCGCCTGGCTGGCCACGGCGGGTATCAGGGCTTCTTGGCGCCCAGTTCACTGCCCATATCGGTGAGCAGCTTGTTGACCGCCGGCACGGCGCTTTCCAGCTTGGCCTGGGTGATCTGTGCGGACTGGGCGGTAAGCGCCGGCATCTGCTTGAGCACTTTCTGGCCCAGCGGCGATTGATAGAAGGCGATCAGGTCCTTGAGCTCCTGCTCGCTGAAATTGCTGGTGTACAGCTTGACCATGTCGGGCTTGAGCTTGTCCCAGCCGACCGCCTTGTCCAGCTCGGCGTTGGCCTTGGCCTGGTAACTTTCCAGCACGGCCTTCTTGCTCTCCGGCGCCTTGGTTTCGGCGAAGCGCTGGGCGAACATCTGCTGAACCTGAGCGTAAACCGGAACAGCCAGCTTGTCGGCGTTGGCGAGCTGCAGGAAGCGCTCGGCATCGGCGGCATGGCTGCGGGCATCGGCCAGTACCTGGGTGCTACCGACGGCCATCAGAGCGGCAATGCAGAACGCGGGGATACGGGACATCGGGGTACTCCTGAACACAAGGGTGAGGTGCTTTGACCGACAGCGGCGCATTTTGTGCCCCGGCGCCGCGCCTCTCAAGCCTTTTCGCATGCCATGTGCGCCCGTCTACCCATGGGATTCAGCGGTAAATGCCCACTGGCGCACCCTTGCGGCGAAGTTCAAACTGCCAGCACTTGCCCGCCACGCCGGACAGTTGCATGCTCGGCGGCTCTTTTCATGCACACATGGACGTGCCCGATGAATAGCCCCTTCGTTCCACCACCGCCAATCCCGCTGTGCGATGCGCGTGGGCGCCTCAACCCGGAGGCCGTCGGCTGGTCGCCGCGGCCGCGAGTGGACTGCTCCCTGCCCGGCAACCTGGGGCGTCGCAAGCGCTGGAATCACTGGAACATCAGCACACCAGAATGGACGCTGTCGCTGATCCAGGCCGACCTGGATTACGTTGGCTACGGCGCCGCCTACTTTCTCGACCTGAACAGCGGCCAGCACGTAGCCCTCAATCAGCTCAGCCTGTTTGCCCGCGGCTGCAACCTGCCGGACACGCCCCAGGGCGGCCACGCCTTCGAGCACCATCGCCTGCAGCTGCATTTCAACGAATACCCCGGCCGCGTGCGGCTGACCGCCACCTCACCGAATATCGGCGGCCAGCCGCTGCACCTGGCACTGGACATCCAGCGCCTCGCTCACCTGGAGTCGGTGAACCTGGTGGTGCCGTTCGGCAACAAGGGCTTCCACGCCACCTGTCGCCAGGTGGGCCTGCCGGTGACCGGCAGCGTGCATCTGGGCGACAAGGACTACGAATGCACCAGCGGCCACAGCTTCGCCTCCATGGATTTCGGCCGTGGCGTATGGCCGCTCTACAGCCAGTGGACCCGCGCGGTGTTCGCGGCGCCCGGCGGCATCGGTGGCAACTTCGGCAGCGGCTGGACCGAGCACAGCGGGTTGACGGAAAACGCCCTGTGGTTCGGCGGCGCCCTGCTGCACTTGGAGCAGACCGTGCAAATCCGCCAGATGCGCAACGACCCGCTGGCGCCCTGGCACCTGACGACCGAGGACGGCCAGGTCGACCTCACCTTCACCCCGCGCCAGGCCCATGTCGCCAAACCGCGCCTCGGCTTCGGCCTGCTGTATGCCGACACCTACGAGTGGTTCGGCCAGTACGATGGTCTGCTGCGCAATGCCCTCGGCGAGCGCGTACCGGTACGCGCGGCACAGGGCTGGATGGGCACGAGCCGAACGCGCTGGTAGTTGGAACGTGTGGTCACCAGTGCAGCCTAACGTGATTGAAACGCGACGGAGAGTCCCGCAATGAGCCGTACCGAAACCGACAGCATCGGCCCCATCGAAGTCCCCGAGGACGCCTACTGGGGCGCCCAGACCCAGCGTTCGCGGATCAATTTCGCGATTGGCGAGGAGCACATGCCGCTGGCGGTGGTGCATTCCCTGGCGCTGATCAAGAAAGCCGCAGCGCGCATCAATGATCGCATCGGCGACCTGCCCCATGACATCGCCCGGCTGATCGAGCAGGCTGCCGATGAAGTGATCGCCGGCCAGCACGACGCGCAGTTCCCGCTGGTGGTCTGGCAGACCGGCAGTGGCACCCAGAGCAACATGAACGTCAACGAGGTGATCGCCGGGCGCGCCAACGAGCTGGCCGGCAACCCGCGAGGCGGCAAGAGCCCGGTGCACCCCAACGACCACGTCAACCGTGCGCAGAGCTCCAACGACTGCTTTCCCACCGCCATGCACATCGCCGCTGCCGGCGCCGTGCAGCGCGACCTGCTGCCGGCCATCGCCGAGCTTTCCGAAGCCCTGGCCGACCAGGCGGCGCGCCATAACCGCCTGGTGAAGACCGGCCGCACCCACATGATGGATGCCACGCCGATCACCTTCGGCCAGGAGCTGTCGGCGTTCGTCGCCCAACTGGAGCTGGCGCAGCAGGCGATTCGCGCGACCCTGCCGGCAGTCTGCGAACTGGCTCAGGGCGGCACCGCCGTCGGCACCGGTCTGAATTCGCCCCCCGGCTTCGGTGAAGCGATTGCCGCGGAGCTGGCAGCCTTGAGCGGCCTGCCATTGAAGAGCGCGCCGAACAAATTCGCTGCCCTCGCCGGCCACGAGCCGCTGACGGCCCTCTCCGGCGCCCTGAAAACCCTGGCCGTGGCACTGATGAAAATCGCCAACGACCTGCGCCTGCTGGGCTCCGGCCCGCGCGGCGGCTTTGCCGAAGTGCGCCTGCCGGCCAACGAGCCGGGCAGCTCGATCATGCCCGGCAAGGTCAACCCGACCCAATGCGAGGCGCTGTCGATGCTGGCCTGCCAGGTGATGGGCAATGACGTGACCATCGGCTTCGCGGCCAGCCAGGGGCACCTGCAACTGAACGTCTACAAGCCAGTGATCATTCATAACGTGCTGCAGTCGATCCGCCTGCTGGCCGATGGCTGCAGTAACTTCCGCGAGCACTGCGTGCTCGGCATGGAGCCCGACGCCCCGCGCATGGCCGAGCACCTGGAGCGCGGCCTGATGCTGGTCACCGCGCTGAACCCGCATATCGGCTACGACAAGGCCGCGGAAATCGCCAAGAAGGCCTACAGCGAAGGCACCACCCTGCGCGAGGCGGCCCTGGCGCTGGGGCACCTCACCGAGGAGCAGTTCGACGCCTGGGTGCGCCCGGAAACCATGCTGCAGGCCGGCCAACATGACTGACGGCGCCAAGAGTGGCGCCACCCCGCTGGAGGGGGATGGCAAGCGGATCCTGATGATCATCGGCTCGCCGAAAAGCGACAGCTTCTGCCATTCCCTGGCCGAGGCCTACGCCCAGGGCGCGCGCACCGAAGGCCATGTGGTGCGGCAGATCCGCCTGGGCGATTTGAGCTTCGATCCGGTGCTGCACGAGGGCTACAGCCAGAGCCAGGCCCTGGAGCCGGACCTGCTCGAAGCGCAGCGACAGATTCACTGGGCCCAGCACCTGGTATTCGTCTACCCGGTCTGGTGGGGCGGCCTGCCGGCCCAGCTCAAGGGCTTCTTCGACCGCGTGCTGCTGCCCGGCTTCGCCTTCAAATACCGCAGCGATTCGCAGCTCTGGGACAAGCTGCTCAGCGGCCGCACCGCCGACCTGCTGGTCACCCTCGACACGCCACGCTGGTACTTTCACTGGATCTACGGCGCGCCGGCCCATCGGCAGATGAAGCGCACCATCCTCGGCTTCTGCGGCATCAAAACGCGCCGCCTGGAGACGTTCTCGCCGGTGCGTCCCTCTTCGGAGAATCAGCGACAGAACTGGATAAGGCGAGCGGAGTTGCTGGGTAGTCGGGTTTGATAGTTGGACTCTGCTTGCGATCTTTCTAGGCGACGTTGAAACGCTAAAGAGGCTGCCACAAGACAGAAGCAGACACTCAAACCAACCTGTGGGAGCCCCGACCTCGGGGCGAAACGATTGCAGCCTGACTGCCTATTTCGGCGGTGCCTGAGCGATTCGCCGCGAGGTCGCGGCTCCCACAATGGATCGGATAACGGCCGCTACCGCCACATTGCAGTCAACACGCCGAAGCCGAGCCGAAGGATCGTGAACGGGCTCCTGGAACGATCAGGCGGCCTCGAAAGGTTTCACCTATACGACCCGCCCCATCTAGGAAATAAATCGCTCTTACGAAGATCCCGTGCCGATAAATACCAGCGCCACACTGATGGTGACGAACGACAACACCGTCGCCACCAGCAGGGTCGCGCTGCAGCGGTCCTCCAGGCCGAAACGCTGGCCGAGGATCGGGAAGATGCTCATCATCGGTGAGCAGGCGAACAGCACGCCCACCACCTTCATCACCGGGTCGACGTCCGGCACCAGCATGAACGCGCACAGCACCGCCAGCGGATGCAGGATCAGCTTGCCGCCGGAAATCCACGCGGCATCCACCCACACGCCACGGGCCTTCATGCCGAACAACCCGGCACCGATCACGAACAGCGCCAGCGGCGCCGATACCCCGGCCAGCATGTCGATGGGTTTGAACAGCAGCGGCGGAATCTCGATGCCCAGCAGCGAGACGCACAGGCCGATGATGATGCCGATGATCACCGGGTTCTTCAGCAGCCGCCCGAAGGTCATGCTCAACACCTTGAGGCCGCCGCCGCCCTGCTGCTTGCCCGCCTCGGCCAGCACCAGCGCCAGGGGAATCATCAGCAGGTTCTCGACCAGCATGCCCATCGCCATGCCCAGTACCGCCGGCGAGCCGATGGCGGCCGCTACCAGCGGGTAGCCGACGAAACCGCTGTTGGAAACCGACATGCCCATGGCGTTGATGGCCGAGCCCGACAGGTTGTCGCCACGCACCCAACGCGACACGCCGAACGCCAGGGTAAAGGCCGCCAGGGAGCCGAACGCATAGGCGATCAGGTAGCTGGGCACCATGGTTTGCTGGATCGGCGAGGTGCCCAGGGTCTTGATCAGCAGCGCCGGCATGGCGAAGGTGATTACGAAGGCGCCGATGCCGCGCACCTGCTCACGATTGAGCAGGCCGCCCATGGCCGCGAGGTAGCCGAGGCCGATCAGCAGGAAGATCGGCGCAGTGATCTGGAGAATTTGCAGCACGGGTTCAGCATTCCTTGTCGCAGGTGGCGCGGGCCTCTAGGCCGGTGTCTTCGGTCGTCGCGAGTTCTCGTTTGCTCAATTGACGAAGACGGCTGCGGGTTCGCACGAAATCCTGATGGGCGGAGCCGCGGCACAGGCGCTCGAGACTGAATTCGCTGCACAACAGCAGCGTGGCGCCGGCATCGTACGCGATATCAACCAGGTTGATGAACCGCTGGCAGGCATCGGTGGGCTGCGAATCCAGGGTCGGCACGCCGGTCAGGGCAAGGCGCGGATAACGCTGCAGCAGCCAGAGAAAATCTGCCGTGGAGTGGGCATTACCGCACAGCTCGGCGAACTCCAGCCAGGCGCGACCGGGCGCCAGGGCACGCACCGACAAGGGATGATGATTGACGGTCAGCAGCTGATCGCGCTGCGCCTGCTCATCCAGCGCCAGCCAGTTTTCCAGATAGGCCTGGCCGCCCGCCGATTGCGGCCAGAGGTACTCACCCCACTGCTGAGCGTTGCCCGGCAGCTCGCGGTAATCGGTGCCGGCATCCAGGCTCATCACCGTGAACCGCTTTTCGAACATCTCGATGGCCGGCGTGAAGCGCTCGCGGTACAGCGGATTGGGGCACAGCCCGGCCGGCGGATAGTTGGAAGTCATCACCAGGCCGACGCCCTCCTCGACCAGCACGTCAAGCAGACGGCGCAACAGCATGGCATCGCCGATGTCATGCACATGAAATTCATCGAAGCACAGCAGGCGGATGTCCTGGGCCAGCGCGCGGATCGCCAGCACCAGCGGGTCAGGCTGGCCGGCAAAGGCCTGCATGCGCTGCTGCAGCTCCTGCAAAAAGGCATGAAAATGCACGCGGCGCTTGGCGCTCAATGGCGCCGCCGCGAAGAAGGCGTCCATCACGAAGCTCTTGCCGCGCCCCACGCCACCCCACAGGTAGACGCCGGCAACCGGCTTGCGCAACCAGCCACGCCGCCCGGTGCACCAACCTTGCAGCCACTGCCCCAGGGTATCGATCGCGCGCTGCTGCTCGGTGTCGGCGTGGAAACCGCGGGCCTCGAGGGCTGCGGTAAAACCTTGGTGGATGCGCGCGTCGATCTGCTCGGCGGGCGCATCCAGGTCGCTGTCAGAAATCAAAAAACACCGTTTCGCCGTCCCCCTGAATGCGGATATCAAATCGGTAGGCCGGCTTGCCGTCAACCTCGCAGCGCCTGGCGATCATGGTCTCGCGGCGCGAAGGCTGCTCGATCAGGTTCAGCACCGGATCCTTGCCGTTGGCCTCGGCCTCATCCTCGAAATACAGGCGCGTGTGCAGGTGGATGTTGATGCCCCGGGCGAACAGCGCGACGTTGATGTGCGGCGCCATCGGTACGCCGGCAGCGTTGTCGACCACGCCGGGTTTGATCGTCTGCACCGTCCACTCGCTGCCGGCATCGAAGGTGGTGGCGGTACGGCCGAAGCCATTGAAAGGCTTGTCCAGGTCGTAGTCGGCGTCATAGCGGCCCTGGTGGTCGGCCTGCCAGAGTTCCAGGAAGGCGTCGCGCACCAGATGACCGTTGCCGTCGTAGACGTGGCCGATCAGGGTGATGTGCTCGCCCGGAGCGCCGGGCTTGGCCATCTGGTTCCAGATTTCCTGGTCACGGGTCGGGTTGCCGGCAGCGGCCAGGGCCAGGCCGATGTGCACGTAGGGGCCGGCGGTTTGCGAAGCGGTTTCGGGCAAGAGTTCGACAGGCATGGCGGGCTCCTCAGCAATTCTCGAAGTGGGTCTTGCGCTGGCCGCGCAGCACGATGTCGAAGCGGTAGGCCAGGCAATCCATGGGGTTGGCCATGCTCATGTCGAGCTTGGCGATCAGCGTCTGTACCGCGTCCGGGTTGGCGATCGACTTGACGATCGGGCACAGCGGAATCAGCGGGTCCCCTTCGAAATACAACTGGGTGATCAGTTTGGTGGCGATCGACGGGCCACTGATGGAGAAGTGAATGTGCGCCGGGCGCCAGTCATTGGGGCCGTTGCGCCACGGGTAAGGGCCCGGCTTGACGGTTCGGAAGCTGTAGTTGCCTTCGCCGTCGGTCAGCGCGCGGCCGACACCGCCGAAGTTCGGGTCCAGCGGCGCCAGATAGCGGTCGTTCTTGTGGCGGTAGCGCCCGCCGGCATTGGCCTGCCACATTTCCACGAAAGTATGGGGAATCGGCTTGCCATACTGATCCATCACCCGACCGCACACCAGAATGCGCTCACCGATGGGCAGGCCACCGTTGTTGAAATTGAGCAGCAGATCGTTGTCATGCTTGCCCATCTTCAAGTGGCTGAAATCCGGCCCGGTGGTTTCCGAAATCGATTGCGGAATGCTCACCAGCGCCTGGCGCGGCGAGCGGGCGACTGAGGTCTTGTAATCGGGGGTGAAGGCTTTTGGGTGCCAGTTGCGATCACGGATGATGAAACGGCTGTCCTCGGACATGGGACGCTCCTGTTTATTGAAATTGTGGAGTCGCCGGTCATACGGCCGCCGGGGCGCCGATGCAGGCTCTGCGGGCCATGATCAGATAAAGGAAGCAAGGCGCCTATTGAAAAAACATCGGCGATACATAACCAAATGGTTATTTATATCGGCATTCGAGATGGCATCGCCGGGCAGCGAATCCCCAACCCGAGGCTTGGTGATCGGCAGCTACAAGGCAGAAGTGGCCACTCAAACCAACCTGTGGGAGCCCCGACCTCGGGGCGAAACGATTGCAGCCTGACTGCCTATTTCGGCGGTGCCTGAACGAATCGCCGCGAGGTCGCGGCTCCTACAGTGGATTGAATAACGACCGCTCCCGCCACTTAACCGCCACAAACAACGAATAGCGTAAAAGGCCATGAAAAGGTTGCAAGCGCTTCAGGTTGCAGCTCAATTCTGCACGCTCTGCACCGACCCACCATCGACGCGCAGGTTGCTGCCGTTGATGAAAGACGCGCGCTCCGACACCAGCAGCGCGATAGCCGCTGCCACTTCTTCTGGCTGGCCACGGCGCTGCTGGACGATCCCGGGGCGTTCCTCCTTCAGGAAGCTCTGCACCGCTTCCTCGAAGCTCACGCCCAGTTCTTCCGCACGTTTCTCCATCATGCCGTCGGTCATGCCGGTTTCGATGAACGCGGGCGATACCGTGTTGCACAACACGCCGTGGGCCGCTTCCTTGTAAGACAGGTTCTTGATGAAGGCGGCCAGCGCAGCCTTGGCCACGTTGTAGACGGCCTCTTCCCAGTACGGCTGCACGGCGTTTTCCGAAGTGATGCACACCAGCCGGCCCCAGCCGCGCTTGCGCATGGCCGGGACGGTTGCCCGAGCGACGCGCACGGCGGTGAAGAAGTCGGTGTCCCAGGCTTCCTGGTAGTCGGCGTCCGAGAGTTCCAGGGGGTCGCCCTTGGCGCCGGTCACACCGGCGGTATGCACGACGATGTCGACCTTGCCGAAACGTGCTTCAGCCTGGCGGACGAGATCATCGACCTCGGCTTGCCGGGTCATGTCCACGGCGATCAGCAGCGGATCGCCGGCAAGATCCGCGGCGGCCTGTTGCAGCGCATCCTGCTCGCGGTCGGTCAGCACCAGTTGCACGCCCTCCTCTGCCAGCAGGCGCGCGGTCGCCAGACCGATCCCGCCCGCCGCACCACTGATCAGTGCCACACGATCTTTCAAACCCAAGTCCATCAACCTTCTCCTTCAGCGATACGAGTCGCGATCAAATGAGCGAATGCGAGCATCTGCTCGGCCAGTGCGCGGGGTGTCTGCAGGGGCATCAAGTGCCCCGCGCCGGGTAGCGTCAGTACGGCGCTGTGGGGAAAGTGCGCCAGGGTGGTACGGCTCTGCGCCTCGGCATCCGGCACCTGGCGGTCGTCAGCGCCGCAGATCAGCAACGCCGGGTAAGGCAGGCTGCCGATGCGGTTCTGCCAGTCTTCGCGGCTGCCATGGTCGACCCAGGCGCGCCAGGCCTCGAGGTTCACGCTCTGGGCGTCGGCAATGGCGACCTCACGCAGGTCATCCGGCAAACGGTGGAAACTGGATTCATCGACGAAGGCTTCGGCTTGTTCTCGCGAAGCGTCGTAGGCACGCTGGCGGTCGCGGTCGGCGTCGCTCATCGGCTGCGGGCCGGGCGGCGACGGCGCCACCAGCACCAGGCCTTGAAGATAGGCCGGCTGCCGCGATGCCAGGACCGTCGCGACCTTGCCGGTCATCGAATGGCCGACGAGGATGCAGTGCTTGAGCCCGAGCTCGCGAATGCTCTGGTCGACCTGATCGGCCATCTCGCTGACCGTATAACCCGGCACTTCGCTGGCATCACCAAAGCCCGGCGTATCGAGCGCCACGCAGCGGTGCTCGCGATCAAGATAGGGAATGGTCGGCCCCCAGGTACGGTGTGAGCCGCCGAGAAAATGCATCAGCACGAAGGTGATCGGGCCTTGGCCCTGCTGGCTGTGTGGGAGCATGGAACGCCTGCCTCATGGGGGTTCAGAGTGGAAAGCGAGGCGGCGCGGAGAGTTCAGTTATTTGATTGGGCGCGTAAAGGCGATGCCGGCGCAGCTGGGGCCGCTTATCGGAGTGCTCAGTAGTTCAATTTGGATCGCGGGGAGAGCTTGAGACATGCCTTGCGCGAGAATCGTACTGCTTGCGTGAGTCTCGGGGGTTAGCTGGTTTGGCCACTACCACACTACCAGGCTCATGCAGGCATCACCTTCAAGCTATCCGACTGATCTAGATGAATATTTTGTGAAATCCCTCAGGGTCAGAGTCATTGATTTAGCTGTATGACCGAATCAATGACTCTGACCCCATCGATTCTCAGAATCTGTCCCATTTTCCGCTGTTATAAGAAACTCAGCATCGTCAGCTATCGCATCAAAAAAACTAGATAAACTCATCGCATGTGTACGAAGCGTCATCAAAGCAAGCTGAATAACCGAATCATCTGCCCCCCCCGCATCAAGCATTTTTATAGACTGACACAAAAGACCTGCATATCTATTAAAAGCCTCATTTAAGTCACACTCGTAGTCGATACTTAACTCACGACAGTCAAAATTGCCCATCTTTGCCTTGGCAATCTCTTTAAACAAACGCTTCAAATCTTCTAGAGACGAAAACTCATTCATTTCGGCAACCTCCTTCCTTCAGATAGGGCCTTACTCGTCTTATCAGCATTATAAGACCCATCGAGATTCAATACAGCTTTGAAACGCCCCTTACTATCAAAGACCTCAAGATGATTCTTATGCATGCCATCCAAATAAAACTTATCGCCTTTGACAAGGTAATCCCCAATAGACGAATTTGCTTGATACACACTTTGCCCTTGGTATATCTGCTTGGTTTTCTGCGCAGACGTATTAATTTGTGAACCAAGGCCTGGCTGCTTCAGAAACTCTCCCATATTGCCAACGCTGCCGGCATTCGGAGTGTACTTATCTTTTCCTGCCCCAGACACAACTCCAACAGCTTTCCCAGCCACCTTTTTGGTTAGTGAACCAATTTCGCCGGCAGCTAAGTCAATCAGGAAACGGGATGCCAGTACACCCTCATCACCATTTAGATAACCCTCTTCTCCAGCTGCGTACTGCTGCTTGGCATAGTCATGATCCCCCTGAACATCTTTTTTATCTCTATCACCTAAGCCCGCAGTCATGCCAACAGCAGCGCTGTCCTTTATCGCATCAATTTTGTCACCGAACATAGAGTTGATCAGGACATTACCTGCAAGACTTACAGCGGCTTTGGCCGGCCCCATAAAAACCTGCATACCAAGCAGTGCGAGCTTAGCCTCTGTAGCAGGTAGAGTTCCAAGATATAGACGCACATCCGAAGTTTCTCTCAAAAATGCGTCTCCGCCTGAGCGTGGTGCATCATTGATGGTAGTTTCCGGCAGATTCAGAGTTGCACCAGCAGAAGGCTGCGCAGCAGCTGAGGTACTCGTGCCAACATTGGCCTCATAGGCCTTATTGTAGTTTTCCGCACTGTTAGCCCAGGAAGTGAGGTACTCAAGTGTCTTTGGTGATAAGTGCTTCATCAGCTCTGGATCCAGGCCATTTCTAGCTAGGTTTTTAGCCATGGCCAAAGCACGCTCATCACCTAAGGACTGTCTTGCCTCCTGAGGAATTTGTGCCACATTCACACGCTGCGCTTGTACTTCTCGAGCGATTTTTTCGGCAGTAGCCTGCGCAACAGCAGCCACGGCTTCCACAGACGACTTGGTCACATACAGATCCGTACGTTCCTCATCATCCCGAGTGATCTCGTACGCCTTGCTCACATCACGGTTGAGGCCCTCTGTGGAGTCCTGCCCGGTCTGTGCATCCCCGCGCACGACAATCTCGCCCTCGCCGACAGTAGCCCGCACGATCTGCTGGCGATCCTTCTCGTACTCGTAACCCTCGACGCTCCAGCCCGTCTTACCCTTTTCGCCCTTGCCTTCCTGGCTTTTGTCCTGCTGGGTATCTTTCGCGTCGTTCTTGCCGTACGAACCGCCGACATTCAGGTAATAGCTGTGCTCCTTGTCGTGCCCGGCGATATCGCTGAAGCCCAGGGTGCCGGTATCCAATTTGAGGTTGCCGGTGTTGGAGGCAATCAGTGCGCCATCGATCTGCGTGTGCTCTTCGGTGCGGATGTCCAGACGATCACGCGCAACGATACGGGTTTGATTTTCCACCCACTCGGTAGAGCCCGTGGTTTCGCCGTAGCCAACCGAAGCACTGAAGCCTGCTCCCGGGCCGAACGTGGCGGTGGCGCTGACATCGAATTCCCGGCCCTTGACCTTGCCCGTATCGGGTAGCGAGGTCACGGTCAGGTCACGACCCACACGGCCAGTGACTTCGTCGCCACTCAGCTGGGCCCCGCCGATGGCGGTATCTCGGCCACTGGTGAAGTTCAGGCGATCGCCGGCGTACAGGTAGGCTTCATGCTGGCGCTGACCTTCGCGTTCAAGATCGCCCTTGCCGACGTTGACGCTGACATACACACCAACGCCCTCGGAGCCG